>JAJPKE010000023.1 GCA_021323855.1 Chloroflexota bacterium | reverse complement strand
GCTGGCGTTGCCGCGCGCCAAAGCAGGCGACGACAAAGCGGCGATTGTGGCGGCAAAACAACGCTGGCAACACCTCAAGAAGCAGCTACAACAGCTTGCGACGATCCAGAGCGCGCGGCTCGATCAGGCGTGTTCGCGCCGCCGCTCTTGGCCCCTTGCGCGCTGGTGCCAGTTGTTCCTCGACCACCCGGTGTTGCGTTCGCTGGCGACCGCCTACGTCTGGGAAGCGACTGGCTCTGTTGAAGGTAAGCAAGCCTTCTTCCGTCTCACCAACGATGGCACGCTGCTCGATATCGAAGATGCGCCGGTGAAGTTGCCGGATGATGGCATCGTGCATCTGGCGCATCCGCTGGCGATGGACAGTGGCCTGCGTGACCGCTGGCTAGAACGCCTCAGTGACGATGACATCGCACCGCGTATCCCACAACTCGACCGCCCGGTAATGGCGCTCGCAGAGGCGCGGCGCGACGACCACTATTGGACGCGCGAGCAAGGGCATGTTATTCTCGTCAGCGATCTGCTGAGCATTGCAGAGCGCACTGGCTGGCAACCGCCGGACCCTGATCTCTACAGCTACGATCTACTCTATAAGTCGTTTCCATCAGCGGAAATCGAGGCTGTGCTTTCTATTGGGACCGTCTGGCAGGGGGCCAACCGTTTCGCCACTGTTCCGCTCATTCATCTCTGCTTTGTGCCCGCCGGAACGGTCGCGCAGAGCATGGCCGCTGCCGGAGCTAGCTCTACTGCGCCCGATAAGGCGCAGGTCGAAGCCTGCGCGCTGCCGCTTGGCAAAGTGCCGGCGCTGGTCTTTAGCGAGGCCGCGAGCGACATGACGGCGCTGGGCGCGAAGGGCGCCTTTGATCCACACTGGCAATCGGGGGAGTCTGAGCGTACAGTTTGGGCGACCGCTTCTGACGATGATATTCCCTTTTGATGGTTGGGATATGACTCTCTGGTAGGGCAACATTCTTGTCTGCGTTCAGGCGGCTCCGGCAGACAGGAATGTCTGCCCTACCAATACCAACAGCGCCAGCGTTCAGCCTGTGCTATAGTGTAGATGCTCCAACCTGGCCTGCGGCATCAGAATTGCTCGAAAGCAATGCCGGAGGTACTTGGATTGCTCACGTCAACAATCTACAGCTACCAGGAAGGACGAACCAATGGCCACACAGGCTGAATCCATAGCGAACGCGGGGAAACCACGCCACGCGATCACCGATGTGTACGACGAAGAACGGCGTACATTCCTGATTCAGTATCCAGTCTTCTTTATCGTCGCGCTCGGTGTCAGTGGCGTCATCGTGCTGGCGCTCACCGGCTTCCTGGGCTATCCTGGCCGCAGGTCCGCCGCCGACACCATCTTTCATCAACCCTGGCTGCTCTATCTTTGGGTCTGTGCGCTCATCATCACGCTGGAAGTCTCCGTTCTGCGCCATCCACGCCTGCGCCTCCAGCGCATCGCAGCACTCATCGTGACGATCATCTCGATGATTATCGTCCTCATCACGTTCTTCTATCAGATTCCCTTCCAGAACTTGCTGGATTATCTGCTCCAGCAACTCTTCAATTTGCGCATCACGATAGTGAATTTTTTCGCCAGCAATTGGCTGTACACACTCATCAACTTCGGCGCGCTGACCATCTATGCGCTGAACTGCGCCGTGCGTTGGGGCCGACGCGCGCGTGGCCTGCCACCGAACGAACGGGTGGATATTGGCCTGGGTGAGCCGGTGGATACGGGGTCGCTGCCGACGATGCAACAACTGGTCGCTGGCGATATCCTGGCTGGCGCGTTGCTCTCTGCTGTGCTAGCGGTGTTGATGGGTCCAGGGGTTGTTGGTTTTTTCTGGCAGCTTTTGCATGTCAACGCGCATATCACCGGCTGCACAGTGTCGTGGCCCATCGGCGTCTGCACGCCTCCCGGCGGCGGCATCTCCAATCCACCGACGTTGACGTTTATGGACCTGATTCTGACGCTAACGATCTTGCCCACAGGCCTGTTGATCCTGGCGTTGACGGCAGCGATCAGCGGTCTCAACGCGCTCACTGGTGTGCAGACGACTGGCGAGCGCCCGGCGGTTTCCCCCGCCAGTAAGAACGAATCCAGCACGCAGGCCGTCTCCGAGCAGGTGTCGTTGACAATTCTCGACACGGTTCTCAGCGCGCTCAAACGCTGGTCCGGCAGCAGCGGCGCATCCGTCAATCCGGCGGAGGCAGCGTCACAGGGGGTGCTGATGTCGCTGCGCAATGTCATCTGGCCACCACTGATCTTCGTCGGTGTGGTCGGCGCGGCGCAGTTTGCCAGCTATGGGCAATCCTACGTCCATAGCGACAAAACGTTGCTCATCAATGAGGTGCAGTACGTTGGGCCGGCGCTCATCTGGGCGCTCGTTGCAGTGTTGTGCGTCATATTCGCGCTGGCGTTGCTCGTCTTCCACGGGCGCGTCGTCGAAAATACGCTGCGCTTTGCCGGATTGATCGGCTTCATCGGCCTGCTGACGCTCTGGATTTATTCACTGGCCTTGTGGAGCTTCAATCAATTGTTGTTGAAGACCAACGCCAGCAGTCGGCACCCCTTCGATCCGCCCTCCTGGAACAGCGCCATCTCGCTCGGCGCACTGCTCATCTTCGGCATCATCTATGTGGCGCGGCGCCTGCGCACGCCCAGCGGCAAACCACAGCCGTCATAGCGCGGGATTCCCCCTCTCTTCGCGGGAGAGGGGGTTAGGGGTGAGATTCACGGCAGGCCGGTGAGCGCCATATCAGCAGGCGCCTCGACGACGAAACGCCACTCAACGCGCTGCTCCTGGCCCGGCGCCAGTTGCAGCTCCCAGGTGAGTTGTTCCAGGCGGGTGCGCGCGCTGGGCTGCGGACGTATATCCAACACCTTCAGTTTGATGCGCTCATGCCGTGGCACTGGCAGCCGGTCTTTGAGGACGACACGCTGCGCCGTCTCCGTGCGGTTCGCCAGCGTCACACGATAACCGAAGGTGATGCGCCGGATGCCGCTCTGAAGCAGACTCCCCTTGTCAGTGTCGCGTTCGATTAGTTCGCGCTTGACCGTCACGTTGTCGTCTACGCCCAGGTAGAGCTTGATTTCCGCGCCCTCCGCCGTCGAATCCAGCATCGTCGCGCCGACATATTCGTCGCCATCTGCTCCGGCATGGAAGACATGCAGCGACCCCGGCAGCAAGACACCGCCAGTGGTGTTGGTGGCCGTGGCGCGAAGATGTGCGCCTGCCGCGATGATCGGCGCGGCCACATAATCGAAGCGGCACGGTAAGCCGCTCTCACCAAGCCCCAGCGTATGCGGCGTGCCATCTGACGGCACATCCACGCCGCCCGGCACACGGAACACCTGCGCTGCGCCTGAGCGTTCCACCGGCGCCGTCGCAATCTCCGCCTCGACCGCCTCGACCAGTTGGTCGCCGTTGACTGTTGCGCCGAACGTTATGCCGCGTTCTCGTTCCTCCGGCGCGGCAGCGGGCGCGGCAAACGTTGCCGCGTGCATCTTCATCGCCTGGGCAGGCGCTCGCGCCACGATAGGTTGCGGCGGTGGCGGCGCAAAGACATCCACATACCAGGGGTCCGGCTCATCCGGCAGCGTCACGGCGGCGTTTGGTCTGGCGGTGGAGAGTGAAAGCGCCACCTGCTGCCAGTCTTCGCCGGTGCGCTGGGTGACGAGCGCCTGTTGGGTCAGTCGCACCTGCGAAGCCGCGACATCCACCCGCGCATCATAGCGTGGCCGCCACGACGCGCCGGAAATCAGATACGATAGCTCGATATCCAGCTTCCCAGGCGTCGCCATCTCCACACGCACGCTGGCGGCAAGGCGGTCCGGTTTGGCGCTGGCGCTCAGCTCGCGGTGTTCGCGTCCGCGCGCTTCGAGTTCCTTTTGAAGCTCTTCGCGGCGCGTATCCAGTTCCAGTTTGGCCCTGGCGAGTCGCTGCGCCTCATCGCCAGCAAAGGTGAATACGGCGCTGGCGTCTTCCGGCTTGGCGGTGCTGCCTGCGATGCCGTTGGCGATGCGCCGCGCCGATTGCTCGCCAAGCGTGCGCAGCCATTCGCGCTGCTCCTCGATGATCTGCTGCTGCTCGCCGGTCAGTTCAATCTCACGCCGTAGCCGGGTGATTTCCTGGCTCAGCCGCTGTAGCTCCTCCACTGGCGGCTCTGCATGAATCTCCGTCTCCTGCTCGATGCCCAGGATACGCGTGCCAGCGGGGCCGCGCCCATTCGCACGCAGCGAATTGGGTTGAATCGTCTGCGGCAATCCGCCGATTTTGAGCGTGTGTTCGCCCGGCGATTCTATCGTCACACTGCCGCGCCGCACAATCAGAGCACGTTCGCTATACACCGTCACAGCTTCGATGGCTGCCTCAACTGGTAGTTCCATGTGGTTGACCTTTTGCGTGTTGCATGTTCATGTTCAGGATCAGGCGCATGTTCATGAGGGTGTACTCAGATGCTCCTTATGATACGTTGCTCAACAGGTGATGGTTGCCTCACCATTCACCGGCCACGGCGATCTGCGCAGTCAGCAGTTGCACCCAGTTCCTTGACGCTCGTTTTCGCTCTGCCCCATAATTTCCCTATAGCCCTACGGCGTGGTCATACGCTGATACCTACAAGCGTACTTCTCGTTGAGACGACGATTTGGTAGGGCAGACATTCCTGTCTGCCAACGTAGCTAGCAGAGACCAACAGAGATACGGCAAAGGACGATTCATTGCGGCAGGCGCCAGAAGCACCACAACCGATCTACACAACGAAAACGCCAGAGACAGCCCGCGCATCTGCGCATGCTCCGCGCTGGCGCTGGCGGCGTGATGTTGGTTTTCTGGTTGGCGTGCTGGCGCTCATTACGCTCACCGTCTTCGTCTTCTCCAATGCCGGCGGCTCAAATGGGCAGGCGAACGTCTCACCCACCGCAACCGCCGCGACGACCAGCGCGACCGCCACGCGCACGACCGCGCCCTCTAACGCTGCGGTGAAAGTCATCGCTGCCAATACACAAAACTTTCCGCTTGCCACGCAGAACCCCGGCGTGATGCAGCCCTCGGTGGACCAGCAGGGCAACATCTGGTTTGGTGAGATGTTCGCCAACGCGCTGGCGCGGCTGGACCCCAGAACCGGCGCAGTTTCCTCCTGGACGCCGCCGCATGGCCAGAACAACATCATGGCGACGGCGGTAGACCAGCAGGGCAACATCTGGTTTGCCGAACAGGCGGCAAATTATATCGGGCGCTTCGATCCCACTACCCAGCAATTCATCACCTATCCGCTTGCAGAAGTCAACGGGCATACCGCCGCGCCGCAAGACCTCAAGTTCGACGCCGCCGGAAACCTCTGGTTCACCGAAGTCAACGCCGGCAAAATCGGTAAGCTGAATCCGCAGACCGGCGCCATCACTACCTGGCCAGTGCCCGCGCCCGCTGGCTCGCAACCATTGCCATTCTGCCTGGCGGTAACGTCTTCCGGCCAGGTGTGGTACGGCTATCTCTCCGGCGGCGCGGTTGGCCGGCTGGACCCCACCACCGGCGCTACGCAACTCTACCAGCTCACGAGTAACCAGTCGGAAGTCTACGCGATGAATCTGGGCCAGCAGGGGGTCGTCTGGTTCAGTGAGTTGCAGGGTGGCAATCTTGGCCGCATTGACACTACCACCAACACTGTGACTGAGATTCCAGTGCCAACGGCGGCTGGTCCTTCCGACGGCCTCTATGGAATCCGGGTAGCGAGCAACGGCGATGTCTGGTTTACCGCCGCTGGTGCGAATGCGCTGGCGCGTTATACGCCAGCAACACATGCGTTCACTTTCTATCAACTGTCGGTTCCTAATAGCGTGCCGTTTGGGCTGGCCTTCGATGACACTGGCAAGCTCTGGTTCACCGCCACCGTTAACCCCAACTATGTCGGCGTGCTGACGCTCCCCTGAACGTTTGTTAACTATGCCGCCCGGATGTTTGGCGTGTACGCTATACTGAAATCCAGTACAATCGTCGAATTGCGGTATTGCAGACGGCAAAGAGGCAGGCATGAGCGCAAGCGAAGATATCCTGGAGATTCCAGCGCCACGAGATGGCGAGCGGCTGGCCTATGGCAGCGACCCCTATCACTTTGGCGACCTGCGCCTGCCAGTGAGTGCAGGACCACATCCTGTGGTCATTGGCATTCACGGCGGCTATTATCGCGCGCGCTATGGGTTGGCGTACTTCGGCCACGCCTGCGCTGCGCTCACCGCGCTGGGCTTCGCCACCTGGAACATCGAGTATCGCAGGCTGGGCAATCCTGGCGGCGGCTGGCCGGGAACCTTCATAGATATTGCGGCGGCGGCTGACCATCTGCGCGCGCTGGCTGAAACCTATCCCCTCGACCTGGCGCGCGTCGTCACGCTCGGCCATTCAGCCGGCGGGCATTTCGCCTGCTGGCTGGCGGCGCGCCAGCGTATTGCCGCCAACCTGCCTCTCTACACGGCGACACCGCTGCCGATACATGCCGCCGTCTCGCTGGCCGGCGTCCTCGATCTGCGTCGCGCCTGGGAGTTGCGCCTCAGCGATGGCGTCGTTCGGCAACTGATGGGCGGGACGCCGGAAGATTACCCCGACCGCTACGCCGCCGCCTCGCCCAGCGATCTGCTGCCGCTCGGCCTGCCACAAATCCTGATTCATGGCACCGCCGATAGCAACGTTCCCTATGCCATCAGCGCCGATTACGCCGCCGCAGCCCAGGCGAAAGGCGATGACGTTGATCTGGTGACGCTCGAGGGTGTGGGTCACTTCGAGATCGTTGATCCGCGCGCAGACGAGTGGCGGGTTGTCGTGGCAGCGGTGCAGAGAGCGGCAGGCGCCCGGTGAGCGGCGCTGTGCAAAGTACGCAGATGGTGAAAGTTGCGCAGACGATGCAGGCGATACAGGCGCAGGCGCGTCCGCGGCGGCTGGCGCTGCTGGCGGTGGTCATCGCGCTGCTGGCGCTCTGCGTCTTTTTTCATCTCTACCGGCTGAGCGCCACGCCTGGCTGGGACCCACAGGAAGGCTACAATCTCGACATCGCCTGGAATCTGGCGCATGGCAGGTTGCGCCTCTTCGCGCTCACCTCTGCCTTTGGCCAACATCCGCCGCTCTTCTATCTGCTGTTGGCGCTCAGCATCCATCTCTTTGGCTATGGCATCGTCGCCGTGCGGGCGCTGGCTGCCCTCTATGCCATCCTCACCTGCGTGGCGCTTCTGTTGATCGGCTGGCGGTTAGTGGGCGCGGGCGCGGCGCTCTGGGCAGCGGCAGCGTATATTGTCTCGCCGGTGTTGCTCGCCAATACGCGCTGGGGCTACAGCTATGCGCAACTGGGCTTCGTTGGGCTGCTCTGCCTGGGCGCGGCATGGCGCTACTGGCAGTCTGGAGAACGGCGCTGGCTTGTGATAGCGGCGGCGCTGGCAGGGCTGGCGACCTTCAGCGACTATGAAGGCATCGCCTGGGTGGCGTTCGTCGTGCTGGTGGCGCTCTGGCCTCCGCGCGGGCGCTGGCGCGATGCCGGGCTGGCGGCTGGCGTCGGCCTGGGTATCCCTGCGCTCGGCTTGCTGATCTGCCTCATGCTTGCGCCTGGCGTCTTCCTGGCGGATGTGGGAACGACGCTGGGCCGCGCCGCCGGTGGCGATCCGCTGGTCCAGTTTGTGACGCTGCTGCTCAACTATGAGCAGTTTCTCACGCTGGACGCCTGGCTCTTGCTGGGGGTGGCCGGCCTCTTCCTTGCGCCTGCGCGGGTGCGCGGATTCCTCTTTGGCGCGGTGGCCCTGCTGGCGCTCATCATCCTGAAGGTGCGTGACCTGGGCCTCAGCCTGCACACCGCCGTACCGCTGTTGCCCCTGCTGGCGCTGGGTGCTGGCATCGCGCTCGATCTGGCACTGCGCCGTCTCTATGGCTGGAGCGTCACCTGGTTGGGCAACATTGCTGGCAGACGCACGATAATCGCACGGCTGCTGGCCGCTATCATCGTCTTCCTGGTGGTCGTCTCGCCGCTGGCGATGGCGACGGCCAGTGATGCCGTTGCGCTTGGCTCAACACTCACCACTCGCCAGGACGCCATCCTGGGCACGCCAGCCGATGCGCAGGCGACCGCTAACTATATTTTTGCGCATACCCGTGACGGCGATCTGGTGCTGGCCTCGCCGGAATTGGCCTGGCGCTTCGATATGCCAGACCGCGCGCCGCACACTGAGGGCGCGGACATCCTGCAAACGTTGGCGCAGAGCGGGCAGAGCGCAGCCTTCTATCCGGCAAATCTCCCCGCCGCGCGCTGGAGCTACGATGTCTCCTTGAGTCACGCGCGCTATGTCGTCGTAGATAATCTCTTGCGGCAGCTCAGCGCGCCAGACCAGCTCCCTGCCTTACAATCGCTGCTGCATCAGGTGGAACAGTGGCCGGTGGTGTTTACGAGCGGCCAGTATACCGTCTACGAGCGGCCCGGCGCGACGTGATACACTGCCCTGTATGAGTACACAGACTACGCAGCTTGAGCCACAGGATCGTGAGCAAGCGCAAGAGATACCATCCGAGGTTGACCCCAACAGCGAAACCATCGCTGCCATCGCCACGCCGCCGGGAGTCGGTGGCGTCGGCATCGTGCGCATCAGCGGGCCGGAGGCGTTTGCCATTGGGCGTGCGCTCTTTCGCCGCTCTGGCACGGTAGATGGCGCACCCTTCGAGCCGGTTTCACATCTATTGACACATGGATTCGTGATAGACCCCGCGACCGGCGAGCGCGTGGATGAGGTGCTGGCGGCGTTCATGCGGGCGCCGCGCACCTACACGCGCGAAGATGTGCTGGAGTTTCAGGCGCACGGTGGCCCGCTGATCCTGCGCCGCATCCTGGCACTGGCGCTGGCGAATGGCGCGCGGGCGGCGCACCCCGGCGAAATGACGTTGCGGGCGTTTCTCAATGGGCGGCTCGATCTGGCGCAGGCCGAGGCGGTAATGGCGCTCATCAGCGCAGAGTCGGAGGCCGGGCGGCGGCTGGCGCTGCGTCAATTGCAGGGCGAACTTTCGACGCGCGTGCAGCAGGCGCGGACGGCGGCAATGGGCGCGCTGGCGCGGATCGAGGCCAGTATTGACTTCCCTGATGAAGAGGTGCCTCCACCGGACCCGGCGGAGCTGGCAATGCTGATTGCGGAGGCGCAGGCGGAAGTTGCGCGGCTGCTGGCCGGTGCGGATAGAGGGCGTATCCTGCGCGAAGGGCTGCGTGTAGCGATTGTGGGCCGGCCCAACGTCGGCAAGTCTAGCCTGCTGAATGCGCTGCTACGCACCGAACGCGCCATCGTCACGCCGATTGCCGGCACCACTCGCGATACCGTCGAGGAACGCGCCAGCATCGGCGGCATTCCGGTGCATCTGGTGGATACGGCAGGGCTGACGCCGAGCGACGACCCCATCGAGCGTATCGGTGTGGCGCGTTCACGCGCGGCGGCGCGCTCCGCTGACCTGCTGCTCTTCGTGCTGGATGGCTCGGAGCCGCTGAACGACCTCGACACCGCCGCTGCGCAGGAGCTACACGCGCTCAACACAGATGAGCCAGAAAACGAGACAGTGCGCGATTCCAGCACGTCAGCGTTGCCGTTGATGCTGCTGGTATTGAACAAAGCCGACCTACCGGCAGTCACCGGCGAACAGGAGGCGCAGGCGCTCTGGCCGGGTGCGCAGGTGGTGCATAGCTCAACGCTCTCTGCTGATGGCGTTGCTGCGCTAGAGCAGGCGATCACTGCGCTGGTGCTGGGTGGCGAGGCGCAGAGCGGCGATACGCTGGTGGCGAGCGCCCGTCATGCGGATGCCTTGCGTCGCGCGGCGGAACACCTCACAGCGGCGCAGGCAACCCTTACCGGCGACCTGCCGCTGGACTTCGTTTCGATAGATTTGCGCGCCGCCCTCGAAACGCTCGGTGAAATTACCGGCGAAACAGCCACCGGCGATCTGCTGGACCGCATCTTCTCTGAGTTCTGCATCGGCAAATAACAGTAAAGGCTGATGCAGAGAAGAATCTACGTCAGAGGAAGATGACCAGGGAAAGCGCGATGCCAATGATCGAGAGAATGATACCGGCGATTGCCAGACCGCGATAGCGCGCCGATTTGAGTCCCAGGCACCCTAACACGATGCCAACGATGGCCGGGCCAAGCGCCACCAGCCCGCAGACGGGAATCCAGCCAATCGCGGCGCTGACAATTCCCAGCACCAGACTGGTGATCGCCATGCCGTTGCCGGTGTTTGGCACACTGACGGGCACGGCGTAGGGGACATACACCGGCTGCTGGACGACGAGGGGTCCAGGCGCAGCTGGCGCTGGCGGCGGATAGTTGCCCGGTTGGGTCACTGATGGTTGTGGATAGCCGGGGTACGGCGGGTCTTGCGTATAGGGCGGCTTGAAGTCGTCATCCAGGCCCCATTGCCCCTGTTGAGAGGCTGTTCCGTTCCAATCGTTCATCGCTTTTTCCACCTCATCGTTGATGGCATGCACAACAACACACGGATGTCTCGCTGTCTCGTACATAAGACTCGACGAGCCGGCAGCGCAGACAAACGCAGAAATTCCAGGCAAACGCAAGCAAGCCAAAGCAAGCCGCAGTAATTGAAAAGTTGCTTTTTGTGTTATACGAACGCATGCCTTCGCCTGTTGTTGTTTGCCGCCATTGTGTGAACCGCGCCACACTTTTCTGTTTCGCCTACGCTGGATGAGCGTTCGCTCGTATGAGCTACCGGCGCGATGGAAGCGATATGATACAAGACAGGGCGCTGAACTCATTCTGGCGAACCAGAGGAGATGCAATGTGATAGAACATGACCCAATAGATAATGAAGCAAACGATGGGGCGCATGAGGAAATGGATGAAGTGATCGTCCGCCCCGCGCGCCCGGAAGATCGGGATGCGGTGCTGGCCTTCTGCGCGCACACCTGGGACGGTGGCGATTATATTGCGGAGGTCTGGGAGAAGTGGCTGGCCGATAGCAATGGTGCGCTGCTGATAGCCGTCGTCTCCGGCAAGCCGGTCGGCCTGATTCACCTGGATATGCTCTCGCCGGAAGAAGCCTGGATTGAAGGAATTCGCGTAGACCCGGCGCAGCGGCGACAGGGCATTGGGCGTATCCTCACCTCGCAGGCGCTGGTGGCGGCGCGCGAACGCGGGGCGAAGGTCGCGCGGCTCATCACCGATAGCGATAACATCGCTTCGCAGGCGCTCGTCAGTAAAAAGTTTGGCTTTCAGCGCATGGCGGAGGTTGCGCGTTACGAAGCGCCTGCCCTGGAATCCGGGGTGGACGAAGACGCTGATCTGCTGCTGGCGAGCGAAGAGACTGACATAGCGAGCAATGTGCAGGAGATGCAGGAACCTCGGAATGAGAACATGCGCGAGGAGGAAACAAATGAGCAGGGGGAACCGGCAGGGCCGCATCTGCTGCTGGCGGGCGCGGAAGACTATGAGCGCATCCAGGCGTGGCTGGCGCAATCAAATCTTGCGCCGTTCAATGGTGGGTTGCAGTTCGGCTGGTGGCGCGCCTGGGCACTGACGGAGCAGAGCATGCGCGACTATCTGGCGGAGGGCGCGGTCTGGCTGCTAGAAGAGTGGGATACAATCCAGGCGATAGCGATTATCCATGCGGTCATCAGTGAGGAATTGCCGCCAGAGATGCTGCAAGTGCGCTACATAGATGGTGCGGCGGGCAGCATCAGCATGCTGGCGCTGGCGCTGCGCGAGATTGCGCAGGAACACGGGCTGCCAAAAGTGGAACTCTGGCTGCCAGAACTGCTCATCCTGCGCGACGCCATGAACGGCGCAGGCTATAGCCGCGATGGCGAGGAGACGATGCTGGTCTACGCGCGCAACCTATAAGACCTCACCCCCTGCCCCCTCTCCCATAAGGAGAGGGGGAACTTGCGAGTCGCAATTACGCTTGCGCTGGCAAGCGATAGATCGCACTGAACTTATCGTTGAGATAGCGGGCGAAATAGTCAGGTGTCGGCGCCTCGCCGGTGATGCGCTGCATCAGGTCTTCCGGCTGATAGGTCGCGCCGTAGACATACATATGCTCGCGTAGCCAGCCGAGGATAAACGCTGTGTCACCGGAGGCAAGCCGCTGGTCGAAATCCGGGAAGGCTTTACGCAGGGTGGCGTAAATCTGCGCGCCGTAGAGATTGCCCAGAGTATACGTTGGGAAGTAGCCGAAGCCGCCGGTCCAGTGAATATCTTGCAGGATGCCTTCCGAATCGGTCGGCGGCTCGATGCCCAGATACTCCTTGTATTTGGCGTTCCACATCCCCGGCAGCGACTCAACGGCAACCTCGCCATTGACCATCTGCTTCTCCATCTCATAGCGGATGATGATGTGCAGGTTATAGGTCACTTCATCGGCCTCGATGCGGATCAGGCTTGGCTGCACCTTATTCAGCGCGCGGGCGAACGTTGCAGCATCCACGTTGGCGAACTGCTCCGGGAACGTCTCGCGCACCGCCGCGAACTGCCCCTGCCAGAAAGCCTCCGAGCGACCGATGGCGTTCTCCCACAGGCGTGACTGCGACTCGTGCATGCCGAGCGACACGCCACCAGCGACCGGCGTGCGCACAAACGCCTGCGACGACCCCTGTTCATAGAGCGCGTGGCCGCCCTCGTGAATTGCAGCCATAACCGCTGCCTGAATGAAATGTTCATCCGGGTGGATGGTGACGCGCACATCGAACGGCGAGCCGAAGCTGGACGTGAATGGGTGCGGCGACTGCGCGCTGTAGCCATAGGTGAAGTCGTAGCCCATCCGGCGCAGGATGTGGTTGCTCAGCGCCACCTGCTTCTCAGAAGCAAACGAACCTTCCAGGCAACTATCATCCACCGTATTGCCGCTGCTCTGGATGCGGCGCAGCAGATTGACGCCGATATCGCGCACTCTGGGCAGCAGCGTATCGAGGCGGCTGACGGTCATACCGGGTTCATAAATGTCGAGCAAGGCATCGTAGCGCGTCTCTTTGTAGCCGAAGCGGTCGGCAACTTCGCGTTGCAAGCTGATCGTGCGGCTGAGGTGCGGCGCAAAGCTGGCGAAGTCGTTGTGTTCGCGTGCGCGGCGCCATGCCTCGAAGGCTGCTGCTTCGACACGCGCCATCTCTTCCACCAGGCCGCGCGGCAGCTTCGTGCTCTGGTCGTAGGCGCGTTTCGCCTCGCGGACGAGCGCGCGGTCGGCATCAGTAAACGGCGCTTCTGCAACGGCACTTTCCAGTTCGCCCAGGAGCGCGCCCAGGCGTGGATTGGTGCGGCGCTCATGCACCAGTCCCTGCAATGTCGCCATCTGCATGCCGCGCACCTCGCCCGCACCGTCCGGCAGGATGGTGTTCTGGTCCCAGGCGGCCAGCGCACCCAGCGCACCCAGGTCGGCAAGTTCATTTTGCAGCGTCAACAGTTCAGCGATACGCGCATCGCTCCGCGTGAAATCTGCGGCAGCCCCGGTCGTGGTGCTGGTATTGGAGGTCGTCATGACACCGTTCTCCTCGATTACGCTCAATCAATGATGATCTGCGGCGCAGCAGGCAATCACAATCGAATGCCGGACCGCCGCGTCGTTGCTCACATGGCATCAAAAGCATAGCATGTTGCGCGCTTGTGTGTCAGGACCGGCGCATGAGATTTCTGACCGAGGTTGAGGCGGCGTTGGGGCATAGCACTTGCAATCCAGAAGCAGAAGAAGTCGTTCCAGGGAACCGGCTCGCAGTAGACGGGCAATAACACCACACGACGCGATGAAAGACACGAGCCAGCGGTTGCCAGAGACAACGCGCGACGGACAAGATGACACGAAACAGGCGAACCAGACGACGACCAGGCGCGAGGGCGGCGATGGTTTCCCGCGCGATCACCTGGCAAACGAGCGCACGCTGCTCGCCTGGGGGCGCACCGGTATCGCACTGATGGGACTGGGGTTCGTGGTGGCGCGCTTTGGACTGCTGATCCGCGAGCTTGGCCCCTCGTTGCCGCATCACCTGCCCATCGGCACGTCAACAGCGTTTGGCACGGCGCTGGTGGTGCTGGGCGCGGCGCTGCTGGCCGTGGCGACGTTGCGCTACCTACGCATCGGGCAGGCGATTGAATCCCGCGCATTTCAATGGTCTCCGCTGCTTGGCGTCATCCTGGGCGCGCTGCTCGTGCTGGCTGGCGTGCTGCTGGCAATCTACCTCATCCTCACTGCCTGATGACATAGGCCTAAAGACGTGCTGGTCCTATTCTTGCCAATTCATGCTGCTGGACTCTGCCGGGATATGTCCTCGCAGCGATTGAACTGAGTTTCACTACTGATCCAATGGAGGAGCAACTGAACGTATGAGTACGTTGGTGGCCATTGCCTATCCCACTGAGAACGAAGCCGAGCAAGTGCTGGAAACATTGGGCAGGCTGCATAACGAATATTTGATTGACCTGGATGACAGCGTGTATGTCACCAAAGACACCGGCGGCAACGTCAAACTGCATCAGTCGGTCAATCTTGCCGGCGCAGCGGCGGGCGGCGGCGCGCTCTGGGGTGGTCTCTGGGGTCTGCTGCTGGGGACGCTGGTGCTGCAACCGATTGCTGGCGCAGCCATTGGCGCGGGCATCGGCGCCGGAACCGGCTATGTGGCGGGCAAACTCACGGACTACGGCATAGATGACAACTTCGTCAAGCAGCTTGGCGCCAACCTGACGCCCGGTAGCTCGGCGCTCATCATGCTGGTGAGCCGCGCGACGCCGGATAAAGTGGTGCCCGAAGTCGCCAAATATGGCGGCAAGATCATCCAAACCTCGCTCAGTACCGAGCAAGAGCAGCGCCTGCGCGATGCCCTCGCACAACACACCGCGACGCTGCCCAGCGCGCAGAGCAACGCCGGCACGACACCGCCAGGCGCTGGAGCTTAGTTGTAGTTGAGTTCCGGATAATCGAGCGGCAATTCGTGCCAAAAGCCGGTGGTTCATATGTGGCCACCGGCTTCTACATGACCGAAGAACCTTGTTGTGTGTTAGCAAGTATCCATGTGCGTGTTTATCAGCCAATCCGTCAGATGATAATGGCTGAGCCAGAAGGTTGGGGGGTTGTTATGCCATCTCTGTTGCCTACATCTACAAGGCCATACGCACGTATCCGGGTGCCGTTTGGCGGGGAAATACGCTTTCCTTTCCGGCGCGGCCTCCTCGTGCGGCTCACGCTGGCTGTTTTCGCCTGCTTTGGCTTGCTTCAATTGATGACGGTTGGTGCGTTGATCGTCGTGGATGAGCAGCGCAAACGTCGCCGCTCGCCCGCGCACTTCCCGCATGAGGAGCTTCCACCGACGACGTTGGATGGCAATACACTCCAACTCTTCACCTATGGCGCAGATCTCTACGAGGCGATGCTCGCGGCAATTGACGCGGCAGAGGAGAGCATCTTTCTGGAGACCTACATCTGGAAAGATGATGAGCTGGGCCGGCGCTTCAAGGAGCATCTCATTCGCAAGGCGGAGTCCGGCGTGGAGGTGTACCTGATTTTCGATGCCATCGGCAATCTGGTAGTGCCGCGCGCGTTCAAACGGTTCCCTTCTTCGGTGCATACGCTAGCCTATTTCCCGTTCCGGCGACCACGGCATCTGCTGGACCCGCGCCGCTATGCGCTCGATCATCGTAAGCTGCTAATCGTGGATGGGCAGACCGCCTTCGTTGGCGGCTACAATATTGGCCAGCTCTATGCCACTGAGTGGCGCGACACGCATCTGCGCATCACCGGACCCGCCGCCGTCCGTCTGGCGCAGGCGTTCGTGGACTTCTGGAATCGCAATCGCCATGCGGGGCAACAGATCAATCGTAAGTATCCACGCGGCTACGATGCGGCGCTTCAGGTGCGCGGCACCGACGCCCTGCGCATGGCCTTCCCCATCCGCGATATGTATCTCAACGGCATTGACAACGCCGAACACCATATCCTGCTGACCAGCGCCTACTTCGTGCCCGATCACTCGCTGTTGGAGGCGCTCAAAGCGGCGGCGGCGCGCGGCGTGGACGTGCAGGTGTTGGTGCCGTGGACCTCGAATCATATCGTGGCTGACTGGGCTTCACATGCCTACTTTATGGAGTGTTTGCGCGCTGGCATCCATATTTACGGCTACCAGAACGCCATGATCCACGCCAAAACCTGCACCTGCGACGGCGTGGTCTCGACGATAGGCACGGCCAATATTGACCGGCTGAGTTCGGTCGGCAACTATGAGATTAACGTGGCTACTTTCAGCCCGGCGCTTGCTCAGCAGATGGAGCGCATCTTCGAGGCTGATAAGACCAACGCTTTCAAGTTGACGATTGAGCAGTGGAACAGCCGCCCCTGGTTTGTCAAGGTGAGCGAGCGCATCATCAAACCGCTGCGCTTCATGTTATAGAAATCGCAGCCGGTTCCTTTCACCTTACCTGTTCTTCATGTTATGTCAATGGATAGATTCTTGCAGTAGTTGCATTTGTCTCCCCAGATGACTGTGACCCCAACTGCTGCTGATCGGCAAGCACGACA
Organism: Chloroflexota bacterium; assembly: GCA_021323855.1. Classification (GTDB taxonomy): domain Bacteria; phylum Chloroflexota; class Ktedonobacteria; order Ktedonobacterales; family JADMIN01; genus JAJPKE01. The sequence continues at coordinate 232,993 of JAJPKE010000023.1, read as the reverse complement.
AGCACGACAAGCACGACAAGCACGACAAGCGAAACGCGAGAGAAGGCAAGGGCACATGTACAACGATATGCGGCGCGCAGACGCTCTTGGCGCAGAATCACTGCGACCGAACTTTACCGACGAGGACCAGAGCAAGAACAAAGCGTTCACTGAAAGCAGCTTCTTTGCCATAACGTATCCTGACCAGGCGCGGGCGGCGCAGGTGATGGCAACGCTGAAGCGCATCCAATCCGAGAAACTGATTGACCTCGAAGACGCCGTTTACGTCACCAAAGACGAGCAGGGCAAGGTGCAACTGCACCAGACGCACCATACCGCCAGAAAAGGTGCGCTTGGTGGCTCTCTCGCCGGATTCATCGTTGGCTCGATTCTGCTCACTCCCATCGGCGGCGCAGCGATAGGTGCGGCCACCGGGGCGATTGTAGGGAAGGCCGCAGCCAAAGACGCTGGCATCGAAGACCAGTTCATCAAAGACCTCAGTGAGCAGATGCAGTCAAATAGCTCGGCCATTTTCCTGCTCGTGCGCAGTGTCTCGGCACAAGATGTCGTGCCACAACTCGGCGCCTATGGTGGCACCATCATCGAAACGTCGCTCACCGCTGAGGCGCAGGCGCGTCTTCAGGCGGCGCTGACGCCTGATGTTGCTGCCACTCCGGATACAACCCAGAGCGCCGATACGGCGACCCCGGCTGAATAGCTGCATACCATACTAGAGGCAGGCCATGACAGCCATGCTGATGCGTAGCTGGTGGGCGCTTGCACTGCGCGGTGTGGCCGCTCTGCTGCTGGCGCTCACTCTGCTCCCCTGGCCGCACGGCGTGACGATGCCGCTACAAACCTTCATTGGCGTCTATGTGCTGCTCGATGGTCTCTGCTGCCTTATGTGCGCGGTTCCTGGCAGACGCCACCTCTGCAGCCTCGCGTTGCTCTGCGGCAGCAGCGCCGGACTCCTGGCCGGTATCGCCAGCCTGGTACGTTTCGGCGGGGCAACACTGACTGTGGAGATGTATCAGTATGTGCTGGCGGGGTGGGCAGTTATCGTGGGTCTCGTTGCGCTGGCCTGTGGTAGCGTCCTCTGGCACACGACGCCGGGGCCACTGCGCATCATCGAACTAGCCACTCACTGGCGCTTTCGTCGTGCGGGGGCTGGCGCGCAGCGCGAATGGGCGCTCATCCTGGCGGGGTTGGCGGCGCTTGCTTTTAGCGGGCTGATGCTGCTGCCAGCAGATTCGAGGCCGATAGCGGCAGCACCGCTGATCGGCCTCTTCGCCGTTGTGTTTGGCTATTTGCACCTGCGCGCCGGTCTCTCGCTTGGCGGGCTGGCGCACGGCATGCTCCGTGCCGATGAGCAACCCGCATCCCTCAGCACAGAACTTGCTGGTCCAAAGGAAAGGACGCCGTGATACGGCACGGCGCATGCCAGAGTAATCAAAATCAATGGAGCGGCGTCTGGCCTTGCTCCGGCTGATTCATCGCCTCCTGTATGGTCGTCAGCGCGCCGCTAACCAGCGCTAGCGTTTCGGGGCGGACAAAGCCCTGCGCGCGGACGACGCCATTGCCCTCCTGGACCGCCTCTTTGATGCCGATGGCCCATTGATGCTCAAAGAGAATGAAGAGGGCAGATTTCCCGCGCGGAATCACAGTTGCCATGTCGCGGATATCCTCGTCGGAGAGGCCGAAGGTCCGGTCGGCAAACTCCAACGCGCCAACCTCCGCGCCCACTTCAGCGCCCGGCTCGCCAGCCGCCTCCAGGCCGAGCAATCCGCCAATCACCGCGCCATAGGCCAGCCGCTGGTCGCTGGTAAGGTCGCTCGCTTCAATAGTGCTGAGCGAACCATCCTGCCCTTTGGCGACAAAGAGCAGATCAATGATGCGCACCATGCCATTGTCACGCAACTTGTTCAGTTCCCGTGAAATCTGGCCGTGCAGCTTGTCATTCTCTAGCTCGATGACGACGAGTTGCACTGGTCCAAGTGTCATGTCTGGCGTGTTGGTCATGTTGTTTCCTCTCTTTGCGTGCTGCTGTTGCTTTTTTTGTCTAATTGCCTAACTGCTCATTGCTGTCGTGCGGAAATAGTCTGCGCTGGAAGTCAGGCCATAGATGATGAGGACATCTATGCCGATCACCACCAGCGCCAGGATCGGCGCCGACGGCAGGTAGAAAAACCAGCGGATGGCGCTGATAGCTGCCAGCATGATCCCCACGATAAAGCCGAATGAGCCGCCCCGCAGCAGGTCATAGCCTGCGTAGAGCGGGATAAAGGCCAGCAGGAGATCAACAATGCCCCAGATCCAGAGATAGCCACCGAAGGTGCCATAGGCGGTGCCGGTGAACCAGGTAGCGTTGACGAACTCCGAAATGGCGAAAACGATCTGGAATCCGCCGACCATAAACAACATCAACGCCGCAAAGGTCACGAGACCGGGGCGTCGGGTCAACACCTGCGATGCCTGAGACATACTTTGTCCCTCCCCACTCATTGTTCATTGTTTCCATTCGGGAAACTTCAGAACATGGTTGCCCATTGTCATCTTGTTATTCGCGCGCCAGCATGGCCTCAGCCGCACGTTCGAGGTCTATATATGGCTCCCCACTGACATCCACGGCCACGAACTTGAGCGTGCCGCCGGTGAAGCGCCAGGGTCGCTCGCCAGGGTAGTCGCTGGCCACCATTCGCGCGCTGCGCCCAACCGTCACCCCGCTTCCCAGACCGTAGTCACCGGGTTGTGTCTTGATGCGCCCCTCGCCAACCTTCTTGTCGCCGACATAGAGCGAGAGCATGCCTGTGGCAGTGCCGGGCGCTACCTCGCCATCTTTGACGAACTCCGCCGAGAGAATCAGATTATCGCCGGTCGGCAGATCGGTATCGCCGACGACCTTCTGCTCTTCGACGCCCACAAAGTTGTTGACATAGCAGAGCCGGTGGTCCTTGATGTAAAGCGCATGCCCGCCGAAACGCGACCCGTAGGCGAACAGCGCCCCCTCAGCGTCCGGCGTGGGCAGGTCCACCAGCGCGCCGATGGTGAACGAACGGTTGCGTGTGTTGACCGCCTGGACCCCAGGTACAATGGCGGTGTCTGGATAGTAGCGATAGCGATGCTGTGGCTTGGTGAGCTGCGGTCGCGGTGTGTTGAATATCTCCACCGCCGAGCGATCATCGAGCGGAAACGCGCCGTTCGCGCCAGCCTCGGAGAACCAGAGGTTAACCATCTCACGCACCTTATCGGGATACTGGTCGGCGAGATTATGAACCTCCGAGCGATCAACGTCGGTATGGTAGAGTTCCCACACATCGTCGTTGAAATGTCCCCAGCCACTAACCGTAGGATGGGTGGTGACAGCTTTCCAGCCATCATGCCAGATGCCACGCGAGCCGAGCATCGAGTAGAACTGCGTTGGCCGCTTGGTCGTCTCAGTGGGTTTATCGAAGCTGTAGCGCATGCTCACGCCATCGAATTTGCTCTGCGTGTAGCCCTTGATTGTCTCCGGCGCCTGCACGTTTAGCACATCCAGAATGGTGGGTACGAGGTCAATGGCATGGTGATACTGGTGCCTGATCTCGCCCCTTGCGTGCATGCCCGCTGGCCAGGAGATGATGCAGGCGTCCGAAGTGCCACCATTGAACTCGTAGCGTTTCCACATCTTGAACGGCGTGTTGAAGGCCATCGCCCAGCCATTCGGATAATGGTTGTAGGTCTTTGGGCTGCCGAGGTCATCTAGCAGCGCTAGATTGGCCTTGATGTCATCGGGAACACCATTGAAGAACTTGTTTTCGTTGACAGAGCCGTTGGGTCCACCCTCGCCGCTGGCGCCGTTATCGGAGACGAGCAGCAACAACGTGTTTTCGCGTAGCCCGTTCTCTTCCAGATAATCGAGTAGCCGCCCGATATGATAGTCTGCATGCGAGAGGAAGCCAGCGTAGACCTCCGCCATACGCGCGAACAGCTTCTTTTCATCAGCGGAGAGTGTATCCCAGGGGCGTGTGAAATCGGTCTCCGGGAACGGCTTGCCGTCTGGTCCGGTGCGCGTCTGTGGCGTGCCGATAGGGTTGATCGGCGGCAATTTGGTGTCCTTTGGAACGATGCCCATCTCTTTCTGTCGCGCCAGGATTCGCTCGCGGATTGCCTCGTACCCCATATCGAAGCGACCCTTATATTTGTCCGCCCACTCTCTGGGCACCTGGTGCGGCGCATGGCACGCGCCCGGCGCATAGTAGAGGAAGAAGGGCTTGTCAGGGGCCACGGCCTTCGCGTCTTTGATGAATTCGAGCGCCTTGTCGGTGATATCCTCAGTGAAGTGATAGCCTTCCTCTGGTGACTTCGGCTGGTCCACCGGATGATTGTCATAGATCAGCTCCGGATACCACTGATTCGTCTCCGCGCCCAGGAAGCCATAGAATCGCTCGAAGCCGCGCCCGCTCGGCCAGTTGCGGCGCGTGGAGGCGAGGTTCATCTCATCAGTAGGGCAGAGGTGCCACTTGCCGACGATATAGGTGTTCCAGCCGCGTTCGCCCAGAATCTCCGAGATCATGCCGTTCTCCGGCGGAATAGTGCCACTGGCGCTGGGGAAGCCCACCGCCGCCTCGGTGATGCAGGCCATGCTGTTGCGGGTATGGTTGCGCCCGGTGAGCAGGCAGGAGCGGGTTGGTGAGCAGAGCGCCGTCGTGTGAAATTGGGTATAGCGCACACCATCGTTGGCGATCCGGTCAATATTGGGCGTCTCAACCGGCCCACCATAGCAGTTCATTGCCGCAAAGCCCACATCATCCAGTACGATATAGACGACGTTGGGCGCTCCATCAGGCGCTTTGGGTGGCTCAAACGGCTCCCAGTCCGGCTGAGAATCACGGATGTCAATGTTGATCGTGCCCTTGAATGGTTTCTCCATCGTTTGCTTGTCTCCCCATCTTGCCATCTTTGCGATGGTCTGCTACACAACTCACGCTTACACTGAACTGCTGGACTATGCCTGCTAAGCTGATTCAGCCGGTATCTGCCCAGACATCACATCGGTTGGTTTGGTAGGCGTCTCAGCAGGCGCAGAAGCGGACACCTGCGCTGCTTTTGCGCGCCTGCCAAACTCGGCGGCCAGCGGCATCATGAGGACCATCCCCACCAGCCCCGCCGCTGCCAGGAACACCAGCACATTGGGGCGACTGCCAAAGTTGCCGGTGGCGATCACAAAGGTCGCCGCTAGGTTGCGCTGTCCAGTGCCCAGCGCCAGCACGCGCTGCGTGTCCACGCCGGGGCCGCCCAACAGATAGCCGGATACCGCCGCAACCAGCAGCAGAATCAGAATCGCCAGCACGGCGCCAGTGCTCAAGAGACCCAGCACATTGCCGAGGTTGAGGCCGAGCATCAGCACCAGCAACAACACCAGGCTGACATTGGAAATTTGTGTAATTGGATGGACTAAGGATGCTGCCGCTTCCTCGTAACGTGCCTTGACGAACAGCCCGATGCCCAGCGGCAATAACATTTTCAGTACCAGCGAGAGCGCAATTTGTCCGGCGTTGACGCTGACGCCTGGCAGCAATAGCGGCAGCACAATCGGCAGATAGATGACGGTCGCCACCATCAGCAGCGTCATCAGCCCAACGGCGAAGGCGACGTTGCCTTTGGCGATCTGCGCCAGCTTGGGCAGGAAGGGCGCGCCAGCCGCCGTGCCGAAGAGAATCAGCCCAATTTGCAGGTCTTTATCGAGAGGGATGATGCGCGAGAGCAGGAACGCCACCGCAGGCACGACAATGAAATTGGCGACCAGCGCCAGGATCACCAGCCGCGCATTGCGCAACGGCTCGATGATCTGAGGAATGGTCAGCGCCAGCCCCATACTGAGCATGCTGGTGACGACAAACGCCAGCGTAAAGACATTGGAGAGCGCGTTGAGAAAAGCTGCCATCGCTTCGACTCTTCTTACCGTACTGAATCCATACCGGGCCGGAAAGCCGGATGGACTCGCACTACTAGCCGTCAAATCAACGGATCAACGAGTCAATGCACTCGTTCGATAGGTGGCAGTACATAGCTGCCGTCGAGGATTGCCTGGCCGGGTTGATACAGCCGCAGAAGGGGCCGGAAGTCACCGGCAGGCGCAGGCAGCCAGTTCGCCCGCTGCGCCTCATCGTCGGGCTGATCGTGCTGGAGCCAGAGGGTGAGCGCGCCGTTGTCGTCATAGCGCAAACCAGGTGTGCGGTCGCCAATGGAATAGCGGTCTATGGGATTGGCGACCAGGTAGTAATTGGGCACGTCGTACATCGTCAGCGACCAGAACGCTTCAACCGGCGGTAGCTCTGTAAAGGTAATGCGGTAGCAATGCGCACCGTTCAACTGCTGGCCGGTAGCGTCCTGGCTGATGCGCGCGTAGGTCGCCTCATAGCCGTGGTTGCCCCATAATCCTTCGCGCGCGGCCATTGCCCGCATGCGGTGCGCCTGCTCACGGTCGGTAATCTTCCATTCTGGACTATTGATCGTGCCAATCTCGAAGAAATCAAGATTATAGTCGAAGGCGTGGGGCATAATAGCCCAGCCAGTCTTCGTGGCACTCCCCTCCTTAATCATCTGCTCAAGCCGCTGCTCGCCAGCTTGCAATCCAGCGCGAAGCGCATCGGCCAGCGGAGTAGAAGGATTGACATACGGTGATGAGTCAGCTAACAACCCCAATGCCGCGAATCGCTGCTGATAGGCTTGTTCAGGCTGTGAGGGCGGGAAGACGTGCATCCATACGCGCATTTGTTCCCAGAAGCGTAAGTCTTCTGGCACGCGAGCATCTGGCTGCGGCGCCCCTGCTCTTTTGGAGGTGCTTCCCACGCCAGCATCAGAAACCTGTAGTGGCCGCACTGTCAGTTGGCTCTGCAACGCTTTGATTGCCGGAATATCTTCCGCACCCTGACAGGCGAAACGTCCAACAATCGTGACGACGCCGGTTGGTGCGCTGATACGTGTCATGCCTTCTGGCGTCTCGCCGTACCACCCTGGCGGCGTAATCAGATAATCCCCTTCTCTAGTTCCAGTCGCCCGCCGCCCGACATACGCAAAATTGTTGGTCCAGGCATCAATGAACTGAAGGACGTAGTAGCGGCCAGCCGTATCCGGCACATGCAGCACTAACGGTCCGGCGCCCAGATCAAGCTGGCTGATCGAGTAAATAGTATCGTTGTTGATGCTGACAAAAGCTTCTTCTGGCCGAGCCAGGTTGGTCGCATGCGAGAACGTATTGAACGGGCTAGCTGGTAATTGTTCGAGTCCCTGCGCAACGAAGCCATAGACTGCGGTGAGGTCGGAAATCAGCGGATAGCCGTAGAGAAACGCTTCCACTGCTAACTGTTGCGCGCTGGCGGCATCCAATTGTAGTGTTTCATGGGGTACATTGCCACTCGTCGGCGCCGCGCCCGGCTCGCTGCCAGCGCTGAAAGCAGGAAGCCCCAATCTTCGTCGCTGGCCGTACTGTATATGCACATTCCCCACCTATCTAACTCGAAAATCTCTGACTCAAAAGCGCCACAATCGTCGTTGATGCGTGCCCTGCTGAACAGCAGGTACGAAGTGGTCGCGCACAGATTTTCTCTTATGTCGAGTGTGGCTTGTGCAAGTTTTGTACCCGCACCAGATGGATGGTTTCTCTCATCTGCTGTCTCTCAGGGTTATTGCTGAACGCGCCGAAGGTTCTGCCGATCTCAGCTTTCCGTCCCACTGCTCATGGGTGCTTGAACGGAAGAGATGGCAGTGTCGCCAGTTGTCCCACGTGCCAGAAAGTCGGCAACGCCTTGCTCGACGGAAGGATAGAGGTGCTGTTCGCCAATGGCTTTCAGCGCGCCGCTGCGGTCGAGCATGGCGCGCACAGGTGTACGTACACGCGCTAGCGCCAGATGCGCGCCCGCTGTGTTCACCTCTGCCGCCAGTTCAGCCAGCATATCGGCGCTGGAAGTATCGAGTTCGCTGGTGGCCTCGATGTCCATCAGCACCAATTGTGGGGCTGGCTGCTGCTGGCGTATCAGCTCGCGGATACTCGTGCGCACGGTAGTGGCGTTGGCAAAAAAGAGCGGGGCGTCCACGCGCAGAATCAGCGCGCCGGGAATGGTCGTATACGCGGGATGCAGAATGATATCGGCATAGGCGCCGGAGCGTTCAGCAAATGCAGTCGCAGCGCCTCTGTCAGTTGCACTTTTCAGAGGTGTATCTTTGCCCTGCGGAAGCCCGATATCAGCAATTCTGCCGAGAACGGCGACATGCGGGCGGCTGGCGCGATAGATCAGCAGCAGCAGCGAGAGAATCACGGCGATCAGCAGGCCGGGCAGCACATCAAAGATCAGTTCGCCAAAGAGCGCGGTGAGCGCCAGCACGAAGTCTAGCCGGCGCAAGCGCGCATAGCGGCGGAGCGCGCCCACATCCAGCAGCCCCCACACGGCAAAGATGACGATAGCGCCCAGCGTAGCCTCCGGCAGGTTGTGAAAGAGCGGCGTCAGCACCAGCAGTGTCAGGATCACCAGCAGCGCAGCCATCAGTCCCGAAATCTGCGAGCGCGCACCAGCGCCATCATTGGCCGCCGTTTTGGAGAGGCTGCCACCAACGGCGAACCCCTGGCAGACACTCGAGCCGATATTTGCCATCCCCATGCCAATCAATTCCTGGTTGGCATTGATCTCATCATGGTGCCGCGCGGCGAACGAGCTGGCCGCGCCGAAATGCTCAGCGTAGCCCACGAGTGTCAGCCCCAACGCGCCTGAGATGAGCGTGCCGATATCGCTCAGGCTCCACTGCGGTAGCCCAAAGTGCGGCAGCCCTTGCGGAATGGCGCCGACGATGGCGACGCCATGCTGCTCCAGGCCAAAAATGGAGACGGCCAGCAGACCGAATACAATCGCAATCAATGCCTCTGGTATGCCATGTGTCAGATATTTGAGGCCAAAGAGAATGGCGAGGCTGAGGATGCCGATAACCAGCGTCCAGCCATTCGTGCTGCCGAGATTGGTAAGTAACCCCCAGAGCCGCTGAAAAAAGTTGCCGTCGCTACTTTTGACGCCAAAGAGCTTCGGCGCCTGGCGCATGGCGATGGAGAGCGCGAGACCGAAGATGAAGCCGGTGAGGACTGGCTCCGCAAGAAACTGGGCAACGAAGCCAAGCCGCAACAGGCCCGCCACCAGCGCGATCACCCCCGCCATCAGCGCCAGCCCCGCCGAGAGCACAATAAACTTGCTGCTGCCACTGGGAGCCAGCACGCCCACGGTGGCGGCAGAGAGCGCGGCCAGCGCGGCGGAGGGTCCGGCGACGAGCTGGCGCGACGGCCCAAAGAGCGCGTAGCCAACGAGCGCGCCCAGCACGGCATACAGGCCGAACTCCACCGGCAGACCGGCGATCTGCGCATAACCCAGGCTCTCCGGCACGGCCAGCGCCACCAGCGTCACCCCCGCGATGACATCGCTACGCAGCCAGGAGCGTTGGTAGCGCGGCAGCCAGCGGACGATGGGAATGTAGCGTGACAGGCTGGAGAGCAATTGGCGTATGGCATGGCTGGCATGGTCTGCGTTGCGTCCCGATTGGTTTTCTTGAGGGTGCTGGTGTGCATCTGTCGCCATCGTGCCGTTTCTCGCCCTTCTGACTGATGTTGCCGAGTATCGTTGAGAGTGCTCTACGTTCTCCGCAACTGGTGCGGGAAACTCTGCATGAACCATACCCACCGCATTCAGCCATCCCTGAGCCGTGGTGCAAATTGTGCAACTGCCCATCTGCGGGATTCAGCTACGACCTCACTCGATTGCGATAAGCGAACGGCAACCCACATGGATAAGCAGCGCAAGATACACGACATCGCCAGCGGCGAGCCAGCGCCGGCAATACGGCGGCGCTATCCGCTGATATTGCTCTATGCGGCGCTGATTGGAGCCATCGCTGCGCTGTTCACGGCGGCGTTTCTCACCGTGTACAACCTGGGGATTCAGTTTTTCGGGAACCCCAGCCACTTCGGTCTGAACGTTAACCGTTTCTGGCCGTTGATTCTCCTGACTGCTGGCGGCATACTGATCGGCATTGCCATCAAGTTCACCGGCATACATGGTGGCTTGGGCGTTGCTCAGGAGCAGTATGCGAAGACGGGCCGCATCGAACCGCGCTATCTGCCTAGCATCCTGCTAGAAGCGTTCATTGCGCTCTTTAGCGGCGCTGCCGTCGGGCCGGAGGGTCCCTTGTCGTTTCTCACAGGTGGTGTAGGCACCTGGATCACCGACCACCTGCGCATTGACAAAGAGGATGCGGCGCTGCTGGTCTACGCAGCTATCGCCGGGTGTTTCGGCGGCTTCTTTGGGTCGCCGGTCGTCGGCGCGATTGGCGCGCTCGAATACATGTTTATCCACGAGCTTGACTATTATCGCCATCTTATCCCTGGACTCCTGGCTGCGTCCTGCGGCTATGGAGTCTACTGGGCGCTTCTGCGCACCTCACTGATTGGCACGTTCAGCTTCCCGAACTATGCCAGTCCCAGAATTATTGATCTGCTGTGGGCGCTGGTGATTGGGCTGCTGTGTGGTGTGATAGGAACTGCCTATAAAGTTCTGTTCGCCATCGTGCAGCGAATATTCGCCCCACTCCGCCAACATCCTATCGTGCTTGCCATTCTCGGCGGCGTCATCATCGGCTTGATCGGCTCGTTTGTTCCCCTGACGCTCTACTCCGGTCAGGTGCAGCTTCAGAGCTTGCTCAAAAGCACGATTTCCTATAGCGCGCTGTATCTGCTGCTGCTACTCGTCGTCAAAGCTCTGCTGACCAGCACATCCTTCGCCACCGGCTTTGACGGCGGTCCCATCTTTCCGTTGATCTTTATCGGCGGCACGTTGGGACTGGCTATAGCCCAGATATTTCCGTTCATCCCGGTTGGCGTCGCGGTGATGGCGGCGATGGCTGGCACACTCAGCGCGGTCGCTCCTATGCCCCTGACGATAGCCTTGCTACTTGGGCTACTCGGAGGGCAGGCTGATCTAACGCCAATGATAACCATCGGCGCTATCATTGGCTTCCTGACGGGAAAGGCGCTCACATCGCTGCTGCCAAAACCCAGGTCAACCACGCATGAGGCTGGCAGTGACGATACGCATCACACTGTTACCAGCGCCGGAACACCAGCGCCAGCGTAACGCATCTTTTATGCGCTGACCGATTTTGGAGGTTCTATGCAAACTCACGACGTTTCTCCATCTGCTGTTGCGCCGGGGGAACACCCAGACCATGAACATCAAGGCATGGTTTGGGTGCCGGGTGGCACATTTCAGATGGGGTCGAATGCGTTCTATCCAGAAGAAGCGCCTACCCATCGCGTCACCGTTGATGGTTTCTGGATGGATCAGACGACCGTTACCAACGCGCAATTCAGCCGCTTCGTTGAAGAGACGGGTTATGTCACGGTGGCTGAGCGCCCGCTCGATCCGGCGGATTATCCCGGCGCGCTCCCCGAACTGCTGGTGCCGGGCGCGCTCGTCTTTCAGCAGCCTGTGCAGCGGGTGGACCTGCGCAATCCGGGCAACTGGTGGGGCTACGTTCCTGGCGCGAACTGGCGGCATCCCTACGGGCCGGAGAGCAGCATCGAGGGGCATGAGCAGTATCCAGTGACGCAGGTGGCCTACGAAGACGCCGAAGCTTACGCTACTTGGGCCGGCAAAACGCTGCCGAGCGAGGCCGAATGGGAGTTTGCCGCGCGTGGTGGGCTGGAAGGCGCGCGCTTCGTCTGGGGCGACGACTTCATGCCGGATGGGCGGGTGATGGCAAATACCTGGCACGGCGAGTTTCCCTGGCAGAATCAGCGCCAGGGCCGCCAACCAGCGACGATGCCGGTCTGCTCATTCCCGGCCAATGGTTACGGTCTCTACGACATGGCGGGCAACGTCTGGGAATGGACTAGCGACTGGTTTCAGCCACGCCATTCCGAAGACGCAGACAAACCCTGCTGCATTCCGGTGAATCCGCGCGGCGGCGCTATTGAGCAGAGCTACGACCCGGCACAGCCACAGGTGCGTATCCCGCGCAAAGTCCTCAAAGGTGGCTCATATCTTTGCGCGCCAAATTACTGTCTGCGCTATCGCCCAGCCGCCCGCTCGCCAGAGATGGTAGACACCTCCACCTGCCATATCGGCTTTCGCTGCGTCGTTTCGCTATCCGCGCGCTGAACTCACCTGATCGAGGTCTACACGCCCGGCGCCGTGGTCGAGTTGATAGTTGAGATTGATCGCCGCATTGATAAGCGCCAGATGGGTGAACGCCTGCGGGAAGTTCCCCTGCTGTCCGCCGGTGAGGCCGATCTGTTCGGCAAAGAGACCGACATGGTTGGCATAGGTTGCCATCTTCTCGAAGGTGAAGCGCGCCTCTTCCAGCCTGCCCGAACGGGCGAGCGCATCTACATACCAGTACGTCGCGATGGAGAACGTGCCTTCGTGGCCGCGCAGCCCATCAGGTGAGGCGCTGGGATTGTAGCGATATACCAGGCTATCGGAGACCAGTTCCCCGTCCATTGCGCGTAGCGTCGAGCGCCACATGGGGTCTTGCGGCGAGACAAAGCCAACCAACGGCATCATCAAGAGCGCGGCGTCGAGTACGTCAGTGTTATAATGCTGGACGAAGGCGCCGCGTTTGGCGTTCCAGCCCTTCTCCATGATCTGTTGATAGATGGCGTCGCGCGTTGCCATCCAGCGGGGCAGGTCTGCTGGCAGCCCGTGATGGTTGGCAATGCGTATGGCGCGGTCGAAGGCTAGCCAGCACATTAACCGGCCATAGACGAACGGCTGCTGGCCGCCGCGCGTCTCCCAGATGCCTTCCTCTGGCTGATCCCAGTGGTCGCTAAGCCAGGCGAGAACTTCGCGGATGCGCATCCAGCCGGGATGTCCCACACGGATACCCTGGGTATCGGCCAGATAGATGCTATCCATCAGTTCGCCGTAAATGTCGAGCTGAAGCTGGTCGGAGGCGCCATTGCCGATGCGTACCGGCTGCGAACCCAGATAGCCCTCGTAATCCTCGAGCACCTCTTCGTGTAGGTCCGATGAGCCATCCACACGATACATGATCTTCAGCGGCGGCGCGGCGCGGTGCTCATCTGCGTGTTCTTTGACGCGATCATTGACCCATTGCAGGAAGGCGCCCGCCTCTTCAGTATAGCCAAGTCCCAGCAGCGCATAGACGGAGAACGAGGCGTCGCGGATCCAGGTATAGCGATAGTCCCAGTTGCGCTCACCGCCTATCTGTTCAGGCAGGCCCGTGGTGATGGCGGCGACCAGCGCACCGGAGGGCGCGTAGGTCATCAGTTTGAGCGTCATCGCAGAGCGGCTGACCATCTCGCGCCAGCGCCCCCGGTATGTGGAGCGCTCAAGCCAGTTGCGCCAGAACTGGGCGGTCTTTAGCATCATGTCATTGACGGCATGTGCGGAAATCGTTCCCGGTGGATTCTCCGCTGAGGACTCCAGCACGACGGTCGCCACTTGCCCAGCGTGCAGCGTGAAGGTGGCGTACACGTCATTCTCGCGCCGGGTCAGTTGCATCGCGTCAGGCATCTGCGTGGTATCGGCATGCAAACTGGGGTCAGTCGCCAGCGACGTGTCCACATGGAGGGTCAACGTCAGGTCTGGCGTAGAGAAGACGGCGCCACGCTCAGCCATTGCCAGCTCATGCGCGTGGCGGCCATAGTCGAAGCGCGGCGCACAGGCGAGCGAGAAACGCATGGAGCCACGAACGACGCGCACACGGCGCACCAGCTCATGATGAGCCGTAGCGATCTTGGGCTGGTCAATCGGCATGAAGTCAATGACCTCACCAACACCTTCATCCGTCATGAAGCGGGTAATCAGGATGGCGGAATCTGGAAAATAGAGTTGTTTGGTCACACAGTCCGGTTCATCGGCGGCGATGCGAAAGTAGCCGCCACGCTTGCGGTCCAGCAGCGCGGCAAAGATGCTGGGTGAATCGAAGCGCGGACAGCAGTAGAAATCAATGGTGCCGTCGGTGGCGACGAGCGCGGCGGTTTGCAAGTCACCGATCAGGCCGTGGTCAGCGATAGGAGAAAACTGGTCCGGTTGGTTCATTGGACGCCTCTTTCACATGGATGGGCATAGACAAGTGTACAGAAATGGGGATCATGCTCAATACCGCTCCTGCCGTGTCGCCGCACTGTGACCTGCAATTCCTAGACCAGCGCCTTGCGCGCCTGATTTCCCAGGCAATGTGGGCATGGTCTGGAACGTGCAGTCTCGGACGCCGGAGAATGTTGGGATTTCCATGAGCAGGAGAAAGAGGGGGCAATATTATGTTTCGCCGGCGCCATGAAGAACAGCAACAGCAAGAGCAGCAAGCCATGTTTGCTGGACCACACCGCTATCAGATGCGCGAAAAATTGCTTTCGATAGGCGATGATTTCTGGATCGAGACCGACCGGGGCCAGCGTGCCTTCAAAGTGGATGGCAAGGTGCTGCGGGTGCGCAATACGCTCAACCTCGAAGACGCCCAGGGGCATGTGGTGGCCCAGGTGCAGGAGCGGATGCTGCGGGCGCGCGATTCAATGGCCATCGAGCGCGACGGCCAGAAGATTGCCGAAGTTCACAAAGCGCTCGTCAATGTCGTGCGTGATCGCTTCAAGATAGATATGGCCGGGCGCGGGCCGGATATGGAGGCGAAAGGCAACATCCTGGACCATGAATATGAGATTACTCAGGACGGCAGGCGTGTCGCTGAGGTCTCGAAGAAATGGTTCCGGGTGCGCGACACCTACGGCGTAGACATCGAGCCAGGGCAGGATGACGCCCTCATCCTGATGGTGACGGTCTGTATTGACCAGATGGCCGGGCGCTGAGCGCGCCAACTCGCGTATTTCACGGGTCAGGCCTGATCGAGGAGACGCGCGAACGCCTGCATGTAGCTTAGGTCGCCGCTCTGCTGCCGCACGAGCCAGTATTCCGCACCCCAAAAGAGATAGGCGTAGAGCGAGGCACCATGCTGGGATCGGCGCATGCAGGCGTTGTAGTTCTCGATGACATGCTGCGGCAAGCAACTATACATGCCCTGGCGGTCCGGGTTGGGCGGCGTCGTCACCGCTTCCCACGGCTCCGCCTGCCCCTCCGCGACCATCACCTTTTGCCCGCGCGCGTGCGCCCGTGCAAGCAGCCGCTTCCACCTGCGCTGCTGCCACGAACCCCGGCTGCCATCCAGGTAGAGCGTCCGGCTGCCGAGCGCCATCACGGCGTGGCGCGGGTAATAGTCAATGCCGATGATATCAGCCATCCGCTCTGCGATGGCCAGTGAATCGCCCTGGTCGCGTGTTTGCCACCACTGAGAGAGCAGCACTGGCAGCGAGGCCGCCAGGAAGCCATTCATCATCAGCGGCCTGTTGGGGTCGGTTGCTCTCACAGCTTCGGCTTCTTTGGCGACAAATGAGGCGTCCATGCGCCAGGAATGTTCCACGCCAAGCGGATCAACGGCCTCGTGTTCCAGTTGCCAGGCGACGATGCTTTCGTGCTGGCGATACCGCTCGACGAGGCGCGCAATGAAGTCGGTTGCCGCCGCCAGCAAGGATGGATACGCAGAGGGTGTGATGCGCGTATGTTCCGGGAACGGCTGTTGCAGGCGATGCGCGGGCACAAAGAACTCTGGATAGCCGAAGGTCTTCAGCGGACCGAGACAGAGGATGATCTGCTTCCCCGCTCGTTCGGCGGCGTCTATCTGCCAATCGAGCGCGGCGGTCTGAAACGCGCCCGGCTCCGGTTCGATGCGATTCCAGTAAGCTCCCAGGCGGATGAGTTGGAACGGATAGGACAGCAAGGTATGCAGCGTGGCGCGCGCATCCAACCCCAGCGCGTCTACCTGCGGCGAGCGAAAGCTCATGCCGAGCAGCGTCTCGCCGCGCGGCTCGATAGGTAGGCGCTGCCACTCATCCGTCAGCGGTCGCGTGGCGCGTTTCAACCTGGCTTCCAGCGCCACCGGCAGCGTCAAGAGCGCCGCCGCGCCTGCGCCAAACGCCGCAGCCTGCGCGGCCCTGCGCACCACTCGACGCATGTTTCGCTCGCTTTCTCGAATACCAGTCTAGAACACCAGGGGAATGAAGCGTTTGGTGTGGCGCATATAATCGCTATATGGCCGGCCAATGGCGCGGACGAGCGCCTGTTCCTCAACCCGCACGCGGTAGAGATGCCCAGCGAAGACGCAGGCGAGCAGGGCGACCAGGCTGGCCCAGTTGGTCATCGCCAGCCCCACGCCGAGCATCGTCAGGAAGGTGCCGCTATACGAAGGATGGCGGATCAGGCGATAGGGTCCCCGCTGCACTACGGTTTGCTCTGCGGAGACGGCGACATCGCGGGTGAAGTAGCGTCCCAGCGTCCGGATGGCATACCAGCGGAGCGCGACGCCGAGCAGTATCAGCGCGATGCCCAGCAGCAAGAGCAGCATTCGCTGCCAGTCTATCGCCGCCGCAGGCGCGAGCCACGCCAGCAAAAAGTTCAACGCCAGACCTAGCCAGAGGAGTGTGAGTAGGACGACCAGCGAGCCGCGATCTGCGACTGCGGCGTCTTTTCTGGCTGCCTTCGCGGTTTGTTTGAGCATTCCCACCGCTTCCGGCACATTCCATACCAGGCAGGCGAGGACGAAGAGAGCAGCGGCCCAGATATTGGTGTAGATCAATGGGAGCAAGGTCAGCCTCCCTGTTGCTGCGGCGCTGGCTGGAACAAACGCTGAAACAGGTCTGATTGAAACACTGCCTCTGGATCATAGCGTCGTTTGAGGTCTAAGAACGTATCCACCGTCTCAGCGCCAATGCTGCGGCGATACTGTTCTGCTGTCATGAAATGGTCTTTGGCGAGATAGAATCTGCCGCCCGCTGCGACGACCATCTCGATCATCTGCCGCAGCACATCTTCCAGCGTCTTCCCGCCGCGCGACCGGCGAGCCGTGCGCGGATAGTTCAATTCGAGCGAAAATCCGTCAAGCTGATAGCTCAGCAGCGATGGGTCGCGCCGGTGCTGCTTGATGATACACCAGATCGGCGTGTACCCGTGTTGCTGCGAATAGCGCAAGACATCCGCAAAATCAGTTTGCGCCTGCTGGCCGGAGACGAACGCCTGAAACGTCTCCACTCCTTGTGGGAGCATCACATGATAGCCAGCAAAGGCCGCCGGCGAATAGTAGGTATAGGGCAGCAGCGACCGCTGTTGCGGCTTTCGGCCCTCCCATCTGCCCTGCCAGTATTTGATGTGGTTGGCAATTGGGATGCTCGTGAGAAACAATGGCCGGTAAAGACCACCAAACCGGCGCGTGAACGACACTGCTAGCTGATCGCGGAGGCCAGGAGATGGGAAGCGGAACTGTGGCTTTCCGGCGGTATGGGTCATCGTAGCAGCGGTGACATGGCCGCGCCCAAGCTGCCCGCCTTCAGCAAATCCGTCCAGCCAGGCTTCGATGAAATCGCTTTCTTGGCGCAGTTCAGAAAATAGCGTGAATATCCCGGCTAGTGAGGCGGCAGCGCGGCGCTGGATGGTCACGCGCCCGGAGGGCAACCGCTGGAGTTGCATCGTGATCGCGGTGATGACGCCGAGCAGCCCCACGCCGCCGACGAACGCCCGAAAGAGTTGGGCGTCGCCCTGCGGTGTCAATGTCATAGTTTCGCCGCTGGCGAGTAGCACGTCTAGCGCCAGCACGTGGTCGCCAAACGCGCCATCCTTCCAGGCATTCTTCCCCATCACGTTCATAGCGACGCAGCCGCCGATAGTGACCTCCGGCGTGGAGGGCGTGGCGAATGGCCACCAGCCATCCTTCCAGGAGGCGCGCAGCATATCGCGCAGTGTCACGCCTGGTTCCACTCGCATGATGCCCTGCCCGGCGTCCCAGGCGAGGATGCGATTCATCGGCGTGAGGTCAAGCACGATGCCACCGGTATTCAGCGCCGCATCCGTATAGCTATGCCCCGCGCCATGCGGAATCACTGTGAGTTGCTGCGCACGAGCGACCGCCAGCGCCTCCTGGATATCCGCGACATCCCTTGCCGCGATGTGATAGCAAGGCGAATGTCCCGTCTTGCTCCAGTTCGAGAGCGTCGTCTGCGCCTCTGGAAGCGCCATTATATTCTTGACCTGGCTATGCTGCATGATCGCTCCTGAGCGCCGCGCGTGTGCCTGGGATAGCGAGCAGCGCCAATCCGGGCACGATCAGCGCCAGCATGATAGCATGCAGCGCAAGGTTCAATGCTGTGCGGATATCCGGGCTGGAGAGGATCACAAAGACGCCAAGCAAGACGGCCAGGAGGATAAGTATCTGGATGATGACAGCGGCCCCCGGCGCCCAGGTCTTGCGTGTAAAGATGCCATAGGCGCTGATGACGCAGCCGATGCCACAGAGACCCTCGACGATCATGGCGGGCGGGAGGGATGGCACGCCGAAGACGCCGGTGTGCAGCGCCGCCGCCAGAAAAAAGACAATCGCCTGGCAGACGACGATCACACGGAAGGCGATGAACGTGCTGGCCTGTTGCCGCAACGGAATCTGGCTCATGAGAACCCCTTTACTGTGACTGCTATTGCTGTTGATGCTACTCAATGGTGCAGGCACAGTATAGGAGGCGGAGATGACAGCATCGTGAATATTGCCGCTGGGTTTTGTCATGGATTTGTCATCAGGCGCATTTGCGATGGGTTCCTCATTATTCCATGCTTGCGCGCTGTGCAGCAGCGGCAGGTATACCTCAAAGAGCGAGCCGGCGCCGCTGGCGCTCTCCACCCGTAGCTCGCCGCCATGCGCTTGCACAATCCATTGCACAATGGAGAGGCCCAGCCCGGTGCCGCCGGATTCTTCATCTTCTGTCCCATTGCTTTTGCCTGGCTCCGCCCGCCGATGCGAGCGTGCCTTATCCACGCGATAGAATCGCTCGAAGAGATAGGGCAGGTGTTCCTCGGAAATGCCGGGGCCGTCATCGCGCACGCGCACCACTGCCCAGCGGTCCTGCTCGCTAGCCAGTTCCACATGCACGCGCTTGCCGATACCGCTGCTATATTTGATGCCGTTCTCGATGAGGTTAGTGAGCATCTGCCCAAGATAGCGCGGGTCGCCACGGACCAGCACCTCCGGCAAGTCTCCGGTCGCCAGGGTGATGTGGCTGCGCTGGGCCAGCGGCAGCAGGCGTTCGACGCAGGCCAGCGCGATATCGCTCAGGTCAACCTCCTGCCACTCCATCGTCATCTGCCCAGTATCGGCGCGCGCCAGCAGCAACAGACCGTTGACCATTGCAATCAGTTGCTCATTCTCCGCCTGCACCTGTTCAAGCACCTGCCGGTAATCTTCGGGCTGCTCCACTTGCGTCAGCGCGCGGTTGATTTCCAGGTTCATGACGGTGAGCGGCGTGCGCAGTTCATGGCTGGCGTCGGCGGTGAACTGCGCCTGGCGCTTGAAAGCGGCCTCCAGGCGCGCCAGCATGCGGTCGAAGGTGGCAGCCAGCTCGCCGAATTCATCGCGCCGCTGCAAATGCAGGCGGCGGCGCAGATCGGTCGCGTTGATCTCGTTGGCGGTGCGCGTAATCATCTTCACTGGCTGCAACACCTTGCCCGCCAGCCAGTAGCCGCCAATCGCGGCGACCAGCAACGCGGCGCTGCCCCAGAAGAGCCAGATGGCGAAGAGCGGAATCGTATCCTGGCGCTGCAATCCCACCACCAGGGTAGCGACGCGCGCATTCTGGCTCAGCACTGGCGTTATCAGCACGCGATAGGTGTTGCCACCGCTCCACCAACCATTCCCACCACCCCACCAGCCGTGTGTATGAGATTGCGCTTGCGTTTGCGGAATGGTCACATCGGTCATGCCAGCGCTCTGCCCCGCTTTGCTCTGAAGCTGCTGCATCACGCTGCTCGTCAGCGGGCCGCGCGCATCCAGGACGCTGCCGTCCGGGCGCAGCAGCACCACCATCTCCTGCGCCGAGGCATCGAGCGGGAGGTTCTTGAGCGTCTGCTGGTTCAGTAGCGCCTGTTTATAGGTCTGCGCAAATTGCTGGCTATCCTGGTACAACTGCGCTTCCAGCCGGCTCTCTGCGGCGTCGGCGTTGAGGAACGTTTGCGTCGCATAGAGGCTGCCACCAAAGACGACCACGATCACCGCCATCACCGCCAGATACCAGAGTGTCAGCCGTGCGCGCACGCTGGAGGTCAGTGGCACGCGGAAGTGTTCATGGAAGTGATGCGGCTCCGGTCGTTGTGTGGGATTCATGGCGCTCGTAGGGTCATTCATAGGCTCAGCCTCGCTCTGCCGGTCGTTGCAGGCGATAGCCAATGCCGCGCACCGTGGAGAGCAGCTTGACGGCAAACGGATCGTCTATCTTGCGGCGCAAGCGGCGAACATAGACATCAATCACGTTTGATTCGCACTCAAAGTCATAATTCCAGATGTGCTGCTCGATCATGTCGCGTGTGACGACCTGGTTCGCGTGATACAACAGGTATTCGAGCAACGCGAACTCTCTCGGCGTCAACTCGATGGGTTGCCCTTCGCGCTCAACCGTATGGGTGGTAGGGTCCATCACCAGGTCTCCCGCCGTCAGCCGCCCGGATGAGTAGGGCTGCTGGCGGCGCAGCAACGCGCGCAAGCGCGCCAGCAGTTCGCGCATGGCAAACGGTTTCACCAGGTAATCGTCGGCGCCGCAATCCAACCCCTGAACACGGTCATCCACGCTATCGCGCGCCGTCAGCAAGAGAATTGGCGTCTGCACGCGCCGCCGCCGCAGGTCCCGGCAGACCTCCAACCCATCTTTTTCTGGCAACAAAATATCGAGGATAATCAGGTCATAGGGTGTCATTTCGGCCAGGTCTTGTCCCTCCTGGCCGTCGTAGGCGCTATCAACACTGTATCCCTCATGCGTGAGGCTTGCCGCCAGCGAACTATTGAGGCGGTGGTTGTCTTCGATCACCAGAATACGCATAGAACTACATCCTCGAACGGTATCCTCATGCCGCATGCGCCTGAGAGAATAGCGCGCTCGGCTCCGGTATGCTGTGATAAACAATACGCAACTGCCCTACGGGACCTAGGCTTTCGCGGTCATTGTGACATATCCAGATGACAAACTGATGACAACATCCAGGGGGATTGTTCATACTTTTGTCACCTCCCGGCGCTATACTGGCGCTATACCGGCCCCGGAAGTAGTGTTTCCACATTGGCAAGCCGCTTGGCTTCCTGGAAGTAGTGAAGTGAAGAGGCGCAATGGAAGATTCCATGCCGCATGCCTATAGAATCCTGTTCCTGATGGCGGAGACGGGCGCGGGACATCGCAGCGCCGCCGAAGCCATTCGTAGCGCCATTCACCTGCTGACCGCAACACCTGGGCAGCACGGTGAACTGGACGCTGATGACGCTGTGGCTCAGGCGCATATGTCCTGCGCCTATCACACAGAGAATATAGACGCCTTCGCCGCCTGTGGCCGATTTCCCCTGCGGAAGATAGGCCGCCTCTATGGATGGTCCATCCGGTATACGCCCCGGCTGTATGGCGCGCTGTTTCACCTGACCAACCATAGAAGGAGTTTTGCGCTGCTGGAGCGCGCGCTCTATCGCCTGCTGCGGCGTGGGCTGGCGCAGTTGCTCCGACAGACGCGCCCGGATATGATTGTGTGCGTGCATCCGCTGCTCAGCCATGCCGCGCTGCGGGCGCTGGACGAGGCGGGGCTGCGCATCCCCTTCTTGACGGTGATGACCGATCCCGTCACTCCGCATCGCAGTTGGGTCGCCCCTGCGGCGGATCATTGCATCGTGCCGACGGACATGGCGCGGGACTTCTGCCAGCAGCATGGTATGCCCGATGACAACATTGCGGTGCTGGGCATGCCGATAGACCTGAAGTTCAGTCGGCCCTGCGCCTCCAAAGCGCTGTTGCGGAAGCAGCTTGGCCTGCATCCGACCATGCCGGTGGTTCTGGTGATGGGCGGCGGCGAGGGGGCTGGTAAACTCGTGCAACGGGTGCGCGCGCTCTGGCGGGCGGCGTTGCCGGTGCAACTGGTGATCGTGACGGGGCGCAACGAGCGGCTGCGCAGGCGACTGGAGCAGATGGCCCGGGAACTCCCCGTTCCGCTGCAACAGCGCCAGCATATTCTGGGGTTCGCGCAGAATATGCACGAGCTAATGCAGGCCGCCGATCTCATCGTCACCAAAGCTGGGCCGGGCACAATCTCTGAGGCGATGGCCTGCCGCTTGCCCATCGTGCTATCCGGCTGCATACCGGGGCAGGAAGAGGGCAACGTGCGTTATGTCTGCGACGAGGGCATCGGTGTGCTGGCGGAGACGGAGGAAGAACTCGTCGCCATTCTCCAGGAGTGTTTTCAGCGCGATGCTGTGATGTTGGAGCAGATGCGCGCCAACATGTCGCGGCTGCAAAAGCCATTCGCGGCGCTCGCAATCGCTGAATTCATCCTGCGCGCGTCCTCTCCTCACTATTCCCAGGTGGCCAGCCGCGAACGTGTTGTGGTTGCCTGAACGGTGCAATGACCCCTAGAAGGTCACGCCCTCGAAAATGTCGCGTTCGATGCGCTCGCCGGGACGCCATTCCGGGTAGACGCGCGAGAGGGATGTGGTGCCTTGCACCATCGGGCCAAGTAGCCTTCTGAAGCGGCGCACGGCGGGCGGAATCTGGATCTGGCTGGCGTAGCAGTTCAGCGCCTTCCACATCGGATCGAGGTACTTCGTGACCCTGACTTTGGTTGTAACCGGCGTGGTGGCCTCAACGGCGGCCACATAATCCATATCGTGATTTCTGCCGCCTTTGCGCGGGTCCTTGCCGCGCAGGCGCATCACCATAATGCCAATACGCAAGAGCCTGTCCGGTCCGCTGGCGTAGTAGAGTTTCTGCGGATGCTCTGGCTCCGCCTGCAACTGCTGAAAGGCCGCAACAGTCGCCTGATTGATCTTGATATGGTCGGGATGTCCGTAGGCGCCGAAGGTGTTGAAGGTAATCACCACCTGTGGGCGCACACGGCGCATCACCTCGGCCACCTGCTGTGTCAGCGTTTCCAGCGGTATCTGCCAGGAACAATTGGGATTCTCGTTATCGGCGCTGCCCATCATGCCGCTGTCGCGATAGCCGAACGTGACCACTTCATCGAAACCAGCCGCCTGCGTTGCGCAGGAAAACTCCGCGAGGCGTAGCTCCGAGATCGAAGCGTAGCCGCGTAGATGCTCGGCGTCAACCGTGCCCACATCGCCGTTGGTAGTGCAGATCAAGGTGGTGTGCGCGCCCTCTTCGCGCATGTAGCGGTTCGCCAGGGCGACATCACCGATTTCGTCATCGGGATGGGCATAGCAGAATAAAATGCTCTTGCGACTCTTGCTACTCATATCACTCGTGGTCATATGGACCGCCGTTTCCTCTTCTCATGTCCTCATGTGCGGCAAACGCTCTCACACTGCCGATATCGTAGCACAGGCAATGGCGATTGGTAGCAAAACGGCGTATTGCTTGCGTGTCAACGGATGGACATAGTGGCATATTTATCGCCCTCGCCAGTGATACGAGATTGTGTATATACTATCGGCGTATACTTCACTTTGTGTATTGTGGCGTACTGCGATGTTGTGTAGTGCTGACAGGTCGTAGCGCGAAAACCTACCCTTTGCACTGAACACCTGTTGCCCGCTCCGCTCGCCGGAACAGACACTCTCCCCTTCTCTGCAAAGCGATAGCGATACGTTGCGCTCCGTCTTGAACCTCTGAAAATCCTTGTGATTGCTGGAAAATGATCCTGGAGGCGGCAGAGCCGCATCTCTCGTGCATGCTCTCTTTTTCGAGAGGAGGATGCTGTGATCCCAGACAGGTTTGAGTACTATGCTCCAACGACGCTGGCCGAGGCCATCAATCTCCTCCAGCAGCACCCTGACGAGACGAAAGTGATGGCGGGAGGGCAAAGCCTGATCCCGCTGATGAAGTTTCGCCTCGCAACCCCCGGCTATGTGGTGGACCTGCGCAACGTGCCGCATTTGGACGTGCTGCAAGAGCGCGATGGTTCGCTGATCATTGGCGCAATGGTGCGCGAGGCGCGGCTCGAATCCTCGGCGCTGATTCGCCAGCGCTATCCCGCGCTGCTGGATACCAGTAGTGTCGTCGCAGACCCAATCGTGCGCAACTTTGCCACTGTCGGCGGCAATCTGGCACATGCCGACCCGGCCAACGACCACCCCGCGATGATGGTGGCGCTGCGAGCGACGTTGCTGGCGCAGGGCGCTGATGGTCAACGCACCATCCCCATTGATGATTTCCTGGTGGATACGCTGGAAACATCGCTGAAGCCGGACGAGGTGCTGGTGGAGATTCGCGTTCCCCAGCCCGCGCCCCGTAGCGGAGCCGCGTACTGCAAGCTGGAGCGCAAAGTGGGCGACTACGCCATTGCAGCGGTGGCCGCCTCGGTCACGCTGGATGAGAACGGCGCCTGCACCCAGGCTGGCCTGGCGCTCACCAATGTCGGCCCAAAGGCAATTCGCGCGAGCGCCGCTGAGAGCTTCCTGACCGGCAAACCCTTGAACGACGAGACGATTCGTGAGGCGGCGAAGCTGGCGGCTGAGGCTGCCGAGCCAGGGAGTGATCTGCGCGGTCCGGCGGACTATAAGCGCGCAATGGTGCGGACGCTGGCGGCGCGGGCGCTGCGCAGGGCCGCCCAGCGCGCCACCGGCAGCATCGCTCACAATGGAAACATCGGGGGAGGCGTCGCATGACCACACAGACTACGCAGACTACGCAGACGACTCACAAAGTCACGCTCACCATCAACGGCCAGCCCTATACAGCAGAGGTTGAGCCGCGCCTGCTACTGGTTCACTTCATCCGCGAGGTCGCCGGTCTCACTGGCACGCATATCGGCTGCGACACCACGAGTTGCGGCGCCTGCACCGTCCTCGTCAATGGCGTGCCTGCCAAGTCCTGCACGCTGCTGGCGGTACAGGTGGATGGCGCAGAGATACGCACCGTCGAGGGATTGGAGCAGGACGGCAAGCTGCATCCAGTGCAGGATGGCTTTGTGCAGGAGCATGGCTTACAGTGCGGCTTCTGCACCCCCGGCATGATGTTGACCGCCGTTGCGTTGCTTGAACGCAATCCCCAGCCGACTGAGGATGAGATACGTCGCGCCATCTCCGGCAATCTCTGCCGCTGCACCGGCTATGTCAATATCGTCAAATCCATTCAATACGCCGCAAAGCAGATGCGTGAAGCGCAGGCGACGCCTGCACCGGCGCCCGTTGGCGCGGAGGTGTAGCTCACATGGCAACCGAAACCGAAACTCCAATTCGCGGCATGGGCCATAGTGTCAAACGCAAAGAAGACGCGCGCTTCATTCGTGGCAGGGGTCGCTACGTTGACGACATCAAGTTGCCCGGCATGCTCTTCCTGGATATTGTGCGCAGCCCCTACGCCCACGCCACCATCAAGAATATAGATGCCAGCGCCGCGCTCGCGCAGCCCGGCGTGCTGGCCGTCATCACCGGCAAAGACCTCGATGCGGCGGGCCTCGCCTGGATGCCGACGCTGATGGGCGATAAGCAGATGGTGCTGCCGGTGGACCGCGTGGTCTATCAGGCGCAGGAGGTCGCCGCAGTCGTCGCCACTGACCGCTACGCCGCCGCCGATGGTGTGGCGCTGGTCAACGTCGAGTACGAGCCGCTGCCGCCGGTCACCGACCCCATCAAGGCGCTGGAAGCCGATGCGCCGTTGGTGCGCCCGGACCGCGAGCAGAAGACTAACCACATCTGGCACTGGGAGGCCGGAGACGCCGCCCGCACCGACGAACTCTTCAACCAGGCCGAGGTGGTCGTCAAAGAAGACCTCTATATCCCGCGTATCCACGTCTGCTCCATCGAAACCTGCGGCTGCGTGGCGTCGTTCGATGCCGTCGAGGGCAAACTCACCGTTTACATGACCACGCAGGCGCCGCACGCCATCCGCACCGTGTTCTCGCTGGTGACGAGCATCCCTGAACACAAAATACACATCATTTCACCGGATATTGGCGGCGGCTTCGGCGGCAAAGTGCCGGTCTATCCCGGCTATGTCATCGCCTGCGTCGCCTCGATCAAGACGGGGCATCCGGTCAAGTGGATCGAGGACCGCTCCGAGAACTTGCAGGCGGATAGCTTCGCCCGCGACTATCACATCACGGCGGAACTGGCCGCCAAACGTGACGGTACGATGCAGGCGTTGCGTGTGAAGACGATTGCCGATCACGGCGCCTTCGATGCGGCGGCCAACCCCTCGAAGTTTCCCGCTGGCCTCTTCAGCGTCATCACCGGCTCCTATGAACTGGACGCAGCGCATGTGGAGGTGGATGGCGTCTACACCAACAAGCCGTCCGGCGGCGTGGCGTATCGCTGCTCATTCCGCGTGACGGAGGCGGTGCATACCATCGAGCGCATGGTGGATGTGCTGGCGCAGAAACTCTCGATGGACCCGGCGGAGCTGCGGCTGAAGAACTTCATCCCGCCGGAGAAGTTTCCCTATAAGTCGCCGACCGGCTGGGAGTATGACAGCGGCAACTATCCCGCCGCGCTGCGTAAGGCAATGGAAGAGATCGGCTATGAGCAGTTGCGCCGCGAACAGGCGGAAAAGCGCGCCCGTGGCGAACTGATGGGCATTGGCCTCTCCACCTTCACCGAGATCGTCGGCGCGGGACCGTCGCATACCTTCGACATCCTGGGTATCAAGATGTTCGATAGCGCAGAGATTCGCGTCCACCCTACTGGCTCCGCCATTGTGCGCATTGGCGTGCAGACGCAAGGGCAGGGGCATGAAACCACCTTCGCGCAGATCGTTGCTGAAGAACTGGGGCTGCCGGTAGAGAACATCACTGTCGAACACGGCGACACCGACACCGCCCCCTACGGCCTCGGCACCTACGCCAGCCGCAGTACGCCCACAGCCGGCGCTGCTACCGCCGTCGCCGCGCGCAAGATACGCGAGAAAGCCAAGAACATCGCCGCGCATCTGCTGGAAGTTTCCCCGGACGATCTGGAATGGGAGAACTATCAGTTCCGTGTCAAAGGGACGCCCGGCAAAGCGGTGACGATGCAGCAGATCGCCTTCGCCGCCTATACCAATCACCCGCAAGGGATGGAGGCCGGTTTGGAAGCAGTGGATTACTATGATCCGCCAAATCTGACCTTCCCCTTCGGCGCGTATGTCTGCGTGGTAGATATTGATCGCGGCACCGGCGAGGTGAAGATCAGGCGGTTCCTGGCGATAGACGACTGCGGCAACATTATCAACCCGATGATCGTAGATGGCCAGATTCACGGCGGCCTGACGATGGGTATGGCGCCTGCGTTGCTCGAAGAAATCACCTATGATGAGAACGGCAATATCCAGCAGGGCAACTTCATGGACTATCTCTTGCCGACGGCAATGGAGACCCCCGCCTGGGAAACCGACAAGACGGTGACGCCATCGCCGCACCATCCATTTGGCGCGAAGGGCGTTGGTGAATCGGCGACGGTGGGCGCGCCACCGGCCATCGCCAACGCGGTGGTGGATGCGCTGAGCCATCTGGGCGTCACGCATATTGATATTCCCATCACACCCTGGAAGGTGTACAAGATTCTCGAAGAACACGGCGTCGCGGAGTCGTAGGGTAGGAGGTAGTGGTATCCCATGCACTTTGCAGGTGAGCAAACGATCAATGCGCCCATCGAAACGGTCTGGGCCTATTTCATGGACCCAAACAAGGTCGCGCAGTGCGCCCCAGGCTTCAAGTCAATGGAGATTCTGGGGCCGGACCACTTCAAGCCCACCGTCGGCGTTGGCATCGGCGCGGTCAAGGCGACCTTCACGCTGGATGTGACGCTCAAAGAGTTGCGCCAGCCGAACCATGCGGAGGTGACGGCGCGCGGCAACGCGGTGGGCAGTGCCGTTGATATGACCGCCAAAGTGGACCTCACGGCGACGAGCGAGACGGTGACGACGATGCAATGGGCCGCTGACGTGGCGATCAGCGGCACGCTTGCCAGCATCGGCGGGCGGCTGATTGAGAGTACGGCAAAGAAACTGACCGGCCAGTTCTTTGACTGCACACGCCAGCATTTAGAGGCGCCCAGCCCGGCATAACAGGCGCGGTGTGGCGTGGAAATCGAGGAGAGCGATGCAGCGAGACATCCCAACTACGCTGGATATGCTGGAAGAGGCGCAGCGGCTACGCAGCGAGCGCAGGCCGTTCGCGATGGCGACGGTGGTTGCGGCGAAACAGCCTGCTTCGGGCATGCCGGGTGCGCGGGCGATTATCCTGGCCGACGGCGAGATCGAAGGCTGGATTGGCGGCTCCTGCGCCCAACCAGCAGTGATTCGCCAGGCGCTAGACGCGCTTGCCGATGGTATGCCACGTCTGCTGGTGCTGCGCCCCGATGTCGCAGAAGAACTGGAAGAGGAGGCATCGCCAGGGCTGGTGCAGGTGCCAATGCTCTGTGCCAGCGAAGGCGAACTTCAGATTTTCGTGGAGCCGTTCCTGCCAAAGATCGAGCTGGTAGTGATCGGCTCGTCGCCGGTTGCCCGCGCACTCAGTCGTTTCGGCAAGTTGCTCGATTTTTCTGTCTGGGCCTGCGACGCTGAGGCGGATATGGAGGCGTTCCCCGATGCCAGCCGGTTGATACCGGACCTGGAAGCGTTGCGGCCACAACTTAACGCGCGCCAGTATGTCATCGTCGCCACCGTCAACCGCTATGATGAAGCAGCGGCGCGGGTGGCGCTCGAAAGCGACGCTAGCTATGTCGGCGTCATCGCCAGCCAGAAACGCTTCGCGGCGCTCCGCGAGACATTGCGCAGCCAGGGTGTCTCCGCTGAACGCCTGGCGCGGTTGAAGCGGCCAAAAGGGCTGCCCGGCCCCATCTTGCAACCGCCGGAGATTGCCTTTAGCGTGATGGCGGAATTGATTAAGGTGCGGCAACGGCGGATTGGTATGGAGGTGGAGACGGTGGCTGTGAGTGCTGGGGCAGCGCGTGCTGAGGCGATAGACCCCATCTGTGGCATGACAGTGGATATCGCTACTGCTCGTTACCACACCGAGCGCGGCGGCGAGACATTCTATTTCTGTTGCGCCGGTTGCCTGAAGGCGTTTGAGGCATCGGCTTCATAGCGCCGCAAAGATGGGCTAACGGTCGAGCCAATGTGCTGCGATATCGCTATTCCTGCCGGCTGCTTTGAATGTCGTTGATAAGGCCATTTCTCCATTATGCTTGAGCCATATGGAGGAATGGCCCTATTACTGTAAAATTATCATAAGGAGCCGCGTCTTTAGAGGTACTAGCGCAGCGATACGTCTAAAGAAATGCGAGGTGGGGCGGAGAGAGCGCCAAAGCGTAAGCGCCCGTATACACCTGTCCTTAGTAGACACGAATAACGCCCATTGTTTGTCTGTCTCATCTATCAGTGGGCGACTGGAACATCGCCGCCAGGAACTTCCAGTACCATCGTAACGTAATAGGGGATACAATGCTGGGAAGTCTGACTGAAATCAGACCGCTGGCGGACGAGTAATAGCTCCTGCGTACTAGGCTCTCGGCCTGTAGGAGCCAGTGATCGGGTACCCGATA
Source organism: Chloroflexota bacterium (assembly GCA_021323855.1). Classification (GTDB taxonomy): domain Bacteria; phylum Chloroflexota; class Ktedonobacteria; order Ktedonobacterales; family JADMIN01; genus JAJPKE01. The sequence continues at coordinate 203,446 of JAJPKE010000023.1, read as the reverse complement.
CTAATGAACTGATGTCTTCTACCCTGTGGTAGTGGTAATGCCAGATTCCCCACGGGTGCGGTAGCGGAGCGGCGGCTGTATTTTTGCCGACCACAGAAAGGAGTGCGGCCACTCACGGCTAGTCTTCTCCCTGCGCATGATGGTGTGCGTCGAGCGAGGGGCAATGCCAGGGCCGCGAACACGAGTGAAGCTGGAAGATCGTCCTTCTCTTTCCGTGCGTGATATCAGCGACGCCGCAGAGCAGGTGATGGCGAATGTCGAGCGCGTCATCGTCGGCAAGCACGAATCCGTGCGGCTGACCATGATCGCCGTGTTGTGCAGCGGCCATATCCTCATCGAAGACGTGCCCGGCGTCGGCAAGACGGTGCTGGCAAAGTCCATCGCCCGCTCGATTGGTTGCGACTTCAAGCGCATCCAGTTTACGCCTGATCTGCTGCCGAGCGATGTCACCGGCGTCTCGATGTTCAATCAGCGCACCGGCGAATTCGAGTTCCGCCCCGGACCGATCATGAGCCAATTCGTCCTGGCCGATGAGATCAACCGCGCGACCCCCAAGACCCAATCGGCGTTGCTCGAGGCAATGGAAGAGCATCAGGTGACGGTTGATGGCGTAACCCACTCGCTGCCGCACCCATTTCTCGTCATGGCGACGCAGAACCCCATTGAATATGAAGGAACATTCCCGCTGCCAGAGGCCCAACTGGACCGTTTCCTGCTCAATATCAGCATGGGATATCCCTCGCCAGCCGATGAGGTGGAGATTCTAGATCGCCAGCAACGCACGCATCCCATTGACTCGCTCGAACAGATTCTCACCGATGAGCATTTGCAATTGATGCAAGAGCAGGTGCGCGAAGTGCGGGTCGAGCGGGAAATCCGTGAATACATCGTGGCGTTGGTGGCGGCGACCCGCCAGCATCAGCATGTCTACCTGGGCGCCAGCCCGCGCGGTTCGCTGGCGTTGTTCCATGCGTCTCAGGCGCTGGCGGCGCTGCGTGGCCGCGACTTCGTGCAGCCGGATGATGTCAAGGCGCTGGTCAAGCCAACACTGAGCCATCGGCTCATCATCGCACCGGCGGCGCGCGTTCGTGGCACCACACCGAGCGCCGTGCTGGATGAAGTGATGGGGTTGGTGCCAGTGCCGGGCGGCGCAGGATCATATAATGGAAGGCGCTAGCGTATGCGTCCCTGGCAACTTGCCCTGCTGATATTGCTGCTCTGGGTGATGGCGTTTTCTCTCGGCTGGAAACCGTTCTGGATTCTCGCCTGGGCCTTGACCGTTGCCTTCGCACTCTCCGTCGCCTGGCTCCAGTGGAGTACGCGCGGCCTGAAGTTTACGCGCTCGGCGCTTGGCGGGCGGGCGCAGGTTGGTGAGCGCATCGAGGAACGCCTGGCGCTGGAGAATCACTCCATCATGCCGAAACTCTGGGTGCAGGTGGCCGATGGCTCCTCTCTGCCGGGGCACCACGCTGGCTATGTGTCGAGCGTCGGTCCACATCAGCGCATCGCCTGGCGCGCCAAAACCGTTTGCCGGCGACGCGGACGTTATACACTTGGCCCTGTGACGGCAACGACCGGCGACCCGCTGGGCCTGTTCCGCCGTGAGTTGCCGCTGGCGCCCGAACATCAGCTATTAGTGCTGCCGCCAGTGCTGCCGCTCTCGAACTTTGACCTGTTTCCTGGCAATATGCCTGGGCGTGGACGCGGCTCGCAGCGTTCGCTGCAAACGACCACCAATGTCGTCACCGTGCGCAACTATGTGCCGGGCGACGCGCTCACCCGCATTCACTGGCCAACCACCGCGCGGCTGGGCCAGTTCATGGTGAAAGAGTTTGACCTGGACCCGACCATAGATGTGGTGATCTTGCTCGATCTGGACCGCGACGCGCAGGCAGGCGAAGGCGATAGCTCCACCGAAGAATATGGCGTCACCATTGCCTCCAGCTTGGCCTCCTATCTGCTCCGGCAAGAAGAATTGGCCGTGGGCCTGGCGGTGAGCGGCGCGGATGACGCCTCGCTGCCGCTGGATCGTGGCGAACGGCAACTCGACCGTATTCTCGAAGTGCTGGCGGTCGTCCATCCCAAACGGGCGGTGCCGTTGGGGCAGGCGCTGGCAGCCGAAGAGGCGAAGCTGGCCCGCAATACTGTATTGATTATCATTACGCCGTCAACCAATCTCGACTGGCCAAGCGTCTTGCATCATTTGCAACGGCGTGGTGTGCGCCCGCTTGCCGTCCTGCTGGACCCGCATTCCTTCGACGAAACACTGGGGAGTAATGCGCGCGTGCAAGACGCCCTGCTGGCGGAAGGTGTGCCGTCCATTTCTGTACAGCGTGGTGATCCGTTGGTGCATGTCCTGGAACAAGGCTCGCGTTAGCTGCTCTGTCGCCGCATGGCGTGTATGGCGTGTATGGTTGGGGCTTACGTCTCCGAGGAAACGGAGTTGGTTTATATGCAAACGGCGCAAACGACCGCTACTCCTGTGCGGCAGAATGATGCGCTCTTGACTGGCAAACAGCCGTGGTTGCGTCTTCTGCCGGAAGATGGCTGGTTGACGCTGGCGCTGCTGTTGGTGGTCGTCTACACCACCATTGCCAGCATCCAATCGGTTACACCTCCGTGGGCGCCGGGGCTGGGCATCCTCACCGCGACGACCGGCATTGGTCTACTCCTGGGCTACCTGGCGGTGCAGCAGGGGCGGCTGCCGGGGGCGCTGGTCCACACGGTCGCCATCATCCTGGGCATTCTGTTTGCCTTCCAGGCCACGGCCAACGAGGTGTTGAACGGTGATCGTGGCGCGTTGCTGAGCCATACGCAAGTCTGGTTTCAGAGCGCCGTGCTGCAACACAACACCAGCAACGACAATACCGTCTTTCTGCTGTTCCTGGCGATTCTGAGCTTCTTGCTCGCCTATATCAGCATCTGGCTGGTGCTGCATACGCGCCGTCCCTGGCTGGCGGCGCTGGCGAACGGCGTGGTGTTGCTCATCAATCTCAACTGGGCCACCGATGACAAGTCGGTCTTTTTCATCATTCTCTTTCTGCTGGCGACGCTACTGCTGCTGGTGCGCTTTACACTGGCGGAGAACGTGCGCGTCTGGCGGCTGCGTGGGCTGCGCTTCTCGCCAGACCTGGGGTGGGATTTCATGCAGGCGGGCGCGATCTTCGCGGTGATCGTGCTGACGCTGGCCAATATCCTACCGGCGGGCGCGGGCAACGCCAACCTACTGAACGCCTGGAATTCCTCGAAGAACCCCTGGCAGGCTGTGCAGACGACCTTCCAGAACATGTTCAGCGGCTTGCAAGGTGGAAAAGGCAATAGCGGCGGGGAGTCATTCAACTTCTTCACGCAGAACCTGACGCTGACCAACGAAACCAAGCTACCAGATACTCCCATTCTCACGTATGCCACCGGCGCCGGTGATGACGCCTCACAATATCTGGTGACAGAGACCTTCGACCAATATGATGGCGTTGGTACCTGGTCTGCTTCGCCCACGCAGCAGTCGTCTATGCAGCCCAATCAGCTGCAGCCACTCGTTCCTGACAACTCGCAATATTTCAAGATCAACACCTATGAAATCACGCTGGATCAGGTGCCCAGCAATAGCCCCATGTTCGCGCCGGGGAGCGCAGCGGAATCCTTCAGTATAGCGTCGCAAACGTCCATCAGTACGGCGACGGGCATACCCGTCAAGTGGACGGCAACCAACGATGAAAAGCGCGGCCTGAAGTACTTCGCCAGCGCCTATATCTCCACCGCCACTGCTGCGCAACTGCAATCGGTTCCCTATCCACCGGCGCAGGAATCAGGCGTAACGTCACCGCAGTATCCACTCGGTCTGCTGCAACAGTATCTCTACAGTACGCCAAAGGGCGAAATCCCGTTCCTGGCAGTAAAAGATGCAACGCAATATACCAGTGGCACGACCAACATGTATGATGCGGCGATGGCGATTCAGAACTATCTCCACACGTTCCGCTATAGCACCAGTGTACCGCCGCCGCAGAACGGGACTGATCCGGTCACCTGGTTCTTGCAGCAGCAGGTGGGCTTCTGCACCCACTTTGCCACGGCGATGGTGCTGATGGCGCGCTCGTTGGGCATGCCAGCGCGCATTGCAGAAGGTTTCTCGAACGGCTCGTATGACAGCAGAACGAACACCTGGGTGGTCACTGGTAAGCAGGCGCACGTCTGGCCGCAGATCTACTTCGGCCAGTATGGCTGGATCAACTTCGAGCCAACATCCGGTGGATTCTCAGGCTTCATCCGCCCGATTAGCAACACCAACCTCACTGCCACAACCGGCCCTGGCAGCAATGGCAGCGCGACTCCCCAGTCTACTCCGCGTGGTGTTGGCGTCCGGCCAGGTGCAAACGGCGGTGGGTTGCATAACAACGGCGCGCAGGCCAATCCGGTGCTGCTCGATGCCGGTCTGGTGGTCTCGCTGCTGATTATCTTCGCATTGCTGGCGTTCGTGTTCTTCACCTCGTGGTGGCGGCTGCTCTATCGCGGTCTCTCGCCAGTGGCGGCGGCGTTCGCGCGCATAGCACGGCTGGGCGCCTGGGCCGGTGCGCCGCCGAAACGCTCACAAACGCCTGACGAATATGTCGAGCAGTTGGGGCGTGTGATACCAGGGCAACGGCTGGCGCTTCAGCGATTGAGCGGCCTCTATGCCCGCGAACGTTGGGGTGGTGGCCTCTCGAACGAGGCTGCTGGCGAGGTCCCGCGCCTCTACGGCGAAGTGCGCACCTCGATTACGCGGCAGATGTTGCAGCGGCTCCGTGCGCTACCTGTGACGATGTTCACTGCCATACGTCGTCTTCTGGTAGGCAAAGACGAGTATAATGGTGCCAGAACTCCGCTGCGGCGCAGATAACGGCCATTGGGGCACAGCGCGCAACAGGAGCTGAAAGGATCAGGGGAGCAACACATCATGGTCCCTGGTACTCCAAGTGGTACTCCAAGTACGATCATCTGCGCGCGCTGTGGCTGGCAGAACGAAGCGACGGCGCGCATGTGCGGCGGTTGTGGGGCGCCGCTGCGTTCTACTGATCCGGCTGCGACGAGCCAGGCGAATACCGGCCCGGTGGAACTGTATTCCCAGGATGCGCCGACCACTGTTTCACCCAACCCTGGTGTGGGCGCAGATATGATAATGCCCCAGCCCTATGCGCAGCCGGCAACACCGCCCGCGCAGCCGCAACCCGCCACGCCGGTCGGCGGACCCGCCCCTGCGTGGCCAGGGGCGGGTCAGGCGGCAGCGAAATCTGCCACTCGCCAGTTTAGATGGTGGCTCATTCCTGTTATCATCCTCGCAATTATCGTGGTGCTGGGGATCGGCACGCTTGGCGTCTATGGGCTTGGCATCTCGCCTTCAATGCACAATCAGGTGCAAACGGTTTTCCCCAACGCGCTCGGCCATGCCTTTACGCAGGTGAATAGCACGCTGACGCCTACCAACGGGCAGGTGCAGATTCCCGCCGCCACGCTCGATCAACTCATCAGCGCACAATCGCCAACCTCCGGCTCCATCACGAATCTGCACCTCAGGTATACGAACGCAGGCTTCCAACTGACCTACACCTTCAATTTCTTTGGCAGCGAGACGCAGGACACGACCGCCTTCTTCTCGGTTGATCCAGGGAACCGGCTGGCGGCGCGTGGCACCATTGTGGATGGCTCGATGAGTCTCTTCGAGTCTGGTACGGAGATGGAGCAGATTCTCAACAATGCGCTGGCGAATCTGACGGCAATACAGGGCAAGGTGCAATCTTTCCAGGTTGCCAACGGCGTGCTGACTGTTCACCTGACGAACTCATGAGACTGTAGACCTCACCCCCTAGCCCCCTCTCCCGCGAGGAGAGGGGGAACTGACGTGGAGCGTTGTGGCGGCTATCTTCCAGTCTCCACGCGGAGCCTTATGGGCACCTGTTGCCGGAATCGCGCGCATGGGCGAGAATAGTATGAAAAACCAGCTTGCGCGCTGTTTGCGAACGTGCGCGCAAGTGTGAGCGATACCAAAAGACACACCCAGACACCCAGATACGCCGAAGATAGCGTCAGGAAGAAGCGTCATCCCATGAGTTCTGTATCGTCTACATCATCTACATCACCAGAAACCGCGACAACAGCGGCCCCCATAGCGGGCGATCATCCCACCATCGTCTTGATAGATGGCCATGCGCTCTATCATCGCTCGTTCCATGCCTTCCCCGAAGAGATGTCCACCTCATCAGGTGAAGTGACCAACGCCGTCTTTGGGTTTACGCGGATGCTGCTGGACGTGTTGCGCATCATCAAGCCCGAATACCTGGCGATGACCTTCGACCGTCCCACCCCTACCTTTCGCCACAATAACTACGCACCCTATAAAGCGCACCGGCCACCGCTGCCGGAGGGGCTACGCGCGCAGTTCCCGCGGGTACGTGAGGTCATCAAAGCCTTCAATATTCCCATCTATGAACTCGATGGCTTCGAGGCTGACGATCTGCTGGGCACGCTCTCGCTGCAAGCGAAAGAACATCGCGTCCACACGGTCATTGCCACCGGCGATATGGATACGCTGCAACTGGTGGATGACTGGGTGCGGGTGACGTTTGCTCGCTCACCCCGTAGCAGCGGTTTCGACTATTTCGACCGCGACGCCGTGATCGCCCGCTATGGCTTCGAGCCACAACGATTGGTGGACTACAAGGCGCTGGTTGGTGATACCTCAGATAACATTCCTGGTGTGCCCGCCATCGGAGCGAAAACTGCAACAAAGCTGATCGAGCAATATGGTACGCTCGAAGAGATTCTCGCGCATGTGGACGAACTCCCGCCGCGCACCAGAACGGCGCTGACCGAGAACGCCGATCTCGCGCGCCAGTGCAAGTATCTGGCGACCATCGTGCGCGATGCGCCCGTCACGCTGGACCTGGAGGGTGCGCGTGCGCTGCGCTACAACCCCGACGATGTCCTCAAGCTGTTCCGTGAGTTGGAGTTCCACACGCTCGTAGACCGGCTGCCACGCACGACCGAATCTGAAGCATCGGCAGCGCCAGAGGGCAGCGCCGCTACTGTGACCACGCCTGCGCTGGTTGTCCGCGCGCCTGCTGAGCAGGCGCAGGTGGAGACCGATGCCGATGGCAATCAGCAACTCAGCCTCTTCGGCTCAGATGTCTTGCAGGCGTTAGAAGAACAAGATACAAATCAGCCGCAGCCAAGCCGCTTCGGCAAACTCGTTCCTACCGCGACGACCGTGACGCCAAACGGCGGTACCAACACGCTGATCGTGGATAGGCCGGAGACGCTGGATATTCTGGTACGCTCGTTGAAAACTGTGCCGATATTTGCCTTCGATCTGGAGACCGATACCGTTGATGAGATGCGCGCCAATATCGTTGGCATTTCCCTGTCAATGGGCGTTGGCGAAGCCTACTACATCCCCGTCGGGCACACACAAACGCCGGATGGCACAGAGCCGGAGCGCCAGTTGCCGCTGGCAGAGGTTCTCGATGCGCTGCGCCCGGTGATGGCAGACGCCAGCATTGGCAAAGTGGGGCACAACGCCAAGTATGACATGATGGTGCTGGCGCGGCACGGCGTGCCGGTATCCGGGCTGCGCTTCGACACAATGGTCGGTGCATACCTGCTCAGTCCAGGACGGCGCAACCTGGGCCTCAAAGAGCAGGCATTTGAACAGCTTGGCATCATCATGACGCCGATCAGCGAACTCATCGGCACTGGCAAGCGCCAGATCACGATGGCGCAGGCGCCGGTTCATTTGGCGGCGGAGTATGCAGGCGCGGACGCCGACATGACGCTGCGACTGATGCAGCACATCGAGCCGCAACTGCGCGAAAAGGGCCTCGAAAAATTGATGAACGAGGTTGAGGTGCCGTTGATTCCGGTGCTGGCGGAGATGGAGCTTACGGGCATCCTCGTAGATCAAGAATTCCTCAAACGCATGGGTCGCGACCTGGAGGAGCAGTTGAAGGCGCTGGAAACCAACATCTATGAGTCGGTCGGCCATCAGTTCAACATCAACTCGCCCAAGCAGCTTGGCGATATCCTCTTCACTGAACTCAAGCTGCCACATGGGCGCAAAACCAAGACTGGCTATTCGGTGGATGCCGAAGTGCTGGAAGGGCTGCGCGGGCTGCATGCGGCGGTGGATACGCTGCTGGAATATCGCCAGTTGAACAAGCTCAAGACACAATACGTGGACGGTCTGGTAGAACTCATCAATCCCGAGGACCGGCGGGTGCATACCTCATTCAACCAAACCATCGCGGCGACGGGCCGGCTCAGTTCATCTAACCCGAATCTGCAAAATATCCCGGTGCGCACAGAGGTGGGCCGGCGTATCAGGCGCGCCTTCCTGGCCGACGCCGATTGCTATCTGCTGATGGCGGACTATTCGCAGATCGAGCTGCGCATCCTGGCGCACATCACGCGCGAGCCGGAACTGGTGGCGGCCTTTGAGAACGATGAAGACATTCACGCAGCGACGGCGGCCCGGCTCTTCAACGTCGCGCTGAAAGACGTGACGCCGGATCAGCGGCGGCTCGCCAAGACGGTCAACTTTGGCGTACTATACGGTCAATCGGCTTTTGGGCTGGCGAACACCGCAGGCATCTCGAATAGCGATGCCGTTGCGTTCATTCGCAACTATGAGGCGACTTTCCCGCGTGTGCGCGAATACATCGAGACGACGCTGCATCAGGCGCGTACTCGTGGCTACGTGCAAACGCTGTTGGGCCGCAAACGCTACATGCAGGACATGGCGATGCTGCCGGTGGCCGCGCGCCAGGCTGCCGAGCGTGAGGCGATCAACATGCCGATTCAGGGCACAAATGCGGACATGATTAAAATTGCGATGGCGCGGCTGCATGCCCAACTTCAGGAGCTACAACTGGGCGCAAAGATGATTCTCCAGGTGCATGACGAACTGGTGTTGGAAGTGCCCGACCCGGTGGTGCATGCCGTCAGCGAACTGGTCCGCGATGCGATGGTCAACGCGTTGCCGCTCAGCGTGCCGATCAAAGTGGAGATGAAGACCGGGCGCAACTGGTACGAAGTGGAGCCATTGCGCTAAACGCCTCTACATCCCCAGCTTCAGGAAGATGAAACTCAACCCTGCGGCCAAGAGCGCCGTCATTGGGCCGGTGACGAGCCAGGCGATCACCATGTTGCCTGCGACGCCCCAGCGCACGGCGGAGAGCCGCTGGCGCGCGCCGACACCCATGACGCTGCCCGCGATCACATGCGTTGTGCTAACGGGCAGGCCGAAGTGGCTGGCGAGCGTGATAACCGAGGCGGAGGCGCTTTCCGCCGCAAAGCCGTCAACGGGCCGCAGCTTCACCACGCGCATGCCCATCGTGCGGATGATGCGCCAGCCGCCAAAGCTGGTGCCCAGGCCCATCGCTGTTGCACTGATGACGATGATCCAGATCGGCACCTCAAACTTCGCGCCGACCGCCACGCCTTGATACGTGAGCAGCGCCGCCGTCATCACGCCCATCGTCTTCTGGGCATCGTTGGAGCCGTGGCTGAAGGCGACAAATGCGGCGGAGAACCGTTGCAGCCAGCGCGCCCACGAGGAGACGTGATGCGGACTCGACCGGCGAAATAGCCAGGCGATGCTCGTGCCGATGATATATGCTGCGATCAGGCCGACGACTGGCGATAGAATCAGCGACAGCACGATGATGAAGATGCCGCCGGGTTTGAGCGCGCCGAAATGCAGCGGCGAAACGACCACCGCTGCGCCGATCAATCCGCCGATCAGCGCATGCGATGAACTGCTGGGCAGCCCGTAATACCACGTAAAGAGATTCCAGGCGATAGCCGCCACCAGCGCCGCCATCACGGCCACCGGCGTCAGCGCATTGCGCATGGCAACATCGGTGCCAATCGTCTTGGCGACCTGCGTGCTAACGAACGCGCCCAGGAAGTTCAGGCACGCCGCAAGCAGGATGGCAAGCCTGGGTGAGAGGACACGGGTGGAAATGCTGGTGGCGACGGCATTGGCGGTATCATGAAAGCCGTTGGTGAAATCGAAGACCACCGCAACGACCAGTGTGGCGATCAAGAGGATCAGGCTACCGCTGCCCTGCGCAGCCGCCGGCAAACTGGCGAGCGCCGGCAGCGGCAACAGCGTGAGCAGGTGCGGCAGAGACGGTATGGATGGCAGATCAGGCATACTTTAATAGCACTCCCTGAAGCACATCGGCGACATCTTCGCAACTGTCAATCGCCTTTTCCATATGATCGTAGACCTGTTTCCACTTGATGATCTGAATGGGGTCCGGCTGGCGAAACATAGCATGTAGCGCGTTGCGGTGAATGGTATCGCCGGTGTTTTCTAGGGTATGTATCTCCGTCAGCCGCTCGCGCATCAACGCGCGGTCCTTATTGATGTGGCGAAGCGCGGCAAACGCTTCCTGCATTTTTTCCGTTGCCTGAACGATGATATTGGCCATTTCAACCGCTGGTGGCATTGGCTCCTGGATATCGCAGAGAACGAAATCATCGGCGGTCGCTTCTACACGGTCCAACACATCGTCCAGCGCCGACGCGATATCAGCGATATCTTCGCGGTCCATCGGCGTCACAAACACCTTGTTCAGTAGCTCGTGAATTTCGTGCGTCAGTTCATCGCCGGTGTGTTCCACCTCTTTGATGACTTTAGCCTTCTCCACGACATTGGTATAGTCCTGTAGCAGGGCGAGCAAGAGTTCCGCCCCTTTGCGCACGTTCGCAACCGCATCATCGAAGAGGCGATAAAAGCGATCTTCACGTGGCTGGAGAATGGACATGCGTCTACTCCTCAGCAATTGATCTTGGCGCTACGGCGAGCCGGCGCGAACGCACTCACTACTCAACACATACACCCGCAGTGTGTCATCGGGAACGTGAGTGTTGCTTGTGTTCCCAACCTCTATATCGTACACGACAGATTCACCCCTGCGCCACATTCTCTAGATGTTTGCTCGCAAAGTTTGGGCCACTCTCTTGTGAGGAGTGGCCCAAACATCGAGACATGTATCGTTGGCGCACGGTTAGCGCGCGAACCAGGTCTGGAACGACATCAGATCCATCGCAGCGGAGGCCGGGCTAACCTTCAGCTTGCCGCCCATGAAGGCCGATGGTGCGTTCAGTTCACCGCGCAGAATCTTCAGCCAATCGTCGGAGTCCACCGTAATCGTGGCGTTGGGCGTTTGCGCTGGTCCTTCGCCGTATTCGAGGGTGCCGTTGCGCACGATGAGGTTCCAGGTGCCGGCCTCGCGCCCGGTGAAGTCGAACTGGATGGTACGGTCTACATTTGCGGTCTTCTCCGGCAGGAAGGCCGCTTTGAGTGCGGCGAACGAGCCTGGGATGCTGTCCATTGATGGTGCTGCCATTGGGTGTCACGCTCCTCATTGCGTATTGGTACTGAGTGTACTGACGTGGCCCCGCGTTGGGCCGTCCCGCGCTACATCAACTCCGGTGGTACATGCTACCGCTCGTCACGATAGCACACCTGCGAGGCGTGTTGCTATGTAGCTGGTTTACAGCCGAGGAGCATTACTGAAAGCCCAAAAGTTGCTGGCCCGCCTCCGATACCGCCCGTTGCTGCGCCAGCACGCGAAAGCCGCCAAGCCCAGCAGGATTGAGCAACGTTGCCACGGCGCTGAGCAGCGTGCGCTGGCGTAGGTAATCCGCCTGGCCACGGTCGGTGTGGCGTTCGCTGTTGGCGTAGGGATAGAGCCGGTTCGCCAGCGCCTCCGCCTCCTCGCGGATGCCCAACTTGCGCAGAAATTCCGCCTGGGTGGTCAACCCGATGAGGTTGAGGCCAATGTCCTCTCCAGCTTCGATCAGCGCCGTAAAGTTGACGTGCGCGGTAATATCCTGCTGTCCCGGCTGCGCCAGCAGGCGCTCGCTCATCTGGTGGCGCGTATAGACCGCCAGCGTCCCATGCCTGCGGTCGCGTGTGTAGAGGCCGGTCGCTGTATCGCCGTAATCAATCAACAGCGTATAGCCCTGCCCCAGCCGATTCGTCACATCGCGCAGCCATGCGCCCGCTTCCAGGCAGACCTCGCAGCGCCAACCATCGGGATAGTCGCGCCAGGGCACGCTGTAGTGATCGAGATAGCCCGCCAGTTCTGGCGAGGATGGCGCAGCCAGCGTTTCAGCCAACCGTCCGCTCGTTGCGTCCAGCGTCACATACACTTCCGCCAGCGCGCCGTCCTGCTTTTGCAGCAGATGCACCGGCAGCGCATCCACCAATTCATTCGAGACGACACAGCCGGTAAAGCGTTCCGGCAGATCGCTATCGGCGAGGTCATTGACAACCCAGACAGCGCCATCGTGAACGGCCAGCGCATTCAATTCGGCGAAGAGACGCTGCTGGCGCGCCTGGCGCAGCGGCGAATCTGGGGGCGCGCGGTCCACCAACGTGTAGCGCAGCGCAGCGCCCCATTCCGGCGCCTGCTCCACGGCATACCGCCAGACATCGCGCGCCAGCAGCCCGCGCCCAGCCCCCGGCTCGACGACATCGAAGCGCGGCGGTTGCCCCAACAGTTGCCACATCTGATGCAGTTGGCGTGCGACGCACCAGCCCCAGAGCGGATGCACGTCGCCACTGGTGAAATAGTCCCCACTCCACCCTAGCGGTTCGCGTCCCACGCCCCCGCCGCTATAGTAGCCGAGTGTTGGATGATAGAGCGCCAGCTCCATGAAGCGCGCGAAGGTGATGGCGCCCGCGCTCGAGATTTCCTCACGGATAATGTCTTCCAGCGTTTCCATGATCGCCCTACATTGCCCTGACCATGCTACATCTCTTCGCCCCAGAAGAACTCCACCTTGCCGAAGCGCACAAGGTCTCCTGGCTCAACTCCCGCCTGCTCCAATGCCTCCCAGACGCCTAGCTTGCGCATCTGGCGTTCCAGCCGCTCCATGCCTTCGGGGCTGTCGGGGTCCGTCATGGCGACCATCCGCTCCACACGCTTGCCGCGCACGCGATAGCCGCCATCCATCTGCTCGATGATAAAGGCGTCTTCCGGTTCTGGACGCAGCACCGGACCCGTCGCCGGTACCTCGGCAGCCAGCCGCTTCTGCTGCTCTGCCTCTTCCAGCTTGATCTCGCCAAACATCTTCGCCGTCAGATTCATCAACTCCTGCACACCTTCGCGCGTGGCCGAAGAAATCGCCATTGCTGGCAGTCCCGCCTCGTGCGCACGTCGCTCCAGTTCGGGCCATTTGTCACGCGCTTCTTGCAGATCAATCTTCGTCAGGACGACAATCTGCGGGCGCGTCGCCAGTTCCGCGCTGTATTCTTCCAATTCGCGGTTGATGGCGGTGAACTCCTCCCAAGGGTCGCGTTCGGAGAGGCCGTCAATCAGATGGAGCAGCAGGCGTGTGCGTTCGACATGGCGCAGGAACTCATGGCCGAGACCGACGCCCTGCGCTGCGCCCTCGATCAGGCCGGGGATATCGGCGATGACGAAGCTGCTGAAGTTGTTGCCGCGCGTGGGGTCGCCCACCAGCGCGACGCCAAGATTAGGCACCAGCGTAGTGAAAGGATAGTCGGCAATCTTTGGCCGCGCCTGCGTGACGACGGAGAGCAGCGTAGATTTGCCAGCGTTCGGATAGCCGACCAGCCCAACATCCGCAATCAACTTGAGTTCCAGTTCCAGCGTGAACTCTTCGCCCGGCTCGCCAAGCTGCGCCTCACGCGGCGCTTGATTCGTGGAGGTGGCGAAGTGGACGTTGCCCAGGCCGCCGCGTCCGCCGCGCGCCACCATCACGCGCTGGCCGGGTTCGGTGAGGTCCGCCACCAGGGCGCCGGTGTCGGCGTTGCGCACGATGGTGCCCGTTGGCACATGTAGCACGAGGTCGTCGCCCTTCGCGCCGTGCATCTTCTGGCCGCCGCCGTTGCCGCCGGACTTCGCTCTGTGGTGCGGATGATAGTGGAAGTCTACCAGCGTATTGAGGCTGGCGTCGGCTTCCAGGTAGATGCTGCCGCCGCGTCCGCCGTCGCCGCCATCGGGCCCGCCCATCGGCACAAACTTTTCACGGCGAAAATGCTTGGAGCCGTTGCCACCATTGCCTGCAGTGACAAATATCTTGGCTCGATCATAAAATTGCACGGTTGAGTACTCCTTATGACGAAACGCCGGTTGCGCATCTCAAACACAGCGGCGGGGTAGCCTGTCTCATCTCAGGCCGCCCCGCCGTGTATACGTTTTTTGTGATCGTTGCTGGTGGGCCCAGCAGGATTCGAACCTGCGACCAAACGGTTATGAGCCGTCCGCTCTGCCGCTGAGCTATAGGCCCGCATATCAGCAATACGCCAATTACGAAGGCGATGCCGCTGATAGTGATGATACCATACGATAGCATCTGATAGCTAGCGAGGTATCATGATGGTATATTAGCCAGTTCCAAGTGAATACGATCAACGGCTACAGTAAGGGATCAGGGTCGTTTTCCGATTCCGCTTGGAGATCATCTGCTGGCGGCCAACGCCTGGCCTCTACCCAAAAACTGCGTGCGACAATGATAAATTCATTATTCAGCCGTAGTGCTTCAATTGTTGTGCGGCCTATGGCCGTTCTCCCAATAATTCGTGTTCCATCAGGCGACCAGGCGAAGTGTTCTATCCAGCTTTGCACTCGCGGATTGAAGAGAGGAACTATCTGTCCAGTTGTTGGGTCTGGAGCGTCGGTGCGATCACCCTTGAAATCATTACAGCGTGTGCAGGCTAGCCAGAGATTGTCACGCACAGTGGGTCCACCAATGGCTTCTGGTATAATATGCTCGATATCCAAAGGCATGCCGAGAAATGCTTCCGGCGCATGGCAGTATCCACAACGCGCATTTGCATCTACACGTACCTGACGCCGCAATTCGGCAGGGATGTACGTTCGGGACATTGCTCAGACACTTTCCGAGTCTATATCTGAGGAATATGGCATAGCAGATACAGGGGGAAGTTGCTGTCCACGCCATTTGAGTAGCACGGCTGCATACGCCTTCTGTAATGTCAGCAGATCGGCAGCTTGCATGAGGGTATCGAGTTCTGCCTGTTCCTCCGTTGTGAGAGTTCGTTCATGGCGTTGTTCTCGAAGGGTAGTCAGCCGCTCGTATTCGCTTGTTGGCATGGTGGCGTTCGTGGTATGCCAGAGATCGTCATTGCTCAGGTGTTCTAGCGCCTGCAATGTGTCGCGGGTAGCTGGCGATAGATCATCTGGGAGTGGTGGGAGATTGGAGGAAAGTGTTCTGATAATCAATCCTTCCAGTGGCTGCCTGGTGAGTGACGCCAATCGTTCGAGCCGATGATAGAGATCATCTGGCAAATGAAGTGTAATGGCGTCAGTAGCCATAGCGCAAATAATCCTTTCCTCAACAGCATTCTTGAAGCAGCGTGAAGTATTGTGCCGCCTGCTCTTCTTAACATAGCCCATGTGCCACAAGTGTACCATATATGAGCGCGCCCAAGCCAGGAACAAGCGAAGGAATCAGGAAGTGCATGGACGCCAACCTGCGATATCGTCATTCAAGCAGCATCAGTACTATTGTGTAGGGAACTGGACAGGACTATTGTGTATTGCTAAGGTAGGACCATACAGCAGAAGAGACAGTGCGTGAAATGCCCTACCCATCACATATCAGGTTCGCTGGTCGGTAGACAGGATTTCAGACAACTCACGCATTTGGAACAACGGAGCGGTTTACGAGACTCTCGTACAAACTGCTTATTTCCGTGTGCCATCTCCTGGTCACTATGGAAAGGAACATGTGCGAGGCATGGTTAGTCCCGATGGAATCCGGCATCCCGCAGCCCGGCAGGCTGTACAATCAACACAAATATCGCAATCGCTTCTTATCGGCAGGCAAGCGGCATATTATGTACAACGGTACGAGGACGCAATTCGGCAAAGACAACAGGAAGCCCGTTATGCGCTGCTCCTCTTCGGGCCATTGATGGATGGCGCAACGCCGGTGTACAGCCTGCAACGTCCCACCTCTGGCCTGACAGTACGGGTGCTGCAACAAGATACGCTAAGCGAGGGACAGCGGCAGCAACTAGCAGAGTTTCGATTTCAGCAGTACCTGCTCTGGCACTGGTACGATCTTGACACCATCCTAAAACACCAGATCAGGACAGACCCCGCTTTTGAAACGTTGCCTGCTGAGACACTCCATGCGCTCGTTGGCACGGCAGATGGCCGTATCCTCGCCTATTTTTCGATGCTCCCAGCGTTGGAAGATCAATGGAGCGAGGATCGCTCTGGGCTGTTAAGCAAAATCCAACGTCTGTGGTCGAGACCACAAAGTTCGGCGTTGCGATTGCAGGACAAAGAGCGCCCGCTGTTCCCGGCGGAATATGAATCGTTCGGACCGGATGTCTTCTCCTCTCTTCCCAAGCTAGCGGCCATACCATTACAGGAAATCAGAGAGCTTCATTGTCTACTTGGCAATCAGACAGCGCCCTCGGCGGCTACGGCGGTAGCGGTTGTCGAGGCTGTCTACACCATATATCGCTTGCTGGTGGCCCCATCTTTGCATCTGAAGGCTTTGATCGGATGTATAGATTTCGAGGCCAGGCAGGTGCTACGTGAACTGGGAATGCCTATACTCTACGCCCCGTTCGCGCCTATTTTACACAACCATTTACCCTTCTACTGGGAAAGAAGTATGAACGACGAAGGGAAGTTCTTGCCGTTCGTCGTATCAAGCGATGATCTGCATACCCATCCTGAACATTTCCAGGCGCTGAATGATCTCTTGACGATGCCAGATAGCCAGCGACGACGGGCACTCGTAGAGTGGCGTCGCGCATCGCAACAGGGTTTACGCCGTCTCGAACCAGCGTCTTTTTTGCCCAAAGCGCAGGCGAAGGATGTGCGACGGGTTTGGCAGGGCGATGTGACGGATGAGAGTAACCATCAACTTGGCGACCGTGCGATATCAGTAGCAGGTAAACGAGAAGATCAAGGGAGGCAATCTACCGCAAAAGCTGTATTGTCTTCGGCGTTATCTTCAGCCAGGTAGTTTTTCGTGTCGTATGCCCGGCGAGACTCTGATATAATAGAGGTCTGTATTATCGCAGATATTAGAGATAAGCAGTGGAGGAGACTGCATGTATACACGAGGGCCAACAGCGCAAGACACTCTCGGCTCTTTACAAGAGCGGCAGCGACCGGTGCCCACCTATAACTGGTGGCTCAGGCTCACGAGTTCCGGCGTCGCCGGAAACTACTCCACTGTTCCAGAACGAGAGCGCGCCAGAAGAAGCAGACTTACTTCCTGGATTATTTTAGGCTTATTGGTTGCAGACGTGCTACTTATCCCAGTAGCTATTGGTTCTACAGGCACCATAGCTGCTATTGCCGTAGCGTTTGTCGGCCTGATTCTTGCCATCATGTTCAACCGCAGCGGGTGGACGACCACTGCTGGCATTTTGCTCGTATTCCTCATCAGCGGCGCTATCATCGGCTCTATCGCCAGTGAACCTGCCGGGCTTAGCATGTTCGACCTGCCAGGTTATGACCTGCTTGCCATCACCGTGATCGTCGGGGCCTCTATTCTACCGCCCGTCTCCGCATTCTTTATTGCTGCTGCGAATTGCGTGTTGATCTTGGTTGACTTCTTTGTGCAAACTCATAGCCCGGACATCACGGCAAACATCCAAACCAACGGTTTAGCTGCATTGATCGCCCGCCCGATTGCTCTGCTGGTCATTGTCGCCATTGTCAGCTACCTCTGGGTTCGCGGCACCCAAGAGCAGGTCAATCGCGCAGACCAGGCAGAAGAATTGGCGCGGGTAGAGCATGCGCTGGCCACGCAACGCCAGCAGCTCGAAATTGGCATCAACCAGATTCTGGAAACGCACGTGCGCGCCGCCAATGGCGACTTCACCGCGCGCGCCCCGCTGGCCAGAGACAACATCCTTTTCCAGATTGCAGCGTCGCTCAATAATCTGCTGAGCCGTCTTCAAAAAGCTGGCGAGGCGGAACATCAGTTGCATCGCACCAATGAGGAGATTCAGCGGCTGGCCGCTGCGCTCGACGACCTGCAAGCTAACCGTCGCCCGATCTGGCCTGCTCCTGCCAACACCGCCGCCGATCTGCTGCTGGCGCGGCTCACCGGGCGCAACCGCCAGCAGCAGATGCGCCCCGGCGCAATCACAGGCCAGATGGCAGGGCAGGTGCCTGGGCAACAGTTTGGCGCAGGACCGGCGCGCCTGCCCGCTTCGCAGCATTCATCTCTGCCGCCGGTAAATTCCATGAATCCCATGATGCCGCCAATGCCCGGTATGGGGCCGGGGACGAGCAGTCGCGGCGGCATGCCTGGTATGGCCGGTATCTCTTCTGGTTCTTCGCTTCCGCCGCAGCAGGGCAATGGACCGATGAACCCAATGAATCCCATGAATCCCATGAATCCCATGATGCCACCAATGCCCGGTATGGCTGGCGGGGGCAGAGCAGGTATGCCACCCGGCGGCTCAGGCGAACTCAGTGATACAGCCAGGACCGGCTCAATGAGTCCTGGACAGATGGGACAGATGGGGCAGATGGGACAAATGCCGCTGATGCCACCGATGTCACCGATGCCGCAGGTCGTTACCTCCGGTCCGCTGGAAGAGGAAAACTGGCCATCGCTCGATGGATTCAGCGAAGAGAATGGCTATGGTGGCAACAGCGGAAACAGTGATAATGACGGCGATAGCCAGATGGGGCAGAGTGGCAGAAACACCAACGCGCAGTTGGGCGGCAACTCATTCCCGCCGCTGGATAATCCCTGGTATCTTCCGCCGGACGAATAATCCGGGGGCGCGCTGGCTGGCGGAAAAGGAGGGCAGCGCATGGTCATTGAAGGTACTATCGTCACCAAAGAAGAGGGATTGTCAGCAGTCTTTGAAGGGGCTGAACAGCCGTATGTGCGCTGTACGATTGCACGCCTGGATCACCCAGAAATCCAATCGGAGGCGCGCATCGTTGGCCTGAGCCGGCTGGATATTCCCATCGGCGGAGCTGTGAAACTGGAAGTGACGCGCACCATCACCGACCGCAAGGCAGGTGTGGTGCGTTTCGACTGCCGGCTCATCAGTTGATGCTAAACCTGTAAACCTCACCCCCTGACCCCCTCTCCCATGAGGAGAGAGGGAACTGTGCGGACCGTTGCATATGCTCACTCGACCGCTGATTGCCCTGATGACGGACTTTGGCCTCGCAGACGGCTACCCAGGCATTATGAAAGGTGTTGTGCTGGGTATCGCGCCGGATGCGCGTTTTGTTGACCTCACGCATCTCGTTCCGCCGCAAGATATCGCCACCGGCGCCTGGATTCTGCATACCGCCTGGCGTTATTTCCCTGCCGGCACGATTTTCCTCTGTGTCGTGGACCCGGGCGTTGGCAGCGCCCGGCGGCCAATTGCCCTGCACGGCGCTGATCGTTTCTTCGTCGGGCCGGATAACGGCCTCTTCAGCTATGCGCTGAGCGATGTGCTGGCCGTCAATTCACCTGTCGCTGCCGTCACGCTCGATCACCCAGGCTATCATTTGCCCACTCCCAGCGCCACCTTCCACGGGCGCGACATCTTTGCTCCCTCTGCGGCGCATCTCGCCGCAGGCGTGGCGCTTACCTCTCTGGGCACGCCGCTCGATCCTACGAGGCTCGTTATGATTGCGCCGCCCCAGCCCTCATGGGAGGATGGCTTGTTGGTTGGGGCAATCGCGCACATTGACCATTTCGGCAACCTCATCACCAGCTTCGGTCCAGAACTGGCTGGGAAGATTCTCGCCACCCCCATGAGCGCGTTGACCATCGGCGCAGTGACGATTTCCGCGCGTGCGGAGACGTTCGCCGCCGGGCCGCAGGTTGCGCAGCCATTCCTGCTGCGCGATAGCTCCGGTCATCTGGCGATTGCCGTGCGCAACGGTTCGGCAGCCGCCACACTCGGCGTCGCTCGTGGCGCTCGTGTAGAGGTTTCCGGGCTGGCATAGCTCTGCGCAACGCTCGTTACAACGCTCGTTCTCCGCATCTGTTCCCCGCATCCGTTCTGGCGCAGTATGTGCTGCTCTCAACAGGTGACTACACGCCGAAAAGCCACTGTTATTGCGTTGGGAGTGGGAGGTTGACCATGCGGCTCTATGTATTGCGTCATGGCAAAGCCGGAGATCGTGAGACGTGGACCGGCGACGACCGCGAGCGCCCGCTGACGGATGAGGGGCGCGAAGAGATGCGCGGCGTTGCGCAGGGCCTCCGCTGGCTTGATCTAGGGCTGGAAACGCTCATCACCAGCCCACTCGTCCGTGCGCGCGAAACCGCTGATTGCGTAGCGGAAGCCATCCATCCGCCGCAGTACGTGAACAGTGATCTGCTATCCCCTGGCTGTGATCTGCGCGCGCTCGGCAAACTCCTGGCGCAGTATTCAGGGAGCCAGCAGGTGATGATTGTCGGTCATGAACCAGACCTGAGCAGTATCATTGGCGAATTGATCGGTTCAAATGGTCTGGCACGGGTGCAACTGAAAAAAGCCGCCTGTTGCTGCCTCAAGCTCGATGGTATCGCATCAGGTTCTTCAGGCGCAAAGCTGGCTGGTAAAGGTACGCTGGTGTGGCACCTGCCTGCGGAGGTGCTGGTCAGATTGGGACGGTAGAGAGGTTGCCATAGTACCCGAATGGCTTAGAGCAACGGAAGAACAAGGCAGTACTAATGCTGAGTTGCGCACCCGGCACGAAAGTTGCGTAGGCAGGGATGTCTGCATCCATTTCTGGGGAGCGAGATGTAGTGGGAAGGAACGAACATATGTGGGGCGACGTAGAACAACGTGATCGAGACCAAGGTGCCTCATGGCAAGACTATTCACTGGCGCCGCATGGTTCTTTCACTCCGCCGCGCTTGCAGGCCATCCGCACCTCTGAATCGTCCCACAACTCCCATGCGTATGATGGAGTCTTTGATCCTGGCGCGACACAGCCGCTACCCAATCTCACCATCGCTGAGTTGCGCTTTTCAGCGGAGACGGTGCGCCGTCGCGCCGCCGCGTTTGCCGAGCAGGCGCGCTCCAGTGGAATGACCCATTCGATGCGCCTATGGAAAGCCGGATACGAAGAGGCGTTTCTCTCCCTCGTTCGAGAGACGCTGGCCGCGCCGCGTGGCGCGTCCTATGAGTTGCTTTCCTGGCGGAAAGACGGCGAACACTACCTCGTCTCGGTCACGTTCGACGATGCTGGCGATGCCTCAATATCCCACGCCTATCACTAGAAGATAATCCTCACCCCCACCCCTTCTCCTTGCAAGGAGAGGGGCATGCAGATGCTATCTACTCATGCGGCCAATCCCGCCATAGGTCTTTCGTCACCCATCTTCGAGAGTGCGCGCTAGGCCATTTGATACTCCCCATTCTTCGCGGTTTGCGATACACTTCCTACATGGGGTGATCCGCCAGTACCTATCCGCATGGTTTCGGGTATATCCGGCTGGCAGGCATCTTGCCGGGAATTCGCAGCAACCGGGAAGGAAGCGACAGCGATGAAGAATCAGGCGCAACACGCGCCAGACATAGACTGCGAAACGACAGGTGAGCATGTGGTGAGCAGCCAGATGCAACAACTGCGGAAACTCATGCGCAATACTGCGCTCTTCTGGTATGCCGTCATCTACTTTTTTCTCGTCACAATCACGTTGCTGACGTTCGCCCAGTATCCGCATCTCTTGGTGGAACCGCAGGGGTGGGCTATTCTGGCGCTCGCTATCATCTTTGGCCTCTGGTATCACATTGGTAGCAATTGGATGGTGCGTGGCGACCCTGAAAACTATCATAGGCGCATGGACAGCGGCGAATTGCCGCGTTTTCACTGGCGTGGCGTTCTCTACTGGGCAAGTATGCTGGCTATCGTCATTGCACTTTCGCTGCTTGGTAGCAACTTGCCTTCCAACAATTTCACCTGGATGTTCTGGGCGATTTACGGCCTCAACTTCGCTGTCTTTGCCTTTCCTCAAGTGTTGATAACGATCATTCCTACCATCACCGTTATTGTCATTGCAAACGGCTGGGTGCCGTCGAACCTGGGATCGCCGTCCGGCATACTGGAATTGATAACGGAGATAGCTGGCCTTACCATATGGAGCTTCATCGCCTATCTGCCGTTCGTCCTCATCAAGGCGCGTTTCCGCCGCGAGCAGGTGTTTGCCGACCTGGAACGTTCACATCAGGAACTCGAACTGGCCCATGCGCGCCTGGAAGCCGCCCATAAGCAATTGGAGGCGGCGGGCGAGCGCGAGCGTGAAATTGCTGTGCTACGAGAACGTGGACGCCTCGCCCGCGATATGCACGATACGCTCGGCCACTCGCTGGTGCTTGCCAGCGTCAAATTGGAGGCGGCGCTGCGCCTGCGTTCCATTGACCCTGCCCGCGCCGATCACGAGATCGTCGTCACGCAGCAGATTCTACGCGACTCGATGGCCGAGCTACGCGCCTCGCTGGCGAATCTGCGTTCGCCGTTGCTGGCGCAGGAATCGCTGGGTGAGGCGCTGACCCGCGCCGCAAACGAGGCAGGGGCGCGCGCAAGCTGGGATGTCCATACCGACATCGCCACTGATATCGGTCTGCTGGACACACGCACCTATGAGGGGCTACTACGCATTGCTTCGGAGGCCATCACCAACGCCGAACGCCATGCCAACGCGCGTACACTCTGGCTGCATCTGGCGCGCGAAACGCAGGGTGAGGGGAATACGCTCGTCATGCGCATTAGCGACGATGGCGTCGGTATTGCCGCAAATTGCGCCAAGACAAACAGAACAGCGATGGCGCAGAGTGCCGCTCAATCCGCCGGTGGCACAGTGGAACACAGCAGCGTTGCCATCACTACGCTCACCGCGCCCGCAACGGTCGCCAGCCCTCCCGGCCATTACGGCATCACCGGCATGCGTGAGCGCGTCACTGCGCTTGGCGGCAAGCTTGCCATCACACCGCTCGATGGCACACACGGCACCACCGTCGAGGTCCGCGTGCCAATGCCAGCGGGCGCAGAGTAATCGAACCCTCACCCTGCCCGCCCCGCGCGCGCCTCTGCCTGGCGCGCCTCGTCCTCGCGCCCCAGCGCATGTAGCGCCAGCGCGACAAAGCTCCAGGCGGGCGTCAGCGTAGGATCGAGGGAAAGCGTGCGCTCGAAGGCGGCCAGCGACTCCTCGTACCGCTTCAGTCTATAGAGTACCGCGCCGCAATTGTAGTGAACCCTGGCATCATCTGGCCGGTATTTCTGCGCTTCCTGGTAGGCGGCCAGCGCCTCGTCAAATTGTTGTAGCTGCACCAGTGCGTTCGCCTTCTTGTACCAGATTTCGCCGTCCTGCGGGTCCAGCGTTAAGATACGGTCATAGAGATCGAGGATTTCGTCATTGCGACCCAACGCGCGCAAGACCGTCGCCTGATTTTTGAGGACGCTGGTATCGCGCGGCGCCAGCGCCTCCGCTCGCAAGTAAACCTCCAGCGCCTCATCGTAACGATGCAACGCATACAGTGCCGCACCTTTGCCGGTGAGCGCGGGAAAATAGGTGAAATCCAGCGCCAGCGTCCGGTCGTAGGCGTCAATCGCCTCCTCTTCGCGGCCCAGCGCCCGCAATGTCGCTGCTTTGTTACGCCATGCATTTGCATAGTCGGGATTCAGCGCCAGCGCCTGCTCATAGGCAGCCAGCGCCTCGCCATATTGCTGTAGCTCATAGTGCGCTGCGCCTTTGCCGTTCCAGGCAAGCGTGTAGTTGGGCGCCAGCGTCACCGCCTGGGTGTAAGCATCCAGCGCCTCTGCCGCGCGTCCAAGCGTGAGCAGCGCCGCGCCTGCTCCATTCCAGGCGAACGCATAGCCGGGTTTGAGGGTCAGCGCTTGCTGATAGGCGTTGAGGGCTTCGTCGCAGCGTCCCAGATTGGTGAGAGCGTTGCCCATGTGATTCCAGGCGGCGGCATCGGTGGGATTGAGCGCCAGCGCGCGGTCAAACGCCGTCAGCGCCTCGTCATAGCGTTTGAGTTCGTAGAGCATCAGCCCTTTGTTGTACCAGGCGATGGTCAGCGTCGGGTCCAGCGACAGCGCCCGTTCATACGAGGTCAGCGCCTCGCCGTGGCGTTGCCGGTCGGCGTGGGCATTGCCAATGCCGTTCCAGGCGGGCGCGAAGTTTGGGTTGGCGGCCAGCGCCCGTTCGTAGGCGGCGAAGGCGTCTGCCTCATGGTTTAGGCGATGCAGCGCGGCGGCCTGCTCCGCCCAGAGCCACGGCTCTCTGCCGCCGAGGTTGAGCGCGTAGCCAAGCGCATCCAGCGCCTCGGCATGCCGCCCCAGCAGGTTGTCGAGCCAGCCCAGATAGGCCCATGCCTGCCAGGAGTTAGGCGTTGCCTGCGTGGCGCATTGGATGTAGGGCAGCGCCTGCTCATAGGCGGAGCGCGCCGCCAACACTTTGCCATAGGTCAGCAGTTGCTCTACCGAATTACTGGCGTGTGGCTCCGGCAGACGCGCATGTTCTTTGCCGCGCGCGAGGAGCAGCAAGCGTAACACCTGCTCGATGGTTTCGATGGGGGCGAATGGCTGGCCGTCGTTGGTCTCCACACGCGGGAATGATTCCAGATAACGGATGGCGCTGAAAATCCTTTGGCGAGAAGAGTTCCGCGCGCACCGGCAGCAGGATGCGCCCCGGCTCGCGCTGATAGAGTTTATACGCCCAGCGGCACTCCTGCCGCACCCAGTTCGAGGCGAACGCGCCCTTCGAGAGCAACACAATGAAGATGGGACGCAACTGAATCTCGCGCGCCGTCGCATCGAGCAACTGGCCGCTCTGCTGCTGTGCCTCGCCTTGCCAGACATCCGCGCCCGACTCGCGGAGCGCCTGCGCCAGCGCGGTGGCTAGCGAGCCATCCAGCGGGCTGGAACTCAAAAATATCCGCAGTTGCTCCATGCAACCCCTTCCTCTGCGCTGCGTTCGATGAATCATCTCACCGCCAACGCGCATTGTAGCATAGGGAGCGGCGATGATGCTGCTACACACAATAGCCCTGTAACTGAGACCCATTCGGTGGTATGCTGGCGGCAGCATATCTGCAACGCCGCGAACGCTGCGGAGGACCACTGGTGCGGGAGAGACGGCTATGAGCGAGCCAGAGACAGCAAACGCCAATGCCACGATTCGCATTCTCATCTGCGAAGACCAAACGCTGATGCGCGAGAGCCTGCGCACCGTGCTGGACCTGGAGCCGGGGTTCTCCGTGGTGGGCGAGGCGGCGGACGGCGAAGAAGGCGTGCGTTTGGCAGAGAACTTGCGGCCAGATATCGTGTTGATGGATGTGCAGATGCCGCGCCAGAACGGTGTCCAGGCGACGGCGGCGATCACAGCGCGCGGCCTGCCCTGCCGTGTCATCATCCTGACGACCTTCGACTATGAAGATTACGTCTTCGATGCCATCAAAGCTGGCGCGGTGGCCTATCTCCTGAAAGATACGCCAGCGACCGAACTCACTGCGACCATCCGCATGGTCCACGCGGGCGAATCGTTCATCCAGCCGAAGGTTGCTACCAAGCTGTTGATGGAGTTTGGTAAGCGCGGGCAGACGGCGCAAGAGGCTGTGCCACCGGCTGTCGGCGCAGGCGGCGGACAGATAAACGGTGTAGGGCCAGGCAGCGGCTCCGGTGGACTGGAGGAACTGAGCCAGCGCGAGGTGGACGTGTTGCGGCTGCTGGCGCAGGGGGCGAGCAACCGCGACATTGCCGACCAACTGGTACTAGCCGAAGGTACTGTCAAGAATCACGTCTCGAATATTCTGATGAAGCTCCACGCGGCCAACCGCACGCAAGCGGCCAACCTGGCGCGCGAGCGCGGCCTCATTTAGCGCAAACTGGCAATTCAAGCAGCTTTGGCGGATATCATTGTAGACGTTAGGGGAGACCGGCGGGAAGGCAACGACGATGCTCAGCTATGACTGTCGCAGCGATATCTTTGCCCTCCTATAAAGAATCGTAAATAGAGGCATAAACTATTGCCTTGAATGACGAGACTATGGTATACTCCTCACGGTGTGCGAATTTGGAGGCACATCAATGCAGAACGACAACAAGAAGCGGAATGATGAGAGCCTCTGGGCTGCATTCGCTGTTCCCACGCAGGTCGTTGTCTACATCGTCGGCGGCGCCGCGCTGGGGGTCCTGATTGGACACTTCATTGATGACCGGCTCCATTCCACGCCAATAGCGACATTCATTGGGCTGCTGCTTGGCCTTGCCATTGGCATCTACGCTATTTTCCGTCTCGTCATGTCACTCAAGTGAAATAGAGGTTGGGTGCAGGATGAGTTGGCGATAGGTATTGGGTGGGCGCCATAAGGTCCATTGCAGCCAGGGGACGAAGGGAGAGCCTCTGTGCTTTGGAAATTACCCAACATCGGCGTGCCGTCCGATGCCCTTTTCTACATTGGGCCATTCCCCGTCTACAACACGCTTCTCCTCAGCATCGTCAGCGCGCTTATCGTGCTTGGCTTTTTCTATTTCGCCACGCGTAAAGCCAGCATCATCCCCACTCCGATCCAGAACCTTGTCGAGTGGGTGACGGAAACGCTGCTGCATCTCTGTGAAGAAGTGGCCGGCAAAGTGAACGGACGGCGCTTTTTCCCGTGGGTAGCCTCGATCTTCCTGCTGGTCCTCATGGCCAACTGGTGGGAAGTCATCCCCGGCGTCGAGACGATTGGTACCATCAACCACGAGGTGCCCGGCTGCCCGGCGCATCCGCAGACGGTCCTGGGCATCTTCCTGGTGGACCATGCCAGCTCGAACTGCATCACGCCCTGGCTGCGTCCGCCTTCCACGGACCTGAACTTTACCATTGCGCTGGCGATCATCTCATTCGTCGCCACACAGTGGTACGGCTTCAAGATACTCGGCTGGCGGTTGCAACTGGGCCGCTATTTCAGTGTCCGCGAAGGCCCGATGGGGCTGGTCGTGGGGCTGCTGGAACTGATTCTTGAACCGTTGCGCATCCTGTCGCTCAGCTTCCGTCTTTTTGGCAACTTGTTCGCCGGCGACGTGCTGCTGCTCGTCATCGCGTTCCTGGTGCCGTTCGTCGGTGCCATTCCTTTCTACTTCCTCGAACTGTTCGTTGGCTTCATCCAGGCGTTTGTCTTCGCCTTCCTGACGCTCATCTTCATGACGTTGGGCACGACCAGCCACGGACACGAGGACCCGGAAGAGGAGCATGCCGCCGAAACGGCTCATGCAACTCATCAGCGCGCCGAAGTGGCGCTTTCGCATGGTGAAAAGTCCGCTTCATAGAAGCGACTTATAAAGCGCATCGCGCTATTCGATTGATTTCCAATCCTGCGCATTGTGGCGCAGGTGGAAATAAAAGCTCGTACATTCAGGAGGAGATTCCGTGAACCCCCAATTCTTTGAGCTTGCTGCCGCTCTCGCTATCGGTCTGGGCGCTATCGGTCCTGGCATTGGCATTGGTCTGATCGCCGGCCCGGCGCTGAATGCGATGGGCCGCAACCCAGAAGCCGCCGGTATCATTCGTACCAACATGATTCTGGCCATCGTGTTCGCCGAAGCCGTCTCGATTTACGCCCTGGTCGTTGCGCTCATCATCCTCTTCGTCACTGCTAACGTGAAGTAATTCATCCCAGGATACGCAACTGGGACGTACTTCAGTACGCGGAGAGGACGGTACTGCCTATGGGCATTAATCTTTGGGGTTTGGTATCCCAGGCGTTTGTATTTGGTGTCATGTTAATCGTTCTGGCCAAGTGGGCGTTTCCGGCGCTCATGAAGACGATGGACCAGCGTGAGCGGGTCATCCGTGAGGGCGTGGACAACGCGGAGAAGGCCAAGCGCGAGGTCGCCGAGGCGGAGAAGCGGGTCGAGGCGCTGCTCGATCAGGCCCGCCGCGATGCGCAAGACGCCATTGCCAAAGCAACGCTGGCCGCCGAGCATGTTCGCAGGGACATCGAACTGGATGCCCAGTCGCGCGCCCGCGACATCATCTCGCAGGCCGAGCGGCGCATCCAGCAAGAGGTTGCACAGGCGCGTTCGCAGCTTCGCCAGGAGGTGGCGGACCTCGCCATCCAGGCTGCCGAGCATGTCGTCGGCAACTCGATGGACCAGACCACCAGCCGTAAGCTGGTGAGCGAGTTCGTCACGCAATCGAGGGACCTCCAGTGTTAAAGGGCGCAGTCGCGCGTCGTTACGCGGGAGCCGTCTTCGAGATTGGCGCCGAGTCTGGCACGATTGACACCTGGCGGAACGATCTCCAGACCATCGCTGAGTATTTTGGCAACAAGCGCTTGCAGTTCATACTCAACGAGCCAAAGGTTCCCGCCGACCGCAAAGAACAGATCGTCAGTGATCTGCTCGCCACGAAGGTGCAGCCGCAGGCGCTCAGCCTGGCGATGCTCCTGGTCGAGCGCAATCTCGTGGACCATGCGCCAGCCATTGCTACAGAGTTCGAGAAGCGTTACAACGACTACAAGGGCCAGGCGGTCGCGCAGATCACCACGGCGATTCCGCTCGACGATAGCCTGCGGACGCAGGTGGTTGGCGAGTTGCAACAGCTCACCGGCAAGCGCATTCTCTTGCAGGAGCGCGTTGATCCAAGCATCCTGGGCGGCGCTATCGCCCGCGTCGGCGATACGCTGATTGATGGCAGCCTCAAACGTCGCTTTACGCTGTTGCGTAGCCAGCTTGCGCGCGGCGGTGGCGAGTTTGGCGGCCAGGATGGCAGCATGTTCGCTGATCTCTTTGGCCCCGGTGGTCCTGGTGACCTGAGCAATGTGGGGCCAGCGGTGAGCGCAAGCAACACGCCTGCGCCGCGCGCCACCACCAATGGCGCAGGCAGTGGCAATGGTGGCAGTGGCACTAGCGGCAACAATAACGGCAATACAAACCGAAATGGCAATAATAAGCGGCGACGCCGCTAAGATCGTTGGCTAACGCCAGCGATGGAGGCGGCCCGGCGCCGGGCCAGCGAAGCGTCCTGCGGTGGAGCAGGCGCGGGATATCTGGCATAAGGAGTGGAACATGGCTATCGCGGACGAAATTACGCGAGTCATACGTGATCGCATAGCACATTTTGACGGATCTACCACCGATACCGCGATGGTGAGCGTTGGGACGGTGATCGAGGTCGCCGACGGCATCGCCCGCGTCTATGGTCTCTCCGGTGTCGGTTATCTCGAACTGGTCGAGTTCCCCCGCACAGGGCTGATGGGCGTGGCCTTCAACCTGGAAGAAGACTCAGTGGCCGTGCCGGTTCTCGGCGACTTTACTCTGCTGCACGAAGACGACGAAGTGCGCACGACTGGCCGCATCATTCAGGTGCCGGTTGGTGACGCGCTGCTGGGGCGCACGGTGAACGCGCTGGGCGAGCCGATTGACGGCGGCGGCCCGATTGCCACCGACAAGTTCCGCCCGGTCGAGCGTGTCGCTCCTGGCGTCATTACGCGGCACCCGGTGGATACGCCGGTGCAGACCGGCCTGAAAGTGGTGGACGCGCTGATTCCGATTGGACGCGGCCAGCGCGAACTCATCATCGGCGACCGCCAGACCGGCAAGACGGCGCTGGCGCTGGACACGATCATCAACCAGAAGGGCAAAGACCTCATCTGCATCTACGTGTCCATCGGCCAGAAGAACTTCCAGGTGGCGCGTATCCGCGAAATCCTCAACCAGTATGGTGCGCTGGAGCATACGATTATCGTTCACGCCAGCGCCGAGGACCCGGCCCCGCTCAAATATCTCGCGCCGTATGCCGGCTGCGCGATGGGTGAGGAGATCATGGAGAGTGGCCGCGACGCCCTCGTCATCTACGACGACCTCTCCAAGCACGCGGACGCCTACCGCAATATGTCGCTGATTATTCGCCGCCCGCCGGGCCGCGAGGCATATCCGGGCGACGTGTTCTATCTGCATAGCCGCCTGTTGGAGCGCGCCGCGCGCCTGAGCAAAGAGTATGGCGGTGGCTCGCTGACGGCGCTGCCGATCATCGAGACGAAGGCCAACGACGTATCGGCCTACATTCCCACCAACGTCATCTCGATCACCGATGGTCAGATCTTCCTCGAAACCGATCTCTTCAACGCCGGTATTCGCCCAGCCATGAACGTGGGTATCTCGGTCAGCCGCGTGGGTGGCGCCGCACAGACGGCAGGCATGAAGCAGGTGGCTGGCACGCTGAAGCTGGACCTGGCGCAGTTCCGCGACCTCGCGGCTTTCGCGCAGTTCGGCTCTGATCTGGATAAGGCGACGAAGGCCAAGATTGACCGTGGCCTGCGCCAGCAAGAGATCATGAAGCAGAAGCAATACGAGCCGATGCCCGTCGAGCATCAGATCATGATTATCTATGCGTCCTCGAAGGGTTATCTGGATCAGGTGCCGCTGGAGAAGGTGGCGGAGTGGGAAGCGCAGTTCCACCGCTATATGGACGCCAACTATAGCGAGTTGGTGCAGACCATCTACGATACCGGCGTCACCAAGAAGCAGAAGCTGTCGCCAGAACTGCTCGGCCAGCTCGACGCAGCCATTCAAGAGTATCAGAAGACGGCGCCGCGCTAGGCTTGTTCCCCTAAGCTCGTTCCCCTCTCCCGTCGCAACGGGGGAGGGGTTAGGGGTGGGGGGCGGTCTTCCACGGAGAGGACAGCGAGGACATCATGGCATCAACTCGTGAAATCCGGCGCCGGATTCAGGCGATCAAGAACATTACGCAGATCACGCGCGCCTTGCAGATGGTCGCCAGCAGCAAGATGCGCCGCGCGCAGGATCGGGTGCTGGCCGCGCGCCCCTATTCCGAGCAGCTCACCAAGCTGCTCTCGCGGCTCTCCGGCCAGGCGGAAGACCTGAACGAACTGCCGCTGATGAGAAAGCGCCCGGTGAAGAGCGCGGCCATCGTGCTGGTAACGCCGGACGGCGGGCTGGCGGGTGCGCTTTCCAGCAACGTCAACCGGCGCGCGGGTCAGCTTGCCATCGAGCTACGGCGCGAACACGGCGCGGACCTGCCCATCTCGTTCATTGCGGTGGGCCGCAAAGGGCGCGATTTCATCGTGCGCACGCGGCAGAAGCTCGTGGCGGAGTTCGTCAAGCTGGGCGATCAGCCCAAGCTCTCTGATGTGCGCGCCATCGCGCGGGTCATCACCGACACGTATCTCAATCAAGAGGCGGATCTGGTCTACCTGGTCTACCCCAAATATATCTCGACCGTTGTGCAGACGCCGACCGTCAACCAGTTATTGCCGGTGCAGCCGCCCGCTGAAGCGGAAGAGAGCGGTCCCGCGCCGCAATACATCTTTGAGCCGGACGCGACGACCATTTTCGCGGAGCTACTGCCCCGCTATATCGAAACCCTGATCTATCAACCCCTCCTGGAGACGCTAGCCAGCTTCTACTCGGCGCAGATGGTGGCGATGCGCAACGCGACCGACAACGCGACCGAGTTGCTGGGAGACCTGACACTGACCTATAACAAGGCGCGCCAGGCGGCAATTACCACGCAGATCCTCGAAATTGTCGCGGGGTCCAGCGCGTAGTAGCAGGGAGTGGAGGAGAAACAACATGACAGCCGCTGCAACCCGAACAAAGGGTATCGTTACGCAGGTGTTGGGGAACGTGGTGGACGTTGAGTTCCCGCCCGACCAGCTCCCTGCCATCTATAACGCCATCGAGGTGCCGCTCAAGGGGCGCGATGTGCCGCTGACGCTGGAGGTCGAGCAGTTGCTCGGCAACAACGTCGTTCGCTGCGTAGGCATGGGTCCGACCGACGGCATGGAGCGCGGCCAGGAGGCTTTCGACACTGGCGGCCCGATCACCGTGCCGGTCGGCCCGGAAACGCTAGGACGCATCTTCAACGTTCTCGGTCAGCCGGTGGACAACAAGCCCGCGCCGACCAATGCGCCACGCCTGCCAATCCATCGCCCGGCGCCTTCGCTGGAAGATCAGGCGACGCAGGCCGAAGTGCTGGAGACAGGCATCAAGGTCATTGACCTGATTGCCCCTTTCATGCGCGGCGGTAAGATCGGCACCTTTGGCGGCGCTGGTACGGGCAAGACCATCATCATTCAGGAACTGATTAACAACATCGCCAAGAAGGCGCTGCGTGGCGATGGCTCCGGCGATGGCAACGCCGCCGGTGGCCTCTCGGTCTTTGCTGGCGTGGGTGAGCGCACCCGTGAGGGCAACGACCTCTACGAAGAGATGACCAACGCTGGCGTTCTCGATAAGCTGGCGATGGTCTTTGGCCAGATGAACGAGCCGCCCGGCTCCCGCTTGCGTGTGGCGCTGACGGGTCTGACGATTGCCGAATATTTCCGCGATGTCGAACACCGCGACGTGCTGCTCTTCATTGACAACATCTTCCGCTTCACGCAGGCTGGCTCTGAGGTGTCCGCGCTGCTGGGCCGCATGCCGTCCGCTGTGGGCTATCAGCCGAATCTGGCGGAGGAAATGGGCCAGTTGCAGGAGCGCATCACCTCCACAAAGGAAGGCTCGGTTACGTCTATGCAGGCCGTCTATGTGCCCGCCGACGACTACACCGATCCGGCCCCAGCGACGACCTTCGCGCACCTGGACTCCACCATCGTGCTTGAGCGTTCGCTGGCCGCACGCGCGCTTTTCCCAGCGGTGGACCCGCTGGCCTCGACCAGCCGCATTCTGGACCCGAACGTCGTCGGCCAGGAGCATTACGATGTCGCGCAGGAGGTCAAGCGTGTCTTGCAGCGATATAAGGACCTGCAAGACATCATCGCCATTCTGGGCGTGGACGAACTGAGCGACGACGACAAGCTGACAGTGGCGCGTGCCCGCAAGATCGAGCAGTTCTTCTCGCAGCCGTTCAACGTCGGTGAGGCGTTCACGGGTCGCCCCGGCAAGACGGTGCCGCTCTCGGAGACGATTCGTGGCTTCAAGGAAATCCTTGAGGGCAAGCACGACAACATCTCTGAGGTCCATTTCTACATGGCCGGTGGCATTGATGATGTCGTCGAGCGCGCCCGCGAAGAAGAGCAGGCGTAAAGGAGGCCGAGCGTGTCGCAACGCCCAACGCTGCACGTGACCATCGTGACGGCACAGCAGACCGTCTTCGAGGGCGAGGCCGAGATGGTGATTGCGCCGGGGAGCGAGGGCCAGCTTGGCATTCTCCCCCGGCACGCGCCGCTACTCACGACGCTCGCGCTTGGCGAGATGCGGATTCGCCAGAGCGGTGTGGATGAGGGCCTCTTCGTGGCCGGTGGCTTCCTGGAAGTCAATAACGATATCGTCACGGTGCTGGCAGACGATGCGGAGCGCGCCGAGGACATTGACGTGGCGCACGCTGAGGAGGCTCGCCGCCGCGCCGAAGCTGCCCTCCAACAGCGTGGCCTCAGCGCCGATGCGCAATCCAGCGCCTTCGGTGAGTTGGAGCGCGCGGTGGGTCGCCTGAAAGTGGCGGAGTTGCATCGCACGCGCGTCGGCCATCGCCGCCGTCCGCCGCGCGAACTCGAAGACTAAGCGCACTCGTAACATAAGTGAGCCAGTAGCCATCATGCTACTGGCTCACTTGTATTCCCGGCTTGTATTCCCGGCTTGTATTCCCGGCTTGTATTCCCGGCTTTAAAAAGCCGGGGCACGGTCTATGCCGGCTAAAGCCGGAGGACTGCCGTGCGGGCTGGTCGGCTTCAGCCTATTCATGCGTGCGCCGGCAGTTTACTGCCGCGATTGCGGCGCATTGGCCTGCTCACTCCTCGCTACTTGGCCCTTGCCCACTGTGCCGTTCTCGCGTACTATAGAATGGAAAGTGCCTGTGTATGGAGAGGGAGTTTGCTCATGTCCGCCGTCGAATCGTCGCCATCTACCAACGCTGATACGCGCATAGTGCGTGGCGCGTGCCCGCACGATTGCCCCGATACCTGTGCCACTATTACCGAGGTGCAGGATGGGCGCGCGGTGCGTTTCTATGCGGAGAAAGAGCATCCCATTACGCAGGGCTGGCTCTGCGCCAAAGTGCGCCCGTATCTGGAACGGGTCTATCATCCTGACCGGCTGCTCTATCCGCTGCGGCGCGTGGGCGCGAAGGGAGGCGGCCAGTGGGAGCGCATCAGTTGGGACGAAGCCATCGAGGAGATCACGTCGCGCTGGAAGGCGGTCATCGCGGAGCATGGCGCGGCGGCGATTCTACCCTACTCCTATAGCGGCACGCTGGGCATGCTGCAACTGGCCGTCTGCGATCACCGGCTCTGGAATCGCATGGGCGCGAGCGGGCTGGAACGCTCGATCTGTGGCGCGGCGGCGGAGGCGGCGGTGAATGCGACGCTGGGCGAGCGGCAGGCGCCCGACCCCGCCGATATCCTGCATAGCAAGCTCATTATTATTTGGGGGCACAATCCCGCCAGCACCGGCCCGCACTTCATGCCGCTGCTACGCGAGGCGCAACGCCAGGGCGCATACGTCGTGGTGATAGACCCGCGCCGCACGCTGACCGCGCGCTCCGCCGACGAACATATCCAACCGCGCCCAGCCACCGACGCTGCGCTGGCGCTCGGCCTGATGCACGTTCTCTTCCGCGATGGGCTGCACAACGAGGCATGGCTGGAAGCGAATACGGTTGGCTGGCGCGAACTCCGCGAACGCGCGGCGCAGTATCCGCCGGAGCGCGTGAGCGAGATCACCGGCGTCGCAGTGGAGACGATAGAGGCGCTGGCCCAGCGCATCGGCACGACGCAGCCCTTCACACTGAAGTTTGCCGACGGCGTGCAGCGGCACGGCAACGGCGGCCAGACGATCCGCGCGCTGCTCTGCATTCCGGCGCTGGTCGGGCAGATCGGTGTGCGCGGTGGCGGCGTCTCGTATAGCACCAGCGGCTATGTACGCTGGAATGCGGAGGCGCTGGGGCATGCCAGCGAGTGCCCGCCAACACCGCGCGTCATCAACATGAATCGTATCGGCGCGGCGCTCACCGGCGAGGCCAGCGATCCGCCGGTTGCCTCGCTCTATGTCTATTGCGCCAATCCCGTCGCCTCTGCGCCCAACGCCAGCCGCACGATTCGCGGCCTGCAACGCGAGGACCTTTTCACCGTCGTTCATGAACTCTTCATGACGGATACGGCACAGTATGCTGATATCGTGTTGCCAGCCACCAGCCAGCTCGAACAGATTGACCTGCACAGACCCTACGGGCAACGTAACCTGCAATACAACGCGCAGGCCATCGAGCCGCTGGGCGAGGCGAAGAGCAATTGGGACGTGATGCAGCTGCTGGCGGCGGGCATGGGCTATACGGAGCCGTGGCTGCGGCAGAGCGGCGAAGAGGTGATCGCTGACGTGCTGGACGCGACCCGCGCTGAGAATCCGCTGCTAGAGGGCATTACGCTGGAACGGCTGCAAGCGGAGGGCACGGTGCCGCTGAGCTTTGCGCCAGGCCAGGATGTGCCGTTCAGCGATCTGCGTTTCCCCACACCCTCCGGTAAGGTGGAACTCTACTGCGAGGCGATGGCTGCCTACGGAGTGGACCCGCTGCCGGACTACACGCCGCCCGCCGAGTTCGCCTCGCGCGCTGCGGGGCAACTGGCGCTGATCTCCGGCGCGGCGCATCACTACGTGTCGAGCAGCCTGGCGAACCTGGCGAGCCTGCGCGCCAAAGAGGGTCTGCCCTCCATCGAATTGCACCCGCTGGATGCTGAGCCGCGTGGCATCGCAACTGGTGATGAGGTGATCGTGGAGAACGAACGCGGCTCCTGCCGGCTGCGCGCGCTGGTGACACCCAATGTCGCGCCAGGGGTAGCCATTGCGCCGAAAGGCAACTGGCAGCGCCTCTCGCCGGATGGCCGCAACATCAACTGGACCACCTCCGACGCGCTGGCGGACCTCGGTGGGCAATCCACCTTCCACAGCAACCTCGTCACCGTGCGGGCTGCGCCGAAGGATGTTGAGGTGAGCGGTGCCAGCGGCGCTGAGGTGCCAGCGCAGGTGTAGACTGCTCACCAGGGCAAGGCAGCCAACGCAGAGCAAGATGCTCATTCACCAGGGATGGGCATCTTGCCTTTTATGGACGCCTTGCCCCCACGGGACCATCACCTGGCGGTTGAGATCGCGCCTGGATGGCATGCCGCCGCGAAGTCCGCCTGCGCGGGAGGCCCCCACCCCCAGCCCCTCCCCCGTGCGCGGGAGAGGGGAGGCAGAATCTGCCTGCGCCGAACCTGCGGAGGCAGGTTTCGCGGCCAGTGGCCATCCAGCCGCGAATTCATTCGCCCGCTTCGTCGTCCCACCACATTTCCGTGCCTTCCGGCAGCTCATCGGGGGTGATGTCGCGCAGATCGCAGCAATTCTTCCAGGGATTTTCATAGCCCGGTGTGCCGCGTAGCTCATAGGGATAATTGAGGTGCGCGGTACCGAAGCGCACAGCCACCGAGCGGCTGGCACCATTGGGATATCTGATTAACACCGGGAACGGCGTGAGCTCGGGAACCTGAACCTCATCGGGCAGGAAAAACCATGTGCCCACGCCGAAGAACGAGCGACTCGCATCAGTGATCTCGCACAGATGTTTATACATGGTTCTGGCTCTCGGTACTCTTTTGACCTTCCTGACAGCAGAGTGATTTTGTCATCTCATCGCTCGCGGTGCAACTTTCACGCGTGAACCTGTGTTTCAGTAGATGCGAGCGCAAGATGCCACGAACGCGCGCATGAGACGCGCAAAAACACCGGCATCAGGCATGGTATGCTGCATCATATAGGCGAAATAGGCGATGCCTCAGATTGCGTCCGCAAAGCGAGAAACCGCAATGTTCCTGCTGCTTTTGCTCGTGATCCTGCCGTTGCTGGCGCTGGTCGTCTTTGATTTGGCCGCCTGGCGCTGGGGAACTGATAGCCGCGATTGGCGGAGCGCCGGAGAGTGGCGCTGGCAACGGCGCCGCCCGGCATCAACTGCATCTACCCTATCCGATGGAACCTTGTATGATAACTGAACAAACGCCGGCGGATGAGCGCCTCTGCGCCGCGCTGGTCAGGCATCTGGAGAGCGGCTTCGAGCAGGTGGTGCTGGCGTATCAGCACCGGCTCTATGGCTTCGCGCTGCGGCTCTCCGGCAACGCGCAGGACGCCGAAGAAATCGCGCAGGACGCCTTTGTCCGTGCGTATCGCGCGCTGACAACGTATACGACTGAGCAGACGGCGCTGCTGCACCTGCGCCCCTGGCTCTATCAGATTGCGCTCAACGTTTTCCGCAATCGCGTGCGCGGGCTGCGCATAGCAGAGACGCCGCTCGATGGCAAAGATGACGAGGGCGATAGTGTGGCGCTGCACCTGGAAGCCGACGCCCGCGAGCAGCCGGAGCGCGCGCTGGCCGCCGCCGAGAGCGAACGCGCGCTGGCCGGACTGATTGCCGCGCTGCCCGAACACTTTCGCATCGCCGTCGTGCTGCGGCATATCGAAGGGCTGAGCTACGGCGAGATGGCGGCGCTACTGGGGCTGCCCACCGGCACGCTCAAAGCGCATGTCCATCGCGGCGTGAAGCTGCTGCGTGCGTCTTTGGAATCGTTAGAATCGCAGGAATCGAGAGCATCACGTGAATTGCACGATGCGGCTTCTGTGAGTGAGGTAGGATAACAGTATGAGTGACACAACCACTACACCGCTGGCTGGCGTGCGCCACCTGCGCCAACAACTGCGCGATCTGGCGTCTGTCGAAGCGCCGTCATCGCTGCTGGCCGGTATCCTCACTACTGCTGGCATCGCCGACCGCTATTTTACGCTCGATACGCCGCTTGGCGTGACCTATATCGCCTATAACGATCACGGCCTCTCGGCGGTGCGGCGCCCGGACTCAGCGGCGGAGTTCGAGCGATCATTCCGGCAGCACTTCGGGCGTGCGGTCTATCCCGCCACTGAGCCGCCGGAGGAGCTGGTGAACGAGCTACGCCGTGAACTCCGGGGCGAGGGACGGGCGCGCATCCGCTTCGATCTGCGCGGCGTCTCAGAGTTCGAGCGCGCTGTGCTGCTGAAGGCGCTGGAAATCCCGCGCGGCGAGGTGCGCCCCTACACCTGGATCGCCCGCGAAATCGGCAACCCCAGGGCAGTGCGTGCGGTCGGGACGGCGCTCGGCAACAATCCCATCCCGATCTTCATTCCCTGCCATCGCGTCATCCGCAGCGACGGGCAGACGGGGCAATATGGGCTGGGCGGACCGGAAGCCAAGCGCACGATGCTCAGCGCCGAGGGCATCAAGCTGGACACGCTGGAGCAGTTGAATTCTGAGGGCGTGCGTTTCATCGGCAGCGACACGACACATGCCTTCTGCTTCCCCACCTGCCACCACGCCCGGCGCATCAGCCCGGCGCATCGCGTCTACTTCCGCTCGGAGGCTGCCGCGCTCGCCGCTGGCTACCGTCCCTGCAAGGTCTGCCGGCCGGCGGTTGGGGCATAGCCGGCTGGCGGTTGAAACTGCGGCTGGCTGGCGTGCCGCCGCAAAGTCTTCCTTCGCAGACTGGAGATTGGCCTAATCAAAGTCACATCTGCTCTGAACCTGCGCAGGCAGGTTTCGCGGCCAGCGGCCATCCAGGCGCGAATTCATTCGCTGGCAGTCTGGGCCAAGAAAGGGAATACCAGAAGAATGACGACCGTATCGCAATCACAGTTGACAGTCGTGCGCACAGTAGAACTTGCGCCAGCGCCGCCCTATGACTTCGCGCTGGCATTGCGCTATGTCGCTACCTCTCCCTCCGCCATCCTCGAGCGGATAGGCGCGGATGGCGTCTACCGGCGCGCGCTGCGGCTGGCCGGACGTGATGTGGTGATCGCGGTGCGTTCACTGGGAACGGTGGAGCAGCCGCGCCTGCTGCTGGAACTGTACGCCGCTGCGCCGGTGGATGCTGCGGTCGAGGCTGCCGCCGTCGCTGCAGTGCGCCGCATCTTCACGCTCGACGCCGACCCGGCGGACTTCTTGGCGCTGGCGGAGACGGACCCCATCTTCGGCAAGCTGATCCGGCGGCTATATGGTGTGCGACCAATCCTGATTCCCGACCCCTTCGAGGCGCTGATCTGGGCGGTAATTGGCCAGCAGATTAACGTCACCTTCGCGCGCAAGCTCAAACTGGTACTGATTGAACTCTGTGGCCGTTCTCTTTCCACGGCGACGGGTGAGTACGCGCTGGCGCCGGAGCCGGCCAGCATCGCCGCGCTCGATGAAGAGGTGCTGCGCAGCCGCCAGTTCAGCCGCCAGAAAGCCGCCTATGTCTGCGAGCTGGCGCGCGCCGTGGCTGAGGGCGAACTGGACTTCGCTGCGCTGGCGGTGTTGCCGCATGAGGAGGCGCTTGCCGCCATCACACGCTTTCGCGGCGCGGGCCGCTGGACGGCGGAATATGTGCTGATGCGCGGGCTGGGCGCACGCGATAGCCTGCCTGCCGCCGATATTGGTCTGCGCGCGATCATCGGGCGCTGGTACGGGCTGGACCGCCACGCCAGCGAGAGTGAGGTTCGCGCCATCGCTGAGGCATGGACCGGCTGGCGCGGTTGGGCCGCGTTCTACTGGTGGTTTGCTACACAAAACAAATGGCTCTCGCCAGAGTCTCTCCCTGATTCCCTCAATGCCGCAATTTCACTGTCGTGAGAGGTGTCATCCGCAGTCTGGCCAGCTCAATGATTCTTCGGAAGCTCTATTAACAGCTTGCCTGGCTGATCAGTGCGGGAGTGAAATAAGGCGAGTAATAGGCGAGCCTACTGGTATCGATTACGACCGCACCAGCGCGGGGAGTTTCCGCCGAGTCATGAGGGAGAATTTTCACCCAGTCCAGCGAAGAATAGAGCGATGGATACAGCGCATGCAGCTCGAGGGCGGTCATCTCTTGCGCGGCTCCCCAGGTAATGGAAGTAGTGGGAAGTCCAAACTCATAGCGGACAATCGGTGCGGGGCTCTGAGCTGGACAGGAGAGACGCACATAGACCCTCCGCGAGGTGCTCCCCAGGTTCGCCTGCTCCAATTGGCTGCGCAGCACGTGATATTCGACATAATTCGGTGTAACAAAATCATTGGCGACGGTGCCATTCGCTGCCAGGCAGATACATGCGATCACACCGAAGAGCGCGACGAGCGCAGCCTGGGGCAGTGCCAGGGCGATTCGACTGCGACCCAGCGTATCGAGCATGCTGGCGATCAAACGGACGTAACTGAAGGCGGCAAGCGCGGCATAGAGACCTACCAGCGCGGTCAGCGCCACTTCCGTACGGAAACTGTATTCATTCGCGGCAACGACGAGGTCAGGAAGGTAGGCCAGTGGAAGCAACACGATGGCCAGCATCAGCCTGATGATGCGCTCCTGCCACGAGCCCTTGAAAAAGAGTAGGAGACCGCCAATGATCAAGAAGGCAATGATGGCAGCACGTACATGTGATGGCTCGAGCGACCACAGATTGAGCGCATCGGCCATTTGTATGTGAATAAAGAGCTGCGCCTTTTCCAAAGGATGCGTGGTAAATCCTGTGTCCGCTGCTGGCACGGCCGTCGCATGGATGAGAGGCAGCAGCTTCATAAACACATAATCCAACGCGAGCCCAGCGACGACGACCGCAAGCTGCAATGCGAACCGCAGAGGCAGATCACGTACTGTATTCTGTCGCACGAGCAGATACACGGCGGCGAACACCCAGAACGTCATCGCCGCGGGTTGATAGATAGCCGTCGCGATTGTTTGGAGGGCCACTGCAGCGACGACGATGGACAGGCGACGCCACCCGACTTGCTTGGTCACCCACAGGTGCTCGAGTGTTATCGCCGCCAGACCCCCCAGGACACAGCCAAAGGCGAAATAGGACGTGGTCGCCCAGGCGGCGAAGAGCTGCAGCGGTGGTAGCGTACAGATCACCACCGGGATGCAGAACGCAAGGTGCGCGTCCAGTTTGGCCGCACGGAGTGTGCGATAGACCAGCCATGCGAGAAGCCCGATGCCGATAATGCCCGCAGTACGCACCAGGCGGAGACTACCGAAATCAGGCTGAATGCCAATTGAGGCCTGCACCATCAGTGCATAGATGGGCCTGCCATCAGACGTGATATCCCAAAATGTCCTGTTTGAAAATAGCCCTTTTGAACCGAACAAGTAGCTCGAAACATATGAGTAATCATCGGCAGACGCATACTGCGTAATGACGCACGGCGCGTAGATGAGGAGAAAGAGAATCACATAGATGGGCAGCGACCACGAATCGAGAACAGTACGCCAGGACGCCGCAGGCTCAGTCCCGATGCCATCGGTTGTGTTTGTTGAGGTCTTGGCATTATGCGATGATTGGACGCTTGGTAGCTTGAGGGTGGGTTGTGTGCTGATCGTTATTCGGCTGGGATCCGAGTCCCACTGCATGAGGTCACTCCCTCTGCACTTCGAGCACATGAACAAGAAAAAATAGCAGCGAATAACCAGCAGTTACATACTTCTAGTGTGCCTGAAGCGCCACTCGTCATTAATATGACGAGGCGATATCACATCAGTAACGGAGTACGCTTACAGGTACAACTGCTGTCTGACGTGGCTTGGCTCCTCGACAAGTGAAGCACCAAGGCGTCACTTCTATCACTTCGCAGGCGTGCTCTTGGATGTGCAATGAAGAATGTATTGCTGCGGCGACTACCTGGAGGGCCTCGAAGGCGACACGCTGGCGGCCCCCCCACAAAGTGTGACATTTTCCGTCACACGTGTGACATGCTGCTGCAACTCATGTTGAGCGGTGGTGTCGCGGCCTGTTGCCAAATATTTCGTATTAAAGTAAACCATTACCGGTGCTCCTATGCTGTCTGCTTTCGCAAATGCAGTCGCAGCATGGTGTTTTCTGTTGCGAACAATTGGTGGTTCGCGCTCCAGAACAAGTGGCTTTCACCCTCATCGCTCGAAAGCGGCCTACCGATACCACCCGCCATGAGCA
Organism: Chloroflexota bacterium; assembly: GCA_021323855.1. GTDB lineage: Bacteria > Chloroflexota > Ktedonobacteria > Ktedonobacterales > JADMIN01 > JAJPKE01. The sequence goes on along the minus strand of JAJPKE010000023.1, from coordinate 161,573 downwards.
ACGTTGTCGTGCCATGATGCCCTAGCTCTGCTGAGTGCCGTTGTCTGCAATATGCTCTGACGAGATGCTAGTGGATATGCTACACTGCTTCCAGCAATAGCACAGTCAATGGAGGAAGATATATGATCCCACTACTAGAGAAAGCATTTGCTGAAGCCGCCAAACTGCCTGAAGAGGAGCAAGAGGCGTTTGCGCAATGGTTGCTACAGGAATTGGCCTCTGAGCGACGCTGGGATGAAGCCTTTGCCGCCTCCGCTGATGCGCTGGCGCAACTGGCCGATGAAGCGCTGGCAGAGCATCGCGCTGGACAAATTGAGGAATTCTCGTAATACCGGCTGGGCGAATTGGCGCACAGTATGCTGGGTTTGTGGATGAACTTCGATTGCCATGCGCTCACGAGCATATGAGGTGCGTCCAACGGCGCGCGCTAGGAGGTGTGGCGTACAATGAGTGGTAGGAGTTCATGCTTGTTGAACATCCGCTAGTCATCCGCTAGTCATCTGCTAGTACTCGTCACGCGCATGAGTGGAGGCGCCGATGAACGTCCACCATCTCCCCGATCAGACGGATATCCAGAGAGAGGAGGCCGGCCCGCTTACTACCAGACAACAGATGACGCTGAGTGTGCTGTGGTTCGCCCTGAACTTTCAATCGGCGGCGCTCCTGGTCATCGTGCTGCCGCTGCAAATCGTTCCGTTCGTCAGTTCCAGCAAGGTTGGCGATGCGCAACAGGCGGCTATTCTTGGGTGGCTCTCCGCGCTTGGCGGTCTGATCTCGCTCTTCATCCCCCCGCTGGCCGGCGCGCTCTCCGACCGCACGACCGGCTCGCTCGGTCGCCGCAGACCCTACATCATCCTGGGCACCATCGTCGCTATTCTTGGCGCATGGGTGCTGGCAACGCCTCATAATCTGGTCTTTTTGCTTATTGGACTGCTACTGTTTGAGATTGGCAACAACGTCTGCACGGCGGGCTATCAGGGCATGCTGCCGGACCTCGTTCCCGAAGCGCAGCGCGGCGAAGCGTCCGGCTATATGGGCCTGATGACCATCCTCGGCAATGCCGCCAGCTTCGGGCTGGCTGCCGTGCTGCTGGGATCGCTGAGTTCGGCGGCGCTCTCTGTCTCCGCCATCCACACCGGCGCAGCGCTCTATTATGTGTTCACCGCGCTCGTCCTGGGCATCGGCGCATTCATTACCGTGGTCTGGGTGCATGAGACGCCCTATGAAGAACTGGCGCTGGCGGGGGCCGGACCTGCGCGCTCCGCCAGTGACACAGTGCGTGAGCGCCTCCGCTCCTGGTTTGCCCTCTGGACGACACCCTGGCAGCAGCGCAACTTCACGCTCGTTTTCCTCACACGCACGCTGGTGATGCTGGGCATCAGCTTTTTCATGACCTTCATCGAATATTACTTTGCCAACGTCGCGCAGGTGCCGAACTTCGTGCAGGAGGCGGCGGCGCTGGCGGTGCTGGCGTTGGGCGGCGCAACCACCAGCGCCTTCATTCTTGGCATCCTCTCGGACCGGCTGCGGGCGCGCATAGGGCGGGTGCCGCTGGTCTGCGCCGCCACCATCTGTATGTCGCTGGCGTCGCTGGCTTTCGTCGTGCTGCCGCCGGGCGCGCCGCTCTGGCCAATGGGGCTGCTCTTCGGCGTTGGCCTCGGCGCGTATTACAGTGTGGACTGGGCGCTGGCGATTGATGTTCTGCCCTCGCCAGATGCCTTTGGCAAAGATATGGGCATCTGGAGCATCGCCACCACGCTACCGGCGATCATTGCGCCATTCATCGGCGCGGTCATCCTCAATATCGCTGGCTATTTCGGCCAAACGACGCTGGGCTATCGCCTCGTTTTCGTAATTGCCGTTGCGCTGCTGCTGGCGGGCGCAGTCTGCATCTTGCTCGTGCGTAATGAGTTCCGCACGCCCAACCTGCCCACGCCGCCGATACCACCCGCAGCGAAGCCGCTCTCATCCACCGACATCACCGATGTCGCTCCACCTGCTGCGCCACACAACGAATACCATGAGCATCCAGAGCATCCAGAGCGTCATGTGCGTTTCGGCTGGCGGCTGGCGCTCCAGACACGCGCCGGGCATGCGCGCGGCTTCCTGCTTTTCTGGCCGTTCTGGGAGTGGGTCAACCGCGTGGTGCATCCAGAGCAGCCCATTCCTGCCGCACCCTATGATCTGCTGCAAGTCCAGTTCATTCGCTTCAAGGGCCGCCCGATTACCCTGCCGGACGGCACGGCGATCAGGCGCGGCGACCATATCGTCGAGCTACACATCCACAACGCCGGCATGAGCCAGGCGGCGGCGCAGTCGAGCAGTTGGCAATTGTTGCGCATGCTGATGGGCGATCTGCGCGCGCTGGCCCGCTGGACCCACGCGCCAGACTTCCCCAGTGACGTACACGCCTTCTATGGTTATACGCTGCTCAGCCGGGCGGCGCCACGCCTGGGCTTCACCCTGCGCACGCGGCCAAAGAGCCTGCGCGCCTGGCTGGATGGCCTTTTTATGATGGGATTGCTCGTCCTCTATAATCCGCGTGGTCGCCAGCGACTGAACCAGGGAACCACCTATGGCACCGAGCCGGTGGAGGTGTGGATGTCGCGCGATGAGTTGCGACGCCGCTACGACCGCAGCGCATAGAAGGTAGCGCACACTCTACGAGTGCGCCACCGCCGTCGCCATCCGCGCCACCGCTTCGTCTATGCGGTCATCGGGCACCGTCAGCGTGATGCGCACATAACCCTCGCCGCCTGCGCCGAAGTTGGTCCCGGGCGTCAGCGCAATGCCGGTGCGGTCCAGCAGGTCTAGCGTAAACTGTGCAGAGGTCTGTCCGGCGGGGATGCGCGCCCAGAGATAGAGTCCCGCCTGTGGCGTCTGCGCCTCCAGACCGATGCCATGGCAGGCGGCGATCAGGCGGTCGCGCCTACGCTGGTAGATGGCGTTACGCGCGGCCAACCATTCATCCGGCAGCGCCAGCGCACGCATCGCGGCGATCTGGATCGGGCGGAAGATGCCCGTGTCGAGGTTGCTCTTGAGGCGCGTCATGCCCTCCACGATTCCCGCATTGCCAACCAGCATGCCGATGCGGAACCCAGCCATGTTATACGCCTTCGAGAGCGAGTGAAACTCAACGGCGACCTCTTTCGCGCCCGGAACTTCGAGGATGCTCTGCGGCTTGTAGCCATCAAACGTCACTTCTGCGTAGGCCATATCGTGAACCAGCAGGATGTCATGCGCTCTGGCGAAACGCACCGCCTCCTCGAAGAAGGCGAGTGGAGCGCAGGCGCCGGTTGGATTATTGGGATGGTTGAGCCAGAGTGTCTTCGTGCGCGCCAGCACGTCCGCTGGAATCGCCGCGAAGTCCGGCAGCCAGCCGTGTTCCTCGTCCAGCGGCAAGTAATGGCATATCCCGCCGGCCAGCGCCACCGCCGTCGGATAGACCGGATACTGCGGGTCCGGCATCAGCGCCACATCGCCCTCATTCATCACCGCCAGCGGCAGATGCGCCAGCCCTTCCTTCGAGCCGATCAGTGGCAACACCTCACGCGCGGGATCGAGTTCCACGCCGAAGCGCCGGACAAACCACGCCGCCGTCGCCGCGCGAAACTCTGGCATGCCAGCATACTCCGGATAGCGTTGGTTGGCCTGCTCGCGGGCAGCGGTATCCAGCGCGTCGAGGACTTCCGGTGGCGTGGGCAGGTCTGGGTCGCCCATTGAGAAGCTGATGACATCCACACCGGCGGCGCGTTTCTCGGCAATCTTCCGGCCATATTCGGCGAAATGATAGGGCGGCAACTGTTGGAGGCGCAAAGCGAGTTCCACAACGTACTCCTGCTCGACAATGAGGGTGAATGGCGGCGCTGCATGTCATGCACATGCTGGCGCTTCCGTATAGTATAGCAAATTCTGCCCTAACCCAAAGGCACACCGTGCTTGACACATCCACGATGCCATTTTTATACTCGTTGCTGTGCAAGCGGCGGCGCAGCGGGCTGTGCAGTGAGGCGCAGAGCCGGCGTTACCGGTGAGTGAGGGGGACGCTTGTGGCAGGACAGGAAGGCAGCACGCTCGGATCATACCGCCTGGTACGACGCCTGGGTGGTGGCGGCGCTGGTGAGGTTTACCTGGCGGAGGGACCATCCGGCGCAGATGGCCGCCCGCAGCAGGTGGCCGTGAAACTCATCTCCGGCTCGGCCAGTGACCCGACCGCGCAGAATATCGCCCGCGAAGCGCAGGCCGCCGGTCGTTTGCAGCAGCCGCATATCATTCCCTTCCATGAAATCGTGCAGGATAGTGGCCGGTTGGCAATTGTCATGGCCCATGCTCCTGGCGGCTCGCTGGGCGACAATTTGCAGGCAAAGAACGCCGCTGGTCAGCGCAAACTACCCCTTCCACTGGGCACCGCCATCGTGGCGCGGTTGGTCTCGCAGGTGGCCGCCGCGCTCGAAGCCGCGCATGCGATTGGGCTGGCGCATGGCGACCTGAAGCCCAACAATATTTTCGTGCGCACCTCGCCAAGTGGCCGCCCGCTGGCCGCTATCGGTGACTTCGGCCAATCGGTTCTCACCGGCGCAGCGGCGGCGATTCTCGCCCGCGCCACTGCTCCCAACGAACAGACCTCCTGGGCAGCCACGCAGTTGCTCTTCGCCGCGCCGGAACAGTTGACCGGCGCGGCAACACCGGCGAGCGATCAATACGGTCTGGCGGCGCTCGCTTATCTGCTGCTGACGGGTGAACCGCCGGTTGTCGGAGATGGCCCCGCGCTGCTGCAACAGATCAATCAGCAGCCGGTCGAGGTCCCTTCGCGATTCAATACGGCATTGTCGCCCGCCGCCGATGAGGCGCTGCTGCGGGCGCTGGCGAAAGACCCGGCGCAGCGTTTCCCCTCGCTGAATGCCTTTGCTCAGGCGCTGCATGAGGCGCTGGCAGTGCAGGGCGCAACCAATGTCACGCAGCAATTTGGCATGCTCTCCGGCGCTGGCGAATCCGCCGCTGGCGGCAACGTTTCCAGCGTGCAGGGCGTCAATCTGCTAGATATGACGGGCGCGGCGGGCGGTGGTTCGGCGCATCCGCTGCCTCCCGGCGGCATCCCGGACCCGTCGCCAAAGATCAATAAGCGGCTGGCCGTCATCGCCTGCATTGCGCTGCTCTTGAGCATTACCACCTGCGTGGTCGCTAGCCAGGCGTTCGGTTCGTCGGCGTTCTTGCCGCATATCACGCTGGGCGCTCCCTCGTCGCAGACCAATACGCCGTTCATTCCAACGCCCAACGCCACCGAGCAGGCTGAGGCCAGAGCCGCCACAAACGAACTCCATACGGCAACCGGGCACCAGCCGGTGTTTTCCGATGGCCTCGCCAGCAATACGCATAACTGGACCACCGACGGCAAGACGCTGTATTTCGCTGGTGGCGGCTTTCATATTTCCACGCTCTCCTCGACGACGACGGTTGGCGCCGATACGCCATCTGGCCAGACCAACCTCACCAATCTGGTGGCGCAGGTCAATGTCCGCCTGGTCAACGGGCAGGTGGGCGATTTCGCTGGCCTGCGTTTCTTTGTCAGCCAGAATAGTGATGGCAGCGAGGATTACTATTGCTATCTGGTTTCCATCGAGGGGCGCTATGCCGTCTGGGAACACCAGGGAAACCGCAATCCAACCTGGGTCTTCGTCACTGGCGGCTATGCCAATGCCATCAAGACGGGCCTCAATCAGACCAATGCGCTGGCGGTGCTGGCAATTGGGTCCGGCAGTAACCAGCGGGCGCTCTTCTTTGCCAACGGCCAGTTCATCACAATGGTTGGGCTGTCGAATAGCGATATCCAGACCGCTGGTGGCAGCGGGTTGATGGTCTTTGAGGATGGCGCGGAGGCCGTTTTCACCGACTTCGCGCTCTATGACGCCAGCAATGTCCATTGAATGTCCGTTGAGTGTCCATTGACCCCACTTACGAGGCTCATGAGCGCCTGTGGTACAGTTTAGGGTAACACTGTTCTACACGCGCACATGTCTGTATGCTGGATACTCCACCAGTACCACCCAAGAACCAGCCTATACCGGCAGGGAGGCGATACCATCATGCTGAGCGTCGAAGAAGCCCGTGAGCGCATCCTCTCCCATATCACCACACTATCCGCTGAAGATATTCCGTTGACCGGCGCGCTGGGGCGTATCCTGGCGCGCGATGCCGTCGCTGGTGAACCGCTGCCCTCCTTTGCAAACACGGCGATGGATGGCTACGCCGTGCGCTCGGTAGATACGCTTGGCGCTTCGCCAACTTCGCCCGTTCGCCTGCGCCTCGCTGGCGAAGTGCCAGCGGGCCGGGTCTATGCCGGGCGGGTCGGCGCTGGTGAGGCGGTGCGCATCCTGACGGGCGCCGCCATCCCCGATGGCGCGGACGCGGTGTTGGAGCAAGAGCGAACCGAAGTGGCGGATGGCATTGTTTCGCTGCTGGCCGAAGCGCCCGCTGGCACCAATATTCGCCCGGTCGGTGATGATGTGCGCGTAGGTGATCTGCTGGCCCCGCAGGGCACGGAGCTTGGCCCGGCGGAGATTGCATTGCTGGCGGCGTTGGGTGTGCATCCCGTCCCGGTGACGCGCCGCCCACGAGTCGCCATTCTCTCCACCGGCGATGAACTCGCGCCGCTTGGCGAACATCCTGGCCCCGGACAAATCCGCGAGAGCAATGCGCCCTATCTTGCGGCGGCGGTGGCGCGTGCGGGCGCTGAGCCGGTGTTGCTGGGCATCGCGCGTGACCGGACCGAGGAGATACGCGCCAAACTCCAGCAGGCCGCCAGCGCTGATTTGGTTCTCTCCTCCGGTGGTGTCTCGGTGGGCGACTATGATCTGGTCAAGCAGATTCTCAGCGAGCAGGGCAGCATTGACTTCTGGCGCGTGCGGATGCGTCCAGGGAAGCCGCTCGCCTTCGGATTGCTCGGCGCAACGCCGCTGCTCGGTCTGCCGGGCAATCCGGTCTCCGCCGCCGTCACCTTTGAGCTATTTGGGCGCCCAGCGATTCGTAAGATGCTCGGTTGCCGCCAGATAGAGCGGCCCACCGTTGAGGTGGTGTACGAGGGTGAAGATATCGAGCGCGCCGAGCGGCGCCAGTTTGTGCGGACGCGCCTGACCTCGCGCGGGGGCACATTGGTTTCCGGCACGACTGGCGCACAGGGGTCGCACATCATCTCGTCGCTGCGCGGCGCAACTGCTTTGCTGATCGTCATGGAGGGCGAAGGCGTCATCCGGACTGGCGACCATGCCCAGGCGCTCCTGCTCAACGATGCGATGCCCTGGGGCAATGAGTGATTCCACCTGATCTCGGCACTGAAGTGCCGGGGCACGTGTGGAATGGCTGCAGCCGTGCGCTGTGGTTTTCCGGCTTTAGCCGCTTACCAGTGTGCGCCGGCAATTTATTGCCGCGAAGTCTATATCTGCGCGGCGCGTTTGGAGATCGTCAGCACGCCGCTGGCGACTAGCTCCGCCGCCAGCCGCAGAATCGCCGGTTCTGGCGCGTTCAGCGTTTGGATGATGGACCATAATGGTGAGGTGCCATCCACCGCCGTCAGGAATCGCCACTGTTCGCGCGTCAGTTGGATAGCCATGCCGGAATCAGGGTCCACATCGGCAAACTCGATTACCATTTCCGGCGCGAGCGGCGTCACTTCGCGCGGCGGCATCGTCACGCGCACCTGCTGAAGCGCCTGCGTCACCAGCGACGAAACCGGCAGCGGGAGCGCCACACGACCCGGTGGCAAGCGCACCTCATCCTCGAAGATGAAATCGCCATCCGGCCAGGAGAGCAACACCGTCAGCAGCGCCACGGCGTCTTGCTGGGTGAAAGCGCGTAATTGCTCCTGGCTCAGCAGCCGCGCGTTGATGAGCGCACGCACCATCTGCATATCCGGGATTGCCGCCGCCTGGCCGAATGGCATGCCCAGCACTGCCTCGAATTGCTCGGGGCTGATGTAGCCTGCCGCCGCAAGCTGGTGCGCCAGCGACGCCGTTGCGCCCACGCGCTCTGCCAGCAGCCATTGCCCACCGGAAAAGTAGACAATTGCCTGCCGGTTGCCGCGCGCAAGCGTCAACGCGCCGCTGCGCTGTCCATGTTCGATCATCCGTAATACATCGGTCAGCGCGTATTGGCGCAGATTGCCAGCCAGCGGCATAGCGACGACTCCTCAGTTGCTCTTAAATAACTCGATAACTCGATAGTGCCTGCGAATGGGACTCTCGGCCAGTGTATCACTCAATCATGAGAATTGCAGCCATGACCTTCCTACACAAAGAGGTGTGATATGCTGCGAGAGTGGCTTCATACAGTACAGCCACAGCAGTGTGCAACAGGCGCATGCGCTAAACAATAAACGCGACTACAGACAGTGGAGGATTCCATCACCATATGGCTGCATCAGACGAACATGATACCCGTCCGCGCGTCATGGCCATTTTTGCCCATCCCGACGACGCCGACTTTCTCTGTTCCGGCGCTATTGCGCGTTTCGTCGCCAGTGGCTACCGTGCCCAGTATGTGCTGGCCACCAGTGGCGACAAGGGGAGCGACGACTATAGCGCCACCCCAGCACAACTGGCCGAGACGCGCGAAGCAGAGCAATTGGCGGCGGCGCATGTGCTGGGCATCGAAGAAGTAACGTTCCTGCGCCACCCGGACGGCGAGGTTGAGGTCAACCTCCCATTCCGCCGCGAACTGGCGCTGGTCATTCGTCAGGGACGCCCGGATGTCGTTCTCACCTTCGACCCGTGGCAACGCTATCAGATTCATCCCGATCACCGCGCCGTGGGACAGACGGCGCTCGATGCCGTCGCCGCCGCCCGCGACCATATGTATTACCCCGAACAGCTCAGCGATGAATTGCGTGAGCATCGCGTCCACAACGTCTATTTCTTTGCGACCGACGACCCAAACTATTACGTTGACATCACCAGCACGATAGACCAGAAGATCGAAGCGTTACGCTGCCATGCGAGCCAGATACGCACCGAGGGGCTGGAGGAGCGGATTCGCACGCGCGCCCGCCAGGCCGGTCTGGTGGCTGGCGTCGAATATGCCGAAGCCTTCCACTATCTGCCGATGATGCAACCGCCCGCGCTGATGCGCCATCCGGCGTGGTAGTTGTTGGTAGTTGCGAACGTTGATCGAGAGGAATAGCGACATGCGTGTCCTGGTGATTGGCGGCGGCGCCCGCGAACATGCGCTCTGCTGGGCGGTGAGCAGATCGCCGCTGCTGACGGCACTGTACTGTGCGCCCGGTAACGGCGGCACGGCGCAGCTTGCCACAAACGTGCCGCTGAACCCGATGGAGTTTGCTGCCTGCGCCGAGTGGGCCGCCGGACACGCCATAGACCTCACGATCATTGGCCCGGATGATCCGCTGGGCGGCGGGATCGTGGATATCTTTGCGGCGCACGGGCTAAAGGTATTCGGACCGACGGCGGCGGCGGCGCGCATCGAAAGCAGCAAAGCCTGGGCCAAGCAACTGCTGCTGGATAACGGCATCCCCACTGCCCAGGCAACCCGATTTACGGACTATGCAGCAGCAGAGGCGGCGCTCAGGGAGCGTGAGACGAAGGGCGCATTTCCCGTTGTCATCAAGGCGGATGGGTTGGCGGCTGGCAAAGGCGTGGTGATTGCGCACGATGCCGAGACGGCGCGCCAGGCGCTCGAAGATATAATGGTGCGACAGACGCTTGGCGCGGCGGGCAACAGTGTCTTGCTCGAAGAGTATCTCGAAGGGCCGGAACTCTCGCTCTTCGCGCTCACCGACGGCGCAACTGTCTATCCGCTGGCGCCAGCCTGCGACTACAAGCGCGCGCTCGACGGCGATGAGGGGCCGAATACTGGCGGCATGGGCGCGTATTCGCCGCCGGGATTCGCCACGCGGGACCTGCTGGCGGAGATCGAATCGCGCATCCTACGCCCTACCATGCGGGCGCTGGCGACGGCGGGCGCGCCGTTTCGTGGGCTGCTCTACGCCGGCCTGATGCTGACCTCCGCCGGACCGCAGGTCATCGAGTTCAATGCGCGCTTTGGCGATCCGGAGACACAGGTGGTGCTGCCGCGCCTTGATGGCGATGAAGGTGATCTGCTGGCGCTGCTGCTGGCGACTGCCGAGGGCAGACTTGCTGCTATGCCAGCGCCAACGTGGTCCAGCAGCGTTACCTGTGGCGTCGTCGCTGCTTCCGCTGGCTATCCTGGCCCATTCGAGAAGGGCAAGCCGATCACTGGCCTCGATACGCTCGATGCTGATGTCCTGGTCTTCCATGCCGGTACGCAACGCACCGGCGATGGCCAACTCGTCACCGCTGGCGGACGGGTGTTGACGGTGGTGGCGCGTGGCAATGATATGGCGTCCGCCCGCGCGCATGCCTATGCCAACATCGCGCGCATCCACTTCGACGGCATGCGCTGGCGCAACGACATTGCCGCCCGTGAGGTGGTTGGTCATTCCGATTGACCGCCACGGACCGCACTGGTATACTCGTCTGAAGGCGTGAAGGTGTATCAGCAGCGGGGAGCGTGTTGCATGTCACAGGCCAGTGTCTACCCGATACCATCGTGCGCGGAGTGTGGTCTCGAATCGGCGGGGCGTTGTCCTGGCTGCCACAAGAATCTCTGCCCCGACCACTTTGGCTGCGCGGAGCATGAGCCGTGCGCGACGAACCTCGTCACCCAGGCAAATCAGCGCCTCTGCTACGTTTGTGGCGTTTCCGTGCAGCCTCAGCAGTGGTCCACCACACGCTTTGCGCACTATATTGATGAAGGGACATGTCGCGGCTGTGGGCGCTATATTTGCGATACACTGCACACGCGCGTGCATGAGGAGCGGGTGGAACTCGTCAAAGACAGCCTGCGCAGCCAGCGGTATCACCACATCGTGCGCTACTGCGACGCCTGCGCGCCGGTGCGTCGTTTTGGCGGTCTGCGCGGCGCCGGGCGTGTCGCCGCCGCTGTAGTAGCGGTCGTCACTATCGCGCTATTCATTCTTTTGCAGCATGGATAAGCGGGAAGATCGTCAAAGTTCGTAGCACTGAAGTGCCGCGAAGTCAATTTTTCAGGAGTGTTTCAGGTGGTCACGGGCGAATCAACGGATATGGCATCGAGCAGTGAGCGCGCGACGGCGATGACTATTGATATGGTGCTGGCGCGCTATCGCGACCTCCTGCGCGATGGCCTGCGCGACGCAGTGCAGCGAGCCGGTGCGGCTATCCCGCGAGCAGATGCCGTTGCCGGACTGCTCGATGATTTCTATGCGCAGATCGAGTATCATCTCGGCTGGCGTCTGCCCGACCTTACCCCAACCACTCCGGCCACTGCTCACACCGGCAAACTCCTTCGCCCGGCGCTCGTGTTGTTTTCGTGTGATCTGGCCGCCGGCCACGCCGGACTTGACGCCGCAGCGCGCGCCGATTTGCTGCGGCGCATTGTTCCGGCGGCGGTCTGCATCGAACTGGTTCACAACTTCTCGTTGATTCATGACGACATCGAAGATGGCGACGAGGAACGCCACCATTACCCGACGCTCTGGAAGCTCTGGGGCGTCTCGCAGGCCATTAACACCGGCGACGGCCTCTTTTCGCTGGCGCGTATGGGCCTCTGGCAACTGGCTGACGCCGGTATTGACGCGCGTATCATCGTACAGTTGGCATCTCTGCTGGATCGCACCTGTCTGGAACTCTGCGAAGGACAATACCTCGATATGCGCTATGAAGGCTGGCGCGAGATTACCGTTCCGATGTATCTGGAAATGATAGGCCGCAAAACCGCCGCGTTGATGGCCTGTGCCACCGGGTTCGGCGCGCTGCTGGCTGCTCCGGACGATATCGCCTTGCATCAGCATCTCGCCAGCTTTGGCCGTGCGCTTGGTATCGCCTTCCAGTTGCGCGACGATTTGCTGGGCGTTTGGGAGGCGGAATGGTTGGGCAAAACGGCGGCGGGCGACCTGCGCCGCAAGAAGATGAGCCTGCCGGTGATTCATGCGCTGGAAACCGCCGCCGCCGCTGATCGCGCCACGCTGGAACGCATCTATGCCACGGATGACGCAGCCTCAGAGACGGAGATTGCCGAGGTGCTGGCGATTCTCGACCGCACCGGCGCGCGGGCGCGCGTTCGCACGACGCTGCGCGAGCAAGGAGCAATTGCCCATGTGGCGCTGCGCGAGGCAGCAGGAGCGCACGCATCCCCAACAAAGGACACGCCAAAGGACACGCCGGATGACGCTTATCTGGCGCTGGCAACGCTGCTCGATTTTGTGCTGGCAGCGGAATAGCCCCTGCAAGTGATACAATAGACGACGCGGGCGCGCTGTCCCACTGGCGGCGCGGCGTTTGATACATGCCCTACACGTTCTCTATGCTATGCACGCCATAAGCAGCGCAGAAACCAGCACATAAGCTCGAACGCGCTAAGCGCGGTGTGGAACGTGCAAGGACAATCAGGAAAACAGGCAAATACACCACAAGGGGGCGATAGGCGATGTCAGGTCACTCAAAATGGCATCAAATTCGGCGCCAGAAAGGCGTAAACGACAGTAAACGCGGCCAGCTTTTTACGCGACTTGGCCGTGAGATCGTGGTAGCGGTACGCGAAGGTGGTGGGCCTGACCCTGATGCTAACTTCCGCCTACGTATGGCGGTGCAGCGGGCGCGTGAGGCCAACATGCCGATGGAAAACATCGAGCGCACCATCAAGCGCGCCAGCGGCGGCGGCGAAGGCGCCAACCTCGAAGAGATCACCTACGAAGGTTATGCGCCGGGTGGCGCGGCCATCATGGTGCAGGTGATGACGGATAACCGCAACCGCACTGCCGCCGAAATCCGCAATGTCTTCAATAAGAACGCCGGCAATCTGGGTGAGGTCGGTTGCGTGGACTGGATCTTCGAGCAGCGCGGCATCATCGGCGTCTCGCTCGATGGCCATGATCCCGATGAACTGACGCTCGAAGCGATTGACGCGGGCGCCGAAGATGTGGACGCCTACAACGACGGCGACGAAGAACTCACCATCTACACGGCTCCGGCGGACCTCGATACCGTGCGCACGGCGCTCGAAGCGAAGAAATACACGATTACGCGCGCTGAAAGCACGCTGGTGCCCAAGACCAAGATTGATCTGGCCGAGAAAGAGGGCTTGCAGACGTTGCGGCTGATAGATCGGCTCGAAGACCTGGATGATGTCCAGAACGTCTACACCAACGCCGAGATTGCGGATGAAATCGCCGAAAAATACGCCGGCTGACCACCTCACGACAACTGAACATCCTGAACACGCTGAAAACACGGCACAGCAGGCGACTGGCAGCGCCACGACGGCGCGACCACGCCAGCCAGCCGCGCGCCGCACGCTGGGCATAGACCCCGGCACCGCGCGGCTCGGTTACGCTGTGGTGGAAGAGCAGCGCGGCAAGCTCACCCTGATCGTTGGCGGCGTGGTCGAAACGCCCAAAACACTCGCCATGCCACAACGTCTGCTCCAGCTTTTTCAGGAGCTTTCGCAGATCGTCAAAACGTACCAACCCAGCGAGATGGCGGTTGAAGAATTGTTCTTTGCCAAGAACACCACGACGGTCATCAGCGTGGGGCAGGCGCGTGGCGTGGCGTTGCTCGTAGCCGCGGAGTCTGGCCTGAGCGTCCACGAGTACAAACCGATGCACGTCAAGCAGGCGGTGCACGGCTATGGGTTGGCGACGAAAGAGCAGGTAGGCGAGATGGTGCGCGTGCTGTTGGGCCTGCCCGGTCTGCTGCGCCCTGATGATGCGGCGGACGCGGCAGCCATTGCCATCTGCCACCTGCATACCTCGCATCTGTCGGGATTGCGCTGAAGCCCCATCACGCACTCTATGCAGTGATTGAGCATGACACGCAATCCCTGTTGTTTTCCGCTTTCCCGCCCATTTAGAAGAATTGTTTTGTAGATATTCCTGCTATCCACATCACCCATTACATAAAGGAGTCGCATCCATGATTGCGGCGGTACGTGGCATCCTCGAAGGCAAGACGATTGATAGTGCGCTGGTGACGGTCGGCGGTGTGACCCTGCGTGTATTGGCGCCGCTGACCACCCTCAGCAAGCTGAATGTTGGCGAAGAGGTGCATCTGCATACGCTGCTCCACGTCCGTGAGGACGCGATCACGCTCTTTGGCTTTGCCACTGTGGATGACCGCGAAACCTTCGAGCAACTGCTGGCCGTTGGCGGCGTGGGACCGCGCATTGGGTTGGCGCTGCTCTCCGGCCTCTCCTCTGAGGGACTGCGCGAGGCTGTGCTAAACGAGGATGTGGTGCGGCTGACGATGGCGCCGGGCGTCGGCAAGAAGCTGGCCGCGCGGCTGGTGCTGGAACTGCGTCCGCGCTTCGAGAAGCTGGGGCTGACCGGCGTTACTGTGGGCGCCACTGTTGGCGCGAACACTGGCAATATGCGCGCGCAGGTGGTAGACGCCCTGACGGGCCTCGGCTACACGCCGGCGCAGGCGACCGCTGCTGTGCGTAATCTCCCCACGGACAGCGGCGACAATCTGGAAGACCTCATCATGCGCGCGCTGCGTCTGATGGCCACTGAATGACCAGCATATCCAGCCAGAGAGCAGCGAAACCGTCAGGATGCCGGAGTTGTCGAGGAGATGGGAACGACATTCCCTAGCTTGATGCTATCAATGTACCAGGTGCCACCGGACTTGATGAGGTGTAGCGTCTGTATCTGCGCCGTGCCATCGTCGCCGCGCCTGCTCACCAGCACCGTGACATCGGCTGAGTTGCCATTGACCACGCTGCTCTGGATGGGATAGCTCTGGACGATGCCATCTATGCGGTCATAGCCACCATACTGCTCCGCAAATGCATCTTCCGTGAGGTGCGCCTTCGCATTGCTGGAAAAATAGCCATACGCCTGAGAATAGTTTTGCTGATGCAGCGCGCCGTAGAACTGCTGCACGGTCGTCTGCGGGTCGGAGAAGCCCGTCTGCACGACGGAGTTTGCCCAGACCACCGCGACAGTACCCATGATACAGACCAGCATCACAAACACCGCGATGCCGGTGAAAATTAGTGTGCGGACGGTCGAGCGTTTCTGTGGCTGGGGAAGAATCGGGTTGCGGCTGCTGGATTGCGAGAGCTTGCGCATCGTCTGGCTGATGTCCGGGCGCTCGCTCAATTCGCGGCGGCGGCGCTCCACAAGCTGTGTCAACTCCGCCCGACGTTTCGAATCATTCATCGCCATCGGATACCCCCTACCGCCCATCGTTGTCATCGTCTCATGCTGGCGCTGGCGCGTTACGACTTCATTGTCCATTGGGCGCAGTATAAGCCGTATCACGCCGCGAACGCAACGTGATTGGTACGAAAATCCAAAGATGGTGTACTCCGGCGTTGTATCATGATCTCCGATATGCCCGCAATTCTCTGACCCAGTTCAACCTGGATAGGATTCCTTGCGAGATACAGATGTCACCAAACCAAGAAATCACCGAGCAAATCAAAGACTACGCCCTCACGTTGGGGTTCGACCTAGCGCGTGTCACGACGGCAGACGCGCTGCCGGAGACTGAATCCAGCCTGAAGGAGCGTATCGCCGCAGGCTACTTTCAGGGGATGGATTGGTTCACTGCCGCCCGCGCCGAGGTCTCGTGCAATCCACGGGCGCTGCTGCCCAATGCGCGCTCGGTGCTGTCACTCGGCACCTTCTATCTCACCGATGTCCCGCGCGACCTCACCACGCCTGGCGATCCGCATGGGCGCGTCTCCTGCTACGCCTGGGGCGACGACTATCATGAGGTGATTCGTACCCGGCTCGACCAACTGACCGCGTATATGCGCGGCTTTGCGGCCCCCGGCGAGGAGAAAACCATCGTCTTTGTGGATACCGGGCGCATGGTAGACCGCGCAATAGCCCAGCGTTCCGGCCTCGGCTGGTTCGGCAAGAACACCAATATTCTCACCAAAGGGTGGGGGTCATGGGTCTTTCTCTCAGAGGTGGTGACGAGCCTGGACCTGAAGCCGGATGCGCCAACCGCCGCCAACTGCGGACAGTGTGAAATCTGCCTGCACGCCTGCCCAACCAACGCCTTCGTCGCGCCGTATGTGCTGGATAGCCGCCGCTGCATCTCTTATCTCACCATCGAACTGCGCGGCAGTATCCCGCTGGAACTGCGCCCACTGATTGGCGCGCACATCTTCGGTTGTGACATCTGCCAGGAGGTCTGCCCGGTAAACCAGGTTGCCGAGAGACGGCTGCGCGCTGCTGGCTGGCCGGCTTCGCCTACAGGCTCGCACCAGCAATTCATTGCTGCCAATACTGTGCGCCGGCACTTCAGTGCCGCGAACAGCCCAACACCCGCGACCGAGACCGCCGCGACGCGCCAACGCCTGGAGTTTCAGCCGCGCGCCTCCATCGGCTCCAGTCCGGCGCTGATTCCGCTGCTGGCACTGGATGAGGAGGGTTTCCGCGAGCGTTTCCGCCATAGCCCGATCAAGCGCGCCAAACGGCGTGGCCTGTTGCGCAACGTTTGTGTCGCGCTCGGCAACATCGGTGATCCAGTCGCTGTGCCAGCGCTGATCGGCGCGCTCCACGATGCGGAGCCGCTGGTGCGCGGGCACGCTGCCTGGGCACTGGGGCGCATCGGCGGCATAGCGGCCCGCACGGCGCTCACGGAGGCGCTGGCGCAGGACGAAGACGAAACAGTACGTACAGAGATACGCTGCGCGCTGGCTGAAGGCAGCGCTCGATAGCTCTCCCTGGATTGCTTGTTTAGGCCGCGACCGCATGGTATACTGCCACAACAATAGGCGAGCGCATCTTTGTATTTCAGTTCTGCTGGTGTGTTCTATTTTGGAGTTCGCGGGAGACTCGTCAGTATGGCTATGCCCGGCAACACAGCGCCACGCATTTTCATTTCCTACCGCCGCGCTGATAGTGCGGCCACCGCTGGCCGTCTCTATGAGCGGCTGGTAGCGCACTTTGGCCGAGATGCCATCTTCAAGGACGTGGACGACATTCCCTATGGCGTCAAGTTTCCTACCTATCTCGCCGAAAAGCTCGGCGAATGCCGGGTGGAATTGGTCATCATCGGCCCTTCCTGGCTGACGCTGGCGACTCCCACCGGCCAGCGGCGGCTGGATGACCCCAACGACTTTGTGCGCATCGAAGTGGAACATGGCCTGCGCAACGGGTTGATCGTCATTCCGGTGTTGGTGGACAATGCGACGTTGCCACATGCGGAAGAGTTGCCAGAGACCATCCGTGAACTGATCGAATTCAACGCCGCGCAGGTGCGCTTTGACCCAGACTTTAGCACTGATATGGACCGACTCATTCGCCAACTTGACCGCTGGCTGGGAGCCGTCTCTCCACCAACTTCTACGGTCACGCCTCCTGCTGGGACGACTACAACGCCAGTCCCATCATCCAATCCCCAAGCGGCGTTCATCGAGCAGCAGTTGCAACATATGCGCACAGCGGTCTTGGCCCAGGATTGGTCACAGGTGAGTGATAGTGCGGACTACCTGCTAGCACGAGTTCCCTCGCCGGAACAGAACGTCCCAATCGAAGTGTATCGTCTGCTCGGGCAAGCGCAGTATCAGCAAGGGGACTATGCAGCCGCACGCAGAGCCTTAGACATAGCCGTGGCGCGCACGGGTGATGACCTACAACTGTTGCTGTTGACGGCTACGGTCCTGGTGAAGCTCCAGGATGACGCTGCGGCAGCATCATTGCTCAAACAAGCATTGGGTTTGCCTACGCAGCCAGCAGAACGACTCGAGGCATTACGCCTCTATATCCCCGTCTTAGCACGGCAGGGACAATGGACAGAGGTACTCAAACGTTGTGATGATCTGGCGCGCATCACCGCTGCTGCCGCTGACGATCCGCTTGTGCTTTCTTTGCGGCTGGATGCCCTCACTCATCTCAATCGTGAAGCTGATGCGCTAGCGCTGGCCCGCACGCTCACCGTCCGCCGCGATGCGACAGTTGACTGGTGGTTAACGCGCGCTCGTCTGGCTCGTCGTGTTGCGAATGACGACAACGAGGTGAAAACGTCGCTCGATGCCGCTGAGCGGCTTGCACCCAACACCCCCATCGTTGCAGAGGCGCGACGTGTCCTGTTGCCGCCACCCGCGCCGCCAATAGCCCCAGACCATTTCCCACAACGGCTGGCGAGCCTGGGCTTTACCGGCGCGAGTGTGCCGGTCAATGGCAAGCCAGTGGAATACATCGTGCCGCCGCTCTGCGAGGTGCCCGCTGGACCCTTCCTGATGGGCAGTGACCCCAAACGAGACCCGCGACCGTCTGACAATGAAAAGCCGCAACACAGCATCACCCTCCCTGCCTATCAGATTGCGCGCTATCCCGTGACGGTGGCCGAATATGCCTGTTTCGTGCGCGCCGGGCAACAAGAACCGTCTGACTGGAAGAACCAATTGACGAAGCTGGACCATCCCGTCGTCAACGTCAGTTGGCATGATGCGATGGCCTATGCGAAGTGGCTGGCAGAACGCAGCGGCCAGCCCTGGTGCCTGCCCACTGAAGCGGAATGGGAGAAAGCCGCGCGTGGCAGCGATGGGCGGATTTACCCATGGGGCGATCAGTTCGACCAGGCGTGCTGTAACACCAGCGAGAGCGGCATCAAGACGACAACGCCTGTGGGCAGTTATCCCGGCGGCGCCAGCCCGTATGGTGTGCTGGACCTGGCAGGGAACGTCTGGGAGTGGACCAGCACGCTCTACAAACCGTACCCCTATAATGAAGCAGACGGACGAGAGAGTGTTAATTCTACTGATAATCGTGTGCTGCGTGGCGGCTCGTGGCTCCTTGATGCCTGGTTCGCGCGCGCGGCGTATCGCTTCATTTGGCTCCCCGACGACTTCGACGTCCCCGGCGGGTTCCGTCTCGTCTTGCGGTCTGCCCCCATCTCAGTCTAATTCCTGTAGTACTGTATTATGTTTCCTGCCTTAATTACACTTTTAATGCTAGACGAGGGATGGAAAAGAGTGTATCGCGCGTAGCGCGAAAATTTTTGGCGATAGTAGGGCGGTATACGGCAAAGGTGGTCTATGGGGGAGAGGACAGGTGATGGTCAAACGCGCCTACAACTTGTATGAGCTAGTGACCTCGTTCGAGAATTTAGTGTTCGCCGAACGCCTGGCGGCGCGCGGCAAGCGTGGTCGCCCCGATGTGGCAGCCTTCGAGTATCATCTCGAAGATCAGTTGCTCACCCTGCAAACGGAGCTACACGAGAAGACCTATCAGCCCGAAGCCTATCAGCGCTTCAAGATTCACGAACCCAAAGAGCGGATCATCTCTGCCGCGCCCTATCGTGATCGTGTCGTCCATCATGCGCTCTGCCGCGTCATCGAACCCTCCTTCGAGCGCCGCTTTATTGACGACAATTCTCAGTTTGTTGGATAGTCTACGAGTTTGGTGACACCATTCTTGTCGCGGATGTTCAAGAGTCAATAGTAGCGAATCCCTTTATCACGCTGGGGCAGAATATCTAGTCGGGCTGTCAACCCTAGCCAGCCGCTAGGGCCGATTATAGCTAATTATGGCTAATTATGGTTCGTGTTGTTCGGCGGTGTGCCCGGCGCATTTGGATTGTATGGATTGTGCGCCGTGTCAGCCGGTTGCGTATCCCCTGATGCTCCTGAGGGAAAGGCGCCGGATTGCGGCGCGCGTGGTCCGCTGGGAGGCAGGAAGTTCGTCGCTGGCTCCGGCGATGGTGGTGTTGGCGGTGGATACATTGGCTCCGTCTCCTCCAGCGACTGCTCGGGGAGTTGATGCCACGCTGCGCCAGGAGCAGTTGGGCTATCGGCAGGCGGATATTCGTCAGGATACGGCAGATTTGGCGCGTGGATCGGCCCCCATTCCGCCTGCCGCCAGGTGCCTTGTTGCGTTGAGGGAAACATTACCGGCTGCTGATAAGGTGGGGCATTTCCAGGCGTAACGCCCTGGCCGCCAGATGGCGGACGATTGCGCCGCATCGCCACCAGCACGGCGATGACGATGACGGCGATGAGCAGGAGCATCAGCAAGATAATGCCAATTACTGCCAGCTCTTTGCCAACGCCGGTTGTGCCGCTGCTGGGAACAGCGGTGGGAGTCGCTATCGGAGCAACTGTCGGTTGCTGTGTCGCGGTCGCTTGTGATGTCACGGTTGCTGCTGGTGTCGAAGTAGGCTGCGATGTGGCGGTTGGTTGCGTAGTCGCCGTTGGTTGGGTGGTCGGCGTCGCCGTTGGTTGGGTGGTCGGCGTCGAGGTACCTGCAATCTGCCGCTGGCGAATCAGCGCCACATATGCCCTTTGCTGCCCGAATGATGCGTTGCGGGCAGTGTGGCCGGCATGCGTGCTGGTCGCTGCCAGCACGAGCAAGAAGAGCGCGGCAATCAGGGCAAACAGGAACGAGCGCTGCCCAGGGAAGCGCGTGCGCTCTCTGCGCTGCGCCCGCTCTGAGGGCGCTGTGGCGATATAATGATTTCTCTGATCTGGCATACTGCTCCTCATTATCCCCACCGGGCATCAGCTAGTCGAGCAATCAGAAGGTTGGCTGTGGCTGCACCTTGCCGGTCGCACGATCTATACCAATATTGCTTGACGTGGTAGACGCGAGAAGGCTGGTCTGGCTCCTGCATGATGGATAGATAGCGGGTGGTTTGCCGTGCCAAATGTGAAATGTGAGACATCTACACAACTGTTGGGCGCGGTAGAATCGTATATGAGAGAGTGGAACGCGTGAGGGGCAGTAGGGCAGTAGGAAACGTTCAGGACGCTGTGTGGCTGGATATGAGGAGCGTAGGGCATGAATGGCCTGGCGAATAATCTGATGCAGACAACGCTAGCTGGTTTCCCTGCCGGGCTGGGCACGCCGGAGCCGACCTTGCGCGGCGTGGCGCTCGCCTTCGTCCTGACTGCGGCGCTGGGCGCGGCGCTCTGCCTGCTCGTCCTGATTATCTGCAATCGCTTCCATATCGTCCCGCAGCCGAAGGCGCATCATATCCACAAGCGCCCGATACCACGGCTGGGTGGCATTGGCATCTTCCTGGCGTTCTTCATCGTATCACTGCTCTTCTTCCGCCCCGCAAACGACTATGAGCGCCATGTCTAC
Source organism: Chloroflexota bacterium (assembly GCA_021323855.1). Lineage (GTDB taxonomy): Bacteria > Chloroflexota > Ktedonobacteria > Ktedonobacterales > JADMIN01 > JAJPKE01. Next base: position 140,464 of record JAJPKE010000023.1, on the reverse strand, counting down.
ATCGGCCTGATCGCCGCCGCCGTTCTCGTCGTCGCAGTTATGGCGATAGATGATCTGCGTGGGCTACCGCCGTGGCTGCGGCTGCTCGTGCAAACGCTGGCCGCGCTGATTGCGATGTTCCCCGCCGGCCACGGCACGTTGATTGAAGTGCTGCACAATCCACTGCTGACCACGAATCAGGGGCAGGTGCCGTTGGGTCTCTGGTTGTCTGTGCCGTTCACCTGGTTCTGGATCGTCGGCATGATGAACACAATCAACTGGATAGATGGGCTGGATGGGCTGGCGGGCGGCGTCGTGACGATTACGGCGGTGGTGATGGCGGCGATAAGCTGGCTGCTCGGCCAACCGGCGGCGGCGCTGCTCTGCGCGGTGCTGGCTGGGGCGACGTTGGGCTTCCTGCCGCTGAATCTGCATCCGGCGCGGCTCTTCATGGGGGATAGCGGCGCGATGTTTCTGGGGCTGGCGCTGGCGGTGCTGGCAAACGTTGGTGGCGCAAAGCTGGCGACGATGCTGCTGCTGCTGGGCCTGCCCATTCTCGATACGGCGCGTGTCATCCTGCGGCGGCTCTTCCAGCGCCACTCACCGCTGCATTTTGACCGCACGCATCTGCATCACCGGCTGCTCATCGGCGGCCTGGCGCAGCAACAAATCGTCGTCATCTTCTATCTCATGACTGGCTTCTTCGGCGTTGTTGCCATCTTTGCCGCATACTTACAGACGCGCGCTGGTCTGTGGAGCGTGCGCATCCATATCTGGCATGGCTTCTATCTCTCTGTCAGCGAACTGCCGACGCTGTTGGGGCTGGGGCTGGCGCTGCTGGTGACGCAGATCATCTGGCGCTATGCGGCGCACCGGCGCAAGCGATCTGGCCTGCCGCCGGGCGCTTCTTCGGTGCTATTCCATGATGCGCCGGATACGCCAGGAGGACGGCGCACGCTCTCCGGCACACCACAAAAGCTGATTTCCCCGCCCTTGCATCTACCACCCCAGCCATAGCGCGGTTCTCTGGGCTTTTGTTGGCTCTGTTGGCGCTAGTGGCCGTGGCCAGAAACCTGGCCGGAGGGTCCGCTATAGTCCGGCTCAGCGGCGGTGCGGGCGAGCAGGTCGTCGCGCGCCTCCCAGAGCGGCAGGAAGAACAGGTCGCGCAGCGTCTTCTCTAGCGCGGGCATTGGCGTGCCGCCGGTGCCGATGGCGCGCAGCCCCAGGTTGCGTTGCGCCAGCTTGATATGTGCGGCGCGGAAAAGATGAAACTGCTCATCGAAGTCGGTCAGCGCCTCGGCGCAGTCATAGAGCGCGCGGTGTCGCTGTGGCTCGGCGTAGAGGTCCACCAACGCAATGCCCGCCCGTTCGACAGCGGCGGCATAGGCGTCCCAGAGATCGGGCGCGGCGCGCAGGATCGCCTGGAAGCCGGGAGACTCAGCGCCGCTGCCGTTGCCCAGCCCGGTGCGAATCACCAGGAAGTCTTTGGGGGCGACGAATTCGAGCTGGCGCATTGCCAGCATCACCACGCCCTGCGCCGAGACGGCGCGCCGCAGCGCATGCGCTGCCTCATCCGCCTGGTCCTGCTGCAAGAGGTCAGCCGCCAGCCGCAACTGTTCGACCGTCAGTTTCCACCAGAGTTCAAACGTCTGGTGGACCACCTGAAACGTCAACTCATCAGGGTGCAGGCGCCGGTCTGGCGGCTTTTGCAAGGACAATAACTCATCGGTGCGAAGATACGTTTCGTACACGGTTGTCCGGCGCTGGCGCTGGCCGTGTGGGCGTGGAGGGGTATCTATGCTCATCGTTTACGCTCCATCATCATTGATGCGCTATTTGCCGCCGCCTGCGGTGGCTATTGCCCTCAGTATACCCTATATGGCTATGGCGCGGATGAGGATAAGAGAACGCTGGCCCACCCATCCCAACCATTTGACGCAGCGATGGCGGCTGCACTAGACTGGCTCTTGGCGGTCGCGTCACAGATTGCCCCTGGATTGCTTCTATCCCGGTAGACCCTGGCAAGTGGTGAGGATGTGCAAACATGGTGGGACGACATGTGAAGCTGGCGGAAGCGGTTGCAGAGCGGTCGGAACCGGACGAGCAGGAAGATGAGCCAACACGCGAACTCGACCGCTATGGGGCATCAGACGATTCTAACGATTCACGACCCCTCTCCGAACACGATTGGCATCACGAACGGCTGCTGGCGGGCACAATCTCATGGTCAGTGTTCCTCGTCCTCTCGCTGATTGTGCTCGTCGTTGTCATCGCGCAGATCGCCGCCACCGGGCCGGTGGGCTTATCGCATATCGTGCGCACGCAGTCGAATAGCGGCTCTGCCAGCTTCCAGAATGGGACACCACCGACCGTGACAGCGGAGGCCGCCTTTGTCTATGACCCGGACCTCGGCCTTACGTATTTCGCCAAGAATGCAGACCTGGAGTTGCCGCAGGCCAGTTGCACGAAGATTATGACGGCGCTGCTGGCGGTGGAGCATGGCAACCTCGATCAGGTGATAACGGTCGGCACGGATGCGCAGGCATTGGTGCGCCCGGATAGCAGCTATATGGGGCTGAGCGCCGGAGAGAAACTGACCCTGCGGGACCTGCTCTATGGGCTGTTGCTGCCCTCCGGCAATGATGCGGCGGTGGCGATTGCCGATGCCATCGGCGGCAACGTGCCGAACTTCGTTGCTATGATGAACCAGCGCGCGCAGCAATTGGGATTGACGCACACGCACTTCATGAATCCGCATGGGCTGGGCGAACCCAACCACTATACGACGGCGCGTGATCTGGCGGTGCTGGCGGCGGCAGCAATGAAAAATCCCATTCTGGTGCAGATTACCTCAACCAAAGAATACACGATTCCCAAGACCTCGACACACAAAGCCTATGATCTGATGACCGGCGACGACCTGATACCCGGCGCACGTGCGCCTTATCCTGGAGCCATCGGCGTCAAGCCCGGCTACACCGGCGACGCTGGTTACTGTCAGGCGTTTGCCGCCATCCGCTTTGGGCATTTGATCGTTGGCGCCGTCCTGAACGAGCCATCCTGGCAGGTGCGTATCACTGATATGCGTGCGCTGCTCGATTGGGGCTTCGAGCAGGAGAGCATTGCTCCTGCGCCGCCGCCGGTTCCCTGGTCGTATCCCACCCCCGAATCGTGACCTCGCAGAAGAAAAGAGCAAGATAGAAGAAAAGGTATTCTTTCTCTGCCAGTAGAATAGGGATACGCGCAGATGGTCGTTGCGCGTCTGCTCACTCAACGTCATTGTAGTGATTGGAAGCGGCAGCATGAAGTATCTTCTTACCTCGTCTGGTATCAGCAATACAAGCATCCATAACGCGCTGGTTGATCTGCTGGGTAAACCAATTGCCGAATCCAGCGCCCTCTGCATTCCCACTGGGATATATCCCTTCCCCGGTGGAGCTTTAGGCGCCTACCGATTTATCAGCGGATCAGCCGCCAGCCCCATGTGTGGGTTGGGCTGGAAGTCGTTGGGCGTGCTGGAGCTTACCGCGCTGCCCAGCATCGCTGACGAAGCATGGATTCCCACGGTTCAGGAGACCGATGCCTTGCTGGTGTGGGGCGGCGATCCCCTCTATTTGAGCTACTGGATGCGCCAGTCGGGACTGGCAGACCTCTTGCCATCGTTGCGCGAGACGGTCTATGTGGGGGTGAGCGCCGGGAGCATGGCGACTGCCACCACCTTCGGCGAGACCTACCCTGATCCGCCCAGGGGCATCAAGGGCAGCGGTGAGGCGCTCACGTCGGAAGACATTGTGTTCGCTTCCCCCCAGGGAGACATCGGCAGGCTCCTGGTCACGGCTCAGGGTGTGGGACTGGTTGACTTTGCAGTGATTCCGCACCTGGATAACACGGATCATCCGGACGCCTCCCTGGCCAATGCAGAAACCTGGGCCGCAAGGCTCCCCGTGCCAACGTATGCGATTGACGATCAGACCGCTATACAAGTCGTTGACGGCGCGGTCGAAGTCATCTCCGAGGGGCAATGGAAGCTGTTTGCACCCTCACGCTGACCAGGGTGTCACCTCCATGCTTTACACGGCATGTTTTGAGAAATCCACAGTCAGTCTAGGGTTTGGCGTGGCGCTGCTCGTATTCCTGTGCGAAGTCCAGCAGACCGTTGATGCCAGCGCGCAGGGTTTCGGGGCTGCTGGCGAGCGAGATACGCGCATAGCGCGCCGCACCCGCGCCAAAGGCCGCGCCGGGGGCGATGGCGATGCCACGTTCAGCTATCAGCGCCTCAGCGAATTGGATGCTGTCATACGGCAAATCGCCCGTCTGCTCTGAGAGGGCGATCAGCAGGTAGAACGCGCCTTCCGGGATGTAGGAGAGTCTGCTGCGCGCCCGCAGCAGGTCCACTGCCAGATCGCGCCGCTCTCGATAGGCAGCGAACATGCTTTGTGCGCAGTCCTGCGGTCCGGTCAGCGCGGCCTCGGCGGCTCGCTGCACAAAGGTTGGCAGGTTATTCACCTGCGCGGCGACGGTCACATTCAGGCCACCAGCGAGCGCAGGCGGCGCAACGAGCCAGCCGACACGCCAGCCGGTCATAGCGTAGGTTTTGGAGCAGGTGCCAACGGTGATGACACGCTGGTTCGGGTCGAGCGTGGCCGGGCTGACATGTTCGCCGCTGTAGACCAACTGATCGTAACACTCATCCGAGAGAATCCAGAGGGCATGGCGCGTGGCCAGCTCTACCAGCGCGGCGACAGTTTCGCGTGGATAGACTGCGCCGGCAGGATTGGAGGGTGAATTGAGCAGCAGCACTTTCGTGTGGAGAGTGATGAGTGATGCGAGCGCGGCAAGGTCAGGTTGCCAGCCTGCGTCAGCCCGCAATGGATAGCGCACCATGCGCGCGCCAGCCACCGCCAGCATGCCATCATATCCGGCCCAGGCAGGGTCCGGCACGAGTACCTCATCACCCGGCGAGCAGAGGCAGAGTAGCGCCGCCATCAACGCGCCGGTTCCTCCCGGCGTGGCGATGATCTGATCGGCGGACGGCGTGAAGCGGTTGACGCGAGCGACACGCGCGGCGATGGCTTCGCGCAGGGAGGATAGCCCGTTGGATGGACCGTAGCCCTGCTTTTCAGAGCGAAGCGAGCGCATCGCTGCCTCGACGATATGCGCAGGTGTCGGGAAATCCGGCTCACCGAATTCGAGATGAAGGATATCGTCGCGGCCATGCACCAGCGCACCAAGCCGAAACATGGGGTTTTGGGCCTGATGCGCCAGCCGGGGCGTTTTTATGTCCATATGTAACACCCCCGGTCGTTTGTGCGGTGGTTCAGCCCAGGACCGTCGAGATGCCGAAGATGCCCGCGATGAGCGCGCTGACGCCGAATAGCACATACGCAATGATCGCCAGCAACGACGAGCCGGTTGGGCTAGAATTGGCGAAGACCGTTGCGCCCCAGATGCCCGCCGCCTGCACGATAATCGAATAAATGGTGATGAACGCCCCTTGCAGGAAGCGGCGCACACCGGCCATCTTCGCGCGCCGGTAGATGGGCCGTGAAAGTGCCTGCGCTCCCAATAGGCTCACAATCAGGACAACCACGCCCCAGCCAATAATCAATTGTAGTACCGGCGGATTGCCGTGGGAGGCCAGCGCAACGACGCCCAGCACCAGAATAATCGCGCCCCAGAGCGTCTCGATGCCAGCCAGCGCCAGCATCACCTTATCGAAACGGTTGATTGCCGTTGAACCGAGACGAATCCAGGCGTTGTCATCCACGTCCGGGTCTGCCGCAGGCGCAGCAGGCTTCGCTTTGGCCTGCACAGCGACGCCACCGGCGGATTTGGGAGCTGCGACCGCAGGAGCAACAGCGGTCGCGCCGCGCGTTGGCAGCGCCAGCGCACCTGCGCCCGCGCCGGAATTCGCCGCAACTGCGCGTTGCTTACCACTGGAAGATTCCAGCGCAACGGCGGACTGCTTTCCCGTTCCCACGGCGGGTTGTTTTCCTGTGCGGCCAGCGCCGACTGCCGGTTGTTTACCGCTATTGAGTGAAGGTGCGACCGCCGTTTGTTGCGCCGTCCACGAATTGCTGGCGGCTGGTGATTGCGCGCCACGCCCGCCGCGATTTCCACCAGCCGCCGGTGACTTGACGTTCGTGCGATTCCCAGCAGGCGGCAATAAACGTGCCTGACGGCCAGATGAATCCAGCGGCGAGCCAGCGGCAGGATGCTGACCAGTGGGGCGCAGCGGAAGCTCATGCGCGCGGAGTGACGTGCCGCACTGCACGCAACGGGTGGCGTCCGGGCGGTTCTGTGTGCCGCAGCGCGGGCAGAGCACGCCCATCACTATCGTCGAGCCGCCAACACTATTGACGCCGCTACTGCTGTTGCTTGTGCCAAACGACACACCGGTCAGGTGTTGGAGCGACGCCTGCATCTCCGCCTGCAACTCGCGGGCGGATTGCTGCCGGTGATTGGGCGACAATTCGAGCGCACGCACAATCAGGCGGTCGGTCTCTTCACTGATGCGTGGATTCAGTTTTCGCGGCGGCACGAGCTGCATACCGGCGTTGCCACCGGCGCCCGTCTGCGCCAACAGACGCGCCGGCGCCTCTGGCGGATCTTTCCCCGTCAGGCAGGCGTAGAGCGTCGCACCCAGGCCGTAGATGTCGGTGCGGGGGTCGGTGCGCCCCTTCGCCATATATTGTTCCGGTGGCGCGAAGCCAGGCGATACACCCTGAGCCGCTGTGAGCGTTGCGCCGCGTTGCTGGAGTTTCGCCAGGCCAAAATCAATCAAAATGGGCTGATTTTCCGGCGTGATCTTGATATTCGCTGGCTTGATATCACGATGGATCACAGGCACTTTCAAATTGTGCATCTTATCTAGCGCATCGCAAATATCAATCGCCCACTTCAGCACCTGCGCTTCGTCCAGCGCACGTTGATGCTGGGTCAGGCTTTCGTTGAGCAACTCTTCCAGGTCTTTCCCATGCACATAGTCCATGACGAGGAAGAGCCGCCCCATATCTTCAATCAGGTGATACCCGTTGGGAATATTGGGGTGCTTGGAGTTGATGAGCAGTTCGGCTTCCAGGCGGAATTGTGTGCGCACACCGGGATCAGGGTCGGAAACTTCCTTGATGGCGCGCTCAAACCCAAATGTCAGATCAGTGGCGCGATAGACGCTGGCATACCCACCGCTGCCAATCAATTGTTCGATACGATAGCGCTTCGATATCGTCGTGCCGGGAGCGAGGGTTGTTTGTGATGGTGGTTGCGGCACCAGCGACTCCTTCTGATGATCCGCGCTTTTCTGGCAACCGCTGCGGGAAAAGCGCCATCAACACAACATACGTCTGCTCTTGGATCGTTTGTCTTCGCCAGTAGCATCCGCACCCATTGTACCAATTCAGCCGCGAGATGTCACGGAAACGACGTATTTCCTATATCGCTACGGCTTGCGATAGGTATTGTCAGCTACAATTCAGTGAATCCGGCAGACGAACAGTGACGAAACACCTGCTCATTCTTCAGCAACCAGTCCAGAATAGCATAGTCATTATCCGGAGGTCAAGAGGACGCGCATCTGGCAATTGAGCAATACTGCGTAGAGCCGTGGCCAGCCTCATTGCGCCGTATCTGCATTGTCATCGAAGAGGCCAGGGATGGGGTCCACCGTCATGACGCCCGCTGCTTTGTCTATCGCGGTGATGAATGCTTTGACAGCGGGAAGCAGCGTTTCCTGGCCGGTCTGCGGATTGGTGACGACAAAGAGGTCCACACCCCCGGTCACCAGGACATCGCGCACGGTTCCCAACTCCTGCCCGTTGATGTGGACGACCCGCATGCCGATGATGTCGTGCAGATAAAATTGATCCGCTTCGAGGGGATGGATGTCTCCGGCAGGGATGTAGAGGGTCTTGCCGCGCAGGCGTTCCGTCGCCTCGATATCGGTAATGCCGTCGAGGGTGAGCAGCACTTGCTGTTTGTGTAGATGCGCCTGCTGAACCGTGTAGGGCGTCCGTGCGTCGCCAATATAGAGCGTGAGTCCGGCGCTGAAGCGTTCTGGAAAGCTGGTGAGCGGTTGCACCTTCATTTCGCCACGGACGCCGAACGGTCCGGCGATGGTGCCCACCGCCACCCAATCATCCTGTGGGGTGGCGGCGTTACTCTTCCGGTTCGCTTTCGCTTGTTGGTTCGCTTGCTGTGCTGAGTGGATTTTCATCAATCTCCAGGCCGACATGGCGCTTCCGCTGAAGCGTCGCTGAGGTGCGCATAAGTGTGCGCATCGCTTTGGCGACTCGCCCCTGCCGTCCGATCACTTTCCCCAGGTCATGCTGTTGGACCCGCAGGCCGATCACTGTGGCGAAGCGATCATTGCGAATTTCCCGTACCTCAACGGCGTCAGGTTGGTCTACCAGATTCCGCGCCAGGAACTCAATAAGACCTTGCATTGCCTCTGCTGCTCCTGGAAATGTTGTGGTTTACTTCGCCGCTGCGCGTGCCGGGCGCGCGGGGCGTTCGAGGATGCCTGCGCGTTGCATGAGCGAGCGCACGCTATCGCTCGGCTGAGCGCCGACTTGCAACCAGTGCTTCGCGCGGTCGGCGTCAATCTTGATCGTCAAAGGATCAGTCAGCGGGTTATACCAGCCGATGTTCTCGATGATGCGTCCGTCGCGCGGAGAGCGGGCGTCGGCCACCACCACGCGATAGCTTGGCGCCCCCTTCATGCCCATGCGCATGAGGCGAATTTTTACCATAGTGCGGTGTACTCCTTGATCCCTGATGTGGGAGTTGATTTTCTTGGCTGTGTGGCGTATGGCATAGCGCCCGGCCCATCGGGCGCTGAACACGCCCAATTAGCATAACATCTGGGCCGCTTTCCTGTCAACGCTTCGGCAGACCAGTCCTATAAAATCCCCGGCATGAAACGCCTGGCGCCAGAAGATATCTTGACAAGCGAGCCGGAAACTGTAACAATACAATCGCTCGTGGAGGAGAGGCGCGTGTTCAGGATGTCGTTTCTCCATCTGTGTGCGTTTGTGCGTCATCCTGTTCTGCGTTATCACGTGTGCCTGGTGTCTGATCGTTGTGCCGTTTCGTTCAATTGAAGTGGTTTATCTCATCGTGCGAGCCGCTCCCAAAGGGTGGGCGCGGCTCATAGCAGTTTGTATGCCGGGCATCGAGGTGCGGTGTTCGGTCGCGTGTGTTGAATGTCTAAAGGTCAAAAATAGAGGGCTATTGATTTCCTGCCTATTGGCAGGAAATTTAGCGGCCCTAGATTGGCAAGGATCACATGTCTTCACCATCTTCGTCGTCTTCGTCGCCATCACCGTCTCCCACAGGGAAATACACCATCTTGCTCGTAGATGATAACCCGGACCTGCTCGAATCCATTCGCTTTGCCATCTCCACGCTTGGCGACGGCGACTTGCGCGTGGAGACAGCAACCGATGGCGCGCACGGGCTGGAACGGGTCTATGAGCTGCATCCAGACTGTGTGGTCGTGGATGTCAAGATGCCGAACATGAATGGATATCAGATGGTGCTGGCGCTGCGTGGCGACCCGGAAACCGCCTCGATTCCGCTCGTGCTGCTGTCGGCGCTGGTGCAGGACCACGATCAGGCGGCAGGCATGCTGGCGGGGGCTGACCAATATCTCACAAAGCCTACGCCGCCACGGAAGATTCTCGAGGCAATTTATCGCTGTATCCGGCTGACGGAACAGGAGCGCCAGCAGCGGTTGGAGAATCTTGCCACGCAACGTCTGGAGGGAGATGACGAAAAGGACCCGTTCAGCAGCTTCCGCAGGAAAGATGAGCCTCCGCCCACCACTGATGGCATCTGGCAACGGAGATAGCGTCCCTGTGCCTTCGCGGGCGGCAATGACCATTTGCTTCGAGCATTGTGTGCTGCCATAGGGCTGTGTCTTTCTATTTCTCTGCTATGAGGAGCGACCTGTTCTTATGATCGAACTTTCCCTCACGGCGCGCACTGAGCGCGAGATTCTGCATGATTATGAGCGCCAGCGCCGCTTCGCTCTCTTGCGCGCCATGACGCCTGCATTTATCTTGATTGCCACCCTTGTGCTAGTGGTGATTGGCGTGGCGCTGGTGCTGCTTCCGGTGACTGGCCTGGCGCGCAATGGCATGATTGCCACTATCATTCTGCTGGCCGGCACCGATGTTGTGCTGATTGCTGGCCTCCTGGCCTTGCGGCGCGGCTGGCTCAATCTGGCCACCGGCCTCGTCGCCGGCATCAGCGCGATTACGGCAGCGATGTCGCTGGCGATTTGGGGTAGTAGTGTAGGGATTGACCTCTTTGCGATGATCGAACTCACGCCGTTTAGCATCGTCGTGGTGATGGCGGGCCTGGTTGGTAGCCGCTGGGCGATCATCTGGGCAACGTTGCTGATGAATGTGGCGACGGTGGCCCTGCTGTTCGTGCTCATGCCCACCGTCAGCGTCGCGCCCCTCTGGTATCAGGAACGCCCACTCATCCTGGCCGTTTCGCTGATCTATCAATGGCTCTTCACCGTCATCATGATCGTCATCTGGCGTACCTTCGCCCGTACCCTGATCGAGATAGGAACCGCTTATGAGCGGGCCAAGCAACTCGAATCGCTCAAAGACGCCTTCATTTCCAGCGTCAACCATGAGTTGCGCACACCTTTGATGACGATGCTGACCTATATGGAAACGCTGCGCGAACGCCCGAACGCGCTGCCCACAGCGCAACTCGTCAGTGTGCTGGAACACGTCTGCGAGGTTGGCGAAAATCTCTCAGACCTCGTGAAGAGCATTCTCAGCGCCCGCCATATTGACCAGGATGCGGTTCACTTTACGGCGAAAGAGGTGCTGGTGCGCCCGGTCGTCGAAACGGCGATTCGCCTGGTGGATGCGCCACGCATGGGAACCGACCGCGTGCCGGTGCAACAGCGCGATCTGCATGTCAGCGTCCCGGAAACGCTCCAGGTCTGGTGTGACCCCATTCGTCTCCAGCAGATTCTCACCAATCTCTTCTCCAATGCGCTCAAATATTCCAACCCTGGAACCCCTATTGAGATGCGGGCGCGCAACGTGACCATTACGACGCCGCTCGAGGAGTGGGAAAGCGACGAACCAATTCAGCTCAGCGAATCATCTGGCAACATCAGCCAGCGCAGCGCCCGCAAGGGTGGGATGAGCCGTGGCTGGCGGCGTGGCGCGCCCACCCTCTCAATGGTCGAATTTGTCGTGCGTGATTATGGCGAAGGCATTCCGCCGGACCAGATTCCGTTGCTGTTCAATCGCTTCGTTCGCCTGCCGCGTGATCTGGCATCAAGCATCAGCGGCAACGGGTTGGGGTTGTATCTCTGCCGCCTCTATACCGAAGCGATGGGTGGACGCATCTGGGTCAAGAGCAGCGGCGTCGAGGGTGAAGGCTCCATCTTTTATCTGTTGCTCCCGGCGGATGCCGCTACAGCGGCGCTACGGCAACAGAGCAATCAGCAGTCCGCCACCGCCGCCACTGCGACCACGACGATCACTGCATCTCCTGCAACCCAGCAAGTCGTGGCATGAGGCGCATAGTGGCAGCAGCGCATGAAGAAACGCCCGCCAATTCCGTCCCGCAGGCGTTGGACTGGCGGCGGTTGGTAGCAGAGCAACGTCCGGGCGATGATGGGGACGCAACGGAGCATCAGCGCGCGCAATTCGCCCGGCTCACTCGCACCCAGCAGGAGCTTCAGCGCTGGGCCACGCGCTATGTTCTTCCACATGAGCATCTGCATCAGGCGGCGTATTTCGCCATTGTTTCTACCCCCGATACGTCGCCCGAGGCGATGGTGGTGGCGCTGGCTCAGGCGATCTTCTGGATTTACGTTTTCGACGATTTTCTCGATCAACGGCTGATGTCTGCAACGCCGGCTGATAGTAGCGATGCTGCGTCCAGAGCGTCGCTGCTGGCCGCTGCGGATGATGACATTCACCTGATTGTCGCGCCGCTCACCGGTTGCCTCTGGCCGAGACCAGAGATCGAACGGCAGCGCGAGCGAATGGACAGGAGGCATGCCAGAACCGGAGAGGCGACTCTACTGGATGAACTGCGACAAGCCACCAACATTAGGCGTGTGTTGCCAGTGACACGCGATGGGAGCGATATCCCGTCTGCGTTGGATAGGCAGCATGATTTGGCGGTTGGCCTGCGAGACGCCTTCCAAACGCTGCTCACGTTGCTCGGCCATCTCTGGCGTGGCTTTTCCACTCGCCAGCAGGCGCTTACCTATCGTCAGGCACTCGTCTGCCGGCAATTCGTCAGGTGCATGGCCTCGATGCGCCGGGAGTTCCGCTGGAATTTCCAACTGGCGGCGTCGCTCACCTCTTCCGCTGCCACTGGGGTGGCTTCCGCGACCGATAGATCTGAGGGACTGCCTTCGATGGAAACCTATCAGATGACGGGCGCCGTCTCGATTGGCATGTATGCGGTGGCCGCCGTCGTCGCCAGCTTTGAGGAGCATCCACAAGCTGCCTGGCAACACTGTCTTGCGGCGATTGATTGTGGCGGCAGGATCGTCCGTCTTGCTAATGATATCTCCACCTATGGGCGCGAGGCGGAGGAGGGCAAACTCACCGCTGTGACGCTGGCGCTACGCCAGTTGGGGTATCCCATCCGTGGCCTCGATCCAGTGCGCAGCACAGAGGTGCATGCAGCGCAGCGCGTTGTGAGCCAGCAGCTCCACCACGAAATCCAATTCTTTGGCACACTGAACGAGAGCATCGCCGCCTACCCGCTGCTGGCGTTTTATCTGCGCTACGTCTGCGCCTTTGCTCTGGCGTTCTATGGCGACGGCAGCCAGTACATTGCCAATGATGCCTGATATTTGCTGGCGATATGGGTAGCGCAGACATTCCTTTCTGCGATTGGGATGGCAGAAAGGAATGTCTGCCCCACCAGTAAACTCCAACCGCGATGTATTCTCTCTGCGTATAGCAATGAGAACAGAAATTGTGCAGTATGACCACGCTTGCGGCTTGCCAAAATTGTTGGCTTGTGCAATGATTGCATCAGGCATGCGATTCAAGGCAATTCTCTAGGTGTTATGGTTTCGCTGGTAAAAACTCTGGCACAGGATCAGTCCAGTCATTGTACGGCAGTATGACGCAGGCGTTTTGGAATACGACGGATAGTAACGCCTGGCCCCATACCTGCAAATACGTAGTGTAGCAGAGAGATGGCGGTAATTCATCTCTCCTGGACTGCCTCTTTTCAGGGAAATTGAAAGGAGGCGGTGTGGATGGTGTAGAAAGTGAGGCATCCGTTCTCGTAGAGCGTTCGCTTGAGGAAATTCAGTCATTTCGCGCGATAAACCCACAGATACAAACAGCACACAACGGACGACAGCATATCAATTTGCCTGGGGTGGTGAAGGAGTGGTTCCCCGAACCGGCGAACGGTGCCGTGGGAATGCCAATTGGCTCGGTTGGCGATTCGAGCCGGTGAAGGTAAGGGAAGGCTCACTATGCAATGGCTTCGCGTGGCTGGCGAGGCGCCCCTCGAGGGGCGCCTGCAACTGTTGACTCGTACACTCTTACACGAAGTTGCTGATAATCTCGATGACGACCGGGGAGGCGGCGACATCAGCCCGTCCACCTATGAAACTGCCTGGGTGGCGATGGTGCGTCACCCGCGCTATCCTAACCGGCTTGCCTTTCCAGAGTCGCTCTCCTGGCTACTAAAAACGCAGCAATCCAATGGCTGCTGGGATGGCAATTTTCCCTATGCGGTGATACCGACGATGGCGGCGTTGCTGGCGCTGGCAAAGGCGCCGCGCCAGACCAAACAAATCCGCATGGCCCAGGCGCGCGCTGAACGCTATCTTCAGCAGAAGATACCGCACTGGGATATCGCAACCTATGATACGCCACTCTTTGAGTTTCTCACGCCGCTGCTCACCACAGAACTTGCCATGTATGGCATCCAGCTTCCAGTGCCACAGTTGGAACTGATGGCGGAGCGGACCGCGCAAAAATTGCGCCGGTTGCCGCTCGATCTGCTCTACGCCGGCAAATCCAACATCATCCATGGACTCGAAGCCCTGACCGCTGTGCTGAACTATGAGCGCCTGCGTGCCGTGCAGTCGCGCGATGGCAGCTATGGCAATTCCCCATCGGCAACGGCGGCGGTCCTCATACACGGCCCTACCTGGGATGAGAAAGCGGCCCGCTGGCTGCGACATCTCTCCTCTCGGGCATTTGGTGGCATGCGTGGCGCTATGCCAGCGTCGCATCCCGCCGATGCGTTTGAGACGGCCTGGGTCATGCACCTCTTGCTGCATGGTGGCGTTCGCTTCAGTGGCAAGACGAACGCGACGCATCACTTGCTGCTGCACTGGCTGCAATCATGCCTGACTCCCAGCGGGGCGAGCTATGCGCGACAAATCGGTTTGCCATGCGATGTGGATGATACAGCGGTCATCATCGCGGTGTTGAATCATTGTGGCATGCAGACGCCGCTGGATGCTCTCTGGCTCTTTGAGGTGGATGACCATTTCGTCAGTTATGCGGGCGAGCGCACATCTTCTACCAGCGCCAACGCCCATGCGCTCGAAGCGTTACTCAGCCTGCGGCCACCCGTTACCGCGCCGCGTGATGTCATCGTCCGGCGTAAGCGTGCCATTGCCAAGATCATTGCGTATCTCCTCGATCAACGAGCGAGCGCGGGCTACTGGTTGGATAAGTGGCATATCAGCCCGTACTATGCCACGCTCTCCTGCGCGCTGGCGCTTGCGCAGGTGGCAGAGCCGGCTACGCACCAGGAACTCCGCACGACATATACCTGGCTACTGGATGCGCAACAGGCAGATGGCAGCTGGGGTATGGCGGAGGCGACGCTCGAAGAAAGCGCCTATGCCGTGCTGGCGGTGCGGGCGCTGCGCCTCATCCTGCCGTTTCACGAAGCGGAACGTTGCCGGCAGGCGATCACACGCGGCCAGCGCTTCCTCCAACGGCTGATGGCGTTGCGCAAACAGGGCGAGCCGCTGCCAGCTCTCTGGATAGATAAGAGTACCTATGCGCCACAGCGTGTCGTTCGCGCGGCGACGCTGGCCGCTCTCTGGTAGGGTTACTTGGTTCTTGCTGGTACAATAGGGCCACGATACCACCAAATTCATCCGGAGCACATGCACCATGCCACTGCTCTCGCCGCAGAGAAGCAGAGAGCGGTGACATGGTTGGAGGCAGGTATGGCGCACGAGGAGCAGCGGGCGGCAAATACAAGAGAAGATCGAGATGAAGTAGAGACGCCATCGGCAAAAGTCGCGCGTATCTATCATGCGTTGGTGGTAACCTATGGCATCCCCGAATGGCGTCCAAACGGTGATGCGCTGGGCGAACTGATCGCCACTGTCCTCTCGCAGCATACCTCTGATGTGAACTCTGGACGCGCCTATGCGGGACTGCGCGCCAGCTTCCCTACCTGGGAAGCGGTCCGGGACGCGCCTACCGCCGCTGTTGCGCAGGCGATACGCAGCGGCGGGCTGGCGCAGATCAAAGCGGCGCGCATCCAACAGATTCTGCGCGAACTGACCGGGCGGTTAGCGAATCAACCGCTCGATCTCAATTTTCTTGGCGAGGAGCCACTCGATGACGCGCTAACGTATCTTCAGTCGTTGCCGGGGGTTGGACCCAAGACAGCGGCATGCGTTTTGCTATTTTCCCTGGGTAGGCCCGCGTTTCCGGTGGATACGCATGTCTGGCGTGTCACGAAACGGCTGGGGCTGATCGGCGCAAGGGTTTCGGCTGATGCGGCGCATACAGCGCTCGCCCGGTTGATTCCGCCCGATTGGCGTTATACAATGCACGTAGACCTGATCCGGCACGGACGCACCATTTGCCTCGCCCAGCGACCCAAATGTGCCATCTGTCCCCTGCGGGCGGAATGCAACTATTATTGGGCAACAGTTGCGGAACGCTAGCAAGTGATGCGCATGTGAAGGGACCCAGGAGCGTTACACGACCTTGTGAATGGCGTCATGCAATAAGAGGATGCGATAACACCGCAACACCCTCGGAGGAAAGAAGAACCAGAACAAACACATGGTGATATGGTGACACAATGGTAGGCCCGGATACCCTGACTCGCATGCGCAAAATTCACCCGCAGACAACCGAACAGATGCAGACCCAGCACATTCATCGTATTTCCCGTATGAATCACTCGCTCTCGCAGATAGCTCACTGGGCGCTCATCGTGCTGGGCATTGGAATGGTGCTGGTTTCGAGCGAGCAGACCAGGCATTGGCTTGCCGAGTCGGTAGCGACGGTCTGCGTCGTCGGCGGATTTATCGCCGCTCCCATCCTCACGATCCTTGCCTGGGTTGGTATGATGCTACCAAATCTATTCCCCTTGCACCGCATCTCCACCCTGTTGTTCATCATCGCCATTGTCTGGCTGGCGCTGGCTTTCTTCGGCGCCCATCTGCATCATGCGCATCAACAGGCCAGGAATACGCATAAGTAGCAGCGCTTGCAACCTCTCCGTGTGAATCCCATACTGCGCATTGACGAAGTACGCCACAGGCTGTAGCATTGACGGTGACGCTGTCGCTCACCATGTCCTGCGACATGCCGATATTCCCGCATTTGTCATTGTTGATGGTCTCTATGTAATTGCATACGCACAGGCGTAGAGAGGACCCCTGGCAATGTCTGCCATCGAAGTGCTTCTCCGGGTCGGGGCCGCCATTGTTGCCGGCTATCTGCTCGGTTCCATACCCAGCGGCGTGTTAATGGGCAAAATCTTTGGCAATGTTGATCCACGCACGCAGGGCAGCGGTAAAACCGGCGCTACCAATATCCTGCGAACGCTGGGGGCAGGTCCAGCGGCCATCGTCGTTATCATGGACATCGGCAAGGGCGTCGTGGCTGTGCTGCTGGCGCGTTATATCATCTTTCCGCTGCCGGCACACCCAACACTCACCGACCATAATCTTCAGGCGCTGGCAGAGGCATGCGCCGGATTCGCCGCCTTGCTGGGACACAACTATTCAGTCTTTATCCACTTCACTGGCGGGCGCGGCGTAGCCACGGGCGGCGGTGTGATCCTGGCGATGTCGCCCTTTGCAGTACTCATCGGTATTGTCGCGCTTGTCGTCCCTGTTCTCATCACACGCTACGTCTCGCTCGGCTCAATCATCGGCGCGTTCGCCTGCGCAGTGAGCATCATCGTCCTCACGTTGACAGGGCATAACTACTGGCCGCAGATGGTCTTTGGCATCGTCGGCTCTTCGTTTATCATCCTCTCGCACCGTGACAATATCCAGCGTATCATGCACGGCACCGAGCGCAAGATTGGCTCCAAGTCCGGGTCATCGGCCCATTCGGCAACCTCCGCTTAACTCCGGCTGGCTCGACAGAACATGTGCTACAGGTGAGTTCGGGAGAGAAGCGTAGGAACATCTGCGTCAATCCCTGCTTTCTGCTCACTTTCTGTCAGCAGTGCCCACACTCCAGGCAGCGCCAGTTGCTGGAAGATGCGCTCCATCTGTTCTGGTGGGTAGGGCATATCAGCGGTGACCCACCATTTGAGCAGGGTGAGAAAGGCTCCGGCCAAATACTCAGAGACCACTGGCACTGGGATCGGCGAAGAATATTTTTCTGTCCAGTGGGTTGTCAGGGCTGATTCAATTGCCCGGCAGAGAGCCACTTGCAAGGCTTCCCACAAGAAGTCACTCGCGCGGCTTTGCATCAGCGCCCGAAGCTGTTGATTCTGAGAGTGGTACGCATGCTCAAACAGTTCCAAACTTGGTATGAGCCGTTGCCCTGTCGCTGCACGGTCAATCTGGCGAGTGAGCAGCTCTAGCTCCTGCTCGATGATACTGTTGAGCACATCCTCCTTATCGAAATAATGGGCGTAGAAGGTGGTACGACCAATTCCTGCCCGATCCAAGATATCCTGCACCAGAATTTTATCATAGGGCATTTCTGCCACAAGTTCTGCAAAGGCAGCGCTCACCAGGCGCCTGGTGCGCTGCGAACGACGATCTGCTTTCTCCTGCTTCACCCCTGTTCCTCTTTCATTGGTGAACAATTCGGACAAGATGTTCGGTAGCGAACGGTTTTTCTGGTCTGTGCTTGGCGTAGAGAAGATTCCACAGCTACACTCTCATCAGAATACCATATTCGGTAACGGACATGGTGTTCCGAAACCAACCATTTTCCTGCGATACTGCTGATGAGACTCTTGAAAGGAGAAACGACATTCATGAGTCAAACACGCACTGGTAAGAGAGCATTTCGTATCGCTGTTCTCATTACCCTTGTGCTCTTGGTGCTTCAGTACATTTTAGGAATGATTGCCAATCTCGAAGTGCAGCTTCCAGGTGGAAATGCCACGAGCTGGGCCTTCCGGAATAGCATCATCATTCAACTCCACATCTATCTCGGGACGTTGCTGATCGTCGTTGCGCTGGTGGCTTTGATTTTGAGTCTCGTTGCGCGGCATCCTGCTGGAATTGTCGCAGCCGTTGCTGGCCTGGCTCTACTCGTCTTTGCCTGGCTCAGTGGAGTCCAATTTCTAGCCACCCAGCAAAATGACTTGTCACTGAGGATGGCGCTTGGCTTTATGGGAGCTTTCATCGCCTACCTCCTTGGCTACTTCTTCTCGAGTGCCCTACGAGGTGTGTAGCGAGCAGAGATAGAGATTGAAAGATGCGCATCTCAGCTCTGTTACATCCATCTAGTGACCGCCTCTCGCGGAATCCGGCTTGGCTTTCCTCCTGATCGCACTGAAACAGGAGAAGCCTGTTCACGAATGCAATCCTGAAAGGAACGCACGATCATGACATCCTTGTCTTACGGTACAGGGGAAAAACGCACGCAAACCTCAGCGCAAAGTGTTGGTGAGCGGTCGGTGATTACGAGACTGCTCCTGGCTTGCGGTGTCATTGGTCCGCTGCTCAACATTGTGGTCATTCTCATTCTTGGGGCTACACGCCCTCACTACAACGCCTGGCAAATGCCCGACAGCAACCTCGAACTGGGTGCAGGCGGGTGGATACAAATCGCTAACTACATCCTCACTGGAGCGCTCGTGTTTGCGTTTTCCATCGGACTCAGGCGTGTCTTGCGCGCGGGGCGTGGTTCCACCTGGATGCCCATCCTGCTCGGCATCTATGGCCTCACCTTCATTGGGGCCGGGATCTTCGTAACCGACCCGGTGCTGGGGTACCCACTCGGAGCGTCGAGCGCGCTCACCATACACGGAATCCTGCATGATCTCTTCGGCCAGCTTCAGTTCAGCTCGCTGGTTGTGGCGTGCTTCGTGCTGGCACGGCGCGACGCTGCCGATGCTGCTGAGCGCGGCTGGGTCTGGTATTCAGTTGCCACTGGCCTGCTGGTCGCTGCCTCTGATGTCGTCTTCGCCCTCACCTTTAAACTGTTGAATGGCGGTCCAGTAGGACTCATTGAACGCATCGGCATCATTGTCGGCTGCATTTGGATTGCTCTGCTGGCGATCCGCCTCATGAGCAAGAAGGCTCCACGGTTGCCTGCGGAATAGACCATGCGAGTTCGGGACGAGGGAGGAAGTAGGACCAAAGGCGCTTCGTGTTCCCTTCTCCCGAACTCATATCACTATGGTCTCCCTTTGTTGACTGTATGTTGATCAGATATCGTCCCCTGGCCGAAGGGACAGTTGTCAGCCTTGCGACAATGCGTTATAACGAGATATATCGCATTGTGGTCGGGGCACTGCGATATTCATGGTCTTGGGAATCTCTGAAGGAGGTAGTCGTTTGTTGTATCAGTGGCTCGTGTTTCTACATCTCATTGGTATCTTCGGGTTTTTGCTGGCGCATGGCGCATCGGCGCTGGTCAGCTTTCGGCTGCGCGGCGAACGCGACGTGAATGCCATACGCGCGCTCCTCAACCTCTCGTCCAGCGCGTTGATTGCGGCAAGCGTGTCGCTGCTGTTGCTGTTGATCGGCGGCATCGGCGCGGGCTTCGTCGGCGGCTGGTGGTCGTTTGGCTGGATCTGGGCGGCGCTCGGCGTATTCGTTGTCGTCTGGGGGCTGATGTCGGCGTTCAGTGGCCGGCCTCTGCGGCGCGTGCGTGCGGCGGTCGGCATCACCGGGCGCGGCCCCATGAAGGAGCCGGGTACGTCCGAAGAGATTGCGGCGGCGCTGGCAGCCGCGAATCCCTGGCCGGGTCTGGTGATTGGCAGCTTCGGGCTGCTTGTCATCCTCTGGCTGATGCTCTTCAAGCCGTTTTAGGCTTTTCCCCTGCGTGCTCCGGCTTTTCAAAGCCGTGAGCATGGAGATTCATGAGGCGCTTTCGGCGGGGTCTGCCAGCAGACCCCAGGCGCCGCGCAGATACTCCACCGCCGAAAGGATCGTCCACAGGGTTGCCAACAGCATCACCACATTGGCGGCGATCAGCAGGAAATCGGCGAAGCTATCGGGCGCGCCGCCGGTAGAAAGACCCAGCGGGAAGGCGACTGCCCCCTGGAGGCCGCGTGCCAGCAGGATGCCGCCGATGGCGAGCAGCGTCAGGAAGGTCTTTTGTTTGCCCCAGGGTCCAGCAGGGATGACTACTCCCTGTGCGGCGGCCAGCGACCGCAGCCCCATCACCAGAAATTCGCGTGTGACGATCACGATGACGATCCAGGCGGGCACGATGTTGATCTGCACCAGCGCGATCAACGCCGCCGAGACGAATACTTTATCCGCCGTCAGATCGAGGAAGATGCCCAGGCGGGAGACGACATGATATTTCCGCGCAATCTGGCCGTCGAGCGTGTCGGTGACGGACCCGGCGACGAAGAGGACCGTTGCGATGAGATAGGCTACTGGCTGGTTCAGCAGGATCAGCACCACCAGCGGAACCGTGGCGAACAGCCGTCCGAAGCTGAGAATATTCGGGAGATTACGCACGATTGGCTCCTGCGCTCAACAGATTGCTTCCGTGGCTTGAAAAGCCGTAAAGCTCGCGCCCCAAGTGTAGATGAAAGCACAGCAGAATAGCAAGTCTCGTTCTTCAGCCACCTGCCGCGCTTCCAGTATCTATCAGTATCTACGCACTAACATGGCCGCCGTTTCGATGCCATTGCGCTTGATGCTCCGCAAACGAACCGCGCAACACGCTATACTACAAGCGGGGCATTGTCCTATCACGTCATAACAATTCTCAGAATGTTGAGTCATGGCCGCATGAGCGTAGGAACCGGGGACAGCGTCAGCGTAAGCGCATCGGCAGGCGATGTAGCAACTCAGGTGCCAGGTGCGCCAGCAGTGCCGGATACAGCCGATATCGATATCCCGCCGATGCCGCCGGTTCTCTATGAGGACGACGACCTGCTGGCGGTGGATAAGCCCGCCGGCCTTGTCGTGCATCCGGCGTATAAACATCCCTCCGGCACGCTCGCTGATGCTGTCTTTGCACGGCAGGCTGCGCGCCAGGAGGGGCGCCCCTGGCTGCTGCTCCGGCTCGACCGCGAAACCTCCGGCGTGATACTCTTTGCCAAGAGTGAACGGGCGCGGCGTGGACTGGTGCGACAATTCGAGCGGCGGATGGTGTGGAAACGCTACCTGGCGCTCGTTGCTGGCACACTGGAAGCGACGGAAGGGTTGATAGACGAGCCGCTGCGGCGTGACCCGGCAGATCGCCGCCGCACGATAGTTGCAGCGGACGGCCAACCGGCAGAGACCTGGTATCGTGTGCTGGCGGCGCATGATGGCGCTGCCCTCGTGCTGGCGGAGCCGCATACCGGGCGCACGCATCAAATTCGCGCACATCTCGCCGCTCGTGGAGCGCCGCTGCTGGGCGACATTCGTTATGATGAAGGGCAGACGCATGTGAATGTGGGTGTGGGTGTGGATATGGATGAGGGGGTGTTTGCGCCGCGTGTCATGCTCCATGCCTGGCAGCTCTCATTCATCCACCCGGCGTTCGGCTCCCGTTTCTGTATATCGGCGCCGATTCCGTCAGACATGGCAATGCTCACATCCAGGCTTCAGCTCGCATCCGGCCTTGCGCACCTGTGTGAACTGGCCACCGGCATCTGACCGAATCCTGATAGCACTAATTCGCACGCAGTATCCCTGACGACCGTGAATAGCCAAAGAGGAGGCATCCATGCAGCTTACGTCGCTCGATCAGATCAACCAGAACTACCGTCATATCTACTTTCAGCCGCATTTCGATGATGCAGCGCTCTCTTGTGGCGGAGCGATTGCCATGCAGGTGGCGACGGGGCAACATGTTCTGATTGTCACCGTCTTTGGCGGTATCCCAGCGGCTGATGCGAAACTCAGCCAATACGCCATGCAGGTGCAACAAAAGATGGGCCTGGGCGTAGATGGCGCCGAGGCGGTGCATCGTCGTCGCGCGGAAGATGAGGCCGCCGCCGGCATTCTGGGCGCAGATGTTCTCTGGCTCGACTACCTGGATGCGATTTATCGCGGAACGCCAGCCTACTATCAAGGTGAAGAGTCGCTCTTTGGCAGTGTCAACGCTGGCGACCTCAGCCTGGATGAAGACCTGGCGAGCGTCTTCATGAACATTCATGAGCGCGCGCCACTGGCGGCGCTCTACGCGCCGCTCGGCATCGGACACCATGTAGACCATCAATTATGCTGCTCTGCGGCGGACCGTCTGGCGCAGCGCAAACTCAATGTCAAGTTCTACGAAGATTTCCCTTATGTGGCGCAATCCGCTGGCTCGCTGGAGACGCGCCAGCAGGAGCTTGGCATCCCGATGGAGCCGGAACTGGTGGAGATTTCCGGCGTCAGCGCGCGCAAAGAAGAGGCGATCACCCAATATACCAGCCAGGTGCCGCAACTCTTTGGCAACCAGGAGCGTTTGCATCAAATGCTTGTCAGCTATAGCGGCTCGCTGCGCCGGACCTATCCGGGGATTCAAATCGAACGGTACTGGCGCTGGTAAGCCAGCGTAGATTATATGTTATGACATGGCTGGCGGCGCACTGCACAAAAGGAGAAAGACTCTCGTGACCTCTATCAGCCCTGTAGCCTCTCCTGTTGGACGGGTGGCGCCGCCATATCCTGCCGCGCTGATGATTCCCGGCACGGCGTCCTGGCGTAGCACGCTGGCCAACAATGGGCGTATCGTCCTTGCCCGCCAGACTGTGCAGATCGGGCGCATGGAAGGCAACGATGTCGTGCTGAACGACCCGCTGGTCTCGCGCTATCATGCCGTCATCCGCTGGACGCCAACCGGCTATGAGATCGAAGACCTCGGTTCCGCGAATGGCACGAGCATCCAGGGCCAGCGTATTCATGGACGCGCCCTGCTGATTCCCGGCCAGACCATCCAGATCGGCAAGACCGATCTGGTGTTCAACGTCCTCGATCCACAGCAGCAGCCGAATCCGCTTAATGCGTTCCCGCCGCCCGCAGGAGTACAGCCTGGCGGCATGCCCTATGCTCCGTCTGCGGGCAACGCAACGCTGATTGCTCCCGCACCCTATGGCGCGCCGGGATATGCCGGTTATGCGTCGCCACAGGGCGCTGGCGCGCTGGCGTATGCCGCCGCTGGCCATCCGTTCTACGACATGATGGCGCGCAAACGCGACAATGGGTTTGTGCGTTTCTTCAAGACGGAATGGCGTAAGCAATACTGGCGCGTGTTCCTGCTGGGATTGATCGCCTATTTCGTGGTGACACAGGTGTTGCTGGCCACGCAAAATCTGCATATGGTGCCGCTGGAATTACTGCTGGCGAGCGCGCTGGTGCCGGTGGTCTTCGTCATCTTCTGCTTTGAGCAGAACGCCTTCGCTGATATGCCACTTGGTGTCGTCGGCATCACCTTTATGAGCGGCGCGGTGCTGGGGCTGACCATCGCCGCCGTCCTCGAACCATTGCTCTTGCCGCCGACCATCGCCGCCGCCAACAACATTTCGCTTAGTGCGGCCCTGCTCATTGGCGTCTGCGAGGAGAGCGCGAAAGTCGTTTCAGTTCTCTGGTTCCTGCGCGATAGACGGCTGCGCAGTGAACTGGACGGCCTGATTCTCGGCGCCGCCGCCGGCATGGGCTTTGCCGCGCTGGAAACGGCGGGCTATGGCTTTGTCGCCTTTCTCAGTGGCTTCGCCAACGCGCTTAGCAACCCGAACGCGAGCACTGCGTTTGCCATTGACCAGGGTGTTCACCAGATGAACCATTCGCTGATCTTGCGCATGGCGCTGGCAATCTTTGGGCATGGCGTCTGGACCGCCATCGTCTGCGCCGCCATCTGGCGCGACCGCCGGCAATCCACCTTCCGCCTTACCTTCGGCGTGGTGCTGGCCTTCGGCATCGCCGTCGTGCTGCATGCGCTCTGGGATTGGACGCCGCTGCTGCAATTCCTCAATAACAACACCGATCCGCTGGTGATGCTGGCCGTGGTGCTGGGCTGGTTTTTGCTGGTGGGTAGCGCCGGCCTCTTCTTCCTGAACTTCTTCCTGCGCGAGTCCTTACGCCGCGCCAAACTGGGACCGGCAGCGCCACCACCGCCCCCTTTGCTTCAGGCGATCATCACCGACACATTTAAGCCCTTCTTCGGCAAGCCAACGCCTCAGCCGGCCTACGCGCAGCCGGTCATGATGGCAGGATATCAGCAGCCGCAGCAGTCGCAGCAGCCATTGCCTGGCCAGCCGCAGCCAGTTGTGGGGCAGCAACGCGCGCCATATTGCCCACGCTGCAATCTGATGTATCCGCCAGGGACACAGACTTGTAGCCAGTGTCATGGCTCGCTGGTATGAGACTTCTTTTCAGCTTATGAGACGGCGGGGAGCAGGCTGGCTCCGGGGTTATCCGTCGAGACGAAGTGTGCGGGGCTGCCCAGGAACATCAGGCGCTTGACGCCACTGATACGCATGGTTTCGCCGGGCGTGCGTGTCGTAATGTAGCGTTGTACCATCAGGCCCAGCGGTCGCGCCAACACCAACGCGGCAGTCGAGGCCAGGATGACGTTGTTGAGCGAATTGTAGGGCTTGCGCATCTTTGCCACCGTCATCGCTGAGAGTCCCGTCAGCATGCCAGCCACCGCTAGATTAGTTCCGCAGCGTTCGTGGATCGCCATATCCGGCTCGCCGCCGCGCAGCCGTTGGAGCGCCTGCGTCGCCGTGGGCAGAACGGCCTCAGTCGGCACATCGCCAAAGACGAAGAAGCCTGACGCAAACGACACGCCGGAGAGGCGCGTTTCTGGATATTGTTTGTTGAGCAAGACGATGGTGGCATGCTCCAGCGCGTGATTTTCACGCACTGCGCCGCCAAGAATCATCTGCTGCACCACCTGCTCGATGGGGTTCATAAATAAGAGTATCGCTTTCTACCCAGCTACCAGGCCAGCCACTACGTACCAGCCGGATGACATCATCGTGTCCAGCTTGTGGGCATCCCATCAGATGAGATGCGCCGATAGGATCAACATGTATTATAGACTTTATAGCCCGTACACGTTCCTACTCGTGTACGAATGGCGCGCCGGAATCGTCACCCTCACACGCCCCTCGTTCAGTTGCGCGTGGCGCTATTCATGCTAGTATCTGGTAGTGTCTCGACATGTCACCTGGCATCATGGTATGACCGTCATTTGAACGCTGGTACTATCTCGTTACCTGTGCTACAGACCGGCGTTATATACCGCAGAACGCGAAACTCGCCGCACTGGTAGCCAGCGAGCATCATAGAACGAACGAGATCGTAGGTCGTCAATAGTTGGATTAGAGACGCTCGCCGATACGCGCATAGTCAAGGCGTTTTCAAGAGGACTGCCCCGTGGCTTCCGTGCAACAGCTCGATCCTGGCACTCGCCGCTATACCCAGAATATTGTCTATGAACTCGCGCGCAGTATCCGCGAACGCGACATCATCACCTATGAGCATTGCCGCCGGGTCGCCGTCTATGTCAACCGGTTGGCGCGCGCAATGGGGTGGTCGCGCCGCGCCGGGCGTGATCTTGCCCAGGCTGGCCTCATCCATGATCTTGGCAAAACGTGGCTGCGCAATGATCTCCTGCACAAAGATTCCGCCTTGTCGCTCAAAGAACGCACCGAGATGGAGCGTCACCCGGGCATCGCCGCCCGTATCCTGATGACCTATGGCGCGCCGGACGCGATGGTAGAGGCGGTCCTCCATCACCACGAGGCCTATGATGGCTGCGGCTATCCTGATAAGCTGGCAGGTGAGGCGATTCCCCTGAGCGCACGTTTGCTGACCGTCGCGGATGTCTACGATGCGCTGACCTCCGACCGCCCGTATAAGCGCGCGATGGATGACGATGCCACCCGTGATTTGATGCTTTCGATGGCTGGCACGCGCTTCGATCCCCCCGTCCTGGCGGCGTTTCTGCGCCTGCTTGATACAACGCCGGACTTCCGCCTGATGCCACGCATTTCACCACTACCGCTGCCGCCAGCGCCGCATCCGGCCTGGGTGCGCGATGATGATGTCTTCGACTGGTGGTATTAGTGCCAGGAACCCCCATATCGCTAGCTACCGCAGCGTAAATATCGCCTTCTTTAAGCGTCTTTGCTAGTGCCATCATAGTCGCTCATATGCACGACTGTTCTGTGTGTCGTATCATGCGAGGCAGTATGAGGCAATATTTGGTGCGCCTGTAGAGGATCTGGACGATCCACCAGCAAGCTGAACTGAACACGAAAAGAGGAGTTGGCTCATGGAGTCAAGCGCTGACCACGGAATCGCCTCTACCCTGGAAGCCGGACATGAGCAACTGGCCGCCGGTATCCAGCAGGTGCATCGCGCCGCCGAAGCTGTGCGGGAAAGCATCAATCGCGTGATCGTCGGCAAAGAGGCGACGATAGACCTGCTGCTGGTGGCGATGCTCAGCGAAGGGCACGCGCTGATCGAAGACGTGCCTGGGCTGGGCAAAACCGTCATGGCGAAGTCGCTGGCGCGCTCGCTGGGTGTCTCGTTTGCGCGCATCCAGGGAACCGCTGATCTGCTGCCGAGCGATGTCACCGGCGTCAGCTATTTCAGCCAGAAACTCAGCGAGTTCGAGTTTCGCCCCGGACCCATCTTCGCGCAGATTGTGCTGGCGGACGAGATCAACCGCGCCACGCCACGCACGCAATCGGCGCTGCTGGAAGCGATGCAAGAGCGGCAGGTGACGGTGGACGGCCAGACGATGCCGCTGCCGCATCCGTTCTTGCTCATCGCCACGCAGAACCCCATCGAGCTTGAAGGAACGTTTCCGCTGCCGGAGGCCCAGCTTGACCGCTTTCTCGTGCGTTTGCGCGTCTCCTATCCCAGCTTCGATGAAGAGCGGACAATGCTCTTCCGCTTCAAGACGGTGCAGCCGCTCGATACGCTGACCCCAGTGATCTCCGGCGACGAGTTGCAGCGGCTGATTCCCATTGTGCGCGCCGTCGCCGTCTCCGAACCTATCGCTGACTATATGCTATCAATTATCCGTGGCACCCGCGACCATCCTGCCGTTGAACTTGGCGCCAGCCCACGCGCGGCGCAGGCGCTTTTCCGCGCAGCGCAGGCGCGCGCCGCCATGCGCGGACGCGACTACGTGAAGCCGGATGATGTCAAGCGGCTGGCGGTACCCGTGCTGGCCCATCGCATCATTGTCACGGCGCAGAGCCGTTTGCGCGGGCAGGATGCCGAACAGATCATCGAAAGCGTCGTTGGCAAAGTGCCGGTGCCCGTAGAGCAACTGCGCGGCGAGGGACGGTGACGCATGAGCAGGGGGTCTGAGCGCGATCCATCCGAAGATATTTATGTGTTGCAAATGCAAGACCGTTTGCGACGGAGAGGATTCCGGCTCGTGCGCAGTGGTGAGCCGCCCGATGAAAAACTGCTCGCCAGGCGGCCACTCTATTATATCGCCTTTGTCCTGATGATCTTCAGCGCCATTCTCCGCCAGCCACTGCTCTTTGTGGCTGGTTTGCTCGTCTTTGCGCTCGCCTTCGTCCCTGAGTTGTGGTATCGCTACTGCCTGCGCCAGTTGACGGTGGACCGGCGGCCAGCCACCACTCGCATGATGCTGGGCGATACCATCGAAATGACCATCGCCATCGAGAACCGCAAGCCGCTGCCGCTGCCCTGGTTACAGATTGTGGATGACGTTCCCGAATCGCTGCCCATCAGAAACCAGCAGATTGCGCCGTCCAGCAGCCCGGAGCGGGCGCTGTTGACCAATACGCTGGCGCTCTGGGCGTATCAACGGGTGCGCCGCCGCTACTTCATTCGCGCGCTGGCGCGTGGTGCCTATCGTTTTGGTCCCATGAAGCTGCGCTCCACCGATCCGTTTGGCATCTTGACCCGCGAAACCACGCTCGACCAAACCGTTGCGCTCGTCATCCATCCGCTGGTTGCGCCGCTCGAACGTTTTGGCCTGCCAGCGCATGCGCCGTTTGGCGAACGTAAAGCGCCTCGCCGCCTGCTGGAAGACCCCTTGCGCGTCTCTGGCATACGGGACTACGTTCCCGGTGATGAGCCACGCCGCATTCACTGGAAGGCCACGGCGCGCACCGGCTCCTTACAGAGCAAAGTCTATGAATCGTCCACCAGCCACACGCTTGCCATTTTCCTGGACGTGCGCACGCTCTCGCACTCGACGATGGGCTACGATCCGGCGCTGATCGAACTGCACATCTGCGCGGCGGCCTCCGTGGCGAATTGGGCTATCGAACAAGGCTATGCGGTCGGCATCTATGCCAACGGAACGCTGGGCGTGCCGGAGTTTGCGGAAATTGGCATGGCGACGCGCGCGCGTCATGCGGCGCCGCTTCAGGATGAGACGGCGGAGGAGCGGCTCCAGCGCGAGATCGAGCGCACGACGGCAACCTTACGCCTGCGTATTGCGCCATCCACACGGCAGGAGCAACTGACGCATATCTTCGATGGGCTGGCGCGCACGCTACCTTACTACGGCCTGCCGATGGAGCAACTGATTGTCTCTGAGGAGCGTGCGCTGCCGACCGGCGCAACGATTGTCTATATCGGCACGGAAAGCATCCTGGATGTGCCACTGATCGTCGCCTTGCGGCGACTGAAGTCGCATGGGCATGCAGTTTCTTTGTTGCTGACGCAATCACATGAGAGCGCCCAGCAAGGGGCAGACCATACGATACAGTTGGCCGGACTCGATACGCATTACATCGGCGGCAAAGCAACCTGGGAAAACCTCATCACTGATGCGTTGGGCGCGGAAGCGCAAGACTTCTTCCGCAACCAGCGGCGCGGCTTCACCGGCTACGTGGGAAGCCCACTGTCAGACGATGGGCTGACCGACGAGGTATCCAGTCTGGCCGGGCAATCAGATCAACCAGATACAAACGCTGAACAGGAGAATGGAACCAGCGATGGCCACACAACCCAACCCGGCAGCAAGGCCGGCGGCTGGCGCCGGTCGCGTGCCCTGGTGGTCGAGTAAAACGAGCCTGCGCCTGGCACGATTCATCGCCACTGCTCTACTGGAAGTGTTGCCGGTGGAGGCGATTCTGCTGGTGGTGACAGGCATCGGTGTTGGCGCGTTGAGCCAGACGCCGATGCCGTTCTGGTTCATGTGCGGCGCGCTCTTGCTTGCGTGGGGCATCAGCCGGTTTCTGATCGGCGCCAGTTTTCCACGGATGCTTGCCGTCAGCGTGCCCTTTCTCATTGGCTGCGCGTTGCTCCTGATCCGCATCTCACCCAGCGCCTACGGTCCGTTTGGGAACGGCTTCTTCGATTGGAGCTGGGTCTTCTCGGTGAATAGCGATCTGGTCAACCACGCGCCGCAGGCAACCTCCATTCCGCCGCTGCTGTTGCTGCTGGTCTACATCTGGTGGCGCGGGTTGCGGCTGGGCAGCGATCCCCCCGAATTCTCCACGCTGATGAATCACTTCAAGTATGGGATGGCCGCCATCATCATAGCTGTCATCGCTGTCATCGGCGTGCAACGCTCAGCGCAACAACTGGTCACCGGCATCCTGGGATTCCTCTTGCTGCTGGAAGTCTTTAGCGGTCTGCTCGCGCTTGCTCTCGGGCGCATTGCCATGAACCGTGAGGAGCATCGCGGCGACGCGCACCTTGCCACCAATGACCAGCTCTGGTTTGGCACGGCCATCGTTCTTGGTCTGCTGACGGTCGGTTTTGGGCTGTTCATCAACCTCATCGTCAATTATCAGAGCGTTGGCGCGCTCTTGAATTTGCTCGGCCCCGTTGGTCCGGCAGTGAGCAATCTGGTGCAAACGCTGATCTACTGGCTTGCGCAGGTGCTGAACTTCCTCTTTGGCTGGATTTTCACCATCCTCAAGCCCAATCATGCAAGTGGGAAAATAACTCTCAGTCATCCAAATCCGCCCAATACGCACCAGAAACCGCAGAAGCCGCCGCAACAATTGCTGGTGCTGGCGGGCATTCTGCTGGAAGGCGCAGCAATCCTTGCTGTTATTTTCTTCTTCCTCTGGCTGATGCGTACCATCGTGGTACACCGCCGCGCCGCACAACGCCTGCCCGATGAGGAGCGGGAATCGCTGGACGCAAGCTCGATTTTCCGCCAGCAGATGCGTGCGTTCCTGGCCGGGTTGCGGCCAACGCGCGCGCCCGCCTGGGTGGACCCGCTGACGCCGGGCAGCGTGCGCTATCTCTATCGCAGCCTCATTGAAACGGCGAGCAGCCGCCAACTGCCGCGCAAGCCCTCTGAAACGCCGGATGAATATAGCGCGCGACTGGCTTCGTCGCCGCTGTTGCCAGGGGAATCCGTCGAGGAGCGTAGCACGATTCAGGCGCTCAACAGCGCCTATGATGAGACGCGCTATGCCAGACGAGAGCCATCCGAGCAGGAGATGGTTCCGCTACGCACGCGGGCGAAAAGACTGATGGAGCGCCTGTCGCGCCGGTAAACACAGTGGCCGGCAGCTTTACGCGCCAGCTATCTCAGCCCGCCGTTATTGCTGCTCCACCGCTTCAGCGCGACCGCTGCCAATATGTTCTTTGACACGCTCGGCCAGGTCGCGGTTCATCCCGGTGACGGCGGCCAGGTCTTCAATGCTGGCGGCGGCGATGGCGCGGGCAGAGCCGAAGCGCCGTATCAACGCCTTCTTGCGCTTTGGGCCGATGCCGGGGATAGTATCCAGCACTGAACGGAACGTGCGGGT
This sequence comes from Chloroflexota bacterium, assembly GCA_021323855.1. Lineage (GTDB taxonomy): Bacteria > Chloroflexota > Ktedonobacteria > Ktedonobacterales > JADMIN01 > JAJPKE01. The sequence goes on along the minus strand of JAJPKE010000023.1, from coordinate 109,411 downwards.
GGAGCGCACCTGGCGGTGATAGGTGATGGCGAAGCGGTGCGCCTCGTCACGCACGCGCTGCAAGAGATACAGCCCCTGCGAGGCGCGCGGCAAGACCAGCGGCTCCGGCTGGTTCACCTGATAGATTTCCTCGTGTGTGCTGATTGAGCCGTGATCTTCTTTGGCAATGCCGATGACCGAGACGCCGACATCCAGCGCCGACAACACCTCCATTGCCGCGTTGAGCTGCGGACGGCCACCATCCACGATCAGCAGATCTGGCAGCAGCGACCAGGGATCAGCGATTTCATCGGCGCTCACGCCCTCCTGATTCGCCAGTTCCTCCTCTGCCAGCTCTTCTGGCCCATCCTGCCCATCCTCGGCCACTTCCTCGACCGTTTCATCTTGCTCACTGGCCGATGCGCCAGTTGCGCCATCTTCCTGCGCCAGATAGCGTTTGAAGCGCCGCCGCAGCACTTCTTGCAGGCTGCCTACGTCGTTTGCGCCCTCGATGCTCTTGATGCGGAAGCGCCGGTAATCGCTCGTTTTCGGCTTGCCGCCCTCAAAGACCACCATCGAGCCAACCGAACTGGTGCCCTGGATATTCGAGATATCGTAGCACTCGATACGCTGCGGCGGAGCCGCCAGATTGAGCGCCGCCTGTAGCTCTTCCAGCGCCAGCGCCGTCTTCTGTGAATCCGAGAGCCACTTGATGCGCTGCTGTTCCAGCACCTCGCTCGCGTTCTGCGCCACCATCTCCACCAGTCGCAGTTTGTCGCCACGCTGCGGTATGGTGAGCGTCACCGCAGCGCCGCGCTTCTGTCGTAGCCACGCGCGCAGCGCCTCCGCATCCACCGGCTCATGCTGGAGAATGAGTTCGGCGGGCAGGTGCGGCGCCTCGTCGTAGAATTGTTGGATAAAGGAAGCGGTAATCTCTTCTGGCGTGCTATCGCTGGTGCCTTGCAGCATGAAATATTCGCGTCCGGTCAGCTTGCCGCCGCGAAAGAAAAATATCTGCGCACAGGTCTCATCGTCAGCCGTCGCCAGCGCAATCACATCCTGGTCGCCGGGGCCGGTGGTATTGATGATCTTCTGCTTCTCCAACACCTGCTCGACGGCGCGCACCCGGTCGCGTAGCGAGGCGGCGCGCTCGAATTCAAGTTGTTCGGAGGCTTCTTCCATCTGTGCCTTCAGGTTTGCCAGCACCTCTTCATGCTTGCCTTCCAGGAAGAGCAACGCCTGGCGAATGATGCCGTCGTACTCCTCGCGTGAGGCGTTGCCGACGCAGGGAGCGACGCAGCGATGGATGTAATACTGCGTGCAGGGGCGCGGCAAATATTTCTGCTTCCATTCCGGCGGTGGATTGTCCTCCTGGCCGCGTGGCGGCGCCCAGGCGGAGCCGTCGTAGCGGCAGGTGCGATACGGGAAGAGCTTATTCATCAGGTCCAGCGTGGCATCCACCGCGCCGGAGTTGGTGTACGGGCCGAAGTAGCGGTTGCCGTCCTGGCGAAAGCTGCGCACGCGATAGATGCGCGGAAAGTCTTCTTTCAGCACGACTTTGATATAGGGATAGTTCTTATCGTCGCGCAGGCGGATATTATACTTGGGCTGGTAGCGTTTGATGTACTCGTTTTCGAGGATCAACGCTTCGATCTCGCTGCCGACGACGATATAATCAATATCCTCGATTTTCTCCACCAGCGCACGATTCTTCGGACTCAATTCGCTGGGGTCAACGAAATACTGGCGCACCCGCTGATAGAGCGACGTCGCCTTGCCGACATAGAGAATATGGCCTTCGCCATCCTTGTGCAGATAAATCCCCGGCTTATGCGGTAGACCATTCAGGATGGCCAGGAGTTTGTCAGAAACGTCACGCATGATGCGTCCTATGAGATGGAATGGCGAAATGCCTCAGTCAGTGCGCCCGGCAGGTGTGGTTGTCGCGATCACCCGGCAGATACCTATCGCTCACTGGCAATCAGCCGTACTTCTATAACCCGTAATGGGCAAACATATTGACCAGATCGGCTCACAGGCGTATTATACGCTCAAATCCATGTGACCAACACGCCGGGCACATCGTATTGACTGTCTGTGGCGCTGCCAGGCAGCACAACCATCTGGAAAACCAGCGTTCACATCATGGAAAACCGAGGAACGGCCACACGGCAGTTTTCGTAGCGGATGTTGCATATATTTTCAGCTTTTCAGAGGGAGCGGGAGTTCGATGCCCAAGACCGCAAGCAAGAGAGCGCAAGCGCGGAGAGAAGAGAAGATCCATCGCGCTCACCAGACGACTGTGCCGGAGCGCACGATTTCGCGGAGGGTTCCGCCTGCGCAACGAAGTTCCCGTTCCAGCAGAGTGCCCGGATTTCTGAGGAATTATCCCTGGGCCACCACGATCCTCGTCTTGCTGATCGCTGGCCTCGTCGTCCTGGTGATGCACCAGCAACAGCTTGGCCCCTGGGCGCCACCAGCTCCCCCAGCGCAGGCGACCTGCAATAACACGACGCATATCTGCACGAAAGCGCCGCTGACGGTGCTGAACGCTCACAAATATTACACCGCGACGATCAAGACGGCAAAAGGCGAAATCGTTATCCAGTTGGATGCGAAAGACGCGCCCAATATGGTCAATAGCTTCGTCTTCCTGGCGCAAGAAGGCTTCTACAACGGGCTGGACTTCTGGAAGGTCGAGCGGTTGAATCAGGTCAGCCCGGAGACGAACCAACCCTCCAACATAGATATTATTCAGGGCGGCAAAGGCGGCGATGCGCAGGGCGGTCCTGGTTATACCGTCAAAGCTGATGCGACGCAGAGCACCTATACCAGTGGTATGGTGGAGATGGTCAACGCCTCGCAGTTCTTCATCAATACGGCTGACAACTCCACGGCCATCACCAATACGAACTACACACAGATTGGCTATGTGGTCTCTGGCCTGAACGTGGCGAAGGAAATCGTGCGTGGAGATAAGATTCTCTCCATCTCGATCAGCAGCACCTCCGTTGCGCCGCCAACGCCAACGCCCGCCCCGACCCCAACCACGGCAGCTACTGCAACCGCGACGCCGTAGCCCCCACCCCCAGCCACTCCCCCGTGCGCGGGAGAGGGGAGCGCAGAGAGACCTCACCTCCGGCCCCTCTCCTCACAAGGAGAGGGGAGACCAGAAAAGAGAAACCCCGCCAGCAATGGGAAATTGCCGGTGGGGTTTTGTGTTTGATGCTAGGCAGGGGCATTGTCCGGCTCTGCGCGCTCCATGCGTTCGGGCGCGGACATGCCGAGCAGCGCGAGTGTGCGCGCCAGCCCCGCCTGCGCCGCCTGGAGCAGCCGCAGGCGCGCGTTGCGCACCGCAAGCGGCACATCTGCGCCCTGTTTGAGCATCGGACAGTGGTCGTAGAACAGGTGGAAAGCGTCCGCCAGGTCCATGCCATAGCGCGTCATATGGTGCGGCTCAAGGGTCAGCGCCGCCCGCTCCACCACTTCTTCCAGGCGTAACACTTGCCGCATCAGCGCCAATTCATACGAAAGCTCTCCCGGCGGATCATTTGCCAGGACCGTCAGATCGGCGTTTTCATATTGGTCTGGGGTGACGCCCAATTCGCGCGCCTTGCGGAAGATGCCAGCGGTTCGGGCGTGGGCGTATTGCACCGAGAGACCTGGATTTTCGTCGGTCTGCTTGCGCGCCAGATCAAGGTCGAAGTCCAGCGGGGTGTCGCCGGAGCGCATCAGATAGAAGAAGCGCGTCACGTCCGCGCCAACCTCTTCCTCCACATCGTCGAGGGTGATGATGTTGCCCAGCCGCTTGCCCATGCGCATGCCTTTGACCGTCACCACCTGATACAGCAATACGTGCATATCGTCAGCAGTGTGCCCAAGCATCTGCGCTACCGCCTTCAGCCGCGTGATATAGCCGTGGTGGTCCGGGCCAAGCACGATAATCAGCCGGTCGAAGCCGCGATTGAACTTGTTGCGCATGTAGGCAACGTCGGAGGCGAAATAGGTCGGCTCGCCGTTGGAGCGCATGATAACGCGATCTTTGTCGTCGCCGAAAAGCGTGGTTTTTGCCCAGAGCGCGCCGTCGCGTTCCTCCGTATAGCCTGCCGCGCGCAACTGTTCGATACCCTCTTGCAATTCGCCGCTGGTGTCGAGAGACGCCTGATTGAAGAAGACATCGAATTCGATGTTGAGGCTTGCCATCGTCTGGCGGATATCACCCATGATGAGCGCGGCAAAGGCTTTGCCAATCTGCGACGGGCGCTCTTCAGCCGGCAGGTCCAGCAGCGCACGCCCGTCGTTGCCGAAGAATTCGATAGTCTGGCGGGCAAGGGTTGCATAGTATGGGCCGAAGTAGCCTTCCTCCGGCTTTGGCGCGTCGCTTTCGCCCAGCGCCAGCCGCAGGTAATACTCCATCGAGCCGCCGAGCTTATCAATCTGCGCGCCGAAGTCGTTGAAGTAATATTCTTTCGTCACCTCGAAGCCAGCGGCGCGCATCAGGCTGCCGAGCGTATCGCCGATGAAGGCGCCGCGTCCGTTGCCAACCGTGACGGGGCCGGTGGGATTCGCGCTCACAAATTCGAGATTGATGCGCTTGCCATTGCCAACCGTTACCGTGCCGAAGGATGCACCAGCGGCGACGACTGTTGCCGCCTGCGCAAGCAACCAGGACGGCTTGAGCCGCAGATTGATGAAGCCTGGTCCCGCTACCTCTACGCTCTCCACCAGGTTATAGGCAGGCACCACCTCCACCGTTTCGCGTATCTGCGTGGCGATGCTCTCGGCGATGGCGCGCGGATTCGCCTTCACGCCTGCCGCTTTCGCCGCTGCTGCCAGCTTCATAGCAATCGAAGTGGCATAGTCGCCATGCTCCGCGATCTGCGGGCGCATGACTTCGATAGGTGGCAGTTCAACATCTGGCAGCCCGCCGGATTCCCGTAGCGATGCGACGGCCTGCGCAATAATCTGGCCGATTAGGTCTCGAATCATCATAGTTGTTGCTCCTGGAAATGATGGACAGGGAATATAGACAGGGAATGAGTACACACAAACCGAGGGCAACGCTCTGTCCCCTTGAAGCGCTCTCTTTTGCTTCGTTGGGTCTGGTGTGCGTTGCCCTCATTGGCAGTTTGCATCATACGACATGGTGGCAAAGCCACCGGCACCGACCCGTCAGCCTGAACGGCTACGGCTACGGTTCATCAGTTGCCGCCGCTTCGCCTCGGTCTGCATATTCAAGATGTAATCTATGGCGGACAGGTCATCGAAGGCATTATCGGTGGCGACGACGACCTCGCGGTTCGTGCGATTGTCCAGGAACGCCAGCGACGTAGGTGTCGCCATTCTTCGTCTGCTCGCCCTGTCTACGATACGGCCAATAGGAAGGCCAAAGACCATCCCTCTTCCGAAAGCGGCAGGTCCAGCGTCCACGAACGGCGTCTCAACGGTTTCGATTGGCCGCTTGACCCCTTTGAGTGTCACGTATTCGATATTCTCAATCGGCACATGGGTGACTTTGCCGCGTGGCTCGGCCTTTACGTAATCGTCTGGCGTAATCACCAGCCAGTAGTCGTTGGCATGGGCAAGCCGCCAGCAATCGTAGACGACAATGCTCAAACTACCGAATGCCAGCGCCGCCAGCGCAATGATGATGAGTCCGGTGATGACAAACGAGAATCCGCGCTGGCTGAGATACGTTGGCGCAACGGCGATGAGTGCCGGGATGAAGAAGGCAAAGCCAATCAGCATCAGCAGCGACCAGCGCAGAATCGAGTTGCGCATGAAATTGCGACGCAGCGACCAGACGGTCCATGTGCCGGGGGCGTGTCCCGAACGCGCGGTGGCAAGGATGCCTTCTGCATTCATGGATTCCATAGTAACCTGCAATGCCCCCTTTCCCTTTTGTATGAGTCGCCCTACATGCCAGAATTATTAGCAGGAAGGGCCTTTTCAGGAGCGCCGCCATGCGCCGCGCTTTTGCAGAATTATAGCACATTTGGCCTCCACGCCGGAGGTTCCATGCTGTGCGCCTGCGCGTCTGTTTGACAAAAGAGCATGTGCATCGTAACCTTGCAATTGAGATACACGTAACTCAGTTACGTTCATGACTTTTGTGGCGGACCAATCGTGCCGTTCTTGCTACGGCGGAGGAGCGTCTCTATGCGGCTTTTCAGGCGAGGCGATGACAGATTCGAGAAGTTCACCGAGCGGGCGCGTAAAGTCCTGGCATATGCGCAGGAAGAGGCGCAACGCTTCAACCACAACTACATTGGCACTGAGCATATCCTGCTGGGCCTGGTCCGTGAGGGCAACGGTGTAGCGGCCAAAGTGCTGCTGCGCCTGGGCGTAAATCTGGCAGATGTGCGCCGGGAAGTGGAAATGATCATTGGACGCGGCGACCGCATTGTGCTTGGCGAGATCGGCTTTACGCCGCGCTCCAAAAAAGTGGTGGAGCTGGCGGTGGATGAAGCGCGCCGTCTCAATCATCACTACATCGGCACCGAGCATCTCTTGCTGGGGCTGATTCGTGAGGGCGAGGGTATCGCCGCTGGCGTGCTGCACAGTCTAGGCGTGGTGGACCTGGAAATGGTGCGACGTGAGGTCATACGGACGCTTGGCGAGACGCAGGGGCGGCGGATGACAAGGCCCGTAGAGGAAGCAGAAGGCGAGACGACAGGCGCTGGCAATGGCGGCCCGCGCTCCAACGTCATCACCTGCCGCATAGACGACCGCGACCTGGATGCGCTCGATGCGCTGGTAGAGGCGGGAATCCGCTCAACGCGCAGCGACGCGGCCTCCTGGCTGATTCACACCGGCATAGATGCGCAGCGGACGCTTTTCGAGCGTGTCTACGAAACCGTGGCGCAGATTCGCCAGTTGCGCGCGGCGGCGCAGGCGATGGCGCAGAACATCGCCCATACGCCCGATGTAACCATCACGACCAATCGCGATGCCCCGGCGGCGGAGGCGCAGCAGCCATCTGAATCGCCGGAGACAGACGAGACGCACCACGAAGAACCGCCGGAGCAAGGGCAACCCGGACAGCCCGAAGGCGAGTGAGAGCGCGGATAGGGTGGCAGTCAAGCGTGAGATGGTTGCGCCGGAATTGCGAGCGCCGTTTCAGCCGTTATAATCACTAGGAGTGAGGGCGGCATGAGATTGCCCACAACAGGAGAGCGACGCTACTTATGACCATTGAACTGGCGCGGGCCAGGCTGCGTGGTATCTATGCCATCGTGGCCGGCGCAATCATCTTGCTTGTCATCCCGTTCTTCGAGAGCACCATCTTAGCAGGCACCGGCTACCTGACGGCGGTGGCGGATATCAGCAACCATCAGGATTTTGGTCCCTATCTCACCTGGGTGGGGCAAAATCAGGAAACCGATGTCATTTTCCATATCGTGCAGTTCATCGCGTTTCTGCTGGCCTTCACCCTGCCTGCTACGTTGCGGGTGATTCTCTGGCCGGGCAACTCGCGTGGCGCGCGCAGCAGCCTGATTGCGCGTTTTAGCGGGCAGATTGGGTTCGCCTGTTATGCACTGGCGGTGGTCTTTGGGCTATTGGTCAGCGGCAACTCCGGTGGCTCGTATGTCAACGCAGCACCGTCAGAACGCGCTAGCGTTGCCAACAGCTTCGGAACGCTGTTTGCCATTCAGAATATGCTGGCGCATATGGCCGGAGGCGTGCTGGTGGCAATTGCGCTAATGTTTTTCAGCGCACGTATGATGCGTGAGGGGCAGAAATCGCTGCCCGGCTGGCTTGGCTATCTGGGTGTGCTGGTGGCGGCGCTGCTGGTGGTGACGGCGTTGCAGTTCGCTGGCGAGCCAGCCGCCGCTGAAACCTCCATCTCCTCTATCAGCTTCCTGGTGCTGGCAGTCTGGCTGATTTGTGTTGGCGCATACCTGGCGCGCCTGCGCTCCTTGCCAGGGCCGGCGGCTCCATCCGCTCTGTCTACTAGAGCTACTCCATCCACTGCTGATACTGCCAGCAACGGTGAGACGGAGAGCGACAACCAGCAGCCCCAGGTGGTAGGAGAAGCTACCCTCGATACTGGCGCGAGCGCCTCGGTCCCGCAAACAGACGGCCAATCAGCGCCAGAATAAAGGCGCCGATGAACGAGACGACAATCGTGCCGAAGAATCCCTGTGGTCCGTTGATCGGCAGCGGTAGCAGGTCGAGAATCACCAGACCGATAAACGCGCCGATCAGCCCCAGCACGATATCGCCCAGGCAGCCGAAGCCGCGCCCGCGTGTCAGTAGTCCTGCCAGCCAGCCGGCGATGAGCGCGGCCACCACCCAGGCGATACAGCCGCCGGGATTGAGTTGAATGTTGCCGATCAACATATGAAAGACGGTTCCTTTCGTGTCGTAATCTTCTGCGGCGCCTGGGATTGCTTGTGCTTTGCTTGTGCTTTGCATGCGCTATAGGCGCGGGGGCATGGCGACATCCCCTGCTCTGTATACGCCGTAACAGAAGAGCGTGTTGCACAATACCAGCCAGGAACCGGACTATGGGCTGTATCATCTGATTCAAAGAGGTGCGTATGAGCGAAACGATATTGCTGCCAATCGTCGAGGAAGCCCTTGCCAGGTATGGCATTGCGTACACGATCCTCGAATGTACACCTGAGCTGGCCGACACCGCCGCCTTTTGTGCGCATTACCATGTCCCGCTTGACCAGTCGGCGAATACAATTCTGGTGGCGGCGCGGAAAGTGGAACCGCCGAAATATGCCGTCTGTGTCGTGCTGGGTACAACGCGGTTGGATGTGAACCAGAAGGTCTGCGAACTGTTGGGTGTGAAGAAAGCCTCGTTTGCCGATGCTGAAACCACCATGCAACGCACCGGCATGCTGATTGGCGGCGTCACCGCTATCGGCGTTGATGATCTCCCCATCTATGTGGATAGCGCTGTCATGCGCTGCGCAGATATCGTCATGGGCGGCGGCAATCGTTCCAGCAAGTTGCGCCTCGATCCGCAAGAGCTGCGCAAGCTGCCGAACGTGGAAGTCATCGAAGGATTGGCGAAGCCGAAAGCAGAAAACAGCCTCACTCTTCACAACGAGTGAGGCTGCTGGGCGAATATGTACGCCAGATCAGCTATTTGCCGGACTTACCCTGCTGATAGCGATTGCCAATGACATCCCAGTTGGCAACGTTCCACCAGGCATTGAGATAGTCCGGGCGGCGGTTCTGGTATTTCAGATAGTAGGCATGCTCCCAGACATCGTTGCCCATCACCGGGAAAAGGCCATCCATAAGTGGGCTATCCTGGTTGGCGGTGGAGATCACCTGGAGTTTGCCATCGTTGCCGAGAACCAGCCACGCCCAGCCAGAGCCGAAACGCTTGGCGCCAGCATCGTTAAAGGCCGCTTTGAATTGATCAAATGAGCCAAAGGTCTGGTCAATAGCGGAGGCAAGTTCGCCGGTGGGCTGTGTGCTGCCGCCGGGCGTCATGATCTCCCAGAACATCGTGTGGTTGGCATGGCCGCCAGCATTGTTGCGCACTGCCGTGCGGATGTTCTCCGGCACGCTATTGATCTGGCGCAGAATATCCTCGACCGACATCTGCTCGAATTGCGACTGGCCCTGGAGTGCATTGTTCAGGTTGTTCACATACGCCGCATGGTGCTTGTCGTGGTGAATCTGCATGGTCTGGGCGTCAATGTGCGGCTCTAGGGCTGCATAATCATACGGTAAGGGCGGAAGCTCGAACGCCATTGGGATATTCCTCCAAACCTGAAAATCGAACACCGGCTCATGCCTACACTGCGCATGAACCACCTGCCCGCCGCCTTAGCGGGCGCATCGTCGTTCAACCGGAATCCCGCATATCCCAGGCCAGTTCCCCAACCTATGCGCGAGATGCCTCCGGTGGATGCCAGCAGCCATGAGAAGCGCCTGCGCACGCGGTTATCGGGCAAGCCCAAACGACGCCGCTCCGCCAGCGCTTCTCATGGCAGTCTGCTATCACAATAGTCCGACGACCCCCGCCTCTGTCAAGATATGCCTGAAAAATTGCAAAGACTGGATGAAGAACTAGTCCAACGGTCAGGATGGAAGAAGACCCTAGCACAGCCAGTCGGTGTTCTGCTTCTTGCGTGCCCGCTTAGGGGGAACCGGCGGCGTGCTGTTGAGATAAGCAGAGGGCTGAGGCGTGCGCTTCTGTGGGTTGGGCGCGGCATCGTTTGCGTTCTCCTGCTGCTCCTGATTGTTTTGGTCAGCCTGATTGGCGGCGGCATTGTCTGCGGCCCAGGTTGCCAGCGCCTCACGCATGGCGTCGGTCAGCTGGCTATTGGCCGAGCGCGCATCCGATGGTTTTCGTGGGGTCCTGTGGCCTTTGCTATCCTGCGCGGGTTGATTGGATTGCGCGGAGATGGCTGGCATAGCTGGCTCGGTCGGCTTGAATTCATCGGGGTCCTGCTGTGGCACAAGCTTCTGCTTGCCGAGCGGAGTCGCAGGAGCAGGATGGACCGGCTGTACTCCGGTTCTGGCGCTGCGCGCGGCTGACGGCGGCGCCTGCGTCACCGGCGGGACATCTGGCAGAGCGAACCCAGGCGCAACACTCTGCGGCGGCTGGATGGGATGTGGGCCTGAGATCGGTGGAATCGAGGGTGAACCGACCGTCAATTGCGCATACGCGCCGGTGGTCTGCGTGCCGGAGGCGGCTCCGGGCATGCTGCTGGCGGCCCAGGCGTCGCCGCGTAGCGAAGTTTGGGCGGCAAGGCGTGCCTGCGCAATCACTTGGATGGCGTGGCGATCTTTACCCCAGGCGCCAATCTGCGCCACCACTGCTGCCAGCCCAATGCCGAGCAGCGTCGCCAGCAAGATAATGATGATATCAGCGCCAGCGGGGCCAGCGAACGCCACCGCGCGCACGATTGGCGCAAAATCGAGCGTGAAGATGTGTGACTGGGCAGCAAGCTGGCCTGTTGAGCGTGGACCCTGTGTGAGCAGCGCCAGCAACGCGCCGATCCCCGCCATGCCTGCGGCGATTATGCCAGTGCGCAGTCCGGCGGCGAACTGGCGGCCAAACCAGCCGCGTTCCAGCCACTTGGCGGCTCCCAGCCCGGCACAGAGACCTGCAAGGACAACGCCAGCAGCGACGACCAGCGCAAACGCCGCTTGCAGCGCGAAGAGCGCCACGAACGCCGCGCCGCCAACGATGATGCCAACGCGCAGAATTGATCGCATAAGAACGTTCCCCCTGGGCCGCTGGTGCGTCTGGGCGCGTATGATGGTACGCTGCTATGAATTAATGAGCCAAAAGCATCACAGGTGCTTGGCGATAATCTGCCGCTGCACCTCGCTGGTCCCCTCGCCGATTTCATGCGCCTTGACATTGCGCCAATAGCGTGAGACCGGATACTCATCCATAAAGCCATAGCCGCCGTGGATTTGCACGGCCTGATCCGCCGCCCGTTTTGCCGTCTCCGAGGCGTACAATTTTGCCATCGAAGCCTCTTTGGTAAACGGCTCACCCTGCATATGATGCCATGCTGCTTTGTAATACATCAAACGCGCTAGCTCAATCTCCATAGCCATATCGGCCAGTTTGAACTGAATCGCCTGGAATGTGGCTATCGGACGATTGAATTGCTGGCGTTCGCGCGCATATTTGAGCGATTCGTCATAGCAGGCCTGCGCCAGCCCAACGCTCAGCGCCGCAATGGCGATGCGCCCCAGGGTAAGGATGTGCATGAATTGGTGGAAGCCAGTGCCTTGCGCGCCCAATACGTTTTCTTCGGGCACCTGGCAATCCTCGAACGAGAGCGGGCGCGTATCCGAGGCGCGCCAACCCATCTTGTGATAGGGATTGCCAATGATATACCCTGGCGTATCTTTGGGGATGATAATGTTGGTGATTTCTTTGCGTCCATCGTCGCGCACGCCCGTCACAGCGGTGATCGTGACGCCGCCGGTCATGTCAGTCCCGGCGTTGGTGATGAAGTTCTTCGCGCCGTTGACATGCCAGACGCCATCGCGCAATTCCGCGCGGGTCTCGGTGCCGCCGGAATCTGAGCCAGCGCCGGGTTCCGTCAGCCCGAACGACCAGAGTTGCTTGCCCTGCGCCAGCGGCGCCAGATAGCGTTCTTTCTGCTCGGTCGTGCCGTAGAGATAAAATGGCGTCGCGCCCAACGAGGTATGCGCCTCCATGGTGATGCCAACGGAGGCATCGCCGCGCCCAATCTCTTCGAGCGCAAGGCAATACGAGAGGAAATCCGCGCCCGCCCCGCCGTATTCTTCGGGGAAGGGCAACCCCAGGAGACCGAGGTCGGCCATCTGCTTGATGATTTCATAAGGAAACGCGCCGGTGCGGTCCATCTCTTCCGCACGCGGCTTTATCTCTTCTTCCGCGAATTCGCGACAGAGATTGCGAATCATCTGCTGCTCGGCACTGAGCGAAAAGTCCATTGATTGGCTCCTGCGAGGCCGGCCCATATCGTTTGGATACATGGCCGGAGACAATGGCGAATAGAGGCGCAGGCGCCGCTGCCTGCGCAATATTGCGCCTTCGATTATACCACGAGGTCGCCGTGCGATTGCCCTTGCCTCCGTTTGCATTCGTTTCCAGTGCCTGTCCTTTGCCGCTGGAAACGAGTTGACGCTATTTGACATTTGCATAGGGTCTTTCGGTCCAAATGGGCTATGCGCATCCTGCATCATGCTATACTGAAATCTCTTATCTCTCATGCTGGGTATACTGGGGCAGTTGACGGCGCTATTCGCTGATGCTTCTTGAAGGCGACGTTCCAAGGAATCAGTTTTTGCATACAGCAGAAGAGGAATGCCATGCAAATTGCCGGCGAACGAGGAAGCGCCCTCCTCGAACGAGACAACACGCCTTCTGGGCGTATCCTGGTGGTGGATGGCGACGAGAGCATTGTCGAGACGATTGCTGCCATCTTGCGCCACGACGGTTTTGAAGTGGCAACGGCGCGCTCGCACCATGATGCTGAATCGCTGCTTCAGGCGACACCGTTCGATATGCTGCTCATAGATGTGCGTAGCGACGATCCCTATGAGCATCTGCTCGATCAGGCGCGCACCCTCGTCCCTGAACTCATCATCGTCGTGCTGACACGCTTCAGTTCGTATGATGCGGCGCTACGTGCATTGCAGTCCGGCGCCTACGATTACCTGGTCAAGCCAGTGGACGTTGACGAATTGCGTGTGCGCATCAGGCGTGGATTTGAGCATCGTCGTCTCGAACGCGAGCTGGCGGCGCGTATGGCGGAGCTAGAAGAGGCTCATGCGCGGGTCCATAGCTTCAACACGCAGCTTCAGCAGCAAGTTGAGGCGGCAACTTCTGAGCTACGGCTGAAGGTGCAGGAATTGGACGAGACGAATCAGCAGTTGCGCAAGACACAGGAGGAGCATGACCGCTTCGTGCAGATGGTGGCGCATGAGATGCGCGGTCCGCTCAACCCGATCATCAACTACGCACAACTTGCCAAGCGCCCGAATCTCTCGCAGACGGCGCTCGAACATTATGCGGACATCATCATGGAACAGGCGTATCGTCTGAATCGCCTGGTGGATGACCTGCAAACTGCAACGCGCCTCAGCACCGGCCACTTCATCTTGCGGCGTGAGCGCTGCGACGTTGCAGCAGCGGTGAGCGAACTGATGGACAGCTTTGCCTCCTCCACGTATGAACGTCATTTCTCGTTCGAGCGTCCCAATGAGCCGGTTTTGGCGTGGGTGGACCGCGACCGTATCGTACAGGCGGTGCGCAACCTCGTGGACAACGCCGTCAAATACTCGGCGGAAGGTGGCGATGTCGAGGTGAAGCTCTGGCAGGACGCCGATCAGGTCCACATCAGCGTCCGCGACCACGGCGCGGGTATCCCGGAAGAGGAGATGCAGCGTATCTTCGAGGCATTTACCCGGCTGAACAAAGAAACCGATGTCTCCGGCAGTGGCCTGGGACTGTATATTACGCGCGGCATTGTCACCGCACACGATGGCGAATTGACGGTCAGCAACGGCGCGGAGACTGATCGCCTGCGCGGCGCTATCTTTACCATTTCGTTGCCGCTCAGGCACCCTGATGAAGTTCCGGGATGACATTCCCACTGACGGTCTCGCTTGGCATGCCAGGCACATGACGCGATGGGAGCGCAACACGCTGCCGCGATGCTCAAAACAGCGCCGATGGGCCACATAGGAGGCTCATCTGGACTTTGTGTAATCTTTGCATAGGCATTATTTCGTATTTGCAAACAGACGATATCCTGTAGTATACTATAAGCTGCATGTTCGATGGAGAACAGTGGTTTGGCAGGATAGTTGCTGGAAAATACGCCTATCATGTTCTGTTGCGAGTGCGCAGGCAAACATAAAATAGGCGAATTTCTCAAGTACAAACAGACACAGATAGTGACACCGACACGACTCAATGAGACCGCAAGACAGAGGCAGAGAGGATAGCGCATGGCACGTTCACCGCAGAAACACCACAAGGATGAGTTGACCGAGCGGCGAATATTGGTTGGTGATGATGATGCAGGTGTACGTGATGTCCTGGCACAACTGTTGGCTGGCGAAGGGTATCATGTCATTACGGCGTCATCCGGCCAGGAGTCGCTCGATCTCCTGACGGTTGAAGATGAGGCAAAGCGCCCGGAAATAGCCTTGCTCGATATCAAGATGCCGGGCATGGACGGCATTACCATTCTGCAACGTATGTTGGAGCAAGGGAAAGACGTTCCGGTCATCCTGATGACTGGCTATACCACCGCTTCGCTCGCCATCAAAGCTATGCAGATGGGCGCGGCGGATTACCTGACCAAGCCGTTTACTGAGTTAGATGAAGTGCTTATCGCCGTCGAGCGGGCGCTACGTTATGAAGACCTGAAACGTGGTGTTGGGGTGCAGCTCGTTCCAACATCGAAAACTGATCCCTCTGAGCGCATCGTTGGCTCCAGCCCCGATATGGTCAAGATTTTCAAGACCATCGGCCAGGTGGCGCGCACCCCAGCAACCGTGCTGGTGACGGGCGAGACGGGCACCGGCAAAGAATTGATGGCCGAGGCCATTCACAATGCCTCCGACCGCCGCACCGGACCGCTCATCAAGGTCAATTGCGCCGCGTTGCCGGAAACGCTGCTGGAAAGCGAACTCTTCGGCCATGAGAAGGGGTCGTTCACTGGTGCACTCAATCAGCACAAAGGGCGTTTCGAGGCAGCCAATCGCGGAACGATCTTTCTCGATGAGGTCGGTGAGATGACGCTGGGCACGCAGAAGAAGTTGCTGCGTGTGCTGCAAGAGCGCGAGTTTGAGCGCGTCGGTGGCAATGTTCCCGTCAAAGTGGATGTGCGCGTCATCGCGGCAACCAACCGCAATCTGCGTGATGAAGTGGCCGCCAACCGCTTCCGCGAGGACTTGTTTTATCGCCTCAATGTCATTGCCATTCATATGCCGCCGCTACGCGAGCGCATCGAAGATATCCCGGCGCTGGTCAATCACTTCCTGGATAAGCACCGCTACAGTCCGGCCTCCACGCCGACGCGCATCACTGAAGAGGCGGTGGCGATCCTGCGGACGCACGATTGGCCCGGCAATGTGCGTGAACTGGAAAACATCATCCAGCGCGCGGTGGTGCTGAGCCGGGGCAACATCATCACGCCCGACCATATTGTCTTCCAGAACGAACTCAACCGCTATGTGCTGGATATCGAGCAGAAGGTGCGTACCAACACCTCGTTCGACGACATCCTGCGCGATGTGAAGCGGGAGACGTTGCTGGCGGCGCTACGCCTCAACGATCAGGATACTGCGCGCGCTGCCGCGCAGATTGGTCTCTCGGAAGAACAATTTCATGTCGCGCTGGTGGAGGCGAAGCTGGCGAACGACCTCGAACCTGCCAGCCAGGAAGTGCTGCCACGGCTCGTCCGCGATGCGTAGCGTTACCTGAAGAAGCGACAGGGTACCCTCATGAAAGGGTGCCCTGTTTTGCCAGTGCCCGCAATCTCGCGACAGTAAACTGCCGGCGCACGTGCGCTGGTCAGAAGTCCGTAAGCCAACGGCGAATCTCGGCTTTAGCCGGTCTACTCCGTGCGCCGGCTTTTTAAAGCCGCGCAGAGAGCCATGTAGTTTTATTCGCCAGCCTCGGCTTGTTCGAGGAAGAGTTTGCCGACAACCGCCACCTTGAGGACGTATTCATCGCCAGCGAATTCCATATCAATGAGCCCTTCCTCAGCCATGTCGCGGAAATCATCGGTGACGAGGAAATATTGGCGCAGCATCCGTGACACGTCGCTCTCCGGCAGCGATCCCCATTGCTGGAGCTTGCGCAGCACCGCCAGCTTGATCTCGGTGTCGTCATCTATCGCGCGCATGGTGTCGTTCTCCTCGCTGCACTAACCCTATGGCTTCCAGGTGGCATCCTGCGCGCCGGAGATCAGCACATAGTTGTTCTGGCCGTCGAAGGCGACGAGATTGGTCTGGATGCGCAGCACGCCATTGGAATCGGTGGAGGATGCGACGATCTGCGTGGCAATTGCCAGCGAGCCGTTGTGCGTCATAGCAGCAGGCGTGTTCCAGCCGACCGATGCGGCGAACTTGTTGACGTTGCCGCCGCCGGTGGCCTGCACATAGAGCGCGTCGCCGGTGAAAGCGATGTGGCTGGCATCCGGCGAGAGGCTAAGCTGCCCGTGGATGGACTGCGCATATTTGCCCACACCACTTAGCACACCGGAACAGCCAGAGTTGTTGGTGCAGAAGTGCGACGAGACGGTCTGCGCGTGCGTATCTACGCCATCTATCACCTGATAAACCAGGTGGTTCTCGTCGCCGGACACCTGCCATGCGCCCATCGTGATGGCCCCGCCAGTGTCAGCATAGGCGTGACCGAGACCAGCAATCTGATTGTTATTCCATGAAATATTTTGCATGGGAAGGAACTGGTTGTATAACCAGATAGCTATCGCATTCGGACTATTGTCCTTATTGGCTTGATACACAGAATTATACTGACCGAGCGATGGCAACCCTACTTGGTAGATACTGGCGCTACCCACTGTGCCGGTGCCACCGAACGACGAGACCTGCGCGGCGCTATAGTAGAGATCGTTGTTCTTGGTGATGGCAATATCGCCGAAGATGACATTGCTATTGTTACTGAACGTTTGGTTATCTTGCGAAGTCACGGCAGAGATCACCTGCCAGACGCGCGGGTCTGGATCGTTGACATCATACATCAGAACGCCGTCGCCGCTGGCGTAGAAGAGCATATTGTTGCCGTACCAGGCGTAGCTGTGGCCGTAGATGCTGCCGATGCCTGGTGTGACGATGGTATCGCCTTTAGCGACGTTAACGACATAGATCGGCCCGGAGGTGCTGCTTGGCGTGTTGGGTGTCAGATTTTCTACCAGCGCAAAAGCAATCTGCGAGCCGTCTGGCGACCATACCAGCGGTCCCCAAGAGATATCGGCGCCGTTAGAAAGAACCAGTCCAGTGATCTTGGTGGGATTGGCGTTGTTGCTCTGGCGAACCCAGATCTGGTTGTCATAGACGAAGGCGTAGGTGTCGTTGGGTCCGTTGGCGGCCACTGTCGGCGGCGGCGCGGGGTGGTCGGCGGTTGAGCCAGCCAGCCCCAGCGAGATGTTCGTGCCGCCGGAACTGCCGCTGGTGCTACAGCCAGCGAGCAGCATCAGCGCCAGGCTCAGACCGAGCGCCGGCAACAGCCAGCGTGCGCGATAGCGTTTTCCCCCACGCAGACGTATCCCCAATTCCTTTGCCTCCTCAGTCTTTCGCCTATCTAATCATACCCAACGAGTGAACTCGCCCAATGCGCAATTTCATCGTGCCACTTATGCGTGTAGTGTCATAGAACTTAAACGCATGAGTGCGGTGGCTGTGACCTTTTGTGGCTGATAGACCACTATAAGCACCGTTATAGCACAGGCCCATCCATACACGAGCAAGCGGTAGGCCAAATGGCAATGGCATGATGGCGCGATTGCAATGGCGAGCAGTGGGCCTTGACGCGCACGCCAAACTTGAGTATACTGCAATTATATGCGGGAGTGGCGCAGTGGTAGCGCAATTGCTTCCCAAGCAATGGGTCGCGGGTTCGAATCCCGTCTCCCGCTCCAGAGAGCCTTCAGGTTCGGCCTGAAGGCTCTTTCTGTTTCTCCGTCTGATGCTATGTCTAACCCTATTCCACCACGACGTTGACCAGCCGCCCGGGCACGTAGATCACTTTGCTGACTGCGGCGCTGTGCTCGCCAATGGCGCGGCGCACGGCATCTGAGGCTACCGCCGCCGCCTCGATATCGTTCTCCGGCAGATCAGACGGCACTTCAATGCGCCCACGCATGCGACCGTTGACCTGCACCACGATGCGCATGGTCGCTGTGCGCAGCGCCGCCTCATCCACCTCCGGCCAGGATGAGGTGTGTACCGAACCGCTCTCGCGCAGCCGCTCCCACAGTTCTTCCGTCATGTAGGGCGCGTAGGGCGCCAGCAGTTGCACGAACGTGCGCAGTTCGGCGCGGGTGATTGCCGTCTGATCCTGCAACACATTCAGGTATTTCATCAGCGCGGCGATGGCGGTGTTGTACTTCAGGCTCTCCGTATCGTTTGTCACCTGCTGGATGGTCTGATGCAGCGTGCGCCGTGCTGCGCCGGTCGGCTCTGCGTTGGATGCGCGCCCTGCCCAGGCGGTCACGAAGGTCCAGGCGCGGTCCAGGAAGCGTGTGACGCCGCCCAGGCCACGGTCGCTGAAATCGCCGCCGCTCTCATATGGCCCCATGAACGGCAGATAGGTGCGGAAGGCGTCTGCGCCGTAGCGTTCGACATACGTGTCCGGCGAGATGATGTTGCCTTTGGATTTACTCATCTTGGCGCCGTTGTGGGTAATCATCCCGTTGGCGCGGAAACGTGGGAACGGCTCCGCGAAGTCCAGATGTCCCAAGTCGTGCAGCGCCATTGTGATGAACCGTGCATACAGCAGGTGCAGCACACTATGCTCCGCACCGCCGATGTACATATTGGTCGGCAGCCACTTGCGCGTGATCTCCGGGTCCCACGGCTGCGTCTCGTCGTCGGACGATGGATAGCGCAGGAAATACCACGCCGAATCCAGGAAGTTGTCGCTGACATCGGTTTCGCGTCGCGCCGGACCGCCGCAGATGGGACAGGTGGTTGTGATGAACGACTCGACCTTTGCCAGCGGTGAAGCGCCGCTACCATCCGGCTGATAATTCTCAACCTCCGGCAGCAGCACTGGCAGTTGATCCTCCGGCACCGGCAGTGCCCCATGTTGCGGGCAGTAGATGATCGGGATAGGCGGACCCCAGTACCGCTGGCGGCTAATCAGCCAGTCGCGCAGGTGATAGCGCACGGTGCGTTTGCCCGCGCCGCGTGACTCGAACCACGCCGAGATGGCGGCTATCGCTTCGTCGGAGGTCTTTCCGCTCCACTCGCCAGAGTTCACCAGCACCCCACGCTCGGTGAAAGGCTGCGTCACCGTCGTCTCGCCAGCCTTGCTGGCGTCGTTTGCTGCGCCTGTGGG
This sequence comes from Chloroflexota bacterium, assembly GCA_021323855.1. Taxonomy (GTDB): domain Bacteria; phylum Chloroflexota; class Ktedonobacteria; order Ktedonobacterales; family JADMIN01; genus JAJPKE01. The sequence goes on along the minus strand of JAJPKE010000023.1, from coordinate 89,910 downwards.
CACGATGACGCGACGTATTGGCAGACCCATCGCCTGCGCGAAGGCGAAGTCGCGCGCATCATGCGCAGGCACGCCCATGATGGCGCCGGTGCCGTTGTCCATCAGCACATAGTCTGCAACCCAGACGGGTATGCGCTCGCCAGTGATGGGATGGACGGCGTAAGCACCGGTGAACTCGCCGGTCATCTCGCGCCCGGACAGACCTTCTGGCGTGGCTGGCTGGCGCTTGGCCTGTTCCGCATAGGCTCGCACTGTCGCGCGCCGCTCAGCCGTTGTAATCGTCTCCACCAGCGGATGATCCGGCGCCAGCGCCACGAACGTCGCGCCGTGGATCGTGTCGGGCCGCGTCGTGAACAGCCGTGCCTGCCGCGTATTCTGCGTTTCATCGCTGGCAATTGTGATGTCGAACTCCAGACCGGAGGAGCGGCCAATCCAGTTGCGTTGCAGCGCCTTGACGCGCTCCGACCAATCCAGCCAGTCCAGATTGTCCAGCAGCGGATCGGCATAGTTGGTGATCTTGAAGAACCACTGCTCCAGGTTGCGCTTCTCTACGATGCTGCCGCAACGTTCACAGCGCCCGTCTATCACTTGCTCGTCGGCCAGTACGGTTTTGTCTTTGGGGCACCAGTTGACCGGCGCAGACTTGCGCTCTGCCAGGCCTGCCTTGAACAGTTGCACGAAAATCCACTGCGTCCAGCGATAGTACGCGGGGTCGGTCGTCTCCACTTCGTGTGACCAATCGAAGCGGTTGCCAATGCGCTCCAACTGTTGCTTGAAGTGTGCAGTATTGCGCGCGGTCAGCGGACGCGGGTGGGCGTCCATCTTGATAGCGTAGTTTTCGCTGTGAATACCGAAAGCGTCAAAGCCCATCGGCTCGAAGACATCATAGCCGCGCATCGCCTGGAAGCGCCCATGTACATCCGACCCGATGTAGGAGTACATGTTGCCTACGTGCAGCCCCTCCGCCGAGGGGTATGGGAACATCATCAGGTTGTAGTATGGGCGTTTGGCTGCGTGCAGGTCAATCTCGTAGATGCGCTGCTCCTGCCAGCGTTGGCGCCATTTCGCCTCGATGGCAGCGAAATCGAAGGCACGGCCCTGTGGCGCGGTGGGCGCTCGCGTCTTCGCTGTTCTGTTTGTCTTGGGTGCGGCGCGTGGTGGCTTTCTCGCGCTCGCTTTTGTCCGGCTGATCTGGTCCATTGCTTGTACTGCTTTAGCTGTTTTCGCCATTGTCGTTGCTCCTGTTGTTCCTGGTAGTTCTTGACGCTACTCGGACGACACCATTTTTGGATGGGCGAAAGACAACAAAAAACGCCTTCCGCCCCTACAAGGGCGAAAAGCGCGCACGTGCGAACCTTCGCGGTACCACCTTGTTCCACCGCTAGCTCACGCCAACGGCCTTAGCGGGTGCCAACACACCCCGACTCGATAACGGGAGTACCCGGCGACGATTACTCCGCCCAGGAAAATAGCTGGACGTTTCACCGATGCGGCTCACGAGGGAGCTTCCGGTTGCCGCGAACACTGGCTTGCATCTCCCGCCAGCTCTCTGCGAACGGGGCAGACCGTACTTTCCTCGCTCGATGCTATAGCGCGTATCTGATTGTCGGGTCAAGCATACCATAAAAGACGGCCATTTTCAAGCCTGCTATCAGGGTAGCGACAGCCGCGATTTGCGCGTATGCTATGGAAGTGCGCCAGAGTCCGGCCACATCGTCATGCTAAGGTGGCTGTATGGACGGGCGCGATGAGGGTGCAGCGCGTATGCAGAGCGGAGAAGCGTTGAATCGTATCGCGGCGACCGATAACACCTTCACGCGTGAAGGACGCTATTGGGTCGGCAAGTGCCTGATCTGTGGCGGACCACTCAAGTTCGATGCGGCCACCGGCGAGGGCGCGACCGTCGAGCATATCATGCCGCGCAGCCTCGGTGGCGCCAATGACTTGCGCAATCTTGGTATCGCGCATCGCCGCTGCAATGGCGAGAAGGGCATCCACTGGGATGGCGGTCCGCGACGGCGGCGCGACCCGGAACGCTATCTGGCGCTCGTCACACGGCTGCGCGATGAGCGAGCGCGGCGCTGGCGCGAAGCTGAAGATACGAGCCTAGACGGGCAATGATAGAGATAGAGCGGCAATGAACGAGCGAGACGAAACGGACCGGCTAGAACAGGGCATCTCAGAGGCGCCGCTGTCGCATCATCTAGATCGCGGCACACTCGCTGGCTGCTTCGGTATCCTGCTCGTACTTTCGCTGCCTGCGCTGCTCTTTCTGCCGCTGGAACGCTGGCATCTGCCGCTCTGGTTGGGGCGACTGCTGCCGCTGTTCGTCGTCTGTGCCGTCGTCCTGGGCGTCTGGCTGCTCTTTCAGGTGCCGTCGTCACGTGCGCCCGCTCGCTCATATGATCCGCGTTATCCGCTGACGCGCGGCGGACGGCTACCACTAGAAGAGCGACCAGCGAGCATGCGGAATCGTCTGGTGTTGTTGCTGGGCCTGGTGCTCGTCGCCTGCGCCGTCACCAGCTACCTGCTCGTGAGCTTTACGACCACCGAGCGCGGCTTCGCCATTGGCACGCTTCTGGCAGGTATCGCCGGTGGCGGGCTGCTGATCGGTGGCGCGCTGGCGGCGTTGCATCGCATTCCTGTGCCTGCCTGGCGCTGGGTGCGCACGCCCATTCAAGGAGGACCGGCGTTTCAGGCGCTGCCGCTGGCGCTGATCGGTCTGGTGACGCTGGCTTGGAGCCTCTTCGCCGCCGTTGCAGCAGGGTACGCCTGGGCGCCGCCTGCCATTGGACTGCTGATTCTTGCTGGTGTTCTTGCCGGGCCGGTTCTCCAGCGTTTGCCAGATCGCAGGCGACGCTGACAATGAGGAGGCGCTGTCATGTCAACTGCATCATCCACACCATCTGAGCATGTGAAGGCGCCAACGCCGGTCGTCACGGTATTTCTGTTGCGTCAGACACCGGCGGGCGATGAGATGCTGCTGGTACGGCGCAGTGGCCGCGTGCGCACCTATCAGGGCGTGTGGGCCGGGGTCAGCGGCTATCTGGAGACTGGCGTTACGCCGATTGACCAGGCGTACACCGAACTGCGCGAAGAAACGGGGTTGGACGCCAACGCCGTGCGTTTTGTGCAGGCTGGCGCACCCGTTCCGGTGGAAGACGCGGCACAGCAGCTTTCCTGGGTTGTCTACCCATTCCTCTTCACGCTGGAGGGTGGCCAGGAGGTTCGCATAGATTGGGAGGCCGAGGAGATGCGCTGGGTCAGCCCGGCGGACCTCGCCAGCTATACGACAGTGCCCATGCTGCGCGAGGCGCTGGCGCAGGTCTATCCGCAGCCAACGCCAGCCGCAGAGCAACCAGGGCAGACTGATACTGATACCCATGACAGCCCACACACCTGATCTGCCGCCGGATATCCTGGCGGCCATCGAGGAGGTGCGCGCAGACCGCCAGCACGGCGCGAGTTGGCTGGCGCGCAGAGCCGCGGAGATATTGGCGCGGCTCAGTACGCCAGATCAATTGTCAGGTAATGCCATATCGCGGCTCGCGCAGGCGCATCAGGCGGCGCTGGCGCTGGCCGGGACGCGCCTGAGCATGGCAGCCGTCGCCAATACCGTCGCGCGCATCTACGCTGCCACCAACTCCAAAGCCAGCGAGACCGAACAACTCACGCGGCTGCACCAGCAGGCGCAGCAGACGATAGCCGCCTGGTCAACCGCCTCCGATGCGATCTTTGGCTATGCGCGTCCGCTGCTGGGCAAAACCCTCTATACGCACAGCCGTTCGGGAACCGTTGAGCAAGTGCTCATCAGGCTGGCGGAGGAGCGCAAGGCTGGCGCGCTTGATTTCACGCTCATCGTCAGCGAGTCGCATCCCGGCGATGAGGGCGTGACGCTGGCGACAACGTTGGCCCGGCATGGGATGCCCGTCACACTGGTGGCGGATAGCGCCTGTGGATTGTTCATCGAGCAGGCAGACGCGGTGGTGGTTGGCGCGGATAGCGTGCGTGCGGATGGCAGCGTCGTCAACAAAGTGGGCACGTTTCCGCTGGCGCTGATGGCGCGTGAGGCGCACGTGCCGGTCTATGTCCTCTGCGAGACGCTGAAGATTGCCGCGCCGGACTTCCCGCTGGTCTTGGAAGAGGCTGATGTGACGCAGCTATTGCCCGTGCCGCAGCCGGGCGTCACGCCGCGTAATATCGCCTTCGACCATACACCTGCCGCGCTCATCACCAGCATCATCACCGAGCGCGGCATCCTCGCGCGTAGCGGTGTCTCTACCTATGCCGATGCAGCCGGGCGGGCGCTGGCGCATCTCCACTCATGACCGTTTGGGTCCCTGCGTGGCGCTGGTTGCCGCCTGTAGCTCCGGGGGCGTTGGGCGGGGATTCCAGAGCGGATACGGGATGCCCGCCAGCCGGTTGATGACGAATGCCTGCGCCGTCAGCACCACCACCGCCAGCATGAGGATCAACAGTTGCGTGGGTTTTGTCAGGATGCCCAGCGCGATAATCAGCGTCGTCGCGCCAGCGGGCGGATGTGGTGACTTCACCAGCACCATCACACCTGCTGTGAACCCCAGCGAGAGCGCCGCCGCGATCACGCGCGGCCACGTCACGCCGACGGCCATCGCCGGCCCAGCAGTTGTCAAACCTGTCACGACGAGGCTCAGGTAGCCGAAGATGACGCCGATGCCATGCCCGATGATCGTGTTGCGCGGTGAGGCGGTCGGCGCGGTCGGCGTGTAGAAGAAGAGAAACGCGGTTGGGCCGAGCGAAGGGAAAATAAACGGCGAGCCGGTAATCAGCGCGATGAACGACATGATGCCGATGCTGAGCAAGCCATTGAGGAACGAGAAGATCGCCAGCACCGGCACGCTGGCATAGTTGCGCAGCAACCAGGGGAGTTGTACACGCCTGACGATGCCGCCCACGATGTCGGACATCTCACCGCCGAGGGGATGCTCCCGATCAATGCGGTAGCGCCAGCTTTCCGATGGCGTTGTGTTCGTTGGTTGCTGGTCATCGTCTGGCATAGTGCCCCTCTCGTCTCTGGCCGGTAGTCCGTTAATAACCCGCTCGTCTAATAGCCCTGTGATCGCTGGCGTGGCCAGAGCGTGACGACCAGCGCAATGATGAATCCGGCAAAACTGATGCCCATGATCGCCCACAAGGTCTGTTGCTGGCCGGAAAGCAACTGGTAGAGGGCTACCGTCACCAGGAAAAGCTGAGCGACGAGAATCAGGCCGACGATGTAGACCTGCCCCTGGACAATCGCCACGCGCCCCGGCGCGCCGAGGTAGTCTGGTCCTGGCAGTGGCCCGTAGCGACCCTGGCGTGGGCGGCGCAGATACGGATCATCGGGGTTGGCCTGGCGACGCTGGCGCTGGCGCGGGGCATGGAAGATACCAGAGGCGCCGGTTTCAACTGGCGCAGGCAGGTTAGGTTCCTCAGATGGCTCGGTATTCGATTCAATGAGGTCCGAGACGACCCCTTCATCACTGCCTTCAATAAGGCTCTGGTCATTGCTCATCGGTTCACCATCTTTACGGCGTAGACATTGTTGCCAATGATCTGCAACTGAATGAGCGGCAGCGGGCGTGATGGTGGCCCGCCCAGCACTTCGCCGGTGGCCGCATCGAACAACCCTTCGTGGCAGGGGCAGTGCAGCCGGCGCTTATCGGGTTCGTAGAGGACGGCGCAGGAGAGATGCGTGCAGACATCGCTATATGCCACCAATCCCTTGCCCGGCAGGTTGATAAGGATGCCCTGCGCGAAGCTATCAGGATAGTTGAACACCTTCGACTGGTTGCTCGCCAGCTCGCCAAGCGTTGCTATTCGCACCATCGGCGCCGCTTCCTGTGGGATGACGTTACCGACCACCGCCAGCGCAGCGGTTGCCACGAAGAGCGCGCCGCTGCCCGCCACCAGGAAGCGCAGTGTATCGCGGCGCGTCACCAGATCGTCAGCACGCCAGTGATAGGGAAACTCATCACGCCATTGCTGCTCCTGCGCCCGCCTGCGCAGCCGCAATTCGGATGCCTGGCGGCGTTGCTCGCGGGTGCGCCGCATAGGTGTATTGTCGTTGTCCTGCGGCGTCGCTGCCGTGCCGTCCGTTCCGCGCTCCGTTGTATCTGCCATAACATCTGTACTCCTCTTTCACGTGGAATTATCAGTCAACCGCTTGCCAGCACGCTTACGGCATGCTTACGGCACCGGCACCAGATTGGGTTCGGCTGGGCTGGGCGTCGCCGGTCCCGCTGGCTTCGCCGGTTTCGTTGGCGTGACAGGCTCCGGCGTGCGCGGCGTCCAGGGGCTTGCCGGGGCTTCGCGTTGTGGGATGCCTGCGGAGCCGATCCAGGTGGTCGCGTTCTGCCCTGCGGTTGGTTCTGGTGTGGCGGACTCGTTGCCTGCGATGGCCGCCTCCGCCAGCGCCATCAGATCGAGCGCCTCATCCTCGTTGGTCATCACGACATAGTTGCGTGTGCGCACCCGTTGCTGGCCGAAGTAGAAGACATTCACCGGCTTGGCGCCCTGCTGGCCGCGCCCCGCCAGCACCCATTCCTCATATGTGCCGTAGAAGATCGCCTGTGTCGGGCAGACAGTCGCGCACATCGGCCCTTTGCCAACGCTGGTGCGGTCGTAGCAGAGGTTGCACTTGCGCATAAACTCCTTTTCGGCATCGAGCTTCGGTACACCGAACGGACAGGCGTAGACGCAGTTCTGGCAATGGATGCAGCGTGCCTCATCCGCCTGATGCACGACGCCATCCGGGCTGATGAGGATAGCTTGCGCCGGGCAGACCTGCGCGCAGGGCGCTACCGGGTCTTCGCAGTGCATGCAGAGCGTTGGCGAGGTCGCCACGCTATTGCCGCGATTCACGTAATCTATGTAGATCATGCTCTCGCCCTTGTGCGTGTCACATTCGCGGCAGGCAGTGACACAGGAGCGGCAGCCGATGCAGCGCGACGGGTCCAGGAAGATGCGTTTTACCGCCATCGTCGTATCCTCTATCTTCTCATCTTCTCTCGTTCACTCCCCGTATTTCAGGTTAGCGCAACGTCGGCCTCGGACTGTCGCTGGCGCTGGGCAACTCATGGCGCTTGCGTAGCGCAGCGGCCAGCACCGCCGGGTTTACCTCTGCCGCCCAGTCCGGAGCCTGTTCCGTGCGGGCAATCGCGGCGGCGCAGACCTTGTATTCCGGTATCTTCATCATCGGCTCCAGCACTGGGTTGGTGAGGATATTCGCCGCCTGGCTATGCCCATAGTGATAGGGAATGAAGATCGTATCCGGGCGAATCGAGCGCACGACCAGCGCCGGAGCCGTCATCTCGCCGCGTCGCGTGCGCACCTGCACCCAATCGTTATCACGTATGCCCAACCGATCAGCCGTCTCCTGGTGAATCTCCACCCAGGGATAGGGGGCCATCTCCTTCAGGAACGGTGTCCGGCGGGTCTGATTGCCAGAGAGATAGTGATAGATCACACGTCCGGTGGTCAGCACCATCGGATACTCGCCGTCCGGTTCTTCCGCCGGGGGAATGTAGTAGATGGGATTGAAGCGCGCCTTGCCGTCCGGGAAGCCGAACCGCTCTTCATACAGGCGTGGTGTGCCAACGCTTTCAGGCGTGGGGCAGGGCCAGAAGACGCCGTTCTGCGCGTCTATCTTTTCGTAGGTGATGCCCCAATAGTCGGCTTTTGCGCCTTTGGTGCAGAGGCGCATCTCATCGAATATCTCGCGGACGGATGAGAAAGGGAAATACTGCCCCTTGCCCAGCCGCCGCGCCAGATCACAGACGATTTCCCAGTCGCGTCGCGCTTCACCCGGCGGCTCAACTGCCTTATTGTATTTGATGACGCGCCCTTCCAGGCTGGTCGTGGTTCCCTCATCTTCCGCCCATACGCTACCGGGCAGGACGATATCCGCCAGTTCCGCCGTCTCGGAGAGGAAGAAGTCAGTGACGACGAAGAGATCGAGTCCACGTAGCGCCCGTTCGACGGTATGCTGGTCTGGCAGTGAAACCATCGGATTTGAGCAGATCATGAAGCAGGCGCGAATCTCCTGGCGCAGCATCGCCGGAATCTGCAACGTCGCCGGATAGCCAGAGTGTGGCAGGTCGTTCTCATCTATGCCCCAGACCGAGCAGATATAGGCGCGGTCTTCGGGGTCTTCGATGTCACGTTCGCCGGGCAATTGCGAGGCTTTCTGCCCCATCTCGCGCCCACCCTGACCGTTGCCCTGGCCGGTGAGCGTCATATAGCCCGCACCGGGGTGGCCAAAGTTGCCGGTGGCGAGCGCCAGGTTGGCGCAGGCGACGCCATTGTCCACGCCCTTGCTCTGGTGTTCCAGGCCACGCGCAGTGTAGATCATGGCCGCTTTCGCCCGGCCATAGAGCCGCGCCGCCTCAATGATGGCATCGGCGCGTAGCCCGCAAATCTTCGCCACCTGTTCGGGGTCATATTGCAGCGCCAGCGACCTGGTTTCTTCCCAGCCATTCGTGCGCGCGGCGATAAACTCTTCGTCCACCAGCCCTTCGCGGATGACGACGTTGAGCATGGCGTTGAGCAGCGCGGAATCCGTGCCGGGGCGCAGCGGCAGATAGATGTCGGCGGTGCGGGCTATCGGCGTCTGGCGCGGGTCCGCGACGATCAGCTTGCAACCACGGTCGCGCGCCTTCCAGAGCCAGCTCGTAACGATGGGAAAGCACTCGCCGACGTTCGCGCCGACCACAAAGATGACATCGGCGTGCAGCATATCAGTGATGGGATTCGCGGCTCGGTCAATGCCGAGCGACCGCTCATTTGCGCCGGTGGCCGAGGACATGCAGAGGCGACCGTTATAGTCGGTATGGCGTGTGCCGACGGCGACGCGGGCAAACTTGCCCATGAGGTAGCATTTCTCGTTGGTCATGGACGAGCCGCTATAAATCGAAACGGCATCGTTGCCATGCTGCGCTTGAATCTCGCGGAAGCGCCGGGCGATGGTGTCAAGGGCCTCGTCCCAGGTGGCGCGTTCAAGTGGGCTGTTCTTGCCCTTGCGCCGCATCAACGGATAGGTGAGCCGGTCTGGATGATTGACGGTTTGGTAGGCCGTCGCGCCTTTGGGGCAGAGCATGCCGTGATTGACCGGGAAATCTTCGCGTGGCTCAACGCCAACCACCTTATCGCCGGCAACCTTGAGATACATGCCACACTGCACGCCGCAGTAGCAGCAATGGGTTGGCACATAGCGATCAATTTGTTCTTCGCTATCCCAGGGCGTCTCTTTCGGGCGGCCACTATGAAAGTCGTAGGTTTCCACTCCTTGCGGGCGGAAATTATGCCAGTCAACACTCATGCTTGCTAGTCCTCAATCTTTACGAATCCTCACGCACAGATCCGGCTTATCACAGATGTTCGCTCGCGGCTACAAGAACTGGTTGCCGCGCCGCCCCAACGCCGCCAGATTTGCCTCAGCGCGCATCACACGCTTACATTCGGGGCAAAAATCCTGCCACCAGGCCATGCTGGTCGCCGCTGCGGTTTCCGGCGGCGTGCCCGGCGCCTCACTGCCCGGCAAAGCAGGTGCGGTCTCTGTGGTTTTCACTGCCTGGCTTGTTTTTGCTGGCGACTGAACTGCGTAGTTTTCCCCGACAGAGTAAAGCGTCCGCTTGAGGTCGGTGACGAAGCGCAGGGGCAGGAACTTTCTGCCGCAACGTTTGCAGGCAGCCAATTCGGTATCCGCGCCGGTGCGCCAGTAGAGTTCAATGCCGACGGTTGCCGGACGCTCGATGATGTGGAAGAACTTGCCGAACGGTAGCGAGATCAACCAGAGAACGACCACCGCTTCATGGGTCAGCGAGATGAACCAGTAGAATGCGCCGTTGAAGAAGGTGCTATCCACCGTCAGGGCGAGGCCAGTGATGACAATGGTAAAGAGCAACGCCAGCGGCACGAGATCGAAGCGGAACCGCTGTACGGCAATCAACGCGAGATCATGAAAGCGCCGGTGAAACGCCAGGATCAGGCCAATCAGCAGCAACGCCGCCGTCAGGTCCAGCGCATGATATAGCACCCAGGCGAATGGCGTATAGGCGTCGAAAGAGAACAACTGGAAGCCAAAGACCCACATCTGGTAGAGTCCGCCGGTGGTCTGGGTGAAGCGCAGCCAGCCAAAGGTCAGTGGGAAGGTGATGGCGCAGGAAAGCACCACACCCCAGAAGATGCACTGATGGGTGATCCAGCGGTAGACTGTGCGCTTGCGAATGAACTGCTGGAGAAAGAGATCGAGAATGGCGCGCGGAATCAGCGGCGTATACCGCTTGAAGTTTTCATACGAGAAGAAAAGTTGCCAGCTTCGCCAGAAGTAGCGTCCGGTGGGAGGCCGCATCAGCCAGAAAGTGTATTTGTAGGTAACGGCGGCGACAGCAAAGACGGTGGCGACGGCGTAGCCGATGAGCGCGGCGTCGAACCAGTGAAAGCCGCGCGATCCGGCGGCGATCAGCCCTACAACGATTGCGCCAGCCACCACCCCAGCGATAATGGCTTTCGTGCGCGGCGCCACCCGCTCGCGCAGCGGCGCCCCTCTGGTCTCTATCCGTGTGGCGCGTTTGCTCTCACGCCCCATTGTCGTCTGCGCCATTCGTCCAGCCTCCACCTGTGCTTGCGTTCGCTCTTGCGGCCTTTCCGTTGCTCGTATGCTGACGATAGTGCGCTCGCGGCCAGCGGCTGGCGGCGCTGATTTCCGCTATCTCCGCGATTTCCGCTATCCCGCAGGAAGCCGCACACGCCATGCCATCTGAGACCTGCGCTGAGATTCTTCACACCTGCTGAGATAAGAGGCGCAAAAACGACGCGCACTGTTTTATCCCATTAAGATATGTTACCAGCGACGTTCCATCAGGCTGCGACCTTAGTCACATCGTAAGCGTTTCCCTGATGGAGCGGCATCGGCGTTTAGAACGAGACCGAGACCGTCATATCGCTATCAAGCCGCGCGTTGTCGAATCCGCTGATAGGCTGGAGGTTGCCGATGATCTGCTGGAAGACACCTGAATCAACAAAGCTCTCGCTGCTGTGATCAAAGACGGGCGCAGGCACGATGATGGTATTCGTGTTGGGGTGGCTGCTGTGTAACTGGCTCATATCTACGTACACCGTCAGATAATTGCCAGCATTGAGCAAGAAATCGGCGCTTCCTGGCTCTTTCTCCACCACCTCGCTATAGGCGCCGTGGCCGTTGGCGTCCATTGTGAAGGCATGCGGCGTATACCATTCGATATAGACCGTCCGTGTCTGTGATTGTGGTGTGTTCCCGCAGGCATAGCTGTCGTCAGGAGTGTTGGTCGCAAGCAAGCTGGCGCTTGCACCGCAGTTGACTGTGAGTGCGCCCATCACCATTGTCCGCCCGGGCACGTCGCTGGCCGTGGTTGGCGTCGTAAAGGCGTGGATACCATTATCGCTGGCGCAGTCCGTCGCAATCGTCGAGACAAAGGTGCTACAAGTGACGCCAACGCCTGAATATGCCGGTGGATTGAAGCCAGAGTAGCCCAGAATGGTCGCGTCGCCCGGCAAGTAGACACGCTGCATGTCGTTGTAGTCGTCAACGCCATTGCCGAAGACGAGGCCATGCCGATTATAGGTAACGGCGATGCGCAGATGATGGATAGCGCCACCGTTGGGCAGCAGTGTTACCACGTCGGTCTGCTGCTCCGAGACGAACGTATTGGCTTTGTCGCCGCCGTCGTTGGTATCCACGACATAGAAGCCGTCGCCTGAGCCGGTACGAATAGCTCCGGATAGCCCTAACTGTTGCAGGATCAGTTCAGCGTGGGGATCACGGAAATACACCTGCAAGTCTTTGCTCTTGAGCGCCTGCGTCGCCACGTCAATCACTCGTTTCAGTTGCTCGCCGTGCATGGATTTGATCTTTGCCAGCATGACGGCTGAAAGATCATGCGTGAAGGCTTTGCGGTCTTGATCTTTGGGCGTCTGAAGCAGTTGGAACTTATGGATGAGATACTCCAGATTGGTGGGTGTCACCAGGTCCGATGTCCATTGTGGCAAGGAAATCGGGCCGGTAATCTGCATCAGTTTTTCAATCAGGATAGGGGTAAATGCAATCACTCCCTGCAATTGCGCGCCTGGCGTCGGCGGCAACTGCCCTGGTGTCTGCTCGACGATGGCCATTGCCGATTGTGCGTTGAGTGGGAAACTGGGCGAGAGGCCAATATCACGCAGCCCCCAACCGTACTTGCAACCGAGATTGCGATAGGGCCACCACCAGTAATATTCCGGCGGCTGGACGCCACGGCCATAGCAATCTACTGCTTTATCAGCTTTTGTGATGGATGTTTGGAAATATTGACCATCCAGGGTATAGACGTTGCTCAGCGACAAGGGGTATTGCGCCGATTGCTTACCACCTACCAACGTCAGGATGCCGTAATTGCCGGTGAAGCCACCAATCGGACGCAACTCGGAGCGGTCCATTGCCAGCACCAGATAATACGCTGGCTGCCCAATGCCCAGCAGCGCCGGCACGCTGTTCATCAGCGTCGTGAGTTCGCCCAGCACTTGGGGCATAATGGGTAACAATTGTAAATAATTGCCCAGCTTGGTGCCGGGGCGGAGCGGACCTGGTAGTGCGTTGCGGTCGAGCTGGTTATATGCGGCCAGCGCATCCTGCACGCGGCTGCTTGCGTCTGCCAGGACCTGTTGCGCCTGGGCGATGTCTGCCTGTGTGAGACCGGGGGTAGTGTCATCGGCGGCCAGCGCACCACCTTGCAGTGGCGTCAGGATGGTTCGCGCCACTTGCAGCCCCTCATCTCCCGACGAGGAAAGGTCGAAGCCGATGCGCGCCAGGAGACGCAGGTCACGCACTTGCGGGCTGATGGCGCTCAGCGGCGCACCTGCCACGTTTACCAGACTGTTGATCTCATAGAGGTCATGGCTCAACCCATCCATCTGCTGCTGCGCTTCCTGTAATTTTGCCGTATTGAGCAGCGAGGAGGTGCCGTCCGCGAACAGCGCTTGCAGATTTTGCGCGCGCTGGTAGGCATCGAGCGTGTCACTACCCAGCCGCAAGACGGGCAGCAGCGGCGCGCAGCAGGTGAGCAGGAACCCCAGCAGGAAGAACGCGAGCAAAGCAGCGGCGGCGGGGCGACGGCGCAGCAGCAGACGCACCCGCGCCAGCCGTGTCAGCGGTTCACCAACGTTCCCCAACCGTGCCAGCGTGTTGTTCAATGTCTGCGTGAGCGCATCTTCGTTGGCGTCGCGCCGGCCCGGCGTCCAGAGGGTGTTTCCCGCACCAGCTCCGGCGTTCCAATCGGCAGATGGCCGCGCCGGAGCAGAGACGCTTGGCGTGTAATCGGTCGCCCAGCCGGTATCCCAGGTGCCTGTTTCCCAACCAGCGTCCAGTTCGTCGGCGTCCTGGTTGGCGCTATTACTGGCGCTATTGCCCTTCTGCTGGGTAGAGCGCGTATCCTGCGCATCGCGCTGATTGCGGCGATCCTGCCCACGGCCAGTATTTCCAGAGCGTGATGAAGCGCGCCCAGCGCGTTGTGAAGATGAAGACGACGAAGACGATGAGGAACCATCACGGCGGGAGACAAATCGTTGCCGTTTGTTCGCATCCCGCTCGTTGCCTTCGTCCATGATGTTGCTCATCCGTTCGTCTTCACTTTCCGTTGGTTTTTCCGGGCATGTTGCCCCCTATCGCATGCCCGGCTGCTCTGGCGATAATTGCTACTGATTCTTGCTCATTACACGCTCATACGAGCTACAAAACGCGCAAGTGACAGGCAACATGACAGGCTGGTAGAGCGTCCTCCGGCTATCCCGCCGTATGTGGCCCGATTGCCGGAACGCTCGATGGTATGCAGGCTACCATGATTGCCTGCTGGCGTCAATCAGCATAGGACCGCCGTTATCGCCGTCCAACGACAGAGGGCGATAACGGCAAAATTTCGTAAAGTCAGCAGCATCAGCGGCTCGCTGCTGCCGCTGGGTTGCGCTGATAGATATGAATGGCGCGATGTTCCGCTGCCAGCGTCGCCTCGCGCAGCGCCTCGCTATACGTCGGGTGCGGGTGAATTGTTGCCAGCACCTCATCCGCCGTCAGTTCTGCGCGCATCGCCAACGAGAACTCGGTAATCAAATTGGTCGCGTCCGGTCCGAAGATGGCCGCGCCAAGAATCTCGCCATATTCGCCAAGTATTACCTTTGTGAAGCCCTCAGTCTCATTGCTCGCCAATGCTTTGCCGTTTGCCACCCACGGGAACTTCTCCGCATGTACGGTGCCACCGCGTTCGCGAGCCTGCGCTTCCGTCAGGCCAACCGAGGCAATTTCCGGAAATGTGTAGATGGGGCGCGGCACCACGTTGTAGTCCATCGTTGCCTCGTGGCCCAGCGCGTTCTCGGCGGCGATTTCGCCCTCCGTCTCGGCAACGTGCGCCAGCCAGGTGCGCCCGACCAGATCACCGATGGCATAGACGCCCGGCAAGTTGGTCTCCATGCGCTCGTTGGCGACGACCCGCCCGCGATCCATTGCCAGGCCCGCTTTGATGAGGTCATCCAGTCCGGTGGGGTTGGCTTTGCGCCCGACCGCCACCAGCACATACTCGCCATCGAACGTCTTTTGGCCGTTCTCGGTCGCCGCCGTGACACGTTTCTTGCCGCCAGCGTCAGCAATAGACTCGACACGCGCGCCAGTGTTGACCTCAATGCCGCGCCTGGTGAAGGAGCGAGTGAGCGCCTGGCGCACTTCTTCATCTTCGTTGGCGATGATCGAGGGAAGCATCTCGACAATCGTTACCTTCGTGCCCAGCGCATGGAACATGCAGGCCAGCTCAACGGCAATCACACCGCCGCCGATGCAGACCAGGCTCTCCGGCACTTTGGGCATGTTCATGGCGTCGTCACTAAAAATGACGTTGCGCCCATCTATACCGGGGAAGGGTGGTTTGATGGTCTCCGAGCCGTTGGCGAGAATCAGCTTGCCCGCCTGAATGTCGCGAGTTGAGCCATCCTTGAGCGTGATATGCACCTGCGTCGGTGACTTGGCCTCGGCTGTGCCATCGAAGGTCGTCACGCCGTTGGCTTTGAGCAACTGCCCGACGCCGCCGGTCAACTGCTTGACTACCTTGTCCTTGAAGGCCACCGCCGCGCTGATATCGAAAGCCGGCGGCTGGCTGACCTTGATGCCCATTTTCTCGAACTCTTTGAACTCGGCGTACAACTGCGCGATGTGCAGCAATGCCTTCGAGGGAATACAGCCGACATTGAGGCAGGTGCCGCCAATATATTGCTTCTCGACAATCGCCACGCGCCCACCAAGCTGCGCCGCGCGAATCGCCGCGACGTAGCCACCGATGCCAGCGCCGATCACCACCACATCAAACGAGTTCTGCTCTGTTGCCACTGGGATGTCTCCTCCAAAACGGTGTATCTCGTTCTGCATAGCGCAGGATGCACAACATACCAACTCTGAGTATATCGTATATCTTCTGCTGACCACACGATGCTCATGTTCGCGCGTCCTTCGCGCGCCCAAAGAATCCGAATGAACATGCAAGCCATGTGAGCATTGGCGGCTGTACCATCTGTAACGTGATGTCCTGTAACGTGATGTCACATCAAACGTAGTAAAAGTGGAGAGAGATTTGGCAGGCAAACGCTTGACGCGAGCGTGGTGGTTTTCTATACTCTTTGGGGAGACGGGCAGCGGCCTTATGAAGACCACCATCTCCCAGACAGGGAGGGCCTCGTAGCAGTATGCGATCAGTCCGTCTGAAGGGCGCAGCCGTCAGCCAGCCACGGCGGCGCAACCGCATTATCGGCATCGCCGGTATGCTCATCATGCTCCTGCTGGCGTCCGGCATCGTTGCTATCATCCAATTTGTCGTGGGGCCAACGGCGGCGTGGGCCGGTGGCGCGCACATTGATGCAGTAACGTTCCAACGCGAGGTTGATCCGGCATCGGCGCGCTTCCTCACCGACGCGATAGACACGGCGCAGAGCGATGGCGCTAGCATGCTGCTCATTACGCTCGATACGCCGGGCGGCGACCTCGCATCTATGACGCAGATTACGCAGAAAGAGATCAACGCCACTGTCCCTATCGTCGTCTATGTCGCGCCGCAGGAGGCCAGCGCTGCATCGGCGGGTACGTTCATTGCGTTGGCAGCGCCGGTTGTGGCGATGGCCCCCAACACAAGCATCGGCGCAGCCAGTCCAGTTGACTCCACCGGCGCGAATCTCTCATCCACGGAAGACACCAAGACCAAGAATTATCTCGAAGCGCAAGTGACCAGCAACCAGAAATCCTATGGCCGAAATTGGCAGGATGCCGTGGCGACGGTGGCGACCGCAACCTCATTCACTGAAACACAGGCGCTTGCGGATCACCTGATCAACCTGGAAGCCGACTCACAGACCGATCTGCTGAACAAACTTGATGGCAATAGCTACACGTTTGCCAACGGCACGTACTTTACATTGCATACGGCTGGCCTGCCGGTAGATGAGTTGCAGCCGACGCTGGCCAACCAGCTCGAAACGCTCTTCCTCGATCCAACCGTGCTGTTCATTCTCTTTGCGATAGCGGCGGTCTGCATCTACCTGGAACTTTCGCATCCAGGGGCCATTGTGCCGGGGACCGTGGGCGCCATCGCGTTGATTATCTTCCTCCTCGGCGCCGGTTCGCTCAGCCCGAACTGGGCAGGGCTGGCGCTGATGGTGCTGGCGATTGTGCTGCTTGCCATAGATGTGCGCACGCCGACACATGGCGTCTTGACGGTTGGCGCGCTGATTAGCCTGGTGGTGGGGACGCTGATATTCTTCGACACCGGCACAGACCAGGGCGCAACGCCCGTTAATATCTATGCGGTCCTGGGGGTTGCGGCAGGCATTGGGTTGGTGGCGCTCTTCGTCATTAGTTATGCCATCCGCTCGCGGCGCGGTCCGCGCATCAGCGGCGCGGATGGCTTGCTCGGCCAGACGGCCACCGTCACGGTTCCGCTTGCTCCCGAAGGGAGGATCAAGGTATTGGGCGAAGATTGGGCGGCGGAGCTTGCGCCACAGATCGCCGCACATCATCTCTCGATTGCCGCCGATCAGCCGGTGCGCGTGACCGCGCGCCAGGGACTCAAGCTGATTGTAGAGCCGGTGCAGACCGATATGCGTCTGGTGGCCGATCCGAACACGCCACCCCAGGCGCACCATTGATGATGTAATCGTGTTCGTTGTGTTCGTTTGTTTGCAGAGGGAGTACACAGGATGACTGAGGCGTTCATAATTGTCGGCGCCATTGTCCTGGTGATTATCGTGCTATTCCTGTTGTCAGGGCTTCGCGTGGTCAATCAGTACGAGCGCGGCGTCATTTTCGTGCTGGGCCGGTTGACGGGAGCCAAAGGGCCTGGCGTCTTCTGGGTTCCGCCGTTCATTACGCAGATGCGCAAGATTGATCTGCGCATCGTCACTATTGAGTTGCCGCCGCAAGAGGGCGTCACCCGCGACAACGTGACGGTCAAGGTCAGCGCCGTCGTCTACTTCTATGTGGTCAACCCCAATGCCGCCGTCAACAACGTGCTGGACTATTATCGCTCGACGGTGCAGATCGCCCAGACCACGCTGCGAAGCGTCCTCGGCCAATCGCTCCTGGATGAATTGCTGACGGAGCGTGAAAAGCTCAACCATGCCGTCCAGAGCATCATTGACGAGCAGACGGAACGCTGGGGTATCAAGGTTACGACCGTTGAGATCAAAGATGTCGAACTGCCAACCACGATGCAGCGCGCGATGGCGAAGCAGGCGGAAGCCGAACGCGAGAAGCGCGCCAAAGTGTTGCTGGCGCAGGGCGAATATCAGGCGGCGCAGACCCTCGCCGACGCGGCGCACCTGATTTCCACCGAGCCATCGGCGATCACGCTGCGCTACCTTCAGACGCTGACCGAGATTGCCGTGGAGAAGAATTCGACGATTGTCTTCCCGCTGCCAATTGATCTGGTCGAGCCGTTGGCGGAAATCCTGAAGAAAGGCGCGGGCATCACGTCGTCACCTCCTGCTCCTGCGCCAGTGCAGCCGGTGGCCCCGGCCATCATGCCGCCTTCACCCATCACTGGTCCAACGGCCTCCGTGCCGCCAACGCCACAGATACCGCCAGCAGCGCAGTCGTAGCCGTCCAACAATAGCAACAATTTGCCCCTCCTCACATTTCATGAGAAGGGGCATTTGATTGGGCCGTTGTTACTGGTCGCCTTCGGGCGCGTCGGCGGTCTCCTCACCCTCGGCTTCCAACGCCTCCTCGTCTGGATAATCCGCCTCGCTGGTGCCGGGCGCCGGGCGCGATTGCTGCACATAGCGCAGATAGGACTCGTGTTGCTCCTGGTCAATCAGGCCCATCGCGCGATAGAAGTTCATCATCATATCCAGCTTGATGATGCTGATGAGATTGATGCCTGCGTGCTTCAACCGCTGAAATGCGCCCTGGTCGCGGTCCACCAGCACCACGGCGTCATGCACGGTGATGCTATGCTCCGCCATGAAGCGTGCCGTCTCCTGGATGCTGCGCCCGCCGGTAATCAGGTCGTCAATCAGCAGCGCGCGTGTCTCCGGGCGATAGCGTCCCTCGATGCCACGCTTGCCTGTGCCCTCCGGTTTGAGGCGCGGATAGATCAGCGGCGTTGACGATTCGAGTGAATAGGCGGTAGCGAGCAGCAGCCCACCCACCGGCACGCCCGCCACCACGTCATACGGCAGCACCCGCGAACGGCGAAGTGACTGCGCCAGCGTCACCTCCTGATACATCAGTTTCGCTGCCACGCGCAGGGCGATGGGGTTGCCGATCAACACCTTTGGGTTGATGAACACCGGAGAATTGACCGTGCTGTCGCCGAGGGTGAAGTCGCCGAAGGAAACAGCGCCCAGATCGTACATGGCGCGGGCAAGCCAGAGTTTATCCGGCGTCTGGTCTTTGTTTATCATGAGTACGATCCTCTCTCAGCGACGGTGATGTTCGCCAGTTATGATGGCCGATACGATGCTATGCCTGAGTATACTCATTTATGGCTGCGCCAGCAACGCAGTGACATCATGAACGAGCGTGGCCTTATCCAGCGGGCCGACGAACTTGTAGCGGATGACGCCATGACGATCAATGATGAATGAGGTTGGCGTATCAACGACTCGATACTGGATGGTCGCCCGCTGCCCGGCATCGCGCAGAATAGGATAGGTGATGCCAAGCCCTCTGACAAATTGGGTAATGCTGGTGGCGTCATCGGATGTGTTGACGCCAACGACAATCAACCCTTTAGAGGTATCTGCGTCGTATGTCTGCTGGAGCGCAGGCATCTCAAAGCGGCACGGTTCGCAGGCGACATACCAGAAGTTCAGCACCACTACTTTGCCCCGCCAACTCGACAGCGAGACGCGATTATTGTGCAGGTCTAGCAGCGTCACATTAGGCGCGTAATGGTCCACCAGCGGCGCCGCTGCTCCAGGCACATCAGACTTGCTGTTGCTGGAGTTTGGGCTGCTCGGCGTCAGCAGCGCGCGAAGCAGGATAGCGACGGTGGCGACCACCAGCACGATGATAATGATGCGCCCAATAGAGAATCGCGGGCGTGGCGTCTTCAGCCACTGCTGCCCTTGCTGGCGCTGTGTCAGTGGCAGGCTGGCAGACGCCTGCTCCGGCTCAATGGTTTCAGGCTCCTGCGATTGGAGTGACTGGGGTGATTGTGGTGATTCCGGCATATAATCTCACTCCCCTACACCACTTACATCGTGCCGAGGCCCATCAGATGGAAGCCACTATCCAGGTACAGGATGTTGCCCGTCAGGTTGCTGGTGACGGGCAGGCAGAGCAGCGTTGCGAGATCGCCAACATCGCCCTGTTCGATGTTGCGATGCAGCGGCGCCACCTGATCTATCAGCGTGAACATGTCGTTGATATTGCCGACGCCGCGCGCCGACAGCGTGCGCAGCGGACCGGCGGAGATGCCGTTCACGCGGATGTTGGCGGAGCCGAGGTCCCAGGCAAGATAACGAATGGAGGCTTCGAGCGCCGCTTTGGCAATGCCCATCAGGTTATAGCCAGGGACCACGCGCTCGCTACCGAGATATGTCATGGCGACGATGCTGCCACCGCCACGCGCCTGCATCAGCGGCTCGGCGCGCTTTGCCATTGCCAGCAGCGAATAGGCGCTCACATCCACCGCTGTCAGGAAGCCGGCGCGCGAAACATGCGAGACACGCCCGCGCAGATCATCGGTCGGCGCATAGGCCACGCTATGAATCAGAATATCGAGTCCGCCGAATTCTTTCCCCACCTGCTCAAAGGTAGCGTCGAGGTCTTCATCGCGCTGCACGTCACAGGGAATGACCAGCGCGCCCTCCATATTGGCAGTGAGCTTGCGCACGTTCTGCTCCATGCGCTCTTGATAGGTAAAGGCCAGGCGCGCGCCCTGGGCAGCCAGTTTCTGCGCAATAGCCCAAGCGATGCTGTTATGGTTGGCGACGCCGAAAATAAGGGCGGTCTTTCCCTCAAGCTCTCCCACGATGAATACCTCCAATAGTGCGACAAAGCGCTAGCTCTGTCCTGTTCGTCTGTGTTGCCGTTCATTCTAACATCACCGCGACAGAGCGGCAATTTTTGGTGTTGGATCGAGCATTTTCTCAGGGTCTTCTGTGGCAGGCATCAGCCTATCAACTAATCTGGAATCCGGGCGAATAGGCGTAGAGATTGGCGTTGCTGCCATCCGCTTGCGTTCCGTAAGCCAGCGCCACGCGGTAGAGTCCGGGGTCCCAGGAGTTCGGGTCGTTTGGAGAGTTGGGCGCCAGCGTAAACGGCTCAGAGAGTTTCGATGAGATTTTCAGCGGGATGGGATTGGGCGTTGCGCAGCCAAAAACGTTGACCCAGGTTTTCTTTGATGTATCGTACTCTTGCATCTGCAGGAAGGTGCAGCCGGAGCGCCCGGTGAGGGCGTAGTATGTGTTGCTGCTGGTGTTGGTGACGGTGACGCCGACCGGCGTATGCGTGTCATAGTGCGTGCGGTCCACAGTGATCTGGATGTCGCCGCTCGTCGCGGTCGGCACGGCGACGTCGCTCGTTGGGCTGCTGCTACAGGCGCTGAGGCTGCCAAGCCCCAGGAGCGCGACGGCCAGCAGCGCCAGAAGGGTCAGCCACGAGTGTGGCATGCGTTTGGTAAGGCAGACATTCCTGTCTGCCAGGCGTTTCATATGTATCAGGTCTATCAAGCGGTTCACGCAAGGCCTCCCTGTCTCAGCATGCACATGTATTCCAATGTGCTGATGAATGTCTATTGTTTCGTGTCTATTTTGATAGACGTTTAGGATAGACACCACAGAACTGAACGAATGATACGCATGGGAAGTACCGCGCTGAAGAGAGCAGTGGCAATGTGCCAGAGCAGGGAAATCGGCTGACGTGATCGCTTGACAGCGACGCAGCCGTAGAGTATCATTGTATCTGTTCCCGCCGGACCATCGTGGGAGCAATGCCAGCCAAAGTGGTGGAATTGGTAGACACGCAACGTTCAGGGCGTTGTGCGGTTCACCCGCGTGGGGGTTCGAGTCCCCCCTTTGGCACCATACGGAAGGGTCGCATAGTCGGTCTAGTGCGGCGGTTTGCTAAACCGCTGTAGGGGTAACTCCCTACCGTGGGTTCGAATCCCACCCCTTCCGCCAACGAAAACCCGCTGTACAAGCGGGTTTTTCTTTGCTTTCCCCGCTGCCCCTGTGGTGTCGTCCTACCGCTCCTTTCCCCTAAATTGGGCCATTTTTTGATAGAACCGCTGCACTAAATCCCTGTTTCTGCGTACCTTTCCAACGAATTCCGACAAGACCGTTATAGCTGACACATATCGAAGGGAGCAATTTACTATCACTTTTGGAGATGGTAGGTCAATATGACCTATCATCGGCAGATGGTCACTCCTGAAGGGGGGTATCGTTACGTACCCCCTCGTAAGATGCTGATTATGCCTTGTGCAAGGAATGTTTATTTTGAACACCCCTTTGGCGCACGAGCTGGGGCATGTAGAGTGGGTGACAGCGAAAGGGGGCATTGATACGAAGATGTACCCCTCCGCAGTACCAGCATATCCCCGAAGCGCGCTGGTTAGAGGTGGCGCAGTGGTTTCGCCAGCGCATCACTGCCGCTGAGAAGCATGAGAAGCATGAGAAGCACGAGAAGCACCAGCAGAGGACGCGGTGATCCTGATGGCTTCTTTCGGAAAGCGGTTAACTTCACTTTGGACAGTTTTGGTAGCGGTTGGCACGGAATTCGCAATCGCTGCTTATCAACTGTGCTGGGTGACTCCGGAAAGGAATGTGCTGGTATCTGCGTCCTGGCGCGCTCAGCAAGTGGTGACATAGCGCATGTCCGCTCCAGGCAGTGAGTCGCATGGAGCAGGTGCAGGATAGGAAATCGGCAAGCCAGGACGCCAGGAAGACAGGAAGGATGAGTGATGGCTCAACGGATTCTGGTCATCAATGACAATCAGGAAATATTGGAGTTGTTTCGCCTGCTCCTGGAGGACGAGGCAGGCTATGAGGTGACACTCTTCTCGTTTGCGCCGCATGAACTCGAAGAAATCGAGCGCGTGCAGCCGGACCTCGTGATAATTGATTTCCTGTTTGGCGGCGAAAAACTCGGCTGGCAACTGCTCCAGAAGATGCGCATGTATCGTCCCACGGCGGCGATTCCCGTTATCATCTGCACCGCCGCCCTGCCGGAAGTGCGTGTCATCGAAGGGCAGCTTACCAGTCATGGGGCGCTGTTGGTCGCCAAACCATTTGACATTGATGAACTGCTGAGCGCCGTAGAGCGAGCATTGACGACGCTGCGCCACGAACTCGTCCAGCGCAACCGGCGCGTCATGCTTTCTGAGGAGCGGGTCAAGGCGGAAATAGCCGGAGAGGGCGAGCCAGAATCATCCGACCCTCCCACCAAGAAGCGCACTCGCAAACCGAAACGGCGCTGAGTGGAAGCAGAAGATAGGGGCAGAAGTTTTCGGTCAGATATTTTGCTATTTATCTCGGCTGCTCACCATCAGTCTCGGGACGAGTATCCAGTGCCTTTCCTTCGATGGTATAGTGGCGTGGACCCAGCCATGCCCGCAATCCCGTCAAATGCGCGCCCAATAGTTGATAGCCACGCAGGCCACCCAGCGCGAACACCGCCAGCAGCGTATGCGCTAACCCGTATGCCGGCCAGGTTGCGTTGGGAGTGAGCAGCAGTTCGGCGGCAAACCAGCACTGCAACCCGTAAATCACAAAACTGGCGAGGATGAGCGGGATGCGCTGCGCTACCAGCCGGAGATTGAGTTCTTGATAGATCAGCGTATACGCCAGCCCCAGCGTACCGATGAAAGCAAAGAGGCCGAAGCCCAGCGCCACCCAGGCGCAGGTGCCAGGGGAAAGCAGCGCCGCGAACGCGACAAAGAAAGCGTCCGCCAGCGCAATGACGGCGTTGGTGGCTATCGCGTGCGCCGTTGAGGTGGCGCCGAATATCCGCTCTGGATTGATGGAGATGGCGACAAAGACGAGGCCAAGCAGCGCAGCAGCAGCGCCGGTGCCCGCGACGAAGAAGCCTGATAGCTGGCCTGGGATCATATAAATTGCCTCCATGTCGGGGAGCTAGCCCACACAACCATTGTATCCCATAGGACCTATTACTGGCCGCCACTCACGCATCGAATGCGTTGTGATCTGGGGCATCACTGGCTTTGAGCAG
Source organism: Chloroflexota bacterium (assembly GCA_021323855.1). Taxonomy (GTDB): domain Bacteria; phylum Chloroflexota; class Ktedonobacteria; order Ktedonobacterales; family JADMIN01; genus JAJPKE01. The sequence goes on along the minus strand of JAJPKE010000023.1, from coordinate 66,173 downwards.
TTGCGAGCCGTTGATCTCGTCGGTGAAGACGCGCACCGCAACGCCGCGCTGCTGCACCTGCGCATACCAGCTTCCGTTGAAACGAGGGAGAATGCCCCATCTGAGGGGTTCAGTCCTGATTATTCCTTGATTCTTCGCTGACTATCTCCTGGCACCGTTCCTGCCATCTTTATAGGCTGTTCTGGTAACTCATCCCTGTGAAAGAGGTAGGCATCTGCGAAAAACCGGTCCACCACAGAGAGAGGACCACCCCGGTCAGCCCGCACGGCGCACTGCTGGCATCATCGGCCTGGCGCTGATTGGCAGTGCGTTGGGATTGTTGTTGCTCCTGCTGCTCAACGGACTGCTTGTCTCTCGCACCTTTCAGGGGATGCACACGCAGGAGCAACGGGTGACGCAGGCGCAAGCTGTCTTGATCGCGCTTGGCCAGCTCAACATCACACTCGACGATGCGCAGAATGGTGTCGCCAACTATATTCTCACCGACGCCGCTGATGAGCGCCAGGAGTATGCGCAGGCGCGGCCACGGCTCGATGGCGATCTGGCGCAGATGGGCACACTGATTGCCGCAACCGCAGATGCCGGCGGCACGCAGTATGTCCAGCAGCAACAGCAGCGCCTCGCGTCGTTACACCACCTGTTTCCAGTGGAATACAGCGCGTGGCAGGCAATGGTTGAGCTGGAAGACGCTGGCCAACGCTCTGCTGCGCTGCAATTGCTGACGGCGGGCGAGAGCCAAAGCGTCCTCGCAGCAATTCAGCGTCTCCTCGATCAATTGCAGCGCGCCGCGCAATTGATCGTACAGCAGCAGATGCAGCGGGCGGCAGCGATATCACGCGATGCGCCACATATGCTGCTGGTGCTCGCCCTGGCTGATCTGGCGCTGCTGATCCTGGTGCTCGTGTTGTTCTGGCGGCTGTTGGTGTTGCGCAAACGGCTGGTGCAAGAGCGCACGCGCGCCGAATCGCTCACCCAGGTGCAGGCGTTGCAAGAGGCCAACCGCCGCATGGAGCAGTTCCTCAGCATCGCTGGCCACGAACTGAAGACGCCGCTGACCTCGCTCAAAGCCAATCTGCAACTGATCGCGCGTCGTCTCCAACATGCGCAACGTCCGGCTTCCCAGCTTCAGACGCTCGACACTCAGGATTCCTCAGCCGGCATGATGGCAGATGCAACCCCATTGGTGAATCGCGCGCTTACCTCTACCGACCGCCTCATCCGCCTGACCAATGATCTGCTAGACCTGGGGCGCATCCAATCAGACCGTCTCGCATTGCATCGCCAGCCGCTCGATCTCTGCGTGTTGCTGCGCGACTGCGTTGAGGAACACCAGCTCAGCCAGCCGGCACGCGTCATCACGCTGACGATGCCAGCGCAGCCGGTAGTCGTGCTGGGCGATGGTGGCCGCCTGGGCCAGGCGATCACCAACTATCTGACGAACGCGCTCAAGTTCTCTCATGAGCATCAACCCGTTCACGTCCGGCTGAGCGTTCAGGACCAGCAGGCGCGGGTTAGCGTGCAAGACTTCGGGCTAGGCTTGCCTGCGGAGGAGCAGGCGCACATCTGGGAACGATTTTATCGTGCGCCCGGCGTCGAGCATCTGAGCGGTTCCAGCGAAGGATTGGGCATAGGACTCTATATCACCAGGACGATCATCGAGCGCCACGACGGACAGGTCGGCGTGGAGAGCATGCCGGGGCAGGGTGCGACCTTCTGGTTCACATTGCCGCTTATGCTTGACCATTCGCTGCCATGATCGGGTTGATTGACGCCCCCTACTCGTGCGGGATATTATGAACGATACATGCCTATCGGCGTAGAATCGCAGAGCATCCACAACGTACAGGGTAGCCGATAGAGTAACCGACCAGACAGGCAATGGGTCACTGGGTTGACGAGACGCGCAAGGGAAAACCAGGAGAAAAGCGGGAGGGATATGGGGGAAACCGTTGAGTATCACGTCACCTTTCCCAGCGCTGGCCGTCCGCCGCTGGCGCTCGAAGGGGTGTTGACCCGCCCGGCTCACGACGATGTGAGCAGCTTACGGGCGGGTGCGATTCTGTGCCATCCCCAACCAGCCACTAGCACCCTGGCCGACCCACTCTTGCAACGGCTGGCAATGGACCTGGCAACGGCGGGGCTAATTGTGCTACGCTTCAATTTCCGTGGCGTCGGCGCCAGCCAGGGGCAACAGACGGATGGACGCCTGGAGCCACTCGACATTGCCGGGGCGATGGATTTCTTGCTGGCGCAACCAGGGGTCAATCCTCAGAAGCTGTGTCTCGTCGGTCATGCGTTCGGCGCGTATATGGCGCTAGCCTACGCCGCGCATGATCCACGGGTGCGCACGGTGGTCGCCGTCAGCCCGCCAATCTTCCGGGTCACGCCGGACCTGGGGGCCTTTGAGCGACCCAAACTCTTCCTGACCGGCGAATACGATGAGGTATCGCCGCGCCACAAGCTCGAACCGTGGCTCGAACGCCTGCAAAACCGGCGCCTGAGCATCATCTCTGGCGCGCGGCATCTGCTGCGTGGCTATGAGGGAATCGCCTCCACAACCATCACCAATTACCTGATTCGTTGGGCGGCGGCTCCCGGCATCTAGCCATCGAATAAACACATCTTATCCGGCGCCGCTGGACGTGGCTCCGCCGGTCAATCACATACACAACCAACTCGACCAATTCGACCAAGCGGCTCAATGCGCGATTCGCTCGCAGAGCGAAACCAGCTCAATGAGGCAAGAAGCACCGTGCCTATACAACCATCCAACCCACTCATCGTTCAGAGCGACCGCACGCTGTTGCTAGAGGTGGACCATCCCCTCTATGCAGAGACGCGCGATGCCCTGGCGCAATTCGCAGAACTCGAAAAGTCGCCAGAGCATGTTCACACCTACCGGCTGACGGCGCTTTCGCTCTGGAACGCCGCCGCAGCGGGACTCAGTGCGCCCTCCGTCATCGAGATGCTGACACGCTACAGCAAATATGACCTGCCGCCGGTGGTCGTCTCAGACGTGCGCGACTATATGAGCCGCTACGGCAAGCTGCGGCTGGTGCGCGAAGACGGCGACCTGTTGCTGCGCTCCGACGACCCCATTCTGATTGCCGAAGTGACACGCCAGAAGCGGATGCAGCCCTACATCGTGGCGCAGCGCGACGCGACAACTCTGGCAGTGGACCCGGCGCGGCGCGGCCATGTCAAACAGGCGTTGGTCAGCATCGGCTATCCTGCGAAAGACCTGGCGGGTTATACCGAGGGAACACCGCTCTCGTTCGTGCAACGCGAGGTGGCGCTCTCCGGCAATCTGTTTGTCATGCGCCACTATCAGGAAGAAGCGGTCGCGGCATTCTATGCCAATGGCACGGTGAACGGCGGCAGCGGTGTAGTTGTGTTGCCCTGCGGCGCAGGCAAAACGATTGTCGGTATTGGCGCGATGAACGCCGTCCAGCGGACGACGCTGATTTTGACGCCGAGTACTGTCGCCGTGCGCCAATGGATCGCTGAATTGCTCGACAAGACGACGCTGACGCCCGATCAGGTGGGCGAATATACCGGTGAGCGTAAGGATATCCGCCCTGTCACTGTCACCACGTATCAGATTTTGACGTACCGGCCCAGCGAGGACGGCGAATTCCCGCATTTCGGGCTGGTGACGGGCCATGATTGGGGCTTGATTGTCTACGACGAGGTGCATCTATTGCCAGCGCCGGTCTTCCGTCTGACGGCGGAGATTCAGGCGCGGCGGCGGCTGGGCCTGACAGCGACGCTGGTGCGCGAGGATGGCCGCGAGGCCGATGTCTTCGGCCTCATCGGTCCCAAACGCTTCGATGTTCCCTGGCGGGAATTAGAGCGCCAGGGCTGGATTGCGACGGCGGAGTGCCACGAGATTCGCGTGGCGCTGCCGGAGGAGCAGCGCATGCCGTATGCGCTCTCCGAGGAACGCGAGAAGTATCGCATGGCGGCGGAGAATCCCGTCAAGATGACGGTGGTGCAGGAACTGCTGGAACGCCACGCCAACGATCAGGTACTCATCATCGGCCAGTATCTCGACCAACTCAAGTATCTGGCGACGCTGCTCAATGCACCATTGCTCAGCGGGCGCACCAATAACACGCAACGCGAAAAGCTCTATGATCGCTTCCGCCGTGGTGAAATCAAGCGGCTGGTCGTCAGCAAAGTGGCAAACTTCGCCATTGACCTGCCAGACGCCAATGTCGCCATTCAGGTCTCCGGCACCTTTGGCTCGCGCCAGGAGGAGGCGCAACGGCTCGGACGGCTGCTGCGTCCGAAGTCTGATGGCCGCCCGGCGCATTTCTATACGATTGTCACGCGCGATACCCGCGATCAGGATTTTTCAGCGAACCGCCAGCTCTTTCTGACGGAGCAGGGCTATCGTTATACCATCGAGGACGCCGAAGATGCGGGTTTGCTGAATCACGCGAACGCTGCGAATCATCGCAGCCGCCACAACGGTGCAAGTTCTCCCGGCGTGGCTGGCACGTCTGGTACAGCGAACGCGCAGAATACCGCAAAGACGGCGAATACCGCGAATAGGGCGAATACCGCGAAGCGCAATGGCAAAACGAGTGCCCAGGCGAAGCGTCAGCGTATGCCGGTGCATCATTCGTGAAGATGGTATACTGAAGCGGTACACCACGGGAACGCATTGCTTGGCTCCATGTGCTTTGTGTGCTTCCCGAAGATCTGACGCCGGTTTCATCGTTCCCGCAAAAGATTGGTGGCTGAACTATGGAGTATGTTGACATGGCGGAGGTCCCTGACCTCGAAAACGCCCTCCTCATTGGAGCCTTCGCAGGCTGGAACGACGCGGCGAGCGCCGCAACCTGGGCGATAAAGTTTCTCATCAATCAGTGGGAGGCGACGCCGTTCGCCGAGATCGAGCCGGAAAACTTTTTCGATTTCAGCGAAACGCGCCCCCGTATTCGCATCACCAACGGCGCAATACGCCGGCTAAGCTGGCCGGCCAACCGCTTTTATGTTCATAAAGCCAACCGCAGCGACCCCAATTCCCAGGAGCGGGATATCGTCCTCTTTCTTGGCGAGGAGCCACAACAACGCTGGAAGACCTTCTCACAGGCAATGCTGGATGTTTGCCGCCAGTGTCAGGTGGAAGAGATGGTGTTCCTGGGCGCGCTGATTGGCGAGGTGCCGCATACTGCGCCGGTGCAGGTGGTCGGCACGGCCAGCGAGGCTGCCATCCTGCGCCGCATGGACCGCAACTCCATCGAACGCGCGAATTACGAAGGAGTAACCGGCGTTCTGACGGTGCTGCAAGACGCGGCACGGCGTGAGGATTTCCGCACGGTAAGCCTCTGGGGAACTGCCCCGCATTATGTCTCTGCCACGCCCAATCTCCCCGTCTCCGAGGCGTTGCTCGAAAAGCTGGACGCGCTCTATCACTTCGATCTTCGGCTGCATGACCTTGCCCGCGCAGCGCAACGCTTTACCGCACGAGTGACCTCGCTCGTTGCGGAGGACCCCGAAGTGGCGGCTTATGTTCAGGAGTTGGAACAGCGCACGCCCAACGATCCCAATACGCCGCCCTCGCTACCGGCGGTCAGCGACGCCTCTGGGATTCACCGCATTCCGATGGATGGTGGCCTGCCCAGCGCCGAGCAGGCGATTCAGGATGTCGAGGAGTGGCTCCGGCGATTCCGCAATGACGGAGAGCGTGATTCCTGAAGCTGCCGCCAGCTCTCGACTGATCTCGCCAACTTGCAGTTGTCTCTGTGCTATGGAACAGGAGGTTGGAGCGGGTCCTATGACCTTTATCGGTGGCCGGTTACTTCTTCGGTGGCTGGTCCGTCGTGTATAGTACGCCTGGTATGCGCTGTTTTATGGATGCCCCTGGCAACACTCATGCAATAGGCAGAAGTGTTGCCATTCTCACACACAGCTACAGCTCCCCGCTGGAGGTCAGCCTTGTCTACCTATAAATCCTCGGCGCGCAGACGACGCGCCGGTTCGAGAAGGTCTTCCGGTCAGGCGTCCCGTTTGGCGTATCAACCTCCCGCTGGCAAGAAGCGCCCGCTTGGAGCAGCTAGCCACTCCCAGGGGGTGCATCCACCACTGGCATCGCTCTCGCCAGCCGAAGAAGACCTGTACCTGGGCATGGACGATAGCGATCCGCTGGTCAGTCTTGATACGCTCGACGATTTGAATGAAGGCGAGATGATTTCGGAGGCTGATGAGCTGGCGCCGGAGCCGCTCAATTATCCGGTCATCGGCGTGAACTACCCGTCCCCTACCGCTAGCAGCCCGCGCATGCCAGCCGGGCCACAGGACGCAACGACGCGCGCGACCCGGCATGGTGGGCGCAGCCGCTTGCAGGCCACGCGTGAGGCGGCGCGCGAACCCCGTCGCCCGCGCAACCGGCGTTCGCGGCGCGGCGACTTTCATTGGCGCGAACGTGAGTGGGGGAGCCGGCTGTGGGTGCAACGGCTGCGCTTGATTCCTAGCCTGGCGGTCACATTGATCCTCGTTATTATCGTCTCATTTTTTGCCTTTGTTGTGGCCACCAGAGCAGCGAACAAAGCCGTCCCACCCCCGCACACGAGCAGAGGCACAGTCATTCCAGTTATCATTCAGCAGCCATCGGGAGATTCATCGCCTACGCCTGCCCTGCCAGCGTATACGGTGGGGGTGTGGCTCTCTTCGATGTCGCCCGGCGCGTCCGGTACGCTCCAGGTATATGTGCGAGTCAGCCAGAATAGCGACGGTGGCGCCGATATCACCAACGGGCCGGTTGCTGGTGTACCGGTGACGATCTCAGCAACCTATGGCGGCGTAGTTGGCAACGGGCCGGTGAAAACTGATGAGAATGGGCTGGCGACGTTCAATTTCTCGTATAGCGCGCCGGGTGGCTCGCCGGTCTATATCACAGCGACCGCCACGATTGACGGCAAGCAGTATACCTCCACGACCGTCTTCGTAGCCGGATGATGGGTCATTACAATAATCGCTCAGGCGTCACGCGCATGCGCGTGACGCCTGAGCGATTATTGCCAACTATTCCTCTTCAACGTCCACTTTGAGCAGGCCATCCTCAACCCAGACGGGATAGCTGCCGGAGGAGCCGGTGGCCGGCAACGTGAGCGCATTGCCGGTACGGATATCGAATTGCGAGCCATGCAGCGCGCATTCGACGGTATACTCATCCACCATATCGCCATCCGAAAGCGAGAACTCTTCATGCGTGCAGGTGTCGCCGATGGCGTAGAGTTCGCCATGCACGTTGAAAATGGCGATAGGGATACCATTAGCGACGACCCGTAGCGCCTGCCCTGGCGCAGCATCTTCCTCTTTCCCTACAGTGACAACAGCCATATATGCTACCTCAGTTTGCTGGCAAATGGAATCGCCAGAGATTATTGCGCTTCGAGTACGCTCACTCGTTCCTGGATTTCGTGGCGCAACGCCTCGCGCAGTCCGGTGATGGGCACCTGCTCGATCAGCGGATCAACGAAACCTTCGACGATCAGGTGTGTCGCGTCAATGCGCGAGAGGCCACGGCACATCAGATAGAACAGTTGCTCCTCATCCACCTTGCCAACGGTGGCGCCGTGGGTGCAACCCAGGATGTCGTTCGCGCCGATCTCCAGGTTGGGAATCGAGTCCGCACGGGCGGTGCGGCTCAGCAGCAGGTTGCGGTTCTGCTGATAGGCTGCGGTCTTTTTGCCCTCCGGGCTGACACGAATCAGGCCGGAGAAGACGGATCGCGATTTATCAGTCAGCACACCCTTGAAGAGCAGGTCGCTGGTGCCGTCGGCGGCGCGGTGATCCTGAAGGGTGTAGCGGTCGAGATGCTGCCTACCGTCTTCAACGTATAGCCCTTGCAGCTTGGCGGTTGCGCCGTTGCCATGCAGAATCGCTTCGACGCGCCCTTTGGAGAGACGGCTGCCTAGTTCGACGGTCTGCAAAATGATGGTGCTGTCGCGGTCCAGCAGCACCCGCTCGGTATGGAAGTCGTGGACAGACTTGCCCCAATGCTGCACGCCGATATAGTGCAGATTCGCGCCGCGCTTGAGGATGATTTCCGCGACGCGACTGCTAAAGCCTGCGTTCCCAGTCAGCGGTGAAGTGAAGTCTTCGGCAAAGGTCGCCTGGCTCTCTTCATCCAGGATGATGAGCGTATGGGCGAGGCTGGCGGTGCCATCCAGGCTGGCCGCGACAATCGTGCGCAGCGGTAGCTCGACGGCGACGCCTTTGGGCACGTAGAGGAACGTGCCGGTATCCCAGAAGGCGCCATGCAACGCGGCGAACTTGCTGTCGCTGGCAGGCACGCATTTCGTCATGAAGTATTCGCGCACCAGGTCGCCATGCTCGCGCAGGGCGGTCGCCATATCGGTGAAGATGACGCCTTTAGCTTTGAGGTCGTCATCCAGGCGATACTCGACGCGCCGCCCGTCGTAAATGCCCAGGAAGCCGCCGAAGGTTTCTTTGCGCTCGGCTTCGGGCAGCAGGGTGCCGGTCGGCGCGTGCCAATCCTCGCTGAGTTCGACATCTTCGAGATGAATATCACGCAGGCTGGTGCGCCGCCACTCCTCATCCTGCTGGGTGGGCATCGGCAGTTCTTGGTAGGTTGTCCAGGCTTCACGCCGCCGCTCGCGCATCCATTCCGGCTCATCGCGCCGCTGGATGAGCGCGTCCACCGCCTCTGTGGTGAAGCCGCGCCGTGCCGTTGGGGCCGTCATATCAGATATACTCGCTTTCATCATGCCACGATCACATGTATCACTCATGGCACGGGCGGAGCAGCCTCTGCCACTCCGCCCTGCGCCGGTCAGTGCTATTCAATTGACGCCAGCAAGGACGCCGGTGCGTCGGGCTTCATTCGATTCATCCAAGCCATCGAACGCGGACTAGCCGACCGAGCCGGCCATTTCGAGCTGGATCAGCCGGTTGAGTTCGACGGCGTATTCCAGCGGCAGTTCTTTGGCGATTGGTTCGATGAAGCCACTGACGATCATGCTATAGGCTTCGCTCTCGGTCAGTCCGCGACTCATCAGGTAGAAGAGTTGCTCCTCACCGACTTTGGAGACGGTAGCCTCATGGCCGACCTCGACATCCTCTTCCTCGATCTCGATGTACGGATAGGTGTCGGTGCGGCTGGCTTCATCCAACAGCAGCGCGTCGCAACGCACGTTCGATTTGACGTTGGTGGCGCCTTTGTTAACCTTGAGCAGCCCGCGATAGCTGGAACGTCCGTGGCCTTTAGAGATGGACTTCGAGACAATCTGCGACGAGGTATTCGGCGCGACATGCACCACCTTGCCGCCGGCGTCCTGATGCTGCCCATCGGAGGCGAATGCCACAGACAACACTTCGCCGCGCGCATGCTCACCCATCAGCCAGACCGCCGGATACTTCATCGTCAGCTTGCTTCCTAAGTTCCCATCCACCCATTCCATCGTCGCGCCCTCATGCGCCATCGCACGCTTGGTAACGAGATTGTAGACGTTTTTCGACCAGTTCTGAATGGTGGTGTAGCGGACACGCGCATCCTTATGGACGATGATCTCGACGACGGCGCTATGCAAGCTGTCCGACGTATAGGTTGGTGCTGTGCAGTTATGCGAGATGACGCCCTCGGCAACATACGATTCGTCTTCTTCAACCGAGAAGTTGTAAACAGTCGTGTCCATCTCCTCAATCTCAATTGAACGAATCGGCACATAGAGGTATTGTTCGTCCAGAACGAACGGTGAACCCTCTTTCTTGCCTCTTGGAGCCGTATAGCCAACGATTTCGCCGAAGAGTTCATTCCAGGGCGACGAAACCACAACTACATACATGGGTCGTCGTGGACTCTTGCGCTGCTGCATGTTGACTGAGGCTGCAATACCAAGACGCAACAACGCATCGCGGAAGGCATACGCCAAGTCCTGCGAGACGCTGTTATAGCGGAACATATTCTTAGTAGCATCGTAGCTACCATCGCCGAGCCATGCGCCGCGCACCCACTGCGCAAGATGCGCTTTCGGAGCATGTCGAATGAACTCCGGCACCCGCTTGTCAAAGATTGTGGAACCAAAGGTGCACGCGAATGCACGTGCTGCCTCTGTGGAACAGACGACGAGCGTTTGTCCATTCAGACGTGGTTTGTTTTCAACTGCTACCTTGCCGAAGTACCGCTCGATCAGATCGCGCGTATCATCCAGCAACTCCGTCTCGTCCACATTGAATGAGAAGCTGATGTAATGCTCGTTGTCCACATGCCCTTCGGCATGATAGTAGCCGACGAGACGGAAGAAGTCTGGTTCCAGGGGCAACGTAACGGTCTTTTCAATTGGCTCGTGACGCCCGCGCCCAAGCGGGATGGTGATGTTATGGTCAACCTCAGTTGGCTTCTCTGGCTGAGGCACCGGAATCATAAGATAATCGCCCGGCTTCACTTCTGAAACCGGCAACCATTCAGGGCGATAGCTCTCATTACGGTATTCCGCCTTCTTGCGGCGAACGACGAGCAATGGATGCTCTTCCGTGATATGGAGTTTGCGCCAGCTATCGCCATAGAATCCAACATGGTAGATCGTGCCGTTATAAGGACGCTGCATCGTATGGTAGACACGGCGATAGCGTCCTTTATGAGTGAAGACCTCATCACCCTCTTGGATATCCTCTATGAGTTTCTCGCCATCGCGTGTACGCACGCGCGCACCAGCAAGGAAGCAGCCTTCGACATAATGTACGTAACTGCCCTCATCGGCGATAATCAGCGTGCGCTCGAACTGCCCCATATTCTTCGCGTTGATACGGAAATAGGCTTGCAGCGGTATCTCGACACGCACACCCTTCGGCACGTATATGAAGCTGCCACCACTCCATACGGCGCTATTGAGGGCAGCGAACTTGTTGTCGTTCGGCGGGATCACCGTCGCCCAATACTTGCGGAAGAGTTCCTCATGTTCACGGAGCGCCGTGTTCGGGTCCACGAAGATCACGCCCAGCTTTTCGAGGTCTTCGCGCACCTTATGATAAATAACTTCCGAGTTGTGGACAATCAAACCCTCCGCAACAAAATTGTGCGGGCCTTCCACTTCGATGTCATAGACCATCTCAGTGCCAGCTGGTGTGATTGCCTCAATTTTGGCGTAGCCGTGGAACTCAGTCGTATGCCTCTGGAAGTATGTCCCTTTGGCGCTACTGTAGTCATGGTGATACTTGCGCTTGTTCATGCGCTCGATCCGTCGCGGCGAGCGGCTAGTAATCAGATCGAACGGTCCCGCCAGTTCTACTCTATAGCCCACGACCATGCGCGTTGGGTCTTGGGGATGCTTAGACTCGAAGCGATGAATCTCTGACGTTGGGATGCCACAGAGTGACAGCAATTCGGTCATATCGCGTAGCAGATCACGATTGCCACTTGTCAGCACCATGTCATGATTCTTCTCGGCATCCCGCAGGTAGCCATCTGAATCCACATACCCGCCCAGGAAAGCCAATTTTTGAGCCAATGGCAGGCCAAAGACCCATTGTGGCACGCGCTTCTCCAACGCTTTGCCGGAGAAGCCATTTGCTTCAATAAAGCGGGCGATAATCGTGGAGTTAATTGCCAGACGATAGCGGTCAGGTGCTGTCGGTGTGATTCCAAACACCTTCTCCGTCACACGTGTCAGCTCAGCCTGCACATCGGGATCGCTCTCTGGAATAGCAACTTCTATACGCGCCTTGTCTGCGCCGTTGGTGTAATGGATAAAGCCATCACCGATGTAGAGGCCCAACCACCACATCAAATCTTCTGAAGTAAGCTCGGGCAGGGTGACGGCATTGTAGCGATTTGAGATATCGAGGGTATACTCGTTATCGCCATACCGCCCAGCAACCTGCGTCTTGATCTCTGGTTGCTGAAGGGTATACTCAACGCCGGTTTCTGGCAGTGTCTTGGTGACGGCGACGAGATCACCTACCGAGAGGTCTTGCAGGTATTTCCACTCGCGGGTATAGCGACCGCGCTGGCGATCATCGGCCTTCGTGTAGGTTAATGCCAGGAAAGGATGGTTTGCCGTCGCCTTGATCCTGCGCGTGCCAACCTTCACCTCGAAAACGTCGCGTTCGCCCTTCTCTGCGGTGGCGCGAACTTTAGCAGCGATGATGCGATTCTCTTCTTCGTCAAACGAGAAGACAATATCCCCAGGCTCGATCTCACGAATCGGCACAAGACCTCTGGCCGTGTAGACGCGCGTATCGCCGCTCAGACACTCATATTGAGCACCCACACCGGCCAGATATTTGCGCTCGGCTTCAGGGATGCCCAACTGCTCGAAGGTATCTTTGATCTCGGCGGGCAGGTCGTCCCAGGTTTTGCCGGCTTCCTGTGTGGGTTTGATGTAGTAATAGATGTCGTCGAAGTCAATGGCGCTGAGGTCGCCGCCCCAGGTGGGCATTGGTTTCTTGTAGAAAATGTCAAGGCTCTTATGGCGGAAGTCTCGCATCCACTGCGGCTCGCCCTTCATCTGCGAGATTTCTTCGACGATTTCGTGCGAGAGACCCTTGCGTGCCTTGAACACATAGTTCTCCGGCTTGCTAAAGCCCCACTTATACTGCTCCAACTCAGAGCCGACATCCGTCTCCGTACTCACGTGATTCCTCCAGTATGGAATACTCGGTTCCGGGGCGGCGCGATAGCCGTGTCGCGTTCGCTGCATGCACAACAAGTACACTATGCACGCCATGCACGCCATGCGCGGCGGTTGCTACCGGCCTGACGGAGCGAGCTTCTCGTCTATCCGCACCTGCTCGTTGTGACCGGAACGCTCTGCCCCAGAGGCCCATGATGACTTCTGTACCTATGGTCGCCCCATAAACGTCGGGTACTGATCGTACTCAATTCCGACTTTTGCACTCGGATATAGTATGCCACGCGCTGAGCGCCTGGGTCAAGGGACATGCGGCTTGCAGTCACGGTGTGGTTGTGTTGTGCCTGGGAGAAAGATTGACGCAACGTAGGTGCGCTGCCAACAGGAATCATGCTGTGGTATCCTACGTTGGTATCTTCAGGTATCCTAAAGTTTAGTGCGCTGGATAAGCAGCAGGCCCCTGGGTTACAATGGGTTTTGGCAGCCAGGCGTAAGGCTCAGGTGACTGCTAGACATACGACCGACACATATGATGACAACGACAAGTGCCATAAAGAGGTGGAACAGGGGCGGGGCAGAGCATGGGTTGGAGCGACCTGATCGGAAGACAGCTTAACCAGTACACCATTGTCGGTGAGCTGGGCCGTGGTGGTTCGTCGCGGGTATACCGTGGATTCGACACGGAACTGCAACGCGAAGTCGCCATCAAGGTCATCCCCAACGACGCTGAGGACCGCGTTGGGTTCATCCGGCGTTTCGAGCGCGAAGTGCAGGCTGTCGCCAAGCTCGATCACCCCAATATCGTTGCCGTCTTCGATAGAGGCGAAACCGACGACCTCGTATACCTTGTCATGCAGTGTGTCACCGGCGGCACGCTGCGCCAGCGGTGTGGGCGCCCGTTGCCCATTGCCGAAGCTACCGCCGCCGTCGTCCAGATGTGTTATGCCCTTCATCATGCGCACCAGCATGGCATCATCCACCGCGATGTCAAGCCCTCTAACATGCTGGTGGACGCTGATAATCCACACTATCTCCTCCTGACCGACTTTGGCATTGCCAAGCTGCAAGGCATGCGTGGGCTGACGAAATCCGGCACAACTATTGGCACGCCAGAATATATGTCGCCGGAGCAGGCGGAAGGCAAAGACATTGACCAGCGTGCCGATGTCTACTCGCTGGGATGCGTGTTGTATGAGACGCTGGCCGGGCGACCACCGTTCATCGGCTCGACCTCGGTTTCCGTGCTGTATCAGCAAGTCCATTCGCGGCCATCGTATCTGCGCGCCTTCAACTCTGAAGTTCCACGCGAGATGGCGCGTATCGTCGAGCAGGCGCTGGCCAAACGCCCAGAAGACCGCTTTGGGACGGCAGCGCAACTGGGGGAGGCTCTCTATCCCTATGCCGAGGGCATGCTGCCGCCGCTGCCTGGGTTAGATAGCCGCGCGCCAGGGGCAACCGCTTCCGGCCCGCTCGTGCGCGAGATCATTACCTCCGGCCCGTTGACCCCTGCGTCGTTCGCCTCCGTTTCTCCTATTACGCCGATCAGTTCGATTCTACCGGGAACTTCCAGTGGCACGACTGGCCCGCTCAATCGAATGGATACTGCCCAGCCAGCGTTGCCTGGCAGCGGTGAACTGGTGGCGCCGGAACGCTGGCATGGCCTCGGCGCCGAAGGACTCGACGCCATCTTTCCTGATGACCCCGAAGCGCAGACCAGCCACGAGGCGCGGACCGACGCCATCGCCAATACACCGACGATTCAAGAGCTACCGCCAGTAGCCCCAGTCGTTCCTGCGCCTCCGCAGGAAACGTCTACCCGGCTACGTGACAGCAACCGTTCGATTCCACTGCCGGCCTTCCGGCTACCCTCGAAGGTGACGCAGCCGCTCGATCTGCCACTGACACCGAATGGCAGGCTCGATATGGAAGCGTTGATGACCCAGGTGGAGGCGCAATACGGCCAGCCGCCAGCAACCAAATTGGCAGAATCGCTCGCCGCAACTCAGCGCGAAGAGGCGCCGGCAGCGACCCTGCAAGAGCTACCCAGTGAGGCAGTTGAGGACCGCGATACCGGCGAATTGGAGGCGCTGGCGCAGCCGGTGACGCCGCGCGAGATGGCGCTACGCGCCGCCGCCAGCGTCGCCAGTGGACCGCGACCGGTCTGGCGTCCATCCCTGGATGATGAGCGCGCAAACGATGAGGTGAAGCGCGCGGACGGACGATCGGTGCGGCGTCCGAACCTGCCGAACCTGCCGAACCTGCCGAACATGGCGCATCTGCCAAATCGGCGCTTTCTGCTGCCGGGCGTCGCCATTGCCGCCGTGCTGCTGATTTCGCTCGCCGTCTGGATTGGCGTCAGTGCGTCGGGCCTGGCTCTCGTCTCTCACAATCAGCGGACGCCGGTGACGCAGAAAGCGACGGCAACGGCAACGATACAACCCAGCCCAACCGCGACAGTACAAAGAAAACCGACTGCTTCGCCGACACTGACGCCACAACAGGTCCTCAATAACGAGGCGGCGGCCTCGTTCCGTTCAGTGACCGTGTCGCAGTTTGCCGACCAATCCTGTTCACCGGGAAACCAAACCACGCATTTCGGCGCCGGGCAGACGGTCTATGTCAATCTCTGCTCCTCTAGCAATCCGCTGGGAGACCCCATCACGGTGACGATTCAACAGGGTGGCGCTGTCATCTACACGCTGAGGCAGAACCTGTATCTTCCCCCGTCTTCGGGCTACACCTATTATCGGTATGGTATACCGAACGGCGCCTACGATATGGTGGTGACGATGCAGATCAATGGGCAGGTGGCAGTTGCGCGTGATATCGCCTTCACCATTGGCTAGCGGCGCGTCGCCAGGCATTTTGTAAATCTTCATGCTTGCGCAGCGTCGTATACGCCAGGATTGCACATATCCCTGACATGCACTGAACACGCGCCGATACGCCTGATAGACATCTGTATTGCGGATTTGTGGATACACACCTTTCTACCTCATTTGGCTTGCTACCGTCGTTACCCTTTTGGGCGAATGGCAGGTGTGAGCGAGGAGGAAGCTGCCGCTATGCGTCTATACCGCCCATATGCCTATCGTATGATGCTGCTAACCTGCGTTCCGCTGCTCTTCGGCGTAGTGTTGTTGATGAGCGGTGGAAGGAGCGGACGCCTCCTGCCCGCTCGCGCGCTGGCCGCGCCAGCAGCAACTCCCACGCCCGCCTGGCCGAACGACGGCGCAGTTGATCATCCAGTCGCCTCCGCTGGCTGCGGTCTGGCCTCGCCCGTCTCACCCGGCACAACGGAAAAACAATCGGTTGCTGTCAATCCTGACACCAATGAGGGCTTTGCCACGCGCACCTACTGGATTCATGTGCCAACTGGCTATACGGCGACCCAGCCAACGCCGTTGCTGCTCGTCTTTCATGGCGGCGGTGGCACCGGCATCGGCACAGAGGCTGCGTCAGGCTGGTCGCCTTTCGCTGACCAGCACCATTTCCTTGTCGTCTATCCGCAGGGGCTGCCGTTCAGCAGACTGGGGCCAGGATATACCGCCTGGGCCGCCACTGGACCGCTCGATACGGTAGGCAACGGCGTTGACGATCTGCTCTTCGTGAGCAATCTCCTCGACGCGCTTCAGCAACACTATTGCGTTGATCCGCAGCGCATCTATGCCAATGGCTTCTCGGCTGGTGGCGGCATGACCTCATTTCTCACCTGTGGACTGACGGGACGCATCGCCGCCTTCGCGCCAATGTCCGGCGACGCCTATCAGTTTCAGGGCGGCTGTTACCCACATCACCCAACTTCGATCATCGAGTTTCACGGCGGCGCTGACCCGTTTGAGGTGTACGAAGGCTTTCCGGCGCGAGAAGACCCGGATTGGCGGCGCATAGGTGTCATGGAATGGCTGACGACCTGGGCCGAGCGGGATGGCTGTGCCGCCGGACCGACCGCCTTCATTCAGACCGCTACTGTGCTGGCGCAGCAATGGACGGGATGCCGTGACAACACCAGCATCGTTCACTATCGCATCGCCGGCCTCGGCCATTCAGGACCGCCGCCAATCAACGGGCAGAGCGCGCTCAGCATCATGTGGAGCTTCTTTCAGGCGCATCCACTCGCAGCGGCCTGATGTGATGATAAAGACATGAGAAAGACATGGAGGATCCCGCCATGCCAGAGAACGACACTTCAACACAAGGACATCTGCCTGCCGCTTCTTTCCAGCAGGGCTTGCGACGCAACAGGGCGCTGCTAGTAGTGCTTTCTCTTGTCATCCTGATTGGGCTGGTGCTAGGTGGCATCGTCCTCTATCCACGGCTGAGCGGAGGCGCAGCGCATCGCACTGGAACGATAACGATCTCACCAATGACTGCGCATGGCTTCCATGATTTCGCGGTTCCGACGGCGAACAGCAAGCCGTTCGACATCACGCGCGGGCCAGATGGCAACCTCTGGTTTACCGAGTTCGACGGCAATAAGATTGGTCGTGTCACTCCCAACGGAGCGATCACAGAGTATGCCGTGCCCACGCCTGGCGCCGGACCCTATATGATCGTTGCTGGACCCGATGGGAATCTCTGGTTTACCGAATACTACAGCGACAAGATTGGCCGTGTGACGCCGGTCGGAGCGGTCACGGAGTTTGCGCTCTCCGACCCCAATAGTTCGGCTGCCGGTATCACCGCCGGACCAGACGGCAATCTCTGGGTGACGGCGTATCCTGGCGAAATCTATCGCGTCACTCCCAATGGCTCGATGACGATGTTTACGCTACCCACTACGCCAACGGTTCCCTTTGCCATCACCGCCGGACCGGATGGCAACCTCTGGTTCAGCTTTGACGCAGAGTTTACGAGCCAGAATACGCAGAACGACAACCTGCTTGGCAGTATCACGCCGAGTGGCAAAGTTAGTACACTTTCCCTGCCAACCAAGAGCAGCAACGTTGACGCCATCACGCTAGGTCCCGACGGCAACCTCTGGTTCACCGACTACGGCAACGATCTCATCGGCTCTGTCTCGCCCGGCGGATCCATCCACGAATACGCCAACCATGCTCCCTACAACAGCCTGAACGACCTTGCGCGCGGCCCTGATGGCGCGCTCTGGTATACCGAGCAGGACGGCGTCATCGGGCGCATTACTCGCACCGGCGCTATCGCCAAATTCACGATTCCCACGCCCAACAGCCAGCCGAACGGTATCACAGCAGGTCCAGGCAACACGATCTGGTTCACCGAGTTGGGGGCCAATCGCATCGGGTATGTCGTGGTATAGAGATTTTTGCCATTGAATTGAAGTGAAAAGTAAGTGGCTTCCCATACAAAGATGCCCACCGGTTGTTCGCGACCGGTGGGCATCTTTGTATTTTCCCTCAAAAGTTTGAGCCGTATTTGCTGGGGTCCTCCTCGTAGAGCGCCTTGCACTCTGGCGAGTCGAAGTAGATCGTGCCCTCTCCGGGATCGTTGACGGGCGCAGGCAGCGTGTTCGTCGCCGTCGCCTTGTCTACCAGGTTGCCGCAGACGGGATCGCGCGCCATTTTGCTGCGATCTATATCCTCGTCATCCAAGTTGGCTGGGTTTGGGTTCAGGGCATCCTGGACGATGGCATCGAGATGCTGGTCATCGGGTTGATTCGTTCGGTCGTTCTGGCTCATTGCTGGGTTTCCTCCTAATGTTTGGGAAGAGACGCCGTTGTCTCCCACCACGCCGGCTCACAGCGCCAGCGCACGCTGTTCATATTCAGCAAGGATGATGCCGCTCTTGGCCGGTTAGCGCACTGCCAATGCCGCCTGTACTCGTTCTGGCGTGAATGGCACCCGGCGCAGGCGTGCCCGCGTGGCCGTGTAGACGGCGTTGGCGACGGCAGCCGCCACCGTCACCGTGGCTGGTTCGCCCGCGCCTACCGATGGTTCATCAGGCCGGTTGATGAGGACAATCTCAATCTCCGGCACCTCTGAGAAGGTGAGGATGGGATAGCTCTCCCAGTCCACAGTCGTCTGGCCGCCTGCATCGAAGCGCACTTCTTCTTTGAGCGCACGGCTGAGCGCCTGGATGACATTGCCCTCCACCTGGTTGCGCACGCCGTCCGGATTGACGATCAGCCCGCAGTCGTGAGCCACCACCATACGCTTCACACGCAGCGCGCCGGTTGCCTCGTCTACCGCGACATGGGCGACCATTGCTACATACGCCTCATCGTTCTCGTAGCAGGCGAAGGCGATGCCACGACCTTCACCGGCAGGCAGTGTCTCACCCCAGCCAGCCGTCTGCGCCGCAGCTTCCAGCACATCGCGCCCGCGCGCATCATTTAGGTGGCGCAGGCGGAAAGCCAGCGGGTCCATCTCGGCAGCATAGGCCAGCTCGTCCATGAACGACTCATTGGCGAAGGTGTTGCCCGCGCCACCAAGCGTGCGCATAGATGAGGTGCGAAGCGGCGGATTCATGATGCCGTGCATCATGACGCGCTGGTTTGGCAGCGTGTAGTTGGTCGGCGCATTGCGTGCGCCACCGAAAATAAACGCGGCGGGTGGTGGCATCTGTTCGCGGACTTCGCTCCCCGCCAGCAGACCCAGCGCGTTGCGTGGCCGGTTGGCGTGCGTTGGCGACCAGACATCATAGCGCCAGGCGATGATGCGCCCATCGTCATCCAGTCCGGCGGTCGCCTCCATGACCATCGCCGCCGCCTTTGGCTCGCCGATGAACTCGTCGCGGCGTGACCACTGTACGCGCACCGGGCGACCAACCGCACGCGCCAGCAGCGCCGCATCCGCCGCCACATCCTCTGAGCCGTTCTGACCGTAGGCACCCGCGCCCTCCATGTGAATGACATGGATACGCTCCACTGGAATGTCCAGCAGGTCGGCCAGCGCGCCGCGCAGCGGATAGACGCCGCCCGAACTGGCCCAGACCGTCAGCGTGTCGCCCTGCATGTCGGCCACCGCGCAGGACGGCCCGATGGATGCGTGCGCCTGGAATGGCTGCTCATAGACGGCATGCACGAGCTTTGCTGCGCGGCGTAGCGCATTCTCAGTATCTCCTGACGCTGCAACGACGTGATCTGCCGTCGGTTGCTGGCGCAGCCACTCGTAGAGGTTCTCCATCGGCGGCAGATCGGTCCTCTCTTCCCACGTCACCTGAAGCTGGGTGGCCGCTTTGATCGCCTGCTCCTCGCGCTCGGCCACCACGCCAATGAAATTGCCCAGCCGGATGATCTGAGCGTCGCGCACGGCGCTGTCGTCGAGCGCCAGAACACGCGCGCCGGGTCTGCGTGCGCGGACAACCCGCCCATGCAGCATACCGGGTAGGCGCAGATCATGCACGAAGCTCGGCGCGCCGGTAAACTTGCCTACAAGGTCCACACGCCGGGCGCTGCTGCCAACCACCCGGTACTCCTGCGGCGGCTTGACCAGCGCCGTCCCGCTGATCTGGCGCGCGAAGGGCTGGCCACCCTGCAACTCGCCGTAGCTCACGCTCTGCTCAGGTGCGTCGCGCATGGACACCACGCCGTTCTGCGCCTCCAATTGCTCGCGCGGCACGCCCAACATTTCGGATGCGCGTTCGAGCAGCGCCAGCCGTGCCTCTGCCGCCGCCTTGCGAAGCTGTCCTCCGCTCATGCGCACCGTCATGCTCCCAGCGGTGTAGCCCTCGTCGGGTGCGCGGCCCGTATCGCCCATCACCAGCCGCACCCGGTCCAGCGGCACGTCCAGTTCCTCAGCGACGATTTGCGCCAGCGCCGTGCGCACGCCAGTGCCAGTCTCCACTTTGCCGCTGTAGGCCACTACTGTCCCGTCCGGCTCGATGGCGATCCAGTCGTCGAGATGAGTGCTGGCGTCGCCCCAGAACGACCGCTGCGACGAGGCCGTCTCTGCCTGACCACTGGCTGGGGCTTGAGATTCAGCGGCACCAGTAGCACGTTGTGGCGGATCGTGTGCATCCCTTGTCATTGGCCATCGCCTCCCCACATGAGTTCGTCCGCCCGGCGCACCGCCCGCACTATACGCGCATGCGAGCCGCAGCGGCAGAGGTTGCCATCCAGTGCTGCGCGGATTTGCTCATCAGTGGGATGGGGACGCCGCCAGAGCAGCGCAGCCGTGGTGACGATCAGGCCGGGGCTGCAATAGCCGCACTGTGCCGCTTGCTCCTCGATGAACGCCTGCTGTACCGGGTGTATGTCTTCGGCGGTGCCCAGTCCCTCCAGCGTGGTGATCTGCGCACCGGCAATCTCGCCGACCGGTAGCATGCAGGAGCGCACAGGCTCTTGCCCACGCAGCACAGTACACGCGCCGCACTGTTCCTGCCCGCAGCCGAAGAGCGGGCCGTTGAGTTCCAGTTCGTTGCGTAGCACATAGAGGAGCGGCGTATCTGCCGTCGCCTGGACAACGTGCGGCGCGCCATTCACGGTGATGGTCAGTTGATCGGGCATATTTGCTCCTTTGATCCCGCTGGGTTGCTCGTCTTCTAGTCCCCCTATCTTGAGGGCAGCTTAACACATAGAAGCACGTTTCAAGCATGTTCTTCTATCGCCAAATCCAATACGAGGCATCGTCCTATTGGATAAGCAACCTGCTATACTGCGGGTAACGGACTGTTGACTATCGTGTGGCGGCGCGCAAGCGCGGTTGTCGTTGCGCTATACTGCGAGATAGCCGATAGTTGCCAGTCACTATGATCGTTCGGTTCATCAGCGAGGATGCGACCGCAGTCCGCCCCGGCAGGCGCGACCGTCCGCCCCCACGCACACGAACACAAGGGGTGTATCTATGCCATCGCAGGCTGCGCAATCCGACAAGTTCGGCGCGCGCGCAACACTCAAAACATCCAACGGCGAGGTGAGTATCTATCGCCTCGATGCCCTCAGCGGCGCGAATACCACGCCCATCGAAAAGTTACCCTTTACGCTGCGTCTGCTCGTGGAGAACGCGCTGCGCAATAGCCATCTGGAGCCAGGATTGGTCAGCGAGGCGGACGTGCTGGCGTTGGCGCGCTGGCATCCTGGCGCACAACCAGCTCCCGGCGATCCGGAAGAGCTACCTTTCATGCCAGCGCGTGTCATCCTGCAAGACTTCACTGGCGTCCCTGCTGTGGTAGACCTCGCGGCGATGCGCGATGCCGTGAAAGAGATGGGCGGCGACCCCAACGGCATCAATCCACTCGTTCCTGCCGATCTGGTGATTGACCACTCAGTGCAGGTGGATATGTTCGGCTCGACGCTCGCCTTTGCCGGCAACGTTGAGCGCGAATATGAGCGCAACGGCGAACGCTATGCGCTGTTGCGCTGGGCGCAGCAAGCCTTCAAGGACTTCAGTGTTGTACCGCCAGGCACCGGCATCGTCCACCAGGTAAACCTCGAATATCTCGGCAAAGTCGTGCAGACGCGCGGCGGTATCGCCTTCCCCGATACGCTCGTTGGCACCGACTCACATACGACGATGATTAACGGCCTGGGCATCCTGGGCTGGGGCGTTGGCGGCATCGAGGCGGAGGCTGTGTTGTTGGGCCAGCCACTCTATTTGCTTACGCCTGAAGTAATCGGTATGCGGCTCTCTGGCGCGATGCCTGAAGGCGCGACGGCCACCGACCTGGTGCTGGCTGTGACGCAAATGTTGCGCAAGCATGGCGTGGTAGGCCGCTTCGTAGAGTTTGCTGGCGAGGGCCTAAGTTCGCTGAGCCTGCCGGATCGCGCAACCATCTCCAACATGTCGCCGGAGTTCGGCGCGACGGCCACGCTCTTCCCGGTGGATGACGAGACGCTGCGCTATCTGCGCCTGACGGGCCGCCCCGCTGAACTGGTAGACCTGGTGGAACGCTACACCAAAGAGCAGGGGCTTTTCCGTACTGACACGTCGCCAACGCCGGAGTTCAGCGAACTGCTGGAACTCGATCTGGCGACCATCGAGCCGAGCCTTGCCGGCCCCAGCCGTCCACAGGACCGTGTGGTATTGAGCGGCGTGGGGCAGAATTTCCGCGCTGCCTTCAAGGATCGCTTTGAGGGCGCGGCCTCGGATGGTGGCGTAGCGGTTGCCGTCAAGCCCCCAGCCGTGACCGTCAAGATTGACCATGAAGAGGTGACGCTGACGCATGGCTCAGTTGCCATCGCCGCCATCACCAGTTGCACTAACACGTCGAATCCCTCGGTGATGCTGGCGGCGGGTCTGCTGGCGAAGCATGCCGTCGAGCGTGGCCTGACGGTGAATCCCGCTGTCAAGACCAGCCTCGCCCCTGGCTCTCGCGCCGTCACCGACTACCTCAATGGAGCAGGATTGACGCCATTCCTGGAGGCGCTGCATTTCCATACCGTCGGCTATGGTTGTACTACCTGCATAGCCGAAGGAACGCCGGTGCTGCTGGCGAACGGCACGACGCGCCGCATCGAGCAAATGCCGGGCGCAGGCGGAGCTAAAGTGTTCGGCCCAACTGCGGATGGAGAGCTAGGCATCGCGCGGCAAGCCGAGACGATGGTTCAGGGCATGCGGGAATGTGTGTCGCTGGTGCTACAGGATGGGCGTGAACTGGTTTGCACGCCGGATCACAAACTACTCTGCGCCGATGGGCACTGGATTCGCGCCGACGAGCTTGTGGCAGGACAGGACCGCGTAGTTGTCGGCCTGGAAGGTCCACTGGATGAGCCTGGCGACGACGAGGCTGGCTATGTCCTCAACGCTGGCAGCATGATGTTCACGATGGACACGCCATACGAGCGCCAGCGCACACTGGCGTTTGCGCGCCTGCTCGGCCACTTGCTCAGCGATGGCTCGATCAGCACCGTAGGTCAGGGTCGTATGCACGTGGGTCAGGCTGTAGACCGTGAAGTCGTTCTCAATGACATCGAACTGCTGACTGGCTATCGTCCTGCGGCCACACGCTATGATGAGCGGAAATGGGCCATTGTCCTACCAATGTCGCTGACAAATGCTCTCCGCGCCCTGCCTGGCGTGCGCATTGGCCGACGCATTCAGCAGGCTCCTACGTTGCCAGCATTCGTGCTTGATGATCGCTGCCCAGTGGCAGTAGTGCGCGAGTTTCTGGGCGGTCTCTTTGGTGCGGATGGGCATGCGCCCACGCTCCACCGCTGGGGCGAGCGTGAAGAGGACTCGACACTCGATGCTCCTGCGTATTCGCAAAGTACGATACCGGAGCATGCGGAGTGCCTCAAACGGGTTATGAATGAGGTAGTTGGGCTGCTGGGTCGTTGTGGTGTAAAGACCGAAGGTTCGCATATCTACGAGTATGCTACTCGCCGCGCGCTCTCATCCTATCCTGCGGCGCAGGATGGCCTTCCACGCATCGAGGTACGTCTGGAATTGCCTGATGGTCTCTCGTTCATCGAACGGGTAGGATTCCGCTATTGTGTGGACAAGGCGCTGCGTTCCAGCGCAGCGGCAGTCTACTGGCGCACGGTGGACCGGATTCACCGGCAACGCCTCTGGATGTCTGATCGTTTAACCGAGATACATCAGGCAGATGCCGCGTTGTCGTTCTCCACAGCGCGCAAGATGGCAGCAGTGGAATTGATGGAGCGCGAAGCGGTTGTATCGCCGCACTATGCGCTGTTGGAAGGGCATGACCGCTTCTCACGGCTTCCCCAGACGACCGCACGCAAATTCCAGCCGCTGCACCGCGACAGTTGCGGCTTCCCGTCGCCTGCCGCATTGTTCAAGCAGCTTGGCGTACGCGAGTGGTTCGCGCCGTTGCTCTCTCGTGAAGAGACAGACCAATCCAAACGCTACTGTGTCGAGAAAGAGTCGCTTGCGCTGCCAACCTTTTCGCTACAGGTAATGGAGCGCCGTTCTGCTGGACAGCGCGCTGTGTTTGATCTGGCAGTGGACGATTTGCATGCCTTCATCGCGGGCACCATTGCGGTTCACAATTGCATTGGTAACTCCGGGCCATTGCCTGAGCCCGTGGCCGAGGCGGTACAAGGCGAGAACCTAGTGGTAGCGGCGGTGCTAAGCGGCAACCGCAACTTCGAGGGGCGTATCCATCCGCAGGTGCGCGCGAGCTACCTAGCTTCGCCGCCGCTGGTGGTGGCCTACGCGCTAGCCGGCACGGTGGATATTGACCTGACGAAAGACCCGCTTGGCGAAGACCCCAACGGACAGCCAGTCTACCTGCGCGACCTCTGGCCCACGCCACAGGAGATTGCCGAGACGCTAAGCCGCGTCGTTACGCCGGAGGTTTTCACCAAAGAGTACGCGCATGTCTTTGATGGCGACGATCACTGGCGCGCGCTGCCGGTGCCGGAAGGTGGCAGCGAACTCTTCGCTTGGGATGAGAACTCGACCTATGTGCGCAGGCCGCCCTTCTTCGAGGGATTGACGCCCGAACCAGCACCTATCAGTGATATCACCGGCGCGCGTGTCCTGGTCTCTTTGCGTGACTCAATCACGACGGACCACATTTCGCCTGCCGGTTCGTTTGCGCCATCCAGTCCCGCCGGGCAGTATCTCATCGAGCATGACGTAGCAGTACGTGATTTCAACAGTTATGGCTCGCGGCGCGGCAATCATGAGGTGATGATGCGCGGCACGTTCGCCAATATTCGCCTGCGCAACCTGCTGGTGCCGGAGAAGGAGGGCTATTACACCGCCTATCTGCCGACCGGTGAGGAAATGACGATCTACGACGCCTCGATGAAATATCAGGCGGATGGGACGCCGCTGCTGGTAATTGCTGGCAAAGAGTACGGCTCCGGTAGCTCACGCGACTGGGCGGCGAAGGGTCCATTGCTGCTGGGCATCCGTGCGACGCTGGCGGAGAGCTACGAACGTATCCACCGCAGCAATCTGGTGGGTATGGGCATCCTACCATTGCAGTTCAAGCCAGGCGAGAGCCGCGAAACCCTGGGGCTGACGGGCCGCGAGACCTACGATATCGTGGGCATTGGCGAGAACCTCAAGCCACGCCAGGAATTGACAGTGCGCGTCCACGGTGAAGACGGCGCGACCCGCGAGTTCCAGGCCATCGCGCGCCTGGATAGCCCGATTGACATCAACTATTACCGCAATGGCGGCATTTTGCAGGCTGTCTTGCGCCGGCTCGTCCGCGAGCAGAAGCAGCACGGGTGATCGCAGGTAAACGCTTTTGCCGCTGATTGCAGCAGTACCGCTCCTTCCATTTCCAGGAGGGAGCGGTTTTGTTGTCGCCTCCCCACATCACTCCGCGAGTATTCTGCGCCCTCTTCTACGGGCAAGTCTCCGGTTTCTGCGTGGTATTTGCTCACATCTGCTGACACACTTGATTTATCCGTTGATTTCATCCGACGACCAGCGAGTAGAGGGAAAGGGTCAGCTTATGACGTATCCGCTTCAGCCACCGCCATCGTATCCTACCCGACCAACAGTGCCAGTACAGACAGATGCGGCTACCGCGCCGGTGATGTTTCCCTATGCCGCGTCTGCCACTCCGATTGCTGGCGCTCAACCACCAATTGCGGCTTCATCCAAAGGAGATCGTGTCGCCATCACCCTTCTGGCGTGCCTCGCGTTACTCACCAGCCTCCTCTTCCCGCTGGTCTATGCCTTTGGAGCATTGTCCAATGGGTTGTGGTGGTGGGTCAATAGTAACCCGGATTCGCAGATCATCATATGGTTGATCTTGACTATCGCCATGCTTCCGGCATTGTGCGCCGTTCTCTGCGCGCATGTCGCATTCTCAGTAATCAGACACCTACCCAAGTCCGCAATTCCTCATGACCTGCTAGGCAGGAAGATCATCCTGGCTATCAGCCTGATTCTGGGCTACCTGAGCATCATCTTCTCCCTTGCAGAGGCAGTTGTTTTCATCAGGTCATAGCACCTCAAACATTCCCGCACACCTGGCGCTTGCTATTGATGGCAGGAGGACACGTATGGCATCTCGCGCGTTACGCACAACAAACAATCTGGTGCTGCGTACCGGATTGATCTTCGGCGCACTTATGGCGGTGTGGCAAACAGCGACCACTATCTTTTTGCGCATCGTTATCGCCACAACTATCTCTCATGCCGAGCTGGCGGCCTTCTTTTATCTCACCATCGTTGGGTATGCAGCGATGTTTCTCGCAGGGCGAACTGTTGCAAAAGCTTCCGGGAAGGTGACTTCTGGAACGCTTGCCGGCATGACAACTGGGTTGGTCTGCGGGCTTGTCAGCGGGATAACGACTCTGGTGTTGGATTTCGTGCCCGCTATGTCGTCGAATCACTATGGGTCTAGTGCCGCGCTCCTCACTGCCGCTCTGATAGGCATTGTATGGCAACTCATCCTCAATGGGAGCCTGGGTGCGGGCTTAGGCGTGCTCGGCGCTCTGGTGGGCAAAAGCGCCTACCGTGGACCGGCTGCCACCATACCAGCGATGCCTGGGAACTATCCCTACCAGGCAGCACGTGACACCGGATATCCTACCCAGCCTGGCTCTTATCAGACGCAAAGTGATTCGAATTATTCAGTTCCACTGCCTTATCCAGAACAATAGTTTGTTTGCTCAGGCGTTGGGCGGCACGAGCAGCGCGCGCCGCCCACCAACGCACCCGCGCCTGCATGCGCCTCCGGCCAGCGCCAGGAAGCGCATCCGTCGCGCTGCGAGCCAGCGCCTCGCCACAGGTGAGCGTCGTGCGCAGATAGCCAGCATCCGCCAGCGCGCGCCAGGTTGCGGCGGAGAGCGTGACGCCATGCGACGCCAGCCGCCGTTGCAGCCGCGCACGATAGGCCGCCAGCACGCGCGGTGGATGGAGCACATGCCAGGTGCCGCAGAGCCAGAGCGGATCGTAGGTGGCTGGCCCAGCGGTCGCCAGCGCCCAATCGAGCAGCAGCAGGTGTGTTCCCTGGCGTGGCGCACGTTGAGTCGCTGGCAGCAAGCCGAGATTTGGACCCCAGATATCGCCATGTACCAATGTCCTCGGTAACTTGTTAATAGCGGTCAGCATGGTATCTGGCGTGTGCAAGACTGCTTTGAGCGTTGCCGCATCCTCCGGCGCAGCCAGCCGAAAGAACTCCTCCCAGCCCGCCAGCGCCAGTGGCAGATACGGCGACGTATCGCCTGCCGCAACCCTTGCCGCCAAGCGCTCCGGTGCGAGCAGCAGCAGCGCCTCGTGTGCGCCCATCAGTCCGGTTGCCGGATCGTCCAGGTGTGGGTTCTCCCAGTAAGCGGCATGCAACTGAGCCAAGTGATCGAGGATGGTCAGCACGATTGGCGGGATGGTTCCCGGCGGCGTCAACGGTGGGTCCGGCAACAGCCGCCCATGCCGGTCGCGTAGCAGGTGGCCACGCAGGTCGCGCATCACGAGGGTTCCGGTATGCGCGCCATCTGGCATGGTTTCCGCATCTGCGCTCAAAACACCGGTGGCGATGGTGGCGGGCAGATGGCTGAGCAATCCGCTGGTCCAGAGCGCCACCTCGCGCACCTGCGTGTCGTTGGAGAGCGCCCCCAGCTAGCCGGAGCGCGCGGCGATGCGTTTCTGGATGCGCCGCGTATACCAGTGCGCGCCACCCGGCGTCGTATAGCGATCCGTTATCAGCAGCAACTCCGCGCCGGAGAGTCCCAGCTCAAGCGGAGTGGTAGCAAGACGTTCCGGCTGGCCGATGAAATGCGACATATGTCGCGTATGGCTGCTGATTTTGCGATGATATGTTTCGCTCTCCATTGCGTAGGTGTGCCTTTCATACAGTCGTTTCCCCTTGATACTACCTCACTGGCATCGCATTCGGCCCAGAGAGTTGTTGCCTGCCGCTGCCTGCTGCCATAATGACCGGAGATAGTGATATTTGGGTAGGGAGCGAGGCGAATAGCGGATGCGCGCGGAGATACTGGTACCACAATCCTCGCCATTTCTCGATGCGCGCACCCCACTCCTGACCTATCATGTACCTGATACGTTGGCCGCTGACATTACCCCCGGTCAGGTTGTCTCGGTCCCCTTTGGCGAGCGCATCACCCCTGGCATCGTCTGGGCGCTCGATGCTGGCGACGATACCGATACAACGAATAGCTCACCCCAGCGCGAACGGTTGCGTTCGATTGCCGCTATTCTCGCATCTGAACCGCTGCTGTTGCCGGAGCATCGCGCGCTGGCCGAGTGGCTGGCCGATCACTATGCTGCGCCGCTGGCCTCTGCCGCGCGGCTGCTGTTGCCGCCGGGACTACTGAGTACTTCGCGACAAGTGTTACGTCTCCGCGACGCCGATGCTGAGATAGCCGCAGCAGAGACGTTTTCCAATGATGAACGTGCGGTGCTGGGACTGCTGCGTGAGCGTGGCTGGCTGGACCGCGAGACGGTAATCGAGACGCTTGGCAGGGAGCGGGCGCGGGCTGTTGTGCGGGCGCTACGCGAGCGCAAGCTGGTGACGCTCGGCGTGGAGCTTGCTGGCGCCCAGACCGGCGCGCGACGAGATCGTTACACGCGCCTCATCGGCACCTCAGCGGAGCTGGAAACCTGGCGAGCTGCAGCGCGTCATCAACTCGATACGCTGCCTAAACCCCAACGCAAGCGTCCCTCCTGGCAGCGCGCCGCCAAAGACGAGAAACATGCCGAGCGATTGTTGCGCCAGTTAGCCGTGCTGGATATCTTGGAGCAACAGCCGCGCGAGGCGGACGAAACCGGCGGCGCAAGCGGCTGGCGCGTCGAGGAACTGCAAAAGTTGACGCGCGTGACGCCCGCCGCACTGCGTGAACTGCTCGATGCCGGTTTGATTGCCATAGATGAGGTGGAGCGGCGCCACGATCCGCTAGCCGGTCGGCAGATTACGCGCAGCGAGCCGCTGGCGCTGTCGCCTGCACAGGCGGCGGCTTTGCAGGCAATCATTTCTCAGGACGATACTGCATCGGGACGCGTCTTCTTGCTGCATGGCATCACCGGCAGCGGCAAGACCGAGGTGTACTTGCAGGCGCTGGCGGCGGTGCTGGCGCGAGGACAGCGCGGCATCGTGCTTGTGCCGGAGATTGCGCTGACACCACAGGCGATGGCTCGCTTCGTCGGGCGCTTTCCGGGGCGCGTCGCCTTGCTGCACGGCGCATTGACCCCTGCCGAAAGGCTCGATGAGTGGCGGCGTATCCATGCAGGTAAGGTGGATGTCGTGCTTGGCGCGCGTTCGGCGCTCTTTGCGCCGGTGCGCAACCTCGGCCTGATCGTCGTGGATGAGGAGCATGAGGCGGCTTATAAGCAGGACCGCACACCAACCTATCACGCGCGTGAGGTGGCCGTTGCGTTGGGGCGGCTGACCGGCACGACGGTGGTGCTGGGCAGCGCCACGCCTTCCATCGAGTCGTACTGGCATGCGCGCCAGGGGACGTACACGCTGCTGGAATTGCGCGAACGCGCGCCCACCAGCGCCCCCGATGCGACAGCGGCGAGTCTACCGCCGGTGCAGGTGGTGGACCTGCGCGCAGAGCTACGCGCCGGCAATACCAGTATTCTCAGCGAGCCGTTGCGGCTGGCGCTGCGGCAAACGCTGGAGCGCGGCGAACAGGCGATCCTCTTTCTCAACCGGCGCGGCACCGCCAGCAGCGTCGTCTGTCGTGAGTGTGGCTATGTGGTGCGCTGCGGGCGCTGCGATGTCTCGATGACCTTCCACGCCACCGAGGGCATCGTTCTCTGCCACTATTGCGGCAGGAGCGAACGCGCGCCGAACGTCTGCCCGATCTGTTGGAGCGCCAGTATCCGCTACTTCGGGCTGGGCACCGAGCGCGTGGAGTCGGCGGTCAAGCGGCTCTTTCCGGCGGCGCGTGTGCTGCGCTGGGACCGCGACACCGCGCGCACACGCCATGTCCACGAGGAGTTGCTACGTGCCTTTGCGGAGCGCCGCGCCGATATCCTGGTAGGCACGCAGATGATTGCCAAAGGACTCGACCTGCCAGCCGTCACGCTGGTTGGCGTCGTCTCAGCAGACGTTGCGCTCTTCCTGCCGGATTTCCGTGCCTCCGAACGCGCTTTCCAGTTGCTCACGCAGGTGGCAGGCCGCGCTGGTCGTGGTGATCTGGCGGGCCGTGTGCTGGTGCAGACCTTCAACCCCGAACATTTTTGCATCGAGTCCGCTGCGCAGCATGATTACGCGGGCTTCTTCGCCGCCGAAGTCTCCGCGCGCCAGCGGTACGGTTATCCACCGTTCCGCCGCTTCGTCAAATGCACCTATGAGCATGGCGACCGCTATACGGCGCAGATCGAGGCAACCGTGCTTGCTGGCCGTCTGCAACAACTCATCGCTGACCGAGACCTGGAAGATACCGATATCGTCGGTCCCGCGCCCGCTTTCATGGAGCGGCTGCGCGGGCGCTATCGCTGGCAGATCATCCTGCGCTCGCCGGACCCGCGCCCGCTGATTCGCGCGCTGACGGCAGACGACTTGCCCTCTGGCTGGTCAATTGATGTGGACCCTGCTGGTACGCTCTAGAGGGGATGAGAAAGGAAGGAGGAGGAGAAATATCGGGTGCCAAGGGGCGGAATCGAACCGCCGACACCAGCATTTTCAGTGCTGTGCTCTACCGACTGAGCTACCTTGGCGAAGGTGTTGATGCCTAACCGGCGAGGCATAGTGTACCACCAGATGCCCAGCCGTGTCAATAGAGCGCGCGTGTTACTGGGCTATGACGAGTTATGGCTGGTTATGGCTGGTTATGGCAGGCTCACCAGTACGACGCCCGCGAAGATGATGGCGATGCCGAGCCACTGGCTGCGATGCAGGCGGTCGCGCAGCAGCATCCACGCCAGCACCACCGTCACGGCGCTGAAGAGGGAGGCCAGCACCGTCACGATGGCGACGTTGCCGCTGCTCAGCCCGATGGCGTCTGCGATGTAGGCAAGCGTATCGAGAACTCCGGTGCCTGCGAGACACCACCAGACCCGCCCGCGCGGAATCTTGAGCGATTGCCGAGCGGGTCTGGCGAAGAGCGCCAGCAGCGCCAGCGTGCCCATGCGTGCCAGCCAGATTGGCGCGATGCTGCCAAGCTGCGGAACTACCTCAAAGCCCAGTAGCCAGAACAGTACGCCATAACCCAGTGCGGCGGCTAGCGCCCAGCCGACGCCGCGCGTCAGGCGGCTGGCGCGTTTAGCTTTAGTCTGGTCGCCTTCATCCGTTGCGGAATCTGGGGTGATGGCGGCGAGGATGACTCCGGCCAGCGCCGCTGCGATGCCAGCGCCATGCAATGCAGTGATGCGCTCGCCAGTGAGCAGCGCCAGCAGCGTCGTCAGCGCCGCGTAGCTGGCGGCTATTGGCGAGACCACCGATAGCACGCCAACCTCGAAGGAGCGATACAGCGCCAGCGAACTCAGCGTGTTGAGCGCCGCAAAGAGGAACGCCCATGCCCACGGCTGCCAGCGGCTATGCGCGGAGAGTTTGGACAGGTCGCCGGTGGCGATGAGATAGACGCCCAGCCCCACAAATCCGAAGACTTGCATGAAAAAGAGCGTGCGATAGGTGCCGATGATGCGCGTGGAGAAGCGCGCGAGCAGGTCGGCAGACCCCCAGCAGATCGCCGCCGCCAACCCAAACAAGAGTGACAAGCCCGTAGCAAACCTTTCACGAAAAACACTGACTCAATGAAAGCAACGTAAGCGGCCAGATGGCTTCAACTATCAATGTCAGCTATCAATGCCGGAGAGCATGAGGACATAGCTGCTGCCGGGGGCGCTATTGTTGCCATCGTCTGTGCCCAGCGGCTGACCGGAACGCACTTTGGCGTTCAATTCTTCGATGACAATGGCGTGCAGGTCAGCCGTGCGCAAATCGTTCTCTTTGGCGGGAATGTAGTCTACGCCAGCAGTGCGCCCTGGGAAATAGCGTAATGTCATACGCTCGAAAATAGCACGTTTCAACGTAGGGTCCTGGACGACTTCAGCGTGACCAAAGACGACGACGCTGCGATAATTCAACGAATGGCTCTTGGCATTGCGCGAGGCGACGAGTCCATCCAGTAGTGTCACTTCCACACAAACCGGCGTACCGGCGCGCAGCATCTTCTGCATGCGGCTTGCGGGCGCAGCATGGATATAGATAACGCCATCTTCATAGAGGTAGGTCTGTGGAATGACGAACGGCTGACCTTCCACTGCAAAGCCGATGTGCGCGACGCGACCCGCCCGCAAGATGTCCTCCGCCATCTCTGGCCTGGCGCGTTCGGGATGTCGCCTGATCTTCGTGCGCGCCGAGCGCCCTGCCTTCGCTGTTATCTTCTCAGCCGGAATCGTAAGCGCACTATCAACCTCGTCATTGCTCATGGATGCTACCGCTTTCTTCATAGCTTGCGAATGAATTCGCGCCTGGATGGCCTGTGGCCGCAAAGTCTACCTGCGCGGACTAGGAATCGGCGCCTTCTGCCTCCCCTCTCCGGCGCACGGGGGAGGGGTTGGGGGTGGGGCCACCGTCTGGTATCCTACGCAGCGAAATGGTATAGTACAAGGGCCATTATTCTTGTTTCAGGCAAGGCCAATCGTCACCATACACGAACCAGAGAAGAGGCGCAGAAATGACGGATCCGCATGCGGTAGATTTGTTGCTGTCGCTCGAACGCGGCGCTGAGGCCGGGGAAGGATTGACGCATCAACTCTATAACCAGTTGCGCGCCGCCATCGTTACGGGGCGTCTACGCGCTGGTGAGCGCTTGCCGCCGACCCGTGCGCTGGCGCAGCAGTTGCAGGTCGCCCGCCTGACGGTGGCGACCGCCTATGACTGGTTGCGCGCCGAGGGGTATGTCTATGGGCGGGTGGGCGCTGGCACCTTCGTCGCGCCAGTGTTCCAGGATGGTCGCCTTGGAGTAGATGGCGCAGATGAGCCTGCATCGCCCGGTCGTGTACGCGCCAACTCCGATGGCTGGCAGGTGGGTGATGGTGCGACATTCCAGGCGCCGGTAGCAGCTCCGGTGCCGCTGACGGCCTGGGCGCGGCGTATCGCGGAGATTCCCTTGCTGGGAGCTGGCAGCACCACAAATGCGCGTTATGATTTTCGCCCCGGCATCGGCGCGGCGGAGGCGTTCCCCTGGGCACGCTGGCGGCGCGTCGTCGGCTGGCAGGACCCGGCGGACCGGCAGGCGGAAAATCGCGTCTATGCCCGCGAAAACGCTGCGCGCGCTGGGCGGTGGGATGCGCTTTTGGGGCCAATCGAGACGCGCGAGGCAATTGCCGCCTGGCTGCGGCGCTCGCGGGCGGTGCGCTGCGAGCCAGAGCAAGTGTTGATCGCAGGCAGTGTGCAACAAATACTGGCACTGCTGGCGCGGCTGTTGGTCGAGCCGGGGCAGCGCCTGATCGTCGAAGACCCCAGTTATATCGGCTTCCATGCCGCGTTTCTGGCGGAGGGCGCGCGGCTCTACGGTGTTCCTGTTGACCAGAATGGCCTGCGGGTTGAGGCGTTGCCGGATAACCGGGCGGACCCAGTTGAGGATACGGCGCATCTGGCGGTAGTGACACCATCACATCAATACCCCACCGGCGTCACGCTCTCGCTGGAGCGGCGCGTGGCGCTGCTGGACTGGGCGCGGCATGCAGGTGTTGTGCTGGTGGAGGATGACTACGATGGCGACCTGCGGCTGGAAGGGCAGCCACTCGAAGCCTTGCGTGGGCTGGATGACCGTGATGAAGTGATCTATCTCGGCACCTTCTCGAAGGCGCTCTACCCGGCGATGCGCCTGGGCTACGCGGTGCTGCCGCACTGGCTGATCGAGCCGGTGGCGCGCGCGCGGGCCGCCAGCGACCGGCATCCCACCTGGCGTGATGCGCTGGCGGTGGCGCGTTTTATCGAGGCTGGCGAGTTGGAGCGGCATCTGGCGCGGGTGCGGCGGCTTTATCGCGCGCGCCGCGATGCGCTGGTGGCTGCGCTACGCGCCGAACTGGACGATAGCGTCATGGTTGGCCCTGCTGAGGCTGGCATACATTTGCTGGTTGGCTTACCGCAGGGCGTAGACGACGTGGCGCTGGCGGCGGAGGCGCAACGGTCCGGCATCGAACTCTCGCCGCTCAGCCCGCACTATAGCTCCACGCCTGCGCCGGGCATATTGCTCGGCTTCGGCGCGATGCACGAGGAACAGCTTGCCGCTGGCGTGCGGCTGCTGGCCCCGCTGGTGCGCAGTGCGCTAGTATCTGAGGGATAGCTAGGTCAACGTGCTTGTATGAACAGCGCATACTTTAATTTCCCGCTACGAATACCTGCCACCTTGCTGTTGAATAGTAGCGTACTCATCGGCGGAGATGGCGCTTTGTTGCGTGGCGAATGGGCCGTAGCTTGCGGGCATGCCACCATAGCCGGTTCCAGGCGCATAGAGTGTACTTTCCTCGTCGCCTTTTGCCAGGCGGAATGGAGTTACTCCGGCACGTACTTCCTGCGCGATGATATTGATTTGCCTCGCCATTTTGGCAACATCGCGGGCAAAGGCGGAAGATAGCCGCACCAACTCGATTACCTGCTCATTGGTCATTGTCGGAGCCGATGGCAGGCCGCTGCTACGTATTACTGATGCTTCTGCCGCAACGGCAGAGAGATGTTCAAGGGAGGCATCCAGGTCGGCCAGTCCAGTGGTGGTGTTCTTCTGAATGGCATGCGCCTCTGCGCCAACCTGTGTCAGCAATGTGCCGAGCGTGCGCAGTTCTTCCATCTGCAAGCGTAGTGCTTGGTGCATGGTATTCACGGATCGCTGTTCGAGCGCCGTATGCGCCGACATGACAAGCTGGCTAAGGCGGCCAGCAGAGATATATGCTTGTTCCGCAAAATCGAGGACGGCGCGCGAGTGATAATTGGCGCCCTCTCTGGCAATACGCCTCACCAATTCGCGGCTGCGTTCCACCCGTGCCCGCATTTCCAGGTCAGGCGTGCTTGGCGTACCAGGTGTACTCGGGACTGCTGCCGGCTGTGATCTAGGCGCTCGTTCTGGCGTCATACCAACCGTGACTCCTCCGCGCAGGTACATTTGCGTCGCCATCAGAAACGCATTGGCCCGGTCAGACTGCTGGCGTGTGACGACATCCAGTTGCTCCACGGAGGTTTGAGTGCGCAGAACGAAGCGGCGGAAGCGACCAATGGTGAAGTTGAAGGCGTTTGCCAGCATACCAATCGGGTCTCCACCAACGGCGGCGTTGACGCGCAGGTCGCCCGCGCCTGCTATGCGCACGTCGCTGAAGAGACGTTCGGCGGCGGTGGTGAGCGCATCATGCTGGCGGCGGGTGACATCGAGTAGCCCGACGATAGTGTCGAGCATGCCGTTGACCGATGCCGACACATCTGCCACTTCGTCGCGCCCGGCAACGCTCACCCGCTGCCCTACGTCGCCCTCTTCGACGGCCTGTGTTACGCGGCGTAAGCGATTCAGCCGTCTCACCAACGTTTCCGAGATGACCCAGCCGACGGCAACGATGCAGATAAAGGCAATGACTGCGGCGATGAGCGAGGTAATCAGTTGATTTTGCTGTTCGATCTGTGTAGCATCGCGCACCGAAGCAGCAATGCGATTGTTGAATTGAATGAGCGCGCGCAAGGCGCTTTGCGCATCGGCGTTGGTCGGTTCTCCTTGCGCGCGTTCCAATGTCTGCGCATCGGCAAGGTGTCCGCTGGCAATATCCTGTAGCACCTGTGACTGCGCATCCCGATACACCTCCCAGGTGCGCAAAACGCTAGCTACCAGCGTATTTTGCTGGGAAACCTGGTTGCCATGTCCTGCCTCATCGAGCAGCGCGACCTCATCGCTATGCTGTTGGAGCAGATCAGTCCGTGAGTAATTGCTGAGGGCATTATCATAGCGCGTCGCAAGTCCTTGAGTTGCTGCCTGGTCGCTGGTGAGCGTTTCAGCGGAAGGATTGGGAGCGGCGGCATCGTCTAGTGTAGTGTGAACCTCGGTATTCATCAATTGGAGAAAAGAGTTAGCAGTAGTCAGCTCGGTATTGGCTTCCAAGAGATTTTGATAGAAGTGCGCCTCATTACTGGAACTTTGCGCGCGTTGTAGCCCGGTGAGGCCAGCGGCGGCAGCTGCAATCAGCGCCGCCAGCAAAAATCCCAGGCTGAGACGCCAGGCTATTGGGAGGTCCAACAGCAGATGTCGCCGGGAATTGGCAGATGTCTGCGACTTGATGCGGATGACAGGATTGTCTGGCATCGCTGGAAGTACACGGTCAGATCCCTTGTATCTCTTCTCCGATGGAGCAGAAGGCAAACTGTGTGGATTACGCATTGGAAGCACCCTTTTTCCGGCGCTGATCGGCAACCAGGTTGGATGCCGCAGTTGGAACGTTGGAAGCGACCGACATTGCTGCGATGGGAATGTAGCCTAGTTGCTGCGCCAACTGCTGAATCTCAGAGGTGAGCATATAATCGAGAAAACTGCTCACCGCCGCCGAGCCATCGCCTAGCGTATACATATGCTCGAAGCCCCAGAAGGCATAGCGCCCCGCTTTGATGGCGCTGGCCGTTGGCAGTTGCCCATCAATGGCTACCTGCGACACGCTCGTATTGAGAACGGAGACGCCCACATATCCAATTGCGCCAGGAGTTTGCGCCACAGTTTGCACAACCGTCTGCGAAGAGTCGCTTTGGAGCAGTGTGCCCGTTTCGTCGCGCCCGCCCAGGATATATTTGCGGAACGTGGCGCGCGTGCCGGATGTCTGCGGGCGCACCACAGGAACAATAGCTAGATTTGGGCCGCCCACCTGTTGCCAGTTACGGAGCTTGCCCGTCGAGAAGATATCAATGATCTGCTGCTGGGTCAGCGATTTCACACCAATGTCGGGATTGCCGATCAGCGTAAAAGGGATGACGCAAACGAGGTGATCGGTGAGAGTGGGGTCGGGATAGATCGCTGGATCTGCGTAGATATCAGAGTCACCAATATCCGCTTTACCCGCGTTGACATCTTGTAATCCCTGCTTGCTACCGCCGCCCTCCACATCAATTTTGACTTGCGAATGGCTGCGCATGAAGCGCATAGCGGCCTGCGTGACGAGCGGTTGCAGTGCCGTCGAGCCAGTAATCTTGATATGGCCGCTAAGCGCCGGTGATTGCGCGCCCAGGCTACCACAGGCAGCCAATGAACAACAACCAGTAACCAGCAGTAGCAGCATGAAGCGGATTCGCAGCTTGAAAAGACCAGAGAGGAAAGACACCACCCAGCCCGGCAGATTTGATACGTTTCGCATGATGCTAGCATCTCTTCCTAGCCATGCCTCAAATAGCTCCTCAGTACTGTGCCAAGATCATTGGCACAGGAAAGCTGCCATGCCAATGATCTTGGAGGTGACCGCCCATGAGGTCATTCCTTACCAGACGATAGCGGTCCTCTGTTAAAATAAGATTACGCTTGCTTTAAGGTTTCACCATCAGTGTACCGGAGATGAGAACGCTTACGCATGCGATTTCTTGGGGGTGCGTTCTTCGCGGCTGAAGAAGAAGCGTAGCAGCGTGGCCGAAAGTCCTACGCAGACCGCGCCGATGATGAACGAGGTGGAGAGGCCGATATGCTCCTGGAGCCAGCCGGCGGTGATCGGGCCGATGCTGTAGCCAACGCTCCAGGTGAGGCTGTAGAAGCCGCTCAGGGTGCCGCGATGGCGCTCGCTCACCCGCCCCATCGCAAACGCGGCGTAGACCGGCTCGAAGAGGCCGCGCAAAATCTGACGCATGAACTCACCGGCAGCAGCCAGCAACAATAATGGTGAGAAGCCGATCAACAGGATGATGGGAACGCTGAGAAATTGCATCGTCGTCGCCATCCGCAGTTGTCCCCAGCGGCGCACGATGCGTGGCGCCGTCAGCGAGGTCGCGCCGCCGATCAGCCCTGCCAGCGTGAAGAGGATGCCTAGCGGCCCCGGCTGAAGCGCAAACCGCAGGAAGAAGAAGAGCGAGAGCAGCCCAACGACTGCGCCTTCGCCGGTGGTGAAGAGCATATCAGGGATGAGCAGCCTGGCGAATAGACCAGCGATGGCCCAACGGCTCTGTTTGGGTTCATCGCTCGCCGGTGCAATGGTTGCCTGCGCCAGCGCCAACTGTTCAGACTCGATAGTCGCCGGAGCGGGAGCCAGCGCACCGCCAGTTTCCTGTGTGGAGCGACGGCGCGCACGGCGCGGCTCCTGTACCCAGAAGAGCGGCAGCGCAGGCAAAAAGACGATGATCGCCGCCGCCAGCACGCCCCAGCGCAGTGGCACGACATCCTGCGCCGATTGATGCAAGATGACTGCGACGACCTGTGGCACGCCTCCGCCGATCAGTGCGCCCAGCGCGCCGACGCCGAGCAGCAGAAAGTTGTTGAGCGCCAGCGCGCCGACCCGCTGCTCCTCGGTGGTGCTTTCGGTGAGCATCGGCAGATTCGTCACCCAATAGGCGGAGGCGAACATGCCGTTGAGCAGGCCAGAGAGGATGATGAGCGGCGCGCTGGTGCTGAGCGCCGTCATTACCAGCGTCAGTGGCGTAACGATGCCGCTCACCAGCAGCAGCGGCTTGCGTCCGATGCGGTCCGCCAGCACGCCAATCGGCACACCGGCGGCGAAAGAGCCGATGGCTGAGGTGGCCGTGAACGCGCCAACGAACTGCAAGTCATAGCCCAGGCTATGCACATAGAGATTGAGCGTCAATGCGCCGATGCTCAGTTGGAAGCCTTT
This sequence comes from Chloroflexota bacterium, assembly GCA_021323855.1. Lineage (GTDB taxonomy): Bacteria > Chloroflexota > Ktedonobacteria > Ktedonobacterales > JADMIN01 > JAJPKE01. The sequence continues at coordinate 27,037 of JAJPKE010000023.1, read as the reverse complement.
GCCCAGCGTAAAGAGCAGCAGCAGGTAGACGTTGCGGTTGAAACTAAAATAACCGCCCCAGCTTCGTTGCGCGGCGAACCGCCTTAACAGCGATGCCTGGGCCATAAAGAGATCACTCGCTTTCCGTCGTTCCTTGAGTTCATCTGATTCGATGTTAGAGACACATCTAACATAGCAGATGGAGGCGAGAAGATGCCACGGGCGAAAGTACAGGATGTTTTAATCGGTAGTCTGAGATGTCTGGGCCATGTGTTCTCGCTCAGCAGTCAGTTTCGGCAGGATGGGGGCGAGCGGTATGGTGAAAGAGAAGACGGAGCCTTCGCCCGGAACGCCGGAGCTTTCGACCCAGATGACGCCACCCATCGCCTCTACCAGTATGCGGCAGAGGTAGAGGCCGACACCGGTGCCTCGCACGGTGCCGGCAATGTCGCGTTCCAGCCGCACGAAGCGATTGAAGAGTTTGTCAGCGTCACGCGGGGGAACGCCCAGTCCGAAGTCGCGCACGCTGACAACCACCATATCAGCGCTTTTGACGACATGCCCGCTATGAGGAAGATACTTCGGCAGCCGCACGGTACTCGCCGGGCGCGTGAAGACCTGAATGGGCGATTCCGGCGCAGAATATTTCAGGGCGTTTGAGAGCAGGTTCAGCAACACCTGGCGCAAGCGTCCCTCATCGGCCAGCACGTGCAAATCGGGAGCAACCTCAATAGTGACCGGGCGCGACTCGAAGGTGACGTTTTCCAGCCCTGGCTCACCTACCTGACGCGGATCGAAGGTGTCTACGATGGCGCTAACCAGCGGCGCGAGCAGCACCGGCTCGATCTCCAACTGCGGCGCGCGTGAGGAGACGGCGCTGGTATCCAGCACGCTGCTGAGCAGGTCCATCACGATGTCACCGGCGGCAATGGCACGTGTAATCATCTTCTCGCGCTGCTCCTCGTCCAGGCGTGGTCCCATCATCTGAATCAGTTCGATGTTGCCATAGAGCGCCATGATCGGCGTGCGTAACTCATGGTTGGCGACGATGATGAACTGGTCTTTGAGCGCCACCATCTCGCGTTCGCGGGTGATCGCGCGAATGGCGACCTCCATACTTATCGTGGTGCTACGCGCCCAGGCCCAGCTCATGACGGCGACGACGAGTTGCAGCGTCGCCAGCAGCACCGCCGCATCCAGGCGTAGCGCCGCATTGATCGGTAAGAACAGCACCACGCTGAGGATAGTCGCCATCACCAGCAGCGCCGTTACTGGCCAGAAGATGCGGGTCGGCAACGTCAGTCCGGCGGAGAAGATGACGATGACCAGGCAGGCGTAGGCCACCAGGCCGAGTTGGTCGAGTTGACCGTGCGCCTGCGAATGGGAGAGATGTAGCGCAGTGACGACATAGCCACTGACGGCGGCGAGGCCGCCCAGCGCGAAGAACACCCCAGCGATGGTTGTGCCGGCGAATTGCTGCGTGAGTAACGTCAGCAGGCACACCGTCAGTTCCACGGCAGCCGCATTGCGCAAAGGTTCCAGCCCAGGATTGGCGAAAGCGCCGGGCAGCAGCAGGCACGGCAACAGCAATAGCAAGATGACGAGGACCATGCTGAAGGTAAAAAGGCGCAACAGCGCCGTGCGCTTCTGGAGGTCACGCTCGCTGGGCGAGAGGGCGGCGATTGCGGTGGGGTCGCTGGTGAATGGATCGGTGAAGACACGACCGAGCCGCCCGGCAATTGCGACTGCCCACTGTTTCGCGCGATTTCCCGGCCCGCTCTGCGTGGTAGTGTGTAGCGTTTCCGGCGCAAATAGTCCTTCCATAGTTCAAGCTCACAGTACTTGCACAAGCTGGCTTGCCGGAGGCGGCAACGGGCCGTTCTACGAAACGCGATCTACGCGATGGATGGCGCTGATAACGCCATTGACGCTACAGCGTGAGCGATGAGTTGCTAATCACCTTGCGGAAGCGGCTCAAAAGCTGCACGCGCAGGGCAAACACAGCCGGATCGAGCGGCTTCACCAGATAATCGTCGGCGCCGGACTGGAATGCATTGATCTTGTCACGCACGCCTGTGCGCGCCGTCACCACCATCAAGAGGACGTGGCGCATGGCAGGCGTGGCATGCACACGCGCAATCAGTTCCAGCCCATTGGCGTCTGGCAGGTCTATCTCCGTGACGATCAGGCTGGGTACATGCAGGGAAATCGCATTGATGGCGGCATGCGCCGAGGGTACAATCGCCACCGCGCTGAGATTGGTCAACGCTCGCGAAAGACGCTCCGCGTTGGCGTGGTCAGGCTCGATAAATAACACGGACATCTGCGGCGATGATTTTGGATAGTAGTTTGCCGGGAGACGCAAGCCTCGATTGTTGTCGTCAGACGTCATACTGCCCCCTCATGTCAAAGATCTATCTTCTTCGGTCAATAAGTGAGAACGTTTCAGGCGCTCGCTGGCGGTCAGGTTCATCGCCTGCTGCAACGCCTGAAGAAGATCGGCCATCTTGATCGGTTTGAACAGATACGCATCGGCGCCCGACAGCATGCCCGCCAGTTCATCCCGGTCCTGGACGAGCGCGCTCAAGACGATGATCGGCTTCTGCGCCGTCGCGGGGTCGCCGCGCAGGGCGCGCACAAACTGATAGCCATTGAGTCCAGGCATGCGCACGTCAACAATGATACAATCCGGCGCCGTCTCAAAGACGCTTTCCAGCCCATGTGCCCCATCGCGCGCGATCAGCACCTCGTAGCCGCCAACGAGGCGCAGCCCATCGCGTAGGACGGCGATCACACCAGGATCATCGTCAACCACCAGGACACGCAGTGCTTCAGCGTGTTCATTCATTAGTACGCGCTGCCTCCTCGTCACATCCCCATTATAGGAGACTCGTGTCTACTCAACCTCTGTATTTCCTGGGTCCATGCAGACAAAACTGCAACGATGCCGCGTATAAAAACAGCGTTTCAACGAAAAAAGTGTCCTGCCCCTATCCTGCTACTGCTTAATTTAGCACAGTGCAAGCTGATGGGCAATGAGCAATGATGGTCGTCTTCCTTTTTCGTTCTTTTTGTGAACTGCTTCACATGTTATGACTTGTTTCGCCCATGCTAATTTTCCACCACTTTCACCTTTGCGCTCCGTCGTGATATACTATAAGGCGGTGTGCCTGATGTCAGGGCGGTTCGACGCCATGCACCACATGCTCAAAAAAGAGAGCGACATCCCCCACCAGTATGCGACTATCCTGAAACTCGATGTATACAGATGGCGTGCAGCGTATGCGGCTGGTCTGCGGCCAATGGGAAATTGGGATATGGGGCAAGATGTCGCGCGTATCCTGGTTCATCGCCCCTTTTCTCTAGGGATGCGCGAGGGAAACGCAGAAACACTAAACGATAGGCAAACAGAGAATGCAAGTTGTACGTGAAATGACGGAAAACGAGACGGGGATGCGAATCCGCTCAGATATACGCAATGTCGCTATCATCGCACACGTTGACCACGGCAAAACGACGCTGGTGGATGGCCTGCTCAAACAAGGTAAGGTCTTCCGCGAGAATCAGCAGGTCGGTGAGTTGATTATGGACTCAAACGACCTGGAGCGCGAGCGGGGCATCACGATTCTTGCCAAGAATACCGCCGTCAGCTACAAGGGCATCAAGATCAACATCATTGATACGCCGGGACACGCTGATTTTGGCGGTGAGGTCGAGCGCGTCCTCAATATGGCCGATGGCTGCCTGTTGCTGGTGGATGCCGTGGAAGGCCCAATGCCACAGACGCGCTTCGTCCTCAAGAAAGCCTTTGAGTTGGGATTGAAGCCCATTTTGGTCATCAATAAGATTGACCGCCGCGATGCGCGGGTCGAGCAGGTGTTGTCATGGACGCAGGATTTGTTCCTGGAACTGGCGACACGCGACGACCAGCTCGATTTCCCGGTCATCTACACGATTGCCCGCGAAGGCATCGCGCGGCTGCATCCAGACGACACGAATATGGACCTGGAGCCGCTTTTCGAGACGATTGTGAACCATGTGCCAGCGCCAATGGTGGATGAGAACGGTCCGTTCCAATTGCTCGTGACGGCGCTGGACTACGACGACTACAAGGGCAAGTATGCCATTGGGCGCATCACTCGTGGCCGTGCGCGCCCCGGCATGTCCGTCGCGCGCATCACGCGCACCGGCGACCTGACGCGCGGGCGCATTGGCCTGGTCTTTACGTATCAGGGGCTTGGGCGGCTGGAAGTGCCGGAGGCGACGGCTGGCGATATCATCGCGCTGACGGGTATTGCCGAGGCCAATATCAGCGATACACTGGCGGACGCGGAGCAACCGGAGGCGCTACCGAGCATTGCCATAGACGAGCCGACGCTCAAGATGACCTTCGGCGTCAACACCAGTCCATTCTCCGGGCGCGAGGGCAAGTTTAGCACGTCGCGCCAGTTGCGTTCGCGGCTCTATCGGGAACTGGAAACGAACGTCAGCCTGCGTGTCGAGGATGGCACCTCGCCCGATGAGTTTATCGTCTCCGGGCGTGGTGAATTGCACCTCGCCGTGTTGATCGAGACGATGCGCCGCGAGGGGTACGAGCTTCAGGTGTCGCGCCCGGAGGTCATCACGCACGACGTGGATGGCAAGGTGATGGAGCCGCTGGAACGGCTGGTGATTGACACGCGCGAGCAGTATATCGGCGCCATCAGCGAAACGCTGGCGCTGCGCAAGGCGCGCATGGTGGATATGGTCAACGACGGCAGCGGCAACGTGCGTCTGGAATACGACATTCCCACGCGCGGCTTGATTGGCTTCCGCAACGCCTTCCTGACGTTGACGCAGGGCAACGGCGCGATGTCGAGCCTGCTGCTGGGCTATGAGCCGTGGCTTGGCCCCATCGGCACCTCACGTAACGGCGCGCTGATCGCCTCTGAAGGTGGCATCGCCGTGACCTATGGCCTGAACAATGCGCAGGCGCGTGGGCAGACTTTCATTGAGCCGGGGACGCCAGTGTACGAGGGGATGATCGTCGGCCTTAACCAGCGTCCGGCGGATCTCGTCGTCAACGTCTGCAAAGAGAAGAAGATGACCAATGTGCGCTCGTCTACCTCTGACATTGCCGTGCGTTTGACGCCAGCCGTGAAGCTGAGCCTGGAGCAATCGCTGGACTTCATCAACAGCGACGAACTGGTAGAGGTGACACCGCAGACGGTTCGCCTGCGCAAGCGCTTGCTGACGCAGCATGAGCGTTCGCGCGCCGGTGAGGTGCGCTAGACCTCACCTCCGACCCCTCTCCCGCGAGGAGAGGGGAACCAGGCCGATCATGCATCAAACTTAGCCAGCGAGAATCGTGTCTATTGCCGTGAGGTCAGTGGGTGTGAGGCGCCATTCGGCGGCGCGGGCGTTGGCGACCACCTGCTCTGGGCGCGTTGTACCGGCGATGATGGTGCTGATGCCGGGCCGCGCCGCCAGCCACGCCAGCGCCAGTTCGGCGACGGTGTGATCACGCTCATGCGCCCAAGCATCCAATCGTTGCACCGCCTGTAATGTTTCTGGTTTGAGGCGCGCCGCAAAGTTGGGATTATTGTGTCCGCGCGTTCCTTCTGGTGGCGGCTGGCCCGGCTGATACTTGCCCGTCAGGATGCCAGCGGCCAATGGGTAATAGGGAATGATGCCCAGACCGAACTCCTGGCAACACGGCGCTAGCTCCTCTTCGATACGCCGCGTGAGCAGATTGTATTCCGGCTGCACGGAGACGAAGCGCGCCAGATGCTCGCGCTCGCTGATCCAGAGCGACTGCACCACCTGCCACGCCGCGTAATTCGAGCAGCCTATGTAGCGCACCTTTCCCGCCCGCACCAGATCGTTCAGCGCGCTGAGCGTCTCGGTCAGCGGCGTTTGCGAGTCGAAGCGATGAATCTGATAGAGGTCTATCGTCTCGACGTTCAGGCGGCGCAGGCTGGCATGACAACCCTCGATGACATGCTTGCGCGATGAACCGCCATCGTTGGGGCCGTCACCGTTGCGGATGCCCACCTTTGTTGCAATCAGCACCTCGTCACGGCGTCCGCGAACAGCTTTGCCAACCAGTTCCTCCGATACGCCGCCGTTATAGACATCGGCGGTATCCACCAGATTGATGCCCAGGTCCAGCGCCTGATGAATGATCTTTGCCGTCTGCTGCTCGTCCGCATAGCGCCCAAAGGTGTTGCCGCCCAGGCCAATCACCGAGACGCGCAAGCCGGAGCGCCCAAGTTGCCGGTACTCCATCTCTTCCACTACACCATTCTACTGAATTTTCGTCACGTCGGCGTGCTCGATGTCCGAGAACATGTCACGAGTCTGGTTGCCGATTCCCTTTTGATGATATAGCATAGGGTGGCAATTATGGCCTTCGTGGCGGAGCGCGCCATGACTTCCCAGGTAATTCCAATAGGCCGATCACTCCTCACGCAAGTGCCACCAAACTGCACAGATCGTGCCTGCTTTTTACGACGCATGCCCGTTTTTGGCACGCGACATGCTTGTCTAACGGCAGGTAACTGTCCCCTCGCTACTTCTCAAGAGGGGATGGCTTTTGTACGGTCGGAATGACCGATGATGTCTGCGCGAGCCATTGCTCGCAGAGGAGTCTGAATAGTATGTTAGCCTCACTTACCGCAGCAGTCATAGCATCGGGGAGTCCTCCAAATCTCAATTTTATCCCAAACAGTGGATTCCTCGACCTGCTCTTTCACAAAACCGATCTCTCGCTACAGGTATTCGGGCAGCCCAATCCGCCGTTCAGCATCAACCTCATCCAACTGTTGATTGTCCTGTTCCTGGCGTTCGCCATCAACGGCGCGACTGAGCGCCTGACGGGCCGCAAAGTGAGCCTGGCGCTGGCAGTCATCATCACGTTGGTTGGCGCCTGGATCTTCGCTACGTTCGTAAAACTGCCGTTCGATTTTGCGATAGAGGGCGTTCGCATCATTGCGGCAATCCTGGGTGCGCTCATCATTGCGGTGTTTTATACCCTCATTTTTGGCAAGGGCAAGAAGGCCTAGCGGTCAATCTGTCAACCTGCCGGCTCGAATTGCCCGGCAGGTTGACAGACGCTGCTCCCTGGGGTACGATGCTAATGACTCGCCAAGCCAACTGGCGAGTCATTTTCGGGCGTGGCCAAGCGGTAAGGCAGTGGACTTTGGATCCACGATCCCAGGTTCGAATCCTGGCGCCCGAGCTACTCTATGAGTTTATTTTGACCCAAAGTGGCAATGAGATCGAGGAGAGTTATTCGCCCCTATGAGACGTGTCGGAACCGTCATCCTGGCCGCAGGGAAAGGAACGCGCATGCGCTCGCGTTTCCCCAAAGTCACCCACCAGGTAGGCGGTCGCCCTATGCTCGAACATGTATTGCGCGCCGTCAGCGAGGCGGCGACTGTATCAGATGGTGCATCTGCCCCGGATACCTCCAGCGGCGACGCGGAGGATCATAGTCCGCACATTGTCATCGTCGTTGGCCACGAACGCGACGCCGTGCGCGCTGCTCTCCACTGGACACCCCCAACCGGCGATATCGTCTATGTCGTGCAGGAGCCACAGCTTGGCACTGGCGACGCCGTGCGCCAGACGCGCCTGGTTTGGGCCGAACTAACTGCCAGCCCGTCCACTATTCTCGTTCTCTACGGGGATACGCCGCTGGTGCGCGCAGAGACGGTGCGCGCGCTGCTCGCAGAACACGAACGCAGCGGCGCAACGCTGACCTTCCTCACCGGGCAGGCAGACGACCCAAGCGGCTATGGGCGCGTGCTGCGCGATGACGCTGGCCGGGTGCGCGGCGTGGTTGAACAGCGGCATGCCAGCGAAGAAGTGGCGGCTATCCGCGAGGTCAATTCAGGCATCTATTGCATCGAGGCGGAATGGCTCTGGCCGCGCCTGGAAACGCTGGAAGTGCATCCTAACGGCGAATATTACCTCACCGATCTGGTAGATATGGCGGTGCGTGACGGCTGCATCGTCAGCACGGTGAGCGCGCTGCTCGCTGAAACAATGGGCGTCAATGACCGTATTCAGTTGGCTGAAGCGGAACAGATTATGCGTCAGCGGGTGCTGCGCGATTTGATGCTCTCCGGCGTGACCATCGAAGACCCAGCGACAACATATGTGGAGGCTGGCGTGCGCGTGGGTCAGGATACGATCTTGCGCCCCGGCACGATGTTACGCGGCAACACGGTCATTGGCGAACGCTGTGAGATTGGGCCGAACAGCCTGATCCGGAATTGCACGATTGGCGACGATTGCCTCGTGCTGGCCTCCTGGCTGGATGCCGCCGTCATGGAGGACGGTTCGCGCATTGGGCCGATGAGCCGGCTGCGGGCGGGCGCGCGATTGCTGCCCGGGGCGCATGTCGGCAATTTTGGCGAGGTCAAGAACGCGACGATTGGCGAACGGGTGCAGATGCACCACTTCAGCTACATTGGCGACGCTAACGTCGGCGCAGCGACCAATATTGGCGCGGGCGCGATTACCATGAATTATGATGGAACGTCGAAGCATCACACCGAAATCGGTGAACACGTATTCATCGGCTGTGATACGCTGCTGCGCGCGCCGGTCACGGTAGGCGACGGCGCTTCTACTGGCGGCGGGGCCGTGGTGACGCGCGATGTGCCCGCCGGCAAGCTGGCCGTCGGCATGCCCGCACGTATTGCCCGGCGTGTGCGCTCGACGGCATCTGAATCGTCTACATCTTCTGAAGAACAGAGAGAAGAGGGAGAGGCGCGCGTCGTTGGCGAGCCATCAGCGCACCCTCCAGATATGAATGTGCAGATAGGCGGCGAAGCCTCTCCATTGCCCGCAGGCGATGCTGGTTCTCAGGTGCATACAAGTAATCCTGACCAGAGCAGCATCGAGGGGCGTGGAGCAAGGGAGTAACAGCAAGAAAATGGAGAGTTCAAGTTGGCCCTGGCAACATCTCGTTACCCTGGCCTCCGTGAGTAACGCAACCTTTACTACGATTGACTGGCTTTTGGTGATTCTGCTGGTCGTGGCACTGTCACTGGCAGCCACTTCTGCCGCCGCAGAAACCGCGTTGACTTCGGTCAGTCGCATCAAAATACGCAACCAGGCTGAAGATGGCGATCCGCGTGCGCGGCGTATCCTGCGATTGCTGGAAAATCCTCAAAGTTTCCTCTCGACGATTCTTGTGGTAAGTAACGTCTCGGTGATTGTTGCCTCTACGGTCGCGACGATTCTTGCCATCAGCATCTTTGCCAACTTCGGCGAAGTTATCTCGACGATTGTGCTGTCGCTCTTCGTTCTCATCTTCTGTGAGATCACGCCAAAAACAATTGCCGTGCAGGCGCCAGAGGCATGGGCAAAACGTTTAGCCAGACCTGTAGAGGCCGCCAGCACCATTTTGCATCCGGTCGTCGTGACGCTGACGTGGATCACCAACTGGCTCGTGCGGCTCATCGGCGGCAAGGTGGTTCGCCGCGGCCCGTTCGTGACGGAAGAAGAACTGCGCATGCTGGTGGAGGTTGGCGAGGAAGAGGGCGTGCTGGAAGAAGACGAGCGTGAGATGATCCACAACGTCTTCGAGCTGGCCGATACTTCCGTGCGCGAGGTGATGGTGCCGCGCATTGACATGGTGACGATTGAGGGGGACGCCAGCGTTGAGGAGGCGATGGACCTGATCGTTCAGGGCGGGCAATCGCGTATTCCCGTTTATGATGGTTCGATAGACAATATTATCGGCGTTCTCTACGCCAAAGACTTGCTGCGCATCCTGCGCACGAACACGCGCCCGTCAACGGTCAGTGGTCTGGTGCGCCCCGCCTACTTCGTTCCTGAATCGAAGCACTTGGATGACCTGCTGCGCGAATTGCAGCAGCAGCATATTCACATGGCGATTGTCGTGGATGAATATGGGTCGGTGGCCGGCCTGGTGACAATTGAGGACCTGGTTGAAGAGATCATCGGCGACATCCAGGATGAATATGACCGCGAAGAGCAACTGCTTGAACGCATCAGTGACAACGAATATCTGGTCAACGCCAAGATTAGCCTCGATGAATTGAACGAGGAACTCGACACGAATCTCTCCAGCGAGGATTACGAGACGCTGGGTGGCTTTGTCTACGGGCAGCTCGATAAGATTCCGACGGTTGGCGATGTCGTGCATGCTGGCGACCTGACAATGACGGTGATGAGTACGCGCGGGCGGCGTGTCACCAAAGTGCGTCTGGTGCGCCAGTCATCGGATCAGGCCGGACCCGATGAGGGTGGCCCGGTGGAGTCGCCTCCACAGGCCGGGCCGGAGCAACCGGGACAGAGCGTAGGGCAAGTGAGCATTTCTCCTGCACTAGAAACGCCACTTGCGCTCCCGCCAGCGTCGCCAAACTCGCCAGCAGAGACACCTGAACGTCGTGAGAGTGAGCAGGCGGGAGAGCAGGCATCGGAGGCAGCGGAATCATTGCCGCATGCGCGTGCGGAGAATGCAAGCCGGCCAGTCCGCGCGCGTCCCCCAGATGCGCGGCGTGTCCATAATTACCATACGCCACAATCACGGCGGCGCTCCTGAAAAGTGTGTACTTTGCGCAGCATGGGTGCAGGGAAAACCGAAATGTGATACGATAGGCCAGCCAGCGCACGTACCGGCAGCGCAGCAGGAAGCACTGCTGGCGCGCAAGGGGGCAGCCAGTTGGCTAGTGTCATCATACACACCGATTGTGTGAAGAAGTCGCCAGACCTGCCAATTGACAGTTTTGGTGAAATGAGTTACTGTTAAATCAGTATTATCGTATGTGATTGTACATGGCATGCAAACACAACATGTCGCAGGTCGGCTGAGGATACTGGCCTCATTGCTTTGGACCGGATGTATTCCTGCTACGTCTTGCTGGATGCAGTGTCTCATTGAGTGCGTTGGAGTGCAGAGTAGTCGCCACTCTTGCCGGACCGGCGGGAGAACGAGCATGGGAGCATGGGAGGCAATCGCAGGGATGTGCCGATGATGAGCTGATTCTCAACGGCACGAGATGATGTTCGCTTTGGGGCAATTGAGTTATTAGGTTATTGGGTAGGCAGACACCGCTGGGCACACGATTCCCGTATTCCCATAGGGCGCTGTTCGGGCGCAATGCGCAGTTTTGCAGAGCAGAGCAGGTAGCTGGTGGTTTGGGTTGGTGGCGAGAGCGTTGTAGGTTCACTGGCAAGCGTCTCCACGTTTGTCTTCGTGAAGGCAAATTGTGACTGTGATACCCATTGACATGTCCTTATGGTAAGTGAGTAAGTGTTTCTGTAGGAGGAGACGGGTTGGAATCGGCCAGCCAGGATGCTGCAATTGGGCACCGTACAGGGCAGTGCAGGGCGCGGCACATTGAATGCGGTACTGATCGTCGCACTCTTCGTTGTAACCTGTACAATAGCGTGTATGCTGGCCGTTACTGTCTCTGCTCTAGCAGGAGGCGTTTGCTCGATGTGTTCGATGTGAACGCTGATGGATGGTGGGATGACAACCACGAGCATTGCATCACCCGCCGCCGCGAAGGTGGGGCGCAGCGCAAAGGATGTCATATTGAGTGGTTTGAGTGGCAGTGTGTAGGTAGGTGTTTGGGCAGGTGCAAACGACAAGGCACGTCACCAGGATTTTGGGCAGGTATGGTCCATCGTCTCCTCCCGCTCCAGGGAGCGTGCAAAGGTGCAATGAACGAGTCGTTGCAGCGCAGCTATGGAGCCAGCGCATTGGCGCGCTGATTCCACATGAACGTCTCCAGGTGCCTGCGGTGTTGTCAAGCAGTTGTCACCTGTGAGGAGGGGGTATTTCAGGTATGCTCGTGCTACGTAGGAAAGCCGGAGAGGCGATTGTCCTGAATGGGGTCATCACCATTCACGTGCTTGCCGTCGAGGGTGAGCGTGTGAAGCTCGGCATCAGCGCACCACCGGAAGTTGTCATCGTCCGTTCGGAATTGCTGGAAAACCAGGGAGGAATGGGCGCAATGGGGGGGCCAGGCAACTCATATTCCAACGCTCCCTCGCCGTTGCGCCTTCAGGGGTCACGGCCATACCACACACCTGATGCAGAGGGGCGACCTGCATCGAATCCTGGCTTGGGGTCGCAGAATGGCTATTCGCGGTATACATCACCGCCGCGCCCGGCATATCCGAGCGAACCAGCTTCCCGTCCGGCGTATCCCGGCGAACCAGCGCCGCGCCCAGCCTATACGAATGAGCCAGCGCCGCGCCCGGCGTATCCTGGTGAGACAAGCGAGACCACCTCGCCGTATCCCACCGGACCGTTGCGCTATCGCCCGTAACCGCTAGAAAATTGGTGCCCTACCCGCCCAATCCAGGCGCCCATAGTTGAAGATTCGTAGTACAGAAGTACGCACGCGAACCTCAACTATGGGCGTTCGGAGTTTCCCTGTGAATACTGAGCGGTATCGCACCAGCCAATTCGTCTCAATGTACCATTTCTTCGGGTTTGGATGCTTGTCAATTTCCGGGCAACTATGTTACACTCGTTGCATCATGCGTTCCAGCATGCCAGCGTCTGCGACACCCTGCAAGGCACGTGGGCGGCTATCCGCGTTGCTCAGGTTCCCCTGGTAAGCGCAATTCGCAAGCCCGCCGATCACATTCCGGCATCCTCGCCTGGCATGGATCACGTAACATCCCTGCTGGCGTGGGGTCTGGTGGAGGTGGTAGGCGTGCCGCGTTGTTCGCGCGGCCCTGCCTCAACGCAGCGCAGCGTTATCTAGCTAAAGACTAGGTGTAGGAGGGCAAAGACTCACGTGAACGGTATTATGCTCTGGCTACTCGTTCCTATCGTAGCCAGCCTCGCGGCGATTGGATTCGCCTTTTATCTCGCGCGCCAGGTGCTGGCCAATGACACCGGCACCCCAGAAATGCAGAAAGTCTGGAATGCCATCTTCACTGGCGCTCAGGCCTATCTGAACCGGCAGTATCGCACAATTGCCATGCTGGCGGTGGTGGCGGGCGTGGTGATTGCGGTGGTCGTCGGCTTCAGTTCCGCCATCATTTCTCATGGCAGCTTTGACTTTGGTCTAAGCCTGAAGACGCTCATCGCATTTGCCATTGGCGCGTTCTGTTCCGGTGTTGCCGGCTACATCGGCATGCAGGTGGCCGTGCGCTCCAATGTGCGCGTCGCCAGCGCCGCCCGGCGTGGCCTGGGAGATGCGCTGATGGTGTCGCTACGCGGCGGCGCGGTTTCCGGTTTCCTGGTCATCGCACTGAGCCTGCTCGGCGTCACCGTCGTCTATATGCTGTTTGGTGGCCTCAACAGTAATGCCGCTGCGCTCACTACGCCAGCCACCATCGTCGGCTTCGGCTTCGGCGCCAGCTTTGTCGCGCTTTTTGCGCAGCTTGGCGGCGGCATTTATACGAAGGCGGCTGATGTCGGCGCGGACCTTGTGGGCAAGGTCGAGGCTGGCATTCCTGAAGACGACCCTCGCAACCCTGCGGTGATTGCTGACCTCGTGGGTGATAACGTTGGCGACTGCGCCGGGCGTGGCGCGGACATCTTCGAGTCTACCGCCGCCGAGAATATCGGCGCAATGATCCTGGGCGCATCGGTAGCTTTGGCGCTTGGCTCCAGCCAGGAGAGCCGTGGCTGGGTGATCTTCCCGCTGGTGGTAGTCGGACTCGGCATCATCTGCTCGATGATCGGCCTGCTGATGGTGCGCAAGTCGGCGGTGAAAGAGCCTGCGCAGGCTGGCGGGCGCGACCCTGGTGAAATTGCGATGGGCCAGCTCAACGTCGGCTACTATGTGACAGCGAGCCTCGCGGCCATCGGCATCTTCGCTGCCTCGGCCATTCTGCTCAAGCCGACCAATGACCACTGGTGGGCCTTTGGGTTGGCCGGCCTCGTCGGCATTGCTAATAGCATTGCCTTCGTCTACATCACCCAGTATTACACCTCTGGCACCTATCGTCCGGTGCGCGAGATTGCTGAAGCCAGCAAGACTGGTCCGGCGACGACGATGATCTCCGGACTGGCTATCGGCTTTGAGAATACCGCGCTGCCAGTGTTTGCCATTGGCATTGCGCTCGGCCTCTCGTATTATCTTGGTTCGCTGGCAACAAACCTGGGCACTCTGGGGAGTCAGCATCTCATCAGTATTGGCGGCATCTACGGTACCGCTGTGGCGACGATGGGCATGCTCATGAGTGCCGGGTATATCCTGGCAATGGATACCTTTGGTCCCATCACCGACAACGCCGGTGGCATCGTGGAGATGAGCGGTGCGCCGGACTCCGTGCGCAACATCACCGATGCGCTGGATGGCGTGGGCAACACGACGAAGGCGCTGACGAAGGGCTATGGCATTGGTTCGGCGGCGCTGGCGGCGTTCCTGCTCTTTAGCGCATACCTCGATGTGGTTATTCCCAGGAACGCAACCTATGCGGTGAATCTGGCGAATCCGCCGGTTTTCGTGGCGGCGATGCTCGGCGCAATGTTGATCTTCCTCTTTAGCTCTTTTGCCATCCGCGCCGTGGGCAATGCGGCGCAGGGCATGATTCAAGAGGTACGCCGCCAGTTCAAGGCGAACCCCAAGATCATGGAGGGCAAAGAGGACCCCGATTATGGGCGTTGTGTGGATATCAGCACGCGATCTGCGCTCCGCCAGATGGTCGTGCCGGGCTTGCTGGTGGTCTGCGCGCCGATACTTGTGGGCATCGTCCTCGGCCCGGAGGCGGCGGCTGGCTTCCTGATGGTTGGCACCATCGGCGGCATCATGATGGCGCTGGTGATGAACAACGGTGGCGGCGCCTGGGATAACGCTAAGAAGTACATTGAGGCGGGCTATCTGAAGGATGAGAACGGCAACGTGCTTGGTAAGCGCACGCCAGCCCATGAGGCCAGCGTCGTTGGCGACACGGTAGGCGACCCCTTCAAGGATACCGCCGGTCCGTCGCTGCACGTAGTCATCAAGCTGCTCAGCACGATCACGCTGGTGCTGGCGCCACTCTTCCTGGCGTTGCATCCTCTGCACTAATAATGCGCGGCTAGCTCCTACGAAATACCCATCCGGTCGGCTACTGACTCACATTCAATGGCCGACCGGATGTTCTTTAGTGCCTTTTTGTCCCATCGCTATGCAATGCTCGCCAGGAAGCGAGTATACTGCGCCAGGGAGGGCCAAAGTACGCATGAATGGTCAACAGTCTTCGCAGTATTCACTGCCTTCACGCTATTCCTGGCAAACACAGCATTCTCTCGTGCGCTATGGTTTTATTCTCCTGCTGCTCGTGGCGCTCTGCGTGCTGGCGTCCTGCGATGCTGGCTATGATACCTCTGGCGGCTCGCCGTCAGGAACGACGCAATCAGGACAACCAGGCATGCAGAACAACGTCGCCGCCTGCGTGAGCGCCAGTTGCGCCGCTTCGTCGGTGCAGGTGTTCGTGGAGCCGGACGCTGGTGAGGCGCCGGTGGTGGATGCGATTCAACAGGCCAGCAGTTCCGTCTGGGTGGAAGTCTATCTGATGACGGATTCTGCGGTGATTCAGGCGCTGGAAGATGCGGCGGGGCGCGGTGTGCAGGTGCGCGTGTTGCTGGAAGCGCATCCCTATGGCAGTGGCTCAGAGAACCCGCAACAGTTGCTCGATGAACTCAACGCGGCGGGCGTGCAGGCGCAGGCCTCCGACCCGGTTTACCACTATACGCATGAAAAAGGCATGATAATTGATGGCAAGACGGCCTATATCATGACCTGTAACCTGACGCGCTCCGGCCTGGGTGGTTCGTCCAGCACGGCTAACCGTGAATACGGTGTGATTGACAGCAACAGCGATGATGTCAACGAAGTCAAAGCGATTTTCAACGCCGACTGGAATCACCAGACGCCACAGTTGACTGTGCCACGGCTGGTGGTCAGCCCGGTGAATGCGCGCGCCGATACGGCGGCGCTGATCGCCAGCGCCCACAAAAGCCTGCTGCTGGAAGATGAGGAGATGTACGATACACAATCCGAGGATGCGCTGATCGCTGCCGCCAAGCGCGGTGTGTCGGTGCAGGTGGTGCTGCCCGCGCCGTCATCCTCCGGCAGCAGCAACGATAGCGACGTGGCGCGGCTGCTGGCAGGTGGCGTGCAGGTGCGCTATATTACTGCTCCTTACATGCACGCCAAGCTGATTATTGTGGATAATACGATTGCCTTCACCGGCTCTGAGAACTTTTCCAGCACCTCGCTGGATGAGAACCGCGAACTTGGCATCGTCATCAGCGATCCGAACGCCATCAGCACGTTCATCAACGTCTTCGGGCAAGATTGGGCGCAGGCGCAGGACGCGAGCGGGTCGTAGGACGGCGAATAAATTCGCGCCTGGATGGCGTGCCGACGCGAAACCCGCCTGCACGGGCTGGGGGCTGGCAGTGTAGGCAGCGTAAGTGCCAATGAAAGAGAGGTTGAGTATGGTGATCGAGATTGCGGAGTTTACGGCGCAGCCAGGCAAAGCTGAGGAATTGCGCGCGGGACTATTGGCGGGCCTGGAAGTAATCTGGCGCGCGGAGGGGTGCCTGTCGGCGCGGCTGCGGCGCTGCGTGGAGGACGCCGACCGCTTCATCTATGAGATCGAATGGGAATCGCTGTCGTACCACATGGATGTCTTCCGCAAGGGGCCGCTCTTCGCAGAATATCGCAGCCACATCACCGGCCTGTTCGTTGAGCCAATTGTGATGCGCCACTACGAAGATGTGGAAAGTTGACTGCTCCAACTTTTGGATTGTGGAACTGAAAGGACCCTGTTGGTATGTCAGCGGAGAGCAACAAGCAATTGGCTCAGCAGGTATGGGAAGAAGTCTGGCACCAGGGCGATCTGAGCCGGATTGATGATCTCTTCACGCCGGATTTTGTGCGGCACGATCCTGGGGGAAGAGTGTTGCAGGGAACCGAACAGAACCGGCAATTTATCAGCGGCCTCCGCGCAGCTTTCCCCGATGCCCACTATACGACGGTGGATCAAATCGCAGAAGGGGACAAGGTGGTGGTTCGCTATCGTTTTGAGGGCACCCATCTAGGCACGTTTCAAGGGGTGGCCCCGACGAGCAAACAAGTGAGCTATACCGGAATTCTCATCTATCGCGTTGCTGGCGGCAAGATCGCTGAACAATGGACTGAACTCGATCTGCTCAGCCTTCTTCAGCAGCTTGGTGTTATTCCATCAGCCTGAAAATACGAGTTACCGGCTATCCAATCCCTGTTTGTTGGCGATGGCAACGGCCTCCGTGCGATTGCCTGCGCCCAGCTTGGTGAGGATCGAACTGACGTGAAACTTCACCGTGCGTTCGGTGACGACCAGTTCATTGGCGATTTCCTTGTTTTGCAGGCCGCGCATCAGCAGGCGCAGCACGTCCAGTTCGCGCGCCGTCAACGCATGGATGCCCGTTACCGTTGAGGTGTTTTCTTCGCTGACCTGCCGCAGCAGCCGTGAGGCGACGATAGGTTGGAGCAGCGAGTTCCCGGCATGCACCACACGAATCGCCTGGAAGACCTCATCGCGTGGCACGCCTTTGAGCAGATAGCCCTGCGCCCCGGCCCGCACCGCTCCAAGAATCCGCTCATCCGTATCGAAGGCGGTGAAGACAATGACCCGCACCGGCACATGCGCGTCGCGCAGGCGGTGCAGCGCCTCCACACCATCCATATCCGGCATTTCCAGGTCCAGCAGCAGTACATCGGGTCGCAACTCCGTGACCATCCGTACCACTTCGCTGCCAGTCGCCGCCTGCCCCACGACGCTGAAGTCTGGCTGGGTGCTAAGGATGGCAACCAATCCCTCGCGGACGATGGGGTGGTCATCGGCCACCAGAATACGGATTGGTGTGCTGGATGTCGTCATCGTGTTCCCTTTTATCAAATTCCGCTCGCGGCTTTTCAAAGCCGGCGCACAGTTCCAAGTGGCTGAAGCCACACAGGGCCTTTAGGCCGTCGCACGTGCGCCGGCAGTTTACTGCCGCGTTCCGAATACCTATCACATATTCTTCAGTGGAATCGTCAGCGTCAGGCGGGTGCCAGCGCCGGGGCTGCTTTCCAGGCGCAGTGTGCCGCCGAGCAGCCGCGCCCGCTCGTTCAGCCCGACCAGCCCGTAATGTTCGCCGCTGGCGCCAGACATCTCGAATCCCTGGCCGTTGTCTTCCACTGTCAGGCGGATGCGATGCGGCGTGGTGGCGATGCGCAGGCGCACGCGCGTCGCGTTGGCGTGGCGCGCGATGTTGGTCAGCGCCTCTTGCGCCATGCGATACAGCCCATTCTCGATACGCACCGGCAGTGGCCGTGATTCACCGGCTACCTCGAAGCGCACTCTGGGATTGCCCTGCGCCGTCCAGCTCTGCGCCAACGCTCGCAGCGCATCCGGCAGCGGTCGCCCTTCGAGCGGCGCGGCGCGCAGATCGCGCACGGCGCGGCGCGCTTCTTCCAGGTTTGCGCGGGTCAGCGCCAGCGTCTGCCGGACGATCTCTTGCGCCTGCTTGGCGTTCTGTTCGTCGTCCAGCATGCAGTCTGCCTGTTCGAGTTGCAGGCCAATCGCCGTCAATCCTTGCGCCAGCGTATCGTGAAATTCGCGCGCCAATCGGCTGCGCTCTTCCACCGCTCCGGCGCGCATGCTCTGGGCATAGAGCCGCGCCCGTTCGATGGCGATGCTGACGAGATCACCAACGGTATAGAGCAGGCGCAGATCGTCGCTGCCGAGCTTGCGCCAATCCGGGCTGGCGACGTTGAGAACGCCAAGTTTTTTGCCGTGGGCATAGAGCGGAATGCTGGCGTGGTAGTGGAGACCTTCGCCCTCCGCCTCGTCCACCAGACCGTTGAGGCGGGTACACTTGACGACATTGACATTGGCCGCGCCGTTGAGGTCGCCCATGCGGTAGGTATCCAGGCAATAACACGAGCCGCACATACGGCTGGGGTCTTTGGTGAGGCCGCGCGGCAGATTCTGCGCCGCCGCCAGATAGGATTCGCCGTTTTCTTCGTTGAGCAGCCAGATCCAGCCGGTGTGCAGGCCCAGCAATTCGGCTACCTGCGCCAGCGCCGCTCGCAGCGCCTCATCCATCTCCACTGAAGCGTTGAGCGCCTGCGCTATGCTGTTGAGGATCGTCAATTCGCGGTTGCGCCGCCCTAGCATCTCGGCATCTGACATGGTAGATGCGGATGCGTCTACTGCTCTGGATGAGGTTGGTGTATTCGTAGTATTCGATCTGAATGAGGTTGTTGCGCCTGGTTTGCCGGTCATCTGCTGCTCACGCTCACGCTATCGGCCAGAAACGATACGGATTATCTCCTTTCATTATATCGCTTCCATAGCCAGCGATGAAATTATATCAACATGGCGGAGACTCCCGGCGAGTTGCCAAGAGCTTCGGCGATCACCTGGTCCAGTGTGAGCGTCCTGCCCACGCCCCAGCAAGCAGCCAGGCGCTCTTCGCCAAGTGCGGCGCGCAGGGCTGCGATGGTGCGCTCATAGAGCGGCTGATCGTCATGTGGGATGGGTAAAGCTGCGGCTTCTCGCGCGGCTTCGGCGGCGCCGAGCCAGCGTGCGCCACGTTCCGGCTGGCCGTTACCACAGGCGGCGATGCCCAATCCTACGATAGAGAAGATGAGTACCCAGGTTCTATCGAGTTCGCGCGCGAGGACGATGGCTGCGCGCAAGAATGGCTCCGCCTGCTCGAATTGGCGCATCTCTAACGCCATGTAGCCGCGCATGCCGGTATTGGTTGCCTGGATAGCTTTATCACCGATCTCACGCGAAAGCGTGATGCCCTCGGCATAGAGTGTATCTGCGCGCTGATAATTTCCCTGCATCCGCGCGATATCGCCCAGGTGAGAAATACCGATTGCAACATCCACTTTATCGTCTAGCTCACGAAACAATTGGATGCTCTCTTGGCAAAGTTGCTCCGCGCGCCGATAATCTTGCATCTTGAGCGCCACACTCACGAGGTTGCCCAGCGCAGCGGCCATGCCACGTTTATCGCCCACCTCACGACACAAGCGCAGGCAGGCCTCTTTGCTCGCTATCTCGGCGTCGCTATCTCCCTGCTCGTAGGCGACATTCCCCAGCAAGAGATAAGCATGCGCAGCTTCGCGCTTCTCGCTATGCGCCATGCTGAGCGCAATGCTGGCCTCACAAAACTGCTTGGCGCTGGCGTAGTCGCTTTGTCCCCAGGCCAACCTACCAGCGCCAGTCAGCGCGCGTATCTGCACCAGCGGCGGAATGGTAGCGTGCTGGCTTTCGGCAAGCTGCAAGCACTGGGTCAACCACTGGCGGCCCTCGCTGGTGTAGCCACGCCGCTTCCAGAAGCGCGCCAATGCGCCAGCGATACGCAATCCAAGTGCGATTTCCTGCTGCTCCAGCGCCCAGCGCAGCGCCGCGCGGAAGTTGCTGTGCTCCTGGTCCAGAAAATCCAGCGTGCGACGTTGTACGCTTACCATCAGCAGCGCATCGCCTTGCTCGGCCAGTGTGGTGTAATACTCCGCATGCTGGCGGCGTAAGGTCTCCGCCTCACCGCTGGCGTCCAGCCATTCCTGGCCGTATTCACGGATGGTTTCCAACATCCCAAAGCGCGCCTCGCCCGTGGCGGTTTCTGCCTGCCAGAGCAGGTGGTGGTCCACCAGCGCGCTCATCCCGTCCAGCAGGTCCAGATTGAGGTCGGGGTGGCTATCGGTCAGGCAGACCTGTTCGGCGGCTTCCAGGTCAAAGCCACCGGCAAACACCGCGAGCCGCCGGAACAAGGTTTGCTCCCGTGGCGTGAGCAGCTCATAGCTCCAGGCGATGGTGTTCTGAAGTGTTTGCTGGCGCTCCGGTGCGTCGTATGGTCCGCCGGTGAGCACCGTGAGCCTGCGATCTAACTGCCGCAGTAGCGTGCGCGGCGGCAGGATGCGGATGCGGGCTGCCGCCAGCTCGATGGCCAGCGGCAGACCATCCAAACGCGCGCAAATCTCTGCCACTGCTGGCCCATTGGTCTCGGTGAGCACCAGATCAGGTTTGACGGCCTGGGCGCGTTGTAGGAAGAGGGCAATCGCTGGATATGCGGCCAGGGACGCGACATCGGGCAACTGGTGGGGATCAGGTCCCGCCAGCGGTGGCAGCAGATATTCCTGCTCCCCAGCAAGATGCAGCGCCGCCCTGCTTGTCACCAGGATTTTCAGATGCGGGCACGAGGTGAGCAGCGAGCCAATCGAGGGCGCTGCTGCGGTGATTTGCTCGAAATTGTCGAGCAGGAGGACAGTCCGGCGCTCACGCAGGACAGCTATCAGTGCCGCCAGCGGCGATTGCCCGTTTACCATCGTCACACCGAGCGCCTGTGCGATGGCTGGTACTACTAAATCCGGCTCACGGATAGCGGCCAGTCCAACGAAATAGACGCCATCAGGGGAGGTGGTGCCCAGCGAGCTGGCGACCTGCAACGCAACACGGGTCTTGCCAATACCCCCAGGGCCGGTGATCGTCAGCAGGCGCGTGTCTCCCTGCAACAAATCGCTGATAATTTGTACCTCTGCTTCACGCCCGATCAATGGCGTCATTGGCATTGGTGCGTTGCGGATGGGGGGCGTGCTTGTATGAGACGCTGATTCGCCTGTTGTTGCTGACCCAACAGCGGTAATCTGGCCGCTCGTGGCGCTTGCGATAGGCCGGCGCGCTGCGGCGACGAGTATGGCATGGTCAGCATCCGTCAGGTGCAAGGCGCTGGCGATGAGATCAAGCGTGGCGCGACGTGGCCAGCGGCGTGCGCCACGTTCCAGGTCGCTGATGCCATGCACGCTGAGTCCTGCGCGCTCGGCCAGCTCTTCCTGCGTCATGCTCTTGGCCGTGCGAAATTTTTTCAATAGATCGCCAAAATCCGGCGCATATCCTGTGGACATCTTGCGCACTCTCTCTGTCTATCCGGCCAGGACAATCCTGTGTATTCTACACTACACTGCGTTGGGTATCGAGAGACATTTAGCAGACGGGATTAAGTGTGCCAGCAGATGCGAAAAAATACCACGCAGAAGCCGGAGATGTACCCGTAGAAATGGTCGCAGAATCGCCGTGCATGCACCGATAACATCAAGCATGAGGTGGAGCGAGGCGGCGCCCGATGGCAAGAAATCCGGCTTTTGCACCTCCGGAATTCGCTGCAATACAAATTTTTTGCAGCGCATCATCACCCTTGCAACCCGGCACAACCATATGCTATACTGCCAAACGTGGGGAACGGGCAACCGGGGTCACGCAGTTGAGTGATGGGTTTGCAGCGTTCTCGCCAAAGATGTCGTCTTTCGGGGTGTAGCGCAGTCGGCTAGCGCGCAGCGTTCGGGACGCTGAGGTCGGAGGTTCAAGTCCTCTCACCCCGACCAAGCCACTATAAACTCAGATGGTCCGCCCGGCGGATAACACAAGAGTGTATGGTGGGGTCGAAACAGGAGCACGCCATGCTGGCGAGGGTTATTAGCGCAAGTTATAGAACAGCTTGCAGCGCCCCCACCGCGATGGGCGTGCTTTTTCTTGTCTTCGACCACGGCAGTGGATGTGGAAACGTCCACATCCAGACAGGTAGGACTGGCGGCCGCCATAGACGGCAGAGATGAATTCCTGATTGCGTGTGCGCATTCCTCTTCGTGCGCATGCGAGCCTTGCGACTCCATCTCCGCGCCTGTGACGAGCGGACCGTCTGGTTCGGGGAGAAAGGGAGTCGCCGAAAATGCCGGTGCTTGTCCTGAACGCCTCGCTTCAGCCGCTCTCCGTCATTCCTGAGCGCCGTCTCGTCGTCTTGCTCTCGAAGCAAAAAGTCGCTTTTGTGGACGACAGTGTGCGCCAGGTGATCGAGGATGGCATCCGCGCGCGTCAATTGAATGCTGAAGAGCCAGTGATTGTGCAGTTGCTGGCCAATGTCCGCGTGCCGCGTATGATTCTGCGCCCAACACGCGCGAACATCATGCTGCGCGACGAAGATACCTGCCAGTATTGCGGGAAACACTCGCGCGAGCTGACGCTCGATCACGTGATTCCGCGCTCGCGTGGCGGACAAAGCACGTGGGAGAATCTGGTGGCGTGCTGCCGCGCCTGCAACGGGCGCAAGGGCAACCGTTATCTGAAAGATGTCGGCATGCACCTGCTCAAGCAGCCGAAGCCGCTCGATCATGAATATGCCGGGTTCTTCCTCCTGCGGTACCCGCGTCTGCGCGAAGCGTATGAGACATTCCTCACCTCGGCGCAGGTCAAGAGTGCCTAAACACCTGATTGTGCTGGCGTATTTCTTCCAGCTTCACTCATAGGACCCGCTCACTTCGTATGTGTGAGCGGGTTTCTTGTTCTCGTTTCGCTTGTTCCCGTGCCACCAATTCAGTGGGTGTTGAGCAGATATGGCGTAACAGGCACAAAACTCGTATAATGTATAAGGATGAGCCACCGCGACATTGCGCGTATTGGCGACAATGGTGATGCAATGCCGTGATGAGCTAGCGAAAAAAGAACGTATATGGGATATGCGTTGGTGGGGCAATGGCGCCCTTACGATCAAAGATGAAGGGAAGGTAGGTGGTTTGATGAAGCAAAACCTGCATCAGTTCCTCTGCCTGTATGGACACTTCTACCAGCCGCCACGGGAGGATCCGTTTACCGGACTTATAGCGCCGGAATATGGCGCCGCTCCATACGAAAACTTCAATGAGAAAATCACCGCCGAATGTTACCGGCCAAACGCCGAGATCGGCAACTTTGAGCATATCAGCTTTGATTTCGGCCCGACGCTCGCCGCATGGCTGGAGCAGGCGCACCCGGATGTCTACGCGAAGATCATCGAAGCGGACCGCCTGAATCTCGACCGCTACGGCGTTGGCAATGGGCTGGCGCAGGCGTATAATCATACGATTTTGCCGCTGGCGACCACCCGCGACAAGCGCACGCAAATTCTCTGGGGGCTGACGGATTTTGCACACCGATTTGGGCATCCCGCTGAGGGCATGTGGCTTGCCGAGACGGCGGTGGACATAGAAACGCTGACCATTCTCGCTGAGCAGGGCGTGCGCTATACTGTGCTGGCTCCCTGGCAGGCCGCCGAACCGATAGACTCGACCGAGCCATATCGTGTGGCGCTTCCTGGTGGACGCGACATCACCGTCTTCTTCTACAATGGTCCGCTCAGTGGCGGCGTCTCCTTCGATTGGAATGTCACGATGAACGCCGACGCCTTCGCCAGTTCGTATCTACCGCAGCATCTCAACCAGGAGAAGAGCGAGCGCAATGAAGATCAGTTGATCGTCGTGGCGACCGACGGCGAACTGTATGGGCATCATCAGCCCTGGCGTGATCGTTTCCTCGAGCACCTGCTACGGGAGGGTGCATCCGCCGCAGGCTTCAGTGTCACGACACTGGGGCGCTACCTGGCGAACCACCAGCCACAGCGCGAGGTGACGCTGCATGTGCCGAGCGCGTGGAGTTGCGCGCATGGCGTGGCGCGCTGGGGCGCGGGTTGCGACTGTACCGAGGGCGACGCTTCGTGGAAACCGCTGCTACGGCAGGCGTTGGACCATCTTGCTGTGCGCCTGAATGAGATATTCGAGCGCGAAACTGCCGAGACCCTCTATGATCCCTGGGAAGCCCGCGATGGCTACCTCAGCTACTATCGTGGATGGATGAGCAGCTACGACTTCTGGACGCGCTTCGGCAAGAACGACGGCAGGCCGGTGAGCAAGAGCGCCGAGCAGCGCACAGAATCGCTGCTGGCCGCGCAATACTTCGGGCAGCAGATGTATACCAGTTGCGGCTTCTTCTTCGAGGATATTGACCGCATCGAGCCGCACAACGATATTGCCTTTGCCCGGCGCGCGATCAGCCTGACCTGGCAGGCCACCAACATTGATCTGGAAGCTGATTTCCTGCGCGATCTAGCCGTCGCGCATAGCTGGCGCAGCGGCCAGACGGGCGCCGACCTCTATCGCCAGTTGCCGCCGGTTGAGCCGGGGCTTTTGCCGCGCCAGAGCAGCGCCGCAAACGGCCAGGTCGCGTGATGATCCTCTCCTCCGCATCTAGCATTCGTACAGAAGCGGAGGAGAGGATCATGGAAAAGCTTCGTTTCCCCTTTTAGCCGTGTGACGAATCACCCTGTGGGAAATCAGAATTGGTGGTATTGCTGACCAGTTGATGGATTGCTATCCTCGGTGTCCGAGAAGGTACCAATTGCCTCGAGTTTGGGATGATTTGTAACATCAAGCATTGATGTGTAAATTACTCCCTGCACTGGTGGCTTCCCATAATCTGCCCAGCAATCGTGATCTGGATTGTTTGGATCCAGAATCTCGGCTGTGATATTGCTTATAGTGAGAGGATATTCTCCCGCTTCTGGTATATTGGTGAGTAACGTTGTCCTTGTCCATGCTGCGCCGCATGCTCGTGAATATCGCTGCTCCGTTCTGATTATATAATTGGCGTCTGCATCGCTATATTGGCGAACTTCGAAATCTAATGTATCTACTGCGTCCGAGGCACAGCCCATAGTGGCAGGATCCTGAAAGTTGCAACTGGAACCATAGCAACCTGCTGCATGAGCAATCTTAACAGGCATAGTATGGTTTGCGATGAGGGCAAAGAATGATATCGCCAGAATTGCGACGGTCAGGATTCTTACTCTTTTGCCTAGAGCTTTGAAAGTCACTTGCCTAACACCCTTCCAGTAAATTGGACCATTAGAATTCTCTAATAGCCACACCTTCTTCGTGGAGAGCCTAAACCAAAGTTGGTTGGTACCCAACGACCAATGATAAAAGGTTTTCGTTAAGCTAAAGTTAATTATGTATCAACAATGCGTTAAATTTTCAGGCAAGCTCTGAGTGATCAAAGGGAGGGTTAATAACAAGTCCGGTGAGAGTATTGTAGAATAGGAGGTATGAGACGGATACATCTTGCTCCCTATTTGGAGTCTGACGACCTGGAACAGCGGTATCGGCAGGCACGCGAACCGCACGAACGGAGTTGGTGGCAAATTCTCTGGTTGTTATCACGAGGGCAGACCGCCAAAACCATTGCCCAAAGTACCGGCTACTCGGCCTACTGGATTGGTCAACTCGCCCGCCGTTACAACGAGCAGGGGCCAGCGGGGATGGTCAATCGGCAACACACCACGTCCCGGCGAACACCCACCTTGCTGTCAAGCGCGCAGCTAGAGGAGTTGCGCCAGGCGCTGGCGGGACCAGCGCCGCACGGCGAGCGTTGGACGAGCCGGACCGTAGCCGAGTGGATGGCAGCGCGGCTTGGGCGTCCGGTGCCCAAGCTACGGGGCTGGGACTACTTGCAACGCCTGGGCGCGCGGTTACGCCAACCGCGCCCACGGCATGTCGCCGCCAATCCGGCGGAGCAGGAGGTGTTTAAAAGGGGGTCCGCGACTTGAGCCGGGCGGTGGCGACCGCATTTCCGACCGCGCAGGTCGAACTGTGGGCGACCGACGAACACCGCATTGGCCTCAAGCCGCTGGTCCGGCGCGTTTGGACGCTGCCAGGCGCACGGCCTATTACTCCGGTCGAGCCGCGCTATGTCTGGCGCTACTTGGTGGCTTTCGTCCATCCCGCTTCCGGGTCTACCGTCTGGCATCTGGCGACCGGGGTGAGTACCGAGTTGTTCTCGGCGGAGTTGGCCGCGTTTGCTGATGCAGTGGGAGCTGGACCGCACAAGCAGATCGTCCTGGTCCTGGATGGCGCGGGCTGGCACACTAGCTACGAGGTGGTGGTACCGGAGCATGTCCATCTGCTGTTCCTGCCGGCTCACTCCCCGGAACTGCAACCGTGCGAGCATCTCTGGCAATTCACCGATGCGCCGCTCCTCAACCGCCATTTCGCCACGATTGAGGAGTTGGAAGAGGTGCAACTGGCCCGTTGTGCCGCCCTGCAAGCGCGCCGGGCCGTGATCCGCTCAGCTACGCTGCTCCCCTGGTGGCCCCAACGCATTACCAAACGACAGGGGCCGAGACGGACTTAGTATAAGAAACTGTCTGAAAACCCATGAGATGCGAACAGGCGGCAGGGTTCGATATGCTGAACCATGTCTACCCAACTCTATGCTACCAATCTGACGGACGCTGAGTGGG
>JAJPKE010000001.1 GCA_021323855.1 Chloroflexota bacterium | reverse complement strand
TGATGACGGCAGCCTGGCCCTGCCCCATATTGGAGACTTGATAACTGGTGATTGTGCCGACGGCCCAGCCATCCGTTGCCGAGACCATCGAGATGCTGTTGATGGTGATATGGTTGCCCGGCACACCCGGTGGAATCCTATTGGGGTTACAGGTGCCTTGCGCCGTCCCTTGATTTCCCTGTCCGCCATTGTTGATCGGCCCGTAATTTCCTTTCCCCGGTTGCAGACTGCCATGCGACGCGAAGAGCAAGCCCGCCAGCAGCGCAAGCAGCAGCACGGCGGCCAGCGCGGCCACGCCGGAGAAGATGCCGCGTCGTGATCGCTGCGGCGGACGGCTGGCAGATAGTGGCGATGTCGCAACAGGCTCGCTTTTGTTGGATTGTCTATCTTGTTCAGGGATCTGCATAATGGCTTCCTCTGTCTGTATGGGAGCCGCCGCCATCAGCGCGTCCAGATGCCGGTGCAGCGCCGCATCCACGGTGGCGTAGGCGGCGCGTTGCTGCTGGCACCAGGGACAGCTATCGGTATGGCTGCGCACGGCAGCGGCTTCGTTGGTAGATAATTCATCGGCGTCCAGCAGCGGCAGCAGCGAGGCATAGCGAGCGCAGTCCGGTCCGGGCGCCGGTTGGTCTGATAGAGATTGAGGCATAGCGGTCACTGCTCCTGATTGGTCTCGCGCTGTTCGGCGCAATAGGCGGCGCGCAGGTGTTGCTTGGCGCGCGAGAGACGCTTCTTGCCAGCCTCCACGGAGATGCCAAGTATCTGGGCAATCTCTGCGGCGGTGTAGCCCTGGATGGCGTTGAGCAGCAGCGTTGCGGCTTCTTCCGGCGTCAGGCTCGCCAGCGCCGCCCGCATTACCTGGCTCTCCGCCACGCGCTCCTCAAACGCTTCAGATGTCTGCGGCTCGTCGCGCTCCACTAGATGCGGCGTGTCCAGCGATTTCCAGCGGATCAGCTTGCGCCGCCGCAGCACAGAGACGGCATCGCAGTACGCCGCATGAAAGAGCCAGCGCCGGATGCCCTCTTCGTCCTCTATTGAGCCGAAGGGCGGCGCACCTGACCGCGCCATGCGCCACGCATCGCAATAGACATCTTGCAGAATGTCTTGCGCCTGCTCCTCTTCCCTCACCAGACTTCGTACAAAGGCATAAAGAGGCCGCTGCGTGTTCGCCAGCAGATGCGCGAATGCCGCCGCAGCGAGGGTGGTCGCAGATGGTGATTCGGGCACGTCCGGCCTTTCTTATCATCTCTTTTGCCGCTGTATGGGCGTCTATAGGCGTCTAAAGTGGCTATCGCACGAGCGCCGCGCAAGTGGACAATGCAACGGAATGAATAACGTATCAGATGGACATATCAAACGTATGGCGAAACATAGCATGTCCCCGTTTGGCGATCTTCACGTTTCTCTATAATGACACGCGCGAATGGGGATGAGGTCTAGCACAAGGGGTGGACATGAGCGGGAGGGTAGGCGTTGGTGTGGCCGGTTGAGCGCCGGATGAGCGGCGAGTGCGATGTGGCGGACGATGCACCTGACGAAACGGCGTTGATCGCCGCCGCGCAGGCAGACCCGCACGCCTTCGATACCCTCTATCGCCGCTATCTGCCGCGCATCTATCGCTACACCTGCGCGCAGACGGCGAACGCTGAGGACGCCGCCGACCTGACGCAGCAGATCTTTCTTCAGGCGCTCGACGCGCTGCCCGCCTATCGCGCACGCGGGCTGCCCTTCGCCGCGTGGCTCTTTCGCATCGCGCGCAACGCCGTAATAGACGCGCACCGCAGGCGGCGACATAGCGCGCTCGCCTGGGAAACGCTGCCCGAAGCGTTGCATACCAGCAGCAGCGACAACGATCCAGAAACGCTGTTGCTGCGCCGGGAATCGCTGGGGCGGCTACACGAATTGCTGGCGGCGCTGGACGGCGAGAAACGCGAATTATTGGCTTTGCGCTTCGCCGGGCAACTCAGTTCCAGTGAAATCGCCACGGTGGTGGGCAAGAGTCCCGCCGCCGTCAAGAAGCAGCTTACCCGTCTCATACAGGCGCTCAAGGAGCAGTACCATGATGCACGATGATCCGCTCGCCCGGCGGTATCCCGATCTGGTGCCATCCGGCGGCGCTACCGATGCCGACCCACGCCTGAACCGGCTCATCAGCGACCTGGAAGCCGTCTATAGCAACAACGCGCCGCCATTGCTCACTGAGCGCATCGCCTCGGCCATTCAGGCGCGCGCCGACCAGCTTGCGCGCCAGCCACAGTCATCGCACATGTCATCAGCTACTAGCGAACAGCCACCGACCGCTCCTTCACGCTCCACCCGGCGCGGCATGAACACGACAAGCCAGATACCTGCGCTGCGTCGTTCCAGACAGGAACCGATATCTATGTCTATGACACCTACGCAGACCACAACCCGGAAACGCCTTTCGACTCTCGCCGCCTGCGCCGCCGCGCTCATCGTCGTCGCGCTGATTGGCGGCTTGCTCTATAGTATGCGCGGCGCTGGTGGCAACAACCCCGGCTCCGGTGGAGACTTTCAGACGCGCTTCCAGCGGCTCGGCGGTGTACAGATCGTCCTCGAAGGGGGCTGTCCCTCGAAGACGACTGCCTGCCCATCCATCGCGGCGGATATCCCTATCATCGAGCAGCGCCTCGCCAGCCAGATCAAGGCGACTGACCTGAACATTTTTGTCAACGGCATGGATAACCTGGTCGTCGAGATCATCGGCCAGCCCAATATGCCGCAGACGCTGGCGCTCATCAGGACCACTGGCCAACTCGACATTCTCGACACCGGCAGCACGCAGCTTGCCGTGGGCACTGATGTGAGCGGGCAGACCTGCCAAACCACCTGCGCCGCCGGCCAGTATAAAATCGTCTTCACCGGCGCGCAACTCGACCCACATTCGATTGCGGTGGCGCTTGACCCACAGACGAACCAGCCAGCAGTCTCTTTTGCCTTTGCCGGCGCGGCGCGGGCCGCATTCGCCAGCTACACCAAGAACAACGTCGGTAACTTCCTTACTATCACGCGCGACAACCGGGTCATCGAGTCGGCAACGATTCAGAGCGAGATTGACGGCGCGGCGCAGATCACTGGCATTCCGTCTCAGCAAGATGCGCGTGACCTGGCGACGCTGCTGAAATATGGCGCGCTGCCCGTTCCGCTGACCGTGATCCATATCACCACGGTCAAGCCAGGCACGCCAGCGCCCGTTCCCGCCTGCGCCACACCGACCGCGACGCCGATGCCACCGATCACGCCAACAGCCACGCCTGGGCAGACCTCCAGCGCCACGGCGACGCCAGGAGCTACGCCAACGCCAGTACCGACGAATGATATTGTCAACACTGGTATCCCAACACCGACGCCGGTTGGTGGCGATGGTTGCGCAACGCCAACGCCACCCCCAACGCCGACAGCGATTCCGACCGCTGCGCCCGGTAACCCAGGCGGCATACCCACACCGACGCCGCCCGCCACGCCAACCGCGACGCCGGGACAGTGATCCTCACCCCTGGCCCCTCTCCCTGCGGGGAGAGGGGTAGCCGCTAGTCAGTAGGCCAATCGTACAGCTTCATTGGCAGCGATGCGCTCATCACGTTGCGCCTTTGGGGTCCACACTCAACCGTTGGCCTGTTGCTGTTCATACGCCGATATCGCGTCAATTACCCCCTGACGCTTCGTAAGCAAGCGCCAGAGAGAGGTGCGCGCACGTGCCAGCTCGTTATAGTCTTCTTCAGCGCGCGCCCGGATAATGATATCTTCCTGGTCAGCAATCATTGTCTCAAGCTGCGCAAGGTAGTGACGATACTGACCGCAAGCCTGATCCGAAGAAATAGGCTGTTGGCGATAGTCGTTATAGATTATCGGCCCCATAGACTATTACTGCCAATCACTGCTGTTCGACTCTGCCTTCCACGCGATCCAGGAAGGCGTTGACCGTGGCGAGGAAACGCTGCTCTTCCTCGACATGCGGCAGGTGCGAACTCTGCTCGAAGATGACCCATTCCGCGCCGGGGATGCGCTGGTGAATAGTCTCGACGATAGCGGGTGTCGCCTCATCGTAGCGCCCGGAGAGCAGCAGCGTTGGCACGGTGATCTCCGGCAGGCGGTCCACGATGTTCCAGGTTTTGAGCGTGCCGATAACATGGAACTCGCTCGGCCCGTTCATCGTCATGTAGACCTCCGGCGTGTTGGCGAGATGCTCGAAGGTGCGCTGCACATGCGCCGGCATGGGGTCGAGCCGGCAGACATGGCGCTGATAAAAGACCATCATCGCTTCCTGATAGGCCGGGTCGCTGGTGGTGCCGTCCGCCTCGTGTTTGAGCAGCGTCGCCTGCACCTCCGGCGGCAACTCCTCACGCAGCCGGTTGGCCTCCGCCACCCATTGTGGAATACTCGCGGGCGAATCAGCGATCACCAGGCTCAGCAAACCCGCAGGCTGTGTCAGCGCGTATTCCATTGCCAGCATGCCACCCCAGGATTGCCCCAGGATATGCACGCGCTCCAGCCCTAACGTCTGGCGCAGATTCGCCAGTTCAGCAACGAATAGCTCAACCGTCCAGAGCGCGGGATTGGAGGGGTGGTCAGAGTTGCCGTTGCCAAGTTGATCGTAGAGCAGCACGCGCCGCTTCTGCGCTGCCAGCGCCGCCAGATTTTCCAGATAGTCGTGCGTGGCGCCGGGTCCGCCGTGCAAGATCATGATGGGCGCGCGTTCGGCGTCCCATGCTGGCTCGCCGATGAGCCGGTACCAGGTGCGATAGCCGCGAAACGGCGCATAGCCTTCGGTAACAGTTGGCGACGTGTTGGATAGTGTGGATTCTACGGAGCGATCAGACTCAGACATTGCCGTGCCTCCAAAAGTGAACAATGGGGTCCTCACCCCCGTCCCCTCTCCCTGCGGGGAGAGGAGTGGCCGGCTGGCCGGCTGGCCGGGATGAGGATGCGTCATCCCGCCTGCTGCTCTTGCTGTGCAGACTGCGCCGGTTGCTCAGCTTCCAGCCACGCCTTGAGCCGCAGCAGCTTTTCGTCGTGCGCCTTCTTCGCCTGCGTATAGACCGTGCGCATCAGCAGGCGCGGCGCGGTCAACTGGATGGTCTCCTCAACCAACGTTGCGCCGTCCGGCCCATCGGGTTGCGGCGCGCAGGTGGTGATGGCTTTCACATGAACGCCGGGCGACTGGAATGCCTCACCGATCAGCGCGCCCTGAGCATCGAAATAGCTGGTTGCGGTATTGGAGACATTGAAGGCGAAGGGGCCGAAGCGCACATGCTCGGTGTTGCGATACCAGCGCCGCACGATGCCGTCATCACCAGTACGCTCGCCCAGGAAGCGCACGCCAACGAGGTTGCGATGCAACTGGTGTTCGATGAACACCTCATAGCGCGCCAGCGCCGCCAGAATGCGCTCCGGCGGCGCCTGGATAATCAGCGTATGCGTATATGTTCTCTCCGCCATGAACTATCCCTATCTACACTGCAATAGCTCTCTCTAATGGTCAGTGTGAGACAGTATAGCATGCGCCCATCCTGCCTGATCCGAGTCCGCGCAGGCGGACTTTGCGGCGGCACGCCATCCAGGCGCGGTTTCAACCGCCAGCCACCTTACGGCACGATACGCGCACCCTGCAAGGCGTAGGCGCTGATGAGCTGATCCAGCCCCTGATCGCAGGTGTTGAGTTGTGAGCGCAGCGGGTCCAGTTGGCGCAGTTTCGCATCCACCTCTTGCTGGCCGCGCTCTTTCTCTTGCAGCACTGCCTCCACCTGCTCACGCAGCGTCTGAATCTCTGTCATCAACGTCTGATCCATCGCCTCCTGCACGATGGCGATCTGCGTATCCACCGCTTCGGCGGCTTTGCGGGTCAATTCGTCGCGCAGGTCGTTCAGGCGCGTGGCAAACTCCTCACCGACCTTGCGCTTCATGTTGCCGCTCATCTGGTTGCTGCGGAACCAGAGCTGGAAGGCAGCGGTCGCCAGCACGGCAGGTACGATAAAGACGAGGCTGATGCCGCCGGTAAAGAGAATCGAGGCCAGCACAATGCCAAGCTGAACGCCCAGGTTGGTCAGCATCGTCTTGAAGCCGCCGTAAGCGCCCATCCCCGCGCTGACGAGATCACCAACGAGCAACCCACCAGCGGCGGCCAGTACACGCTCCCAGAGCGGCACTTTGCCCATTTCCAGCGCGCCGCCGCCCGCCGTCAGGTCCGAGCCTGCGGTCAAATCCGCTTTGAGATCGCTCAACCCGGCGGCGAAAGCATCTACCCGCTCCTTCAGGCGATCCAGCAGACCCTCCTGCACGCGCGCCTGCACCAACGGAATGAGCGTCTGCTCCTGCCATTGCTTTGTCTCGCTGGCGAGCCGCTCCGTCAGATGCGCGACAATCTCGTTGACGAACTCTTCTTTCTTCTCGCGCGAGAACATCGTAATCACGTTCATGTCGGCAGTCGGCTGATAGGCTTCCGTCCAGGAGGGAACCTTCTCGGCCTCTTCGCGATAGAAGAGGCTGGCGTTGGCCATTACCAGGCTGCTGAGGTCGCGCCGGAAATTGGCCACCATGCGGATGATCTGCTCGCGCTCCAACTCCAACTGATGTAGCGGTCCCTGCGCCCGGTCATAGCGCGCCTTCAGGTCATCCACTCGCATGCGCAGCAACTTTTCGCGCTGCACCAGTTCTTCGCGCGCCTCGCCAATGCGCGTCTTTGCCTCGCGCGCCGGACGCACCAGCTTGACACGCCCGCGTTCCAGCGCCAGGAATTCTTTGAGGTCGCGCTCCATGCGTGGTTCGCCGGTGGCCTCGGCCCGCGCCTCATCATGCGCCATGCGCGCCTGAAGCGCACCCTTCGCGTCAATGAAATAAACACCCTTCGCGCCACGTGCCGTCAACGGCGCGAGCAGGCTCAGGCAGCGCGTCTTGACCCGCTCCACTTCATCATCGTCAATCATATTGATGCGATTGACGACGAAGAAAATGTCCTCGTGTCGCATGTCGCGGATGACGGTTATCAGCCGCTTCTCTTCGGAAGAGACGGGGAAATCGGCGGCGATGACATAGACGATGCCGTCGGCGCGCGAGAGATAATCGAGCGTAATGCGCTGGTGCGTCTCGTCGGCGTTCAGGCCTGGGGAATCAATTAATTCGACGCCATCGCGGCAGAGATCGAGCGGCCAGAAGATTTCCACCTTTTCATAGGGATTGCCCTCGTCGCGGGCGACAACATACTCCTCAATCTGGTCTACTGGAATATCCCGCACCTGCTGCGAACCATCTGCCGCCGGTAGCTCGTAGAGCCGCGCGCCAGGGGTGTCGCCCCATTTCACCTCGTTGATGATCGCCGTCGTGGGAATGGCGTAGGCGGGCAGCACCTTCTGGCCGAGCATGGCGTTGATCGTCGTACTCTTGCCACGGTTGAACTCACCGGCAATCATCACCTTGAAGGTGTCCGCCGCGACGCGACGGCGCAACTGCACGAGGTTGCCCTCGGCGGTCTTCAGGTCCAGCGCCGTGTAGACCTGGGTGATGCGTTCGATGATGCCAAGCAGCGCCTCGCGTCGCTGGCGAAACTCCTCAAATGATTGTTCCTGCGATGGCGTTTGTGACCAGGTTGTCGTCGAATTCATCAATAATTGCTCCAGATAAGAGATGAACAAGCCATTCACCACCAGGAGGCGAAAACCATCCCATGTGGCGAGTCGCCGTGTTCCCTCTCTCCTCGCGGGAGAGGGGGCAGGGGGTGAGGTCTACTCCTTTCATACCGAACGCTGGCGATCAGCTAAGTGCGCTGATAATTTCGCTGCGCAGCCGCGTCGCCTCCGCCAGCAGACCATCCCAATCGGTGGTGCTGCGTGTGGGCGCGTTGCCGTTGGCCTGCGACAGCAACGCCGCGCTGACCGCCCGCAAAGCTGCCGCCTGCTCATCACGCAGTTCCGTCGCCAGTTGCCCGTAGAAGGCGCGTAGCCGCTGGAAGATTTCCTGCGCATAGGCATCGAGAACACGGCTGACGGTGTTACCGAGCTGGCGCTGCACGACCTGGCGCTGGGCCTCGACGCGACTATTGATAACCTGCTCGCTGACCAGGCCGGAGCCAATGCTGACGGCGATGCCCAGCGGACCCAGCAAGAAGTAGGTCGCCACGGTCGCCGCGCCGCTGCCGATGCGCGAGAAGAGACGGATGCGCTGCATATCCTGAAGATTGAGCGCGCGTTGCTTCTCTAGCTGCGCGGCGGGTAGCTCACCCTCCGGCGCTTTGATTTCGCGCCGCTGTGCGCCGGGAAGCGTGGCGAGGTTGGCCTGGAGCCAATCTGTATCGCGGGCGAGCGCATTCAGCAGCAGCGATTCGCAGCCGCGCCCGATGCCGCCGAGTTCGCGATAAAGATAGTACGGCAGGTCTTCTTCCCACCAGGTTTTCGGGTTGGGCGCATGTTTGAGGTCATGCTCCAGGCTGCGCACCATATCGTCGTGAGCCGCTTCGATGCGCTTACGCAGATCGGTCTCCAACGCGAGGCGTCGCTGATCGAAGTCCAGCCGAAGGCTCTCCCAACGTAGCGCCACATCGCGCTCAGCGGCGCGCGCCCGGCGTGCTGCCTCGTCGCGCTGCTGCTCGTTCATACGCGCAGCGGCAGCGCCAGTCTCACAGACCGTTTCCAGTTCGCCCAGATAATCGGCGATGCGCCCGGCAATCTGCTGGCTGCGCCAGACCTGGCGATCCGCGCCCGCCGCCAGCGATTCCACCAGCGAACGTACCTGGTTGAGTTCCGCCTGCCCATCGCCACCGGCAGCGAGCGCATGCGATGGGATAACGGGGATGTGCGCGGCGGCGGGCGCAAGTTTGGCGATGCGGGCGCGCGTTGTCTCGATCACCTGCGCGCGCTCCTCCGGCGGCACGACATCGAGATGCGAGACGATGACGGCGACGCGGGCAATGCGCCGTCCGATCACCTCGCGTTCGAGAAAGGTGCGCTCCGTCAGGCTGAACGGCACCAGCGCGCTGACAAGAAAGATCGCCGCGTCGCACTGGTTGAGCGCGTCAAAGACGAGCGCGGCGCGGCGTTCGTTGAGGTCGCCCGCTCCTGGTGTGTCTATCAACTCAGCATCGAGCGAGCGCAGCCAGGGATCGTTCAGCGTCACACGCACCAGCGGGAAGGTCTGGTCGTTGCTGGACCCATCGCTTGCCAGTTCGGCAATCAGACCCTTCCAGACATCTGGGCCGAGCGCGCGGCGCTCGCGTCTGCCGCCGGGGAAGGTGATATCCATATGCTCATCGGTCCCTGCGACCAGCGAGGTGATCGTTGCGGTGGTCGGAGTGACACCGATGGGCAGCGCATTGCGTCCAAGCAGGCGGTTGATGAGCGTGCTTTTCCCTCTACTGAACTCACCAACGAAGGCCAGCCGGAATCCCGGCAACTGGCGGCGCGCGTCGAGCGCCTGAAGTTCCCCGGCGATATCCTGCGCCTGCGCCTGTTGTGCCAGCATCCCTGCCTGCTGGATCCAGCCAGAGAGCGCCGCCCGCAGGTCACGCGCCGGCCTGATATTCTCCCAGGCGTCCGGCGTATCCGGCATGGTTGGTGTGGTCGGTAACATCGGCGTGACAGGTGAGGCAGGCAGCGTTGGAACGGTTGGGAACGTCGGGTACGTTGGCTGCGCCGGTGTTGCTGGCGTCGCTGGCGTCATGAGGGCAGGTTGTGTCCAGTCCTGCGCGCCCGCCGGCCACTGCGCGGTCGGCAGTTCGTCCGGCGAGACGCCTGCGACGGTGGTGGCGTCTGGCGAAATCGTCTCCGGGCGCAGCCAGTGCTGGCTCTCCGGCGCCAGCAGCCAATAATAGGGATAGACCGCTTCAGGCAGCAGCGCCGCGTAGAATGGTGCGAGGCTGCTCAAATGTGAGCGCGCGGCAGTGGGCGGCAAGGCAAGCACGGCGTCGAGCGCGTGAAACAGCGTGTTTTCGCGCTGCGTCTGCTCGATGGAGGTAAGCGGACGCGCCCCTGCAACCGGGCGGGCGCTGAACGATGGCATGCGCTGCGCCAGATCCAGCGTCCCCTGCTGTGTTGTAAGGTCCAGCAGGTTGGTGATGCGCACCTCCGGCCAGGACCACTCCACCGCCATCCTCGGTGCGGTATATGATGGCTCCGCCGATGAGCGGTCCGGCAGGACCAGCAGGCCGATGAGCCGCCAGCCGCCATCGCGCACGTAGGGAACCGGCGCCAGCGCAACCGCTTCGATGGGGATATGGCTCCGAAACTCCGGCGTCCGGTGGAGACCACGCACTGTGGCGGCGCTCCCCACAGGCTGCGGACGTTGCTGCGCATCTAGCTGCGCCAGGCGTTCGGGATCAACTGGCATGATAACGGCTCCTTACGGCTCGAAAAGATTCTGTAGTCAGTATAAAAAATTGGTTTGGATGTCGCGGGTTATTGCAAGCGCAAACCACGCCTCCTACCATGCCTTCTGCCATGCTTCATGCGCTGTGGCCGGGCGCATGCGCGACGATCATAAAATCACTGAAATCGTGCCAGGCGTTCATGAAGTCGGCGGCATCCACCGTCTCCATACGCCCGTTCGGCGTGCCCGTATCATTGAGGATGACTTTGATCGAGCCATTGGGCGCCTGCTCGATGCCCGTCACCCAGACGGCATGCCCGGCCACCGCCTGCTCAACAGGCGCGCCGGTGACTGGATCGCGGTGGGGAAACCAGATATCGTTGGCGTTGAGTCCGACGATGACCTGATCGCCATGCTGCAACGCTTTGTATAAGTCCTGAATACTGGCGTTCGCATATTCTTGCGTCGGGATGTGGAAATAATTGAGCAGTTTATTGGAATCTTGCAGCGTGGTGCCGTCGTGATACCAGCCATGTTGCGTCACGATATTGAGGGCTTGCTGCTCGGTCAGATGGTGGCCGGTGAGGGCGTTATATACATCGGTCTGCGCCATCACCGCGCAATCGTTCGCATGCTGCTGCTGCCAGTACTGAGCGTCACCGAAGGGATTGCCGACGCCATGATAGTTCCCGGCAGCGGGACTCCATTCGTTGTAATGCGGCACCGGCTGGCCATCACTCCAATATGGCGTTGCCTCGTGGTGCGCGGGCGCGTAGGCAGGCGAATAGGCATCAGCCGCCGGGTGTTCCGGGTGCGCCGTATGCTGCGGGGAATGGCTGGCGGGGCCGGGCCAGTGTAGCGGATCAAAGTCGAAATGTCCATGCGCCTCTGCGCCGCTACCGGCAGAGACGGGTGCAAACGCCGGATGCCCTTCCACGCCGTATGCGCTCTGATACTGATGCAGATGATCGGCGGCAAAATAGTCGGTTGCCTGGGTCTCAGGGTCGTGGTGACCAAGATGGCTGAAAATATCGTCGAACATGGCCGCGCGCTCCTCATTAAACGAAACCGAACTGACAATCAACGAGTACAAAGCTTACGTACCGAGAGAATGTGTGGTTGCGAGGGCCGTCCGTCATCGGTCAGGTCATGCGCTGGGTGGTTGCGAGCGGCGCCTGCGCGGGCGTAGTAAGCGACGCCAGCAACGCCTGCCCGCGTTGTTGCAGAGCGGCACGGCGCGCTGCCAGAATGTCGCGGTCCCGCTGAAGCATGGCGCGCGCCGCCGTCAACTCGCGTTGCGTCTCGTCTTGCTGGCGGCGTACTGCTTCGTAGACGGCGCGATATTGCGCTGCACAGGCCGCAACGCTGGCATCGAACTGGTGCCAGACCTGCCTGTAACCTGCGTCGAGCGCCGCGCGGCAACTGGTCTTCACGGCGTCCATCTGCTGCGCCAGCAGCGGCTCGACCGTCTGCCAGACCTTACTCTTCTGGTCATCGAGCGAGGGTCTGAAGAGCCGCCCGAAGAGCGCGCCCACCACCCCACCGATCACCGTGCCGATGC
The DNA here is from genome assembly GCA_021323855.1 of Chloroflexota bacterium. Lineage (GTDB taxonomy): Bacteria > Chloroflexota > Ktedonobacteria > Ktedonobacterales > JADMIN01 > JAJPKE01. The sequence continues at coordinate 87,029 of JAJPKE010000001.1, read as the reverse complement.
CGGGAGCGATGAAGGTGCCAATGACTGCGCCCGCCGTGGCCGCGCCATACGTCACCTGCGCCTCAGTATCCTTCGATTTCTGGATCAGCGCGTTGGCGGCCTGAAGCGGCGAGGCGATGGAGGTGGCGACGCCGGGGACGGCGAGCGAGCGGCTGGGCGAACTGTACGCGCCGGCCACACGCTGAAGCGCCGCAAACGTGGCATCGAACCGCTGGCGGAATGTCTTCTCCGCCTGTGCTCCGGTCTCGCTCACTGTCTGGATGACGCTGTTGACCCGCGCGCCGAGCAGCGTCAATTCGGCGTTACGCGCCTGATCTATCTGCGTCTTGACCACAGCTTCGAGGATATCGCGGCTGCTGGAACTAAAGATTTTGTGTTTGGCGCTGTCGAGAATCTGCTGCCGGCTCCGAGTGATCTCCTGCTCCAGCGCGCGTTGCGCCTCTGTCAGTTGCGCGCTGATCTTCTGCTGCCCCTCGCGTCGCTCGCGCTCAAAGAACGCGGCATAGTCGGGCAGGGCTTCGCGCGCTATGGTCTGCTCGCGTTCGGCGTAAAACTGCGACTGGCGTTCCAAGCTCGCCGCGAGGTCAGTCATCAGGTCGTCGAGCAGGCGCACGATCTGCTCAACCGTCGCCGCCGTGCGCTCGCGTATCAGGCGTTGTGCGAGCATCTGCTTGACGTTCTCGAAGGCGATACCCCACTTCTGCCCTTCGGCAGCCTGCGTCTGGCTGCCGTCGCCGGTGGACTGGCGCAAGGCCGCGCGGGCCGCCACGACGAATAGCTGCGGGTTGGCAACTTCCAGCCGCGTTTCGATCTGCTTCTGGATATGCGCCAGCGCGCGGCGCAGTTCTTCCGCCTCCTCGATCTCATCTCCTTTGGTGATGATGAAGATGGCGCGCGGCAGAAACGGGCGCAGTGTCTCGCGCAGAAACGCCTCAAAACTCAGCGAAATTTGCCAGAAGACGGGAATCGTTACCATCACCAGGTCCGCCTGATGCGCCACCACTTCTTGCGTCACGGCGCCGTGCTGGCTGTCGGTGCTGCTGACGCCCGGCGTGTCAATGATGACGGTCTGGCTGGCAAGAAACGGCGCGGGATGCGTGATGTCGCAGCGGATGACATTGGCGGCGATGGCGGGCCGCGTGGTGGCAAGCGCGATGAGTTCGCGTACCGTTGTGGGCGGCGCGGGGAGCGCCGGGTCCAGCAGAGCGAGCGCCTGATCGAGCGCCGCGCGATCCCGGCTGAATGTGAGCGGCGGCCCGCCACGCAATGTGACGGTGGCGTCTAACGCGGGGCCAGCATGCAGATAGGTGGCGGCGGCGGTGGTGGGGACGCTGCCGCTTTCCAGCAGCGCATCGCCCAGCAGTGCGTCAATTAGCGTACTCTTGCCGCTATTGAACTCACCCACCACGGCGAGATAGAGATTTGGATCAACATAGCGTTGCTGTAGCAGCCTGATGCGTTCCTCCAGCGAGGAGCGCAGGTCGCCGGGCAGCGGATAGCGCGTGAGGATGCCCTGCGCATAGTGAAGATGATCCAGGACATCGAGAGAGGCCAGTGTGTCCCGCCAATACACCAGAAATGCTCCCCTCATGATGATTATAGAAGCGCCAATTTAAGTAAGAATTCTCTGATAGACGATCCCAAATATCACGATGTCCTCCATTATTGACTGTTTAGGGTGCTCATTGCAAGGTGGTAATGATATACGCACACATTTTGCTCCCAATATTCTAAGACCTTGCGCCACGCTGCCACGTGGTACTATGTTTCACCGATAGCGCATACACGATTCAGCACCGCCGCGTGCGCGATATAAGGAGCCACCAGCTTGCCAACATCGAAATCACCATCAAAGTCACCATCCAAATCGCCAGCAACGACAACAACGACAACAACGAAGAGACCAAAGAAAACTGGTGAGGCCAGGACGACGAACGCCAGGGCAACAGCCAGGGCCGAGGCGCCCTCCACTGAAACGCCTGAGGCGGCGACCATCGCGAGCGCCGCAGACGCAGCAGGCGAGGGCGAGCCGCAGCGCCTGCCGACGGCGCTGGTCTATGATGAGGCATTCCTCGACCATCATGTGCCAGAGGATTTCCCGGAGACGCCGGACCGCCTGCGCATGGCGATTGGCATGATCGAGGCGCTGCTGGCCGATGGCTCGCTGCCGCAGGACCAGGTGTTGCGGCTGGCTCCGCGCGCTGCCACCATTGAGGAACTGTCCACCGTCCACGAACGCGCACATGTGGAGCGGCTGCGCATGGCGGTGGAGTCGCTGATGCAGCAGGGCGCAACGCCCGAAACACCGCGCAAGTTTGCCTCTGAGGTTTATATCTCCACCGGCAGTTATACCGCCGCGACACGGGCGGCTGGCGCGGCGCTGACGGCGCTGGACGCCATTGGCGAGGGACGCGCGCGCAATGCCTATGCGCTGGTGCGCCCACCGGGGCACCACGCCACCAGCGATACGGCGATGGGCTTCTGCCTCTTCAACAATGTCGCGGTGGCGGCGCGCTATGCGCAGCAACGCTGGGGCTGGCGCAAAGTGCTGATCGTGGATTACGACGTGCATCATGGCAACGGCACGCAAGACATTTTCTATGAGGATGGCGAGGTCGTCTATTTCTCTACGCATCAATCGCCACTCTATCCTGGCACCGGCGCCTCCACCGAGACCGGCGCGGGCGAAGGGCTGGGCGCAACCATCAATGTGCCGCTGCCCGCAGGCTCCGGCTGGAGCGTCTTCGACCCGATCTTCCGGCAGGTTCTCTGGCCGGTGGCGGACCGGCTCAAGCCGGATGTGGTACTGCTCTCCGCTGGCTTCGATGCTCACTGGTGCGACCCACTCGGCGGGCTGATGCTCTGCACCGCCGACTTTTCGGACCTGACGCTGGAGGTACAGGAAATCGCCGACCGTTACTGTGATGGCCGGCTGGTCGCCGTGCAGGAGGGCGGCTATAACCTGGATGCTGTGGCGCAATGCGCTTCAACCGTTCTCTTCGCGCTGACCGGCAGCGACAAAGTGGTGGATAACCTGGGCCTGCCGCCGCCGCTGAACTATCGCTGGAACGAAGAAGCCATTGTCCAGGCGCTCTACGATCTGCACGATCTGACGGGCTATCGCCGCAAGCCACGCCGCATCCAGGTGCGACCAGGATGGGAATAGAGGGGCGGGCGGTTAAAACCGCGCCTGGATGGCGTGCCACCGCGAAACCCGCCTGCGCGGGTTAACATCAGGCAACGTGTCCGTGCATGCGGGTGGGCCAGAGGATGAATGTCTCCCCCCGCCACAACCGTTTGCCCATCGCTCCGCGCCCCCCTCTCCTATGGAGAGGGGCTGGGGGTGAGGTCTCTCTGGCTCCTCTCTCCCGCGCACGGGGGAGGGGGTGGGGCTATCCCTGCACGACGCCAAGCAGTGCAATGATGGGGTGGCCGTCGCTCAGGCTGAGCCAGGGCACAATCGTGCCATCCAACGAATCGGGCGCCAGCAGCACCTCGCCATCGCGCAGGAGGAACGGCGCCGCCGTGTAGTTCTTTTCGGGGTTCGCCAGCGCGCCATCTGCTGCGTCGTTATCCAGCAGATGCGCCTCGATGGTCATTCCCTGGGTATCCAGCAGCCAGAGATCATGCCCGCCGATGGCCCCGTTCTCTGCGGATACCGCCTGCGTGGCGAAGAGATATGTGCCATCCGCCGGAGCGAGCGTCACGCTGCCGCTGAAGACGATATCCGGTGGGGCCGCCGGTCCGCCCAGCGCGATGATACCCGTCTGTGTGGGTCCCTTCTCGCTGGGGTCGAGGACATAGACGATGGCATCCGGGCTGCTCTTGAAGAGATAAAGTTGCGGCTGTTTGGCCTGGGCGCTGGTGATCGCCAGTTGCGAGATATGGAAGTCACCGCTGATCGCCAGTTCTTGCGCCGTGCCGCCGGTCTGCGTGCTGAAACGCCGCACCACGCCATACTGGAATGTGCCGTTCTGTGAGAGCAGTTCTTCATCGAAGAGCCACTGCCCATCCGGCGAAATCATCAGATTGCCGTTCGCCCCCAATGTCACATCCATGCCGGCGGCGTTGAGGTGTGGGATGCTCTTGGGGAAAACCGAGACCGGCAGGCTCCCCGGTGGCGGCGGTTCGGGAATATTGGTCGTTTGGAAGCCGGGCGCGAGTGTGCTGGCAAGCGACCCGTCGCCCGCGTTGAAGACCAGCACGCGCGCATTGCCGGCGGCTGGCTGCGGCAGATACAGGCCGACGTAGATCAGCGAACTACCGGGTGCAATCGCCAGCGCGTCGCCATACTCGCCTTCCGGCAGGGCAGATTTCCCTGGCAGCGCCAGCCGCGAAACGAAACGGATATTGCCGCTGCTCGCGTCGAACGCGATCAACGCCTGCTGATGCTGGGCGTTCGGCGCCGTCACCTCATAGATGGTGTGGCCATCCGGCGCGACGCCAATCGCCAATGGAAGCTGGTCTGGATGCGAAGGATGCAGCAGCCCATGACTGGAAGGCAGCGAGTGGACGACCGAACCGTTCTGCTCGTTGACGGCGATCACCTCGGCCACCTGCCACTGGCTGCCATCGCTCGCCGTCACCGTCGCCAATTTATCGGTCTCCGCCAGCAGCAGACCATGCGCAGCGGCGGCTGGGACGCCGTTGAATTGATTGCTGGAAGGCGCGAGATTCTGGGCGCTGGCCGAAAAGATGCCAAAGATGAGAAAGCCGACCAGCACCACTGCGGCGATCACGCTAAGCGCGCTCAGCACGCCGCCGCGCCCCATCGTGCTGGCGATACGCCGCACCCGGCGCAGCGCGCGTCCACGCCCCAGGCGCGCCCGCACGCTATCCCGCAGATCCGGCACATGACTCACCGGCTCATTGCCAAGCGAGGCAAGCACCTGATAGGGAGTGCGTAAGGCTTTTGAGCGCGCACCGCAGGTCTCGCAGACGGCGATATGCTCGCGCACCGCAACGGCAACCTCCGGCGGCAATTCGCCGGCAAACTCCGCAACCAGTAATTCTGGTTCCAATGGGCATTGTAACGCGCGGAGATGGCGTCTCCTGGTGGTGACGCGATGAAACCGCGCGGATGGTTGAAACGATTCTGACATTCCCATACCTCATAGCGATACGGTGAAGATCAGCCCCACCGCACCGTATGTCCAACATATCCAACGTATCCAACATGTCCAACGAGTTTCCTGAGATGAAATCTGTGAATCCCCGAATCCCTGCGCTCAATCCACCGAAAATTCACCCTCATCCGCTTGCGTGGACGGCGGAGCCGTCAACACAGAGATGATGCGCGCGCCATCCGGGAGAGCATTGGCTGGCCCGGCTGTATGGCCGGTCTCGGCGGTCGTCAGCACCGGCACGGTCCGTGCAGTGCGTGGGCCGGCTGGCTCCGCCTCCACCACCATCGCAGCAGGCGGCGGCACATGCAGCGTTTCCGCCTCAACGAGCGCCGGTGCGTCATTTCCGCCGTTCGCCCCAGATGCCTCATCCATCTGTCCGGCGGATGAATCCTCAGAAGCCAGATACGGCCTGGGCACGCGAACCGTTACATCATCGCCGGAATAGCCAGGCGCGGGCAGTGGCGCATCCGCAGAAGCGTCTGAGGCAGTTGCGGCGTTAGGAACGTGCGGCGTTGGTGGCCGTGACCATACCACCCGCCGCGTGAGCGCATCTTCCAGCGCCACCGCCGCTTCATCGGCCTCGGCATGCGCCGCGTCTGCGGGTGAGACGGTGGCAGACTGCGCAGTGGGCATCATGCCAGCGAAGGGAGGTAGGTCCCAGACGACGGTTGGCTCTTCGCTGAGCGCACTCGCATCGAGCGGCGCAGTGATCCGCGCGGAGACGACGATAGGCCCGCGTTGCGATGGAATGGCCGCTTCGCCCGGCGCACCGGCGGGCGCTTCCAGGGTCTCGGTCGCCTCGTCCGGCGGCTGATCCAGTGTATCGAGCGAGAGGCCCAGGCTGGCGGTGGCCGCCTCGTACCGCTGGGCGAAGAGTTGCAAGCCCTGCACAATGCGGCGGCGCGTGGCGCTGGCAGTGATGCCGAGCGCACGGGCAACCTCCGCCTGGTTCAGCCCAGCAACAAGGTGGAGAGCCAGGCATTGCGCGTCGCCGTAGGGAAGCTCAGCCAGCACCGCGCGGATCATGCGATAGCGCAACACTTCGCGTGGGGTCAGCAATTCCTCTTCGCTGACGCCAGGCGTGTCCTCGTCATCATCCCATTGTGGCGGCGCGGTGTCGTATGCGCGCTCATCGGTGGCGTGATGTATTGTTCCGCTGGCACGGGTTTCGCCAGCGCGAGTGGACCAGATCAGGTGACGTAATTGGCGGCGCGTCGAACCAGTCATATCAGCCAGCGCGTTCAGCCCGGCGCGCAGCCGGTCCGCTGGACTATTCGCGTTTGCAGGCTCATGAGAAGGATGAGAAGCATGAGTAGGATGAGAGCCATGCGCGGCGTGCCCATTCTGTTTCTTATGCCCATTGCTCTGCCCATTACTTGTGATAGAAGGATCGGCAGCACTAGAGCTAGAGACCGTATGCTCCGGCAACAAGGTTGACGGATGGGGCGCATCCAACCGCACCGGCGGCGCCGACGGATGGGGCTTACGCAATTCGTCGAGTCCGGCTTCGGTGCTGGCGCGTAACAGCCAGAGCCGTAGATGCTGCCCGCCATGCGGTCCGTGCAGGCGGCGCTCCATGCGCAGGAAAATCTGTTCGCTGAGCAAGCGTGCGCGCACCGGATTGCCCGTCAGGCGGGTAATGTAGCGTGTCACGGTTGGCTGATAGCGGGCGATGAGCGCGCCGAGCGCCCAATCCGCTCCCAGGCGCGCCTGCGCCGCCAGCCGCAATTCTTGTTCGTGTTCGGCGTCTATGTGGGTTGCGGTGCCTGTAAACATATCCTGCCAGGCCATAAACGCCACCCCTTCCTGAATCAGAAAAGCAAAAGAGAAAGAACCGCTCTCGAACCACTCGAACCGATAGAATCTATAAACTCTATCGCACCAACGATACCAGCAGTACCAGCGGTTCCCACAAAGACATCGCGCCGGGTATCTATCAAATAGGCATATGGCAGCCCCTTTGCGGGGCGGCGGCACACGCATAGCAACCGGAGCTGGCAGGCAAAGAGAATCCCCTGCGTCAGCCGATCACACCATCTCCCTATCTACGACGCTTGAGAGCCATGAGGCGCTACACGCCTGCCCAACCCGCTGCGCAAACACAGCGTCAGCGCGTCGCCGCTGCCGTCTGTGGCTGCGATGCTCTGTGATTCCATATGATACTGTACGCTACATATTGCGTGCCAAACTATACAAGAGGCAGCCGATAACGAGGCATAACTCCTCTGGCAAAGAGGTTCTCCCAAGATTTCCCCGGCTGCTATTGACAAGCGCACCGTCATCCGGTACTGTCGGATGGACTGAATGAGAACATGTCTACACGACATCTATTGATATAAAGCAACTGATTGGCGAGAGAGGCGGCGGATATGCTGGCGAAGATACAAACGTGCGCAGTGATTGGGCTGGAGGGTGCGCTGGTAGAGGTCGAGGTGGATATCGGGCATGGCCTGCCTGCCTTCGCCATCGTCGGACTGCCGGACGCCGCCGTCAACGAGGCGAAAGAACGGGTGCGCGCCGCCATCAAGAACAGCGGCGGCATCTTCCCTCTGCGCCGCATCACCGTCAATCTCGCGCCTGCCGACCTGCGCAAAGCCGGACCCGCCTATGACCTGCCCATCGCCATCGGCATCCTGATGGCCTCCGAGCAGATCGCGCCGATCAGCGCGACTGGCGCCGTGGGCGCCGCCGAGGGATGCCTCTTCCTGGGTGAACTCAGCCTGGATGGCGGCTTGCGCCATACGCATGGCATCCTGCCGATGGTGACGCTGGCGCGCGACCTGGGGCTGCACGCCGTCTTCGTGCCAGCGGTGGATGCGCCGGAGGCGGCGCTGGTGGAGGATGTCGCCGTTTATCCCGTCGAACATCTAGCGCAGCTCAGCGCCCACCTGCGCGGCGACCAGCTCATTCAGCCCTACGTGCCCGACCCCGCGCTGCTTAGCGTTGAAGCTGAGAGCGACTACCCCTATGATCTGGCGGATGTGCGCGGGCAGGAACATGTCAAACGCGCGCTGGAAGTGGCGGCCAGCGGAGGACATAACTTGCTGATGGCTGGCCCTCCTGGGTCGGGCAAGACACTGCTAGCGCGTACAGTGCCTTCGATTTTACCGGCGCTGACGCTGGCCGAGGCGTTGGAGACGACAAAGCTCTATAGCGTCGCGGGCATGCTGGCGGCGGGCGAACCGCTGGTGCGCCGCCGTCCGTTCCGTGCGCCGCACCATACCACCAGCCACGCCGGTCTCGTCGGTGGTGGACGCTGGCCGCGTCCGGGGGAGATTAGCCTGGCGCATCGCGGCGTGTTATTCCTGGATGAGTTGCCAGAGTTCGGCCAGAATGTATTAGAGGTGCTGCGCCAGCCGCTCGAAGATCACGTGGTGACGATCAGCCGCGCGCAGGGCACCGTGACGTTTCCGGCAAATTTCATGCTGATCGGTGCCATGAATCCCTGCCCATGTGGGTTTGCGGGCGACCCAACACGCGAATGTACCTGCTCGCCCAGCGCCATCGCCCGCTATCAGAAGCGTATCAGTGGCCCGCTGATGGACCGTATTGACATTCATGTCGAGGTGCCGCGCGTGGAATATGAAAAGTTAACAGACCGGCGCGACGGCGAACGTTCGGAGGCTGTGCGGGCGCGGGTGCGGGCGGCACGCGAACGGCAGGCACAGCGGTTCGCCGCGTTGCCACGCCTCACCTGCAACGCCGACATGGGGCCAGCGGAGGTGCGGGCGTTCTGCGTGCTGGAACCCTCAGCGGAGCCGCTGCTGAAAGCCGCCACCCAGCGCCTGCAACTCTCGGCGCGCGCCTTCCATCGCGTCCTCAAGCTGGCGCGCACGATAGCCGATCTCGCGGGCGCCGAAACCATCGCCGCGCCGCATCTGGCGGAGGCGCTGCAATATCGCCCGCGTGTGGACGTGGGATAGAGAAGGGCAGAGCAAATCGTCATGCCAGCAATCCCTTCCGCCACGCTCTCTACGGCCTGGCATGCGCTCAACGCATGGCAGCGAGGGGGGCATATTCTGGGGGCGCTGGAGGCAGTGCATGAGGAGCTGGGCGATGTCTTTCGCCTGCCACTGCCAGGGTTTGATGGCATCTTTCTCGTTGGGCCGGAAGCTAACAAGTTTCTCTTGACCGAAGCGCGCGACCACTTCCGCTGGCGGGCGGAAGACGACCCCGTCACCCGCCTGCTCAAGCATGGGCTGCTGGTTGAAGATGGCGAGACACACCATGCGCTGCGCGGGATGATGACGCCTGCGTTTCACAAAAATAGGCTCGCAGGTTACATAGAAATCATGCAGCGGCGCACCGATCAGGTGACGGACGGCTGGCATGATGGCGACCACATTGATCTGTTGGTAGAGATGCGCCGCATTGCGCTGCTCATCCTCATGGATACACTCTTCGCGGAAGATTTCAGCCAGCAGCTCGCCGCGCTCTGGCACGCTATCTTGCGGACCATTCGCTATATTTCCCCGGGTCCGTGGTTGGTATGGCCGGGTATCCCGCGCCCTGGCTATCGGCGCGCGCTGCGGCAGATGGACGAGTATCTCTACCGATTGATTTCCCACCGGCGCGGATCACTCGCAACCGAGAACACGAATATGGCTGACGACCTGCTGAGCCAGTTGATTGCCAGCGGCATGAGCGATGACCTCATACGTGACCAGTTATTGACACTTTTGATTGCAGGGCATGATACCAGCACAGCCCAACTCGCCTGGAGCCTCTATCTGCTGCTGACTCATAAGGATATTCTGGCGGGCGTGCGAGCTGAACTCGCTGGCATAGAGGATGATGGCCCGCTCACGAGTGCGCAGATCAAGCAGATGGAGTATCTGGATTGCGTATTGAAAGAAACTGCCCGGCTGTACCCGCCGATTCACCTGGGTTCGCGCATCGCCGCCAGCGACCTCTCATTCCGGGGCTACCGCATTCCGGCAGGAACGCGTGTGCTGTATTCCATCTACCTAACCCATCGCCAGAAACAGTATTGGTCCCAGCCTGAACGTTTCGACCCTGAGCGATTCAACGGCGAACCGGCGAACCGGCGTCCGGCCTATGCCTATGTGCCGTTCGGCGGCGGGCCACGCAACTGCATCGGCGCAGCCTTCGCGCAAGTGGAGGCAAAGGTGGTGCTGGCGCGCATCCTTCAGCAGTTCGACCTCCACTTTGCCGGCAGAACTGTGCGACCGCGTATGCGCGCCACGCTTGAGCCATCCCCAGGCGTGCTCGTAAAAGTGCGGCGTCGCTCATAGATGCTGTAGAGGGTATCATAGCAACCACAGCACGATTATCCCCTCAGTTGCGATAGAGCCGCCCCTTCCAGCGAATCTCGCCTCCGCGCAAGCGCCGGAGGAGCGCGTTTAGCCCAATCGCCATCACCCCCCAGGCTGCCAGTGGCGTCGTCACCACTTCATCAATAGGTCGTTTCAGGTGGCGGGTGGCAATCCAGCGCAGCAGGCCGAGCCAACCAATTTCGATGCCCGCCAGCCACCTACGCCGCCCAAAGACTACCCGCCAAAACGGGATGATGAACAGGCAGGCATATCCCCACGCAAAGAGCGGTCCCTGCCAGAACATGCGCCACGGCGGGCGCTGGCGTGACGCTTGCTGCCACGCAGACATTGAGAGCGCCGCCAGCACATTCTTGGAAAAGCCATCCCAGACCTCCTGAGACGAGGCATACATACGGCAACTGAGCAGTTCTCTGCCGTCCACCAATGCGATTGGGTAGCCCTGCGACCGAAATCGTTCCGCCAGCGCAAAATCATCTACCAGCGCGCTCCGCACGCTCGCATGTCCGCCAATGGCCCGATACGCTGCGGCCCGAGCCAGCAGATACTGGCCGTTCGCGGCGCTGCGTTTGCTTGTGCCACGCCAGATGGCGCAGAAATCCAGTCCGATGAGTGGCAGGAAATCCAGTACAAACGACACCATCAGCCGCTCGCTCCAGGTTTCCGTCTGTTGAGCAGGGAATGCGCTCAACAGCGCAACATCAAGCGCCTGCGCCTGCACCAGACCACGCGCCACGCTCTGCGGCGTGTGGAGGGTGTCGGCATCGGTGAAGAGCAGCCAATCACCTGTTGCGTGTTCTGCGAGGCGCTGGCAGGCATAGCTTTTGCCGTTCCAACCTGGGGGCACATCATCAATCGCATGAATGACCCGAAGCTGAGGATAGTGCGCGGCCAGCACATCGAGTTGCGCGCCGGTGCCGTCGGTAGACCCGTCGTCCAGAGCTATCACCTCACTCTCTGGATAGGTTTGTTGCAGCAGCGAGGTAAGGCAGGAAGTAATTGTCGCTGCCTCATTGCGCACGGGCACCAATATACTGACCCGTGGAACTGGCATAGCCTTTTGTGCTTGCTGGGGCTGTCCCATCGCACGGCAGTGAGCTTGGCGCAGAAAACGCAGATTCGCAAACAGCTTCCTGGTGAGCCACGCCAGCAGCGCCAGGCTGGTGAGGTGCGCGAGCAATTCCATAGGAGTGCTGAGCATTCGCAGCCTGTGCACTTACACTGCCTCCACTGATCTTTTCGGGTTCGGCGGACGCAGATAAAACGCTCCAATTTTAAGCAGCAGCACGAGCAACTGCGCGACCACCAACCAGATCATCCAGCCAGCGGCTCCGGTAAGGAGCAGAAAGACCATCAAGACCACAGGGATCGCCAGGGTGCGGTAGTCATCCTTCTTGAAGAGCAAGAGCGCCAACAGCGCCGTCGCGCCCATCACCAGGGGAGCCTGGTACAGCGTCAACGCGGTCCAGACGCCGAACATCACGACGATGCCACGGCCACCCCGGAAGCGCAGAAAGACGGAAAAAGCATGTCCAATAGTTGGCATGAGCGCAATCCAGAACAGTTGGCCGGAAGGAAAGCCAATCTTCCAAAAGGCAATGGCGACGGGAAGGCAGGCTTTGAAGAAATCTAGGACCAGGACGCTTGTTCCTAACCGCCAGCCCGCCGCGCGGAAGGCATTGGCCGCGCCAGGGTTGCCGTCGGCCTGCGCACGCGGATCCGTCCGAAAAAAGAGTTCGCCCAGCCACACAGACCAGGGCAACGCTCCGGAGATATAGGCGAGCAGCAGCCAAAAAGCGAACATCGGATGTCACTCCCCTATAGCATTGAGGCTGAGCAGCAGCCGGTGGATTCGCGCAAATCCTTCGTCCAGCGTCCACCCCAAGAGAGTGCCAGGCGTGCGACCAACGAGCGACGGCGTCTCCGTGAATGCACGCCCGCCATAACCAATGAGCGGCAAGTGTACACTTCTATTCGCCGCCTGGTGCGGAAGCCAATGGGGCCAATCGGCCAGCGCCAGCGCCGTCTCATCAGACATCGCCACAAACACGATCAATGCTGGTTCAACCATTTGCACGAGCATTGGCACGTCAGATAACGGGAGTGTCTGCCCCAGATACACCACTGGCCAGCGCGATTGCCGTAGCAACGCACCCAAAATCAGCAGGCTTCCCTCGTGCAATTCGCCTGGGGCACAGGCCAACACCACCGGGCTGACCTGATAGGCGGATGGGCTGGTGCGCATGATGTCCACCAGAGCATGGCGCAGAAAATTTGTTGCGAAATGTTCGGTCGTCACGTCAGTTTGGCCGGCATGCCAGGCATCACCAATCGAGGAGAGCGTGGGGCGAATCATCTCCAGAATTACCGTTGCCATTGGATAGCGACTTGCGGCCTCCTCGATCAACCTGGCAGCGCCAGCGCCGTCATACGCCAATAGCGTAGCGTAGAGTTGCTGCTGCAACGCCGCCAGGCCCACATCTTGCGCTTTAGTGGGTGGAGGCAGTGCCATCTGGAGCGTGGTAGCAACCGCTGTTGCCCGTGGCGTCTGCTGGAGCGCATCTATCGCCCGATGGGCCTGCATTCCCTCATCTATACGAAGCTTTACCCATTGCAACTGGATCACCGCCTGCTGGGAGTAGAGGCGGTGTCTACCGGCGCTGCGAGCGGGCCGGGGAAACCCATAACGGCGCTCCCACACACGAAGCGTTGCTTCAGAAAGCTCTGTTATACGCGCGACGGAGCCGATAGAAAATAACGGGTCCATCTCCTGTAGCGGTGGAGTTGCCTCCGAGTCCGGCCTGCTCATAATAGAGACCTCAAGAAATCTCACCAGACGTTTCAATATCTCAACATTTCAACGTTCTTTTCCTCCAAAGTGTATCATCATAGCACCGCATTGTCTATATATTCCAAAAATAATTTGGACGCAATATTGACAAATGTTAAGATTTACTCCTATATTCTCAGACATATCCGTAAACTGGCGCACACATGAGGTGGTCGTAAGTGGTGTGGTTTGAGCGGTGCAGTTGGAGATAGTGGAATGGAACTGTCAACCAAATCCTGGGAATACCCGTTGCTGGCGCAGGCATATGAGGCGCTCAATACACCAACGTCTCACTCCCAGGTGGCCACTGAAGAAGCTGCGTGCCAGGATGCCTATGACTACTGCGCGCGTATTGTCAAAACCAACAGCCGAACCTTTCATCTGGCCGCCCGCCTCTTACCCTACGAGAAACGCCGCGCGGTGCATGCGCTGTATGCATTTTGCCGCGCCACTGACGACCTCATGGACAAAGCGCCAGCGTTGAGCGAGGTGCCGCAACTGCTCGAAAACTGGCGGCTACGCCTGCGCAGCCACCCCAACGCCTATGATCCTGTGCTGCTCGCCTGGACGGATACGCAGGCGCGCTATCACATTCCACATGGTTACGTGACGCAACTGATAGAAGGCATTGCCCGTGATCTGCGCCAGCAGCGATATGCAACCTTTAGCGACCTTACCGGATATTGCTATGGCGTGGCCTCGACCGTTGGCTTGATGGTCATGCACATCATCAACTTTCAAGGAGCTGCGGCACTGCCCTATGCCGTCAAGCTGGGCATTGCCTTGCAATTGACCAATATCCTCCGCGATGTCGGTGAAGACTGGCAGACCGGCAGGCTCTACCTGCCGCTTGATGAACTGGCGCAGTTTGGTCTCTGCGAAGATGACATTGCCATAGGCCAGATAGATGATCGCTGGCGCGCATTTATGCGCTTTCAGATCAATCGTGCGCGCCGTCTCTTTCAAGAAGCCGTGCCAGGCATTGCGCTGCTCCATCCCGAAGGGCGCTTTGCCATCGCCGCCGCCGCTGGGCTGTATCGCGGCATTTTAGAGGATATTGAGGCTCACGACTATGATGTCTTTCACCGGCGCGCGCATATCGGCCTCTGGGGCAAAATTAGCCGCCTGCCCGGCATCTGGTGGCGCACTTCAAGGCTTGCGCCTCCTGATGAGATACCTGCCCACGCCTCCTAATGCGCCAGCGTGTGGCTTTTCCCAGGAAAATCAGGAGTAGCACCAGATGGCAAAGATTATCGTGATTGGTGGCGGCTTTGGTGGGCTGAGCGCCGCCATCCGCCTCGCCGCCGCTGGCCATCGCGTAGACCTGTTTGAGAAGCGCGACAAACTGGGCGGACGCGCCTATGTGTATGAGGTCAACGGCTTTATCTTCGACGGCGGCCCTACCGTCATCACCGCGTCGTTTCTCTTTGATGACCTCTGGACTCTGGCGGGCAGGCGACGCGAAGATGATGTGCAATTCGTCCCTTGCGACCCCTTTTACCGCATCTTCGATCACCACGGACGTAGCTTTGATTACAACGGTGACGAGGCATTTATTCTCAACCAGATTGAACGCTGGAATCCCCAGGATAAGGCTGGCTACCAGCAATTTATCGCCACAACCAAACCGATCTTCCAGAAGGGATTTGTGGAACTGGCCGATAAGCCATTTTTGCATGTGACGGATATGCTCAAAGTCGCGCCTGATCTCATCAGGATGCAATCCTACAAAAGCGTGTATCGCTATGTCTCGCAGTATATTCAGAACGACTTCTTGCGGCGCTGCTTCTCGTTTCATCCGCTCTTGATCGGCGGCAATCCGTTCGATGCGCCCTCCATCTACGCGATGATTCATTATCTGGAACGCCAATGGGGTGTGCATTACGCGCTGGGAGGCACCGGCGCGCTGGTGGCGGCAATGGGCAGGCTCTTTGAGTCGCTAGGCGGCACCATCCACCTGAACGCTCCGGTGGCGGAGATCCTGGTAGACCAGCGCCGGGTGACGGGCGTGCGGCTCGCCAATGGAACAGCCCAGATGGCCGATGCGGTAGTATCGAACGCCGATGTCACCTATACCTATCGCACCCTCATCCCAGCGGCATACCGGCACATCTATACCAATCGCAAGCTCGAACGCATGAAATATGGCATGTCGCTCTTTGTGCTGTATTTCGGCACCGACCGGCGCTATACCGATACCGGGCTGGCGCACCACAACATTTTGCTGGGCGAGCGGTACGAGGGATTGCTCACCGACATCTTCGAGAAGCAGGTGCTAGCCGACGATTTCTCCCTCTACCTGCACATGCCCAGCCTGACCGATCCATCGGTGGCACCGGAAGGATGCGAAGCCTTCTATGTGCTGGCGCCGGTGCCACACCTGGGCGCTGGCATTGATTGGCGGCAGGCCGCGAAACCCTACCGTGACCGGCTGGTGCGCTTTCTCGAAGAACAGTATCTCCCTGATCTCTCGCGCCATATCATTGCCGAGCATTCTATTGACCCGCTGCACTTTCAGGATGAACTCAACAGCTACCTGGGGGCAGCGTTCTCGTTCCAGCCGACACTGACGCAATCAGCCTGGTTCAGACCACATAATCGCTCCGAGGAGTTTGATAATCTCTATTTCGTAGGAGCGGGGACGCATCCCGGCGCAGGGTTGCCGGGCGTCCTCTCGTCTGCCATCATCGTCGAAAACCTCATCGGCGATGCGCAGACGAGGCGACGCGTGCCTCGCGCCAGCGCGACGGAGACAGAGACGGAGATGGCGCGAGAAATCCGGGTTGCCCTATGACACTGACCTATGGTAATCTCCTGGCGCTGTTTCTCGGCGTGCCCATTCTGATGCTGGCGCTGCTGACCTGGCGAGACCGGCGGCGGAAGGATGGGCTGCCGGTTGACCTGCATGGCTGGTCGCCCTTCACTGTCCTGCCAGTTCTCATAATAGTGGCGGTCCTCTACACATTGCCGTGGGATAGCCATCTGATCGCGCTGCGCGTCTGGTGGTATGATCCCGCGCGCATCAATGGCCTTGCCATTGGCGGGGTGCCATTCGAGGAAGTGGCGTTTTTTGTGCTGCAAACGCTCCTCGCTGGTTTATGGCTGCTCTGGCTTGCGCGCCATCTGCCACGCCGCGCGCTCCACAGGGCCAATACGAGCAGATATCCACTGCGGCTACTCTCCGCGAGCGTGGGGGGATGTCTCTGGCTGCTGGCGTTAGTCCTGCTGCTCTCCGGCTGGCGTGCAGACACGTATCTGGGGTGGGAACTCGTCTGGGCGTTGCCGCCGATCATCCTGCAACTGGCGGTAGGCGCTGATATCCTCTGGCGTCAACGTCGTTTGCTCTGCGCGACCATTTTCCCTTTGCTGCTCTACCTCTCTCTCGTTGACGCGCTTGCCATTCACGAAGGCATCTGGAGGCTCAATCGTCACCTGACTGTAGGCATGCTCATTGGCGGACAACTTCCAGTAGAGGAGTTTGTCTTTTTCCTGCTGACTACCCTGCTGGTCGTCTTTGGGTTTGTTTTGGGGCTTTCCACTGCATCGAAGCAGTGGCTCCATGCCCACTTATAAGCCGCCCATCTCCCACATGTGGACGCAGAGTGATTGGCGTATCATCTATCATCTCTCGTGATGGCCTTGAGCTGGTCAAGCGCCTCGCGGATGAGCTGCGACAGGTCTGGCTCATCCGGTGAGTTGACCCAGCGGGCGAACGCTGTCTTGAAGGCGATGACGCCAACGTCTGCGGCGAGGCTTGCCACAGGGTCGGCCACACCACGCTTGCGCAACGCTTCAGTCACGGCAGCCGCAAGTGCTGCGCGCTTCAGCAGCTCGCGTTCTTGGAGTCCTGGGTTGGCATCTATCACCGCCTGGCGCTGCCGGGCCAGTTCGCGGCGCTCGTGGAACACTGGGACCGCAGCCTCTAGAGCCAACACTACTGTGTCAATTGGCGCAGTGGACTCCGGCGCGGTTTCGATGGTGCGCACGTAGAGTTCGCGCAAACGCTCCTGCCCCCAGAACAGCACCTCGCGCTTATCGGTAAAGTACCGGAAGAACGTGCGCTCTGTGAGTCCAGCCCGCTCAGCGATCTCCGTCACCGTGGTCTGGTCGAAGCCGCGCTCGCGGTAGAGGTCGAGCGCCGCCTGCTCAAGCCGACCACGCGCGTTTGGTTCCCATCTACTCATGCCTCTATTGTATGTGATGTCAGGGGTTGACATCAAGGACTATAGTGATAACAGGAACTGACATCACCTGTCCTGACATGGGCATAGGGCTTGGGCCGAGGATAGTGTGTTCTCAACACGGTTCCAGGAGGTTTTGCACATGCGGGTCTTCGTTACTGGCGCGAGTGGACATATCGGTTCACTTGTCGTCGCTGAACTACTGAATACTGGGCATGAAGTTATTGGTCTTGCCCGCTCAGATAAGGCCGCCGCCGCGCTCTCGGCGGCTGGCGCGGAAGTGCAGCGTGGCGCCCTCGACGAACTGGAGAGCCTGCGCCTCGGTGCTTCAGCGGCAGATGGAGTCATTCACCTGGCCTTCGTACACGATTTCACGAACTTCGACAACGCGCTCGCCACCGATCTGCATGCCGTCGAGACGATGGGCGCGGCACTCGAAGGCTCCGGCAAGCCACTCGTCATTACTGGCCACCGTAACGGTGAGGCATCGGAGAATGTGGTGTTTGCCCTGGCTGAGCGCGGCGTGCGTACATCGGTCGTGTGGCTGGCTCCGTCCGTCCACGGGCCGGCAGATCTGCACGGCTTCGTCCCGCGCCTGATTAGCATCGCGCGTGAGAAGGGTGTCTCCGCCTATGTCGGCGATGGCTCCAATCGCTGGCCAGCCGTACACGAGCGCGATGCGGCGCACCTGTTCCGGCTGGTATTGGAAGCTGCTCCGGCAGGGTCGCTGTGGCGCGGAGCCGGCGACGAAGGTGTGCCTTTCCGGCAGATCGCTGAAGTTATCGGGCGCCATCTGAATGTGCCTGCTGTCAGCATTTCCCAGGAAGAGGCAGTTGCTCACTTCGGCTTTCTCGGCTCCATAGCGTCACTCGACATCACCTGGTCGAGCGCCGAAACGCGGGAGCGGCTGGGGTGGCAGCCCGTTCACCCTGGACTGATCGCCGATCTGGAGGCAGGCTTCTACTTCGACCATCAAGCCTCCTAGCGAGCAACCACTCCATCACAATGCTTGACAGCGGCGAATTGTGGGCCGGCGAGTCCGAAGGCTACCCTGCAATCTACGGTTTCTCATTATGAGAGACAACATCCGGCGCTGGCGTAGCAGCAGGCGCATCACCACGTTGCTGTGCAGTGTCAGCCTTCGTATCTTCTCGCATATCTTCCGGTGGGCGAAGTTCCGGGCGTGTTCGCGCCTGCCCCCACAACGCCACCAGCCGCGCCACGATGATGACGAGGTAAATCTGGCCGAAGAGCGCCTCCAGCATGGCGAACGTCTGCCCGATGTTGCCTGCCGGCACGAGGTTGCCATAGCCGACGGTGGTGAGCGTTGTGTAGCTGAAAAAGAGGTAGTCGTTGGCCGTCGCATGCGGCTGACCAGCAAAGAACGGGAACGAGGCAGGACTGAAAAAATTGATGGCGAGATAGATGAAGGCGAACGAGAATCCAATGAGCAGATACACGCAGACCGCGCCCAGCACCGATTCCGTCGTTACCACCTGATGCGCGCTGACACGGCGCACAATGGCAACCGGCGTGATAATCAGCAAGAGTCCGCCGGCAATGGAGACTTGCTGGCTAATGTCTGGCGCGCCCGGCGCTACGACGCTCACCAGCGCCACCAGCGTACTTATCAGCAGGTAGGCGGCGGCCAGCAATTGTAAGAGGCCACGCGCATGTGAGGTACGCAGCGCGAACAGGAAGGTAGCGCCCAGCAAAAAGATGATTATCACCCGGCCCCACGCCCTGCCCGCCAGCGCCGAGACAGTGATGTAGTCCAGGACGATGAGACCCAACACAATCCCGTAGCTATCGGCCTGCCGTATGCGCCTGCTGATGACGGGCTGGCTTTTGCGCGCTGCCTCGCCTGAGTGTTCCGCTGTCATCGTCACCACCACTTCTCTGCGGGAGCGGTGGCGCTTCCGCATTCCTGTGCAGGTGACGGCAATTTTCATGCCCCAGCCACTACGGCAACTATGCCGCCGCAGCATCCTGCGCAGGTTTTGGCTTGTGGTGGTGTGCCTCACGCACTTTGAGGATGAAGACAGCGCCAAAGACCAGGAAGAGCGCCGCCAGACCGAAGATCGTGCGGTAGCCAAGCGCCAGCGCGCCAAAGTGTCCGGCGATGAAGATGACGATGCTACCGAGTAGCGGTGCAATCACACTCTGGAGCGTAGAGGCGATGTTCCAGAGGCCGAGGTCTTTGCCAGCGTCGTGCTGGGAGGGCAGGGCATCAATGGCGAGCGCCACGTCAACGCTCATATATGCGCCGTAGCCCAGGCCGAAGAGGATGCCCAGCGGCCAGAGTGGTAGTCGCCCCGGCGCCACGACGAAAGTGAGCGCCGCCAGCGCCATGCAGGCCGTGGAGATGAAGACGATGGGCACGCGGCGGCGCAGGCGGTCCGAGAGGATGCCCAGCACCAGCGTGCTGCATACCGCGCCCAGCAGTGCGAGAATGGCGTTGAAGGCTGTTGCCTGCACGAAGTTCGTCAGATGCTGCACCCGCGCAAAATAATATTCGATATACGTCATGAAAAGCGCCAGCCCCAGCATCACGAAGCCGCGCGTGAGGAAGACCCAGGTGAAGTTGGCATGACGCCACGGCGCAATCCACATCTGCACGAACCGCTGGCGTAGTGGCAACTTCGGCGCGCGATGCGTACCCGATGCCGCGTTCTCCGTCGTGCCAGCCTCCACGCCGGAAGCATGGTGATGGAGATGCGGGAAATGCAGGTGTGGCGCTTCGCGCACGCCGACAATCGTAATGCCGATGCTCACGATCAGCACCGCCGCCGCCAACGTATAGAAGAGCGCCGCGCCATCGAACGTGCCTGCTGCCATGCCATGCCCGATGCTGTTCTGGCTGAGCAGCACTGACGCCACCGCCAGGCTGCCTACCGTGCCGAGAATGGTCATCAGCCCCATATAGCCGGAGGCCGTGCCACGTTGCCGCGCCGGAACGCAATCGGGCACAAGGCCCTGCCCGGCGGTGCCGCTGACCGTATTCGCCACCACCACCAGGAACAGCCCGACGACGTAGAGCGCAATGACATGGCTGGCTGCGAGTAACGTCAGTCCCACCAGCATCAACAGGCCACCACCCAGGATGTAGGGGCGTCGCCGTCCTAGCCGGCTCTTTGTGCGGTCGGAGAGCGCGCCGACCAGCGGTTGCAGCACCACCGCTGTGACCGCGCCCAGCGCCGCCAGCCCACCCAGCACCAGCGCCTGTTGCGCGCTGCCCGCCGCGCCAGGTGTTACCAGCAGCAAAATCTGCGCGGGAATGACAATCGGCAGTAGCGAGGCAAACTGAAAGTTGAGTGCGAACCAGAGTACGCTGAGTCCCAGCAGTTGGCGGCGGGAAAGCAGAGAGCGGCCATCTTCAGCGACGGCGACGGATTCTTGTGGACGTAGGGAAACGAGCAAAACGGCTACCTCCAGGCGATTGCACAGCAAGGCGGATCCTCCACCTGCATCTATCAGCATATACTACGCACTATAGACCACGCGGTTCAATGCGCCAAAGCAGGCAACACCATTGGCGACCGCTATCACCTTCGCCCGCTCCATTGGCGTTCCACCTGCATAGGAGCCAGGCAACAGTGCCCTGAACGCATACATATTCAGCCGCGAGCGCATCCAGGCACATCCGCCGCTTGACGAGCCATCTATACTGGTTCGTAGGTGAATCGCCGGGAATGATGAACAATCCTCTGTGCAGAAAGGGTTTTCGCCTGATGCCGCTCAACCGCAGAAGAATCCCTGTAGCAGCGACCTTGAACCGGCACAGCCCGCCACACTCACCGGGCAGCAAACACCATGAGACCGGCACATTGAGCGAGCTGATAGAGCAGATATCGAAGAGGAAGATCACAGGGCAAGGCCGCCTCATTTCTTGTGATAGAGGGGAGATAGAGTATCGTGGCAACAGCAACCACCGCGCCGCAGGTGCAGCGGGCGGCGCTTCACCTCTATCAACTCTATGATATCAGCTATAGCATTGATTTGGAACGCGCCCGCGCGACGCTGGCGACGCCCAGCGCCCGTGTGCGTCCGGTGGCCAGCCGGGGCGGCAGCAGCATAGATATCCCGCAGCTTCCGCTGGAAATCAGCATGGGCGACTATACGCTGCCAATTGGCGAACGCGAGGTGCGCGCCTACCTCCACGCGCGTATCTACGATCTTGGCATCCTCGCTTTCCGCATGATTATTCCCCTACACGAACCGGAGACCTGGGAAAGTATCACCGAACTAATGGCCTGCGTCCAGAACTATCCCGCGCCAGTGATGGATACCTTCAACCACCACCTCGATACGCTGCATACGATGCTGGAACCGGCCATCGAACGGCCCAACGCGATCATTCGCACGGAAGACTATGCCATCTTGTTGGTGGAACGGATGGATGATGGACCGGCGGCCTCGCAATTAGCTCAGCATCCGGCGCTCTTGCAGGCAGCACTGGGCGAACGGCGCACGCTCAGCTCAGCCGCGCGGGCGCTGGCGACGACCTTCAGCTACTATGAGGATGATCTCACGCTGCTGACCTGGAGCGCCGCCATCGTCATCGAGCCAGACGCCGCAGCGCGCGACGACGCGGCGCTCTTGTTGGAGTTTGCCAATGCGCAACTGCTGGCCTTCCGCTCCTACGATGCCGAGGCGGAGCAAGACCTCGCCCGGCTGGTTCCCCGCATCGCGCAGCGCCGCCGCCCCGCCTGGGGACGCCTGCGCGCCTCCAATAGCTTCCAGCATGAAATCTACAGCCTGATCGCCGAAATTACCGATACCAGTGCGCGGGTGGAAAATGCGCTCAAAGTGACCGAAGATGTCTATTGGAATCGCGTCTATTCGGCGGCGCTCACCATCCTGCGGGTGGAGGTCTGGCGCCGCAGCATCAACGAGACGCTGACGGTGCTGCGTGAGACGGCATCGCTGTTGCATGATGAGGCGCAGGAAGCCTGGGCGACACTGCTGGAATTGCTGGTGATTGTACTGATCGCCGTTGAGCTGGTCCTCGCTGTGCTGGGGCTGCGCCACTAAGGTAAAGACTTTTTCATGGAGCGCACTGTTCCTCTTGACAAATGTTGTGTGTCAATGTATCATAATTATGCGACAATGATACAGGGGAGTGTGAGGCATGCCGAACTGGCTCGATGTCAACCCGCGTAGCGGGGTGCCGATCTATGTACAACTCGTCGAGCAGATCAGGCACGCCCTCGAAGTTGGCATCCTGCGGCCCGGCGATCACCTCCCAACGGTGCGCCAGCTTGCGGGTGAACTGACCATCGCGCCCAATACCATTGTCAAAGCCTATAGCGAGCTTGAGAATCTCGGACTCATCGAAAGCCGGCCAGGGGTGGGGACGACCGTCACCGCCAATCTCAACGGCACATTGCACGCGCAGCAGCAAAGCGCCCTCTTCGAGCGCCTGCGCGGCGTCGTGCGAGACGCCTCCCACATGAACATCAGCGAAGATGATCTGCGCGCCCGCTTCGCCGCCGAAGTGGAGCGGTTCTATCACAACGAACACGACGAAGGGTAACAGATGCGTCGCAGGTGAAGCGCTGCCCAGCACTGGGATGTGACCGCCACACCTGCTCGATAGCCTCTTGCCAGCGTAGGAGGTGGTACATATGGCGCAAGTGACTGCATTGATGGAAGAGGAGCGGCTGAACGTGACGGCACTTCATCCACAACATGACGAATTGACGCCCGCACAGTACCCGCCGCTGTCACGATCCTCGTCCCCGGCGATTGAGATCAACAACCTCGTTGTCTCCTATGGGAAACGGCGGGCCATCGAAGGGCTGACGCTCGTTGTGCCGCGCGGCTCTGTCTACGGTCTGCTCGGCGCCAACGGCGCAGGCAAGACGACGATCATCAAGACATTGCTGGGATTCCGGCCACCCAACGGCGGCAGCGTCCGCGTGCTTGGCTATGACGTGGTACGCCAGCGGCTGGAAGTTTGCGCGCGGGTGGGCTATGTCAGCGAAGAGAATAGCCTCTATACCTATCTCACCATTCCGCAAATCTGCGCCTTCTGCCGCGATACCAGCCGCCAATGGCATCAGGATATCGTAGACCGCTATCTGCGCCTCTTCGACCTGCCAGGCAATGCCAAAATCGGCAAGCTCTCCAAAGGGATGCGGATGCAACTGGCGCTCTGCCTGGCGCTGGGCAACGATCCTGATTTGCTGCTGCTGGACGAGCCGACCGCTGGACTCGATCCCATCGCGCGCCATACCTTCCTCAGCACACTGGTTGGCGATATTGCCAGCGAAGGAAAGACGATCTTCTTCTCGTCGCATATCCTGGCGGATGTCGAGGCTGTGGCCGATTGGGTGGGTATTCTGCGCAGCGGCAGGCTGGTATTGAGCGGCGAACTCGATACGCTCAAGCAGACGCACAAGCTGGTGCGCGTCACTTACGCTGAGCTACCGCCGGAGAGTGAACTCGATGCCCTGCGCGCCTTGCCCGGCGTGGTGAATGTAGAGCAGGAGGGACGTAGCGTGCGCCTGCGGGTGCGCGGTGATGCGGATGCGCTGGCCACCAGCGTGCAGGAGCGCCCGTATGCGCTACGCGATGTAGAAGTTGTCAATTTGAACCTGGAACACATTGCGTTAGCGTACCTGATGGAGGGCCGGCCATGATCGCTAAAGAACTGCGAGAGGCAAAGTGGAAAGTTCTCCCTGGCCTGCTGATTCCGCTGTTCATCGCCCTGAATCTCGTTTTCACCAGCCCTGCCGATATAGATGCTACCTATGTAGCGCATCGCCTGCACAATCTTTCCGCTGTGGCGAGCCAGCCCGTTTCGGCTTATGATAGCGCCGTCTGGATCTTCAGCTTCACGCTCAACACTGGCTTTGCGTTCATGCTGCTGGTATTGGCGGCAGCGCTGGGCGCGGGATTGATTGCCAGCGAAACCAGCAGAGGCTCGATGTTCTTTCTGCTCAGCCGTCCGGTCAGTCGTGACCGGCTGCTGCTCACGAAGTATGCGGTCTGCGCAGCATTGCTACTCGGCCTCGTCGTGTTGATCGGCCTCGCCGCGCTGGTGGTTCCCGCTGCCTATGGCCATCCACAGCATCCGGGCGGTGTGGTGATTTCGATCATCTTGTTCTGGCTCGAAACACTCTTCGTCCTGGGGGTGGCGTTGGTCTGTTCCGTGGTAATACGAGGAACATTGCTCGCGATGATCGTTGCTCTTGTGAGTGTTTTCCTGATGAGCGATTTGCCAACATATCTCTATAATCTGGCGCAGGATTTCGGGTGGAGCACCATCACGCACAACAGTGTCGTGGCGTTGAGCCTGGGAACCTATTGGTCCAATCTCGATGCCTTCGCTGGCAACAGTTTTCCCTGGCAATCGCTGCTCGTCTCAGTGATTGTCGCTGCCATTCCTGTCATCGTCGCCCTTGTGCTCTTCAGGAGGCGCGCCTATTGATGATTCTCCTCTCTCTTTTAGTGCGGTAAGCATCCGATAGGGCAACTGTTTCCAACTGCCCCCTTACCACTTGGACTGATTTGAACATGCCAGCGGCGTCATTCACGCTGGCCAGAGATTTCCTGCACCTTTCGCGCCCAACACGCAGCTCTTCCATTGACCCGAAGACCTGTCGCGGAGATCTTTCGCGTCAAAACCTAGCGAGCGATGATCCAGTCATCGCCAACAGAAAGGCAAATTTCACTATGGCAAACACCACTAACCCGGAGCAACTCCGGTCCGCTCGTTCCATAGCCACAGGCGCCCAAGCCGCGCTCGAGGCGATAGACATCCGCAAATCGCTGCCGCTGGGCCGCGAGCGCATTGACATCCTCAAAGGCATCAGCCTGCGCATCGAGCATGGCGCATTCGTCGCCATCGTCGGTCCGTCGGGGTCTGGCAAATCTACCCTGCTCGGCATCATCGCTGGATTGGATAATCCCACCAGCGGTCAAGTCTTCGTGGATGGGGTGGACATCACCCGCATGAGCGAGGGCAAACTGGCGGCGGTGCGCAATCAGAAGATCGGCATGGTCTTCCAAGCCTTCAACCTCATCCCCACGCTGACTGCCCAGGAGAACGTTGAGGTGCCGCTCTATGTCGGCAAGCATCCTGGGAAACCCAGTGACCGCGCCAAAGAGTTACTCACCCTGGTGGGGTTAGGCCACCGGCTGGGCAACAAACCCAATCAGATGAGCGGTGGGGAGCAGCAGCGGGTGGCGGTGGCGCGGGCCTTAGCCACCAACCCAGCCATCGTCATCATGGATGAGCCGACCGGCAATCTGGACAAGAAGAACGGCGACAATGTGTTGCAGATGATCCGCGATCTGCGGCAGGCGACCGGCACGACGTTTGTGATCGCCACCCATGACCCCAACGTCGCCTCCTCCGCCGACCGCTCGATTCGCATCGTGGACGGCCTGGTGGCCAACGGCGAGTAAGCAGTAGCGGCCCTGTCGCCACTTTACACAACCACATCAGATAGCATATCCGGCAATTCGCTTTTGGGATTGCCAGGGAGCGGTTTACGCCCAAGCCTGGCACTTTTCTGCAAAGACGATAGAGACGATAGAAGCAAGAACAGGAGCCGAACCTATGAAACTCGGTTTATATTGGCGCTATGCGACGCGCTCGCTGGCGCGTGGCGGCCAGCGCACCCTGCTGGCAATCTTTTGTATCGCCGTCGGCGTGATGGCGATTGTCGCATTGCAACTCGTCGGCAATTCCATCACCCAGGGATTGCTGGGCAACGTGCGCGACATCAACGGTGGCGATATTCAGATCATTAGCGGCGAAACGCCGCTAATGGCAAGCGATCTGGGATACTTCGATCAATTGAAGGCGCAGGGCACGATCACCGCCTATACCGCGATCTTCGTAGATCGGGCACAGGCGCGGGTGCATGGCGGAACCGCCACGCAACGAATCAATATCGCTGCCGTCCATCCAGCAAGTTTCCCACTCGTAGACGCGCCGACCTTCACACAGCCGGCCAACGCGAGCCTGCGCTCGTTGCTGCACGGCGATACAGTCGTCATTACCACGGATGCAGCGCAGATTTTCAATCTATCGGTGGGTGATACCATTCGCGTCTCCGTGCAGGATGGCCGTTCGTTCAATGCCACAATTGGCGGCATTGTCGAGAGCAACGGCTACTTTCAGGGGTCGTTTCTGCTGATTGACTATGACACGTATGCGGCGCTGCCGAGTGCCACGGGCCAGCCGGCAGGCTATACAACCGTCTACGTGGATGTTCCGGGGCATAGCGATGCCAATGCGGCGAACGTCGCGCAGCGCATCCAGCAGCAATTTCCGCTGGTCAGCACGCAGACGACCCAGCAGCTTTTGGCGAGCAATCAGCAGCAGGTAGACCAGATTCGCTATTTCCTGCAAATCATCGGCCTGCTGGCGCTCTTGATTGGTGGCGTAGGCATCATGAATACCATACAGGTGATGCTGCGTCGTCGGCGCATCGAGATTGCCATGCTCAAAACCAACGGTTATCGCCAGCGCGACCTCTATGCGCTCTTCGGCCTGGAGACAGGGCTGGTTGGTCTGCTCGGCGGTCTGCTCGGCGCGGCAGCGGGGGTTGGCATCAGCTTCGTGGTGAAAGGGCTGATGCAAGCTACCTTTGGCATTACGCTGCCGACGATCATTGATGCGCAGACGGTTGGCGCCGGTGTGGTCGTTGGTCTGCTCACCTCGTTGATCTTTGGTCTGGTGCCGATTATCCAGGCGAGCCAGGTGCGTCCGCAGGCGGTGCTGCGCGAACTGCCAGAGGGGCGCGGCGTCAGGAGCAGGCTCTTCACAGTGCTGCTGATGATCGTGCTGTTGCTGCTCTTCTTTGGCCTGGCGTTGAGCGTGCTGCAAAACGTCGTGCTGGCGATTGCAGCAGTTGGCGGCACTGCCGTGTTCTTGGCGCTGCTGGCCATCTTCTTCACTTTCATCACCTGGCTCGTCAGCAAGTTGCCAGTACCAGAACGCCTTCACTGGTGGTATCTACTGCTCGTGGCGGGGGCGCTGGCAGTGAGCGTCTGGCTGACGATCATCAACCCTGGTATCGGTATCCTGTTGCTGATCGTCTCGGCGCTGGGCATCGTCGTCGTGCTGTTGCCGCGCACGTGGAAAGCGAATGTCAAACTCGCGTTGCGCAACGTCGGACGGCAGAAGGCGCGCACAGTGACGACGCTGCTGGCGCTGTATATCGGCGTTTTCGCAATTGGGTTGGTGCTGGTGCTGGGGCAGGATATCCAGAGTGGCGTCACCAACTTTCTGGCCAACAGTACGGACATAGACGCTGCCATCCTGGCGAGCGGCCCTGATAGAGCCGCAGTAGACCAGCAGTTGGCTCAGATTTCTGGCGTCACGCATAAATCGGTGACGACTCTTGCCGACTCAGTGCCCACAACTATCAACGGGCAACCAATCGCAACATTCATTCAATCAGCCACCGCCGGGGGGCAATTTACCGCCGATGATGTGATCGCGCCTTTTGTCACCACCCAGGGATTTGATCTGGCGCAGGGGCAGAAACCCGACAGCACGCTGGTGACACTGGTGCAGGGCAAACATGACAGTCATGTCGGACGCATGCTCACTGCCAGCGATGCGGGAACTGGAAATGTGCTGTTGCCGGTGCAGGCGTCGCAGGCGCCAGTGAACCTGAAACTGGGCGATACATTCACGCTTGGCGGCCAGGCTGGAAGATCAGCGAGCGACCAGCAATCTACACTCACCGTCGTCGGCTTTTATAGCGCCAGGCTGGTGTTTGGCAGAGTGCTGGCGGATAACAGTGTGGTGACACACATCAGCGGCGGCCAGCCTACCTATGTCTACAATTTTTATCTTGACCCGAAGACTGCTGATGTGACGCTGGCGAAGATTCAAGACGCCGTGCCGACAATCCAGACCTACAGCCTGGGCGACATACTGGCGCAGGTCAACAGTATCATTGGCAATCTGACGACGCTGATGATAACGCTGGCCTCGCTGGCGCTGCTGGCGGCGCTCATCATCATTGCGAACGCAGTGGCGCTGGCGATGCTGGAACGGCGGCGCGAGCTGGGCATCTTGAAGGCGGTGGGCCATACCAGCCGCAGCGTGCTGGGTGAGGTACTGATGGAGAACGGCGTCATTGGCTTTATCGGTGGGCTGCTGGGCATGCTGCTGGTGGCGGCGATAGTGCCGCTTTTCGGCAACTTTCTCTTCGGTTTCAATTTTGGCACGCCCGCCATCATCGTCCTGTTGGTGGTGACGGCGATGGTTCTCGCCTGTATGCTGGTGGCGGCGCTTGTCGCCTGGGGCGCAACGCGCGTGCGCCCGCTGGAGGTACTACGCTACGAGTAGACCTCACCCCGGCCTGCGGCCACCCCTCTCCCACGGGGAGAGGGGACCGTGGCGGCACGCGGGTTGGCATTTCGGCAACCAGATAGCCATCCCACAATAGGAGAGAGGACTGTGGGGCATGCTGGTCGGTGTTGCCATACAGCAAATAGCCGCGCGCGAAGAATGGTGTGCTATCATCGAACCCCTTTGCCCAGCGACCCCTCTCCGATGGGATGAGGTCTCTGGTGGCTATCACGGCCAGCGAGGATCGTCTGGCGTGAGAGAAAAGACGAGTGTGCTGCGAATCGTGCCGTCGGTGGCGATGCTATCGTTACGCAGCAGCGCCTCTTCCACGAAGCCCAGACGGCGCGGCACGGCGGCGCTGCGGTTGTTGCGCGCGTCGCAGCGAATCATCACACGGTTCGCCTGGAGCGAGGCAAAGGCGTAATCGGTGAGCAGTTTGACTGCCTCGCTGATGTAGCCTTTGCCCTCGGCGGATTTGCGCACCCAGTAGCCAATCTCGAAGAAGCCGATCTCCCAGTTACGCGGATGCAGCCCGCTCCCGCCGGCGTACTGGCCGGTCTGCGCATCGAAGAGCGCCACCGTCATTTCCTCGCGCACCAGCCAGTTGGAGATGAAGTGACGAATGACCGCCAGGCTCTCCTCCACGGTCTGATGTTCGTCTGCAAAAGGCAACCAGGGACGAATATGTTCGCGCGACTCGGCGACGGCTTCATATAACGCGGCGGCGTCATCTTCACGATAGGGGCGCACCAGCACGCGCTCGCCGCGCAACTCCTCGAAGAGGGGCGTCAGGATACGGGTGGTATTGATGGGCATAGAGCGGCATCCTTTCATGAGTGCTGATTGATATTCCATCCTACCACAGAGCAACAGGCCAGCGCATAGGCTCGCTTTTAGCACGCCCAATAAGAACCGTCGCGTCAGCGGCTAAGAAGGCAGAATAGGTGTCATGGAGGAGGTGCCATGACGACGACCGATGCTATACTGGAGACATGACGATCAAGAGATTGGAACCAGGGACATGACACTCAAGAGGTTGGACCACATCAGCGTCGTCGTTGACGACCTTGCAGCCGCTATCGCTTTTTTCACCACGCTTGGCATGACAGTCGAAGGGGAAGCGCAGGTCGAAGGTCCGTGGGTGGATCGCATCAACGCAATCGAAAATGTCCAGGTTGACATCGTTATGATGCAGACCCCAGATGGGCATGGGCGGCTTGAGCTGACGAAGTTTCGCCATCCACAACTCGTCGAGGTCGAACCGGCTATCGCACCGCCGAATACGCTGGGCCTCCGAAGCGTTATGTTTGCCGTCGAGAACATTGACGACACTATCGCTCGCCTGCGCGCCAACGGCGCCGAACTCATCGGCGAGGTGGTCCAGTACGAGAACATATACAGACTCTGCTACATGCGCGGCCCGGCTGGCATCATCGTCGCGCTGGCTGAAGAACTTTGAGGAACTCGTCTGAAGCGTTCGCCGCCTTCGGTTGCTCCTATGGCGCTCCAGACGCGCCTTCGACTTGATCCTCTGGCACGCAACCACCCTGCTTTCCCGCCTATTCGCACCGTGGGTTTGCTAGACGCGTGTAGCGCATAAATGGACTGCATTCCTCCCGAAAAGATGACAGTTCATCCTCCTCTTATCACTTTTGCCGCTCATCACATCGTTCTCCCGCCAAATTATTCCTCTTGTGCCGGTGGACCGATTAGTTTCGCCTCCGCTCATGGTCATTACCTATGGACGCATCAATATAGGCGCTCGGCGCGCCACATCAAGGTGATCTGCTCAGATATGGCGCGCTTTCGGGCGAGATAGAGAACAAAGAGCATCGGGATATCGCGGATATCAGGATGCCAAAAGAAGGCAAAAGCACTATGACAGCAAAACAGCGGTGGACGCTTATCCTGGCTTCGGTGGGGTCGTTAATGGTGGCGCTCGACGCTTTAGTGGTGGCGACGGCGTTGAGTACGATCCGTCTGCACCTGGGTGCCACTATTGAAGAATTGGAATGGACGGTGAACGCTTACACGCTGAGCTTCGCCGTGTTGTTGATGGTGGGGACGGCGCTTGGTGATCGCTTCGGGCGCAGGCGTATGTTCGTCATCGGTCTGGGACTGTTCACAGCGGCATCGGCGGCCTGTGCACTCGCACCAAATATCGGCTGGCTCATTGTTGCACGGACCATCCAGGGCTGCGGGTCGGCGCTGGTATTGCCGCTGGCGTTGACGCTGCTCAGCGCGGCGTTCTCGCCGGAACAGCGTAGCAAGGCGCTTGGCGCATTCAGCGGAACGGCAGGGCTGGCCGTCCTCGCCGGTCCAGTCATCGGTGGCGCCATCACGCAGGGCATCGCCTGGCAGTGGATTTTCTGGCTCAACGTCCCTATTGGGTTGGTGCTCATTCCGCTGGTTCTCACGCGCATGGAGGAGAACTTTGGGGCGCGCACGAGGCTCGATGTCGGTGGCCTCTTGCTCGTGACGGGCGCAGTCCTGGGCATCGTCTGGGGGCTGGTGCGCGGCAATAGCGCCGGCTGGGGCAGCGTTGAAGTAGTGGCGACGCTGGTGGCGGGCGCAGTGCTGGCGGTAGCCTTCGTCTTTTGGGAGCTACGCACCCGCGTGCCGATGGTGCCGATGCGGCTCTTCCGTTCGCGCGCCTTTGCGGCGGGCAACGCAGCAGGGTTTGCTTTCTTTGCCTCGCTCTATGGCACAACGTTCTTTCTGACACAATTTCTCCAGACCGCGCAGGGCAATGGCCCACTCGGCACTGGCTTGCGGCTGCTCCCCTGGACGGTGATGCTTGCTCTCATGGCGCCGGTTTCTGGGCTGCTCATTAATCGGCTTGGCGAACGCACGATCATGGTTGGCGCCATGCTGCTGCAAGCCATCGCAGTTGTCTGGATTGCGTTGATTGCCAGGCCAGACCTTGTCTATGGCGCGCTCATTCTGCCACTGCTGATTGCGGGCTTTGGCTCCGCCGTCATGCCCGCCGCGCAGAATGTGGTGGTCAATGCCGTTGCCAGAGATGAGATTGGCAAGGCATCCGGCACCTACAACATGGCGCGCCAGCTTGGCGCAGCGTTTGGTGTGGCGATTCTCTCGGCGGTGTTTGCGGGAACAGGCAGCTTTCATTCTCCCCAGGCATTCAGCAATGGCTTTGCTGTGGCGATGGTCGCTGCCGCTCTCCTCGCCATCATCGGGGCCGCCGCCGGTCTGTTGCTGCCAGGCAGGCGCGCGACGGCTGCGAGGTCAGCAGTGACCGCAGTAGTGTCTGTGCAGCCTGTGCAGCCTGAGCAAGTCCCACAGGCAGTTGGCGCAGGCAGGAGCTAGCGGGGAGCTTGCGAGATGAGCCAGAAGTAGCTAGCATGATGATGTGTTAGCAAGCATGTGTCCGAGCATATGTCTATATGGACATGCGAGACTACGATGCGCCATAATCTTGCGCTAGAGCGTCTCGCATATCCTGATGTGTGAGGGGGATGGTATTAGTGAACGATTCGACCGTCAGCGCGGCACACTGGCAGACATTTCTGGGCGCAGCTAAAAGAGCTAAAGGAAGTGACAGCGAAGCGTTTCAGCAGCTTGCAGGACCGTATCAGCGCGAAATACAACTACACTGCTATCGCATGCTTGGATCGCTCCAGGATGCTGAAGATATCGCCCAGGAGACGCTGCTGCGCGCCTGGCGCGGGCTTGATCGCTTTGAGGGACGCTCCTCCTTCCGTAGCTGGCTCTATCGTATCGCCACCAATGCCTGCCTCAATGCGCTCGCCAAACGCGCGAACCTTCGCCGGATGCTGCCGGAGATGCAGGGGGCGCCGTTCGACGCCAGCCAAACGCCGGAGGGTGCGCCACCCACGGAGATTCCCTGGCTCGAACCCTATCCAGACGTGGCGCTCGAAGGCGTCCCTGACGATGCGCCCGGCCCGGACGCGCGCTATGAGTTGCATGAGTCGGTACAGCTTGCCTTCGTCGCAGCGATTCAGCATCTTCCGCCGCGCCAGCGCGCTGTGCTGCTGCTGCGTGATGTGCTTGGCTGGTCTGCCAACGAGACGGCAGTGCTACTTGATACCTCTGTTGCATCCGCCAACAGCGCACTCCAACGTGCCCGCACGACGCTCGGCAAGCAGTTTCCTTCTGGTGTACCTACGACTCTGCCCGTGCCGGACGAGCAGCAGCGCACATTGCTCGACCGCTATGTTCAGGCATGGGAAGGCGCTGATCTCGACGCCTTTGTTGCGCTCCTCCGCGAAGACGCAACCTTGAGCATGCCGCCCTGGCCGCATTGGTATCGTGGACACGCCGCGATTCGGGCTTTCTACCGCTGGGCCTGGGGACTGGATGGCCATGAATCAAAGAGTGGTCCGCGTCCTCTCGCCACTCGCGGCGCTTCTCGCCTCGTGCCCACGGCTGCGAATGGGCAACCTGCCTTTGCCCTGTACAGCCGCAGTCCAGAAGACTCCGCATGGCATGCGCGTGCCATCCAGGTACTCGCGCTTCAGGGCGAGACAATCACTGCTATGACCAACTTTGTTCGCCCGATTGGCCCGCGACTCTTTGCGGCATTCGGTCTGCCAGCCACTCTGGAATAGCAAGCCGTCGGTTGAAACCGCGTCGAAGAGAGCGGGCGGTTGAAACCGCACCTGGATGGCTTTCAGCCGCGAAACCCGCCTGCGCGGGTTCGGGGCCGGCAGCTCCGGTCTCCCCTCTCCCGTAGACGGGGGAGGGGCTGGGGGTGGGGGCCATCAATGATGCGTGAGTAGATGGAAGAACACGAAATAGGCGAACATCCAGAGAACGCTGAGCGCGAGTGTTCCGGCGGCCAGCCACTTAAACTCTTCCGGCGTCTTGTCCGGCTTGCTCAGCCAGCTCCAGCAACTCCAGCCAGACAATCCAATTGCTGGCAGCGAGAAGATGAGTAGCCAGCCGGAAATGACCGCCAGCAGGCTCAATGCGAAAGCCACCCCGCCCAGAATCGCCGCCAGCACTTCCCAGACTTCCTGTTCATCTGTTGGTTGCCGCCGGAGCAATTGCCGCGAGATAGAGGCAGGAAAAGTGGCATAGGGCGAGCGCAGGATACGGGCACGCGCCTGATCGAGCGCATGATTGGGCGGCGGCGAGGCGACCGGCGGCAGCGGCGCAACCACTGGTACGGCAGGGATAGCAGACGCGGCGGGCGGCAATGACTGCATCTGCTGAGGCGATTGAGAAGGTTGAGGCGGCAGATTGTGCTGAGACGGCTGGGGATTCTGCGCCTGCGTGCGATGCCGGTCATCGAGCAGCGTTTCGTCGCCTACCACACCGCCAGCCGTAGCGACGGGCGCTGGCGACACGACGGATTCAGCGCTGTTTGCCACGAGTTGTAACCCCTGGGCGACGGCAACGCCGCTGGTCGCTGGTTGCGCTGTGGTGATCGGGTTGCCGCAGCGCATGCAGAAACGCGCTGCGGGCACGTTTGCGGTGCCGCAGCGGGTGCAGGGAATGCGCCGCTCCTCATCAGCGACAGTGGCGGGCATTTTGCCGGTGACGAGCATCGAACGCGCCGCCTGTAGCTCCGCCATCAGCGCGCTCATCGTTTGCTGGCGCGCCAGAGGGTCCAGCGACATCGCCCGCAGAATCGCTGTCTCAGTCGCCTGGCTGAGGGCGGGATTCAGCTTGCGCGGCGTGGGCAGCGTTGTCGAACTGAGGCGCGCTGGCGCTTCGGTCGGCTGATAGCCTGTGAGCAGATAATAGAGCGTCGCGCCCATACCATAGACATCGGTGCGCTGGTCGGTTGCGCCGGAGGCCTGATACTGCTCCGGCGGGGCATAGCCAGGGGTGAAGGCCAGCGCCGCGCCGATGGTCTGCGAACCGCGATAGTAGAGCTTCGCCAGGCCGAGATCAATCAGCACCGGCACGCCCTTGCGGTTCAGCTTGATGTTGGCAGGCTTGATGTCACGGTGGATGATCGGCGTTGGCTGCTGGTGCAGCGCCTGCACAGCGTCGCAGATAGGGATGATCCAGTCGAGGATTTGCGTCTCCGGCAGGGGATGACCGGTGCGGCGTATCTGCTGGATGGTGATGTCTTCGAGCGTGTAGCCGTCCACATAATCCATCACCAGATAGAAGCGCCCAGCCTGCTCAAAGAGCGCATAGCCCTGCACCAGATTGGGATGACGCGCGTTGATGAGGAACTCGGCTTCCAGGTGAAACTGGCGCTGCGTGTTGGGGTCACGGTAGAAAGCCTCTTTGATGGCGCGCCGATGGCCCAGCACCTTGTCGTGGGCCTTATAGATATGGCCGAAGCCGCCGCCGCCGATGTACCCCTGGATGAAATAGCGATCTGAAAGCAACGTTCCTGGAGCAAGCGCCGGGGGCTGTGCTGGTGCTGGTTGCTGCATCGTCTCCGGCGCTCCTTTTGTTCGCGGGTCCCTCGTTGTCGCGCCGCTGCTTTCTTGGGTTTCTTGATCTTGCGCGACACTGTGCATGTACTGCGTTGTACTACCTGTTGTGTTTGCAGTGCAGTATACAGAACGGTATGCAGGTCGGGCAAGCGAAAGGGACTCTTGACCCAGCGATGGCATATGAGGGTCGTTACAGCGTGCGTTACATGTCGCTGTGCTGCTCGCTGCGCTGCATTGCTCTTGCGAAAGGCGCATGTTTTCGGTTATCGTTCATCGGCAATGGGAACAACTCGACGTTGATAGGACAATAAAGGGGAATGGCGGATGGTGGCGAATCGAACCGGCAAACGGGAGCGGGAGCAGCGCGAGCGACGCGCGTATCTGACGCACAACAGACCGCTGTTTTTCGCGCATCGTGGTGGCGCGGCGCTACGACCGGAAAACACCATCGAAGCCTTCACCTACGGCCTCAGCTTTGGCGCGGACGCCCTGGAACTGGACATCCAGACGACACGCGAAGGTGAAATCGTCGTCATCCACGATGCTACCGTGGACCGCACAACCAACGGCGCTGGCCCGGTTGGCAGCTTCACCCTCGATGAGCTACGCCGCCTTGATGCTGGCTATCACTTCACGACGGACGGCGGGCAAACGTATCCCTTTCGCGGGCAGGGTTGTGCCGTTCCCACGCTGCGTGCCGTCTTCGAGCAGTTTCCCCAAACGCGCATCAATATTGACCTGAAAGAGACGACCGCCGAACGCGAGGAGAAACTCTGGCGACTGATCCAGGAATATGCGGCGGAAGATCGCGTGCTGGTGGCGAGCGGCGACGTGCATGCGGGCATTTTGCGCTTTCGCCGGCTCACCGAGGGGCGCGTTGCCACCTCGGCCAGCGCGCCAGAGATCCGTAATTTCGTGCTGGCCTGCCTCTTCCATACCACCACCATGCTACGCCCGGCCTATGATGCGCTCCAGGTGCCAGATATCTGGAAGGGCATCCGCATCACCTCGCCACGCACGATCAACGCGGCGCACCACTTCGGCCTCGACCTGCACGTCTGGACGATAGATGACGAGGCGACGATGCGCCTGCTGCTGGATTGGGGCGTGGATGGCCTGATGTCGGACCGGCCCGATGTGCTGGCGCGCGTGTTGAGTCAGACAAAGTAACTGATCTATGCGACATATAGCGACTATTAGCGAAGATGAGATGGTGGCCATCTTTCTGAAAACAGAGATTGCTTCCACTCGCTTTAGCTCTGCGATTCTGGCGATTCTTGCGCGCGATGGGCAGGACAGCTATATCATTGACCACCCAGACATCACCAATGCCGAGGAGAACGCCTATCGCCGCCGCGTGCTTGGCGAGCATCGCGGCTATCGCCGTAATGCCGATGTTTTCGCAGGCTTCCCTGAAGATATCCGCTGGTATCGCGCGCTTGCCGCTCCGGCGGACCTGGCCCAGGTGCGCTATATAGAATATGACTATTGGACCGAGCTATCCGGCGGCTCCCGGCTGGCAGTTGATGCCGCTGCGCGTATCAGACAAGGAATAAACGTCTTTGGGGTGGATAATGGCGGTTTCTGGTCTATGGCGGACGCCTTGCGCGCGGGCGCATCATTCCCTGAACTCATTCTCATTGGCGCAGATGAACATTCCGCACTGGTCTTGCTCGAAGGACATATGCGACTGACGGCGTATTTCCTTCAGCCTGACTTTATGCCAGCCGAATTGCCGGTCATTGTCGGCTATGGTGAGGGTTTGGATAAAATGTAACGCATGGTTCTCGCTATATGTGCTGATTGACAAGTCTGCTATGCTGGCAACAATACTGATGCTTGCTGTGTAGAGTAGATCACTGGTATGGAATGGGAAGAGTCTATGCGTTGCCAGAGTTGCGGGCGCGAGGGGCCGGCGGGGGATTATTGCGCCTATTGCGGCGCGCATCAGGTGCGGCACACAGCGAATACGGCAAATTCCGCCCGGCGCGCGGAGAAGCGCCCGCACTTCTTCGCCGCCAATCCCTTCGAGCATCTCTATCATCCCAGCATCGTCTCGACCTTCTTCCCGCATCTCAGCCGCCAGCGCACGCATCAGATGCGCTGGCTTCTGTTCATACTGGCGCTGGCGGTGCTGCTCATCAGCGCGGGACGTTTCGTGCCGCTGGCGATTCTGCTGGCGGCGCTGCTAATGCCCGTCCTCTATCTCTTCTACTTCTTCGATGCGCAGATCTATGGCAACGAGCCGCTGCGCATCCTCGGCGCGACATTCCTGCTGGGCGCTTTGCTGGGCGGCGGCATGAGCGTTGCGCTCTACCGCTTCCTGCTCAGCCAGTATCATCCGGGCGCGGGGCTGAATCCCACCTATCTGTTGCTCACCAGCGTGGCGCTGCCGCTGCTGGCGCAGGTGTTGATGCTCGTCGGGCCATTGATCCTCTATCTCACCCGTCCGCGTTTCGATGAAGTGCTGGATGGGCTGGCCTTTGGCGCCGCATCGGGGCTGGGCTTCGCCGCGACGCAGAGCATAGCCTACGCCTGGCTGCTGATTATCGGCCCGTTTCAGCGGACTGGCCCCATCTCCACCTGGGCGCTGCCGACGGTGCGCATTGCGCTGCTGACGCCATTACTGGATGCGGCAACCACCGGTTTGATCTGCGCGGCGCTCTGGCTGCGGCGCGACCCACAGCCAGCGACGCGGCGCTTGGGTGCGCTGGCGTCGTGGCCGGTGGTGCTGCTGCTCGGCGCGCTCGGCCAGATTGCGCCGCCGCTGCTCAGCTCGCTGCTCCCCGGTCTGGTGATGCAGATCATCTGGTACGCGCTGACGCTGCTGGTGTTGATGCTGTTGCTGCGCCGCGTGCTGCATATCGGGCTGATCGAGAAGGCGCGCCCGCTCGGCCACGGCCAGACGCTCATCTGCCCGCAATGCCACCATGAAGTCAGCGATTTGCCTTTCTGCCCAAACTGTGGGCTGGCGCTGCTCTCCATCTCACGGCGCATGCGGCGTCCCCTGCCCGCGCAGCCAGCGCAGGAGACGACCCATGAATAGTACAATTCATCAGCGGAGCATAAGAGAGATGAAGCTGTGGCGGGTGCTGCTGGCGGCGCTCTTCGTGGCGCTCTGCCTGGGGGCGTGTGATGCTGCTGGCGCGCTGCCGGTGCCTGCGGCAACGCCGACGCCCTGCCACGGCAACTGCCCGCCGCCCGCCCGCGCCGCCGGAGCCGCGCATACCGTGCGAACTTCGCGCTTCAGCCTCCTCTACTTCGACCCCTGGTCAGTGCAGCAGAAGAACAGCGACGGCGTGACGCTGGCGGCGGGGACGCGCTTTGGCAATATCACGATCATTGTCAATAGCATGGATGTGGCGGCGGGCACGACCAGCGCCGATTTGCTGGCGCAGGTGGCGCAGCAGACGCTGGACCCCAATCAGTATGAGGGCATCCAGGATAACGGGCCGATTCGCGGCGCGGAGATCGGCTATGTGGACGGCGCGGGCGAGTCGTATCAGGCGCAGAGTTTGCAGGCGAACGCGCCAGACGTGCCGGTCTACATTCAGTTCATGGCGAGCGTGCGCGGTTCGACGGGCATCACCTTCGTTGCCATCAGCCCGCTGGACCCCAATAGCCCGGATACCAGCATTGTGCCGGACGAAGAATACGACCATATCGTCAATAGCGTGCAGTGGCTCTAGTGGGGAGGGTGGATAAATATTCTATGCCGAATTGGGAAATAATGTTTAGCCCCCACCCCCGGCCCCTCCCCCGTGCGCGGGAGAGGGGAGCCAGAGGACCTCACCCCCGGCCCCTCTCCCACAAGGAGAGGGGAGTTCGCCTGTTCTTAGTCCGCGCAGGCGGACTTTGCGGCGGCATGCCATCCAGGCGCGAATTCATTCGCTGGCCTTCCCGCCGGCCATCTGCCATGCTCGTAACGGGCATCATGGTGTTGGCGCTGCTGTTGGCGGGGTGCGCTGGTGTAGGCTCGCAGACTGGCGCTGGCTCGCGGTCCGGCGCAGCCAATGACAAGCACCCATCTCATGGCGCGCAGCCGATCTTGCTGGGGAAGGCTGCGCCCGGAACGACGCTGGCGCTTTCGCTGGTGTTGCGCGGCCAGTCGCCAGCCGAGCTACAACAGGTGTTGGCGGCGGTGAGCGACCCACACTCGCCGTCCTATCGCCAGTATCTCACACCAGCAGAGATTGCCAGCCGCTTCGGCGCATCCGCCCAGGATAAAGCGCGCATCGCTGGCGTGCTCCAGGCCGCCGGTTGGCCCGCGCCATCCTACAGTGCAGATGGCCTGCTGGCAAGTCTGCGTGTCACGGTCGGGCAGGCAGAGACATTCTTCAGCGTGCGGCTCAATCGCTATCGTGCCAGCGACGGGCGCGTGTATATCGCGCCAGATGCCGCGCCGCGTATACCAGCCGCGTTTGCCGGCGCAGTAGTTGGCGTGCTAGGGCTGGATGGGCGCAACGTGCTGCATACCGGCGCTCTGCTGGCTCCGCACCACTCCTCGGTCTCCGGCGTTAACGGGCTGGGGCCGTCTGACATCGAACGCGCTTACGACCTGGGGCCGCTGCATCAGGCAGGACTCAGCGGCGCGAACCAGACGATTGCGCTGGCGGAGATTGACATGTTCAATCAGGCCGATATTCAGGCGTATGACCAGCAGTACAGCATCAATGCGCCAGCGCCGCAGGTGGTGCAGGTTGGCGACGGCGCAAATAGTGTCAGCCCGGAGCCGGAACTGGATATCGAGGTGGCGCAGGCGATTGCGCCGCAGGCCAACATCCTCGTTTATGAGAGTCCAAAAGATTTGCTCAGCGTCGCGCAGATGGTGAGCCAGATCGTCTCAGACGACCGCGCGCAGGTGTTGAGCATCAGCCTGGGCACCTGCGAGGCGCAGCTTGACCCCTCGATTGCCAACTCGTTCCTGACCTCGCTGGATAATAGTTTCCGGCGGGCTGGCGCGGAGGGGATGTCGGTGCTGGTGGCGAGCGGCGACTCCGGCGCGTATGACTGCCAGGATAGCCAGCTTTCCGTTGGCGCAGTGGCCGCCAGCCCATATGTCACCAGCGTCGGCGGCACGGCGCTCTTCCTGCATACAGACGGCACCTATAACTACGAGGCGGGCTGGGAGGGTCCATTGAAGCAGGCGGGTGGCGGCGGCGGCCTCAGCACCATCTATCAGCTTCCCTCCTGGCAGAGCGGACCCGGTGTGCAGAATACGGCATCAGATGGCATGCGGCAGGTGCCGGATGTCTCCGCCGACGCCGATCCGTTGACCGGCTACGCGGTTTATTACGCCGATAGCGGCTGCCGCCAGCAGTGCTGGCAGGTCGTCGGCGGCACCAGCGCGGCGACGCCTCTCTGGGCGGCGCTCGTGCTGCTCATCAATCAGTCAGCGCAGCAGCACGGCAAACATCCGCTAGGCTTCCTTGATCCGGCGCTCTACCGGCTGGGCAGCGGCGCTGGCGCGGGCGTCACTGCGCCGCTGCCGTTCCATGATGTCACCATCGGCGGCAACCTCTATTACGACGCCACGCCCGGCTGGGATTACAGCACTGGCTGGGGGTCGCCGGACGGCGCGGTGCTGGCGCGCGACCTGCTGAACGCGCAATAAACATAACCTGGTATGGCAATGTTCATTACAAAAGCCGGTGGGTTCACCACCGGCTTTTCTCTCAACAAACTGATCTCTCAACTGCTAAAATAACACGCCCAGGAGGCCGCTGGGATTGTTGCCAGCATTGACGGCGGCGGCAATGGCAAACACATACACGCAGCCGATGATAATGCCGAGCGCCAGGCCAATATAGCCAATAATCGTGCCAGCCAACGCCAGACCATGACCACCAACCCGGCCATTAGACTTCTTAATCTCGTTGAGCGCGACATGCCCGAAAATGACGCCGAGCAGGCTGACGCCAACAAGTGAGCAGATGAGGCTGGCGATGGCCCAGCCGCTGGTCGAGACGGGCATCGGCGCCATCTGCGGATTGTAGTACGGTTGGGGCTGCGCCGCCGGATAGGACGGCGGATACGGCTGGCTGGGCGGTGGCGGATAGGATTGTGGGTACTGCTGGTTCTGTTGCGGGTACGGATCGTAGGACATGAAAATAACTCCTCTGCCTCTCTCTATGGTTCGTTTCCAGAGTTACGCTGCTCCCGGCGCCATTATACCTGATTCTCTGGCAAGAGAAAATAGCTCATCCCAATTGCGTAGAATTGCACAGGTGGATGGGCAATCAGGCGGGCAAGCAATCAGGTAAGCCATTGCCAGTTCGCCAGGATGGGCGCGAGCGCCACCAGTGATTGCGTGGGATAATCGCCCACAGCGGCGGAAAATTGCATGTCATAGACGCGCCCGTTGGCATGGCAGCCAAAGGCCACCAGATGCCTTGTGCCTGCGTCGTTATAGGTGTAGTCGGCGCGGGCGCAGGAGACGCCGCCAATCATCTGCTGGCCGGATGAGATGAACGTCAGGGCCGGAGAGCCGGTGACAAACGAGTCCACATCTTGCGCGCTGACGAGCTGGCTATCCGAATCCAGCGAAAAGATGCCCTTTTCGAGATTGGCCTCAAAAAACGCATAATTTGGGCCGTAGTAATAGTCGTCGTACTCCTCGAACGCGCCGAAATACGAGCTATTCACCCCATAGGTGGAAGGGTAGCGCGTCGCATAATGGCCGTGCGGACTGGTGAAACCGACCAACGGCGGCACCGTCGGCACCGGCGTTGCCGTTGGTGGCACGCGGGTCGCCGTCGGGCTGGCGGTTGCGCCTGCCGTGGCGGTTGCGCCGGGTCCGCCGCCCGTGGTTCCTGGCGTCGTTCCTGGTTGATTGCCCGATGTCGTGCTGTTGGTCCCTGGCGTCTTGCTGCCGGACTGCGAAGTCGTCGTACTCGACGATGTGCCACTGGGGGTGGCGTTCGTCCCGCCAATGTTATTGATGACATGTGTGATCTGGCCCAACGGACTGCCTTTGAGCGCGGGCAAAGTCGCCAGCACGCCGAGGAGCGCGGCGAGAACAACGGCTGCCGCCAGCCCCAGCAGGAGCAGACGCCGGACCTGTCCAATCTGGCGTGTCGTCGCGGGCCAGGGCAGTGGTGTCGCTCGAAGATCGCTCTTTTCAGGTAACGTGGATGATGTAGAGGTCTCCGGTATCTCCGGTGTTTCCGGTTTTGCCAGTATCGCCGGTGTTTCAGACCCAGCAACCGGCAATGGCGCTGGTTTTCCATCCTCTGCGCCTGACCGGTCCCTTGCGGGCGTCATGGCTGGCGCTGGCGGTGTGGCGTTGTGCTGCCCTGGCAAGAGAGCGGGTGGCGGCGCCGGTTTGCGTGAACCGGCTGGCGATGCGATATCGCCAGGTGTCACCTGCATTGCGCCCCCATATCCGGCCAGCGCAGCAGACTCCGGCGTTTGTGGCTCGGTTTCGCTCTCCGGCGAGACGCTGGCCGCCTGGGCGGGCGTTCGTAGTGGCGCTGACAGGCGCGGAGTGACATGCCCTAGCTGCACGGCCTGTTGGAGCGCCTGCGCAAAATCTACCACGTTCTCGTAGCGTTGCCCTGGCTCTTTCGCCAGCGCCCGCGCCAGCACAGCATCCACCGCAGATGGCAGCGCCGCGTTGACGCTCGTTGGCAGGATAGGCGCGATGGCAAGATGCTGGTGGTGAAGCTCAGCGATGCTGCCGGTGAAGGCATGTGAGCCGGTGAGCAAGAGATAGGCAAGGCAGGCCAGCGCATACTGGTCGGAGGCAGGAACCGGATGGCCGATAAGTTGTTCCGGCGCGCTATATTGCGGCGTGCCGGTGCCACTGGTCGTTCCTGTGGGATCATCGAGGAAGCGCGCAATGCCGAAATCCGCCAGCACGACCTGCGCCTGGGTTGGATCGGTGGTCAGCGTGTCCAGCGCATCATCTCTAGGAAATTGCCGGACGAGCAGATTGCCGGGTTTTACATCGCGATGAATGACACCGTGTTCGTGGGCAAACTGAAGCGCGCTGGAGACCTGGCGCAGCAATTCACAGACGAGCGCAGGCGGCAGCGGCAGCCGCAATCGCTGGCTTGCCCCTGGCGCAATCAAGTCCGCCAGTGACCCCTCCGGCATATAGGGCATGATGAGGAACGCAATGCCATCCTGCTCGCCAAAGTCATAGAGCGGCAGGATATAGGGATGGTCGAGCGCGGCGACGGCGCGTGCCTCGCGGGTGAAGAGTTCCAACGCCTCCGCGTCTGGTTCGGCGGCAAAGACGCCGCCCGTCCCACGCAACACTTTGACGGCAACCTGCCGTTCGAGCGGCATCTGCTCGGCAAGATAGACCTCACCCATGCCACCGCTGCCGATGCGCTTGAGCAGGCGGCAATTGCCGAGCTGAACGCCTTCCAGTTTCCCCGCCATGATGCTCCTCCCCTAGCGTTTCCTCTGCTGCCGCTGGCCGGCTATACGTATAAATCGTTGGCTTTGCAGACGACACAATGCTGCCCAATCGAGCAGCATTGTACAGGAGGTGGGGAGAAATATCAAGCGCCGGTTAGAGACTATTTTTTGCCGAACATTTCTCTATCGCGCGCCTGGAGCTTGGGGTGCCCTTTGCCGCGCTGCCCGCCCAGGCGAC
This sequence comes from Chloroflexota bacterium, assembly GCA_021323855.1. Classification (GTDB taxonomy): domain Bacteria; phylum Chloroflexota; class Ktedonobacteria; order Ktedonobacterales; family JADMIN01; genus JAJPKE01. The sequence goes on along the minus strand of JAJPKE010000001.1, from coordinate 43,290 downwards.
CGATGCGCGCATAGAAGTCCTTGCCCATCGTGTCGCGGGTCGTTTTGCCGCCCTTCGCGCCGATGGTCATATAAAACTCTGAGCCATACTGCTCTTTGACCGTGCGCCCGCCTTTGGTGCCAATCTGCGAGTAGAACTCCGAGCCATACCGTTCTTTGACACTCTGGCCACCACGTTTCGCCTTTTCGGTTCCCGCTTCAGGTCCACGGCGCTTCTTCACCGGCGCGGGCGCTTCCGTGTTTGCCTGGTTTGCCTGGGCCTCTTGGTCTGCCTGATCTGCCTGATCTGCTTGGGCGCTTTGTGTCTGAGCGTTTTGCCGCCCTCCGGTTTTGCGTGAGGTTGCCATCGAATCCACCCGCCCTTTCGCCTTTTTTATCCGCAGGCTACTACCAGCCAGCAGTCCACGCTTTGTGGCTATTATAACAGGAATCAGGTGGAATAGCAACGAATACGATCAATCGCCGTCTCGTGCAATGATGCACGCTTCGCTGGCAGTATAGCAGGCGCTACACTGGAAATAATATTCTAGCGGAGATGCGCTTATTCTGCGCTGGCGAGGTGTTCGCTTTCCCAGCAGGCGACGCAGACCATCGGCTCTTCGCGCTCGATCTGCGCGCGCGCGCAATCCCGGCAGAAAGGTTCGCCGCAGCGGACGCAGCGCGCGCCGGACACCTCTGCCGCGCTGATGACCGCTCCACAGTCGGCGCAACGTTGCTCAAGGAAATCGCCGGTTTGATTCTGCTGTTCGGATGGTTCAGACGTCATTTTTGCCACCTCACTTTATCCGGTCGCTGCCTCAATAGGTAGCTCACAGGTTCATCTTACTATCAGTACGGCCACGCGAGCGACCCTGCGCCGCCACTGGATAGCTCACTCCGAAAACACTAGCAACAGTGATACCAACCGCATCTGCTGAGCTGGTATCACTGTGACCTCTCTCTGATGAGATCCATCCACCTAACCAGACGGGCGGATATGATAGTTGTCATCTGAAAGTGATGAGATACGACACTACGCGAATCACGAGCCTCACCGTAGACTTGAAGTGTCGCCGGTGATGACGGCGATCATCCACACACATATACGAGCCATATGTCATCAAGGGTATTGAGAGGAGTTGATTCGATGACGGCAGTGATGCTTCCTCCCACAGCGAAGACAGCGAAGATAACAAAGACAACGGAGACGATCATGAACCACCAGCGCGAGAACGCTGAACCTGCTGAACCTATCGTGCGCCTGCGCGGACTCGTCAAAACGTATGGCACCGTCCAGGCGGTGAAGGGCATTGATCTAGATATCCATCGTGGCGAGACGATTGCGCTGCTCGGCCCGAACGGTGCCGGGAAATCCACCACGATTGGCATGTTGCTGGGACTGATCGAGCCGACGGCTGGCACGATTGAAGTCTTCGGCGGCTCCCCCGCCGAGGCGATTCGCCATAGCCGCATGGGCGCGATGCTGCAAGAGGGCAAGCTGATGCCCGGCGTGCATGTCGGCGAATTCCTCGACTTCGTGCGCGGACTGCATCCGGCGCCGCTGCCCAAAGAGCAACTGCTGGAACTGGCCGGGCTGCGCGGGCTGGAGAACCGCCGCGTAGACCGCCTCTCTGGCGGGCAGACGCAGCGCGTGCGCTTCGCGATGGCAATTGCCGGCGAGCCGGAATTGCTGGTGCTGGATGAGCCGACCGCCGCGATGGACGTGGAGGCGCGCCGCGAGTTCTGGGCGAGCATGCACGCCTACGCCGAGCAGGGCCACACCATTCTCTTCGCCACGCACTATCTCGAAGAAGCGGAAACCTTTGCTTCACGTCTGGTCATCATCGCATCCGGGCGCATCCTCGAAGATGGCACCGTGCAGGAGATTCAGCAACGCTACGGCGAGCCACGGGTCGCCTTTACCCGGCTCGACGCCGGCAGCGTAGACAACGCCGCCGCAGCGCGCTGGCTGGAACAACTACCGGGCGTCTTCCAGCGCGACATGCAGGGTGAGCGCGTGATCCTCCACACGCGCGATGCCGATGCGACGGTGCGCGCGCTGGTCAGCAGCAACATTCCCTGGCGCGCCCTGGAAGTCAAGAGCAACGACCTGGAAGAAACCTTCATCAATCTCGTTCACAGAGAGAAAGAGGCAGCCAAATGACCACGATAACAGCGACACAGACGGCACAAACGGCACAGGCGATGAATGAGCTACATGGACGGAAAGCGAGTGGCGCAATGAACGATTTCAAGGGCTATGCCGGCGCGGAACTGCGGCGGACGCTGCGCGATCCGCTCTATCTCTTCCTGGGCATCGTCGTGCCGATTGGCTTCTACCTGCTCTTTTCGGGGCTGTTCGGGTCGAGTCCCCACGCGCCCGGCACGCTCTCCGGCAATGTGGAGATTATGATTGCGATGGCGGTCTATGGCGGCATCTGGGCCTGCCTGGTGGCGACGGGGCCGCGCATCGCCAACGAGCGCAGCAACGGCTGGGTGCGCAACCTGCAACTGCTGCCAATCTCTCCCTGGAAGGTGCTGATCGGGCGCGCGCTGGTGGCGATTCTCTTCGCATTGCCAGCGATGCTGCTGGTCTACGCTACCGGCGTCATCGTACACGGGGTTTCACTCTCGTTTGGTGAATGGGTCGCCATCATCCTGTCTATGTGGGTCGGCGTCTGGCCCTTCGCGATCTTCGGCATCGCACTGGGCTATGTCACCAACGAAACGACCGCTTTTGGCGTGACCTATGGCCTCTATATGGTGCTGACGGCGGCGGGCGGCCTCTGGGTGCCACCGGCGATCCTACCCAGCACGATGCTCTCGATAGCCAAGACACTACCAACCTATCACGCCGCAGACCTCGGCTGGCGCATCGCCAACGGGCAGGCGCCCGAACTCGCCAGCCCGATTGTCCTCGTCATCTGGGCGGTGGCCTTCCTGGTCTTGGCCGCGCTCTTCGTCCGGCGGGCGGCAAAAGTGCGGTAATCATCTTCACGATAGAGCATCTGATAAACGGTGCGCCTGGCGCTCGATGGCAGGCGCACCACCGCTGTAGATGTAGACAGGTAGATTGGAGCAGATCACTCGATGCAGGATACCATTTCTCGCCCAACGCCCAGGCGCGCGGAGTCGCGCTGGCTGCGTCCGTTGGCTTTGCTCATCCTCATTCTGCTGGCGACGCAGTTCCTGGTTGGCATGCTGGTCAACTTCTTCGTGCAGATCCCCGACGCGCATCCTGGGGCCAATGCGCCGGAATATTTCTCCGGCGTGGCGCAGGGTGTGGCCTGGGCGCTCGCAAACGGCGCGGCAGCGCTCAAATTCCATGCTATCATTGGCCTGCTCTTGTTCCTGGATGCGCTGGTGATCCTGGGACTTGCCATCGCTGCGCGCCGCCGCGCCTGGATCATCGCCGGAGCATTCGGACTGTTCGGCATCATGGCGGCGGGTTTCAACGGCGCCAGCTTCATGAACTATGGGCATGATTTCAGCTCGTTGCTGATGGCCATTGGCTTTCTCTGGGCCGTCATCGCCTACGCCATCGGCTATTACGTCACCGGCGTGAATAAATAAAGGGGAGTCAGCGGCGATCTGCGCTCCCCTCTCCTCGCAAGGAGAGGGGCCAGGGGTGAGGATTCTCTGGCACCCCTCTCCCGCGCACGGGGATGAGCCTCCGCCATGCGAAGCATGGAAGCACTGCTAGGCAGTGCGGAGGAGGCGATGAGCGAAGCGGAGGAGCTGGGGGTGGGGGCTTAAGATGGTATATAAAGCATCATTGAGGTCATGTCATCCAGCAAAGCGAGCGTTCCCATGCGGCCAGATATCTCTGTGACTCATGATGAGCCACCCAATACTAGCGATAGCATCTCGCCTTATCTGTTATGGGTCATCTGGCTCATGTGGCTGCCGTTTCTCATCCAGCCGGTGATTGCCATCGTGCAGATGCCGCCCTCCTTTCAGCGCGTTGCCTCCATCTGCGGCCTGGCGCTGTTCGTTGCTACCTATCTCTGGGCCACCTGGCACGAAGCCTATCGCCTGACCCGTATGCCGCTGGACGCTCCCAATGAGCCGCGCTGGTGGATACCCGCGGCGTTGCTGGCGCTATTGAGTACGATTCTGCCCTTTGTGCAGGGCGCATGGGGATTGGGAGGCTACATCTTTACCAGCGCCAGCGTCGCCGGGCGGCTGACCGCGCGCCAGACTGCGTTCGTCATTGGCGGCCTGATGCTGCTGGTGGTGATCGTTGGCGGAATATCTACTGTTCCGCCAGGAACGATAGCTGAGATGCTTTTTCTCGTTCTAGTGGTTGGAGTAGCAGTTTCTTATTTTAGCTGGGCGATGCGCACCAATCGCGAGTTGCGGCTGGCGCGGCGCGAAATTGCGCGGCTCGCCGTCTCTGAGGAGCGGCTGCGCTTCGCACGCGATTTGCACGATCTGCTGGGACATACCCTCTCGCTCATCACCCTGAAAAGCGAACTGGCCGGTCAACTCATTCCCGAAGACCCGGAGCAGGCGCAGCGCGAGGTGCGCGAGGTGGAAGCGGCGGCGCGCACCGCCTTGCAGGAGGTACGCGAGGCGGTGGCCGGCTACCGGCAATCAACGCTGGCGAACGAACTCCAGCGCGCGCATGAACTGCTGGCCGCCGCTGGCATCCAGTGTATCGTGCAGGACGAGGCAGGCACGCTATCACCTGCCAGTGAGGCGTTGCTGACCTGGGTGGTGCGTGAAGGTGTCACCAACGTTATTCGCCATAGCCGCGCAAAGCATTGTATTGTCTCGCTCACGCGCCAGGATGGCAGCGTGCGCATGACCATCACAGATGATGGACGTGGCGCGCCGGGCCAGAATGGTAGCGGCGGCAATGGGTTGCGCGGCATCGGTGAGCGTGTGGCGGTGCTGGACGGCCAATACGAAGCTGTATCGCTTGACGGACGCGGATTTCGCTTGGCGGTGACGTTGCCAGTGCAACCAACACAGGCAAAGAGCGATAAGCGGACGGTGGAACGGCATCCGGAGGAAGCGACAGGAGCAATCTCATGATTCGCGTGTTGTTGGCGGAAGATCAGGGCATGGTGCGTGGGGCGCTGGTGGCCCTGCTCAACCGCGAGCAGGATATCACGATTGTCGCTGAGGTCGGGCGCGGTGATGAGGTGCTGGCGGCGGCGCTGGAAGCCAGGCCGGATGTGGCGCTGCTCGACATCGAAATGCCAGGCGCGACGGGCATCGAGGCGGCGGCGGAGCTACATACGCATCTGCCAACCTGCAAAGTGCTGATTCTGACGACGTTTGGCCGCCCAGGATATCTACGCCGGGCGATGGAGCATGGCGTGGTGGGGTTTCTCGTCAAGGACGCGCCCGCTGCGCAACTGGCGATGGCGATCCGGCGAGCGATGGCGGGCGAGCGCGTGGTGGACCCGCTGCTGGCGGCGGCGGCGCTCAGCGAGGGTGACAATCCCCTCACCGAGCGCGAGCAGGCGGTGCTGCGACTGGTGCAGCAGGGCGCAAACAACCTGGAGATTGCCTCTGCGCTGGCGCTCACCGAGGGCACGGTGCGCAACTATCTCTCGACTGCCATGCAGAAAGTGAACGCCAGCACGCGCGTCGAAGCCGCCGTGCGCGCCGAGCAGAAAGGCTGGCTCTAACGAGATGACCTATACACCATCCTCCGCATCCTCCCAACACACTCCATCTTCCCGGCAATCCAGGCATGTCTCTGCCAGAGTGCGCTGGCTGCTCGGCCTGCATATTCGCCTCTACCGCTTGACCGGCGGTTTCATTGGTCACTGGCTTGGGCCGGCGCGTATCTTGCTGCTGACGACGACCGGGCGCAAATCAGGAATAGCTCACACTATCCCGATCACCTATTTCAAGGATGGTGACGATTTCTTTGTGGTAGGCTCAAACTATGGTAAAGAGTATCCACCCGCCTGGTATCTCAATCTCATCGCCAATCCACGGGTGGAGATTCAAGTGAAACAGCGTCGCCTGCACGCCACTGCCACGACAGCCTCACCAGAAGTGCGAGCACGCCTCTGGCAGCGGCTGGAAACCGAAGGTCCGCAATTCCATCGCTACCAGGCGGGCGTGAGCCGTGAGATTCCGCTGGTGCTGTTGCATCCCGTCGCGGAAATTCATTGACAAGCTAGCGCGGCTATTGTTTATAGTGTTCGACCGTCGAGGCGGGGCGTTCCTTTGCCTCATTGGGATTCAGCCCCGCATGGCGCAGGGCGCGGCGCTGGCGCAGCAAATCCCAGAGTTGGTCCAGGTTCACTTTGAGTTCTGCGAGCCTGGCGTGCTGCGACTCGTCAATGCCGCCATGCTCGGCGGCATGCAGCAATTCATGCTCTTCATTGGTCTCTTTGTTGATCTGCTGAAGAATCTCTTCGTCGGTCATTCGTTCGCTCCCTCTCATGTTTGCTCTCATTGGCCTCTCAGCCAATAGCAATAGTATGTCATTTCCAAACGGGAGCGCGGGTTCATGTCACCTTTGGTCTTTGGTGGCCTCATCTTCATCTTCACCAATCATGCCACCAACCATACGGTCAATATCGCTGGCCTGTTGGCCGCTTTGCGCCTCCCCTTCATCCAGGGTGGCGCGATCAACCTTGCCAGCTTGATTTGCATACCGCTCTGCTGACCATTCGCTTTCACCCATCTGCTCGCTTTGGTCGTAGCCCTCCGCGAGCGTTCCCTGCTGCGCAAACTCATCGCTCTGGCCATACCGTTGTTGATCTGTAGGCTCCTCGTCCGGCTGTGGTTGATTGGGCTGGTTTGACTGGTTTGACTGGGTTGACTGGTTTGGATCGTGTTGAGACATGGTGCGATTCCTCTCGTTATCCGGTTGCGTCACCGTGTGGCCAGTAGTAGTACGTGAAGAAACGGCAGGAATGATGCCAGTGTAACGTGCTGACACATGCGGGGAAATTGGTGCTTCATTGTTGCGCTCGTTCTCGATTGCGGCGAGACGTGCCGTTTCTGGCAATCTCCAGCTCTTTTCATTGTTGATTCTACGCCATTTCAGCCGATTCAAAGTAGAGTTCCTAACACACTCCATGCAAGAGCTGTTGACAAATGAAGCGATCTCTGCTAAACTCGGTTCGTCGGATAATTGTTGTGTAGTGCGTATTGAATGCAGGATCTCCCGTTTGTTTGAATGCAGGATCTCCCGTTTGTTTGAATGCAGGATCTATTAGGGCGGAGATTGGATTTTTCCTATCTCATCAGGAGGAAACGACATGCTAGTGGCTTCTCGTAAGGTTTCACGTTTGGCTCCCGTTTTTGTTCTTCTATTGATGGTAGTTCTTCAGTTCGCTGGAACGGCGCCCGCCCAAGCTGCAGGTGCAGGACCGAGTCCCATAAAGGTGATACGCACGTCACATGGCACTGAACAGCTCTATGACCTACAACAACTGCTTGGTCTGTCTGGTGTGACAACAAGAGTGGTTTCCAACACCTTATATGTGGGTCATGGGAAGGTATCGGGCAATTTACCGGATATTACGCTTCATGGTCATCAGGGAAGTGACCTGATGACGTTGACTATATCCCTCACGTTTCTCTATTATAATGACCACTTCACATGCGCCTACGGCGCGGCGTCAGCACAGCCAACTCCTAACGCCCAAATGATATTGGTCGGAGGTCTCTATTATGGCGGGGCTTACATTGATGGTTTTAACCTTGACTCGAACCAGTGGTTGTCGTACCTTGGTGATGAAACGGGATGCTGGAACGATGGAGACGCAGCGGTATACGAAATGACGAGTGCTGTTATTGCGGATTATCCAAATGGCGGCACCATAGATCTCTCCGGTAGTGTTTCTGGCTATGCACTGTAGCTACGAACATATTAACAACGGAAGGTTCGAGCTATGACATCGCCTGGTCAGCCTTGGATTCAGTCGCTCATGATTATCGGAAAACACAAGATACAAGGTTTAGCTGATTCTGAGCGGGGTAGGCAATTTCAGGCTGAGAGAAGGACGCCCTTTCACAGTGCGAGTCAAGGGAAAGCGCAATTAGGGGAAACTACCAGCGATAGTCCGATTCGCTCATACACCACTTCTAGAGAAGTAACAGGTGCTGATGTCTATCGCATTGCTGATTTATGCCAGGAGGAACCCTTTTGGGATGCACTCCGCCTCCCCGCTTCTCTCAGGTCGTTCGAGTCGCTTGGCAATACGGTAGCGGTTGGCCGCTTTCCGGCCCCAGTACCGTTTATAGTGCGAATGATCATATGCGGATATGGCATGGTATCTACGCAGGTGGAGATTAGAGAGGTCAGTCGTACAGATGCCCTACAGGATATCTCAGCATTGACTGGTCCTGTGCTTTCTACGCCACCAAAGTCCATGGAGTTGCGACCATTCAAGAAACTAAGCAGCAGCCAATTGGGTGCTGCCACCGTTGACGAGCACCTCACGCCTGTGTTCAATGACGAGGGCATTTACATCATCGAGGTCAAGCTGAACGGAAATGCTGCGGGGAAGCTGCCGCTATTTGTACGCTTGGAGCAATAGGACCGCCCCCTTTGGATCAATGATGAGGGCCGCTCCTGGCGGCCTCCTGTCCTGCTCATCTTGTACTCTGGGCCATTTCAAGCGATTGGGGGCTGAGTCTTTATAGCCGGCTCTAGACTGAACATGAGCCAGTGAGATAGAGAGAGAGCATGTGTTGAAGACGATATTGTGCTATGGCGACTCGAATACCTGGGGATTCAATCCAGCGAACGGTCTGCGCTATGACTATAACGAACGCTGGCCGGGCGTCCTGCGTGTGGCGTTGGGCCACAGCTACGCTGTGATCGAGGAGGGACTGCCGGGGCGCACCACTGTCTTTCAGGACCCGCTCGAACCCTACAAGTGCGGCAAAGACTATCTGATGCCCTGCTTGCAATCCAACAGCCCGGTGGACCTGGTGATCCTGATGCTTGGCACCAACGATATCCAGGCGCGCTATAACGTCTCGCCGCTGGAGATTTCGCTGGGTCTCGGCGTGCTGGTGGAGATGATCCAGCGGAGTACCGCCGGACCCAACGGCACCGCGCCCGATATCCTGCTGCTCGCGCCGCCACCCATTGCCACGATTCCCGATGAATGGGCGGAGTCGTTCGCGGGCGGCTTGGAGAAGTCGCGCCGGTTGGCCGAATACTACCAGCGCATTGCCGGCGAGTATCAGTGTGAGTTCTTCGACACGGCGCAGTGCGTCACATCGAGCGAAGTAGATGGCGTCCATTGGGAGGCGAGTGAGCATCAGAAATTGGGCAAGGCGCTGGCGCCGCTGGTGCGCCTGCTCACCGAGTAAAAGCCCCCACCCCCAGCCCCTCCCCCGTGCGCGGGAGAGGGGAGTGTAGAGAGGGAGTGCGTCAGCTTACCCACTGATTACAGCGCCAGCACCAGCTCGCGGAAGCGGTTGCCCCGGTCGAACTCGTTCAGGAACATACCAAAGCTGGTGAATCCTGGTGAGAGCAGCACCACATCGCCAGCAGTCGCCGCCGCACGCGCCTCATCCACTGCGCGCGCCAGATCATCCAGCGGGCCAATCACCGGGTCTGGTCGCCCCTGTTGCTGCGCTGCCGCACGGATGGCCGCCGCGAACTCATCTGAAGCGTTGCCCGCCAGCAGCACCACACGCTTGACCCGCGCCGCAATCGCCTCGGCGTATTCACGCATATCGAGGTTCTTGCTGTTGCCGCCAGCGATCAGCACGATGGGTTCACTGAAGCTACGTAGCGCCGCAACGCCGGCGACGGGCGCGGTGCTGGCGCTGTCGTTCACATACAGCACGCGATCCAGTTCGCGCACCGTTTCCAGCCGGTGTGGCACGCCATGAAACCCAGCCACCGCGCGGTGAATCGTCTCTGGAGTGATGCCGAGCAGTTCGGCAGCCAGCGTCGCCGCCTGCACATTGCCCAAGTTGTGTTCGCCGCGCAACTGAATGTCATCGCGGTAGAGGAAGAGCCGTTCGTCATGCGGTGCGCCGCGTGGTGAGGCAACGCTGAACTCCGGCGTGTAGAGCCAGACATGCTCAGCAGGCGCCTGCTCCGCGTAGGCGCGAGTATACGAGTTTTCCGCATTGAAGATGGCAATGTCGCCCGCTCCCTGATAACGGAAAATGCTCGACTTCGCCTCGCCATATTCCTCCATCGAGTCGTAGGCGTTGAGGTGATCGGGCAGCAGATTGGTGAAGATGGCAAGCTGTGGGCTGCGACGGATTGGATGCAAGCCTTCCAGCATCCAGTTGCCCAGTTCCAGCACCACCCAGCGTTCCGGCGTGATCTGCGGCAGCAATGACAGCGTCTCGATGCCGCCGAGATTGCCGCCCAGCAACGGCTCCATCCCCGCCTCCGTGAGAATGGTGTGCAGCAGCATCGTCGTGGTGCTTTTGCCGCGCGTCCCCGTGACGCCAGCAATTTTGCCACGGCAGGCGCGGAAGAACCAGGCAATTTCCATCTCGATCCGTGCCCCCGCCGCGCTGGCCGCCGCCAGATAGGGTGAATCGCGCCGCACACCGGGATTGCGCACAACAACATCGGCGCGCTCGAAATCGCTGGTCTCGTGCCGGCCCAGCACGTAGCGAACCGGCAACCCAGCTAATTTCTGGATGCTCGGAGCAAGTATATCTTCAGCGCGCAGATCGGTCGCCACCACTTCAGCCGCGCCCTGCTCCACGGCGTAGCGCGCCGCCGCGACTCCACCGCCCAGCAAGCCAAGCCCCATCACCAGCACGCGCCGCCCGCGCAAAGCGTTTGGGTCGTCGCTGCTCGCGTTCGCCATCTGCCGCAGTACCTCATCATCACTCATCGCGCCCCTCATCAGTCATCGCAGTCATCTATGCGCTGAATTGCCGCTTTGCCATCGTTGCCCTCTTCTGCGCTCGTCACCCTGGCATTATGCACGATGCGATGGATGCCGGTCTAGTGCGCTGCGGGAGTGGAGACTGGTGGTGTACTTCTTGCCGAAACCACAGGAATAGGCGCGAGTTTGGTCTACAGATGCGTCTGAGCGCCGCAGCACCGAAGGAATTGGAGGAGAGCGCCATATGAAAGCCATCGCCGTCTATCCCGGCACACCTGATTCGCTGCACCTCGAAGATGTGCCTAAGCCAAAGGTCAGCGATATTCCCGGCGGGCGTGGAGTGCTGGTGCAGGTGGTGCGTGTGGGCGCCTGCGGCACCGATAAAGAAATCAACGAGGCGAAATACGGACAGGCGCCGGAGGGGTCACGCTACCTCATCATTGGACACGAGAACCTGGGCCGAGTCGTCGAGGTAGGGCCAAATGTGCCCGCGACTCTGGCCCCCGGCACCTATGTGGTGGCGACGGTGCGACGCCCCGGTAACAGCGTCTACGACCAGATCGGCCTTCAGGACATGACAACCGACAACACCTACTATGAGCGCGGCATCAACCTGCGCCACGGCTATCTGGCGGAATATTACGTCGAAGATGCTGCCTATCTCGTGCCGCTGCCAGACTCGCTGCGTGAGGTGGGCGTGCTGCTGGAACCGCTCTCCGTCTCTGAAAAAGGCATCAACCAGACGTTCGAGATACAGCGGCGGCTCAAAGTTTGGGAACCACAACGCGCCGCCGTGCTGGGGGCCGGGCCAATCGGCCTGCTGGCGGCGCTGGCGCTACGGTTGCGCGGGATGGAAGTGGTCTGTTATTCGCGCAAGAAGCCGCCCAATCTCAAGGCTGATCTCATCGAGGAGATTGGTGGCCGGTATATCAGCTCAAAGACGCAGACGCTCGCTCAGGTCGCTGCGCAGTACGGCGAGTTCGACCTCATCATCGAGGCGAGCGGCCATAGTCCACTGATCTTCGAGGCGGCGGCTGATGCGCTGGCCGCCAATGGCGTGCTGGTGCTGGAAAGCGTCACTGGTGGCGAGACGACTGCCCAGATTCCAGCAGATCGCATCAACCAGGGGTTCGTGCTGGGCAACAAGGTGATGTTTGGCACCGTCAACGCCTCGCACGCCGATTTCGTCAGCGGCGTCAACGACCTGCTGGCCGCCGAGGCAACGTATCCCGGCTGGCTGGCAAAGTTGCTGACGACGCCGGTGCGCGGGCTGGAAAACTACGCAGATATGGTGCGCAATCTCAACGAAAACGCGGATGCCATCAAAATCTTCATTGACGTTCTGCCGACCCAACAACAGCATCAACACTAGCGCGGGACGTGGCTAGTCAAGCTTGGCGAAATCCGGGCGTTATCCAGATCGGCGGCTCCAGCGCAGGGGCAGGACGCGCAACCCTCGATGTGGAGGAGACAGATGAGCGAACTGAGAACGGTGCCACGGCACCAACGGCAACAACAGACCTCGCGTGTCACCCTGATTGCAGTGGTCGCTGCGCTCGGCGGCTTTCTCTTCGGCTTCGACACTGCCGTCATCAACGGCGCGGTGGCCTCGGTGCAACGCGCCTTCAGCGCCGGACCGTTTGTGCTGGGCCTCTCCGTCTCCGCCGCGCTGATCGGCTCCGCAGTGGGCGCGTGGTTCGCTGGCTCGCTGGCGGACCGCTTTGGGCGCGTGCGCATGATGATCGGCGCCGCCGTGATCTTCTTCGTCAGCGCCTTTGGTACCGGCATAGCGAACGCCATCTGGGATTTCAGCATCTGGCGCTTCATCGGCGGCGTCGCGGTCGGCGTCGCCAGCGTCGTCTCACCGGCCTACATCGCTGAGGTTGCGCCGGCCAGCATGCGCGGGCGGCTGGGGTCACTGCAACAACTTGCCATCGTCACCGGCATCTTCATCGCCCTGCTCAGCGACTATGCCATCGCCACCATCGCTGGCTCGCCTGATGACATCTTTGCGCTGAATGCGCCCGCCTGGCGCTGGATGTTCTGGGCGGAGATGATTCCCGCTGCGGCCTATGGCTTGCTCGCCCTGCTCATCCCTGAATCGCCGCGCTACCTCGTCGCCCGGGGCCGGAACGATGAGGCGGAAGGCATATTGCAGACGATCATCGGTGAAGAAGCGCCAGGCAAAGTGGCGGAGATTCAGAAGACACTCGCCACCGAACGGCGCTCCAGGCTCGGTGATCTGGTCGGCGGGCGTTTTGGTCTCCTGCCGATTGTCTGGACTGGCATCATCCTCTCGGTATTCCAGCAGTTTGTAGGCATCAACGTCATCTTCTATTATTCGAGCGTACTGTGGCATGCCGTCGGCTTCTCGGAGAGTAGTTCGCTGGCCATCACCGTTATCACCAGCGTCATCAACATCCTGACGACCTTTATCGCCATCTCGCTGATAGACCATGTGGGGCGGAGACCGCTGCTCCTGGTCGGTTCGGCGGGCATGACGGTGACGCTGGGCACGCTGGCGCTGATCTTTGGCACGGCGCCGCTCAACAGCGCCGGCCAGCCCATCCTCAACGGCGCGACTGGGCCGATTGCGCTGGTGGCGGCGAACCTCTTTGTGGTGTTCTTCGGCTTCTCCTGGGGGCCGGTGGTCTGGGTGCTGCTCGGCGAGATGTTTCCCAACCGCATTCGCGCGATTGCGCTCTCGGTGGCGGCGGCGGCGCAATGGATCGCCAACTTCATCGTCTCGACCACCTTCCCGCCGCTGCAATCGGCCAGCCTGGGTCTCGCCTACGGCCTCTACACCGCCTCAGCGATTCTCTCGTTCCTCTTCGTCCTGCGCTTCATCCGCGAGACCAAAGGCAAGGAGTTGGAGCAGATGGAATATCTGGAATAGGGGTGTCAGGCAAATTCATAGGGGTATAGCTTGTGATACTTTAGTCTATAGTGCGGTTGCAATGGCCTTTGGCATTTGCAGTGCTGAAAGGCTATACCACTTTCTTAGACTGAGAGGAATAACTATGGATAAGCCCTACAATGCACACAATTGTTCATCGCTTTTTGGTTATGCTCAACAGGTCCACGAGCGTAGCGCTGGGATATGCCAACTTTGCGGCTGCAATGCTGGTTCGACTGTAGACTTTGATCTCTGGCGACAGTTCACCTGGGAGCATATCATCGGTGAGTCACAGGGTGGTTATTTGAAAGAAATCCAAGAGGTTGTTGCTCAGCGATTTCCCGACTTGCCTCAGTTGCAGGTAAGGGAGCTTGCGAAACGGATCGAAGCAGCTAACACTGTTACAGCCTGCTCTTTCTGCAATAGTACGACCAGCCGTGAACATGCGCCAGCAACTATGAATGACCTCATCTTACATGCACAGGGTAGCCCTGATGACGTTGTGAAGGCAGTAGAAACAGAACTTCAGCAGATTCTTGCCAAGAAACGCGAACGAGTGCGATGGAAAATAGATGCTGTCAGAGAGGCTTTTGAGAAGAAAGTCGCTTCTGTTCTCAATCAAAAACGCCAAGCTTCTTCTCATATGTAAATGTAGCGCGGAATCAACGAGCGGTTAACGAGGAGAAACACTAATGGCGAACGAAACGACGAAAGCGAACGAGACAGATATCACCGGCGGCTGGCTGGATGTGTCGGCGCCGCTGCACAATGGTATGGCGCACTGGCCGGATAACCAGGCGTTCGAGCGCACGCATACGCTGGCGATTGATCGCGGCGACGCGGCCAACGTATCCGCCATCACCACGAGCGTGCATAACGGCACGCATATGGATGCGCCCGCGCACTTCATACCGGGCGGCAACGGCATCGAGACGCTGCCGCTCACTGCGACGATGGGGCCAGCGCGTGTCCTGGAAATCCACGATCCTGAATCGGTGAAGCCCGATGAACTCAAACCCTATAACATTCAGCGCGGCGAACGCATCCTCTTGAAGACACGCAACTCGCCGCGCTGCTGGGAGACCGACGAGTTCGTGAAGGATTTCGTCTATATCTCACACGAGGCCGCGCACTATTTGGCAGAGGTCGGCATCCAGACGGTCGGGATAGATTATCTTTCGGTCGGTGGCTACTTCAAAGATGGCGCTGAGACGCATCACGCGCTGCTGGGCGCGGGCATCTGGATTATCGAAGGATTGAACCTTACACAGGTGCAGGCGGGAACCTATGAGTTGCTCTGCCTGCCACTCAAAATCATCGGCAGCGACGGCGCGCCAGCCCGCGCGTTGTTGCGCAAGATAGAGTGACGAAGACGAACTGGAACGAGATAAACGAGATAAGGACTATCCCATACGACGTTGCAGCGCCTCGGTGATGCGCGCCCGCAGCTCACCGTGCTGCTCGTCGCTATAGTGATACTGCGGCGCGTACCATTTTTCGCGTGGATAATTGAAAGGCGATTGACTGAAATATTCCGCGTATTCACCGGCATAGCGGGGGAAGATATGCGCCAGTAGATAGCGATGATTATTGCCGATGATGGCGTAGTTCATGCGCTCTACCGGCTGGCAGGCTTCGGCCACGGCATCGCCGAGTATCGTCATATCCTCCAGGAACTGCGCGCGCTGCTCCGGGGTAAGGTCATTGAGCGACTCCACTTTAGGCGAGGCCAGCAGCACACAATAGCCGGGCAAGAACTGCGTATCGCCGATCACGGCGAAGCCACTCCGCATATGCGCCATCACCATCGGATTCTCGCCACGCTCCGCCGAGCCAATGCGATCCAGTTTCCAGTCTTCCATTGCTGTTCGCCCCTTCTCTCGAATAGAACTCACACATATGTCCATATGTCCAGATACGTTCACATTCACGCAGGGTTGCCCTGTATCTAGCCGCCAGTGTAGCTCGTACTCATTGCCCGCTCATGCGATTACGCGCTCCCACCAGCCAGCATACTCCACGACGAGACCGTCGTGGTCTACGGTTAGTTCGGCGGAAAAGGCTGGCGCGCCGCGCATATCACTGGTGTCAAATGTTTCGTAACGATAGCGTATGGCTTCCAGGTGCGTATACCGCTGAACAAGCGGCTCAATTTGCAACGCTGGAAAGGACACCCAGGCGGCTACTACGTCGCAGTGGTCGCCAACTGCCGGTGCGATGCGGCGGATGGGCAACGTATTGGTAGCGGGCGTCAAACCCAAATCAACATCCACGCAACCGCGCAGGGCGGTCAACTCTTCCGATCCAGCATACCAGCGACCTTCGGCAACGGTGAGATAGAGAGAGCGGCGGACGCCACTGATGTCCAGTTCGATTGAGACGGCACGGGTGTGCCAGCGATCATCGCACTGCACTTGATAGCTTGCCTGCCCTGGCTGCCCCGCAAAGAGTTGTACAACTTCGCCTTCCAATTGCCATGTATGGTTGTCGTGCCAGAGCGCGCAATAGTCCATACCAGGAACCAGCAGGTTGCGCCAGAGCGCCGATGCACTATAGGCACTATATTGCATCGCTTCAGCCATCACATTGACTCGTCTTTCTCTCCAGTTTCACGCTCTGCCTCAGCCAATAGGCGCTGATAGGCATGATAGACCTCGTCGCCGAAACAGACGAATGTGACCTGCGCCGGCGTCTCGTGGTTCGCCAGGAAGTGCAGCGTCTCGCGGATAGCGATGCGAGTGGCGTCCGCAATGGGATAGCCAAAGATGCCGGTGCTGATCGCCGGAAACGCAATCGTCTGGATGCCTCGCTCGACGGCCAGCGCCAGGCTGTTGCGATAGCAGTTCGCTAATAGGTTCGCCTCACCATATGCGCCGCCGTCCCACACCGGGCCGACCGTATGGATGACATACTGCGCGGGCAGCCGGTAGCCACGGGTGATGCGCGCCTCGCCGGTGGGGCAGCCGCCGAGTGTGCGGCACTCCTCCACGAGTTGTGGCCCGGCGGCGCGGTGAATAGCGCCATCTACGCCGCCGCCGCCCAGGAGCGAGGAATTGGCGGCGTTGACAATGGCGTCCACCGCCAGTTTTGTAATGTCACCCTGCACGATGTTGATACGCCCACTCATTGGTTTGCCGCTCTCTTCATCAATGTCCACAAAAGTTCTCAAAGCGCCGCACGCGACACTACCAGTGTACCATTCATGACGTAGCATATATCTTTCTATTTTTCTATCTTTATTCTGTGTCCTCCATTTTTCATCTATATTCCTGTCCCCAAATGCAGCGTTCGTGCGGATACTCTGGCGAAGGGGAAAATCGCAGGGCGCAGCGCGCTGATTGTTACTCGTTGATCGTGGTGAAGTGGCCATTGGGACATTGGATGAAAGGGGAGCCGAAAGGCAGACATGAACGACACCTCCGCGCCAAAACTGCTGACGCCTGGAACGTTTGCCAACCTGCTCAACCGCTTCCAGTGGCCACTCTACGGCTTCGTGCGTGGGTTCATCAGCGACAATGAGCAAGCGCGTGATCTCGTGCAGGATGTCTTTGTTGATGCCTGGCGCGCAGTGCAGCGAGCCGCTGCCCCGTTCGATGGGCAGGGTGACGAAGAGGCCATCCGGCGCTGGCTCTTCAATGCAGCCTACTGGCGCGCGGTGTCGGCGCTGCGTCGTCGCCGGCTGATCCGCTGGGAGTCGCTGGAAGCAACGACGGAGCACGCGGGCGAGACGCCATTGCTGACGCTCCCCTTCGAGGATACGGTGCTGGAAGCAGAGGTACTGCGCGCCACCTTCGCGGCGCTGCCACCGGAAAGCGTCGCGTTGCTGCTGCTCAGCATCGTGCATGGCTTCACTACGGCGGAGATTGCCGAAATCACCGGCATCTCGCACGAAGCGGCGAAGAAACGATTGGCCCGCGCCAAGCAATGGCTGCGCGCGGACTATCTGGCGCGTAACCCACAAACGCAGGAGACTTCAAGCCGATGACCACTTTTCCAGACGCACAGAAGCCGCCCTGCACCCGGTATATCACGGCGCTGCCGGGGCTACGCGCGGGCACGTTTTCTTTCGCCGAACAGCAGGCGCTATGCGAGCATCTGCGCAGTTGCGCCACCTGTCGCGCGCAGGCGGAGGCGGCTTCAGCGCAGGTGATCGAAGATGCAGTGCGCCGGCACTATGGCATCCCCAACAGCGGCGCAGAAAGCGCAACCCCTTTCCTGTCGCTCGACGATATCCGTCAGCGGGCGGCAGTGTTCGATTTCCCCGAATCCAACGCACCCAACCAGGAGCATGAACTCGACCAGATAGAGTTGCTATACCTGATAGACGAATCAGATGAGCTAGAGGCGAACCAGGCGAACAGTACGCTCGTTCATCTCAACCATAGAGGAACCAAGATGCGAACGAAACAGGAGCGGTCAACCGCGCCCGTGCGCGCAGATCTGCCCAGCCGGCCAAGTCAGCCAGCCAGAGCAGCGAGCCGCTGGCGCGCGAGCGTTGCCGTGGCAGCGGTCATTGCATTGATCGCCGTCTTCGCGCTGGTGATGCACAGCTTCGCTGGCCAGGGGCATGGCACACAACGTAATCCTAACAATCCTGCGATACACAACACGCAGCCTGGCAAGTGGGTCAAGCAGTACACGCTCAGCACGAAAGATGCAATCACCGTTGCGCCGGGCGACCCCAGCGTCATCTATCGGGTGCTTACCAGCGGCCTGGCGTTCCAACGCTCGGATGACGGCGGCAAGGCCTGGAAGACGTACACGGTGCCCAGCCAGAAGATCGTCAACGATCCACAGGCCAGCCTCACTCTTCAGGTTAGCCCGTTGGATGCGCAGATGGTCTTTGCGACGATATGGTCTAACCCATCCAATCCCAATTGCCCGCCAGCGGGACCGCTGGGCGACGTTTCCGGGAGGAATAGCAATCTGATGGCAGAAACGGCGGTTCTCTCCGGCGGTTACACATGCACGTTCCAGTATGTCAGCACCGATGGCGGCGCCACCTGGGCCACGCCGCAGACGCCAATACAGGGTGCGCTCGGCAGCTTCTACTTCACCGGCGGCTATGGTCTCATCCCGCCGTTCGTCGCCCAGGGCAACCGTCTCTATACCGCACTCGCGCCTGATATCAACGGCGCAGAGTCCCAGGGTTTCCGGCTGGTGAGCAGCAGCGATGGCATTCATTGGAGCGCGGCGGATGCACCGCTGGCGGTGCAAAACCTGAGGGTGATGGAATATGCCGCAACGCCTGATGGCTCGACGCTCTTCGCCACCACGCGGCCAATCTCCTCAGTTGGCGGCATCAACCGCGAGTTCTGGCGCAGCGATGATGGCGGCGCGCACTGGACGGACCTCGGCGAGTTCCCAGAGTCGCCCGCTCAGTATGGGATGACCTATCTGTTGGGCGCAGCCACCATCGGCGGCAAAACCGTTGTCTACTACGGCGCATCTGAGGCGCACTTTCTGACGGGCACTCCGCCCGCTAATGCGCCGACAACGGGCATCGCGCCGGATAACGTCTATGCCAGCGTGGATAACGGCAAGACCTGGCAGGCCGCGCCAACGGCGAATATTCCATCCGGCCAACGCGCGGCGCTGGAAGCCATTGGCACGCTGGGCGATGGCTCACTGGTTCTGGACTTCGATACGCGGCTCGGCAGCGCAGCGGCGAACGGCTCCCACGGCGGCAATGTCGCATTCTATGCCTGGAAGCCGGGAGATAGCGGCTGGACACAACTCTCAGGGGCGCTGGCCGTGCCACAAAGCGCGGATATTTTGCAGTCTACCGGCGCAGGCTACGGATTCGCAGATGCGTGGCTCACGCCAGCCCGCAATGGTTCGCCAGCCGCCATCCACGCGCTGATTGCCACGACTGAAGGGCAATACACGCTCTGGTCCTGTGCGCTGAGCTAGTTGGGCTAGCCGCACTGACTGTATCCCACGTTCACGAACCTGCCTTCGCCACACAACGAAGGAGGGTTCGTGTTGAACTAGCCAGTCTCTATTGCGCATTCTCATGTAGTGATTCCCCAGCCTGTAAAACGCATCCCCGAACAGCCGTCTCACGAGCATAAGCTATATCAGTATTGGCATAGCTGCTGCCAGATGCAAACTATTCACGCCTATAGGGGGAATACATGCGATTGGTTCGCGCGCTCGCATTCATGGCCGCCGCGCTGCTCATACTGGGTGGCGCAACCGCCTGCGCCAGCGCCTCGACGGTGGGTTCACCTGCAACACCCACGGCGACACTGCCCGCGCCGACAGCGACCCTGCCACCGGTGCCGATGCGCGCGGTGACATTTTCCACAGCAGACCATATCCAACTGGCCGGTGAGTTTTTGGGGAGCGGGCAAACCGTTGTCATCTTCTCCAACCAGACCGATAGCTACGCCTCAGACTGGCTGCCCATCGCCCGTCAGTTTGCCGCTCGTGGCTATGGCGCGCTCGTCTACGATTATCGCGGCACACGCGAATCGCAGGGGCAACGCAACATCTCCGCCGGACCCACCGACCTGAAGGCGGCGATTGCTTTTGCAAAGCAGCAGCAAGGGGCGCGCCACATTGTGCTAATCGGGGCGAGCATTGGGGGAACAATTACGGCGAATGCCGCCGCCGTAGTGCCTGTGGCAGCGGTGGCAATACTCTCTTCACCAAGCGTCTGGCCGGGACTGGATGTGACCGATGCCGTAATGCGCGCCATCACCGCGCCCAAGTTCCTGGCAGATAGCGAGGGCGACGAGTATGCTTCAGATATCCAGGGCATGTACAATGCCGCCAACCAGCCGAAAGAGCTACACATCTATCCTGGCAGCGATCATGGCATCGCCCTGTTCGATGGCGACAATGCTACGATGGTTTTGCAGCAATTGCTCGCATTCGTGCAGCGCTACGCCGCCGCTGGATAACGCCAGCACTTAGCGTTGCGTTGCCGCGCTCGCCACTTCACCTGTCGCTTCCATTGCGCCCCGTTCCAGGCGCGGCAGCAGCGCCGAGACGAGCCAATCGCGTTCGGCGCGCAGCATATGCAGTTGCCGCTCAACGGCGACATCCACGCCCAGGCTATGCTCATGCTTGGGCGCGCGCTCATATCTGGCAATCTGCTCTTCCAGCTTCTCTATCCGCTCGCGCACCAGCGCCACGCGCTCATCCGCCGAGAGGTCATCCAGAAACATCAGCGCAATGCCACCAGCGGAAGACGGCTGATCCGGCTGCGCCAGATACGCCCGCAGCAGATCGAAGAACAGCCGCTCGCCCGCCCCGGTGATGGCGTAGACCTTGCGCGGCGGACGGTTGCCCTCCTGCTCGGTATGCACGACGATATAGCCCGCCTGGCTCAGCCGGTCCAGAATGGCGTAGGCAGTGGGCTTCTTCATATCCGTCACCTGGCCCAGCGTGCGTTCGATGAATTCATTGATCTGATAGCCATGCTGGCTCTGCACTTTGAGGATACCCAGCAGCAACAATGCACGCTCGTCCATAACCGATATCCCTCGCACTTTCATAAAGTCTTCATCGCATATTCATCACCTTCATTTAATCACACATGACTACTCAGCACAACGGCGTGCAAGAGCTTGTGATTGCGCCTGCGGAGAACATTCGGCTATCATGTGAGCAGCGATTGCTGTCATAAATAGCGGTAGCGAGATATCTGGAGGCGCAATCATGAGCAGGCGTGTCATTCCGTTTTCCCGGCGGCCTGCCGACATTGCGATTGTGGCCTTTTTCCTCGTCAATATCCTTTTCATCACCTATATCGTGGACCTGGAACAACTGGTGATCGCCAATCCGGCACACTTCACGTATCCGCTCTGGCCGCCGAAGCCAGCAATTGACCTGATTCACTGGTGGGGGCGCACCTTTGACCATGATCTGATTGCGCGGCCCGTCTGGTGGAAAATGACCATCTGGATTGATAATTTGCTCTTCGGGCCGTTCTATCTGGTTGCCATCTATGCCTACATCAAAGGCAAAGAGTGGATTCGCCTGCCGAGCGTCATCTATGCCAGCGTGTTGCTCACCAATGTCATTATTATTCTGGGCGAGGAATACGCCGGACCCTACGCCTCACCCAATTTTCCAGTCGTCTTGCTGGCGAATCTGCCCTGGCTGTTCTTTCCAGTGTTCATTATCGCGCGCATGTGGCGCTCGCCCAATCCCTTCACCAGCGCCACCACAAAGGAGGAAGCGAATAATGACGGAACGTTATGATGCCGCGCACATCAGCCGTTTCTACGACAGCTACGGCGAGCGCGAATGGGGACGGCTGGCAGGGAATCCGCGCAGCCGTGTCAACTTTCATCTGCATAATTACTACCTGCACCAGTTCGTCAAGGCTGGCGATGAGGTGTTGGAGGCCGGCGCGGGTCCGGGGCGCTTCACACTGGAACTGGCGCAGATCGGCGCGCGAGTGGCGGTTGGCGATATCTCGCCGGTGCAGCTTGAACTGCATCGCCAGAAGATGGCCGAGGCCGGTTGTGAAAGCTGTGTCGTCGCCCGTGATGTGCTGGATATCGTCAATCTATCGCAGTACGCAGATGCGCGTTTTGATGCGGTGGTTTGCTATGGTGGGCCGCTGAGCTATGTCTTCGACCGCGCAGACGAGGCGCTCGCAGAGATGCTGCGGGTGACGAAGCCCGGCGGTTATGTCCTGCTCGGCGTGATGTCGCTGGCTGGCTCCACGCAACTGTTCCTCGAAGCCGTCTTCGATATTGCCAGGCAGAGTCCCGAAACCGCCGACCGCGTGATCGCCACCAGCGATCTGGACAATGATCTCGCCTCGCCCAACGGGCACTACTGCCGCATGTATCGCTGGTCGCAGCTTCAGGCATTGCTCCAGCGCCATCCATGTGAAATTGTCGCCGTTTCCGCCTCCAATTATCTCTCGATGCGTGAAGATGAGGTGCTGGCAGGGGCGGCAGCGGACCCTGCGCTCTGGGAAGCTTTCTTGCGCTGGGAGGTGGACCTGTGCCGCGAGGCGGGCGCGCTCGATGGTGGCACGCATATTATCTCCGTCGTTCGCAAAAATACGATAGCATAGCGAACAGAGCGATCATAGCGATCATAGCGAAAGATAGTCAGGCGCAAAGCAACGGCGTGTGAGAGGAGTATAACGATGGCAACAGATGAAAGCAACAGCGACGTACCAACGCTTGGCGTTGGCATGCTGGGCTATGCGTTCATGGGCAAGGCGCACACCAACGCCTACAAAACGATGGACTACATCTACATGCCTCCTCCGGCGCACGCGCGGCTGGTCGCCATCGCCGGGCGCAACCGCGAACAGGTGGAGGCTGCCGCGCGCCGCTATGGCTACCAGAAGGCGCTGACGGACTGGCACGAACTCGTCAGCGATCCGGAGGTGCAGGTCTTCGACAACAGCGCGCCCAACTATCTGCACGCCGAACCAACCATTGCGGCGGCGCGGGCCGGCAAGCACGTGATCTGCGAGAAGCCTTTAGGGAAGGACGCCGCCGAAGCGAAGGCGATGTGGGAAGCGGCAAAACAGGCAGGCGTGGTTCATATGTGCGCCTTCAATTACCGCTTCGTGCCAGCGTTGCGGCTGGCGCGCGATATCATTCGCGCCGGACGGCTCGGACGCATCTATCACTTTCGCGCGCAGTATTTGCATGAAGGGCTGGCCAATCCACAGGCGCCGCTCTCCTGGCGGCTACACGCGGACGATGCGGGAACGGGCGCGCTTGGTGATCTGGGGACGCACATCATTGACCTGGCGCGGTTCCTCGTTGGCGAGCCAACCAACGTCAGCGCCATGACCCGCACCTTCGTCACCGAACGGCCCACCGGCGACGGCGGCACGGGGCCGGTGGATGTGGACGACGCCTTCGCCGCGCTGCTCTCCTTCGAGAACGGCGCGCTCGGCACACTGGAGGCCACCCGCTATGCGCGCGGACGCAAGAATCACCAGGTGATCGAGATCAACGGTGAAAAGGGGTCCATCGCCTTCAACCTCGAACGCCTCGATGAGTTGGAGGTCTATCTGCCGGAGGAAGAGACCACCCAGGATGCGCAGGGATTCCGTCAGGTCCTCGTGACCGAATCTACGCATCCGTTTTACAATGTCTGGTGGCCACATGGGCACATCATCGGCTGGGAACACACGTTCGTGCATGAACTGCACCACTTCTTCACAGCCATCACCAGCGGCGGCTCCGTGGCGCCAGACGGCGCAGACTTTGAGGATGGCTATCGTGCGAATGTCATCGCGGAGGCCATTCTGGCGGCGGCGCACACCGGGCAGCAGGTCGCCATCGCTTACTGACCTTTACGAACTTTTGCCGACCTGGTTTTTCTACCGGCCAGTGTATCGGCCACAAAAATCGGCGCGCTTCTTGCTGAAAGTACTATGCGCTCGATGCGCTCCAACCAT
Organism: Chloroflexota bacterium; assembly: GCA_021323855.1. Lineage (GTDB taxonomy): Bacteria > Chloroflexota > Ktedonobacteria > Ktedonobacterales > JADMIN01 > JAJPKE01. The sequence goes on along the minus strand of JAJPKE010000001.1, from coordinate 19,227 downwards.
TCCCAAAAAAGAGCGAAGGCTCTTTTGTCTCTGTCACCCCGTATTCACTCAATGCTGGATGTTCTGTGCAGGATCGCAACAAGGCTGGCTCGTGCGCGTTGCAGCGTGCGTCTGCGCCTGCGCTTGCTCATGTGACAGACAGAGATACGTCGCTACGCGATACACGATGGGTGATACGAGATAAACAGAGACAACGAGCAGCAAAAAGGAAGATTGATGGCGCACCGCACACTTGGCGAAAGGGAGAAGTGGAAGCAAGTGTAGTCAGCAGGTGGGAGGGGTTATCATGGTGGCGAATATGCGCAGTCGCAGAAGAGGAAGCGCGGCGGCACAGATGCCTGTACTCGTAGACGGAGGTGGGATGAGCGCGTTAATACGCGCATTCGATTGGTCGAAAACGCCGGTTGGTCCGATGGCGCACTGGCCAGCGTCGCTCTGGACTGTTCTCAATCTCTGTCTGGCTTCAGACTATCCAATGGCCGTCCTTTGGGGTGATGATTTCCTACAACTGTACAATGATGCTTGCTGCGCTATTCTTGGCACAAAGCACCCGCAGTCGTTGGGCCAGCCCTGTCGTGAATGTTGGCCGGAAATCTGGGATACGGTGGGGCCGCTCTGCGAACATGTACGCCAGACGGGCCGCTCCACCCATCGCGAGAATATCCGGCTCGTGTTGCAAGGGCCAACCGGTCCGCAAGAGCGCTTCTTTACCCTCTACCTCAGTCCTGTTCTTCTTGCAGATGGCAGTGCCGGAGGGGTGCTGGTTACTATTGCCGAGACTACGACGCTTATCATTGCGGAGCGCCGGTCGCGGGTGCTGCGCGCGCTGGCAAATACGCTGGCCAGGTATACCGACGCTGGCGCAATCTGTCGTAAAGTGCGCGACGCGCTGGCGGACGAGGCGGCTAATGTCCCCTTCGCCGCCATCTATCTACGTGACGCACATGCCGATCAGCTCTATCTGGCGGAGTATCTGCATATGGACCGGCTCCCGGCGATCATTCCGCTTGCCGGTGATAACTCGGCTACGCTTGACCTGATGACTTCGGCGCAAGACCGCCTCATCTCTGCCATCCGGCACACCGCAAAATACAGCGAGAAGACATCAGTTGCCGATGTAGAGGCGCTGGCAACACTATCCTCACCATCCTTCACCTCTGCCCAGCAGGTGGAGATCACTTTCCCCCTCGGACAATCACCGGCGCCTGCGCTCGTCTTGCCGTTGAGCGCGAAAGAGAAAGGGCGCGTCAGCGGCGTGCTGGTGGCGGGCGTGGATAGCTCGCAGACCTGGAACGAAGCATATAGCGAGTCATATCAGAGCTACCTATCGGCGTTTGCCATCAAAGTTGCGGCGTCGCTCGTCGAAGCGCGCATCATCGAGATTGAAAGCCAGCGGATGGCTGCGCAGGCGCGGGCAACCGAGCAGACGAATATGTTTGCGACCAGCATAGAGACGATAACCGATGGCGTCTATATCTTCGGCCCGGATGGTGAGCTGGTGCAATGGAACGCTGCGGCTCGGAACATGACACCGCCTGGGCCACAGATGGACCTGGAACTCTTCCCCGGCGCAGAGCAAATGGCATACGTGCCCTGCGACGAACAGGGGCGACCCTTTGCCCCCAATGACCGACCCCATCAGCGTGCGCTACGCGGCGAAACGTTTACCGGCGCACAAGCGATAGACGTTCTGGTGCGCGCGCCGGATGGTCGCAATCTCTTGCTCAGTGTGAGCGGCGCGCCGATGTATGACGCATCCGGCCATATCACAGGCGCCGTGATGGTCGCGCGCGACATCACCGAACGACGCATGCTCGAACGTCGCACGCGGAGCGCCTTCAATGCCTTGCTGGCAATGGCTGAAACGCTCGTGTTGGCGCCCACCAGCGACCGCAACACCACCGCTGAAAGCGCTGGGACGGCAGCTTCGGTGATGGCAGACGCCAATCAGACCATGCGGCGGCTGGGCGAACTCGCGCGTAGCGTGTTGGGCTGCGTGCGGCTTGGCATTTCGCTTCTTGAGCCGGAAACCCTCAAAATCCAGCCGGTCGCGCTAGTTGGCGCAACCACCATCGAGCATGAACAGCAATGGCAGGCGGCAGTTGCGCCGTTGAGCCTGCATGACTATATGCCGCAGGACCTCATCACGTGGCTGGCGGCTGGCGAGACGATTGTGTATGACCTCGCCGCCAACGCGAGACCAGAAGCGCCTAACTTTGGCCTCCATCAGACGCTCGTTGCACCGATGCGCCGGGGAACACGCCTCATCGGTGTGGTCTCCGTTGACTATGGCAACGTGGAACATCGCTATAGCACCCAGGAGTTGGAACTGGCGGGCGCTGTGGCGAAGCTTGCCAGTGTCGTGGTCGAGCGCGAGCAACTGCTCAGCGAATGGCAGGAGGCGCACGGCAATATTCTCGCTCTGCGCTCTGCCAGCGAACGGATGGAGCAGTGGCTCGATGTGACGGGCCATGAATTCAAGAATCCGCTCACGACCATTCGCGCCAGGGTGCAATTGATCAAATCGGCCATCAATAAGCGTGGTACACGCCGTCGCCGCGCCTATGCCGAACTGGAGGCGGTCATTGCTGACGTGAGCCAGAGTATCACGCGAGTGGAACAGCAAACCACCAGGCTTACCCGCATGGTGGATGACCTCCTCGATAGCGCACGCATTCACGCGGGCAAAAAACCGGAGATTCATCCGGCGCTCTGCTCTTTGACCACTATCGTCCAGGCGGCTATTGAGGATCAACGCCTCTGCTGGCCCAACCGGACGATTACGCTCACCCTGCCTGACACCGGCAAAGCGCCGATTGTTATGGCAGATGCCGACCGGATTCAGCAGGTCGTCGTCAATTATGTGGTCAATGCGCTCAAGTATTCTGGCGACACGCCTCCTGTCGAGGTCTCAGTAGATGTGGTAGATGAGCAGGTGCGGGTCTCCGTGCGCGATCAGGGTCCGGGATTGCTGCCGGAAGAGCAGGAGCGCGTCTGGCTGCGGTATCACCGGGGACCCGTTTTGCCACAGCAGAACAACATTGGGGTAGGGCTGGGGCTTGGCCTCTACATCAGCAAGGTCATCATTGAGCTGCATAATGGCAGGGTGGGAGTAGAAAGCACGCCAGGAGAAGGCGCGACGTTCTTCTTTACCCTGCCGTTGGCGCAGACCCATCAGTATCATCGGACACAGGCGTGACGGTTCACGCCTGTGTCCGGGCGCTCTGCGCCTCGTGTGGATTGTGGCTCTTTTCCACACCTGCCGCGTGTTCCAGCCGCGCCGCCAGTTCCTGCCGTCCGCGCCCGCGAATTATGCCGAGAGCGGTGCGCGTGATGAGGATGGAAAGATACCAGAGACCGGAAAGCGTCGGCTGCTTGAGGACCAGCGCGATGAAAATAGAGATCAGTCCTGTCAGCACCAGCACGACATTGCCCAGTAACGTCGTCACCGTATCGTAGGTTTCCAATTCATTCAAATCCAGCGCCTTGCGCATACGATAGGCGTGCGCATAGAAGATGGTGAGGATGGTAAATACGGCGGCGAACCCGATGCCATAGATCGCAAAAAGCATCGGTAACTGGCCCTTTTGAATCGAGTTGGCAGGTAGCGCGCCCTGGTCCATCGCCAGCGTGAAGAGATATTTGAGCGGATAGACATAGAAGAGGACAACGAAGAGCAGTAGCAGGTTCAGCGAGATCGTCCAGTGGTCTTCCAACCCGTAGCGGCGGCAGAAACGATAATGCGAGTACCAGAGAGAGGTCAGGCTGACAAAGCAGACAAAGAAGGCTGGCAGTGCCTTGATGGCATTTACCAGATCAGCGAAATAGTTCTGCTGCCCTTGCTGTATGATAAGGAGCGTTACCGCCAGGCCAAAAACCGTGTCGCTGAATCCCTCCATGCGCGAAACTTCATTTCCCCGGTTGCGAAACGCCTTCCCCGCGCCAAGCCCGCGCCGCATGAAATACCGGCTAATCATCGCTCGCCATCCCTCTTGCCATCCCGCTCGCCATCGCGCATCATCTCGTCCGCACCCCAGGCTATCGCAACCAGTCGCGGCCTGTCAAGCAGTAACTCATCTAATCAAAATGGATGACGCTGCATTGGGGAGTGCTTTTACATCTCTCACTAGCGACTGACGACCAGCGACACACCAGCATTGTTGAGGTCACGCTTGACGACCTGCCAGGAGGGGTCGCCGCTGAGGATGGTGAGCAGGAGCATGATGAACCAGCCATGCGAGACGGCGGCGATAGCCTCTGCTGGCTCTCGCGTCATCTGCTCCCAGACGGCACGCGCGCGATGGCGGGCGATACTCAGACGATCTTCCGAATCCGAGGAGAACACCATGCGCAGGTAGCCCTGCAGAAAAAGCCAGCGCACGGAGGCGGTAAATGACGCGCCATGTTCATTGAAGGGCGGCGGCAGCAGTTCGCGCAGGTCCGCGATGACCTGCGGCACGAGATGGTACGCCTCTGCCAGCGCCGCTGCAGTGGCCAGCGCACGCGGCAGAGGACTGCTATAAAGCCGGGAGATGGGCCGCGTGGTGAAGTGCTGCACCAGCCGTTGCGCCTGCTCGATGCCTGCATAGGTGAGCGGTGAATCCGGGGAACTGAGGACAAACTTGTTGAACTCCGCCCTGGTCATGCGCCGTGTCGGGTCCGCCTCGATTAGATTGTCTTCGCACTCGGCATGACGGATGAGATAAACGCGCACCGGATTCCCCCAAAAACGATAGCATGTTCACTCGTACTCATTCACACTTACTTGCACTTACTCGTAGCGCAACGTAACGGCGATACGCACTCGCGCGGCGCTCAGCACTGGTATCAGGCTGGCGAGCGTGGCGATTCCCAGGGTGAAGACCAGCATCACCAGCAGCGCCAGCGGATTGAAGGCGAACGGGATGGGCAACAAGACATTGCTGATGAGCGTCACGAAGCCATAGGCCGCCGGAATCCCCAGTAGCACCGCAACTCCCCAGGAGAGCGCCGCCAGCGCCATACCTTCCGTCCAGAAGACGCCTGCCACTCGCGCGCCGGTCGCGCCCATCGAACGCAGAATGCCAATCTCGCGTCGCCGCTCCAACACTGAGGTAGTGAGCGTGTTGAATAGCCCCAGGATTCCCACCAGCGCCACAATCGCCGCAACCGCGTAGAGCAATATATACAATATTTGAAACTGGTTCTGGTTGCGCGAAATCTGCTGCGCTGCCGTCGAAACAGACGGATCCAGCCCTGCCTGCGCCAGCGCATTTTCGCTTCTTGCGCGCAGTTCCTCGCCAGCGAAGAGCACCCGTCCGCTGGTTGGGCGATCCAGCCCGGTGAGCATATTCAAGATGGTGGATTTGCCGCTGCCGGAGGGTCCATTGATGGCGAAGAGACTATGCGCCGGAACACTGAACGTCACATCATCGAGGATGACGGTCTTTTGCGCGCGGGTTTCGATGATGCGCGTCAGATGCTCCACCTGCGCCAGCGGACGCTCAGCGGCACCGGCGTTTCCACTGCTTCCTTCACGTCCTTCATTTTCCACCACATCCGTATCACCGGAGCGTCGCATATCGCTTTCTTCTCCCCATGCTCACTGAGCGAACTGCTTATCACTGCTGTATTATCACTCTTACACGCTGGTATCGGCTGTCTGAGGTCATCAATGTTTTGCGCTACAATTACGGCAGAGACAGCAATCAGGTTGGAACAGAGGGGTTTTTGCATGTCGTCTCCGCCGCAGTTGATACTTCCACATCTGGCCCGCGCGCCGCTTGTGGAAGTTGTGGATGATACGGGTGAAACGACACCTGCAACAAATGCGCCACGTCCACCGCGTCCACCGTTGCTGGTGTTGCTGCATGGCTATGAGGGCAACGAGACGACGCTTTTCCGCTTTGCGCCGCGCCTCGAGCCGCGTTTTCAGATCGTCTGCCCGCGCGGACCGCTAGAACTCGGGTCAGAGCGCTGCGCCTGGTTCACCTTCCAGCGCACTCCGGCGGGCAATCGCATCGCAGCCGATCAGCTTGCCTCCAGCGTGGAGCGTATGCGCGCATTCATTGCCGAAGCTATCGAGGCATACCAGGCAGACGCTGGGCGTGTCTATCTGCTGGGCTTCAGCCAGGGAGCGATCCTCGCGCTGACACTGGCGCTGACTACGCCGCGTTTGCTGGCCGGGGTGGTGGCGCTGGCGGGGCGCATCCCGGCGGAGATAACGCCCTGGCTGGCTGCGCCGGAGGAGACGGCGGGCTTGCCGGTGCTGCTGGCGCACGGACGCGACGATACGACGCTGCCCGTCACGAACGCGCATGCCGCGCGGGCGAGGCTCGAAGAACAGCGTGTGGCGCTGACCTACCGCGAATATGACGCTGGCCACCGCCTCAGTTCAGCGATGCTGGCGGATGTCAACGCCTGGCTGGCCGCGCAATTAGCGGCAAAGGCGTTCTCTCGTGATATATTTGAGAATCCAAATTGAAGTGGCTAACATTGGCTATTTGAGGATGAGGGGCTTTCGGTTCGTCTGGTTTGGGGGTACGATGCAAAGCGCAAGCGATGAACTTCTCTTGATAGCCCTGTAGCGTTTCGTGTAGCTAAGCGACCAACACGTCTCTGGGGAGCAAACCGCCATGAGTAACCAGATCGAAACCGTGGATATCCAGCTCATCCATGACCAGGTGTGCGATTTCATTCGCACGAACTTCCTCTACAGCGAGGGCGATATCCTCAATGACGGCGAATCGCTTTTCGAGCGTGGCATCGTGGACGAAACTGGCATTCTCGAACTGGTGATGTTCGTCGAGGAGACGTATGGCGTCCAGGTCTCCGAGGCTGATCTCGTGCCAGAGAACTTCGATACGGTGAACAACGTCGTCGCCTTCGTTAGCGAGCGACTGGGCGCAGATGAATAGCATGGTTGTGAAGTGCGCGGTGAACTGGCTGCCAGCCTGTTCAGCCCTTCAGTCGTCCTCGGTGGGGATGATATAGCGAAACCTGAAACCTTCGTCGTCTATGGGCCAGGGATCACCCTGCGCGCCAATCGCCAGCCAGTATCCTGGCGCGACGACGTTCGGCTGGCTACTTTCGATGCTCAGCACATACGTTTCCGTATCGAGCTGTTTCGCCCACGCGCCAGCAGCCTTATAGTAAGGCTGGCAGCCATGATGCAGCAAGTCCTGCTCGGCAGGTGTCGGCTGCCAGTCCGGTTCATCCCACTGGCGATATGTCTCATTGAAGATGTCTTTGCGCACGCCCCACGGCCCATATTCCTCCGGGCTGGACTTCACCTCATCGCCAGGGGCATAGCAGAGCATATAGTCCGTGTCAACGACAACGATTTCGCTGCCCAGATCAAGCGTCAAGGGCGACTCCTCAGCAGTCACAGGACGCGCCATCACCACCTGTTTCTTGCGCTCATAATAAGCGAACCCCGACGCGCGTAGCTCGTCATCGGTCCAGGCGCGTTGCGAGATGACATCGTGCGCTTTGTCCATTGTGCTGTTCTTTCTCTCCGGCGACTGCGGAATCGTTATCTCAGCCACCTTTAATGGTATCTACGGCCTGGGATGGTCGTCCGTTGTACTCAGCGCCACTTTGCCCTTCATCGCTCATTCTACGCCTTATGGCAAATAGCAGTGCCATCAGCGTACAATGCGGGCATCACAGTGCAATGTGGCGTGATTCAGAGCGATTCAGTGCAATGTGGCGTTGAGTGGCGGAGCGTTTTCCGCAGAAGGGTGGTACCCAGTGCAAGGTCTGATGATGGACTATCCGCTGACTGTCCAGCATATCTTCAACCGGGCGACGCGATTCTTCCCCCACAAAGAAATTGTCTCGCGTACCGAAACTGGCATGCGCCGCTACACCTATGCCGACTTTGGGGAGCGCGTGCAGCGATTGGCCAGCGCGCTCACAGGGCTGGGCATCCAGCCGGGGCAACGGGTCGGCACGTTCGGCTGGAATACCTACCGTCACCTCGAACTGTACTTCGCGGTCCCCTGCATGGGCGCCGTGCTGCACACGCTCAATGTGCGCCTCTTCACCGAGCAGTTGGAGTACATCATCAACGACGCGGAGGACCAGATCATCTTCGTAGACGCCGATCTGGTGCCGGTGCTGGAGAAGGCGTTCGGGCATATCCCCACCGTCAAGAACTTCGTCATCATGGGCACGCCCACCGAGGTGACGCGCCTCTCGCCAACGCTGGATTATGAGACGCTGCTCTCGTACTCGTCGCCGCACTACGACTGGCCGGAGCTGGATGAGAACGATGCCGCTGCAATGTGCTACACCTCCGGCACGACGGGCAACCCCAAAGGCGTCGTCTACAGCCACCGTTCCACCTTCCTGCATACGATGGGCGCGTGTCTCGCGGATTCGCTGGGCATCACCGAGAGCGATGTCGTGCTGCCAGTGGTGCCGATGTTCCACGCGAACGCCTGGGGCACGCCCTACGCTGCCACACTCGTCGGCGCGAAGCATGTGCTGCCGGGACGTTTCCTCGGCGCGGCGCCACTGGTGGAGATGATCGAGCAGGAGCGCGTAACGCTGCTGGCCGGCGTGCCGAGCATCTGGATCGGCCTGGCGAGCCACCTGGAACGGCTTTCGCTGGAGCCAGAGACAGCGCAGCCGGACCTCTCCTCGGTGCGCATAGTGCCGTGCGGCGGCTCAGCCATTCCGCCTGCGCTGATGAAGACGATGGACCGCTTCGGCCTGCCGATGCTGCACGCCTGGGGCATGACGGAAACCTCGCCGCTGGCCTCGGTGGCGCGGCTGAGCAGCCATCACCTCACGCTCTCGGAGAGCGAGCAGTTCGCCATCCGCAATAAGCAGGGCCGTGTCACGCCGCTGGTGGATTGCCGCGTGGTAGATATTGCGACGGGGCAGGAAGTGCCCTGGGATGGCAAGAGCGTCGGTGAGATTCAGGTGCGCGGTCCCTGGATTGCCCGCGCCTATTATCACGACGAGGCCAACAACGAGAAGTTCATGGATGGCTGGCTGCGCACCGGCGACGTGGCGACGATAGACGCCGACGGCTATCTTCAGATCGTGGACCGCACCAAAGACCTGGTGAAGTCCGGTGGCGAATGGATTTCTTCCGTCGAACTGGAAAATATGATTATGGCGTATCCGAAGGTGCTGGAAGCTGCCGTCATCGGCGTGCCACATCCCGTCATGCAGGAGCGCCCGGTCGCCTATGTCGTCGCCAAGCCGGAGTTCGAGGGGCAGATTACACCCGACGAGATTCTCGACTATCTGCGCCCGCAGGTGGCGAAGTGGTGGCTGCCGGATGAGGTGCTGTTCATTGAGGCAGTGCCCAAAACCAGCGTCGGCAAGTTCAGCAAACGCGAGCTACGCGACCTCTACGCCGCGCAGAAGAGCGCCGCGACCGCCAGCTAACAGTAGCGACTGAACACCCACAGTCAATGAAACAGCCTCCCTCTTAGCGAGAGGGAGGCATTTTTCTATGGCAAAAGTACCGCAGTTCTGAGTCGCAATCCTCACGTATGAATATGTTGAGTAATGGAATGATCGCAACCAGCGTATCTGCTCAAGGATGCGAGTAGATGTGTTGAGCCGTGTTGAGCCAATTGAACTATCCCCTGATGCGCGGTGTCCAAACACTATAGAAGCGTGATGGGGAAAGACTGGACCATATGCAGACGAGTTGCCATGCCGCCTGATGAACGCGCACTGTTGGCACAGATTGCCACCGGCGACCAGCACGCCATGAAATGCCTGTATGCCCTCTACCGCCAGCGTCTCTGGAGCTATCTCTATCACCAACTCGCTGGTGACGCTGGCTGGACGGAAGAGGTGACGCAGGATGTCTTCCTGGCTGTCTGGCGTTCGGCGGACACATACCGGGGCGAGGCGCAGGTCGGCACCTGGCTCTTTCGCATTGCACATAATCTGGCGGCAAATGCGCGGCGCACGCGCAGGCGGCATCCCCTGGGGCAACCATTCCAGACAGCGGACGATGGCGATGAGCCAGCGGAGCCAGTAGTTACCTACGACTCGCACGAAGAAGCGGTACTGGATCGCCTCATGCTACAACAGGCGCTCGATCACCTTTCTCCCAGACATCGTGAGGTGCTTGATCTTGCCTTTTATCAGGGATTCGGGTCCGCTGAAATCGCGCTCATTCTTGGGGTTCCGGAGGGGACGGTGAAGAGCCGGATCAGCTATGCACGCAAAGCCTTATCGGCGTGTCTACAGCAACTCAACGCAAGAGAAGGTGTGGTAGAGGAAGAAGTCCAATGATACGCAGTGATGAGTGCGCACAATACCGTGAATGGCTCCCCTGGTACGCCGCTGGCACGCTCCCAGATACCGAACGCGCCGCAGTCGAACAGCATCTTCATTCATGCGACGCCTGTACACGCGAACTGGCGACATGGCAAACGTTCGGTGCTGGCGTGTCGGAGGCAGGCCAAGCGATTGAGCCAGCTCCACCGCTACACGCCTCCTGGGAACTGCTGAGCGCGCGGCTCACTCCTGTCCCAGATATCGCGGTATCTCCCGCGCAAACGCAGAACGCGCATGGCGCATCACCAGCCTTGCACCGGCTCCGCTGGTTCTGGCTCGTCCTCTGGGGACAGACGCGGCTGCTGCGCCCGGCGATGTGGGTGGCCTCGGCAGTGGCGATTGCGCTTGCCGCACTCTGTTCGGCGTTGTTGTCGCGGGCGACTGGCCAGAGCGCCAGCGCCAGTGATTTGTTGGTTTTTGCGCTGCCACTGATTTCCAGCACCGGCGTGTCCTTCCTCTACGGACCGGAGAACGATCCAGGTTTAGAGCTTGGCCGGGCAACGCCAACCACGGCACGAGCCGTCTTGCTCAGTCGCTTCGCGCTGCTCTTCAGTTTTAATGCTGGGTTGGCTTTGCTGGCGACGCTGGCGCTGATGCTCTGGCAGGGCGCAAGCTTCTGGACGCTAGCCTCGCTCTGGCTTGGGCCGATGGCGCTGCTTTCGGCGCTGAGCCTCTGCCTCTCGCTGGTGTTCGGGCCAACGATTTCAGTGGGCGCTATCTCACTCTTCTGGCTGGCGAATAGTGTGCGTGCCGGAAACGGCATCCACTGGGAACCCGGCCTGCTCGTCAGTGGATGGAATACGGCGCTGCTCCTGATACTTGCCGTGTTAGGACTGTTTGCCGCTGTATTTCTCTCCTCGCGCCAGGAACGGCTCCGCGCCGGAGCCTCCAACGCCTCGTCGGAGCTACCCATTGACGCCACCACTTCGCTTGCGGCGTCCGTCCATCTTCTGAGCGCAGATATCTCTGATAACCAACACGGGAAAGGTTCGCGCATGAAACAATCGGTCGCCCTGGGTGGCGTCATTCGCTATGAGTTCTTCATGCAGATTCGCCGTATCTCGCTCTGGGTTGTCTCGGTGTTGCTTGGCGCGCTCTCCCTCATCCAGTTCACCGACCCGCATACTTTCACTCATGACGCGAATATGCTCGTCACACGAGGCAATATCGTCGTGATCGAGGCTGCCGGCGCGGCTGGCTTCTTCTGGCTCGGTGCTGGACTTCTTCTGGCTGGGCGCTCGCGCCGCGACTATACAACCAGGATGGATGAGATACTGGGCACGACACCGGCGACGATGCTCACGCGGCTCTTCGGCAAGTACATTGGTAGCGTGCTGGCAACGTTTATTCCGATGATCCTGATCTATCTCATTGGGGTCACGCTACTCGCGCTGAACTGGCACGATTTCAGCATTTTCCCGCTGGCGATGGTCGCGCTCGCGGCGGTTGCAATTCCGGCGGTGCTGTTTGTTGGCGCGTTCAGCATTGCCTGCACTACGTTTATCTGGCCGCCGCTCTATATGTTCCTCTTCATCGGCTACTACCTCTGGGATAGCCTTGATCCCAAAGGACCGATTCCCACACTCGATGGAACGGTCCTCTCACCCTCTGGACGGCTGATAATGACCGGCATCTTCCACTTTACGCCGTTCCGCACGACAGACCTCACGTATTATCCGCAGACCTCAATTTGGGGCGGCGTGGCAAATATCGTCGCGTTGCTGGCTGCTGGCGCCATTGCGCTGCTGGCTGCCTGGGGATTGGAGACCTGGCGTGCCCGGCGGAGATAAAACATTCCATTAGCTATCGTTGAAGCAGAGAGAATAGAGACAAAAAGCATGAAGGCAGGAACACTCGTGGCGCGTGTACGCTATGAGATGCGCATCCTGGGAGTGGGCATCTTTGCTGCGCCGCTGCTGGTGATCGCGCTCTTCGTTGGCGTTGCCGCGCTTGCATCCTTCGAGTCGGGCCGCCAGGGCGCGTCATCGGCAGTTGGGCATCATGATATGGCCATCGGGCTGCTCTTCCTGCTGGAAGCTGGTCTGCCGCTGGTGGCGGGGCTTGTCGCCGCATATCTCATCGCCACCAACCCCGCCAAAGAGTTGCACTTCACCCTCGTTACCTCCTATCGGGCGACGATGGGACAACGGCTGGCGCTCTTCACCTGCTGGGCGTTCCTCGCCAGCCTGGGCGCGTGCATCGCTATCGCCAGGGCTGGCTATTGGATTGTGCCACAAGACGCGCCGCGTAACCTGCTCATCTTCAGCGCGCCGCTGCTCTGGTTCATCGCCACCGGCGCGCTACTCTCGCTACTGCTGGGAAACTGGATTGCCAGCAACACCATTTTGGGATTGCTCTGGATTGGTGAACTCTTCCTCCGTCCCTGGATGCTTCAGCATGCGATCACCCAAAAGCTCTATCTCTTCCTGACGATTTTTGCTCCCGATGCCGCCTACTGGCAGACCAACCGGCTCACCTTGCTGGGCGTGGCGATGGTCTTTCTGGTGCTGGTGGCGCTGCTCCTGCGCCGCAATGAAGCCATTCTCGGCCACGAAGCCTGAGCGTAACAGCTCACTCTTTGCCAATGGGCCACTGCACTGGAAAAAGTTCAGGTAGTGAGGTATACTTCCTGTGCAGTCGCGTTCTCGCGGTCTGCGCTCATCGAGACGGGTGGAGGGGACGGCCCAAAGAAGCCCGGCAACCGGCGGATAGAAAAACAATCTGTGCGGTGCCAACTCCGGCAGAACGCCGCAGCGTACACGAACAGTACGGCGCTCTGAGAGATGAGTTCACAACGGTGTGCGCTCTTGCCAGCCAATGACACCTGATGTAGCTTCTCTCGCCGGAGGGAGGCTTTTTTCATGCCATCTTCACCCCAACCCCTCTCCCTATGGGAAGAGGGGAGCAGCAGAACATCATCCACCCCTCTCTTCGCAAGGAGAGGGGCCAGGGGTGAGGATAATTGTGACATCACTGTCGGAAACAGCCGATTCAGTCAATCATCCAGCCGATGCGCTGGTGAACGCGGATGTATCGCCGTTCACGGGGGATGGACTGCCCCATACGCTCTGGTGGGACCAAACGGCACATCTGCTGCGCATGATTGATCAGACGCTCTTGCCTGCGCGCTGCGAGGTGCTGGCGCTGACCACTGCCGAGCAGGTGGCGGAGGCGATTCGCTCGCTACAGGTGCGTGGCGCACCGGCCATCGGCGTTGCGGCGGCTTATGGGCTGGCGCTGGGCGCGCGTGAGGCGTTACCGGAGAATGAGGTCATTGACCCAGATGTGGCGCTGGCGCGGCTGAACACCATTGCGGCGCGGCTGCGCGCGACACGCCCGACGGCGGTGAATCTCGCCTGGGCGCTCGACCGGCTGCTGAATGTGGCGGAGCGCCATCTGGCGGCGGGCAATGCCGTGGCTGACCTGCCGGTGCGGCTGCTGGAAGAGGCGCATCTGGTCTGCGCCGAAGATATCGCCGCCTGCCGTGCGATGGGCGAGCATGGCGCTGCGTTGATTGCCGATGGTGATACGCTGCTGACGCATTGCAATGCGGGGGCGCTGGCGACGGCTGGCATGGGCAGCGCGCTGGCGCCGATTTTCGTCGCGCACCAGGCTGGCAAACATATCGAGGTCTTCGTAGACGAGACACGTCCGGTGCTTCAAGGCGCGCGGCTGACCGCCTGGGAGCTTCAGCGCGCAGGCATCCCGCTGACGTTGATTGCCGATAACATGGCTGCGCACTTCATGCGACGCGGCAACATCCGGGCAATCTTCGTCGGTGCGGACCGCATCGCCGCCAACGGTGATGTCGCCAACAAGATTGGCACGTATGGGCTGGCGGTGCTGGCGCGCGAACACCAGATTCCACTCTATGTCGTTGCGCCGCGCTCGACGATTGATCTGGCGCTGCCCGATGGCGACGCCATTCCCATCGAGGAACGCGCCGCCGCTGAGGTGACGCATGTGCGTGGCGTGTCCATTGCGCCGGAGGGCGTGCGTGTGGCGAATCCCGCCTTCGATGTGACGCCAGCGCGCTATGTCGCCGCCATCGTCACCGACGCAGGTATCGTGCGCCCACCATACGACGCTGGCCTGCGGGCGCTGTTTCAATGAGATGTCTACTCTCGGCTGTAAACAGCCGGAGTACGCGACGAAACGGCTGAAGCCGGAGCAGGTTGCCTTTGGCTTCAGCCTGCTGGTTCGTGCGCCGGCAATTTATTGCCGCGTCAGCCAGCCATTTACGTGAAACTTAGAGCCGGTATTCTGGCTCTATTCTCTAACGGAGCATAGAGGGCCAGCGCATGATTGAAGAGCTTGCAAGTGTCGTCTTGCTGGCCGATATGCCCAAGCATGAGCTAGCAGCAGGAGATATCGGTACGGTCGTTATGGTGCATGACGGTGGTAAAGGCTATACTGTCGAATTCATGACCCTGAGTGGTGATACGGTCACCGTTGTGACCCTGAATGCTGAACAGGTGCGTCCGATTCGCCCGAATGAGATTGCTCATGTGCGTGCTTTAGCGAGCATTCCATAGGTATAAGAGCTAGCTTAGCATGAGAAAATATGTCCGGTACGTGCAGTGCCGAGTTTTGTGAGGAGATGCAGTGGCGATTACAGTCGTTGGTTCGGTGGCGTTGGATACGATAGAGACGCCTTTTGGCGCGGCGAATGATGTGTTGGGCGGCGCGGCGTCGCATTTTACGCTGGCCGCCTCGCTCTATGACCGGGTGAATCTGGTGGCCATCATCGGCAACGATTTCCCCGATCACTTCGCCAGCTACTTCCATGAGCGCAACGTGGATTTGCGCGGCCTACAAATCGCCATCGGCCAGACGTTTCGCTGGGGCGGGCGCTATCAGCTTGATATGAACACCCGCGAGACGCTCTTCACTGAACTGGGCGTTTTCGCCGATTTTCACCCCGTCCTTCCGGAAGAATATCGCCAGGCTGAGATTATCTTTCTCGCCAATATCCTGCCATCGCTGCAACTCGACGTGCTGCGCCAGGCCGCTCGGCAGGAGGGTCGCACGCAGTTGCATGCGCTGGACACGATGAACCTCTGGATTGAGACGGCGCGCGACGATCTGGAACAGGTCATTCGTGGCGTAGATATCGTACTGATGGCTGAAGAAGAGGTGCGCCAGTTCACCGGCGTTCCCGGCCTGCGCACCGCCGCCCGCAAGATTTTGGCGCTGGGGCCGCAGATGTTGATCGTCAAACAGGGATCGTATGGCGCGTTGCTCTTTAGCGCGGATGGCTCGTTCTTCGCCGCGCCAGCTTATCCGCTGGAAGATGTATGCGATCCCACCGGCGCCGGCGATGCGTTTGCAGGCGGTTTCCTGGGCTATCTGGCGAACCGGCTGGCGACGAGCGGCGCGCTGACCGCCAACGACTACCGGCGCGCGCTGATTCATGGCAATATCATCGGTTCCTATACCTGCGAGGCGTTCAGTGTCGAGCGGGTGCGCCGCCTGACGCCGGAAGAAATCTCTGCGCGCTATCGTGAGTTCGTCAATTTCACGCACTTCGAGGGCGTCTATTAACGTTTGCTATCCATTGTCGCTGGCGTTCTCGTAGCGCCGGCTGCAATAGACCTGGCCGGAGTATCGTCGCGGTCCCGGAGTCAATAGATATCTCAGAGAGACCGCGCCGCCACCGGCGCCGTGACCTTCGCTTTGTTCGCGCCCGGAGGAGCGCATCGCGGAACACCCGGCATGATCCTGTGGCGTTGGGGGACGCCTGGTGTGCGTCTGCGGGAGCCGTCTACCGGCGGCGGCTGACCCGCTTCCGACTGACAACCGTTTTTCGGGCAATCGAGCCATTGCATCATTCCGGCTCATTGCCGTTCTTTCCCCAGGTTGGGGAAGGAGTACATAACGTGAGTTCAACCACAGGCATCGGCGGCGATGTCAAAGACATTTCGCTCGCCGCGCGTGGCAAGGGCCGCATCGAGTGGGCCGCCAAAGATATGCCGGTGCTGACGC
This sequence comes from Chloroflexota bacterium, assembly GCA_021323855.1. Taxonomy (GTDB): domain Bacteria; phylum Chloroflexota; class Ktedonobacteria; order Ktedonobacterales; family JADMIN01; genus JAJPKE01. Next base: position 2,949 of record JAJPKE010000001.1, on the reverse strand, counting down.
TGATCCGCGAGCGCTTCGCCCGCGAGCAGCCGCTCAAAGGCGTGCGCATGTCCGCCTGTCTGCATGTCACCACCGAGACCGCCAACCTCGCCATCACACTGAAGGCGGGCGGCGCTGATCTGGTGCTCTGCGCCAGCAATCCGCTCTCCACGCAGGACGATGTGGCAGCCTCGTTGCTGGTGAATGAGGGCATCCCGGTCTACGCCATCAAAGACGAGGACGAGGAGACGTATTATCGTCATCTGCGTTCGGCGCTGGAACACGCGCCACAGATGACAATGGACGACGGCTGTGATCTGGTCTCGCTGCTGCACAAAGAGCGCGCCGACCTGATTCCCAACGTCATCGCGGGGCTGGAAGAGACGACCACCGGCGTCATTCGCCTGCGCAGCATGGAGGCCAACAAGGTGCTGCGCTTCCCGGTGCTGGCGGTCAACGATTCCGACACCAAGCATCTCTTCGATAATCGCTACGGCACTGGCCAGAGTACGGTGGATGCCATCATCCGCACCACCAATCTGCTGCTGGCGGGCCGCAACTTTGTAGTGCTGGGCTATGGCTGGTGCGGCAGAGGCGTAGCAGCGCGGGCGCGCGGCATGGGTGCGAACGTCATCGTCACCGAGGTCAATCCAGTGCGCGCCATTGAGGCGGTGATGGATGGCTTCCGCGTGATGCCGATGCTCGAAGCCGCGCCGCTTGGCGATGTCTTCGTCTCCGTGACGGGCGACCTGAACGTGATTGACGGGCCGCATCTGGAGCGCATGAAGAACGGCGCAATCATCTGCAACTCCGGCCACTTCAACGACGAGATCAACATCCCGGCGTTAGAACGGCTGGCGACCGGCGGGCATCGTGAGGTGCGCGACTTCATCGAGGAATACACCTACGCCGATGGCCGCAAGATCTACCTGCTGGCCGATGGGCGTCTGGTGAATCTCTCGGCAGCGGAGGGCCACCCGGCAAGCGTGATGGATATGAGTTTCGCCAATCAGGCGCTCGGCGCAGAGTATATGCTCAAGAATGCCGCGAGCCTGGAGCCGAAGGTCTATACCATCCCGCAGGATATTGACCACGAAATCGCCCGGCTGAAGCTGCACGCGATGGGGATTGAGATTGATACGCTGACACCGGAGCAGGTGCAGTATCTCTCCGCCTGGGAATCCGGCACCTAGTAGAGAGACCTCACCCCCAACCCCCTCTCCCGCGAGGAGAGGGGCCACTGGGTGAGCAACGCGCCAGCAGGTTGACGTATAGCTTGCGCATGCTCCCCTCTCCCGCGCACGGGGGAGGGGCCGGGGGTGGGGGACTTATTTGTACTGTGAGTAGTTAGTTCAACAAGAGAGGAATGGTGAGATGTCCAACAGTTTCATGACAGATCCCAAATCATTCTTTACCAGCGAGAGCGTAACCGAGGGCCACCCCGATAAACTCTGCGACCAGATTAGCGACGGCGTACTCGATGCGCTGCTGCGCGACGACCCGCTTTCGCGCGTGGCCTGCGAGGCAGCCACCACTACCGGCCTGATTCTCGTCGCCGGTGAAATCACCACGACGGCCTGGGCCGATATTCCAGAAATCGTCCGCAATACCATCAAACAGGTGGGCTATATTGACGCGCGCTATGGCTTCGACTATCGCACCTGTGGCGTCGTGACCTCGATTGGCAAGCAAAGCCCGGACATTGATCGCGGCGTCAGCGCGTCGGTGGAATACCGCGAGCGCATGGCCGCCGGCACACTCTCCGATACCGAACTGGACGCCATCGGCGCAGGCGACCAGGGCATGATGATCGGTTTCGCCTGCAATGAAACGCCGGAACTGATGCCAGCGACGATCAGCATGGCGCACAAGCTGACCCGCCAGCTCTCGACGGTGCGCCGCGCCGCGTGGGAGAACGACGGCCCGATGGCCTATCTGCGCCCGGACGGCAAGAGCCAGGTGACGATACAGTACGAGCATGGCAAGCCGGTGCGCGTGGATACGGTGGTCATCTCGACACAGCACGCCGATACGGTCTCACAGGAGCAAATTCGCGCCGATGTGTTGGAGCAGATCATCAAGCCGGTGCTGCCTGCTGAGATGCTGGACGCCAACACCAAATATTTCGTCAACCCGACCGGGCGCTTCGTGGTAGGCGGTCCAATGGGCGACGCTGGCCTGACGGGGCGCAAGATCATCGTAGACACCTATGGCGGCATGGCACGCCACGGCGGCGGCGCGTTCTCCGGCAAAGACCCGACAAAGGTGGACCGCTCGGCGGCATATGCGGCGCGCTATGTGGCGAAGAATATTGTTGCGGCGGGGCTGGCGGACCGCTTCGAGGTGCAGATTGCCTATGCAATCGGCGTGGCGCGTCCGCTCTCGATCTTCGTTGAGACGTTCGGCACGGGCAAGGTCTCCGATGAGGAGTTGATTCGCCTGATTCAAGAACACTTCGATCTGCGCCCGGCTGGCATCATTCAGACGCTCGATCTGCGCCGCCCGATCTATCAGCCGACCGCTGCCTTCGGCCACTTCGGGCGCACCGACATTGATGCGCCGTGGGAGCGCACCGACAAAGTAGATGCGCTGCGCCACGCCGTCGGAGCAACCACTGCCTCCGCCGCCGCTGGCGTTACGGCCTAACACAGAGCATTGCGGCTGTAAACATCGCTGCTTTGAAAAGCCGGCGGGCAAGCGACCGGCGAATACATTCGCGGCTGGATGGCCGTTGGCCGCAAAGCCTGCCTCCGCAGGCTAGGAGCAGGCGCTCGGTCACTTACCCCTGCGCCCCATCGCCCACCAGCGCCCGCACTCCCTTCTCCTCGCGGGAGAGAGGTCGGGGGTGAGGTCTCTCTCTGCACTCCCCTCTCCCGCGCACGGGGATGAGCCTCCGCCATGCGAAGCATGGAAGCACTGCCTAGCAGTGCGGAGGAGGCGATGAGCGAAGCGGAGGGGCTGGGGGTGGGG
>JAJPKE010000015.1 GCA_021323855.1 Chloroflexota bacterium | reverse complement strand
GTCGAGGCGTTCGGACCGGCGGCGTACATCTTAAAGGCGCGCACCCAACTGTTGCGCGACCTCGGCCCGGCGATCAGCCCGCTCAATAGCTGGCTCTTCCTGCAAGGTCTGGAGACGCTGGCGCTGCGCATGGAGCGCCACAGCGAAAATGCGCTGCGCGTGGCACAATTCCTGGCAGGACATCCGTCGGTGAGTTGGGTGTTGTATCCGGGTCTCTCGAACCATCCACAGCACGAGGTGGCACGGCGCTATTTCCAGCATGGCTACGGCGCGCTGGTCGGCTTTGGCATCAAGGGCGGCCTCGAAGCCGGACGCCGCTTCATCAACGAAGTGAAGATCTTCTCGCTGCTCGCCAATATCGGTGATGCGAAGTCGCTGGTGATTCATCCCGCCAGCACCACCCATTCGCAGCTTACTGAAGAAGAGCAGAGCGCCACCGGCGTCACACCCGACTTCGTGCGCCTTTCAGTTGGCATCGAGGCCGTTAACGACCTGCTGGCCGATCTCGATCAGGCGCTCCGCAAAGCAACGGCGTAGCAAAGAGACAGGCGAATGAATTCGCCTCTGGATGGCCGCTGGCCGCCCAGTCCGCCTGCGCGGACTAGGACCGGACAACCGCTTGTGCCTGTCTCGAACCTGCGCAGGCAGGATTCGCGGCTGAAAGCCATCCAGAAGCGGTTTCAACCGCCAGCGTTTCTGCTCCCTTCTCCCGCGCACGAGGGAGGGGCCGGGGGTGGGGGCTACCAATAGGGGGGAACACTACAATGACACAGCGCAACACATCTGGACAATCATCTCAATCAGCACAACTATCTCAACCTCAGCGCATACCTGCCGCCGTGCTGGGGGCGACCGGCATGGTAGGGCAACGGTTGGTGGCGCTGCTGGCGGAGCATCCCTGGTTCGCGCTGGTCGGTGTTGCGGCTTCGGACCGCAGCCAGGGCCGCCCCTATGGCGACGTGGTACGCTGGCGCATCGAAGGCGACGTGCCCGCGCAGGTGCGCTCGCTGCCGCTTGTCGCGCCGACCCCTGGCGCGCACCTGCCTGCGCAGGTGGTCTTCTCGGCGCTGCCCACCGCCGAGGCCCAGGAGTTCGAGCCAGCCTTCGCCCGCGCAGGCGCCTTTGTCTCCAGCAACGCCTCGGCCTATCGCATGAGTGACGATGTTCCCCTGATCGTCCCCGAAATCAACCCTGGCCATCTGGACGCGCTGACCATCCAGCGAGCGGCGCGTGCCTGGCCGGGCGCGCTCGTCACCAACCCCAACTGCTCAACCATTGGCCTGACCATCGCGCTCGCTCCCCTGGCGCGTTTCGGGCTGCGGCGCGTCATCGTCACCACGTTGCAGGCAGCCTCCGGCGCGGGCTATCCCGGCGTGCCTTCGCTCGATCTGATAGATAACGTCGTTCCCTATATCAGCGGCGAAGAGGAGAAGATGGCAAGCGAAACGCGCAAGATTCTCGGCGCGTGGACCGCTGGCCACTTCGCAGATGCGGAGCTGCGGCTCAGCGCGCACTGCAACCGCGTGCCCGTCCGCGAGGGCCACCTGGAATGTGTCAGCGTGGAGTTCGAGCAGCGTCCACAGCCTGACGACATCCTCGCTGCCTGGCGCGACTTCAGCGGTGAGCCGCAACGCCTGGGGCTGCCCACCGCGCCAGCCCATCCCATCGCGTACCGCGACGAGCCGGACCGTCCTCAGCCCGCGCGTGACCGCGACCAGGGCGCTGGCATGACGGTGACGGTTGGCCGGCTGCGTCCCTGCGAGATTTTCGACTACAAGTTTGTCTGCCTGAGCCACAATACCATCCGTGGCGCAGCCGGTGCGGCACTGCTCAACGCCGAACTGGCCTATGCGCGCGGGCTATTAGCGCAGCAAGGAGAGCAAGGAGCATCTCAATGATCGTCGTCAAATTCGGCGGCTCCTCGCTGGCGGATGGCGCGCGCATCCAGGTGGCGGCGCAGATCGTCGCCAGGCAACGGCTGGGGCTGCTTGGTGATCGCGGCTCTGAAGAGCCGGCGCACGCTGAACCGGCTGAAGCCGAAGATGGGACGCACACCAGGCAATCTCTGCGGGCTTTAGCCCATTCGTCACTTGCTCCGGCTGTTCACAGCCGAGAGACCCGGACACATGAGCAGGTGGTGTGCGTCGTCTCGGCGCTGGCTGGAGTCACGGACGAACTCTTCAGCATCGCCGCGCTCGCCCGCCAGCAAGACGAACGCTGGTATGAGCGGTTGACTGCGCTGCGCGACCGGCATCTCCGCGCGCTGGCTCATCTCACAGGCCAATCGGCAATCGCACCATCGCACATCGAGACGCTCTGGTCTACCCTGGAATCCGACCTCGCCTATCTCGCCGCCCGCTACCCGGCCACAGCGGCAGGGAATAGTGAAAGTCTGATACTCCCCTCTCCTCGCGGGAGAGGGGCCGGGGGTGAGGTCTCTTCCACCTACAACGACGACGATGAAGCGACGCAAGCCGTCAGCGTCTTCTCTGCCTGGGGTGAACGCCTCGCCGTTGCGCTCTTCGCGCAGGCGCTCGCCAATGAAGATAATCCAGCGTTCCCCTTTGAGCGCGAGCCAGTGATCGTCGTCGAGCAGCATTGGGGGCTGGCGGCGCATTTGGCGCTCCGGGCTGGCGCACTCGCGCCGCGATACGCCGCCTCAGTCGAGGCGACCCGTAGCTGGCTCGCGCCACGCCTTGCCGGACCGCTGCGCGATGGCTATGTGCCGGTGCTGCCGGGCTATCTCGCGCGCACAAGAGAGGGCGCATCCACGACGCTGGGCCGCAACGGCTCCGACTATTCGGCGGCGGTAATCGGCGCGGCGCTCCATACCAAAGCGGTTTACCTTTATAGTGACGTAGCAGGCATCCATCAGGCGGACCCGCAGATCATCCCCGAAGCGCCATTGCTGCCCGACCTCACCTACGCCGATGTAGCGGCTATTGCCAGCCTCGGCGCGCGCGTGGTCCATCCTGCCGCCCTCGCGCCGCTGGCCGAGGCGCACATTCCCCTCCACCTGCGCAGCGCGCTCGATCCCGAAGCGCCTGGAACGACTGTAGGAGACCTCACCCCGGCCTTCGGCCACCCCTCTCCCATAGGAGAGGGGACCGTGGGGCATGCTTTACCTCATGCTGGCAACGCTTTGTGTGCCCACAGCGGAGAAGCATCATCAGCGGCCCCTCTCCTCGCGGGAGAGGGGGTAGGGGGTGAGGTCTTCGCCATCGTCGCGCGTCCCATAACACCCGAACACACAGTAGCACGCACAGAAATCACCGTCGTGCTGCTGGCGCATGAAGATTGGCGCGAAGACACTGGAGCGGCGCTATCACCCGACTATTCTGAACCAGAGCAGCAGCACGGCCCTGATGAGAGCCATCCGGCGCTGGTGGCGGCGGCGCTGGCGCTGCTGGGCGCTGATACGCCGCCGCTGGAACTCGCGCTTTCCTCAGAGCGGCTGCGTGTCACCGTGCCCGCCGCGTCATCCCCCTCAACACAGCGCCGTCTCTACGATGCGCTGGCGCCCTCACTGGCTAGAGCGAGCGTTCTCCAGAGAGCGACTGCGCTTCACTAACCGCACCTGTCAGCGCCGCTGCGAAGCCCACACGATAGACGAAGACGCCCATGCAGAATGGATAGCATCACGCTCCTGAGATGGGCGCCTTCGCCACAAGCGGTCAAGATGGTCAAGTAGTTCTATTCCTGGCGATGGGCGTCTTCGGGTACACTCGTGTCAGTCTTCGCCAGCTTCACCAGAGTCCGCCATCCTCTCGCGTTGGCGGAGACTGCGTGGGATTGGCGGTCTCTGGCAATGCCAGCAGCCACGCGCCACGAAAGGCGCTGTGTCGCGCCTGCACGCCGAGCGTCTGGCGTGCCCGTCGCAGCGTATGGTCACTGATGCTGGCTTCCCACGCAAGTTGTTCCACTTCTGTTGTAAGGCGCGGACCATCCGCCAGCACCTCCTGGAGAAATGCGCAGGCTTCGTTCAACCGGCGCGGCACACGCTCCATTCCCTCTCGTTCAGCGGCGGCCAGTAATTGGGATGCCGTGTATGGCACCGTGCCACACCATTTGACATAGGGTACGGCATCACCGTAGCTGTTGCGCGTGGCGACGATGTGATAGGCCAGCGCGGGCATCGGTGGTCCCAGGTTGCTCTTGCTGCTCGCCAGCACTCGCTCCTCCTCGGGCCGTTCGGGGTGCTTGGCCACCAGCAAGCCGGACCGCGCCGCGCCGATGATGCCAATGGAGCCGCCGCCGCGATAGAGCGCGTTGGAGCCGCCGCCTTTGGTCAGATGCCGCAGCACCAGAATCGCCGCTCCCGTCTGTTCGGCTAGCCGTGCCAGGGGAGCGAGCGCCGCCCGCACATCCTGATCGCGCCAGGAGTTGACCCGCCCATCCAGATACGCCATCAGCGGGTCTATCACCACCAGCTTGGCCTGCGCCCGCGCAATGGCATGTGCCAAGAAATCTACATCCTGCGGCAGCAACACGCCCCGTTCACGGACTACTCCTCTCTCTACATCCAAGCCGTACACAGTTTGCATCGCCCGCACGCGGCTCAAGTCCGCGCAGGCGGCCACCAAGCGCGGACAGATCGTCGCCGCCAGATCGTCCTCGGAAGAAAGCAGCACCACGCCGCCCTCGATAGGTTCGTAGTCTCGCGGCTCTGAAGAGCCGGTGCACGGGTCTGGTGGGTGAAGCCATGCGCCGCCGCGAGCATCGAGGACTTCAGTCCGTCCCGCGTGCGCCGGCTTTTCAAAGCCGCGACTATCCGCGTGCGCCGGCTTTTCAAAGCCGCGACTATCGGTATCGGGCACGTCTGGCATTGCTCTTCCTGTCGTCACACGCGCCGCCAGGTCGAGGGTCAGCAGCGACTTGCCCAGCCCTGGGTCGCCATCGAGCAGCGTCAGCTTGCCCAGCGGGATGCGTCCGGGCCAGAGCCAGCGCACCTGTTCTGGCTTCACTTTTGAGACTAGAATGCTGATTGGGTGGCCATCTTCGTCATAGTCGTCATAGTCGTCATACTCTTCATACGCGGCGAAGGCGCCCAGCTCTGGTGAGTGGTCATCTTGCATATCTCGGCGATCTTGGCCACCTGTGACGAAGACGCCCATTTCCGGCACGTGATCCTGCTGCCCCTGGATGGGCGCCTTCGCCTCCTCATATCCTCCGGTAGCCTGCCTTTGGCTGGGATAGATGTTTCGTGGAATGTCAGCCATGTGCGCTCCTCCTCTGCTCTCTGCGCTGGTTCATGATATTGACCGCGCAGGCACAGCAGCACGGCGCCGCCATTCCTGCGCGGCGCCGTGTTCCGGCTCACCTGTTCTGCTATCTACTATAGAACATATGTTCTTATTTTGCCAATGAGGCAACATCAACGCTCATCCCGCATCCTCCTAATCGCTGCTATACTGTACTGACGCCCTCCGCGCGCTGGCAGTTGACCGCCGCAAATCCATGTGAATCCGTCCGTGCGCGGCTCTTATTGAGCCGCGAGTACCGCGAATATTTGGCATTTATAAGGAGCGCCCTGTGCCCGCCACACCCGCCCATCCCGCTGCGCTCTGCAACACAGGCAACCGGACGAACGGGCATCTTCTTCCGGCTCGCCACGTCACGAGGTGGAGGTTGACTACAGAGCACTTGTTCTCATGTTGTTGAGGGGCCAGGAGAACCGGGAGAATCGGGAGAATTCGTTCGATCTGCCAGCAACGCGCGCAGGCGGTCGTGGGGAACGGCGTGGGCCACGTGGCCGGCGCGCCCGGTGGTGGTGGTCGCGGCCAATAGCGCATTGACCACCGCCTCCTCAGTCGCCTCGACCGTCGCCTCGAAGAGGCGGTTCAACGCACCCGTCGCATAGCTGCCCTCCGAGAGCAGCGTCACATGCAGCCGGCCATCGGGAACGGCATAGGGGATGCGTTGCGCCGTGGAGAAGGCCAGAATGATCTCACCGCTGCCATCGCCGCCCACCGAGCCGGTGCGCGCCAGCCCCAGCCCTGCGCGCTTGGCAAGGCGGCGCAGTGTATGCGCATGCAACGGCGCATCGGTCGCCACCACTACGATGCACGAGCCTTCCGGCGTCGGCGTCTCCGGCATCAGATCGGTGAGCGAACGCCCCACCGGCACACCTGCCACGATCAGTTGATGGCGGCGCCCGAAGTTCGTCTGCACCAGCACACCCAGTGTGAAGTCGCCAGCCTCCGTCTGCACGCGACGCGAGGCGCTGCCAATGCCGCCCTTGAACTGGAAGAGCAGCATGCCGGTCGCCCCACCAACACACCCCTCCGGCACCGGATCGCTGGTAGCATTGTCCAGCGCCGCCCAAACATCCTCTTCGGTGACGGCGAAGGTGAGATGGTCATGCAGAAAGCCATCGTCACACTCCGCAGCCAGTGGAATCGGCACATCGCTACGCGCCTGCTCAGGATAGAGCCGGGCGAGGTAACGCATGGTAGCCTGCATCGCCAGGCCCACGCTGCCGGTGCCCGTCAAGACGATGGGCGAGCAGAGTAAGCCCCATTCATCAATCACCGAGCGGCTGGTCATTTCGCCATACCCGTTGAGGCAGTGGATGCCAGCGTAGACGCGCTCGGACAATGGGTTGCCGTTGTGCGGCCAGATCGCCGTGACGCCGGTGCGAATATTGTCGCCGCGCACCAATGTCTGATGGCCGACGCGCACGCCTGGCACGTCGGTCAGGGTATTGGATGCGCCCACCGGCAGCGCGCCGATGGCGATGCCCCAGTCGCGCAGGCGCGGATGCGGAGAATCTTGCTGTTGCATCAATTGCCCCTAGCTTGCCAGCACTTTTGCCGTCTCTGCCAGCCGTGTCGAGTAGCCCATCTCGTTGTCATACCAGGCGGCCACCGACACCAGCGTGCCATCCAACACCTGCGCCAGTGGTAAATCAATCAGCGAGGAATGGGTCTCGCCAACGACGCGAGAGGAGGCAAACTCTTCTTCCAGCACCCCCATAATGCCGTTGAGCGGCGCGCTATTGGCCGCCTGCCGAAAGGCTTCACGCACCTCGTCGGTGCTGGTGCTGCGCTCGACCACGGCGTTCAACTCGACGATGCTGCCGGTGCGCACGGGCACGCGATAGGCTTTGCCGGTGATGGTCAGGTTGGGCCAGATAAAGCCCAACGCTTTGGCCGCGCCAGACGACGATGGGATGACGTTCTCCGCCGCCGCCCAGGAGTCGCGCCGGTCGCGCATCGGCTGGTCGGTGAGCGATTGGGTGTTGGTGTAGGCATGGACCGTGGAGAAGAAGCCGACCTTGATGCCAAAGTTTTCCAGTAACACCTTGACCACCGGCGCCAGCGCATTGGTCGTGCAGCTTGCCATGCTGATGATATGATGCTCCGCTGGCTTGTAGGCGTCCATATTGATGCCCGGCAACAGCACCGCATCGCAATCCTGGAGCGTCTTGCTGGGCGCGCTCACCAGCACACGCTTCGCACCGTGGTCCAGGTGTTCCTGGGCGCCAGGGCGTGTGGTCGCGCGGCCTGTCGCATCCACTACCACGTCTACGCCGAGCGCCGCCCAGTCCGGCACCGACTTCGACGAGTCAATATAGCGAATCTCGCGGTGGTTGCCGATGATGAGCGTGTCACCCCGCGTCTGCACCGGCTCAGGCCAGAGACCATAGTTGGAATCTACGGCGAAGAGCGCGGCAAACGTCGGGAGGTCTCGAATGTCTGAGATCGAGACGGGGGTGAAGAGATCGTGTTTGAGGGCGGCCTTCAGCGCCGACCTGCCGATGCGTCCGAAGCCATGAAGAGCGATGTTGCCCACGGTATCCTCCTGGGTGCTATCCGGTTACTGGTCAATCGAAAATCGCAGCATGTGTCATACTACCATCTATCGCCGTTTGCTGAATAAGCGGGAAGATGATGGAAGACGGCGCAGGAGGGCATCAGATGGGTTGGGCGCAATTCGCTATCGAGGCGTTGGGCAGGGGCGAAACGGTGAAGCTACGGCCACGCGGCCACTCGATGCGCGGCAAAGTCAACGACGGCGATATCGTTACCATAGCGCCATGCGATCCCAATACGTTGCGTGTGGGTGACATCGTGCTGGTGCGCGTGCATGGAACCGTCTACCTGCATCTCATCAAGGCTGTCAACCAGGGACGTTTCCTGATCGGCAACAATCGCGGCGGCATCAACGGCTGGGTCGGCGCGAACAGCATCTATGGCATCGCCATCAACGTCGAGTCGCCCAGCCGATAGCGCCGCTATTCTTCCTCCTCGGCCCCGCCACCGAGCAGCGCATCTATCTCCTCCAGGCAGGTGTCGCGGTCCAGCAGCCAGCGGCGATAGGGCACACGATGCACGCGCCAGCCCGCGCGTTCGAGGATCGCCTGCCCCGCCACGCTATCGAGCGAGAGTTCATCCTGCGGCGACGCGGGACGTTCGGGGTCACCATCGCAGGCAATCGCCAGCGCCTGCAAGCCACGCTGCGCCACCACATCCACCGCAAAGCCCGCCACTGGATAGCCCAGGTACACCGTGTATTCACCGCGCTCACGCAGCGCCTCCGCCACATCTTGCTCGAAGGTGGTGGGCTGCGCAGTAAAGTCTTCCGGGCGTTCGGTATCCAGCAGATCGGCGGCGTAGCTCAGATATTCGCCAAGTAGATGATCCAGCGGCAGGTTACGCGGGTCCAGCGCCGTATAGATCACCTGCCGGCGGCGCGCGCGTGTCACCGCGACATTGAAGAGGTTTTCGTTGTTGAGGAACGTCACTGTGCTGCGGTGCGAGGTTGGGTCTGCACAGAAGCTCAGCAGCATGATGTCGCGTTCGTCGCCCTGGAAGGTGTGCGCCGTGCCGACGGTGATTTCGTGGTCCTGCAACACCTTTGATTTCAGCTTCGTCGCCAGCGCCCGCGAAAGATAATTCACCTGGTCACGATACGGCGAAAGCACGCCGATGGTGGACTTGTCATGCGGCGCTTTCTTCGCTTCTGCTTTGGCAATCTTATTGATTTCCGCGATGATGGCGTCGGCCTCGGCGGTGTTGTAGCCGCCCTTCTCGCGTTTGCCGTTCACCTTGCGCAGTTCCAGGCTGCGCAGCCCAATCGTATCGGGCCGGCGGGTCATGATGCGCAGCGCCGAGCCGTAGAAGCGCCGGTTGCTGAACTCGATGATCTGCGGCAGACTACGGTAATGCTCGTCCAGCAGCACCACATCATCCTGCGAGGGCAGCGCGCCGTTGACGACATCGAGCAGGCTGTGCGTGCGATAGTTCCACTGCGACCGCTGGCTGGCGCTCAGCCCATGCTGCGAGGCCAGCGCCGCCTGCCGGTCCTCGCGCAGCCAGGAGAGATGGCGCAACTGCTTGGGATCGCCGCAGACGATGGCGCGTTTGGCGCGGTAGAGCAGCGGCAGCGCGCTCGCCACATCGCACTGCGACGCCTCATCTATAATCACCAGATCGAACATCTCGCGCTGAAGCGGCAGCAGTTCCGCCGCATGTGGGTTCGTCACTGCCCAGATTGGGAAGGTATTGAGCAGCGCGGCAAAGTCCAACTCGGCAAAGATTTTATCTTGCTCAGCGGTGCTGCGCGCCTCCAGCGCCGTCTTGAAGAGCGAGAGCGTGCGCCGGTTCAGCCGCAGCGCATCGGCCAGCGCATCGCGGCGGCGAATCGCCAGCAGTTCGCCGACCAGCGCGCCACGGTCGGCGCGCAGCCGCGCATGCCGTGTGAGCAGCGTATTCATCTCTTCGGCGTCGAGCAGCGCCTGCTCCAAATCCGCCAGTTCGGCGCGCGCCGCCTCACGCCGGGCAATCGCCGCCAACGCGTCCAGGCTCTGTTCCTGCATGCCCAGCTTTGCCGCAATCTCTGCTGCCAGTTGTTCGCGCTTGCGCCCGGAGACCCACGGCATCTTGCTGGATTCCAGCTTGCGCAGTTCTTCCTGCCAGCGCCGCAGATCATCCGGCCCCGTCGCCACGGCGGCGCGTTCGTCGTAGGTGGGCGCGTCGGTCGCCTCGAAGGTCTGCGCCAGCTCCACCCACTGCCCCTCCGCGCCCAGCAGCGCCACGATGCCAGCTTCGATGTGCGCCAGCTCCTCGTCGGCGGCGCGCAGCCGTTCTTCCAGCAGTTCGATCTCGCCGGGACGCGGCTTCTGCGGCGCGCCGGTGCCGTCGAAGAGGTTGTCGAGGAACTGCTTGAGTTCATCACGATAGCGTTTGTCGCCGCCGCGCAGGATGACCGTCAGGCTGCCGAGGTGTGGCTTGAGCTTCTCGACGACGACATCCACGGCTTTGTTCATCTTGGAGGAGAGCAACACCGTCTGCCCGCGCGCCACGGCGTCCAGGATGATCTGCGCAATGGTGAAGGATTTGCCGGTTCCCGGCGGGCCGATCACCAGCGTCAGCGGGCGCTGCTCCGCCTGCCGCAGAACGCGCGTCTGCGCATGACTGAGTTCCGCCCCGCAGAGGACCGGACGCTGCTGGCCGGACTCTACATGTTCGGTTGCGCTGGCGCCCTTCTTGTGGGGCCTGGCGGCGGCGATGGCAAGATCGCCAAAGATGGCATCGAGTGGCTGCGACATCGTGCCGCGATTGCCCATCTCCTGCAACTCGGTCAGCACGCCACGCGCCTCCGTCGGGCGGCGAATCAGCGCCATCGCGGAGGCGCAGAGCAACTGCACCGGACTGTCATGCTCCACCAGATCGCGGATGGCGTCTTCATTCTGCAAATCCGGCCATGCGCCCAGGTCATCGGTATGCACTTGAGGGATGAGTTCCTCGATCACCCTGGAAAACTCATTGATGGCCTCTCTATCGAAGGGCGCAGACGGCACCTGCGCCAGAATCGCCTCGGCGTATGCCTGCGCCTGCTCCTCATTGTCGGCGTCTATCAGCGAGGCGAGCAGCGGAAAGTTGATACGCTGCTCATCCAGGTCCACGGACAGCCACGCCTGTGAGCCTTCGTGTTCGATGTGCGCGGGCCAGTAGAGCAGCGGCGCGCAATACAGTTCGCCCTTGCGCTTGGCAGTTGGATTTGGGCCGCGCCCCACCAGGAAGATCGAGCCATAGATCAGAAATTTCTCGCGCCGGTTGACATCCGCCGCGTTCTGCGCCGTCACCGCCGTACTCAGCGGCATTTCGAGCTGGCTGGCCTGCCCCGTCAGCAAGACATCGCTGACCTCGGCAAAGGTGAGATATTCCGCCTGGTTTTTATCGAGGACATTGGTGAGCATGCCGCCGCGCGAATCAGCGGCGAAGCAATCGTGATAGTAGCGGCAGACGCCAGCGAAAAGCGGCGACGGAACGGCGACGGAGCCGGAGGCCGGAACGACGGCGGTGGAGGTGGATTCCGGCCACTCCGAGACGGGGGTAAGGCCGGAGCGCACCGGCGCCTCGACGATAGTGATGTCCTGCCCTCTATCCTGCTTGGTGATGCCAGTCGTTCGCGCGCGTCTAAACATGTTATTGACCCCCTGCAAGAGCGTGTGCAACGGCCCTCCGGCGCACGCCCGGCGGGGGGAGTATATGGCTGGTTTTCAGCAAACGTCAAGCGAACTCCCCCATTCAGGCAGGGTTCGTTCCCGGCTCAGCCCCCAGAAGTCCTACGCGGAATGTCGAGCAATGTTCAGTACCTCCGTCCGGGGATGTCTTGCGCGCGGGAACGGCCTATGTTATACTAACCTGGTGCGTGGCGCAGGGGGCGGTAGTGTTTGTGTCGTCGGCCCAGCCGCCCGCAGGAATGCCTCTCAGGGCCGGAGATGTTGAGAAACCATGAAAAAATACAAGCTCAAGACGCATAAGGCCACCGCAAAACGCGCCTATGCGACTGGTGGCGGCAAGTATATGCACTTGAAGTCCGCCCGCACGAAGTATCGCCGTAAGAAGGACGCCAACCGCAATCGCTCGCTGAGCCAGCCGAGTGTGATGGCGAAAGGCGATTCGCTGAAAATGAAGCGGCTCCTGCCCTACAGCTAGTCGCGCTCACTTCTGGGGATGCCCCGGTTGCAGCGTGATAAAAAGTCATCCGGGGGTGGAGAAGAAATAACATGCCACGTGTCAAAAGGGGCGTAACCGCCCGCAAAAAGCATAAGAAGGTTTTACAGCGTACCGAAGGCCATTATGGTGCCCGGCATCGTCTGATAAAGACGGCGCGCGAATCCATGATGCACGCCGAGATGTACGCCTATCGTGACCGCCGCAATCGCAAGCGCGACATGCGCTCGCTCTGGATCACACGCATCAACGCCGCCGCGCGCATGTGCGGTATGCGCTATGGCGACCTGATTCACGGCTTGGCGCTGGCCAACGTTGACGTTGACCGCAAGATCATGGCAGACCTCGCCGTAACAGACCTCGCCGCCTTTAATGAGCTGGTGAAGGCGGCGCAGACGGCGCTTGCCGCGCAGAAGGCGTAGCGAGCGCAGACCAGCAGGAAATGACGCCGCGTGACCACTCCGGTTGGCGCGGCGTCTTGCTATCTATATGCTCGGCTGTAAACAGCCGGGGCACGCGACGAGCCGGCTGAAGCCGGAAGAGCGGCACAGCCACGCGGTAGGCTTTAGCCTTGTCCACGTGCGCCGGCACTTTAGTGCCGCGACCAGAGACGATGCGATGATTACCAGCACATCCAACCAGCATATCGCCAGGCTGCATACCCTGCACACGCCGAAGGGGCGCGCGCAAGAGCAGGCATGGCTGATCGAGGGGCCGCATCTCTTGGAGGCGGCGCTGGATGCCGGTGTGCTGCCGCAACTCATTGTCTACGATCCCGACCGCTTCAGCCATGACGCCAACGGTCGCCGGCTGCTCAACCGTCTGGAAGAGGCGCGGGCCAGCGGCGCAGAGGTCTACGACGCGACGCCAGCAGCCATCGAACGCGCCAGCGACACACGCACGCCGCAAGGCATCGTCGCAGCGGTCGCCATTGCGGATGTCGCGCCGGAGAAGCTGCGCGCGCGCCGTCGCGGACGTATGCGACCCATCCTGCTGGTGCTGGATGCCATCAGCGATCCTGGCAACCTGGGCACCATCCTGCGCTCAGCATTGGCCGCCGATGTGGATGAAGTGCTGCTCGGGCCAGACTGCGCCGACCCGCTTTCGCCAAAAGTGGTGCGGGCGGGCAGTGGCGCGCATTTTCACCTGCCGGTGCGCGCGGACCTGGACTGGAAGGCGATACAGCAGGTGGTCTTCGGCGCGCCGACTGTCCAGCAAGTGTTGGTGACGGAGGCGAACGCCCACCGCGCCTATGACACCTGCGACCTGACGCAGCGGACGGCGCTCTTGATCGGCAACGAGGCGCACGGCATCTCAGCGGGCGCGCGGGCACTGGCGACTGACGCCATCAGCATTCCCATGTGGAACAAGGTCGAGTCGCTCAATGCAGCGATAGCTGCAAGTGTGATACTCTTTGAAGCAGCACGACAACGCCGTGCCGCAGAAACAACAACCAACACATAAAAGAATATTGATAAGGCTACGACGGAGAGAGTAGGCGGCGAGCGCAGACAGGGAAGCCCAGGCCAGCGACTGAGAGCCAGGGCTGTGCGCCACCCGACCGAAGTTCACTCCTGAGCTTGCGACTGAAGCCAGCTAACAGTGCTGGTGCGTAGGCGCTACGGCTGCCCACCGCTAACGGGGCGCGAAAGTGGAACAGCTTCACCTTCAGCCATCCTCTAATGGATCGGCGCCCGGACTCCCCTCTCCCGCGCACGGGGGAGGGGCGGGGGGTGGGGGTCTTCCAGAATGTGGGTGGTACCACGAAGCATGTTACGGCAACTTCGTCCCTGACGAGGTTGCCGTTTTTTGTGTGGTTTGGATATCGCGGCAATACCGTGCAGGGGGACAGGAGAGAGCGTATGGCAACGGAACTGAGCGAGCAAGAACTGGCGCTCGCCGATGTGCGGCAGCGCGCCGTCGCCGATCTCGAACAGATCGGCACAACCGAGGACCTGGAAGAGTGGCGCACGCGCTATTTCGGGCGCGAACGCGGCGAAGTCTCCGCCATCCTCAAGGGGTTGGGCAAGCTACCGCCGGAGCAGCGCAAAGCGGTGGGGCAGGCGGCGAACGCCCTCAAAGCGGAACTCGAAGGCTTGATGGAGGCGCGCGGCCAGGAGTTGCGCGCGGCGGAGCGGCTGGCCGCGCTGGACCGCGAGCGGCTGGATGTGACGCTGCCCGGACGGCGCGCGGCGCGCGGCCACATCCATCCCATCTCACAGACGATCCGCGACATCTCGCGCATCTTCCGCCTGATGGGCTTTCAGACGTTGGATGGGCCGGAGGTCGAGACCGACTATTACAACTTCCAGGCGCTGAATATTCCGGTGGACCATCCGGCGCGCGACATGCAGGACACCTTCTGGGTAGTGCCGGGGCAAATCTTGCTGCGCACGCAAACCTCCAACAACCAGATTCGCATCATGGAGCAGGTGCGCCCGCCGGTGCGCGCCATCGTGCCCGGCAAGGTCTATCGCCATGAGGCGATAGACGCCAGCCATGAGGCGATGTTCCATCAGGTTGAGGGCATCCTGGTGGACGAAACCTGCACAATGAGCGACCTGCGCGGCGTCGTCACGCGCTTCGCCCGCGAGATGTTCGGCGCGAACCGCAAAGTGCGCTTCCGCCCCAGCTACTTCCCATTCACCGAGCCAAGCGCCGAGTTCGACATAGATTGCATCGTCTGCGACGGCAAGGGCTGCCGCGTCTGCAAGTATAGCGGCTGGCTGGAGATGGGTGGCTCCGGCATGGTGGACCCGCGTGTGCTGCGTGGCGTCGGCTACGACCCCACCATCTATCGCGGCTTCGCCTTCGGACTGGGCATCGAGCGTATCGCCATGCTGCGCTACGGCATAGATGAAATCCGGCTCTTCTCCGGCAACGATCTGCGCTTCCTGCGCCAGTTCACATAGAATAATCTCCCCTCTCCCACTAAGGAGAGAGGCATGAGGCGAAGAGTTTGAGCCTGCGAGGTCTGATTTCCCCTCTCCCGCGCACGGGGGAGGGGCTAGGGGAGGGGGCATCATATGCACATACAGCTCGCCAGTCTGGGCTTTGGCAACGTCGGTCGCGCGCTGGCGGCCATGCTCACTGAGAAAGCCGGCGAACTACAGCGCCGCTATGATCTGGCGTTCACCTTCACCGGCGCGTTCACTCGCAGCGCAGGCGGCTGGATTGCATCCGGCGCGCACGGCATCGCGGCGGTGGACCTGGCGGCGAGCGGGTGGCCCGGGAGCGGCGCACTCCCCGCTGGCGCACAGCCGTTCAGCGGCGATGCGTTGGCGTTTATCGCGGCGTGCCCGGCAGATGTCGTTTTGGAACTGACAACACTCGATCCACATACCGGCCAGCCGGCTACCGATCATATACGCGCCGCGCTGGCCGCTGGCAGGCATGTCGTCACCGCCAACAAAGGGCCGATTGCTTATGCCTACCGTGAATTGTGGGCGCTGGCGGCGCAGCATGGCGTGGCGCTGCGCTTCGAGTCCGCCGTGATTGACGGCACGCCAATCTTCAATATGGCGGAGGCGTCGCTGCCCGCTACCGTTATTTCCGGCTTTCGCGGGCTGCTCAACAGCACCAGCAACTATGTGCTGAGCCGGATGGCGCTGGGTGAGTCGCTGGAAACGGCGATTGCTGGCGCGCAGCGGCTTGGCGTGGCAGAGGCCAACCCCGCCAACGACCTTGAAGGCTGGGACGGCGCGGTGAAGGCAACCATCCTCGCCAATGTGCTGATGGGCGCCGACCTGCGACCGGGCGACATTGAGCGCAGCGGACTGGGAGCCGAAGCAATGCGCCAGGCGCAGGCCGCATTGCTGCCAGGGCAGACGCTCAAACAGGTAGTGACGGCAGCGCGCGAGGGCGAAAGCGTGCGCGCCGCCGTGCGCCTGGAACCGCTGCCGCCATCCGACCTCTTCGCCCATCTCTCAGGCATGGATTCGGCGCTGCTGCTGCACACCGACACCATGCAAGACCTGACGATCATCGAAGGCGAGGGCGGACCCGGACAGACGGCATTCGGCGTGATTGCTGATTTGGTGACAATTGCAAAGACCTCACCCCGCCCTTCGGGCACCCCTCTCCCATAGGAGAGGGGATCGTGGGGCACACGGGCCGGCGTTCCGGTGCTGGGCCATCCTATCAAGCGGGCACGACAGAACACGAGAAGTTGCCCACTGACGACAACACTCCGCCCACGGCCCCTCTCCTCGCGGGAGAGGGGGTAGGGGGTGAGGTCTCATAGAGGAGTACTTACATGTTGATACCCTATACCTGGCTGAGAAGCTACGTTGATAGCGAGCTGAGTCCCGATGTGCTGGCCGAACGCCTGACGATGGCCGGCCTGGAAGTGGACCGCGTGGTATACGGCAAAGCGAACCTTGCCACCGGCGAACTCGACACCTGGGACGGCATTGTCACTGCTGAAATCGTCTGGCTGGAACCCATCAAAGGGTCGGACCACCTTAACGCGACCCGCGTGACCACCGGCGACGGCAAAGAGTTGAGCGTCGTCTGTGGCGCGCCCAATATCCGGCTGCACGACCGCGTGCCGCTGGCGACCCTCGGCGCGAAGGTCGGCGGCATCACCATTGCCGAGAAGAAGAAGATGGGCGTGCTGTCGCAGGGCATGCTCTGCTCCCCGCGTGAGCTTGGCCTCAGCGACGATCATTCAGGTATCTACATCCTGCCGCCGGATACGCCGCTGGGCGTGCCGCTGGCGCAGATCGTCGGTGAGCCGGTGATTGACCTCGACATCAAGGCGCACCGGGGCGACCTCTTCTGTGTCACCGGCGTGGCGCGCGAGGTCTCCGCCTTCACCGGCAAAGAACTGCACCTGCCGCAGACGGCGCTGAGAGAGAAAGGTACAGCCGCCAATAAGCTGATGAAGCTGGAGGTGCGCGACGCCGACCTCTGCCCGCGCTACACGGCGCGAGTTGTGCGCGGCGTGAAGATCGGTCCCTCGCCACAATGGCTGGCGGAACGGCTGATCCTGGCTGGAATGCGGCCAATCAATAATGTCGTGGATGTCACGAACTATGTGATGTTGGAACTCGGCCAGCCGCTGCATGCCTTCGACTACGACAAGGTGGCCGACCACACCATCATCGTGCGCCGCGCGGACCCTGGCGAGACACTGACCACGCTGGATAGCGTCACGCGCCAGTTGACGCCGGAGATGCTGCTCATCACCGATCCCGCTGGGCCGAATGTCATCGCTGGTATCTTCGGCGGCGAGCGTGTGGAGGTAGATGACAATACCACCAACCTGATTCTTGAAGCGGCTCACTTCAAGCCAACCAACGTGCGGCGCACCTCGGTCACACTCGGCCTGCGCACTGAATCATCGGGGCGTTTCGAGAAGAATCCCGATATCGAGCTGACCGCCATTGCCATTGACCGCGCCGCGCATCTCATCACAGAGCTTGCCGGTGGTGAGGTGGCACGCGGACGCCTCGACTTCTATCCAGAGCCGGTGACGCCGCGTGAGATTCCCTTCCTGCCGAGCCAGGTGGAATGGCTGACGGGCATGACGGTGACGCGCAACGAGTGCATCGAGAACCTGCAAGGGTTGGGCTTCGGCGTGCGTGATGGTGGCGAGGGCGCGGATGAGGCGCTGCTGGTGACGGTGCCGACCTGGCGCGGCGACGTGGAGGAGAGCGCGGACCTGGTAGAAGAGGTGGCGCGCATCGCTGGCTTCGACCGCATCCCCAGCACCATTCCCGTTGGTCCGCTGCCGGAGCCGCTGCCTGACGACTGGTTCGCTCGTGAGGACCGCATCCGCGACATTCTGGTGGGCGCCGGCCTGACGGAAATCCTTACCTATTCGCTGACCAATCGCCTGACGATGGCGAAGCTGCTGCGCGGCGCCGATGCAGGCGAAGAGCTACTGCTGACGGCGCCGGTGACGGGAGCCGACGAGCGCGACACAGGCAACGCTACCAATGGCGCAATCACAACGACCGCTGCCAGCACGCGCGCACTGGAACGCCGCCAGATCGAGGCGATTGCCGAGCGGCTACCGGCGATTACGCTGCGCAATCCACTCTCCACGGAGCTAGATTCGCTGCGACTGACGTTGATGTCCGGCCTGCTGAACACCATCCGCGAGAACAGCAAGCATGAGGATACCGGCCTCTGGCTCTTCGAGCTTGGCCGTCGCTACCTGCCGACGCCTGAACTGGCCGACGGCACCGGCGGCGCGCAGGAACGGCGCACGCTGGGCATCGCGCTGGCGGGGCCACTGGCTCACACCTGGCTGGGCGACGACCGCGACGCCGATTTCTACGATCTCAAGGGCATCGCCGAGACGCTGCTCGATGGTCTAATGGTTGCGCGCTATCGTTTCGTGCCCGCGCAGCATCCAACCTTCCACCCAGGCCGTTGCGCACGCCTGGAAGTCGCCATGATAAGCGATGAGGCTGCTGGACAATCCGCAGGCGCCACGCCAGCGGAGGTCATCTGGAAGACGGTAGCCGTGCTGGGCGAAGTTCATCCAGAGGTAGCCGACCGCTTCGATCTGAGCGAGCGCACCTACCTGCTGGAAATGGACCTGGAACGGCTCTTTAGCGTCGTGCCAGAGGTAGTGAAGCACGCTGCCATTCCGCGTTATCCCGCCGCGCAGCGCGATCTGGCGGTTCTCGTCGCCGCCGATGCGCCCGCCGCCGAGGTCAGCGAAACGATTCAGGCGGGCGGTGGCGCATTGGTGCGCGATGTGCGCCTCTTTGATGTCTACACCGGCGAGGGTGTGCCGGAGGGCAAGAAGAGCCTCGCCTTCGCGCTCACCTATCAAGCGCCGGACCGCACGCTGACGGACCAGGAGATCGAAAAGACGCAGGCGGCGATTCTCTCAGCCTTGCGCCAACGCTTCGGCGCGAAGCTGCGTGGATAATATATTCCAGCGGCGAACGATGGCCAGAGGATGAATCCGCGCCTGGGTGGCTTTCAGCCGCGAAACCCGCCTCCGCAGGTTCGGATCAGGCACCTGTCGCGTCCCCGCGCCAGATAGCCTGTCTGCGCCGCCTCTGGCTCCCCTCTCCCGCGCACGGGGGAGGGGCTGGGGGCTTCCACCAGAAAGACACACACGCATGCTCCATATCGAAATACCGGGGCGCGAGACGCTGGAATTGCGGCACCTGGTCTGCGACTTCAACGGCACGCTGGCCTGCGATGGCGTCTTTCTGGATGATGTGCCGGAGCGGCTGGCGCAGCTTGGCCAGTCGCTCGACTTGCACATCCTGACGGCAGGCACGCATGGTGGCCTGGATATCGCCAAAGAGCGGCTGGTGGCGGCGTTTCAGGCGGCAGGCGTCGCCGCTACGCCGCACTGGCAACCCATTGCCACCGGCACAGATAAAGCGGCGTATGTCGTGCAACTCGGCGCGAAGCAGGTGATCGCTGTGGGCAATGGCGCCAATGATGCGCTGATGCTTCAGCAGGCGACGCTCAGCATCGCCATACTGGGTCTAGAGGGGTTGGCGCGAGCTGCCGCCGATGCGGCAATGATCGTCTGTCCGTCGCCACTAGCCGCGCTGGACCTGTTGCTCCACTCCAAACGCCTGATAGCCACGCTCAGGCTATAGTCCACCCCCTCTCCTGCTCCTCTTCATGCACCTATATCCCCAACATATCCGCGTCGCTTCCGGTGTGGCATACATTGTGCAATCCCATCTTCAGCAACCGTGAATACTGATTTCAACAGGGAAATGTTCTTCACGGCATGGGAATGCGCAACGAAAGGAGGCACACGCTATGCGTGTCCTATCGTTCATCATCGGGATTATTATTGTCGCCGCAGTCGTCATCTTCGTCTTTCAGAATGCCACGTCGCAGACTATGAGCTTCCTGGGGGTTAACTTTCGCAGCACTACTGGATTGATAGCCCTTGCCGGAGCCATCCTCGGCCTGATCCTGGGGTTCATTCTCCTTACTCCTGGTCGCGTGGCCGCAGGCTGGCGCGGCAGGGGATTGCGCCGGGATTATTCGCGTCTGGAAGAAGAGATGAACGGGTTGCGCGCCCAGCACGTGCAACTGCAAGCCGAGCATCACCAGCTTCAGATCGAGCGCGAGCAATTGGCGGCGGAGAACCAGCAGGTAACCTCTGAGCGTGACTGGCTGCGTCGCCAGGCCGCGACGATGGCAACCGCGCCAACGACAACTGCACCAGATTCTATGGCCACGACGCCACCAATGACGCCTACAACCCGGGCCAGCGCCGCAACAAGCGCGCCGACGACTGCCACACCAGGAACGGAAATACCCGCCACAAACGCCGCCTCGTCGTCGGTGGCTCCAATGCAGCCGACGCAACCGACGCAAACCAACGCGGCCAGGGCTGCCAACGCGCCCACGGAACCGATTAGCGCAGACAGCACCTTGTCGGCTGACGGCGATAAAGCGGAGCCTTCGCTGACAGACCGCCTGCGTGGCTTCTTCCGCCCCTCGGATGCGTCGGAGGAGGCGCGCCAGCAGGACGAGACCGCGCCAGATCAGCAAAACTGGCCGCAGGGACCAGCCGCGCCAACGACATAACAAGGGTGGCGGCTCTAAAGAGCCGGCGCACGGCAACGCGGCTCTAAAGAGCCGGCGCACGGTAAGCGGACTGAAGTCCAGGTTTGGCTCGCGGATGACTGGGCTTCAGCCCTTCGTGTGTGCGTCGGCAATTTATTGCCGCGAGTACACCACACCACTTACTGCCGCGACTACACTGCCAGGTGCGCTTTCACCTGGCGTAGAAGTGCGCGATGCCTGTCATCCAGCGCAACCATTCCAGCGGTAAAAGCCGGCAGATCGTCTTCGAGCAAGGCAATACTTCGCAGGAGGCAGATCCGGGCTGAGTCGAGACTATAGAGGGGTAGCGTCGCACCCAGTTTGTCATGCAGTTCAGCATCGGCCTGCGCCTGGAAGGTGTGGAGCGCGCGTACAGCGCCATGCGACACCCCGAATAGCTCGATCAGCAGCGCACGTATGTCGTGCAAGAACTCGACAGCGAACCAGAGCCGGTTCCGCTGTAGCGCCACCAGTGCCTCCACCACCTGCCGCACGCAACGATCCACCAGTTGACCTGGCGGCGTGTTGTCATCATGCTGGTTTGCCGCGCCAGCTGCCGCGATGGTTGCGTGGTCCAGCGTACCCGCCAGCACACGCATGCTTTCGATGATGTTGGGGCTGGTCATGGCAAGCGTGTGATAGCGCAGCGAGAGTTCTCGTAGCGACACCAGCACGACATCGGCCTCGTCCTCGCGCTTAGGAATGATGATCGCTAGCTCCTCGCCAATCGCCGCAAAGGCTGTTTCTAGCGTTCGCACCTCCGCCACCGCATCCACTGAAACGTCATCAACCAGGATGATATCGAGGTCCAGATCAGAATAAGCGTCCCAATTGCCCCGCCCAACTGAGCCAAAGATGATGATGGCGCGCACTCGCGCATCTTCGGCATACCGGCGCACAATCGCTGCCAGAAGGCGCTGATGTTCTTCGCTGCCAGGATAGCTAGTATTTTTCGCGTCATCGGTTGTCATGCTAAGGACCACCCTTTCCGCTCAAGCGTTCTCACGACACTCATTGTCATCCAAATACATGCTGCGTAACGTGGTGTTTTCTGCTACACTTGCACTGCGGCGAGGAGCGGGCACAGACGCGCAGAACGCGCAGAACGCGAAACGCGAGCGCGTAGCCCAAAGATGCCAGCCCATCATGCAGCATCTCCCGATTTTCACGCCGCGCTGTTACATCGCTACGGCAGAGCCGTTGCACAGGTTGAGAAGCAGCGTTCACTCAGAGCGCCAGCTACCACTGAAGCTACATTGTAGGAGAGGTCGAGATGCGAGTGTCCCAGCGTGGCAGAGCGATTCTGCGCCGCCTTTCCGCGCACGATGCCGGGCAGACATTCCGCCCCGGTGATTTCTTGCTCACATCCAGCGGCGAAGGGATGGCGTGGCTACTGGGCGTTGCCACCGCGAGCAGAATCAATCATGCGGCTGTCATCATTGATGAGCGGGGTACCATCATCGAGGCCAATCCGTCGTTTCTGAGCGATGGACGCGCGTTTCGCGTCTCCAGCGTCCAACGCTATCTGGATGCTGGTAAACCCTGCTGGATCGGCTATGTCGAGGTGCGCGAGGGAAGCCGCCAGGAGGTCGCAGGCTATGCGCTCCACCTGCTGCGCGCAAAGGGCAGCGTCAGCGTCTCCGGGCGTCTGTGGCAGGCGGCGCATACTATCTTCAGCACTGCGCCGCGCTCGTATCTGGCGCGCCTGCGGGGCCCGGCGGCGCTGCGCGATTTCCTGGAGCGCCGTTCGCTGGTTATGCGCGAAAATCTTTGCTACTCATCCGGGGAACTGGTGGCGCGGGCATTGGAGCGCGGCGGCTTCATCTGGGAATATGATCCGGCGCTGATTACGCCAGCCGATATCTTTCACCGCTATTGCCAGCCAGAACTCGTGCTGGCGCCGCAGTCCGCGAAAGGTGCGCGCGTCGCCAGCAAATCGCTGGTGGCCGCACGCGCAAAGCCTGGCGTTACGCCGCTTGCGCCTTACACACCTGGGCAGGACCGCGAACGAGCAATGGCATCATCCACTCTCACCACCAGCCAAGCGGCTGATAGCGGCTGGCAGGCGCTGCTCGGCATTGGCGTGGCGACCGCCGTTGGATTGGCCTGCATCGGCTTCCTCGAAGAGTTGTGGCGATCTACCGGGCGTAAAGCCTGATAAAACCTTGCATTTTCCGCAATTTTCCCTTGTGACGCAGGGGTAGCATGTGCTACACTGATACATAACCGTAGGCTGTCACTGGTGGCAGTCTGTGTTTCCTCCGATGGCTCGGTTGCTGCTGGCAAAATGATGACATGCTTTCCAGTCTAGTGGCCGGCAAATGTGGAAACAAACGGTTGTGTTGCATTTCACAAGGGAGGCTTGAGTATCAACAGGGATTTTCGAGGCGACAATCGGCCTCGGGAAACGCGAGTCAATGAGCGCGTTCGTGCGCGTGAGGTCCGCCTGATTGATGAAGATGGCAAACCCATCGGCGTCATGTCATCAGGGCAGGCTCTGGCGCTTGCGCGCGAGCGGAACGTTGATCTGGTCGAGGTTTCGCCGATGGCGGTTCCTCCGGTCTGCAAATTGATGGACTGGGGCCGCTTCAAGTATGAGCAGGCCAAGAAAGAAAACGAAGCCCGCAAGCACCAAAAGACCGTCGAACTCAAAGAAATTCGTATGCGTCCCCGCACTGATGAACACGATCTTGGCGTCAAAGTGCGCAAGATCGAGGAGTTCCTAGGCGAAGGGGATAAGGTCAAGGTCAGTGTCATATTCCGTGGGCGCGAAATGGCCCATCCGGAATTGGGTCGCGTTGTGCTGGATCGCGTGATTGCGGAACTCAAAGGAGTCGCGGCGCTGGAACGCCCGCCGATCATGGAAGGACGTATGATTACCATGATCGTGTCACGCGCGCCTGGGTGGGAACCGCCCAAGAAGACGGCGCCACAGGCTCGTGATCGGAAGGATGGGAAGCGCACCGCCGCTGCTGTGGCTGACGCCGCCCCTGATACCGACGAAACGGCTGACGCCGGTGAGGTTGCCGCCGGGCAGAATGAGGAACCATCTGCTCAGGTGGATACCATGTAAGCGATATAGCGCCCTGATTGTCGTGCCACGTTGATGCACGCAGGTGTCCTATCTGACACCACAGAGGCTCTGGTGAAGCGGTTGCCCCGTGTTGGGTGACCGCTTTTTGTGTGTATCGTGTGCGCAGATATCGGCACATACGCACATTGACGCGCCGCCAGCCACCAGCGATAATGGCGTCAGAATTGCGCTGGTACTCCTCGCAAGCTATGGATTCGCTAACAGAAAGTGAAGTGATATATGCGACACAGCGGGAAAACCAAACGACACAGGGCAGGAAACACAGGGAGATGGCGGTGGATGACGGTGTGTGCCATGCTGGCGCTGCTGGCACTTAGCATGCTGGCGGCGTGTGGCGAAAGCGTGCCGGATACGGCAACGCTGCTCAAGAACGCCCGCAACAAGTTCGACTCCACCAGCTCCTTTCACTTCGTAATGACGGTGCAACATCCCGGCCAGGTGCCAGCGGGCGGCTATAACATCACCAGCGCATCGGGCGATGTGCAGCGGCCAGACCAGCTCAAAGCAACGGCGAATGTTGACGCTGGCTTCGTCACCGCAAGCATACAGCTCATCATCTCCGGCGACCAGGAATGGTACACCGACCCGCTGACGGGGCAGTTCGTCTCAACCGACCAGTTCAGCAGCTATCTGCGCATCTTCGATACCCAGAATGGCATCTCCTCGCTGCTCACCTCGCTCAAAAATCCCAGTAAGGCCAGCGACGGCAACGCCAACGGCACCGCCTGCTGGAAAGTGACGGGCGACATCACCCAGGAGCAGCTTGCACCGATTTTTGGCTCACAGGTGGTAGGTAACGCCAACGGCACCGCGTTCTGCATCAGCAAAACGGATAACCAGTTGCTTTCCGTGTCGCTCCAGGGAAAAGTGTTAGAGGGCGATTCGAGCCAGACCATCCGCACCTTCTATCTCTCCAACTTCGGCAAGCCAGTCACCATTCAGACGCCATCGGCATAAGGCAAGCGGCGAAGGAATCTTCATGGCAAAGACAGAGCCATCAGCGAAGACAACGGGAACAGCGGGAACAACAGGAGCAGCAGCGCAGGCGGGCGCAGGCTATCTGGTGCGCTCCGGCGGGCGGGCGCTCCGCGATGCGCAGGGGCGGCTGACCACGCTGGGCAAAGTGACGATTGCCGTCGTCTGCGTGGCAGTCTTCCTCACCGCGCTCGATCAGACGGTGGTGGTGACGGCGCTGACCTATATCATTCAGGACATTAGTGTGCCAATCACCCAGCCAGATCGCGTCGCCTGGATTGTCAGCGGCTATCTGCTCGGCTATGTGATTGCGATGCCGCTGATGGGGCGCGTGGCTGACGTGTTCGGGCGCTGGCGCGTCTTTGCCTTTTGTCTGGCGCTGTTCCTGGTCGGTTCATTGCTCTGCGTCGTCTCGCCACAACTTGGCTCGCCCATCTCGCCGGATACCACGACGCTCAGCGGAGCGATACTTGCGCCGGTCTATGGCATCGTTCAGTGGTTGTTGGGACTGCTATCGCATCTCGGCCTGGATATTTCCTCGCCGGGGCTGGATGTGATCGTTGGCGCGCGTTTCCTTCAGGCGGTCGGTGGCGGCGCGCTGGTGCCGGTGGCGATGGCGGTGGTCAGCGACCTCTTCGGCGGCGCGCGGCGCGGGCTGGCGCTGGGGCTGGTCGGCGCAGTTACGGAGGCCGGCGGCGTGCTGGGGCCACTCTGGGGCGCATGGCTGACGCAGAGCTTCAACTGGCAGGCAATCTTCATCATCAACATTCCCATCGCGCTACTGTTGCTCATCATCGGCTTCTTCTGCATTCCACGACAGCGCGGTACACGCGAGCCGATTGACGTGTTTGGCGCGCTGCTCTTTGGCGCGTCGCTGCTCTGCCTGACGGTGGGCCTGGGGCAGCAGACAGGGGAAACCGGCTCGTTCTCGCTCTCCTCGCATATCACCACCAATCCGGTGTTGCTCGCGGCGGCGCTGATCCTCTTCGCACTTTTCCTGCTGCTGGAATGGCGGCTGCGCTTTCCGGTGGTCGAGCTACGCATGTTCCGCCGCGTACCATTCTCCGCCGCCGCACTGCTGAGCCTCTTCACCGGCGCAACACTCATCATTACGCTGGTGGAGATTCCGCTCTACATGGCGTCGCTGCTTAACTATTCCGCGATAGACGCAGGGCTGGCGCTGCTACGGCTGACGGCGCTCATTCCGATTGGCGCGCTGGCCGGTGGCTGGCTCTCCGCTCGCCTGGGCACGCCGCTGGCCGCGACCATCGGCACGTTGATAACGGCACTGGGACTCTGGCAGATGCACCTCTGGCCCATCACGCCCGGCCAGGGAGCGATTACGCTGGCAACCACCTGCGCGGGCCTGGGCTTCGGCCTGGTGATTGCGCCGATCAGCACCAGCGCGCTCAACCCCAGCGAGCCGCGCCAGGCTGGTGTCGCCTCAGCGGTGGTCACGGCGCTGCGCATGACGGGCATGATCGTTGGGCTGGCCGGGCTGACCGCCTGGGGGCTGGCACGCTTCCAGTCGCTGATGGCGCAGGTGAAAGTGCCGGGCACGCCTGGCACCACCGCCTATACCACTGCGTATACGAATGCGCTGAACACCGCCTTGCATCAGGTGTATACCGATATTTTCGCCGCCGCCGCGCTCATCATGCTGCTCGGCGTTCTCCCGGCGCTGCTGCTCTGGCGGCGCGACAAGAATGCCATTGCACCAGAGTCACGCTACGAAAGTTTTGTCGCCCCGCTGGGCTGATATCCCCGCCACATGCCTAATTACGTCTCCAGAGATCTCTCGCTGCCCCTTCGCCAGCGAGGCACGTGACTTGCTATACCTCTCTTACACAGGTTACATCACACGCAGGATGCGCGCTGCTTCCCAGACAGGCAGAATGAACCACGATGAGGGACAAACGAGACCCGGACGATATCGCGAAGGACCGCACATCAGAGCGCCACTAGCACTAGCACATAGCATCAGGAGGATGAGTGATGACGTATCACAGCGATCACGCCGATGATCTGGTTGGCCGCAGGCTGGGAGCCTATCGCATCGAGCGTATGCTTGGCAGAGGTGGGATGGCGGAGGTCTATCGCGCACACGATAGCCTGCTCAACCGCGATGTCGCCATCAAAGTGCTGCATGCGCATTTATCAGAGAGCGAAGAATACGTCCAGCGATTCCGCGACGAAGCGCGCCGTATCGCGGCGCTGAGCCATCCGCATATCGTGCCGATCTATCACTATGGCGAGGAGCAGGGCTATCTCTATCTCGTCATGCCGGTGTTGCAACGCTCGCTCGCCAGCGTCTTGCGCCAGGGCGAACGGCCCGATATCGCCGCCGTCATTCGCATTGGCGCACAGATTGCCTCTGCCCTCGCCTGCGCTCATACAATGGGCATCGTCCACCGTGATGTCAAGCCGGGGAATATCTTGCTCGATGAGATGGGCAACGCGCTGCTGGCGGATTTCGGCATTGCCCGCGACCTCGCGATGCTGCGCCAACACGCGACATGTGCGCACGATGCCGAACATATCGTCATCACCGGCACGCCCCGTTACATGGCGCCGGAACAATTACGCGGCGACCCGATAGATCAACGCGCCGACATCTATGCGCTTGGGGTGGTTATCTACTGCCTGCTCACCGGCGTCACGCCGTTTGACACGCGCGATACCGCCACGCCGCTCAGTCTCCTCTTTCAACAGGCAACGACCACACCGGACCCGCCATCCGCCTACAATGCGCGTGTTCCGTCCACCCTGGACCGCGTGGTGCTGCGGGCGCTGGCCAGCGACCCTGCCTGGCGCTTCCCCGATGCTACGAGCTTTGGCCGGGCGCTCCACAATTCACTACCACGCACACCGATCATTGACCTGGCTGATATGCCAGAGCTACTCGCGGGCGAGCGTGAAGATTTGGGCGCGAGCGATGTACGTGATGGTGCGGGCAAACGCAATGAGCGATTGCCGCGTATCGCCGCCGGAGAGAGCGTTGCCGCTGATAGCGTGGATGAGAGCGCGGATGAGAGCATGGGCAACACCGGTGACGAAACCACCATCCTTCCCATGTTTCCACTGCGGCGGCCCGTTCCCTCTGCGGCCACACAGCCGGTGACGACATTTGTCTCCGCTCCGGGCTATCCCGCTGGGCAGGCGGGGACGAGTACGACGCTCTCGACGTTGCTATTCCCGCAGACGCTCCGGCAGGCGCAGCGGCGAGGCAACAGCGCACCTCGCCGCCTCAAAAAAGCGGCGGCGTTGGTGGCGATGCTCATCGTGATGGCTGGCGGACTCTTTTTCGCGGGGCATGATCTGACATCACAGCATACAGATGGAAATGCAGCGTCGAGAGGTGTCGCTGGCGCGGCCATGATGAAAGTGCAACTTCCCAGCGACGCGCCCAACCACTCGTCAACGACCACCCCACCGCATGGGACGCAGCCTACTCAGCCGTCAGCGCCACCTCCGCCATCACACGGCCAGCAGGGGCAGCAGGGACACGGGCACGATCATGGACACGGGCATCACCATGCACATGGCGATGGCAAGCACGGCGGTGATTGATTGCCTACGTGTCCCAGACTGCCGGACCGGCTGGCTTAATTGTTAGACATATAGAGCGTTGCGCTGGTGTAGAGCGCCTCGCTGTCGCCATTGGCGCCGATGGCAATGCTGAAGCCACTGGAGAGATCAGCCGATACGAGATGGCTGGTGACTTCCTGCCCATTGACAAAGAGCGTCAGCACGCTGCCGGTGTTCTGATTCGGAATGTAACGGATTGCCAGCGTATTTGCGACATAGCCGTCCGTATGCCAGGCAACCGTCGAGTCTCGTATGCCAGCGGTGCCGAGCGTTGAGCAGTCGGCGTTGGCGTCTGGGCAGAGAATATAGTTGCCGGTGTCATCGAAGGCAACATAGAACCCATCGCCAGCGGAATCGGTGACCTGCACCACCGGCGCCAGCGGACTTTGGAGCTTGCTCTCCGGCGCAAGGCTCAGGTTCAACTGGAAGCCGTTGCCGGTCAGCACATTATTCGAGTTTGCCGCGTAGGTGCAGACATCCGCGCTGCCGGAGATGCCGTTCACATCCAGCCCGCTGGAGGTGCTGTTGCAGCCGCCGTCGCCGGTCCAATCGGAGGTATTCTGCAAGTTGCTGTCGTAGACCTTCTGCCAACCGGATGGCACGGTCATCGGTGACACCTGCATCGCCAGGAACGGGCCTAGCGCCGCCGCCAGAATGGCGACCGCCGTAATGGCGATAATCACGATGCCTGTGATCTTTGTATAGCGGCCCGGCCAGAGTCCGCGCTGTGGCTGCTGCGTCGGCCCTTCCTCAGAGGTGACGGGCGCGGGCGGCGGCATAAAGGGATTATAGGGATTCCAGGGAGCATTCGGCGGGTAGGTCATCATCGGGCACCACTCCCTACTGGTGTGGCCGCTGGATAAGACGGCGCGCTGGGGACACTCGCAGGCGGGGGGGCCGTCTCTGGTGAACGCGGCGTGCGCGCGAGGCGACCAGTGACGATCACCAGCACTGTCAAAATTGCGGCGTAGAAGATAAAGAACAGGAAACTGGCGCGATACAGCGGTAGCTGGGCAATGTACACCGGCTGCTGAAGCCAGGTGCTCACTGGGCCGGGCAGCGAGGTGACAAGCGCCATCCCGTTGAAGAGGCCGTGTTGGAAGAGCGCATAGGCGAGGCAGCCGAAGCCGCGCCACCAGCGCAGACGCACGCCCTTACCTCTGAACAGGTAGTACCAGCCGAGCGCACCCATACCAGCGCCCAGGCCATGCAACAGGCTGGAGCCGACCCGTTCAAGCGCGACGACCACCCAATCTGCCTGCCCCTGCCCGATGTAGATCGAAACTGACTCAAAGATGCCAAAGCCGCAGCCAGCCGCCAGCCCCATCAGGAAGGCACTGGCTGGCGAACGCAGCCGCCAGAGCGACAACACCGTGCCCAACGGTTTGACGCCTTCTTCTACCAGCGGCGCCACCACCGAAAGCAGCAGCAGCGCGCCGATGATCTGAATGTTATCAGGCGACGACGGGTTGACGGATGGTACAGTGCGCGGTTCCAGCGAAATCTCGAAAATCAAGACGACGATTTCGCCGATGGTGTTCAGGATCAGCGCAATCAAGATCGCCAGCGTCGAGCCATAGATGAATGACATCCAGACGTGCCGCCGCGACGTGGGATTGTGCAAACGCCAGGTGGCGAAGGATAGGATGGTCAGCGAGGGTAGCGCGGCGCTCAGCACCACCAGCGGCAGCGACGCGAAGGCGGAGCCGGGGCCGGTGCTCAGGTGCCACACCGCAATAGCGGCGATATAGACCAGCGCCGTCAGACCGAGAAACAGCAGCGGATTCGGCAGCGCGAAGCGTGGCGATGGCTTGCGCTGAATACCACGGATGCCATAGTAAATGGCGAAGGCGCCACCAACGACCGGGCCGATGAGGAAGCTGATGAACGTATCAACGCTGGTCAGGCTGTTGCTGCCCCGCAAGATCGAAATAAAGGTCAGGATAGAAATGAGCAGGCCACAGGCGATGGAAAGCCCACCAGCGATGGTCACAATCCACGAAACCGTCAGCGCGTAGGTCTCTCCTGGCGCGCGTCGCGGCACGACAACCATCGGATAATAGACCGCCCAGGGGTTCGCGTATGGATACACCCCATACGGCATATAGGCGGCGTATGGATTATACGCCTGATAGGGGCTGACCCCTCCTGGGTAGGCGGGATAGGCCATGCCCTGCGGATAGGCGGGATAGCCGGGCGCGGCGGGAACCGTGGAGGGCCGGACCGCCGGCACAGCAGGCGGTTGCGCATTGCTCGCGGCAACCGCAGGCGGCGTAGCGGGCGCGGCGGGCGGTTGCGTCAATTGCCCCATCGGCCCTTGTATCCCCGGATATTGAGGGACATTGGGTGTGGGATATGCCTGCTGCGGATAGGCAGAATAGCCCGGATAGGTTGGGTACGCAGGGTACTGCGGATAGGTTGGATATGGATAGCCCGGATACGGCGGATAGCTGTTTGCCGCAGGCGTTGGCGCCGCGCCGCTGCTCGGAGCCGCTGCTGGCGTTGTAGGCGCCGGTGTGGGTGTTGGTGCCGTGGGTACTGCGGCTGGCGGCGAAGGTGGCGCCGCCGTGCTGCCAGCATAATTTGACTCACCAGGCGCACCAGGCGGCGATGATGCGGCTAACTGCGTAGCGGGAGTCAGCGAGGCGCCACATGTTGCGCAGCGCGTACTCCCCTGCTCCACCAGACTGCCGCAATGTGGGCAATACTGATTCTCCAATACGTGCCTCTCACTTCAGTTCTTCGCCGGCAGTCGTCACATCGTCCGCGCCGGCAAGAGGAACTGCATCCTGCTCCTCAATACATACATGATAGCCCAATATGTGAACGAATGAGCGTGCTGAAGTATCGCAAAAAAAGGCCCTGCTACACGTTCACTCTGAATCTTTAGTACGGATTCGGTTGCCGAGAGGTTGTATAGAACAGCTAGAGAGCCGAAACGGAGACATCGGGCGGCGGCAACACGATAGGCTCAACGGTATTCGGGCCAAGAATCTCTTCGAGCCGCTGCATCAGTTCCGGGCAGAACTTCACGCCAGGCACCACTTTCGTGGGAACGAGCCGCGCCTCCCATTTGCCGTTGCGCACGATCAGCTCGAAGCGGTCTTCGCCGGGATATTTCGCCAGCGCCGTCAACAATTGGTCCACCCGCGCGATTTCCAGCGTATCGCTCTGCGCGCGGGCGACACGAATGCGCAGCAGATATTCGCGGTGGTTGAGTTCCTCGTCGGTCGGGATGAACTCCTCGACGCTCTCGCAGGCGATCTGCGGCTCGTCATCACGCAGCTTCACCGTTCCCGTCACCAGCAATATCGCGTCCTCGTGCCACTGGTCCGGGTACATCTGAAAGGTCCGTGGGAAGACGATCACCTCAATCGAGCCGCGCAGGTCTTCGAGCTGCACGGCGGCCATCGAATCGCCCTTTTTGGTCATGATGCGCCGCACATCGGTGACACGCCCGCCAATCGTCACTTTCTGCCCGGCCCATTCCTCGTTGAGATCAGTGGTGTACGCGCTGATTTTACGCTTGAGGACGCCAGCCACATGCGCCAGCGGATGCGCCGAGAGATAGAGGTTGAGCAATTCTTTCTCCCAGGCGAGCAACTGCTGCTGCGGATACTCGGGCGCGTCGGTCATCGTGAACGCTTCGTAGCCGTCATCCGCCATGCCGCCGAAGAGACTGTTCTGGCCAATCTCACGCATCTTGCGCTGCTGCTGTCCAATGGTCAGCGCACGGTCAAGATTCTGCAAGAGCTGGCTGCGCCTGCCGAGGCTATCGAGCGCACCAGCCTTGATGAGACATTCGACGGCGCCGCGTGTCAGATTTTTGCTGTCGGTGCGCGCGAAGAGATCGGCCAGCGACTTGAACGGCCCGTCAGTGCTGCGCGCCTCGATCAGAGCATCAATCGGGCGGCTACCGACGTTCTTGATGGCGAGCAGCCCAAAACGCACACCCCAACGCTCCTCGCCATCTTCGCCACGCACGCGCTCGACGGTAAAGCCAGCCTCGCTCTTGTTGATATCTGGCGGCAGCACTGGCACGCCCATGCGCTGACATTCTTCGATGGCGGCGATCACCTTCTTGGCGTCGCTGGCTTCGGTGGTGAGCGTCGCTGCCATGAACTCGGCGGTATAGTTCGCCTTGAGATAAGCCGTCTGATACGCGACCCAACCATAGGCGGCGGCGTGGCTGTTGTGCGAGACAATGCGGTTGGCGATGTAGTTGAGCGGTCCATCCGGAGCCATCTCAACATCATAGGTCATCGCCTCGCCGCATGGCGTAATGGAAACGATAGGGTCGCCGTTCGTTGCATGGTCAACGCCCAGATGTTGCAGCACCACCGGCTTGAAATCTTCGGGCGTCACGACAACGTAGGGCAGATCACCATATTTTTCAGCGAAATACTGCGCATCCCTATCCATGCCATCCATTTCCCAATAGATGCCGTTGAAATAGAAATCGCAGATGCGTCCATTCGCCAGCACTTTGTGCATATCGAACGCGATACCCTGCTCGATCAGCCACTCGCACATATCGCGCTCCGGCTGGCTCGCGCACCACATGCCGTTCGAGGCAATCGAGCATCTGCCATAGCCGGGGCCGGTATCATAGCAGGCGCGAGTATTGGCAAGGGATTTGGTGATGATGCTCGCGCGCCACTCAGGATCGTTGGCATAGAGCCACTTGATACGCTCATGAGCGGCAGCCATGCCGCTACGCGAGATATGTGGATGCAGTTCGTGCATCCCCAGCATATGTTGGCGCTGTTCTTCCGGGTCGCGCGCCGCCTGATATGCTTTCATCCGCTCGCTGGCTTTGGCTCGTTGCGCCTCGCTGCGATTCAGCCTGGTCATCGAGGCTCGTCGTGCGGCGCGCTGCTTCTCGGTGACGCGCCTCGGCGCAACGATGAGTTCCGTGCCCACCAGCATCGCGCCAGCCTCACGGTAGCCTTCAGTGGTGAGCAGACGATGCTCAGGCGTCACCTTGATGGATTTGCCAGACGCCGTGCGGATTTCGAGCAACGCTTTGCGCCCAGTCTGCACGATGCGCGCGATCTTGTGCGGGCGAATCCGCCCATCCGGCCACATTGCCATAATCTCGGCAGGCGGATTGCGATAGGCGGCAGAGAGCGTCATACGCCCGCCATCGGGAAGCTGTATCTCTGTGGAGCCGTGAGCGCACTTGTTGAATCCATAACCAGCGAACGGCTCGATAAACGCAAATATTTGTTCGGCAATCTTGGCATCTATGCCGTTCTTGGCGCAGCCCTTGATAAACTTATCGCGATACTTCGCCATCTCGTCCGTGAGCTTCTTGGACATCGCCTTGCGGAACTTGTCCACCTCACCCCAAGAGAAGCCGGCAAGCTGCACCGCAATCAGAAGCACCTGGTCCTGGTAGACGATCACACCATACGACTCGCGTAGCAGCGGCTCCAGCAACGGATGCAAATACTTGATTTGCGCTTCGCCATGTTTAGATTTGATGAATTGAGGAATCGAGTCCATCGGCCCGGGGCGGTAGAGCGCGACCATCGCCGTTACGTCTTCGATGCAGGTCGGCTTCAGCTCCTTGATATAGGTTCGCATGGCGCCGGATTCGAGCTGGAAGACGCCGGTTGTTTCGCCTTGCCCCAGCAGTTCATATGTCTTGGCGTCGTCATCGGGCAAGCGATCCAGATCGAGGTCAATGCCGCGTGTCTCTTTGATGAATTTCTGGCAATTCATCAGGATGGTCAGGTTCGAGAGGCCGAGGAAGTCAAACTTGATGAGGCCCAAGTCCTCGATGTGCATCTGCTCATACTGCGAGACGAGCCAGGTATTCGAGGGGTCTTTGTAGTCGCGCAGTTGAATCGGCACCACCTCGTCGAGCGGCACCTGTGAGATGACGACGCCTGCTGCGTGGATGCCGGTGCTGCGCACCGTGCCTTCTAGAGCTTTCGCCATGTCCACCAGTTGCCTGATGGATGGGCTGGCGTCATAGAGTTGCTTCAGTTCGCGCACGCCTTCCAGCGAGCCGGAGATCGTCACCTTCGGACCGCTGGGGATCAGCCGCGCCACCCGGTCGGCCTCCGCCTGCATGCCCATCACACGGCCAACATCGCGCACGGCGGCTTTGGCGGCCATCGTATTGAAGGTGACGATCTGGCCCACGCGGTCCCAGCCATATTTATCTGCGACATATCTGATGACTTCTTCACGCCGGTCATCCGGGAAGTCCATATCAATATCGGGCAAGCCGGAGCGTTCGGGATTGAGAAACCGCTCGAAGAGCAGATCGTAGCGAATCGGGTCAACGTTGGTGATGCCCAGTACATAGGCAATCAGACTGCCAGCAGCCGAGCCACGCGCCACGCAACGCATGCCGTGGCTGCGCGCATAGTTGGTGTAATCCCAGACAATCAGGAAGTAGGAGACGAGTTGCTTCTCGGTGATGATGCTGAACTCATAGTCCAGCTTGCGCTGAAGCGCCTCACTCAGTTCGCCGTAGCGTTCCTTGATGCCTTCCAGGCAGAGGTGATAGAGATATTCGTTCTGGTCTTTGTATTCCGGCGGAATCGTATAGTGTGGCAACAGATTCGCGCCGAACTCGATCTCGACGTTACACTCCTCCGCCACGCGCATCGTGTTGGAAAGCGCCTCCGGCAGTTCGGGGAAGAGCCGCGCCATCTCATCGGGCGTTTTGAGATAATACTCCTGGCTGTCGAACTTCATGCGCTTGGGTTCGTCCAGCGTCTTGCCGGTCTGCACACAGAGCAACACATCCTGCGCGTTGGCGTCACCAGCGGCGACATAGTGCAGGTCATTGGTGGCGAGCAGCGGCGCGCCTAGCTCCCGGCTCAGATCATAAAGCATAGGATTGAGCTTGACCTGCGGCGACTCCGGCGCGTTGTGGTCCTGAATCTCGATGTAGAAGTTTTCCGGCCCAAAGACATCCTGATACCAGCGCGCCGCCGCCCGCGCGCCGTTGAGGTCGCCTTTGAGCAGCAACTCAGGGATTTCGCCGGAGAGACAGCCGGAGGTGACGATCAGCCCCTCCGCGTGCTGCTCCAACACCTTCTTATCCACGCGCGGACGGTAATGGTAGCCGCGTGTATGGGCGATGGTGGTCAGCTTGAGCAGGTTGTGGTAGCCGACCTGATTCTTCGCCAGCAGCAGCAGGTGATTGTATTCATAACGCCCGGTCTTCTCCTCGATGGACGGCGCTAAATATCCCTCTAAGCCGATGATAGGTTTGACACCCGCGTTCTTGCAGGCTTTATAGAACTCCAACGAGCCATACATGCCGCCGTGGTCCGTCAACGCCAGCGCATTCATGCCGCCCGCCTGCGTTGCCGCGATCAGCTTTTTGAGGCGGGATTGCCCGTCCAGCAGGCTGTACTCAGAATGTACATGCAGATGCGTGAAGTCGGCCACAGCGATACCAATCCCTCTCTATGCAGTTGCCACTGCCTGCCTAGCAGAAGCCGTGCCGGTCACGGGCTTCACGCCACCAAAAAGGCTGCACATCTGAGAGTAGCACGCGGTCTAGCGAACTGCCAGGGGCCAATTATGGCTGGTGAAATTGTATACTAGAGAGTACCTGATGCGCTGAGAAGCGGGAGAGATGAGGTGAGACAATGGCGCACGATACCTTTGCCCCCTGGGCCGAAGTGGTGCCTGATGTTGGCCCGATGACCATAGATGAGCTATTTGCCCTGCCAGACGACGGCTGGATGTATGAGTTGGTTGAAGGGAGACTCATCAGGATGCCTCTCAGCGGTGGAGAAGCCTCACGTATTGCCGTGCGCCTGGCAACGGCGCTTAGTATGTTCATCGAGACGAACGACCTGGGCGCAGTGACGGGAGCCGACGGCGAGTATGATCTCACGCAGCCGGGCGATGCCGGCGAGACGGCGCTGGCCCCCGATGTGGCCTTCGTGCGCGCCGACCGTATTCCCGCGCGTGATTCCGTCGAATATAAGCGCGCCTGGCGTCTGGCTCCTGATATCGCGGCAGAAGTCGTCTCGCCCAATCAGTACCGGCCAGAGATGGCGGCTAAAGCGCAACGTTACCTCGCCACAGGCGTCCGGCTGGTATGGATTATCTGGCCGAGATATCAGCAGGTGGA
Source organism: Chloroflexota bacterium (assembly GCA_021323855.1). GTDB lineage: Bacteria > Chloroflexota > Ktedonobacteria > Ktedonobacterales > JADMIN01 > JAJPKE01. The sequence goes on along the minus strand of JAJPKE010000015.1, from coordinate 329,815 downwards.
TGTCTGGCGACCGGGTTCCAGCCAGCCGGTCGCCACGCTCGAAAAGACTGATGCACTCGATGGGCTGGATGCGCTGCCGGGCTTTACCTATCCTCTGGCCAAGCTCTTTGCCTGAGCGATTCACGTGCTAGAGGCGAGAGCCTTCCAGAAGTAGGTGACGGTTTCTCCCGGCGGACAGTTTGCCAGTTCTCCGTAAGGAACGTAACCCAGCCTGGCATAGAATCCTGGCGCCTGATAGTCTGAGGTTGCCAGGCGCGCATAGGTGCATCCCCGCGTTGTTGCCTCCTGCTCAGCCCGCTCCATCAAATGCCGCGCTACACCTCGATGCCTGTGCGACTCATCCACCCAGAGAATGCTCACCTCAAACCAGAATGAGATGGCATGCGTCCGGCCTAGAAGGCCACCTATCAGTTTACCTTCGGCGCTATAGGCAAAGAGATGAAGCGGTTGCGGCTCTTGTGGCGCTGCTGGAAATGCCGAGGTGTGGGCAAGATTGTAGGAGATCAGTCGTTGCGTAATATCCTCCGCTGCCGCCTCGTTCTCGCCCGGTACCAGATGGACACCTGCCATGTTCGCCATGATGGCGTCGCCTTTCCCTTTCGTTAGCTGTTGCTGCCGCAAAAGCCGCTACTATGCTGTGAGAATAATCAGGCCGTCAGCACGGAGAAGACCTCTTTGCCGTGGCGCTGCACCGCTGCCACCAGGCCACCCTCCGCCGTCAGCGCCTGAATCATCGGCGTTGGCACCTGCGCCTGGAACTCGCGCCCGCTGGCGACATCGCGCACGATGCCGCTCGCCAGATCAATCTCCAGTTCCACGCCTTCGTTGGCAATCTCATAGAAAGCGTCGTCCTTCACCACGAGATACGGTAACGCCTCGTTGACCAGATTGCGCTTGTGGATGAAGGCGTAGCTGCGCGCGATCACCGCCTGGATTCCAGCGCCTTGCAGCGCCCAAACCGCCATCTCGCGCGAACTGCCGCTGCCCCAGCCTTCGCCAGCGACAACGATGGTCGCGCCGTTCTTCGCACGCTCGCGGAACTCTGGCCGCACGTAATAGAAGCACTTCTCACCGAGCGCCTGCAAGTCGGTGAGATGGCAGAACTCGCCAGGGATGATGGCGTCCGTATCCACCGAATCGCCGAAGCGTTGCACCTTCGCGCGGACCGTTCCGCCTGCGCTCGCGCCCTTGTGCGCGCTGCTCTGCTGCGGCACGACGCGCATCTCCGGCTCACTGATGGTGATTTCCGGTATGCGGCGCGTGATCTTGCGCTGGAGAATCTGCGCCAGCCGGTCGCGGTCCACCCGTTCCAGCAGTGCGCGCGGATCACGTACCTCCATCGAGAGCGCACTGGCGGCGACGGTCGCGGCGCTGGCAAGCCAGGCAAGTGACCCCTCACCCATGCGGTTCTCGAAGTTGCGGTTCTGCGAGCTGAGCCAGACCTCGCCCTTGCCGGCTTTGCGGCTGGCGATGCCCAGGCACATCGAGCAATTCGGCACATCCACGGTAAAGCCCGCCTGCTCATAGATGGACCAGAGGCCCTCTTTCTTGAAGTGGTCGGCAATCCAGAGGTCGCCAGGGACGACGATGCGCCGGTCGCTCTCCACCGGCTTTGGTTTCTCGCCGGCTTTCAGCGCCGCATCCAGCACTAGCGCCGCCAGCGCCAGTTCTTCCTCGGTGGTGGTGCAGGCGCCGATGAACGCGCCATCCAATTGCTGGCCCGCGAGTTCCGTCACGTCGAAGACGTTATCCGGCGAGAAGGGCTTGGCCACCTGCGGCGCCAGATCGCTTAGATTGATAGGATAATGTGCGACATAGGGCGCATCGTCGTCGGCGCGGAAATACAGCGCGCCGTCGTTATAACCGCGCCGCCGCCGCGCCAGCCATTCGGCCACAGGTTCGTTCGCCTCGAAGATACCATTGAGGCCGCCGAACTCCGCCGTCATATTGCAGATGGTGAAGCGCATATCCGTCGTGAACGCTTTGGCCGCTTCGCCACGATACTCCACGCTGCGCTCCATCGCCACGGTATTGCGGCCAAGCGCACCGAGCGTGCGCAGGATGATATCTTTGCCGCCGATGCCAAAGCCCGGTTCGCCCTCATATTCGACAGCGATGGCCTCCGGCACTTCCAGCCAGGTTTCGCCAAGCACCATCGCGGCGGTGATATCTGCGCCACCCAGGCCGATGGCGAATGCGCCCATGCCGCCATGCGAACTGGTATGCGAGTCCGCCCCCAGCACGACTTCGCCCGGCTGCACCAGATCACGATAAAACTTGGTGTGCATGATCGTGACATTAGCGTCGTAGAAGTGCCTGATGCCGCTCTCTTTGGCGAACGAGCGCGAGAGGTCCGCCAGCTTGCGCGTGCGGGCGTCGTTGGCCAGCGTCACTGGGTCAACGGTATGGTCGAGAGCCAGATAGAAGCGTTCGGGGTTGCTGATGGCGGGGCGGCCCAGCAGCGTGTAAGTGCGGTCCATGCCGTTCCAGGCCAGTTCGCTGGCAATCGTCCAATCTACCTTGATCTGAAGCATGTCGCCGGTCTCCACCCAGGGACGTGGGAGACTAACCGCGTGCTGCGCCAGGATTTTCTGCGTCAGCGTCATGGGGCGGCGTTCTTGCTTCTTCGTAGCCTTAGCGGGTCTGGTCGTCTTAGCAGCCTTAGTAGCCATGATGATGATATTGCCTTTCGCTCACTACCTCTTTGTATGCGGCGAAGATGCCGGCTGGTGTGTGTGTATTGGTATAATACGACACCAGCGCCACCTCTACTCAGTGGAAAGGCGGCTGCATCACTATGGCAATGGAATCATGCGCGTATACGGCCACTCACGCGCGAAGATAGTGAAGCCGAGCGAACGATAGATGTGCTGCGCGATGGCGTTGTCGCTGCGCGTGACCAACGTTGCCTGCGTTGCGCCTAACGCTTGCAAACGATGCAGGCAGGCCAGCGTTACCGCGCGCCCCAGGCCGCGCCCCTGGTAGTCTGGATGTGTACCGACATGCTCGACCCAGCCGCCACGCAGACCACTCAGCGCCCATTCATCGGCGTCGGCAGACCCTTCGCAGAAAGCGGCGGGCCGTCCATCCGGTGCGACGGCGACCAGATGCAGCCGAGGATCATAGGACGGATAGCGCATCAGCATGTGGCGCTGCTCTGCGCTCATCGGTGACGAGACGCTATTGTAGAGGTCGGTATACGCTTCGATCTCACCCTCTCCGGCCACCTCGCGCACGGTGTAGCCCTGGGGCAACACAACATCTGGCAGCAGGCGTTCCAGCGAGCAGCGCATCAGCACGTTATGCGCGCCGTCCTGCCGCGCGAAACCTTGCACCTCCAGGAACGCAGCGTATGCTGCATCATCCTCGCGAACACTATCGCCAAGCGAGACGGGCTGCCCTAATTCTGTGGCTATGTCGCCCGCGCGCTGGGCGGCCCAGGCGAATAGCTCGTCGCGTAGCGGCTCCGGCGCATCTGGATGCACGATGTGGAGCAGGCCGAGATGCGGCGTGCGCTGCCAGCGTTGTAACAGCGCCACGAAGCCACGTAGTTCGCCCGTCTCCTCGTCGCGCCAGAGACGCGCATTGCGCTCCGGCTCCCACAAGCGCGAGATCAGCAGCAGGCGCAGCCGTCCAGTGGTCAGCTCGTGGTCGGGCGCGCAGGCCACACGCCAGGCGCGTAACAGCGCCACACTACCTTCGAGGTCGGCGCTGGCGTAGGGCTGGGCGCTCACACGTTCCATGACGTAACTTTCCACAGCCGCGTGACATCGGCAATCTGCGCGACCACCGCCGTAATATTGTCGGGTCCGCCGCGCTCATTGGCGCACTCGATCAAACGGAACGCGCTCTCCTGCGGCCCGTACTGCGCAACCATCGCCGCCATCTCCTCAGCTTCCACCAACCCGTAGAGACCGTCGGTGCAGAGAATCAGCACATCACCCTCACGCACCGGCTCACGGAAGACATCCACCTCGACGGTCGCGCCACCGCCCAGCGAGCGTGTGATGAAGTGGCGCATTGGATGTGTCTGCGCCTGATCTTCGGTCAAGACACCGGCGCGCATCAGTTCTGCCACCAGCGAATGATCGCGCGTGATCTGTTGCACCTGGCCATCGCGCAAGAGATAGGTGCGGCTGTCACCAACATTGGCGATATAGGCGGTATCGCCGCAGATGACCGCCGCCGTGCAGGTCGCCGCCATGCGTGAGCCGGGCGGCGTCTGCCGTGTCACCTCCGCATTGGCCGCCTGGATGGCGCGGACGAGCGCCGCCGCGATATCCTCAGCGTTTTCCTGCTCGTAGTAGGCGCGCTGCACCGTGCGCACGACGATATCGCTGGCGACCTCGCCCCGGTCGTGCCCGCCGACGCCATCAGCTACAACAAAGATCGCGCCTTTCCGCGCCATGCGCTGCGAGTCATCGGGGATGACATAGGTGAGGCAGTCCTCATTGTGGTCGCGTAGCCGCCCGGTATCCGTGCGCGAGGCCACCCGCAGATGCGGATAGGTATTCAGCATGGCAGGTTCCTCTTTCAGTGTGAGGTGTTGCGCGACGGCGCGCACATGCTCGATGGGCGCGGTTCGCACGAGGTCCGCCAGCAGTTGCCCCCAGAGTTTGATGGTGGCTGGCAGGCCGCCGTGTCGCCGGGCATCACGTCGCCAATCCCGAAACGTCTGGATCATCTCCGGCCCGTATGCCTGGCGAAAGGCATGTGGATAGAGCAGCAGCAGCAGACGATAGCAGCGTTCGGCAGGCGATATACGCTGAGGCATATGAGGTTTGTGCGTCATGGCTACAGCCCTCCGATCTGCGCAGCGCCGCCAAGCACACGCTTGGCGCGCGCGACCTGCACCAGTTGTTCGAGCCGCTGCGCCTCCGCCTGCATCACACGTCGCCCGAAGTCGGTCAGGCGATAATAGCGACGCCGCTCATCGTCCTGGTCGGGGTCCGGTCGTTCCGCCGCCACAGCAATCAGCCCATCCGCCAGCAATCGCTTGATGGACCCATAGAGCGTTCCCGGACCCATATGCACCGTCCCTTGCGTCCGCCCGGCGATTTCCTGCATGATGCCGTAGCCGTGACGCTCCCGGTCTGCCAGTGCAAGCAAAATATGAAACACCGCTGGCGTCAGCGGCAAAAACTCTTCAGGCGCACGTTCCGTTTGCTTCATTCGCCCACTCTGCCTTCTCCACAATCTGATCGTTCACACATATATCATTCATGGATATATCTGCTGGCGATATAGTAACTGATACGCGGCGACTTGTCAAGGGTTCGCGTGTCAACGACCGAGAAAAAACCACGCGATGAAGGCCGCGACCGGCATCCAGGCGCCGGCGACGAGGCCGAGGAATGCGGCATGGCGGAGTGGCTTGCGTAGGAGCGCGCCGGTGATGAGTGGGAGCAGCGCGGCAATAGCACCCTCGAAGAACAACACATAGAGCGGCGTATGGCCGATGTTGCGCGCCGGAACATAGCGCCACCAGCCAGCGCGATAGGCCATCTCCTCGTAAAATGGCACAGTTGCCATGCCGACCAACCCACAGATGATGGCGCTGAGCCAGATTGGTGGACGCGGCGCGAGGGTACGCAGCCGCCAGCCCAGGTAGCCAAGCAGCGCCAGCACGACCATCCACGAGACCGGCATGTAGAACGGCGAGGCCCAGAGCACCGGCTCGCCCGCCGGATAGTTCAGCGAATGCGCAACGCCCTCGCCCGCCGCATCCGTCGCCAACTCACAGACGCCCGCCACCAATCCGAGCGTCAGCAACCGCAAGAGCAATGGTCGCCATAAAAGACGTACCGCCAGCGCCAGCAGATAGAGGCATGCCAGCGCATCGGTCAGCACAGCGCCGGGCCAGCCGGTGCGCAGCCATGCAGCGACGAGATGGCAGACGATCAGCAACGCATAGAAGCCAGCGAATGCAGCATCCAGCTCCGTCAGCCGTCGCACCTGTAGCTTCGCCATAGGCGCATCGAGCGATGCAGAAGTTGCCTGTCGCTGCTCATCTATTTCAGTTTGCATAGATCAATATCCAATGTAGCGGCAAGCGACATGTCATCCTGGCTTCAGCCTCCTCATGGCCCGCGCTGGCAATTTATTGCCACGATTCCCCATGATAGCGACTACGCCAGCAGCAAGGTTGCTAGGTCAGCGACTGTTGGCGCCAGATACGTTGGTTGCGCCGCGACCAGTTCAGCGTGAGGTCCATAGCCATATTCTACGGCGATGGCATCAATCCCATTGGCACGCGCGCCAATGATGTCGTGTTCGCGGTCGCCAATCATGGCAACCTGCTCGTTCGATATATTGGGCGCGAGGCTTAGCGCATGCGCAATGACTTCAGCTTTGGCGGTGCGCGTGCCATCGAGGAAGCTGCCGATAACCTGCTCGAAAAAGCTGCTGAGCGCGAAGTGCGCGAGAATTTCTTCAGCCATACTCGTTGGCTTGGAGGTAGCGACCATCAGGCGTTTTTCCTGCGCCCCTAGCGCCGCCAGCAGGTTGGGAATGCCTGGATAGACGGCATTGCCACTGAAGCGTTTTTCTGCGTATGCCTCCCGATACCACGCAACGGCGCGCATAGCGTCCTCGGCGCTCAAGCCATAATAGCGTTGGAACGATTCCAGCAGCGGCGGCCCAATGAACGGCGTCAGCGTATCGGGGTCATCCACGACAATGCCGATGTGTTCGAGCGCATACTGCACTGACTGCGTGATGCCCGGCTTGGGATCGGTCAACGTGCCGTCGAGATCGAAGAGCAGCAGGGTATGCTTCGTCATTTCACAGACGCTTGTTTGGTTTGTTTGCGTTCGGAGCACGCCCGCACAAACGCAGCGAAGAGCTTGCGGCTGGCCTCGTCCTCCACCTCTAACTCTTCGGGGTGATACTGCACGGCCAGCACAAACGGCGCATCCGGCAGTTCCATCCCCTCAGCGATGCCATCTTCAGCTACAGCGGTCACGACGAATCCTTTGCCGACGCGATTGACTGCCTGATGGTGGAAGCTGTTGACACTGGCGCGTTCGCTGCCCAGAATACCGGCCAGCAGCGAGCCGGGCTGCACGCGAATGTCATGGGCGATATGCGCACGCTCTTCGCCTGGCTGCTCGTGGTCTATCGCGCTGGGATGCTGCGCAGGGAGATGCTGATAAAGCGAGCCGCCGCGCACGACATTGAGTAGTTGCATGCCACGGCAAACGCCAAAGATCGGCAGTTCCACATCGAGCGCCCAGCGGGTGATCGCCAGTTCCATCGTGTCGCGTTCGTGTTCCGGCGGCTGTGATTCCGGCAGCGGCGTCTCGCCATAGAGCGCCGGATCGAGGTCGCCGCCGCCACTCAGCAGCAGCCCATCCAACTGCGCGCGGATGGCGGCAAGGCTCTCCGCGTCATCCATTGGTGGAATGAGCAGCGGCGCGCCGCCCGCCCGCACGACGGCGCGCACATACGCCTGATTACAGCCATAAATCTGGCGTCCGGTGCCAGCGCGGGCCGCCGCAAAACATGGAATGCCAATGATCGGTCGCATAGTTCTCAGTTCCCGTTCTCGATAAAATTGCGTGTGGTATCTCTCAAACATTGTACCATCGGCGGCAGTTGAACTTGCATCCTTGCGCATGCTATGCTCCTCTATCATACTTCACTTTGTGAACTGAGGGATGTGGGAGCGACTCACGAGCGACCCAGAAAGGGGAACATAGCATGCGCGCTGATATCGTACCGGGCGGCACATTTCCAGATTATGAACTGACGGACCATACACGCACTCGCCGCAAACTCAGCGAATTGCAGGGCAACGACCCGATGATTCTGCTGCTTTCGCGCGGGCACTACTGTCCCAAAGATCACCAGCAACATCTGGAACTGGCGAAGTTCTATCCACAGATTGCCGTGTCCTATACAAAGATCGTCACCATCTCCACCGATAACCTGCTGGAAAGCAATGAGTTCCGCGATGCGGTGGGCGCGCAATGGACGTTCCTCTCGGACTCCGGGCGCAAGATTCAGAAAGACCTGGACATCCAGGAATATACCGACCCGCACCACAACCCAATGATTCCGCATACCTTCGTGCTGGAGCCAGGGCTGGTGATCTACTCCATCTACAACGGCTACTGGTTCTGGGGGCGTCCCAGCGTCGAGGATTTGCGGCGCGATCTACGCGAGGTCACACGCAAGATACGGCCAGACTGGGACCTGGGCGCGCCGGGGCTACGTGAGAATTGGGAAACGGGCGACCAGACGAAGCACTGGCCGTATGTGGACCGCGCTGCGCACGCCGCCCATATTGCAAGCCTGACCGGGCAAAGCTGATAGACCTCACCCCTTGCCCCTCTCCCGTGAGGAGAGGGGAATCCTCTAGGTGTGCAGGAGTCGCCGGTTTCCAATCCCTGGTATCAATCCCGATTCAATCCATCATGGGCGGTGTGCTGGGGATATCTTGCGCGCTGGAACTGGCGCTGGCGATGGCAGGCGGAACGGTGTCTTGTGGGCCGGTGATACGGGTCATCTGCTGCACCATTTCGCCGGTTGGGAGGCTGCGATCACGCATACCGGCTCCGGCGCTGATCGTCAGTAACGCGGTGCAGATCAGCCATCCCAACAGCAGCAGCAATACAATTGTACTCATCAACTGATGTCCCCTACTCTCGACGTTCTCTACAAAGCCGGCAGCCACTCGCACGCCTGGCGCGCCTGGAGCGATAGGCAACTGGCGCTGCCCCACTGGACATCGTTGGCCGGGGCAGCACTCTCACCTGTTGCACATTCAGGGCCAAAAAGACCGCTATCGCCGCGTTGCGCGCTTCCGGTGCTTCTGGTGTCTCTCGTGCATCTGGTGAACGTGGCGAATGACTGACCTGTCGTAGCTTGAGAAATCACCTGCCTCTATTGGTGAGCAACGGGAATTGCCGGAGGGAGTAACCCCAACTCGCCAGATAGGACCAGCAGCTTGATATAAGCTAGAGCGAGCAACATCAGTTCTTGGCAACACATGGAGCGTAGCATAGCCCGCCAGTCGTATCACTCACCCGTTGTTCGCCTGATAGGAACACCTGTGATACACTCTAAGGAGGCATTGTGCGCGATAGGACAATGCAACACGCAACATCACATGAATGCTTATAGTGCCTCTCGCTGGCTGTTCATCAGCGGAAGGCAGGACGAGATTGATATGACAACCTGGGAAGACTTTTACGGCCCGAACGCAGGCTATGCGCTCGAACTCTATGAACGCTATCAACGCGACCCCAACTCCGTAGACCCGGAGATACGCGCCTTCTTTGCAACCTCCACGCCACCCGCCGATATTGCCGGTATCGCCAGGCCATCCTCACCCCCGGCCCCTCTACCTGCGGGGAGAGGGGTGGCCGTAGGTCGGGGTGAGGGTTCGACCTACCAGGATGTGGCAAAGATTGTCGCCGCCGCCCGCCTGGCACGGAGCATTCGCGAATATGGGCATCTCGCCGCGCACATTGATCCGCTCGGCGCACCACGCCCCGGCGACCCCATGCTCAACCCAGCCACGCATGGCATCAGTGACGATGACCTCGCTGCGCTCCCCGGCGCCATCGTCTGGCCCGCCGCCGGCGCAGACGCCGGCACCTGTCTTGGCGCGATCAATCGTTTGCGCGCTATCTATTCCGGTTCGCTCGGCTACGAGTTCGATCATGTGCAAGACTTCGATGAGCGCGTCTGGCTGCATGAATCCGTCGAATCGGGCGTCTATCTCACGCCGCTGACCACCGAACAGCGCCGCGAGCTGCTGCGACGTCTCAGCGAAGTTGAGGGCTTCGAGCAGTTCTTGCACACCACCTTCCAGGGGCAGAAACGCTTCTCCATCGAAGGCACCGATATGCTCGTCCCGATGCTCGATACGCTGATTCAAGACGCTGCCTCCGTCGGCACGCGCGAGGTGGTCATGGGTATGGCGCATCGCGGGCGGCTGAACGTCCTGGCGCACATCCTCCAAAAGCCCTATGCCATCATCTTCTCGGAGTTCCACGCCGCGCCCAATAAAGAACTGGTGCCCTCTGAAGGCTCAACCGGCATCAACTACGGCTGGACCGGCGACGTGAAATATCACCTTGGCGCAGAAAAAGTGGTGCAGGAGGGCGAACTGGTCGCGGTGAAGCTGACGCTGGCGCACAACCCCAGTCATCTCGAATTCGTCAATCCGGTGATCGAGGGGGCAACCCGCGCCTCACAGGAGAACCGTCGCGAGCGTGGCGCGCCGGCGCAGAATACGACCATTGCGCTGCCGGTGACGATTCATGGCGACGCCGCCTTCCCCGGCGAGGGTGTGGTGGCCGAGACACTCAATCTCTCACGACTGCCCGGCTATCAGACTGGTGGCACTATTCATATCGTTGCCAACAATCAGGTTGGCTTCACCACCGAGGCGCGTGATGGCCGCTCGACGCTCTACGCCAGCGACCTCGCCAAAGGCTTCGAGATACCGATCATCCATGTCAACGCCGACGACCCTGAAGCCTGCCTCAGCGCCATCCGCCTGGCGCACGCCTACCGCACGAAGTTCGGCAAAGACTTTTTGGTGGACCTGATTGGCTACCGGCGCTGGGGCCATAACGAAGGCGACGAGCCATCCTTCACGCAGCCACGCCTCTACGCCGCAATCAGCGAACATCCAACCGTGCGCGCGCTCTACGCGCAACACCTCCTGCGCGATGGCGTCGTCACCGAAGATGAGGTAGCGGCGATGCAGAACGAGGTGCGCGAGCGGCTGCGCGCGGCGCTGGAAGACTTGAAGCAAGGCCACGTGCAACTCGATCAGCCGCCGCTGGAAGATGCGCCTGCGCTCGCCAGCATCGAGACGGCAGTTCCGGCAGATACGCTGCGTGAATTGAATGAGGCGCTGTTGCTTCGCCCCAAGCTCTTTACGCCACATCCACGGCTGGAGCGCACGCTGCAACGGCGGCGCGAGAACATCGAAAAGCCCGGCGGCATCGAGTGGGCGCTGGCGGAGTCGCTGGCCTTCGCGACGATTCTGGCCGACGGCACGCCGATTCGCCTCACCGGACAGGACACCGAGCGCGGCACCTTCAGCCAGCGCCATCTGGTGTTGCACGACAACGAAACCGGCAGCACCTATACGCCATTGCAGGCGATTTTGCAGGCACAGGCATCTTTCGCGGTCTACAACAGCCCGCTCTCAGAGGCGGCGGCGCTGGGCTTCGAGTATGGCTACAGCGTGCATGCGCCGGAGACGCTGGTGCTGTGGGAGGCGCAATTTGGCGACTTCGCCAACGCCGGGCAAGTGTTGATAGATCAATTCATTGCCGCCGCCCGCTCCAAGTGGCGCCAGTTACCCAGTTTGGTGCTGCTGCTGCCGCATGGCTACGAGGGGCAGGGTCCCGAACATTCCAGCGGACGGCTCGAACGCTATCTGCAACTTGCCGCCGAGGACAATCTGCGCATCGCCAACTGCACGACGGCTGCGCAATACTTCCATCTCCTGCGCGCACAGGCGGCGACGCTGGGCAACGGCGCGCGGCCATTGGTGGTGATGACGCCCAAGAGCTTGCTGCGCCACCCACGCGCCGCTTCCAGCCTGGATGATCTGGCGACGGGCCACTTCCAGCCGGTGCTGGACGACACCGAGGCGGCAGGGCGACGAGACGAGATCGAACGGCTGATTCTGTGCAGCGGCAAGGTCGCGGTGGACCTGGCGACAGCGACCAACAAAGGAGAGATGGCGGAGAAAGTCGCGGTCGTGCGGGTAGAGCAATTATATCCGTTCCCAGAGCAGCAGCTTCAAGCGGTCATTGCCAGCTATCCCTGGCTGCATGAGGTCGTCTGGCTGCAAGAGGAGCCACGCAATATGGGCGCATGGAGCTATATGGAGCCACGCCTGCGGGCGCTGATCGGCGACCGCGTGCCGCTGCGTTACATTGGCCGCCCGGAGCATGCCAGTACCGCGGAAGGGCAGGCGGATGCCCATGCGCTGGCGCAGGCGCGCATCGTCGAGGCAGCTTTCGCCAGCGAGCGGCCAGCGCACGCAGAAGCGCAAAAAGAAGAAACGGCAATGCGGTAGCAACGCAACAATAGAGAGAGGCAAGGGGTGTCAGGATGTCGAGTGAGATTACAGTGCCGGCGCTTGGCGAATCTATCGTTGAGGCGACGGTTGGCCGCTGGCTGAAACAGGTGGGCGAGCCGGTCGCGGTGGGCGATCCGCTGGTGGAGTTGGAGACCGAGAAGGTCAATATGGAGGTTGCCGCCAACACCGCCGGAGTCCTTGAATCCATCGCCAGGCAGGAAGGCGAAACGGTGAACATTGGCGACGTACTGGGCGTCATTGGCGAGGGCGGCGGCGCGACTACACAGCCGGAAAAAGCGGCAACAGGCGCCAAAGCGTCCGCAGCGACCACCAGCGCCACGACCAGCACTGATGCAGCGACATCCAAGACACCAGCAGCCACAACAAACGCAGTGAGCGGCGAAGCAGCCAACGCCACGCCGGTTGCGCGGCGCATGGCCGCCGAACATGGCGTGGACCTTCAGCGCATCAGCGGCACCGGCCTGCGCGGGCAGATCACCCAGGACGACGTAACCGCCTACCTCAACACACTCAGCACGCACAAAGGCAATGGCAACGGCGCGCAATCCACCACAACCACGGCAGTGCAATCGCCGCCAGCGGTTCCTGCCGCGCCAACGGCTCCCATCGCTTCTGCCACCCCTCTCCCGCGCACGGGTGAGGGGCCGGGGGTGGGGGCCTCTGGCGACCGCCGCGAGGAGCGCGTGCGTATGTCGCGCCGCCGCCAGACCATCGCGCGGCGACTGGTGGAGGCGCAACAGACAGCCGCAATGCTGACCACATTCAACGAGGTGGATATGAGTGCGGTGATGGACCTGCGCAAGCGCTATCGTGACACCTTCAAGCAACGCTACGGCGTCGGCCTCGGCTTCATGTCGTTCTTCACCCGCGCGGTAATCGGCGCGCTCAAAGCATTCCCGCACCTGAACGCTGAAATCCAGGGCGATGAGATGGTCCTCAAGCACTACTATGACATCGGCATCGCAGTCGGTGTGGATGAGGGGCTGGTCGTGCCGGTGCTACGCGACGCCGACAAGCTGAGCTTCGCCGAGATCGAGCGCCAGATTGCCGATATGGCCACGCGGGCGCGCAACAACACGCTAACATTGGAAGAGTTGCGCGGCGGCACCTTCACCATCACCAACGGTGGCACCTTCGGGTCGCTGCTCTCCACGCCCATCCTCAATGCGCCACAGGTCGGCATCCTGGGCATGCACAAAATTGAGGAGCGGCCCATCGCGCTGAACGGGCAGGTGGTCATTCACCCGATGATGTACCTCGCGCTTTCCTACGACCACCGCATCGTAGATGGCAGCGAGGCGGTGCGCTTCCTGGTGCATGTGAAGGGCTTGATCGAAGACCCCGGCGCCATGCTGCTGGAAGAATAAGTGTAAGCGCAAAACACAAGGGAAAGGCAAGAGCAGGTGACGACGACCGAGATACGGCAACTGAACGAAGCGGATTTCGAGGCGTTTTCAACCGTCATGCTGAACGCCTATCCCTCCTGGCAGGTTCCCCCAGCGGAGCGGCAGCAGATGCCCGAGCGCTGGCTTGCACAAGCCAACGACCCAACGGTTGGGTTCTATGGCGCATTCCGCGATGGGACGCTGCTCGGCGGCATGAAGCTCTACGACTTCTCGATGACCTTCGGCTCGGCGGCCACCGGCAGCGAGACTGCGCAAGTGCAGATTCCAGCATACGGCGTCGGCATGGTTGGGGTGGATCTGCTGCATAAGAAAGAACACGTTGCTCGCGAGATGATCGCCTTTTTCCTACATCATACTCGCTCGCGTGGCGCGCCGCTGGCGATGCTCTATCCCTTTCGCCCCGATTTCTACAAGCGCATGGGCTTCGGCTATGGCACGAAGATGAACGAATATCGCGTCTCACCCGCCTCTCTGCCGCCAGGGGCAACCAGGGAACACCTGGCGTACCTCACCGCCGACGATGCTGATGCGCTGCTGGACTATTACAACCGCTATCAGGCGCGCACGCATGGCATGATCCAGCGTTCGTCACTCGATATCTCGCGCAAATTGGCCAATGGGCAGAGCATCTTCGTCGGCTACCGGCGCGACGGGCAGTTGCGCGGCTACCTGCAATTCACCTTCAACTCGTTCGACAAGCGTAACTTCCTGGCCTATGACCTGGATGTTGTGGAATGCCTCTACGATTCGCCAGACGTGCTGGCTGAGCTGCTGGAGTTCCTTCGGACCCAGGCAGATCAGGTGCGGCATATCGTGTTTCATACGCAGGATGAAGACTTCCATCATCTGCTGCTTGACCCACGCGACGACTCCGACCATATGTTTGCGCATGTCACGCACCAGAGCAACGCGCAGGGTATCGGGCTGATGTATCGCGTGGTGGATACCGCGCGCTTCTTCCATCTGCTGAGCACGGATGGCAGCCACTCATTTGGCGACCAAACGCTACGCCTGACCATCGCCCTCAACGACTCGTTTCTGCCGGAAAATGCCGGAGAAACGACGCTGCATTTCGAGCATGGGCGTGTCAACGTCATCGAGCAGTCCGCGCCGCCTGACGCTAATGTGCGTATCACGCTCGATGTCGCGGAGTTCTCGTCGCTGCTGATGGGCGTGGTGAGCTTCCAGAATCTCTACGCTTACGGGCTGGCGGAGATTTCCGATGCCACCTACGTGAAGCAAATCACTCACCTCTTCCGCACAGACACTAAACCTATCTGCATGACGGCGTTCTGATTGGTTGGAGAGGTCGGCCTACGAATAGGCCGACCATGTGCCGTTCACGAAATGCAGCAGCGCAGAGAACTTGCCCTGAGCACCACTATCCGCATAGGAGGCGATTGCCCAATACTCAACCGGCGAAACCTGCGCCAGCGAGACAATGCCAGTGAATCGCTGCTGTGGCCAGGGAACGCTCTGCCATCGCCCGTTGTGCAGCCAAAGCGCGCCGCCGATCACGGGAAAACTGATAGCAGCGCCGTCGCTGGTTGACACGGTATAGGCATTTTTGCTCGCAGGGAATGCCCATCCTTCCTGTGCTGAGAGAATTTGCACGTATACTGCCGTTTGGATACGCGAGTCGCTGATGAGCGCGGTATCGTTGATCCAGTCCGTACCATCGTAATGCAGCAGCATCCGGATAAACCACCGGTTATTCACAATTGACCCTATGGTAAACCAACCGTCCTGTGGATTGTTCATATGGATAGGAGCATCCCAGGCAGAGGCAGGAATCGCATAGGACGGTGTGATCACTCCGAGGCGATAGATGATTAGATTGTCCCTCTCGATTCCCAGGTCGCAGATGATCCAGGCATCTGCGGGGGCAAAGGGTATGACACTCACTGGGAATAGCTGACTTGGCATTGCAACCGCTTTCCATACACCACTGACTTCATGGTAGAGGACCTGTGAACCAATTATCGGACTGCCATTCGCTTCCTGGCTGGCAACAATGAGCCAGCCTTCATGAGGCGAATACATTTGAAAATCTTCAATGTACTGGCCCTGCCGCAATGACACAGGTGATGGAACATGCTGCCAGTGGCTGCCATCGTAGTGAAAGAGCAACCCTTGTGTTGTGCTATGGGAACTGCTAGCAGGCGCAGGAAGAGAACCCAACGCCCACCCATCTTGGGCCGATAACATGGTAATATTTGTCAACCCAACACCTACAGGATTGAGCGGCACAGGTTGCCATTGACAATGGCTGTAATGGAACAAAGACGGACTATTGAGGTCAAGCTCAGGAATGCCTGTCGCCCAGCCTTCGTCTGGCGAAACCATCGCTATTTGCGTGAGAGCGACATCTTGTAGATGGTGAACACTGATCTGGTTCGGCGCGCACCCATTGTGCTGGTGGTTCGTCGCTGTTGGCGTGTTGGCTGTGAAGGATGGCCGATGACCGGATGCCATCAGGCCAAAGAGCGCCGCCGCCAATGAGATCAAGAGCAGCGCGGCGATTGCCGGCAGCGGTCCACAGCGCAAACGCGCCAGACGGCGTTGCTGAGTAAACGACGGCACTGATGACGTAAACAGTAGCTCGTCAGTCCGATTGACTGTAACAGCAGCATTGTTCACAGGTGACATATGCTGTTCAGGCATCTGGCGCAGGAACTCAGTGAGCCGGTCAAGCGGTGGCACCTGCTCGGTCTCCCAGGCTGCGCTATCCGCCAGGATTCGCTGGTGCAGCGGCAAGAGATCGGCTGGCAGGGTATCATCGGGTGGCTGATGTTGCTCATGAGACATAGGGAACATATGCGACATATGTGTAGTCCTCTTTCCTGCCTGGCTCTATGACACAGCGGAAGCATCGGCTGAAGCGTTCAGATGCGCCCGTAAGAGTTTGAGCGCTCGCCGCAGGCGTGTCCGCACGGTGGCTGACGGGAGATCGAGCGCAGCGCCGAGTTCAGTGGAGTCCAGCCCGCCATAGTAGCGCAAGACGACCAGTAACCGCAGGTCGTGTGGCAGTTCATTGATGGCATGCCGCAGATCCAGCGCATTCGCGTGGTCGTTCGATCCTGGTGGCAACGTCAGCAGCGCCTTCAATTCACCAGCAGTCTCCGACAGAGGCGAGGTGCGACGCTGAGACACGCCATACTGCCCTCGATACCACTCACGGCAGACATTGACGGTGATACGTAACAGCCAGGAACGTAGCGCGTGCTCGTTGCGAAGCGACTGCCAGGATTGCCAGGCGCGAACTATGGCTTCCTGGGTTGCATCTTCCGCATCCTGTGACCCCACAACAGCGGTCGCCGCCCGCAGCATTGCCGCCAGATGCGGCAGCATGAGCACGACGAATCGTTCACCTTCAGGCGTGCTATCCATCTTTCCCCCATACATCCAATCGCTCTGTTGGGAGCCGGGCCACAAACATCTCGTGCCCACATCACGTGATTTGGTTGTATCTAAAGATGAAATTTGCCGGGCAAGTGTTTTCACCACTGCTGATTTGCCAGACGAAGAGACACAATCCAGAAGAATGTGCCGTATGCTGTATATCCCGTAGGCATGATATCTGCTGTTGCGGCATGATAAGCCGCACAGACGCGGCAGCATGGCCTGAAATGAGAATAGCAGGTCACAGAGAGGAGTGAGCACTATGCCACGAGGTGATAAGTCTGCCTATACTGACAAGCAGAAGCGACAGGCGGAACATATTGAGGAGGGCTACGAGAAGCGCGGCGTGCCTGAAGAGGAGTCTGAGCGCCGCGCCTGGGCCACCGTCAACAAGGTCTCCGGCGGCGGCAAGCGGAGCGGCTCTGGGAGCGGCCACCCGGAGAACCACGAGCCGATGCACCGGGGCGGTGAGCATGGCGGCAAAGCCTCAGCCTCGCGTTCGCATGAGGAGCGGTCTGCCTCCGCAAAGAAAGCCGCCGAAACCCGCAAGCGCCACCAGGAAGAACGCCGCAGCTAGCGCAAACCGCCTGCTACAAATAGGCAAACACAATGAACACGCGATAACATACGCGAAGGCGCCCTGCAAGTTATTTGCAAGGCGCTTTCTGGTTCCCCCTCTCCTCGCGAGGAGAGGGGCCAGGGGGTGAGGATTCGACCTGCTAGGTGTGCGTCAGCGCAGCGATGCTGGTGTAATAGAGCATCGGATCAACGAACTGGTTGTGGACCATCACGCCGTAGTGTAGGTGCGGGCCGGTTGACATGCCAGTGCTGCCTTCCAGGCCAATGATCTGCCCCGCCTGCACGAATTGTCCCTCTTTCACACTGACGACCGCCATATGGCCATAGAGTGTGGAAAGGTAGTTGCAGTGATAGATGACGGCAGAGTAGCCGAACCCACCATTGCTCCACCCCGCCCAGATGACTACGCCAGCCTGCGCCGCGCGAATCGGGTTGCCCTCTGCGGCAGCGATATCATCACCATTGTGATACCAGGTGAACCCGCGTACCCAGTGCGATCCCCAGTTGGGCGATTGCAGATCATAGCCGAGCGGATTGCTGCCGCCATTCGGACCGCAGGGCTGCTCAGGCAGCGGCGCGCCGCCATACGCATTCCAAAAATCGGTGCCGAATGTTGTCGAGCCGTTGCCCGATGTAGGATAGGGGTTGGACGGCTGGTAGTTCGCTCCATAATACGGGTCATTGGGAATCTTGTAGGGTTTGCCCGTCTGGAGTTCCTGCCCCACAGACAAATTGTTCAGTTCCATGATGCCACCGACCTGCACATGGAACTTCTGTGCGACCGAGCCGAGGTCATCGCCGTTCTGCGCGACATACCACGTATAGCTGACCCCCTGATGCACCATCACCGAGCCAGCTAGCGCCTGGAACGGACTGAATGCGCCACCGGTGCCGCTCTCACCGAGCGCCGTGACAGAGAAGAGGCCGGTAATGAGAATGCACGTCATGAGCGTAAAGACGGCCAGTCGCATTGTCAGCGGGCGCTCGCGCCGCTTGATAAATGGGTTGCCCATCGAAACGCCGCTGCCGGGGATCAGCGTCGGGGCGGTTATCGTTGCCTCGCCCATCGGCACGAGGTGCCCATTGGCCGAAGCGGGGGGATTCGCCAGCAACGCGCGCGACGCTTCATCTTCACTGAAAGCGGCGCCATAGCTGCTCTCATCACCTACATCTCCCGACCACGCCTCATAACTCGCGGACTCGCCTGCGGGATAGTCTGACGATGCAGCGCCATCATCGTAAAAGGCGTCATCGTCGTGCTGGTGTTCGTTGCGTCTCACCTGCGCTGCTCTCCTTTACCACATCAAATCTGCTGCGAGGAATCGGCGATTATTGGTGTTCACGGGTTCGTCCGGCGGCCTGTGCGCCATGGTGTAATACCTTGCTGCTGCTGATACAGCATAAGGAGGGCGCTAGAGGCTGTCAACGCTTTTCGCGCCAAACAGGACCAAAATACCGCTCACTCAACCATCACTCTACCAACTCGCTACTCAACAGACAGACCCACGCTCCCTTCGCTGGGGAGCATAGTACCTATGTCCTCGACAGGATGACCATCTTTTGCAATAATGAGCGGTGGCTGAACGCAAAGCACTGGAAACGGGATGGGGGAAGCAGAGTAGCGAGAGAGGATTTCGCTGATGGGTGAGCAGGTGTATCGGCTAAGGCACGTACTCCATTTTCTCCGTCTTTCTCAAGTTGCCATGAAAAAACGGCTCCGGCACGCACGTTTCGTCGTCGTTGCGCTGCTGCTCGGCGGCGCTGCCTGCGCAGGCGCACTCTTCCCGCTCGCCACCTTCTCGCCACAGAGTGTGGCTCTCGCCTGTGGCATTGGCAATGTGCCGACGATGTACGCTGGGAATGGACCGGCGCTGCTCTACCCGCTGACAAAAACGTCTCCCGCCGACCAGCCACAAGGCATCTTTCTCCTGAATTATGTAGTCGGGCAGCCCATCACCTTCAGTGAAGACTTTAGCAATATGATCTCGCCGCCCGCGAAGACAAGCCTGAAGTGGCTCTGGACCTTTGGCGACGGCACACAGAGCAACGACATCTCGCCCACGCACACCTATACGAAGCCAGGAACGTACAACGTTCATGCGCAGATATTCGACGGAGGGCAATGGCAAGACTTCGACAGCGCCGCCATTCATGTGGTTGCGCAGCCGTTTACCAATCTGCCTGTCGCTACAGTAACCGCCAGTACGACCTATGTTGTGCCCGGCGGCTCGATTACCTTTGACGCCAGCGGATCACATTCTCAGGATGGCGGCCCGTTGACGTATCTCTGGAACTTCAACGATGGCTCAACAGCGACAGGCCCGCATGTCACGCACCAAATTGGCTATCAGTATGCGGATGGTAGCACCGGCATCGTAGGGCTGGTCGTCACTGATGATCGTGGCGCGCGCAGTTTCGCCTCGGTGAAGATACATATCGTCAGCCAGTTGCCGACCGTCGCCGTCTCCGCCAGCCTGACGACCATCGGCACCGGCGGCACTGTGACCTTCGACGCTTCGCAATCTTCAGCGCCCAGCAATATCCCCAATGACCAGATTGTCCAATACATCTGGAACTTCGGCGATGGCTCGCCAGTGGTGACGACGCAAACACCGACGATCACGCATACCTTCCCACGCGCCGGCAAGTTCACCGTCACCGTGCAGGCGGTTGACCAGCGCGGCATACCGGGGACGCAAACTCTCCTGATTACCGTCATTGCGGTGACTAGCGCGAGCGGCGGACCCTCGCCGCTGCTGTACCTGGGCATCGTGGCGCTGCTCGCTATCCTGGCCGGCGGCGCGTACCTGTATTTCGCGCGCCAGCGGCAGTTGCGCAGCAGCCTGGCGTATCGCCGCGCGACCGCCGGCTCGTCACGGCGCCCCGCTAATTCCACTCCTGGCCGCCCACCGCAGCGCAACAGCGGCAACTACGGGAATTATGGCAGTTATGGCAACTACGGCGCGCATCAGGGACCGCGTGGTCAGCAGTATCCGCAAGGGCCACGTCCCACCCGCCCAAACAACGGAGACGGCTATCCACCCCCTAATGGCTATGGGCGGCGTGGCAGTAGTAGCGGCGGCAGTGGCAGCAGTGGCAGCAGTAGCAATGCCGGCCACGGTCAGCCACATCATTCGCGTGGGCCGTCGCAAGTCTCCGGCTCGCGCCCACGCGATACGCGCACGCCACCACGCCAGCAGCCGCCATACGGCCCTCGCTCCCACGAGCGCGAGTAAGAAGACCTCACCCCCTGACCCCCTCTCCCGCGAGGAGAGGGGAACCCGTAAAGCGGCTGCTCATATCAGGCGGTAATCAGCACATCATTGGGGTATTCTTCAGCGGCAATCGTGGCGACATTCTGGTTGGTGGTGGTATCAATCAGTGAAAGATTGTGGCTAAGCGTGTTGGCCGTCACCACATAGCGCCCATCTGGGGTCACCGCCAACCCATGTGGGTAGCCTTCTACCTGCACCGTCGCAATCACTGTGGGATGCGCGGGATCACTGCTAATGTCGAGAATGCTGACATTATGTGACGCGCCATTGGCAACGTAGAGCCGCTTGCCATCGGGCGAACGCGCAATTAGCGCCGGGCGGTCGCCAATCCGCACCGCACCCAGATAGGTGTTGCTGCGCGCATCAATCACCAGGAGGCGGTCCGTGATATTGTCGCTGGCGTAGACATAGTGGCCGTCCGCACTGATCGCCATGCCAAAGGGGTCTGAGAGGGCAGGCGTCTGGATGGTGGTGACGAGCGTTTCACTTTGCACATCAATCACGGCGATAGCATGGGCGCCAGAACAGGCGGCATAGACATAGCGGCCATCCGGCGAAAGGACAATGCCATGTGGTTTGGCTGGCACGCTGATGTCTTTGACATGCTTCCAGGTTGTCGTGTCTATCACGGAAATCGAGGTGGCCTCGTAATTCGTCACGAAGAGTGTGCGCCCATCGAGCGTGTTGACCATGTGTACCGGATACACACCAACGGGGACGGAATGGGCAACACTGCGCAGAGTATTGCTGGCGAAGGCATCCAGATTGTTGCCGTAGACATCGGTGACATAGAGCGTCTTACCGTCGGCAGAGAGACCCAGGCCATGCACGCTCTTTGAGACATGGGTGGTGAAGACACCCAACTCGGCCACATCGCCAGTTGACACATCACTGACATAGACATGATAGCCAGCCAGTTGTGGCGGCAGCCTCAGCACCGGAAGCAGCGGCGCATCGCCAGTGATTGCGCCGCCAGCGCAGCCGGCCAGCAGCGACGCAAACACCGCCATCACCAGGCACAACGCCGCCACGCTCCATACGCATGTCGCCCACTGCCGCCGCTCCATCCAGGATATCCATCGCTGGCGCATCATCTCGCTCGTCTCCTCAGCTCTCTCGCTGCCATCTCTCACGGCTCTCGCTACCGCATCCCATTGTAGGGGATAGCGATGTACCGGCCAACGGGGATAGTACTGGCCGAAGACAACACGAGAACTGGCGCGTGGATGTATGCCCACGCGCCAGCCCCACAGCAGGCTATTCGGCTGGCAAAACTGCCAGTGCATCCATGCTTTCGCTAGCCACCAAGTCGCCGTCCACTTCCGGCTCGCGTTCGGGTTCGCCGGGGCGTGGCCGCAGCGTGCGCGCCAGCAGCGCCAGCGCCGGTGTGAGGAGAGCGCCGCTGACAACCAGCGCCACGCGGATGCCACGCGCGATGCCGAGCGCACCGAGCGGCGGCCCGCCAATGATCTGCCCAAAAGCATCGAGCTGGCCGCTGAACGAGATGACCGTTGCGCGAATCTTGGGATCCGCGTGCTGCGCCAGCCAGGAGGTGTAAAGTGGCTCGATGACCTTGCGCAGCACGGCAATCAGCACGAAGAGCAGCAACGCAATCGCAAAGCTGCCAGCGATGCCGAAGCCGATCAGGCTTAGCGTCAGCAGCGCGATCATTACAAAGAGCATGCGCGCAACCGTCAGATGGCTGCGCATGTCTATCCGCCGGATCGTCAGTTCGACGGCGCCCAGGCTCAGCAGAATCGCACTGACATTCATGATGCCAAACCACGTCACATAGCTGAATCCACCAAACGGCGGCACCAACAGGTCTTTCAGGAAATGCGCCGCCCAGAGCCGGTCATACCCCTCACTGTAGAGGCCGAGGAACAGGCCAACGCCCAGGATAGTCAGCAGTACCGGACGCAGGCGAATCAGCCGCACGCCGCTTTTGAGCGTATCGCCCATCTGCTGCCAGGTGGTACGTTCGGACTTTGGCGCACGCAGGTCTGTGCGTTCGTGCATCAAGAAGAAGAGCGCCACGCCCAGCGCCATCGTCAGCGCACCCGCCGTCACCAGCGGAACATTCAGGCGGATGCTCGCCAGCACGACACCCAGCGCTGTGCCGCCGAGCGCGCCGAAGAGGCCGACCTGTTCGCCGCGCAGAAATGTCGCGCCGATGCGTTCCTCGCCAACCTCACCAGCAATCCACGCTTCCACGGCGCCAGAGGTGAAGGTGTAGCCCAGCCCCCAGAGCGCCTGCGCCAGCAGGATCACCGGAAAGAGCGGAAAGAAGCCTTCTACGATGAAGGCAGCGCCGGAAATCAGAATGCCAATGATGATGGCCGAACGCCGGTTGAAGACATCAGCAATCACGCCGGTAGGAAGCTGAAAAGCAAAGATCGAACACTCCAGCGTCGTGCCGACCAGCACCAGTTGGAGCGCGTTGAGATGCGCCACCTGCACTCGGTAGATCACAGCGATAGTGAAGTCCATCGTCTCCGCAAAGACGCCGACGACCGACATCGCCAGGAACAAGCGATAGGAGGTAAGCGTAAATTTATGCTTCACGTGGGATAAAACCTCGCCACATCACATAGGCGACCTCAGCCGCCGCAACAGTAGGAAATTAGTCGGTGGTGTGACGATGGTTAACACGTTGCTACCCTCCTTTGGTGAGAAAATAGTTGTCGTTCTATTGCGCACTTGACGCGAAGTCTTTGGCGTATTTCTCGATGGTCTGCACCACACGAAAGCCAACGGACGCATACAGCGCGATGGCACTCTCAAATACGCTGTAGGTTTCAACGACGGCATTGGTTACGCCAGCCGCACGCAGACGGCGAAACTGCTCATCGAGCAGCGCACGCCCCAAACCCAGCCGCTGGAAATCGGGATGCGCGCCCATCGGCTCAACTTGTGCCTCGCCGGTCGCGGGGCAACGCCAGCAGAGGCAGAACGCCGCCAGCCGCCCATCCGGCGCCTCGACTACTAGATCATGCGCCGGGTCGTACTGCGGCATTGCCAGCGTCGCGCGCCGCCAGGCGACCGTCATATTCTCCGTATCGAACGCCGCGCGATGCAGCGCCACCATCGCCTCCACCTCAGCCTCTCCGGCCAGCGGACGTATGGTAAAACCTACCGGCAACTGCGGTTCGGGAATCGGCTGATCGAGCGGGCGCAGCATATGGACGGTATGCCAGTTGTCGCGTGCGAAACCACACTGCGCGGCCAGCGCCAGCCGGTCCGGCTGATCCGTGCGACTATCTATCCACCACGAGAGATCGCGCCCGGCGGCGGTGGTCCAGTGCTGGAAGCGTGGCGTCGCCCATGCGATCATCGCCACCTCTATCCCCTGATTGCGCGCATCAGGCCGGATGAAATAGTCCAGTGTGCCAAAGGACGTATGCTGCACGATGGCAAACGCCAGCAAATCGCCGTTCTCATCTTCCCAGAGGCGCGCATCCTCCGCCGAACGCGCGCCCGGGCTACAGAGACGATAGGGCAGATCGCAGACGTGCAGATTCTCTGTTGGGTACGCCCAGACGAGCGCGACGATGCGCTGATAATCAGCATCACCGGCAGGCGGGCGCATCCCCCACGGCGTATTTCCACTCATGCCTGTTCCCCGTCAAGCGCCGTCGTCGTATATTCGACGCCAGGACGCAACTCTTTCTGGTACGAATCCCATTGGTGGCGAGCCGTCATCCCGGCGCGCTCGTAGAGCCTGGTCGCGCCCGTGAGGTTCTGGGAATCCACCCCCAGCGCCACGCGCCCGACGCCGCGCCGGTAGAACTCCGCGAAGGCATGATGCAGCAACGCCAGCCCTAGCCCGCGCTTGCGCCACGGACGCCGTACCCAGAGCTGCCCGACCCAGCCCATGCCGTTTTCACCGAGGTCCGGCGTGAACCAGCAGAGCGCAGCGCCGGCAATCTCTGCGCCGTCCATCGCCAGGAACCAGAGCGTCGGGTCGAAGTCCGCCCGCTGCACGCTCCATTTGAGCCATTCATCATAGGGCCGTTGCGCGTGGCCCCAGTGATCTTGAAACGCTTCGTCGTCTGCCTCATAGACGGCGCGTTCCTGGCCAGCGACGAACGTATGCGGTTCGAGGCCAGCCGGCCACTTGGGCGCAGGCGGCGGCTCCGTCAGGTCAATCTCCATACGCAAGAAGCTGCGGATGTGCGTCATGCCAGCGCGCTCGACAAAACGTTGGCTGGCTTCGTCGCCGTGGTAGATGCCGCCATTCAGCGTAATACGCGCATCCGGCGCGACTTCGCCGCTGCGCTCGTTGGCGCGCGCCTCGATCAGTTCGCGGAGATGCGTTCCCAGGCCGCGCCGCCGGACATCTGGATGCACAGTAATCTCGCCAAAGAACTTGCCGAGATCGTTCGAATATAGCAGGGCATAGGCGACGATACGCCCATCCGGCGCCAATACGAGCCAAGCGTCGCGCTCCAGGTCGGTGGTCTGTAACTCGGAGCGGATATCTTCCTCGACGATATCTTGCTCGCCAAGCGTGACGAGATTGTTGGTGACGGCAAGATCAGTCAGCACCGAAATGTCGTCCAGTGTTGGCCGCCGTATCGCGTAGCCTTGCGGCAGCGTTGTAGTCATGGGAGAAGATCACTTTCTATGAGAATATAGCCCCCACCCCCAACCCCTCCCCCGTGCGCGGGAGAGGGGAGCCAGAGGAGACATGCAAGTGAACCTGCACGCATGGGTGGCCCGCGAATGCAAGCTAGAAACAGGAGAGTATCGCCTGCGCCCGCTTGAGTACCAGCACCCGTTCTCCCCTCTCCTCGCGGGAGAGGGGCCGGGGGTGAGGTCTTTCCTCGCCAGCCAATCGCCTCTCTTACGTTACTCGTGCAGTGTTTGGGTGCTGAGGTCCACGCCGGGGCGCAGCTCCTTTTGATAGGTGGCGATACGCAACGAGACGTGCATACCGGCGCGTTCATAGAGCCGGGTTGCGCCCGTCAGGCTTTGCGCGTCCACCCCCAGCGCCGCATGTTGGATGCCGCGCCGGTAAAACTCCGCGAAGGCATGGTGTAGCAACGCCAGCCCCAGCCCGCGCTTGCGCCACGAACGCCGCACCGCGACGGTATTGATCCAGGCGCTTTCATCCGGACGCAGACGACAGAGTGTGACACCGGCAATCTCCGCGCCATCCATCGCCAGGAACCAGAGCGTGGGATCGAAGCTCTCGCGCTTCGTGCGCTCCATCCATTCATCGAACTCATGGGGCACATGATCCCAATGGTCTTTGAACGCCTCCTCGACAGCATCGAAGACAGCGCGATCATCTTGCCCTGGGATGAATGTGCGCAGTGTGACGCCGTCAGGCCATTGCGGCGCGGGAGGCGCATCCGCCAGGTCAATCGCCATGCGCCAGAAAGCGCGCGCCAGCCCAAAACCCGCGTCCTCCATGATGCGTTGCGCTGGGATATCCGACTGCAACACGGAGTTGGTAAGAACGACGCGGGCGTGTTCCGGCGCGCTGGGAATGAAGTCGCGGGCGCGCGTCTCCATCAGGCGCACCAGTTCCGTGCCGATGCCCTGCCCCTGGAAATTGGGATGGACATAGCCATCGGCCTCGATGCGCCCGAAACCATGATCGGTGACGGTCGCGTAAGCGGCGAGTTGCCCATCCGGCGCAACGACCGCCCAGGCGTCCGTCTCACGGTTGAGATGGCTCCAGTCGTCGCGGATGTCGTCAGGCGCGTATTCATCAGCGACGCCGTAATGCAGCAGGTCCAGCGCCATCACCAGTTCAATGATGGCGCGAATATCCTCATCCACCGGCGGGCGCACGGTGAAACGTTGTTCGAGTGCGGTTGGCATACCAATCTATTCCTGTTCTGTCTATCATCTATCGTTCTGTATCAGCTTCAGTGTTCCGGCGCCCGCTCATGGTCGTTCATGATCGTTCATGCGCCGGTTTTGCTGGTCTGGCGTTCCTGCGCGGTTCGCGCGGGGACGAGCGTGAGCCGGCTGTCGCGCGGCGGAAGGGATGGGCGCAGCGGCGGAGTGGCACGTCCGTTAGCCGCCTGCAACTGCTGTTTGCGTTGCCGGGCAACCAGCAGGTCGAGCGCCGTTGCCGTCACTTCCAGTAGCTCCGTCTCATCGAGCGCCGTGGAGGGTCGCTCGCCGATCACCGTGGCGAAGACTTCGTAGGCTTCGTGGTAGAGGCGATCCATGACATAGGTAAGCGCCTCGGCGGTGGCGTCCGGCGTGCCCTCATGCTCGGCAAGGACGCTGCGGTCGGCGTGCAGCAGCACGGTTGCGCGTTCCTGCGGCGTGCAGCGGAGGGCACGGCAGAGCGCCTCGACGGTCTGGCGGGGCACTTTGACCATACGGCCATTTTCCAGGCGCGCAAGCCAGGTTTCGCTGATGCTGTTATAGTTGGGGTCGTCTGGTGCAAGCTCGTCGTACAACCGGATAACCAGTTGTGCCCGTGACCAGCGCCGGAGTGTGCGCAATCGGGCTATCGCTTCGCCGCACCGCTTCGCCGCCGGTTCCGGCGTGCCATCGGTGGCCATGTCGTATCCATCTCCTGGTGAAACATCAAGAACAAGTAGAGGCACCCATCTCCAGCCAGCCCGGACGCAGAACGAATCCGCGTAAAGTGGGCGCAATACGCCCCCGGACGTGCGCATTTAGAGATGGACGTAGTCCAGTGGTTGCAGGCGCACAAGCGCTAGCGCACGCTGGTCAGCGCTGTGCCGTTGGTTCCTGCTGTTCTAACCAGAAGCAATGTTGACATCGGCCCCCGACCTCCTAAAACGAGGATTGAGAGGAAAAACGTTTCGTAGATGGTGCCACTATCTACTGTCTACGTAGGGAAATAACACCTTGCGTTTGGCCGCCAAATCGCAATCACGCCGTTGTCCAGGCCGATGTTCTCGCTGTTACACCTGGCACAATCGCACGGCGAACCACTCGCTGCGGCTAGTATACCATATCACATGCAGGTGGGGTATCAGATTTCTGATAGATGATTTCTTCTGCTGCTCCTGGCGCTCATGTTTTGCGCTGTCCTGCGCTGGCCGGAGATATGCAATGGCCTCTTTATATCTTCCTCTACATCCCATGTTTCATAGGCGCTTGTATTGGACGGCCAGCCATGCAACAGCAGCAACAAGAGCAGCGGCAACAACAATCGCAAACATCTCAACATATCCAACCAGAAGCCACTAACGTCCATCACACTGAGCAGACCGATCAGATGGATCAGGTGGATCACATGGACCGGACCGATCAGGCTACGGCAGTCAGCCAGACGGCAGCGCCAGCACGCGCCGATAGCCATGCTGGGAGCGGCTGGCGTCAGCGGCTGCGCCATCTGCTGCGCCATCTGCTGCGCCAGCGCGCGCTCTACATCGGCCTCGTCTGTGGCATCCTTCTAACGCTGCTGCTCGGATTTCTGCTGTACCTGCTCTTCAGCCCGTATGGCATCAGCTATACGCCACCGGCGACGCCACAGAGCGGGAATGTGGCGATAGCGATTGACCACGAGGCGCTGGAGATTGGGATGCAGGCGGCGCTTCAGAAGGTGCAGCCGCAGCTCCCTATCACCATCCAGCATGTCAGCACGACGCTCCACGACGGCGACCAGATTGATGTGCGCGTAGATGGGCAGTCAGTGGTGGGCATCACACCCAGCCTGGTGGTGACGCTTTCGCCAACGGTGGCCGCCAACGGCTCGATAGACTTCAAGGTGCAGCGCGTCACGCTGAACGGCTTCAATGCCAGCCTGGGCGGGGCAGTCAATAGCGCCATCGAGCAGGCGATCAACCGGCAATTCGCCAACTACAGCCAGGGGACGCCCATCCAGGGGCTACACTATCAGATCATCGGCGTAGACACGACCAGCGACGCGCTGGTCATCACCGCGCGGCTCACCTCGTCATCTTCAGGGTACTCCGTCCCGGTCATGACCGTCTGATTGTGCAGCCAGCGCGACAGGCGGCGAGCGCGTCGAGGATATCGCTCTGCTCGCTTACCGGGAGGTACCCAACGGCCTCTTCGATATGAGAGAGCGCGCTCGCACGCAGACGCTGCCCGTTCGCGCGGCGCCAGCAGATGCTAAATTGCACCAGCCCTGCCGCCCGCGAACGCGCGTTGAGTGGCTCATACAGCGCCGCTTGACCGCTGGTCAAGCGGAGGAGAGCAGCATCAAGCGCCTGCCGCTCAGCGGCGAGCAGCCGGTACAATGGGCATTGCTCGACCTCGGTGACTGGCTCCGGCTTTGTGGGCATCTCATAGTCCCCTTTCACACATTGCTGCCAACCCTGCGCACCTGCGCGCCTGCGCAACCTCCGACATATGGCATCTATAACGGCCTATTGCCAGGATTATAGTTGAGCCATCAGGTCCTTTGCGCCTTCCTATGCTCACAATTCGCTCACAATATCACTACACTTTTTGACTATTCTCGCGCCTTATGGCTGGTTATATAACTATGGTAGCTCGCTCACTGTGCCCAGCGGTGACACAAGATAGACGAGTCTGCTATCATAAGGCACACATTGTTGTTCAGCGGGGAGTGTATGTTCTATGGCCGTTTCCAGCGCGCCAGCCGGGCGATTGCGCCGTGTCCTGCCGTTCCGCACCGTCGTCTCCACCAGCACCGGCCTGGCCTATGCCGCCATCAGCCTGCTCAGTTGCGTGCAGATCGCCGCGTTCATGGCGGGCGACTCCGCCTGGATTGCGCTGCTGATCGCCGGACTGCTGGCGCTGCTGGCGGCGTTCTGCTTCTCCGAACTAAACGCGCTCTATCCCACGGCGGCGGCGGTGCGCCAATATATCGGCGCAGCCTTCAACGAACGCTCCTCACTGACGATTGCTTTTGGCTACGTGCTGACCGTCGTTGCTGTCATCGCCGCCGATAGCTACATCGTCGGCAGCGCCATCTCCTACTTCTTCGATCAATCGGCGTTCAGCGGCACCTTCCTCCATCAGATACCTGTGATGGTCTGGATATTCGCCATATTGGCGCTGGCCGCCGTCTCAAATCTGCTGGGCATCAAGATCGCTGGCACGCTGCAAGACATCACCACCTATTCGCTGCTGATTTCGCTCGGCGCCATCTCGCTGATTGCGCTGGCGCATGGCGGCTTTCACCTCAACCAGCCCTTCAATGCCTTCGGCGCCCCCGGCAACCTCATCAACGCCGTCGCGGTCGGCGTCTTCACCTTCTCCGCCTTCGAGTGGGTGACGCCGCTCTCTGAGGAACTGAATGATACGACCACCATTCCACGCGGCATGTTCGTCTCGCTGGGCCTGCTCTTCGTCTCCTATTCGCTCTTTACGGTCGCCTGCACCAATCTCGTGCATATTGACCGGCTTTGCCAGCACATCGGTATGCCGAACCAGGTCTGCACGCCGGTGCCGCAGATGATTCTTGGCCAGACGGCGCTGGGCGAGGCAGGCATCGTCTGGATGCTGATTGCGACGATCTTTACCGGCGTCATGACCTTCAACGGCGGCTTTGCCACCGCCTCGCGCTTCATCTACGCCGCAGCACGTGAGGCAACCCTGCCGGACGCCTTCGCGCAAATCAGCGCGCGGCTCGTCCCCTGGGTGACGGTGCTGACGCTGGCGGTCGCCTCGGCGGTGATCGCCGTGCTGGTGGTTCTCTCCAACGCCGCGAGCATGCTCATTCTGGTCGGCGCGGTTCTGGAAGCGATGATCTACGCGGTGGCCGGCCTCTGTGTCATTCAGTTGCGCCGCCGCCAGCGCGACGCCGCGCGCTCCTTCCGCATTCCCTTTGGCTTGACGATTCCCCTCCTCAGTGTCATCATCTTTACGGCGCTTGGTTTGGCCGCCGGACTGACGCCGACGCCCTGGCCGCTGGTCATCACCGTTGGCGTCTTCGCCGTCACGTATCTCTATGTCTGGCTCTATGTGCCGCGCCTGAAAGCGCGCGCTGAGGCGAAACGCCAGGCGAACCGGCGGCGACGCCTGCCACGCCCGGCTGCGACCGCAGCGCCAGCCGTAGCTACGGCTAGCGAGCCACCGCCAGCGATACTGGAACAGGCAGAAGGCGAGCAGCAGCAGTAATCTCGTTAGGATGTCAGGGAACAGAGAAGCGCATGCGCAACATCCGGCTGTTGGCGACCGACCTCGATGGCACATTGCTGCGCGATGACAAGACTATCTCGCTACGCACCCGTCGGGCGCTGGAACGTGTGCGCGCCGTCGGAATCGAGATTGTGCTGGTGACAGGCCGCCCGCCACGCTTCCTGCGCACGGTGGCCGAGGAGTTGGGCATCCCCAATATCGCTATCTGCGGCAACGGCGCGCTGATTTACGACCCCACTGAGCATACGATCATCCGGCACACGCCGATTGCGCCAGCACTAGCGGTGGCGCTGGTCACTGAATTGCGCGCGGCGGCTCCCGGCGTCTGCTTTGCCTTTGAGCGCGAAATGGTCATGGGTTGCGAACCTGGCTACCTCACGGCGCTCCAGCGAACGCCACCGCCGGATATCCTGCTGGCGGATGCACTGGCGCTCTGCGAACAGCCCATCAGCAAACTGATCGCGGTGCATCCAGAGATGCCGGTGGAAGCGTTGCTGCCGCTGGCGCAGCGTCTTGCTGCCGGGCGCGCGCTGGCAACGTATTCCGGCGCGCCATTCGTGGAGATGTCCGCGCCAGAGGCGCAGAAGTCGCTGGCGCTGGCCTGGCTCTGCGCGCAGCGTGGCATTCAGCCGGACGAGGTAATCGCCTTCGGCGATATGCCAAACGATCTGCCGATGCTGCGCTGGGCGGGACATAGCGTGGCAATGGCGAACGCGCATCCCGACGTACTCGCAGCCGCCGATGAAATCACGCTCTCCAACGAGGAGGACGGCGTGGCGGTGGTGCTGGAACGGTTGTTTGATAGATAATTGAGTGATGTCCCTAATTCAATAGAAAGTAGAGCGTGTATGCCGGGAGAGCCAGGGGCAACGATTCGCGTTCGTGTGCCGTTTGTGGATGTTGATAGCAGCCAGCGAATTCACTTCACGGCGATGTTTCGCTACTTTGAGGTGGCTGAGCATGAGTTGATGCGCGGCCTCGGTGTGCCTTATGCCACCACGCTGCTAGGACAGGCGTTTCCGCGCGCTCATCTCTCCTGCGATTTTCGCGGCGCCATTAGCTATGACGATGAACTCGACATCACCGCGCGCATCGCTCACGTCGGCACTTCCTCCTGGACGGTCGCTTTCACTGCGCGCAACGTCTCGCGCATTCCAGATGGTGTCAGCGCAAGCGATGCGCCGCTCGTCGCAGAAGGAAAGATGGTGATCGTTTCGATGGACCCCACAACCGAACGCGCCACCCCGCTGCCAGAAGAATTGCGCAGCGTGCTGGAGCGGGCGCGGCAAGATCACTAGCGCAAGCGACCGAGCGGTGATGGCATACTGGCCCATTCTTGTGATACGCTTGCCTGCGCAGCGTGGGTAGCGCATAATTGAGCAAACGGCTGTTCATGGTCGTAGATACGAGCGCAGAAGCATGCAGAGCGACGAGAGGGGGAAATAGCATATGCGGAAACTAGCCTATGTGCCCTCCTCACCAGCGCAACGTGTCTTGTACGCCGTGCGACATGCGCTCTCCTGGCAAAAGGTCCTCATTGCCGCCGCGCTGACGACCGTGCTGGTGGTTGCTATCGCCATCGAAGGCGCCACCTCGCCTGGCTATGACCCCACGCTTCAAGCGTTGGAGCAGCTTCCGGCCTATGCCCTGGTCTATCCGGGCGCCACCCCACTGAATCATGCCGGCACGCCTGCCAGCAACAAAACCGGCGTTGGCGCAACCGTGACGCGCTACTTTGGTTTCCATTCACCTGCGCCGCCAACCATTGATACGACGGTACAAGCGATCATCGCCTGGTATGCCACGCAGTTGCAGTCACAGGGCTGGCAAACGCAGCCGCTGGCGCTGCCACAGACGGACCTCGCCGCCGCAGCCTGGACGCATCACTGCGCGACGGCTACCCTCCATATCTATCGAGCGTCGGCGGTCAGCCAGCTTCGGCCTTCGGTTGATGCGACCAATTATCCCTTCGTCTTCGCATTCATCATCCAGCGCACCTGTAGCGCCACCTAACCTCATCCCTTCCTCGCGGTCAGAAAGGCTAGAGGAAGGCTATCGGAACCATCCCCGGCGCGGCACGATGGAGGCAATATCAGCCCTGGATGGCTACTATCCATGATAGGCGTCAGCCACTGTCGCTGGCGCGCGAGGTGGGCGACCGTGACATTGTGGCCTCCTGTCTCTCAAATCTCAGTTCAGTTGCGCTACGGCAGCGTGATATACCTCGGGCGGATGCTCTGCAACGAGAAGCGCTGGCGTTGTACTGGGAATTGGGCGACCCTCGCCGCTGTGCAGTGGGATTGGAGGGACTCGCAAGCACGGCTGGCGCGACTGGGCAAGGAGAACGCGCGGCGCGGCTGCTGGCGGCGGCAACGGCGCTACGAGAGGAACTTGGCGCGCCACAGCCGGCAAACGAGCGAACCGACAGCGAGCAGGCTGTAGCAGCAGCACGGGTGGCGCTGGGCGCGGAGGCGTGGGCGAAAGCGTTCGCGGCAGGGCGTGTGCTTTCGCTGGAGGCGGCCATAACAGAGGCGCTCGGCGACTCGATATAGCGGAGAAGTAGCACGCGATCTGTATATATCCTCTGTGCCCACCAAAAAAGTCACTTTCAATACCTCATCTTTCGGATAGTTGGCGGAACCGCACGCAAAGACGTATGAAATACAGTGGGGAGTGATCGGGAGCGGATTGGGCCGTCGCCATTGCTCCTCCGCCCTTGCCACGCGGTGTATGGGCAGGATGGATGGACGAGATAGAAGGTGTTATGGCTCAACCGGACAACAAATATAGGCAAGATAGACAAGATAGGCGCGATAACGTTGGACGCCTGGCAGAAAAGACGACGGCGCAGAACACGAGGCGAATCAGCCTGCGACTGGACACGCTGATCCGGCAGAATCGCCTGTGGCGCACGTATCGTGTCACGTCGTTGTTGCTGCGCACGCTCTACATCATGAATCGTGAGCGGCAGCGGGTTATCCAGGCGCGGGCGCGCGGCGAGTACGACGCGCAACCCCGCATCGAGACGTTGGTGCGCGTGTTAAAGGAGTTCCGAGTGACGGCGGTGGCGCTCGGCGGATTGCTCATCAAGTTGGGGCAATTCCTCGGCGCGCGGGCTGACCTGCTGCCGCCGGAAGCGCTGAACGTGCTGGCGGGCTTGCAGGATGAGGTGCCGCCTGAACGGTTCGAGGATATTCGCGCGGTGATCGAAGACGAATTGCAGGCGCCGCTCTCTGAGATTTTCAGCAGCTTCGAGCACGCTCCCGCCGGGTCGGCCTCGCTCGGCCAGGTGCATCGCGCCAGATTGCTGGATGGCCGCGAGGTCGCCGTTAAGGTGCAGCGACCTGGCATTACGCGCATCATCCAGACGGACCTCGCTTCATTGCGCTTTGTGCTGCGGGTCGTGCGCAGGCTCGCGCCGCAGGCGGACCGCATTATTGATCTGCGCATGCTCTACCGCGAGTTCAGCCGCACGGTATACGAGGAACTCGATTACGTGCGCGAGGGCCAGAACGCCGAGCGTTTCGCGCGCATCTTCGAGAATGACGACGATATCAGCGCGCCGGAGGTGCTGAGCGCCTATACGACGCGGCGTGTCCTCGTGCTCTCCTGGGTGGACGGCATCAAGATTTCGCAAACAGCGCAGATAGACGCCGCAGGAGTGAGCCGGCCTAAGCTGGCGGTGCAACTGGCAAACGCTTATTTCAAGCAGGTTCTCGAAGCCGGCTTCTTCCATGCCGACCCGCATCCCGGCAATATCTTCGTGCAGCCACATGCGCGTGTGGATGGCGGTCCACGGCTGGTGTTTGTGGACTTCGGCATGATGAGCACGATTACGCCGAAACTGCGCTCCGGCATGCTCGACTGTTTCGCCGGCATGGCGCGCGACGACGCCGCGCAGATGGTGCGCGGGCTGGATGCGCTGGGCTTCCTGGGCGAAGAAGCCGACCGCGAGGTCATCGAGCAGGCGGTTGGCCTGATGCTGGGCCACTTCCGTGATCTGCCCTTTGGCAATCTTCGTTCCGTGGACCAACGCGAGGTGATGGGCGATATCCGCTCAGTCCTTTACGATCAACCGTTGCGCCTGCCCGCGCAATTCGCCTTCTTCGGGCGCATGGTCGGCATGTTGACAGGACTGGCAACGACGCTCGACCCGAAGTTCAACTTCCTGGCGGTGGCAACACCCTATGCCCAGCAATTCCTGCGCACCAGCGGCGCAGAAAGCATCCTGAATCTGCTGGGTGCGGACAGCCTGAGCGAACTGGGGCGCAATACCCTGCGTGACGGCCTGGCCATTGCGCGCAGCCTTGCGGACATCCCGCGCCGGTTGGACCGCGTGCTGGCGCGAGCCGAACGTGGCGACCTGCGCGTGGTGGTGGAGAGCGCCGCCCGTGCAGACTGGGGGCAGCGGCGCGGCAGAGGTGGTTTGCGACGTGGTCGCGCCATGCGCCAACCAGCGCGCATGTTGAGCCGTCCCGCGCCACTCTGGCTGCCGGTGGGGCTGGCAGCGGCGCTGGTAGTTGTCGTGACGATGTGGCGGCGCGATAGCCGCCACGATTAAGCCTGCCAATCTGGCGCCACTATGCAAAAGGGAAGAAGATGAGCAAATTCACGCAGTCTCACAGGTATGACATCTCTCCCACTACGCCGCTATCAGGCTTGCACCTGAACGGCGTAGTGACACGGCGCTTCTTATTCAGTTATCCCGTGCCACCCGAAGCGCTCAGCCGTTTCTTGCCACCTAACGCAGAGCTTTCGGTCTGGCAAGGATTTGCCTGGGTATCAGCCTGCTTCGTCAATCTCAAGCGCCTGCGTCCTTCCCTTTTGCCTGGCCCAGTTGGGATCGAGTTCAACTATCTTATCCATCGTACTCGCGCCCGTCTCCCCTATCCTGATGGCGTGTTGCGCGAGTCCGTGCTGGTGCTGGAAGCGAATATCAATAGCCGACTCTTCGCCGCCATAGGCAAGCGATTGCCAGGCGTTCGTTTTCAGGCCAGAGATATACAATTGCTGGAGACGCCCGATTACTGGCGGGTTCAGATGCAGGATGAAGCTGGAACGTTACTCTATCAGGCTGATGTTGTCAAAAACTCCATCGGAGCCGGACTTCCTGCAAGTTCACGATTTCCGGACATTGAAGCCGCAGATGCGTTCCTTCTAAATGTATCCTATGGCGCAGACTGGAATGCACAGACGCAAAACCTGCGATTGTTGGCCGAAACGCATGATGTCTGGCATACGCCGCTGACGGGCAGTTGCAAGACACATCGCTATGCCTTCCTGGAATCTCTTGATGCTCCGGCAACTGAAGCAGACCATGTAATAACGATGACCAACATACCGCACTACTTCGCGTTGCGTGGCATCGAGCAGAGGCCAGGTAGTGGGAACTAGCAAGCGGATCGTTGTCATCGGGGCGGGGATGGGTGGCCTCGCCGCCGCTGCTTTTCTGGCGAAACGTGGCGAGGATGTTCTCGTTCTCGAAGCCAGCAGCAAACCGGGCGGGCTGGCTTCACTGCTTACCGTCGAGCAGTTGACCTTCGATCTTGGCCCTTATATTTTGCTCGACCGGGCCGGGCTTGAGTGGGGGTTCGATCAGTTGGGCGAGAACCTCGCTGCGCATGTGCAACTCGTGCAGCTTGAAGATATTTACCAGGTTGAGTACGAAGATGGGCCAACAGTGCAGATCCACCGTGATCTCGCTACGACGGCTGCGGGATTCGACCGGCTAGGCCAGGGAGCCGGAGAGCAATACATACGCTTTGTAGAGCGGGTGTACGCAATCTATACGAGGCTGCGCCCACTGCTATACACTGCGAACCCCGGCCCACGCGCGCTGCTTCGCTATCGCGCACTAGACCTGGCGCCGTTCCTGCTCAGTTCGCTCTCGGCAATTCTGAAGCAATCTGCTCTGCCGCACATGATAACCGATGCCCTGTCAATATGGACGCATATTGCCGGGCAAGAAGCCACTGAAGCGCCTTCACTGCTGGCATTTGTGCCGGCGCTGATCCACTATAACGGCGCATATGTCTGTCGTGGCGGCATTGGGACGATTCCCATTGCGCTGGAACAGGTAGCGAAGAACGCAGGAGCCGAATTTCGCTACGGCGCGAAGGTCCGCAAAATCCATTGCGCGCAGGGTGCTGTGCAGGCGGTGGAAACCGGGGATGAGCTGATCGAAGTGAAGGGCATCGTCAGCAATGCCAGTCCAATGAGTACCTATATGCACCTGCTCGGCCAGTCTCCAAAGCGATATGTCCGCAAGCTGCAAAGGTTGCCCCTACAATCTCCTGGTGTCGCTGCCTACCTCGCCGTCCAATCATCCAGTGATGCTCATTTCCTACGTTTCAGGCTGCCAAAGCAAGGGCACTGCCGTCTGCTCATACAACCGGGAGTCGCCGATCCGTCACGCGATGGTACCGCACGGCTGTTGGGGCCGGTTAGTCAGGAGTGGGCAGAGCAGGCGGGCGAGAGCGGACAGCAGGCATATCTGGATGAGCTGATTGCTGAGCAGTGGTGGAGAAGCGACTTTGCGCAGGCGCGACCCGTTGCGCGTCGTGTCGCCGCCGACCTGGGCCGCGAGTTTTCCCTCTTTCGTGACAGCATGAATCCAGTCATGACGAGACGCCTGATGCTCAGTGGGCGTATCAGCCACAAGAGCCGTCTCGTGAACGGCCTGTACTTTGCCGGCAGCGCAACCGACCCTGGCCAGTGGGTCAGCTTCGCCGCCATCTCCGGCATTCTGGCGGCGCGAGAGCTGCTATGTTAGCCACACAGTTCGATCTGCTTCCGAGCGGACAGCGAGTACGGGTTGCGCGGACCGGGCAGGGACCGACGCTGGTGTTTTTGCATGGCTACCCGGACAACTTGCAGATCTGGTCAGCGCTGGCGGAACGTCTGTCTGGCACAAACCAGACCATCGCGTTTGATTGGCCGGGGATGGGCTATAGTGATCGCTGGACAGGCGGCGCGACTCCGTTTGACATGGCTGATCGCCTGGTGGTCCTGCTGCAACACTGGGAAATTGAACGCGCCACCCTGGTTGGCGCTGATATGGGCGGACAGGCGGCGCTTGCCTGCGCAATCAGATATCCAGAAAAAGTGCGGCAGCTTGTAGTGATGAACTGCCTGGCGTTTCCCGATGGGCAAACGTCCTGGGAAATTCGGCTTATGCGCAGGGCAGCAATAAATAGGACCGCCTTGCGCCTGTTCCCAGCGTTCGTGTTCGACCAGGTGGAGAAGAGTTCGCTTCCCCGGCATATGCGCCTTCCTTCGGACCTGCGGGCCGATCTGTGGTCAGCCTTTCGCCGCCGCGAAGTACGCGA
Organism: Chloroflexota bacterium; assembly: GCA_021323855.1. Lineage (GTDB taxonomy): Bacteria > Chloroflexota > Ktedonobacteria > Ktedonobacterales > JADMIN01 > JAJPKE01. The sequence goes on along the minus strand of JAJPKE010000015.1, from coordinate 291,675 downwards.
TTTCATCATTGAGATGTGCGCCGGATATGAAGATACGCTGCCGGAGCTGGCAGCGCAATACAGCCACATCGCCTGCCCGACGCTCATCATGTGGGGCGAACGTGAGAAGCACTTCGGTCTGGCGCAGGCGCAACGGCTGCGCGCCATTATTCCTGGCGTGGAACTCCATATCGTCCCAGACGGATGGCATTGGATGGCGCTGCACTGCGCTGACGAGATTGTGGCGCATATTCGCAGCATTATAGGCTAGCGGTATCGGACAGCCAGAGGGCGGCCATGCAGATACTCGTTCCTCGGCTCATGCTTCGTGGCCGAGCAGGTACTCGTTCTGCCGCAGCAGCAACGCTGTGCCGACCAGAAACAAAGCAGCCATCGCCAGCAATGTGAGCCGGTTGGTGAGCCAATAGGCCGCATTGGGGGCGCTGCCACTTTTGATGGTTTCCAGCGTCAGGAAGAGATAGATCTTTTGCAGGGCCGTGTTTTGCAAAAATACTGGGCGAAAGAGCAGTTCGCCAATCCAGAGCATGCCCAAAAGCGCGCTGCTGGCGATGCGGCTGCGTAAGAGCAGGGTGAGCAGCGCGCCCCCACAGATGAACCACAGGCAAGGGGCAAACCAGATAAACGCGCTCTGTGGCGCTGGCTGTGGCGCAATCCAGTAGCCAGCGACGCCAACGACCAGCGCGACGATGAGGCAGGTAAGCCATGTCCAGAGCGTGAGCAGCGCCAGCCGCAGACCGATGACGCCAGCATAGGAATGCGGCAGCGAAAGATGCAGTTCGAGCGCCGAATTATCTGCAACCACATTGGCGGCAATCAGACCGGCAACCGGCGGAATACCAAACTCCAGCAGAAAGAGCAGCCCCTTTGCCAGATAGTCGTGTGCTATCGCGGCGCTGTCACCTGAGCGCCCGGCGTCGAAAGCAGCGAGCAGCGCAACGCCAACGAAGATGAGTGTTACCAGCAACGGCAACGCGAAGAAGCGCATGCCAAGTTCGCGCGCTTCATAGCGCAGACGGTGATACATATGCGGTACTGTCCTCAATAGTATCCGTCAGTTCCGGTTCGCCTGTGCCACCTGGATTCGCCAGGCGGCGACAAGCGCGATCAACGCGAGCGCCAGCAGCACCGCGATATTGAGAATTCCCTGCCAGACCGCCGCCGGATGGTAAAACCCGTCACGATAGCCTAGAAAGTTGAAGAAACTCGAATAGACGTAGTTCTCGCCCGGTGAAAGGTAGGTCCCGCCCAGGGTGGGAATCTGCTGCGATGGATTCAGGTTGGTCCAGAGCCAGTAACCGATGAAAAGGAACATATAGAGCGGCGTCCAGAGCAGCGTCGTGCAGGCGATGCTGTACGCGCCAACGAACAGCACCGGCGGCACCACCAACACGACGAAGGTGAGCAGCGAGAGCGGAATGACACTGGCATCGTGGAAATGTGCCACCAACACGCCGAGGCCGATCAACTGCACCAGCAGCGCAGGTATGAGTGTCGCCAGGATAGCGCCTACATATTTGCCGCCGAGGCGCGCATAGATAGCAGATGGTGTGGTGCGCAGCAACTCATAGACGTTGGTGCGGCGGTCGCGTGGCATACGGTCCGCCAGCAGCAGACCAGCGCCCAGCGGCAACAACGTTGCGGTACTCTGCGTCCAGAAGATGACAATATCGCGCTCGCTAAACAACGGGCCACCGGAACCGGCGGGTTTGCCCACTAACGCTAGGAATTGATTGAGCAAGAACGCCAGCAACGCCGCCATGAGAACGAACGCAATCCAGACGGATTTGCGCCGTAGTTGCATCAAGAATTCGTAGCGGATGACTCCTGTTACTACAGATAACTGTTTCACTATTCCCCCTCAGTTCATGGTCTCACTGGACTAATCGCTCGTGGCGCGGCACATACCAGAGTGCCAGCAACAACACAAGCAGCGCAATCAGCAGCATTTGCGGCGTCGTTTGCCAGAACACATCTGGCGTCAGATGCACAGAGATACCGTCGCTCAGGTGCAAAACACGTCCCAGCCAGAGGACGAGCGCGCCACCCAGCGCAATGGCCGGGCCGAGCAGCAGCGACAACGCCAAACTGATGCTGGAAAGCAGCGCCATCGGCCCCAGCCAGTGCTGCGCCAGCGTCCAGAACCCCTCGCCACGTATCTGCGCCAGCGCCAGCGTCGCCAGCAGCGCCAGCGCGGCATTGTAAGCGAAAATCCACGAGAAGCGGCTGAGCATCACCAGCCGCGAAGAGGTGGGCGTCGCCAGCGTAAGTTCCAGCCCTTTATCGGTCTCTGGCCCATAAATAAATGCCGTGCCTGCGGCGGCGATCAGCGGGAGCGCAAACGTCAATACACCACTGACACCGAGCGCATCGTGTGGCGGCAGCAGGAGCGCGTAGACCGTCGCCAGCAGGATTGCCAGCGCCGAGGCAAGCCAGATGCTTGGGCGTAGCAGCCGCGCCTGCCGCAACGCCACACACCAGCCGTGCCGTAAAAATGCCCACACCCCTGCCACGAGTGATGCCGTGGCCGGCGCAAGAGGTGTATTCACAGTGGACGCAGGCAGGGCGCTCGCAACAGGCGCCTCTATCTCCGCCCAGACGCGATTCAGCAGCGCCAGCGACGGCGCAACGGCAGTGCGAGCCGCAGCATGTTCGGCTGCGGCAATCTGCTGCCAGGCGTTCATCTCGGCGGCGCAGGCAGAGCAGGCCAGCAGGTGGTTGCGCACGGTCTGCGCCTCATGCTCAGCCAGGGTCCCCATGACATACTCCGGCAGCAGATCAGCGACGTGCCGGCTCTGCTCGTGAGCCTTATGATCGTTTCCCGGCTGTGTCATGATTGCTCCTCCTCAGCCGCATCAGCCATATCATGGGTGAGCAGCGCTCGCAGCGCGCGTTTGGCGTCGCGTAGCCGGCTCTTGACGGTGCCAACAGGAATGCCGAGCGTCGCCGCAATTTCTTGAACCGAAAGCTCCTGCCCGAAGGCTAGCGCCAGCGCTTCACGATGAATCAGCGAAAGCCGGCTGATGGCCGCCAGCAAGTCCTCGCGCGCCGCGCCGGCCAGGAGCGCATTCTCCGGCTCAGGATCGGGCGCCGTCTGCGTTTCGAGTTCCGCAAGATCGGCCACCGGAAGATTGCGCCGTCGCAAAGCGTTATGCGCCTGACGGCGGGCAATGCCAAACATCCAGGTGCTGACGGAGGAACGCCCCTCGAACTGCGACGCGCTGCGCCAGATGGCGACGAATGTCTCTTGCAGGAGGTCTTCTGCCAGCGCATAATCCGGCGTCAGGCGTGAGAGGTAGTTGAAAAGTGGTTGACGATAGCGTAGATAGAGATCGGTCAGCGCGTCACGCTCGCCTGCGCCCACGCGCTGCAACAGCCGCCGGTCAGTCTCTGCGCTTTCCAACCTGGCCGCGCAGCATGTCTGGGTATCCTGGGCGTCCTGGATGTTGGAGACATCACATGATCTGCGTGATCCGACCATCCAGCCCATCCCCTTGCGTGTAACGTAGTCCACCTGCGCGCCTCACCTCTCCTCAAGCCGCTGTCATCAGTGAGTAGCGCGAGCGATGAAAATGGAGCAGTAGTAGCGTCAGTGGTATGGGATGTAGTATGTCTTATGTCGTGCTATCAGCCCTTTTAGATAGACCAATCTGGTCCGTTTGCACCTATTCCTCGCTGGGCAAACGAGTTATACTGTACGTACCGCTCTTGTGTCCTTTCTCAGGCTCAGTAGTTCTGGCTTGAGGAATCACCGGCGAACTACGCATTGAAAGCGAGCGACAGACCATGACAGCGATCCAGACCTTCCTCACCACGTGGTCTTTTGAGCCGCTCGTGGTCATTTCCGTGCTGGCGAGCGCGCTGCTCTATATCCTGGGCGTGCGCTATACATCGCGGTTGGGCATCGGTCCGCGCTTGCAATGGTGGCAAATCACCTGCTTCTTTCTAGGGTTGGCAGTCGTCTTCATCGCGCTGGAATCCGAGGTAGATAGCGGAGCAGGCCAATTCTTATGGGTGCATATGGTGCAGCACGACCTGCTCCTCATGATTGCGCCGCCGTTGCTCCTGTTCGGCATCCCCACCTGGATCATCTGGCGCGCGTTCCCGGCGAGCTGGCGGCGCGGTGTGCTGCTGGTGGCGCTACGCTATCGCTGGCCCTGGCGCTTCGGGCAGACGGTGGGGCGTCTCGCCAGCAGGCCACTCTTGATCTGGGGAATCTTCGTGGGGGATTTCCTGATCTGGCATATCCCATTCTTCTATGACCTCACACTCTATCATGAAAACATTCATATCATGGAGCATCTGCTTTTCATAGGGACGGCGCTGCTCTTCTGGGCACAAGTTATTCCCACGCATCCACAACGACGCCCGGCAAAACAGGGCAAACTGGCCAGGATCACTGCGCAGCCAAAGCACAACGCGCGCAGGCTCAGCTATCCGCAGCAGGCGCTCTATCTCGCGGCGGCGGTGCTGATAATGAACATCCTCGGCGCGATTTTCGTCTTCTCGACCGGCCCGATCTATCAGTATTACGCAACGCTCGTCCGCACACCGGGTATGCCGTCCGTGGTGGTTGACCAGCATTACGCAGGCGCGGCGATGGATGTGCCCGGCACCTTTGTCTTCTTCTTCGCGCTGATGATCGTTCTCGGCCTCTGGCTCCGCGAGGATGAGCAGGAAGGCCAGGCTGAGGCTGAGATTGGCAAAGCTGGCATTGCGCGCTCATAGCCAACAGATTCCAGGCAGTCGCCGCGTCTTTACACCAGGCACAGAAGCATGCTATCCTCGTCTTGAACCAATGATACAGCAACGCATGACCGATGAAGGGTGGATCAGTGGGCATAGATGAGCAACCGCCGCGCGCAGACCAGGGTGCAGGCGACAATGGAGAAACAACAGACATAGACGCAAGGCGCGAGCGCGATGCGCGGCGCGAACGACGTGAGATGGGAGAAGAGGCGGTGCCACGAGATATTTTGAGCATGCCGGCGGGCCGCGATGCCACATTCCGTGAGCGCACTGATGAGCGCGAAACCCACACCCTCGATGCAGGCCTGTCGCTGGAAAATATGCTGCTCGAAGAGTTCAACTACGCCAGCGTGACGGCGTATCAGGCGATGGAAGACCGCGCTCGCATGTTCAACCTCTATCTCGTGCTGGTGGGCGTGCTGGCCTCCGGGCTAGGGGCCGTCTTTCAGCTTGGTAGCGGCCTGCGCCAGTATGTCGAACCCGTCGCTATCGTGCTGTTGCTCTTGACCGGCGCGCTCGGCTACATCTTCTTCTGGAAGCTCATCCGGCTGCGTCAGGCGCACCGCGACAGCCTGATCGCCATGAGCAAGATCAAGATGTTCTATATTGACCAGTTCAAGGCGCAATATCCCAAGATCGAAAAGGCGTTTCACTGGCGGCTGGAAACCATGCCCACCGGCGAGAAGTTCGGCAATGTGACGTTCCTCGTCTGCTATACCACCGCCGTCCTCGGCTGCCTCTGCTTCGCCATTGCCGCGTTTCTGCTCTACCCGGCGACGCTGGGGCATGTGCTCGATCCACTGGCGCCCGGCGTCGCAGGAATATTCCCCTATGTGACGGCGCTGCTCGTCTGGGCGCTGCTCTTGCTCTGGCATGTCCGCTCTTATCGCCGCGCCTTCAATAAGAAGCGCACCAAAGCAGCACTCGAAAAAGAGGTCAAGGAGACTGAGCAGGCGTCGGTGGTCGCGCAGCCGTAGCGCCCGATTTTTGGGAAGTGCTGCCGGCGCACCTAACTGACAGGCTGAAGCCCTCCGGGATGCCGCACGGCCCAGGCTTCAGCCTATCATATCGTGCCCTGGCTTTTTAAAGCCGGGTGTGAACTGCTACGCCAGGCTGGCGAAGAGAACAATCGTCAGCGAGGTGTAATCATCAGCAGGTTCCACGCTAGGCCAGGCGATGACATTATCGAGATAGCGCACGCCCTTGCCGGTGAACTGGCGGAAGGCATCACCACCGCCCGGCGGGCACTTGCGCATGCCGCTCTGGAAGCCTAGCCCAGCGAAGTTGCCGGTGTCGCTGGGTCCGTCGGTCGTCGCGCCGAGCATGATAGGCGGCGTGCCATCAAGCGAGCCGGAGAGATTGGCGATCTGGCTCTGCATGCAGTGCGGGAAGACGCTGCCCGCGCCAACGATGAACGTCGAACCCCAGGCGTTGTCGCCAAGCGCCCAATCGCGCTGCGTTGCGCCAAAGGTCGCATAGGTCTCTGTGCTGGCCAGTTGATCGTAGAAGCCAGCTTCCAGCGCCAGCCCCAGCGCGTGGGGCATCACATCGCCATTGGTATAGCCAAACCCCAGACTGAATGGATCATGCTTTGCCTGCGCAACGGCGCCAGCGAGTTGATTGCCAAGATCGCCGAGCAGTTGCGCCTGCGTCACCTCCAGCCCGCCCGGATGCCCCGCCCGCGCAATGGCGCGATACAGTTCATAATGCGCCAGCCCGCTGACATCATAGAGGTTTAGCGTATCGGCGCCATCGTTGGGGCCAGTGATATACGCATGCGCCCAGTGCGCCGCCTGACCGAGATAGTAGAGCGGGTCCGTATGCGGCAGACCGCCGGGCAGGCCACCCTGCGCCAGCGCATAATAGAGTTCGGTTGCGCCAAGCTCCATATCGTCGCGCCACTCGGTTTCGGGGTAATAGTCATAGGGAGCGGTGGTCAGGAGCTGGCCGACGTTGGTGGTCTGCGCCAGATCAAAGATAGCCTCGCCGCTCGCCAGACATTTGGCGGCGTAGGCCGGGTCACTCTGCGCATAGAGTTGATAGCAGAGGCCAAAATCCGCTGCGAGACGTCCCGCCAGATTCGGGCTAATCGGTGAGCCGCCGGGGCCAACGCGGAAGACCGGGCGATATTTTACAAAGTAGGCAGGATCGCCCGGCTTGACGTTCATCTGATCGTCCGCCTGGGGCAGTCGCCAGAAATCGTGGTCGCCAAGAATCGTCGTGCCGTTGCCATCGCCAATGCCCACCTGATAATAGAGTGTCTTGCTTTTGCCATCCCACATCTTTTGCAGCCAATCCAGCCCGTAGCGGCCCTCCGCGCTGAAATCGGCGTTCGTGCCCGCGCCGGTGAGCGTGGGATACTGGCGCGCGGCAAAGAGCATGATGGCGTCGGTATAGCTAGCGGTCTCGACAAATTTTACATAGTCGCCGGCATCGAACCAGCCGCCGGACACGTCAATGGGGCCGCCAACCCGCAGCAATTGCCCCTGCAACACATCATTGCTATCGTAGGTTGGCGTCGCATAGATGCTGGCGCGCTCATCGGTGAGGTGTGACGGCTGCCGGTTCATCACGGAAGAATTTACATCTGGGCCATCCTGCTGCGCCTGATAGAAGAACAGCGCATTGGCCAGCAGCGAGCTATACAGATGCGCGCAAGTATCAATCCGAAACACCGGCGAGGTGGCGGCGGGATGCCCGCTAACGCGAATATAATAGCTGCCGGTTGTCGTTACACTGCTGAAATCCAGCAGATACGTCATGGTGAAAGTGCTGTTCCATTTGCCGTTGCTGGTTGCGCCGACGATGCCACTGAAAGCGATTTTCCCGCTGCCAGCGGCGACGACGGCGAAGGTCGCGCCGCTTTCGCTGCCGGTGGCGAGCAGCGTCGCGTGTTTGGGTTCGCCGGTGATGTAGCCAATCTGGTTCACCCGCACATACGCCTGCCCGGAGGCATAGACAGCGTTGTGCGCCAGCAACGGATAGACCACTGATACGCCAACCAACGTCAGCACAAGCAGTATGAGCGCCGCCGCCAGCAACGCCGGTCGCCTGAAGAATCGGCTCATCGTGTTCCCCCCATTGCGTCCACTCGCGCTATTCCCTGATACAACTCTTGTGGCCAATCTTGCGGTATGGCGCAATTGTACCATGCGCTCATCACCAAAAGGCTGACAATAGGGGAAACTCCTTGCGGCAGGCTGATTTTCTCTCTATTCATCGCCTCACATAGCGCATGTTGAACGTTACCCCCTGATTTTCCCATGTCATTTGCCAATGCAGAGCAAAATAGGTACGATAGCAGCCGACGCCCAGAGCCATCTGGGCATTCCACTCCGCATGGGCAGAATCGGATACACCCTGCTGCGCTTAGTGGATCGGCTGAATGAATTCGCTCTTCACACGGGACAAGGGAGGTTGGTTGATGGGCCGAGATATACGTGATTCCTACCGTGGACGCCGTGGTAGCCGTCTCGAAGAACGCGAGGAACGCGACGGCTACGAAGGCCGTGGATACCGCGACGACGACAACCGCGAGCGCAGTTCCGCGCCGCCTCGTGGCAGTCGCGACCCACGAAGCGGACGCCCGGACGATGACCGTGAACGCCCATCCCGTCCTCCGCGCAGCAGCGCCGCCAGCGAACGTGATCGCGACCGCGCTGGCCGCTCCTCCGACGCCGACAACCGGCGCTCCGCTGGCCCGCGCGGACCAAATGGCGGCGGCTCCGGGGGCTTGAGCCGTGGCGGTGGCTTCGGCGGCGGTGGCATCATTCGCCGCCCGTTCGTCGCTGATGAGCCAGACGACGATGGCGACGAGGATCCACGAGACGCGCGCCCACCGCGCGATATGCGCCGCGCTGGACCCCCACGCGATGACACGCCGCCGCGTCGTCCGGCCAGCCGTTCATCTGATGAACGCTACGCCAGCGGCGCCCGCGACCCACGTGACCCACGTGCGCGTCGTGGCGAGCCACCGATGGAGAGCGAGGAGCGACCCGCGCGGCGCAATGGCAGCCGTGACGGCTATGGTCGCCCAGATGGCTATGATGCACCGGAGCGCAGCAGACGCCGCTCGATGGCGCAGATGGCGCGGGATGTGTCGCGCACGATGTCGCGCCAGCTTAGCTCGATGATGTCGCGCGTCAGCCGCTCGGCAGATGTCTCATCCTATGGCGTGCGCAGCGTGCGCGGGCCGGTGCCCAACATCTACCGCAATCTCTCTGAAGAAGAGACCGTCAAGCTGCGGGCACAGGCGTATCGCCGCTCGCGCAGCCGGTTGGTCGCGCGCAAGTGGCGGCTGGGGCGTGTGCGTCCCAATCCCATCGGCTTCGCCATCGGCGTGGTGATGGCGATCCTGCTGGTCGGCGTCATCATCGCGGGCGGCGGCGCGGGCGCTACCTACGCCATCAGCTACTATCAGCGGCATATCGGCGATATCCAGGCGCTCGCCAGCCTGCGCAACCAGGCAAATAGCATCATCTATGACCGCAACGGCACACCGATTTACTATGCGCGTGGCGACTCGAACTTCAACTTCTACGTGCCGCTGCAACAGATCAGCACGAAGCTCCAGACCGCAACGATTGATACCGAGGACCACAGCTTCTATTCCAACAGTGGCGTTGATCTCTATGGCACCTTGCGCGCGGCGCTGGCCGACATTCATGCCGGTGGCGCGGCCCAGGGCGGCTCGACGATCACGCAGCAGTTGGTGAAGAACATCGTTCTCAACGACACCAGCCAGACCTATCAGCGCAAACTCAATGAGGCGATTCTGGCGTATGGCGTGACACAGCAATACACCAAAGCCTTCATTTTAGAGATGTATCTCAACACTATCCCCTATGGTGATCTGAACATTGGTATCGAGGCGGCGGCGCGCAACTTCTTCGGTCTGACGCCGCAGACAGTCAACGGCGCCACCGAGGAGGCCAACCAGCAGTTGTCCTGGGCGCAGGCGGCGATTCTGGCCGGGCTGCCCAACGCCCCATCCGAATACCTGCCCATCCAGTTCTCCTGTGCGAAGGCGCCCTGCGAGCAGAGCCAGTGGTCGAACCCCTTCCAGGGGAATCCGGCAGACTGTGGCTATCATATCCCCACCTATGGCCCAGACTGGTATCTCGATCCGCAGAATGGGCACGAATGGACCGTGTATTGCCGCGCTGAGTTGGTGCTCTACAACGTCTACAAGTATGGCGATCCGCTTCATGGCGGCGCGCCAGTGATGACGTGGAGCGAGTATCAGCAGAATGTGCAGGATGTGGCAGATATCCTGGTCAATCAGCAGATTTACCACTGGGCCGCTTATAACAGCAACAGCGGTGAGCAGTCAGTGAACCTGGCGCCCCATTTCGCCCAGTACATCTCCAACATCATGGCCGATGAATTCAACATCACCGACCTCAGCACCGCCGGCCTGCGCATTTACACGACGCTGGACCTGCCGCTTCAGCAGGAGGCCGTTAAAGTCGTACAGAACTACGTCCAGAAGTCATACTATGAGCAGTGGTATTGTCACTGCGAGATGCCGCCGCTCTCCGACCCTAGCAACGGTAATGCGCACAACGGGGCGTTGGTGGCAATAGATCAGCGCAACGGCGATATCCTGGCGATGGTCGGCTCGGTGGATTACAACAGCAAGGACCCGCATGTGTTGGGGTCCAACAACATCACCACCTCCCTGCGTTCGATGGGGTCGGCCACCAAGCCACTGATGTATGCGACGGCCTTCGAGATGGGTTGGACGCCAGGCATCATGCTGCAAGACGAACCAATCTGCTTCCCGGTGCCTTCGGTTGATCCTTCGAGCGGCCAGCCGCTTACCAGTCCGGTAGCGCCCGCCTGCAAGGGTTGGTATGTGCCACAGAACTACGAGCAAAATAACTTCTCCGGCACCTTCCCGCTACGCCGCCAGTTCGACGCTTCGTATAACATTGCGGCAACTGAAGGCATGGAGTTTGTTGGCGCGACACCCGACACCTCGGAGAACTTTCTGGCGATGGTGCAGCGCCTGGGTGTGACGACCATCACCAAAGACCGCATGGGGCCGACTACCACGCTCGGCACGCAGGAAATTCCGCTGCTGCAACTGACCAGCGCCTATGGCACGCTGGCGAACCTGGGGCAGCGTGCGCCCGCGCGTGGCATCTTGCGCATCGAGAAGGCGGACGGCACGCTGCTCTGGCAGGCGCCGACGATACCACAGACGCAGCAGGCGATCAGCCCCCAAGCGGCCTACATGATTACGTCGGTGCTGTCAGATAACAACGCGCGTTATCCGTTCTTCAAATATAAGAATCCGCTGACGCTTCTTGACGATGCCAAATACGCGGGTATGGCGATTGCCGGCAAAACCGGCACGTCGTCGGGTACCAGCGGACCGAACGACATCATCACGGCGGGCTACACGCCGTATATGACGCTGGGCGTTTGGGTGGGGAACACTGATGGCAACGACCCGCTGAACTCCGGCATCATCGGTATCGCTGGCGCCGGTTATATCTTCCATGATGTGATGGATTGGGCGGCCCACCATTACAATTGGGACCCGAACGCCACCTTCACCGTGCCGCCGGATATGGCACGCGCAACCTTCAACTGCAACACCGGCCTGGCTCCCTATCAGGGTTCGACAGCAAGCGACCTGAAATGCGCTTTTGTGCCAGTAGTCAAAGGTTCTGCCAATCCCTACGATCCCGATGGGATGTGGAGCGGCGACCGCAACCATATGGATGATACCGATTGGTATATCCAGGGCGATCAGCCGGTCACGTCGTAGTTGCTTCTGGCAGGCAACGAAATTACAAGGCGACCCTCACCAGAACCAGTGAGGGTCGCCTTGTTTATCCTATGATTGGTGGCTATTCGACGACTTCGGCGCGGCCACGGCGGAACGTGGCGAGACGCGCCAGCACCGTCAGGATGATCGAGCCGATGGCTGCGACGATCAGGCGGCCAAGAAAGCCGTATTGCCCCATATTGAGAAAGAAATTGGCGATGAAATTGGCGAGCGCCGCGCCAATCGCGCCAAAGAGCAGATCGCCAAAGACGCCGAATCCTTTGGTGCGCATGAGTTGACCGACAATTACACCGATGACGGCGCCTGCAAGTATCCATAGCGCGACATCGTTGAGTGTCAGCGTAATAGACCCGAAAACCAGCATTGATTTCCTCCCCACCCGTCAAACGCGCGATTGCGCAGCGGGCAAATGAACTCCAATAATCTCCTGACACCTTCGTGGTGTGCTGGGCATTCCCCTGGAAAGATTCCCACCGGGTATATCCACCAGTCGCTAAAGCATCTTTCATGCCAGTTTGCTGATACGCCCATTGGCCTGCTCGTTTGCAATTCGCGCTGCTACATGGTATACTCTCTCCTCAGAACATCCTTTAAGCGCGGTCCTGTGAGGCCGGAAAGGAGATGGGCATGGCGCGTGCGCGCAATCTCATACGCAATTTTCCCGGTTTGCCAGAGAGGTCTGGCAGGCCAAGAGCTGAACGACCCCAAAACATTCACGACTTCCAGCACATCCAGCGACGACAGCGAGCATTCCGTCACCTTCACTCCACCGGACGTGGTGGATGTGGAGGTTTTTTTCTGTCCTGGAGCGGCAGACCCCAGAGAGGATAAAGCGCGATGACGACCAGACACGCATCTGACGAGAGCGGCAATCTGGAGAAGGTGATCTATAGCGAGGAGGAGATGCGCCGCGCCATCTCGCGCATCGCCCACGAGATCATCGAGCGGAACGGCGGCGCTGGTGACGTGGTGATGGTCGGCCTGCGCACACGCGGCGTGCCGCTGGCGGAGCGACTGGCTGCGCGCATTGCGGAGTTCGAGGGAGTCAACGTGCCGACCGCCTCGCTCGACATGCGCGCCTATCGTGACGACCTGCCGAACCGCGCGGAGCGACTGTCCGTGCCGCGCGAGCCGCTGGCGCTCAACATCACCGGCGCGGTGGTGGTGCTCGTGGATGATGTTCTCTTCACCGGGCGCACGGTGCGCGCTGCCCTGGAAGCGTTGCTCGACTATGGCCGGCCCCGCAAGGTGCAGCTTGCCGTGTTGATTGATCGCGGCCACCGGGAGCTACCTATCCGCGCCGATTACGTCGGCAAGAACGTGCCAACTGCGCTCAGCGAGAGCGTGCATGTGCGGCTGCGCGAAACCGACGACCAGGACGCTGTGCTCCTCTCACGCCAGCCGGAGTAGCCAAAGATGACGCAACGACAGCACAGGCACTACACATGTTCGTTCTGTGGCAAAGATCAAGATGAGGTGGAACGGCTAATCGCCGGTCCCAGAAGCGTCTACATCTGCAATGAGTGCATTCGCGCCTGCTCTGCTGTGCTGGCGGACGAAGCCTCTGCCCTGGCGCTGCCCGCGCATACGCACCTGCTGACAGCGGACGACCCGGACAAAGACGCGGCGGGCAAACCCATCCGCTGTTCATTCTGTGACAAACGGCGCAACCAGGCGGAAGCGATGTTCGCCGGCCCGGAGAACGCCGTCTATATCTGCGACCAGTGCATTGACCTCTGCGAAGGGATTCTTGCAGAAGAGCAATCGGCGCATATCCATGTCAATACTGGTCCTGGCCCGCGTGTCTCCACCGCCACAGCAAAGCAGGCGGCAAAGCAGGCGACAACGACCGTTCCCGCGCGGCGGCAACACCTGCTCGACCTGGACGACTGGACGCCGGATGAGATTCGCGCGCTGCTCGAACATGCGACGTATATGTTGCGGGTGCTGGCGGAGCCAGGGATGAAGCTGGACACACTGCGCGGGCAGGTGCTGGTTAACCTCTTCTATGAGAACAGCACGCGCACGCGCGTCTCCTTCGAGCTGGCCGCCAGAAAACTCGGCGCCGATGTCACCAACGTCACCGCCTCGGCCAGCAGCGTTACCAAAGGCGAATCGCTGATTGATACAGCGCGCACACTTCAGGCGCTTGGCGCGAGCATCTTCGTCGTGCGCCATAGCAGTTCCGGCGCGCCAGACCTTATCGCGCGCACCATTCACGGGCATGTGCTGAATGCTGGCGACGGCTGGCACGCCCACCCCAGCCAGGCGCTACTGGACCTCTTCACGCTGGAAACGCGCCTCGGCCCGATCAGCGGCAAGCGTATCGTCATTCTGGGCGACATCCTGCACAGCCGCGTCACGCGCTCGAATATCTGGTCGCTGACGGCGATGGGCGCGGAGGTGGTGCTCTGTGGTCCACCAACGCTGCTGCCGCCAGCCGCCGCCACGCTCTATGCGCAGACTCCGGTGCCGGGGAGCGGCGCAACACGGCATGTCTCCGTTGAGCCACAGATCGAACGGGCGCTGGAAGGCGCGGATGCGGTAATGGTGCTGCGGCTCCAGAAGGAGCGCCAGCAGGCGGGGCTGCTGCCCTCGCTCCGCGAATATACCGCCGCCTATGGGCTGACGCTGGCGCGGCTGGCGCTGGCCAACCCCGAAGCGCCGGTGCTGCACCCAGGTCCGATGAACGAGGGCATCGAGATTGATCCGGCGGTGGTGCAGCATGAGCGGGCGGTCATCGTGGAGCAGGTCACGAACGGCGTTGCCATTCGCATGGCGGCGCTGGACCTGCTGGCGGGCACGGGAACAGGCAGGGGAGCATGAACATGGCACAGATGAACGAACAGCCGATACTGCTCCGTGGCATGCGCATCATAGACCCCAGCCAGCAGTTGGACGGCCCCGGCGCACTGCTGATTGTGGATGGGCGCGTCGCGGCCATCGGAGCGGAATCTGTCAGCGCGGAAGATACCGTGCACGCCGCCATCCCAGCGGAGACGCCGCCGCTGGTGCAGAGCTTGCCCGCATCGTGGGTGCTGGCGCCGGGCTTTGTGGACCTGCACACGCACCTGCGCGAGCCGGGCTTCGAGGCGAAAGAGACGATTCAGACGGGCGCGCGGGCGGCGGCGCGTGGCGGCTTCACCACCATCTGCTGCATGCCGAACACGCAGCCGGTGATTGACTCGCGCGCCGTCATCGAACTGATTGCGCAGGCAGCGCGGGAAGCTCCAGCGCGCGTGCGACCCATCGCGGCGATCAGCAAGGGCGAGTCCGGCCACGAACTCAGCGAGATGGTGGAGCTTGCGGCAGCGGGCGCAGTCGCCTTCTCCGACGATGGCCGCCCGGTGCAGAGCAGCAAACTGATGCACTCGGCGCTGGCATATGCCGCGCCGCTGGGTCTGCCGGTGGTGGAGCATTGCCAGGATGAAGAACTGGTCGGCGCGGGTGTGATGCACGAGGGACCAACGGCGACGATGCTCGGCCTCAAAGGCTGGCCGGCGGCTGGCGAAGACATCATGCTGGCGCGCGACCTGGCGCTGGTGAGGCTGACCGGAGCGAAATATCACGCCGCGCATCTCAGCACGGCGGGCGCGGTAGAACTCGTGCGCGCGGCGAAACGCGAGGGGCTGCCCGTCACGGCGGAGGTGACGCCGCATCACCTGCTGCTGACCGACGCCTGGGTGGCGGGGCAGCGCACGGGTCCGCTGGCGGAGGCGCTGGCACAGTTGGAGCTACCACTCTCACAGGGAGCGCGCTATGACACCAACACCAAAGTCAATCCGCCGCTGCGCGAGGCGAGCGATTGTCTGGCGCTGCTGAATGGTCTGCTGGACGGCACGATAGACGCTATCGCCACCGACCACGCGCCGCATACCTGGGTAGACAAAGCCTGCGAGTTTGACGACGCAGCCTTTGGCATCTCCGGGTTGGAGACGGCGCTGGCCGCGCTGCTGGCGCTGGTGCATGTTGGCGCGCTGCCACTGCCGACGCTGATCGCCGCGTTGACGGATCGCCCGGCGCATGCCTGGAATCTGGAGGCCGGCACGCTGAAACCCGGCGCGCTCGCAGATCTCGTGATCTTCGACCCAGACGAAACCTGGACGGTTGACCTGGATCAATTCGCCTCGCTTGGCCACAACACGCCGCTTGCCGGTGTGACGCTACGCGGGCGAGTGCGCCAAACCTGGCTCAGCGGCAATAAAGTGTATGATGCGGACTGGCCCCCACCCCTAACCCCTCCCCTGTGCGCGGGAGAGGGGAACGAGGGAAAATGAGAGGTGGAATACGATGTTGGAGAACGAGCAGAACGCGACAATCGCCATTCTCGCGCTGGAAGACGGCAGGCTCTTCTACGGGCGGCCCTTCGGCGCGGTGGAGGCGCTGCGCAACGGACGGCGCGGCGAGGTAGTCTTCGCCACGAGTATGACAGGCTACCAGGAAATCTGCACCGACCCATCGTATCGCGGGCAGATGGTCGTGCTGACGTATCCGCTGATCGGCAACTACGGTGTTGCTGCGGAGGATGTGGAATCGCGCCGGCCCTGGCTCTCCGCGCTGATCGTCCGCGAATATTGCGATGACTATAGCAACTGGCGCGCCACCGAATCGCTCGACGCCTATCTGCGCAGGTGTGGCATTCCCGGCCTCTGCGATCTGGATACCCGCGCGCTCACCCGCCATCTGCGCACGCATGGCACGCTACGCGGCGTCATCCAGGCGTATGCCCCTGGTGAGGAGCCGGATACGGCGGCGCTGGTGGCGGCGGCGCGGCGCGTGCGCACCGTCACCGACCTCGATGTCGTCGCTGAGGTCTCGCAGGATCATCTGGAACCCTGGGTCTCGGCAACCGTGCCGGCTGATGCGCCGCGTGTGCTGCTCATTGACACCGGCTTCAAGCAGAACATCGCGCGCTGCCTCTCTGAGCGCGGCATGCAGGTCTTCGTTGCGCCACACAACGTCAACCTCGATCTGATTCACGAGATCGCGCCGGATGGCATCTTGCTCTCCAACGGGCCGGGCGACCCCGAATGTGTCGCTGATCTGGTGGAGTTGACGCGCACGCTGGTCTGGCGGGAACACATTCCGCTGATGGGCATTTGCCTGGGGCATCAGATTCTCGGCCTCGCCGCCGGGGCACGCACCAGCCGTCTGCCCTTCGGCCACCACGGCGCGAACCATCCCGTGCGTGAGCTACGTACTGGCGTCGTCACCGTTACCTCGCAGAATCACAATTTCCAAGTAGACGCGGCGACGCTGCCCGCCAGCAGTGGCTTCTACGTCAGCCATCTCAATCTCTCGGATGGCAGCGTGGAAGGGCTGGCGCACGAAGAGTTGCCAGTCTTCTCGGTGCAATACCATCCGGAGGCCGCGCCCGGACCCGAAGACAATCGCGCGCTCTTCGACCGCTTCGCTGCGCTGGTCCGCGACACCTCCGGCAAACGTCCGGAGGTCGCAATGATGGGATAGCGCCCCCACCCCTACCCCCTCCCCGTGCGCGGGAGAGGGGTGCCAGAAGCGCAACGGGTGAACTCGCTGGCCACACCTCGGCTACCATGAAATACAGACAAATGGAGAACACGACGAATACAACCGAATGGACGTTGCCCGGCGGTGTCATCCTGCGACGCGCAGCGAGCGACACTGACCTCGATGCGTTCGTGGAGTTGCACGAAGAGGCGGCACGCTGGCTCTGGGACCAAGGTATTCATCAGTGGGAGCCGGGCGCATTCCAAAAAGAGTGGTTGGCCGAGCCGGTGCAGCGCGGCGAGGTCTATCTCGCCTGGCAGGGCGGAGTGCCAGCCGGTAGCATTATCTTGCAATGGGCTGATGAGTATACCTGGGGTCCGCGCCCGGATGACGCTGGCTATGTACATGGGTTGCGCGTGCGGCGGAGCGCGGCGGGCCAGGGCATCGGGCGGGCGCTGCTGCGGTGGGCGGAGGCGTACGCGGCACAGTCTGGCAAAACATATCTGCGGCTCGACTGCACGCCGGATAATCCCAGGCTGATTGACTATTATCTGAGCGCTGGCTTCACCCGTGCTGAGGACATCGAGATCGAGCCGGGCTGGACACCTGCCCGCTTTGAGCGGCGCATCGCCTGGAATATCGCTACACCGCACGGTGCGTTGATCGTGACGCTGGCGCAGCCGGAAGACGTAGACGCCATTCTCGCCATCTGGGAGGGCGCGGATGAGTGGATGCGGATGCGGGGCATCGAGCCGGGCGCGCCGCCACTGCCAATGCGCGATATTGTCGCCCAACGCATCGCGCGTGGCGAGAGCTATGTGGCGCGGTACGGCGGACCAATTGGTGAAAGCATTGGTACAATCGTGCTCGAATGGGCGGATGATGGCGTGTGGGCCGATCTGGGTGCGGTGGACGATGCCTGCTATGTGCATGGGTTGGCGACGAGCCGTGCATACGCCGGGCAGGGCATCGGCGCGGCGCTGCTCGGTTGGGCGGAAGAGGTGGCGCAGGCAGCGGGCAAACGCTACCTGCGGCTCGACTGCGACGCCGATAATCCGGCGTTGCGCGCCTATTATGAGCGCACCGGCTTGACGCCATGCGGCGATATCGTCATGCCGACGCACCATGCGGCGCGCTTCGAGAAGCAGGTGGCAAACGCATGACGATACCATACTCCACGCAGACGCCGCACGGCGAACTCACTATCGCGCTAGCGCAACAGGAAGATGTAGGCACGCTTGTCAATATCGTCGAAAGTGTGAGCGCATGGCAGGTTGCACGCGGCATAGACCCCAGGCTGCCATCGCAGCCGCTCCATGAGGTCGCCGCAAAGCGCATCAGCCACGGCACAACATTCCTTGCCAGGCTCGACAGTACTCCGGCTGGCGTGGTGACGCTCGGCTGGGCCGACCACAATGAGGCCTGGTCTGATCTACCAGGCGATGCCGTGTACGTCTACGGCCTGATGGTGCATCGGGCCTTCGCCGGGCACGCAATTGGGGAGATGATATTGCACTGGGTGGGGCAAACAGCATTGAAGGCTGGCAAAGCCAGCGTGCGCCTCGAATGTGACGCCGACAATCCATCGCTCCGCGCGTATTACGAGCGCGCCGGCTTCATCTTTCGCGGTGAAATCGAGGATCGCCTGGGCCTAGCAGCGCGCTTTGAGAAGCCAGCAATATTGAGCAAATCTAGCTAGAGGAGAAGACGACACGTGCCAGTACGTGACGACATACATTCAGTGCTGGTGATCGGCTCCGGACCGATCATCATCGGGCAGGCGGCGGAGTTCGACTACGCTGGGACGCAGGCGTGCAAGGCGCTGCGCGAAGAGGGCAAGCGCGTCATCCTGGTCAACTCGAATCCCGCAACGATCATGACCGATGACGGCGTCGCTGACGTCACCTATATCGAGCCGCTGACTGTAGAGGTGGTGCGCCGCGTCATCGAACGCGAGCGCCCGGATGGTCTGCTGGCGACGCTCGGCGGGCAGACTGGCCTCAATCTGGCGGTCGCGCTCTCCGAGGCGGGCGTGCTGGATGAGTTCAACGTTGAATTGCTGGGCACGCCGCTCACCACCATTAACAAGGCGGAGGACCGCGAACTCTTCAAGCAATTGCTGCTCGATCTGGGCATGGCAGTGCCGCCGAGCAAGACCGTCACCACGCTGGAAGATGCGCTGAGCTTTGCCGGTGAAATTGGCCTGCCGGTGGTGGTGCGCCCGGCGTTTACGCTTGGCGGCACCGGCGGCGGCGTTGCCCGCACACGGGCAGAGTTGGCGCGCATCGCTGAATCAGGTCTCTCCGCCAGCCCCATCGGGCAGGTGTTGATCGAGCAGTATCTGCGCGGCTGGAAGGAGATCGAGTACGAGGTCATCCGTGACAGTAGCGACACCTGCATCACCGTCTGCAACATGGAAAACTTTGATCCGCTGGGCATTCATACCGGCGATAGCATCGTCGTTGCCCCCAGCCAGACGCTCTCTGACCGCGAATATCAGATGTTGCGTAGCGCGTCGCTGCGCATCATTCGCGCGCTGGGCGTAGAGGGCGGCTGCAACATCCAGTTCGCGCTCGATCCGGAATCTTTCCGCTTCTATGTCATCGAAGTCAATCCGCGCGTCAGCCGCAGCTCGGCGTTGGCCTCCAAAGCGACCGGCTATCCGATTGCGCGCGTCGCCGCCAAGGTATCTATCGGCCTGCGACTCGACGAGATTGGCAACGAAGTGACGGGCAAGACGGTCGCAGCCTTCGAGCCAGCGCTGGATTACTGCGTCGTCAAGATTCCGCGCTGGCCCTTCGATAAGTTCCCACTGGCGGATCGTCTGCTGGGTACGCAGATGAAGGCTACCGGCGAGGTGATGGCGATTGACCGTACATTTGAGGCGGCGCTACAAAAGGCCATGCGTTCGCTGGAACTGCGCGCCGCCGCAATGAAACAGCCAGAACCCGCTGAAGAAGAGTTCAACCCCGACGACGATGCGCCCAAGCTCGCGCGCCCGGAGTTTGAAGGCAACGACACGCGCCTCTGGCAATTGCTCGACGCCATCCGCGCCGACGATAGCGATGCACGGCTCGCTGCGCTCCACGACGACACGGGCATAGATCACTGGTTCCTGGTGAAGCTGCGCCGCATCGTCCGGATGGAGCAACGGCTGGCCGCCGAATCGCTGACACCTGCGCTGCTGCGCGAGGCCAAACGTATGGGCTTCTCCGACCAGCGCATCGCGGACTTGGCCCCCACCCCTACCCCCTCCCCCGTGTGCGGGAGAGGGGAACCAGACCCCGTAGGCAACGATGCGCGCCTTATAGCCCCCTCTCCCATAGGAGAGGGAGTTGGGGGTAAAGTCTCTGCCAGCGCCATCCGTGCGTTGCGGCGCGCATGGGGCATCCTGCCGACCTATAAGATGGTGGATACCTGCGCCGCCGAATTTGCCGCGCGCACGCCGTATTTCTACAGCACCTATGAGCAGGAGAACGAAGCGGAGCCGCTAGCAGGCGAGAAAGCCGTAGTGCTTGGCTCCGGCCCCATCCGCATCGGCCAGGGCATCGAGTTTGACTATTGCTCGGTGCGCGCCGCCCAGGAGCTACGCCAGGCTGGCGTGCGCAGCATCCTCGTCAACTCCAATCCCGAAACGGTCAGCACCGACTTCGACATGTCGGACCGCCTCTACTTCGAGCCGCTCGACACCGAAAGCGTGCTGAATATCCTGGAGAATGAGCGGGTAGGCGTTCTCGGCTCTGAAGAGCCGGCGTACGTAACGGATGGCTCTGAAGAGCCTCAAAGTGCCGCCACGGATCAGCCTTCAGGCTCACCTGATAGTGCGCCGGCTGTTTACAGCCGTGAAGTAGCACCCAACCGTGCGCCGGCTGTTTACAGCCGCGACGACGCCTCACTTCCGCCGGTAGTGACACAGTTTGGCGGGCAGACGGCTATCGGGCTGGCGGGACCGCTCGCCGCCTATGGTGCGTCGCTGCTGGGCACCTCAGTGGAGAGCATTGATCTGGCAGAGGACCGCTATCGCTTTGATGCGCTGATGGAGGAGTTGGGTGTGCCGCGCCCCAAAGGCGCTGCCGTGCGCACAGTAGAGGAGGCGGTGGAGACGGCGCGTGCTATCGGCTACCCGGTGCTGGTGCGACCATCCTACGTGCTGGGCGGGCGGGCGATGGAGATCGTGCGCAGCGAGGAGGCGCTACAACGCTATGTCGTGCAGGTCGTCGCGCAGTTCGGTGAGCATCCCATCCTGATTGACCGCTATCTCAGCGGACGCGAGGTGGAGGTAGACGCCATCTGTGACGGCACCGATGTGCTGATTCCTGGCGTCATGGAGCATATTGAGCGCGCAGGTGTCCATTCCGGCGATAGCTTCGCCGTCTATCCGACGCGCAGCCTCACACGCGATGAACTTCAGATGGTCGCGCAGTATACCTGCAAGATTGCGCTAGCGATGGGTGTGCGTGGCCTCGTCAACGCACAGTTCGTGCTGACCGAGGCGAACGGCGTCCCCGGCGGCAACGTCTATATCCTGGAAGTGAATCCACGCGCCTCACGCACCGTGCCGTTTCTCAGCAAAGTGACCGACGTGCCGATGGTCTCGCTGGCGACCCAAATCATGCTTGGCAAGACGCTCAAGGAGTTAGGCTATGTCGGCCTGCCGTATGGTCTCTGGCCGGCGCAGCCGCTGATCGCGGTGAAGGGACCAGTTTTCTCGATGGCGAAGATCAAAGGCGGCGAGATGGCGCTCAGCCCAGAAATGAAGAGCACCGGCGAAGTAATGGGCATAGACAAGACCTATCCGGCGGCGCTACGCAAGGCGCTGATTGCGGCGCACATCAATGTGCCTGCGCGCGACGGTGTGGCCTTCGTCTCGCTGGCAGACCGCGATAAAGCAGAGGCGCTGCCCATCCTGCGCGAATTGCATGCCGCTGGCTACACCTTCTACGCGACGCCGGGTACAACGGTCTGGCTGGCGGAGCAGGGTATCGAGGCTGGCCCCGTCGGGCGCATCAGCACCGGCGACGACACGATTCTTCATCTCATCCGTGAGCATCGCGTGCAACTGGTGCTGAACACGATCACCGGCGGGCGCGGCAAAATCCGCGAGGGCATCGAGATACAGGACGGCTTTGAGATTCGCCGCGCCGCCGTCGAAACCGGCGTCCCCTGCCTCACCTCGCTCGATACGACACGCGCTGTGGTGGAGGCGCTGCGCGACGCTGGCGGCTACAGCGTCCTGCCGGTCGGCGCATACCGCAGGAAAGGGAGCGTCATGGAAAATAGTAGCCCGACTCCTTGAAATCACGAGAATACCCATGTCAGATGTAGAACTGAGCGCCCTGGCGCAATATTTTGAAGTATTTGGCCAGCGCATCTATGGTAGCGACGCGCCACAGAACGCATCGCCGCTGTATGCCGTCCTGTCGCTGCGCGTTGCTCAAGACCCTGACATCCTGGCTCTGGTTGCGGGTGCTGACCTTGCGACGACCGTGCCTAACCTCTTTTTCGGCGCAGTGCATGACCTCCTGCTGACTCGAACGGCTCGCTGGCTATGCCGCAAAGCGCGACTTCTATCGCATCGCGCAGGAAGGCTACAGCATCGAAGGCGCGCCGGAGATTCACCTCTTCAGCTATCATAATGGCGCGATGCGGGAGGAATTGCTGGCGCGCGTGGAGAGCCACGGACGCTGGATCGAATGGCTGGCGGAAGATTGAGTGAGGGACCATATGGCAAAAGAAGAACTGCTGAGCGGAGGCAATGTGACGCCGGTGGTGCGCGTAGATGACACCGTTCGCCGTGTTGTCGGACCCTGGAGCGCCGCCGTTCACAGTCTCCTGTTGCATCTAAAGGCGCGGGGATTCAGTGGCGCGCCGCGTTTCCTGGGCATTGATGAACAAGGGCGCGAAATCCTCACCTTCATCGAGGGCGAGGTTGGCCGCTATCCCTATCCGTCCTATATCCTCTCGGATGGCGTGCTGCTAGAGGCCGCCTGCTTAGTGCGCCGCTATCACGATGCGACCACAGACTACACGCCACCTGCTCATGCTGCCTGGCAATTCACCTATCCAGATGCCACCCGGCACGAAGTCATCTGCCATAACGACCTAGCCCCGTATAACATGGTGTTCGTGGATGAGCAGCCACAGGCGCTGATAGACTTCGACACGGCAGGCCCCGGCCCGCGCGCCTGGGACCTGGCCTACGCCGCCTATCGCTTCGTGCCGCTCTCCTATGCCCAAGATGTCGAACAGTTGGGGCTGGCAAATCCCGCCGAACAGGCGCGACGCCTGCATGAGTTCTGCCATGCCTATAATGAGGCTGGCGATGCAGGTAATACAGGTAATGCAGGTGATGTGCAACTCGATGAGATATTGGCGCTCGTCGAGCCGCGCGTACAGGCGCTCTGCGATCTACTCATCACGCGCTCCTCCGCTGGCGAGGCTGCGTATCAACAGATGGTCGCTGACGGCCATCTCGCCCATTATCAGCGTGAGGTGGCCGCTTTCCGACGTCATCGCAGCGAGATCGAAGGATATCTGGCACACTAGCCCAGCATTATGCTAAGCGAATAGCTCACTCACGGCCTCGCGGAAGAAGGCGCTATGGCGGTCTACATCATCGGCATTGGTGAGACTGCGTGCCGATTGCGAAAGCTGTTTCGTCTAATCTGCGGTACGTAGCAATACCTATGAGACCCTCAAATGAGCGATACTACTGCTGCGAAGCGGACAGCGGAACGCCCTTTGCGATACCTTGATGAGAGACGCTAGATTGAGAGTAGCAGAGATTGATTGTTTGCCGTGGAGTGGCGAACGATTGAGGTGGAGGAGTTGACGGCGATGCCAAAAGAGGGAACGCTCAAGATTCAGTGCCGGAACGGCACGGTGACGCTTACGGCGACGAACCTGAGCTTTCGTCCGCGCCTGGGCATCACCAGCCCCACACGCTGGAGCGTCGAGCGGGATCTGGTTGCCAGCGTGGACGTGATACACCGCAGTCCGCTGGGATGGAACCTGAACATTCATACGCTCGATGGCCGCATCCTGCGACTGGATTGGGTGCCGGCAAACGATGCAGAGCCGCTGGTGGAGGCGCTGATGGGTGGCCAGGGTATACTGCTGGCTGGCAATAGCGCCCTGCTGGATACCAGTGTGCCGCCGCGATCAACGCCAACGGAGCCGCCCAACATCTATGACTATCCCTATGACACCGCCGCCACCGATGAGGGCGCAGTGCCGTTCGACCTCGCGCCGTTGGCGCCGCATCCCGTAGGCGACACGGAGAACTGGGAGCCGCCGCTGAGCGAGGCGCAGGGTACCAGGGCAGCCCTTGCGCCGGTCTGGCAGGTGTTGCCGCCCACAGAACCATCTCAGGCAAGCGATAGCGATCCCATGCCAGCGCACGTAGGCGATGATGCGCTGTCTGGCGAGCCAACTGCGCCGCAGAGCAATTTCCGCCACTACGCAGAGCAGTATGCCGAGCGCGCTGGAGCAGCGGCAGCCGTTGCCAAACAATGGCTCACGGAAAACGGCGCGCAGCTCGCTGTCTTCACAAAGCGAACGGCTACACAGATGGCAGCACGGGCACGACAGGCTGGCGAACGCAGTATTGGGCGCTTCCAATCGCTCGTCAGGCGAGATGCTGCCTCATCATCTCCAGCCATGTTGCCAACGCCACCCCTGGCTCACACAACCTCACCTACGCCACAGCCAACGCTATTGCATCGCAACTATGGCGCGGGCCTTGCGCTTTTCTGGCGGCGGCTCCGCGCCATGCCGGGCAAGACACAGATCGGCATCGGTTGTGGCGTGTTGCTGTTGGTGCTGGCGTTCTGTTCGGTGATATCGCTCTCACTTGCCGGCGGCATCGGCGGGAACGGCGCGCACTCCACACCCAACACGGCGCGTGAGGCGTTCGGCAACACACCCGCTGCGGTCGCTACCCAGGCCGCCAACGCAACCGCAACAGCCAGCGCCACCACCACACCAACCCCAACGACGGCGCCAACGGCTACGAACACACCGACGCCATCCCCGACGCCGATTCCCACGCCACAACTGACGCTCAGCTTTACCTGTGCCCGCGTGGTCAATAAGCACAGCGGAGAAGTGTGTGTGCAGACACAGCCGGGCGCCGCTCTTCAGATTCGCGTCTACTACGCCTGCAATCGCACCTATGCGACGGCGCGCAGCCTGCAAGGCACCCATGACGCCAACGCCAGCGGCGGCTACATCTGGCTTTGGTCGCCCTACAATAGCTGCACCACTGGCGTGATCGTCGCAACCGTGACTGCCGAATGGCAGGGGCAGTCGCTTCAGGAAAGCGAAACCTTCTCCTGGGGATGACGCTCTAGGAAAGCCCTACAGATTTGCTGTCACTGGCGGCTTGAGTCTGCCAGTGACGGCCAGCCAGATCGCCAGCGCGACGAGCGGCACGAGACCAATCAAGCCGAGCGGTGGGCGCACCAATGAATCGCCATGTGAAAGCAATAGCAGCCCAAAACCGGCCAGTGCGTTGAGCGTCGCATGCGCCAGCGTGGAGGGCCAGACGCTGCCAGAGCGGAAACGCAACCACGCGAAGAAGAAGCTATAGGCAGTCGTGAACACCACCATCATCAGCACGCCAAGCCAGGGATGGCCGGGAAAGTTGTAGCCGTTCAACACGATTACTGGCGCATGCCAAAGTCCCCAGATTACGCCGACGATGATCGCCGCCGGCACGCCACCGAGCGGCGCCAGACGCGGCAACAAATAGCCACGCCAGCCAAACTCTTCGCCAAACGTAAAGATCATGTTGAAAGGGATTGCCAGTGTGAAGGCCAGCACCGTCTGCACCACCAGCGTCGTCGTCGCCAGTTGGTCCGCCGTCATGCCGGACGGGGGATGGCTGCCACTCGCGGCAAGTTGCTGGGTGATCTGCTGCGCCAGCGTGTGCAGCGAATCCGCCAGCGCCCAATGCTGATAGCCGATCAACAGCGCCAGCCCTATTCCCACCGCCAGCAGCGCCGGAACGAGCAGATACGCCGCCAGATAGTAGCGGAAGACGCCGCGCTCACCACGCCGCGCCAGCCGCAGCCCGGCATCTGCGAATCCCTGATGGCAGAGCGGCCCACGAACGAGCAGCGCCGCCACCGCAGGCCCGAACATGCCGATGGCTGCGCGAATGACGAACGGGACTCCCAACGCTTGCAGACCAAGCCAAACCGCCCAGCTAATGCCGAACGCCAGGACAAGATACCAGACGATGCCTGCCCACGCTACCTGCTGTCCGGCAACTGGGGTGTCCATGTTCTCGGCGCTGTGGGGCGCGGCTGAAGCCATTTTCTGCTTCATCGTTTTATCCTCCATCACAATTGTACCAACTGTTATGGTTTATATATAACAGTTGATTGGACGATGTGCAAGAGGCAGCAGTTCACGTTGCTCAAATTCGATGCAGGCTTCTGCTGGCGATGAGTTGAAATATGACAAAAGATGTCGCGAGTACCTGATATAGTCGCTCTGAATGATGCTCAACAGGCTCAACAGGCTCAACAGGCTCAACATGCTCAAAACGGTCGCATGTGTGGCGATAGCAACAGAGCATCACAATCATGAAGGGAGGCGCTGATAGCATGCAATTCGGTCTGGTTCTTCCCAATGCGGGGGAATGTGGCGACGCACGCACGCTGGCGGAACTTGCTGCGCTGGCTGAGGCGTCCGGATGGGATGCGATTTTCCTCGAAGACTATATCACGCATCATAGCGATCCGCATGCGCTCACGTATGACCCCTGGGTGGCGCTGGCAGCGATGGCGATGAGAACTGAGCGCATCCGCCTGGGAACATCCGTAACACCGCTCTCACGCCGCCGCCCCTGGAAGCTGGCGCGCGAAACGGTCACGCTGGACCATCTCTCCAATGGGCGGCTGATTCTGGGCGTTGGCCTGGGCGACCTCAATGACCCTGGCTTCGGTCAGGTGGGCGAGGTGACGGAAAACAAGGAGCGCGCCGCCATTCTGGATGAAGCGTTGGACATCCTGGTGCGGTTGTGGAGTGGCGAACCCGTTACTTTCACTGGCAAACATTTTCAGGTGCGCGACCTGACGCTCTTGCCCCGCCCCGTCCAGCAGCCGCGCATCCCCATCTGGGTCGGCGGGAATTGGCCGCACAAAGGGCCGATGCGTCGCGCCGCGCGCTGGGATGGCTTCTGCGGCGGCAAAGAACATGCAGAGGAGGAACCCTGGCTGCTCACGCCGGATGAGGTGCGCAAGATGAAGGCGACCATCGCCAGCTATCGCACCAGCGATGCGCCATTTGAGCTGGCGCTGGGCGGCGCAGAACGCAGCGATGATCCAGAAGCGGAGCGCGCTGCTATCAAAGGGCTGGCTGAGGCAGGGGCAACCTGGTGGATTGAGTATATCGCGGGCGGCAACCTCGATCATGTACGCGCCGGAATTGCGCGCGGCCCTTTGCGCTTTTAGCAGTTGTAGGGATTTTGGTGGAACAATAAGAAGACGCCCAACCAGAGCGGTTGGGCGTCTCGACGTGTGTGCTGCTCACAAATGGTGAACAGCACACGCCTGAAGCAAACTGACGATTAGTGGCCAGAGAGGTAGAGAGACTGCCAGGTGGCCATCGTAAGCACGCCAAGCGAGGCAATCTGATAGTTGTGAACGTAGGTCGGCAGGTTGTAGAACAGCTTCTGCTGGTCCTCAGTGATCCAGGCTACGTTCGTCACCAACAACTGCTCCGCCTGGTTGTACTCCTGCGCCCGAGTGGTCGGGTTCAGGTCCTGGTCGGCCTGTGCCATCAATTGATTGGCCTGCGGCACCACGACGTTGCCGGTGTTGTTGATAGCGCCCGGCGCGAACTGGAGCGAGAGCCAGTCCTGCGGGTCCGGATAGTCCGCAATCCAGGCGATGCCGTAGATCTGCGGGATGTTCGGGCTGTAGATCAGCGTAATCAGCGTGTTGAAATCAATGAAGTGGGTCTTGATTTGCAACCCTGGGAACGCTGCCTGCCACATGTTGACAGCCGCCTGGTCATAGGTCTGAACGGCAGGATCGTTCACGTCCACCAGCGTGACTGGCGTACAATTGGCAATCTTACCGCCGCACTTGTCGTTGGCATAGGACTGCATCAACTGCGTCGCTTTCGCCACATTGCCCGTTAGATTGGTCGTGCCATCCGGTCCCACCAGGTTCGGATTGTAGCCATACATGCCCTGCGGCACAATATGGTTCGAAGCCGTCGTCGTGCCGTGGTTCACCGAATCGGACAGCAATTGCTTATCGAGCGCGAGGTCAAAGGCCTGACGGACGCGCACATCGTCAAACGGAGCCTTGTTCCAGACGGGCTGGTAGTAGTTGATCCACAACGCGCTCAGTTCATGGAAGTCCGAGCGCTTCTTGGACTGCAAGTACTGGTCCGGCGGCGCAGACCCCTGATCGAGGCGCCCCGTGAGATAGTCGGCATACTCGGCCTGTACCGTCTGATAGACTTTGAAGTCAATCTCACGCAGTTTGGGCTTGGTGCCCCAGAAGCTGTCATTGCGCACCAGAATCACATCGCCCTTGTGGTTCCAGGTTTGCAGCTTATACAGGTTGCCGCCGAAGCCTTGCAGGTGGTCCGTCCAGGCTTTGACGCCATACTGCTGGATCAACTGCTGCGGCTGGGCGAACGCCGTCGGATAGCAGAGTGCCTGCAAGAAATACGGCGCATTGGCCGACAGCTTGATGACAAGCGTCTGGCTATCCGGCACCGTGATGTCGCCGGCGTCGGTCATGCTCTTGATCGGCCCGTTGACCGTCACACCATCGCTGCCGCACTTCTCGGTGGAGAAGGCAGGCGCGTCTTTGATGGCGAACATGTAGTACGTCACCGGCGAGCCGGTGCAGGGGCTAAGCGCGCGATTGATGGAGAAAGCGTAGGTGTTGGCATCAATCGGCGTGCCATCGGTCCATTTGAGGCCAGGCCTGATCTTGAAGGTATACGTCTTGGCAGTTGCATCATAGACCGGCGCACTGGCTGCGGCCCACGGGATAGGCGTGCCGCTAGAGTCCAATGTCATAATGCCGGGGAAGACCAACTCAACGGGGAAGTAGGAATAGTAATCCTGGACCAGCGCCGGGTCCATCGTCTTGATGTCGGTGCCGTTCGCGTTCAGAGGATAGCGAAGAATCTGCTGCGAATCCGGGAGCGCATTGGAACTATTGTTTGTTCCACCGCAGCCGGCCAGCATGATCGCCAGCGCGCCGACAAAGAGCATCAATCCCGATGCGGTGACTTTGCGTAAACTCATGCGCATGTGTTCTCTCCTGTGGAGATGAGCTAGGGATGAGAGCCGAACAGCACTAGCAGTCGCAAGCTGCGAGTGATCGGTCCTCGTCTGATGCTGCTGCACCTGGGTACAGAAAGGTAGCATCGAGCGAATGGTGCCGGAATGGCTCCGCTTCTCGCCAAGCCGGTAGGTCGTCGGCTCAACGACATGGGGCCGCTCCGCTGCGAGATGCCAATTGAACGTGCGACATCTCAGGCGTTGCAACGGCGCTCGTTCACCGTTCTGATGCGGTGGTGATGAACCAGGAGAGCGCGTATGGTCATCATCGCGTCATCAGAACGCTGCCGGCAGTCCCAGATATGCCGGCACAAAGCAAACCGCCGCTACGCGAGAATGCGACGAACCTCCCTACGCTATTTCACGTATTCTCTCCATGAAAGTACATACGACACATCTAGGTAATTTCTCACACAAGAAATTGCGTATATGCCGGTCGCTTCCTGGATTCGCAGCTACGCCAGCAGCACACCTGCATGGCGAAAGCCCATCGCATAGAGCGTCGCATAGGCGCCCTCCTGCTGAAGCAGTTCCGAATGCGTCCCCTGCTCGATGATTTGCCCATGCTGCAAGACAACGATGAGGTCAGCGTTCTTGATGGTCGAAAGCCGGTGCGCAATCACCAGCGCCGTCCGCCCATGCAGCAGCCGTTGGAGTCCCTGCTGCACCAGCATTTCGGTGAAGGTGTCAATGTTGGCGGTCGCCTCATCCAGAATCAAGATGCGCGGGTCCGCCAGCAGCGCGCGGGCGAAGGCGATCATCTGGCGCTGTCCCATGCTCAGGTTGCGGCCACGCTCACGAATCTCCGTCTCGTAGCCATTGGGCAGTTGCAGAATGAGGTCATGTGCGCCGATGGTGCGCGCCGCTTCTTCCACCTCCGCATCGCTGGCGGTGAGCCGCCCGTAGCGGATATTATCGCGAATCGTGCCGGTAAAGAGGAACGGCTCCTGTAAGACGATGCCGATCTGGCTGCGCAGCGATGCCTGTGTTACGTCGCGCACATCGTGGCCGTCAATCAGCACTGCGCCGCTCTGAATATCGTAGAACCGCTCGATCAGGCCAGCGATGGTACTCTTGCCCGCGCCGGTCGGCCCGACGATAGCCACCGTCTGCCCCGCGTTGATACGCAGGTTCAGGTCGTGCAGCACCGGAACCTCCGGCTTGTAGCCAAAGACCACATGACGGAACTCGACGTTGCCCTGGATGGGTGGCAGCGTCTCCGCGTCTGGCCGGTCTACGATCTCCACCGGCATGCTCAAAATCTGGAAGATGCGCTCCGCCGCCACGCCCGAACGCTGAAGCTGGGTATATTGCTGGCTCAGGTCACGAATCGGATCGAAGAAGCGGTTGATATAGAGAATGAACGCCACCAACACGCCAATCTGTAGCTCGTTGCGAGCGATTAGCACGCCACCGAAAATGATGGAGAGGGCGATGGCCACTGCCGCCACCACCTCCACCAGCGGCAGCACCAGCGCGGCAATGCGGCTGGCCGAGAGATTGGTGTCACGATTGTAGGCGTTCAGGTCGTCGAACTCGGCGCTGTTGCGGTCCTCACGCACCATGCTCTGAATGACGCGCATGCCGGAAATATTCTCTTGTAGCGTCGCATTCACCAGTGAAATGGCGGCGCGCGTCAGACGAAACGAGCGTTGCGCATGTCGCTGCCAGAAAGCGGCGATCACCACCATCACTGGCAGCACTGTGAAGGTCAGCAGCGCCAGTCGCAGGTTCATCGCCAGCATTACCACGACGATGCCTACCAATGCTACCACCGAACTCAGCATCGAGAGCAGGCCGGAACTCAGCATGGATTCCAGCACGTCAATGTCACTCTGCAACCGCGACATCACGCGCCCGATCTGCGTGCGATCATAAAAGGCCAGCGAGAGCCGTTGGAGATGCGCGAACATATCGGCGCTCAGGTGATACAAAATCTGCTCGCCCGCCCAGGACATCGTCCAGATTTGCCAGTATTGCGCCTGCCACATCGCCACATTCAGCACCAGCAGCACAACCGAGATCACCGCCAGGCCACCCAGGTCGTGCGGACCAATGAAATCGTCAATTGCCACACCTATCAGAAACGGATTGGCAAGGTTTAACCCAGTATAAGCCAGCATCAGCGCAATGCTGAGCCAGGTCGCGCCCTTGTAGCGCGAGAGATATGGCAGAAAGCGGCCAATGAGATGCCACTCGAACTTGCCGCCGATATCTTCGTCTGAAGTTGCCAGGCTATTCTCGCGCCAGCGGTGCGCGCGACGCGAGGCAATGCGTTCATTGACGCTGTTGGACGAACGCGCCGCATTGACCCTCATCGCCGCACCTCCCGCGCGTCGCCAGCCCGCCTGGCCTCATCTGCCGTCTCCGGACTGTTCATGATCGTATCGTCGCGCTCAGGTCCGGGCACATCTGGATGCTCCTCACTCTGGTGTTGCGCCGCCAGCATGTGCGCCTCAAACTCTTCCTGGTCGCGCAGTTGGGCATCATAGAGCCGCTTGTATGCGCCGCCCAGCGCCAGGAGTGTCTGGTGGGTACCGCGCTCGATGATGCGCCCGTGATCGAGCACCACTATCTGGTCGGCGCCCTTGATCGTGCGCAGGCGCGAGGCGACCACGAATGTTGTTCGCCCAGCCATCAGCGCTTCGAGCGCCTCTTGAATCAGGTACTCCGTCTCCATATCCACACTGGAAGTGGAGTCGTCGAGAACGAGGATGCTGGGATTCAGCAGAATCGTGCGGGCAATCGCCACGCGCTGTTTCTGCCCGCCGGAGAGCGTCACCCCGCGCTCGCCTACCCAGGTGTCGTAGCCATCTGGCAGCGAGAGAACGAAGTCATGCAGGCGGGCGACCTTCGCAGCGGCGATAATCTCGTCTTCGCTGGCATTTGGCGCACCAAAGGCGATATTCTCGCGGATGGTCGCATTGAAGAGGAAGACATCTTGCAGCACGAAACCGATGTTGCGCCGCAGCGTCTCCTGCTGTACATCGCGCACATCATGCCCATCCACCAGCACACGCCCGGCAGTGACATCATAGAAGCGCGGCAGCAATTGTAGAATCGTACTCTTGCCAGAGCCGGTCGCGCCGAGCAGCGCAATCACCTGCCCCGGCTGCGCTGCGATATCAATATCATGTAAAACGGTGGGGCCGCTGCCATAGGCAAACGACACCTGCTCGAAGCGTACCGCTCCGGCAACTGAGGTCAGCGCAACGGCGTCTGGTTTATCCACGATCACCGATTTGGTGTCCAGCACCTCAAAGAGTCGCTCACCGCTGGCGACGGCGCGCATCAGCCAGGTAATCATGAAGCCGAAGGAGCGCACCGGCGTGCTGAGCAGCAGCGCGTACTGTGTGACGGCAACCAGCGTACCCAGGCTGATACGCTGATGAATGACGGCAGCGCCGCCAACCCAGAGTACCAGCACCGTCACGATATTCAGCGCCAGGATCATCAACGGCTGATTCCAGGCAGAGAGGCGCATTGCGGAGAGCGTTAGATCACGCACCTCGCGGTTCTTGGTCTCGTATTTGCCGATCTCGAAATCTTCACGGACAAACGACATCACCACGCGCCGCCCGCTCAGGCTCTCCTGCATCACCGTGCCCAGCGCGCCGGTTTCACGCTGCGTGCCCACCCAGAGCGGACGCAGCCGCTTCGCCACCTGCGTGCCAAGCACGATCAGCACCGGCACACAGAGCAGCGTTACTAGCGCAAGCTGCCAGTCGAGTGTCGCCAGGATGACGGTGACGGCGCCAAACATCAAAACAGCGACAATCGCGCGCAGAAAGCCGAGTGGCAACGCATTGCGCACACCCTCGATATCCGCCGTCATGCGCGACATCAACTGGCCGGTTTCTGCCTCATCGTGATAGGAAAAACTCAACCGTTGCAGATGATCGTAGAGACGGTTGCGCAGGTCATAGGCGACCAGCACTGAAAGCGCCTGCGAAAGATAGCCCTGCCAGTAGGCGAACAGCCCACGCAGCGAACTCACCAGCAGCACCGCGCCCGCCGCCAGCAGCAACGCGCCCCATTGCCCGGAGCGGACACCAACATCTACCACCCAGGCCAGCAGCCAGGGCACAATGAGAGCGAAAGCAGTGGCAAGAATAGTACAGATGAGGGTGCCAAGCGACATCAGCCAGTGTGGCTGTAATAATCCCATAATACGAACGAGTGTGCGCCCATTGGTCCGCCAGAGAGTAGAACGGGAGGATGACGACACAGTCTGCTCCGTTGCCAGAGGAGCCACAGTCACGCCCTTTCGTAACGCCACACCTCATATGCGAGGCAGCAAGCGGACAGCCGAAAGGGGAGAGGTGGACGCAGGTCCACTTCTCTCCTGCCTTTCAGTATATCACGCTTGTCTAACACATTTCACGTGTATCATACAGTCTTGCCAAAATTCACTAGCATTTGCGTCAGAAAACTGATAGGAGCAGCGAGGCTTTGCGCCGTATAGTGATAACGATTCCGAAAACTCACGAATTCGAGGTTGCTACACCCGTCATGACGACGATGATCCGCACGATTGCCTTTAGCCCACTAGGCTGAGCGGAGCCTCCATCCGGGTCGCTCGCTCAGCCTGCCACAGACTGGATGCTGGTGCGCCTGCACGCAAGCATGCGTGGGCGTCATCTACTGCTACCTTTTCGCGCCGATAATCCCTTCCGCGCGCATCAGGACCACCTACCCCGCATAGTGAGGCTCCTCCCCCATTGCGCTGCCTACGCCCATATCTCCGGCGCTGGCGGCGCATTTCTCTCCATTTCTTCGTTTCTCCACGCTCCATCGAGCAAACACGAGGTTTTAGAGGTTGCACTGGCATGCCAGGAAACAATATGTCCTTCTTTGCGCTCACCACACGCGGACTGGAAACGGTGAGTGCCACTGAAATACGCGCGCTGCCCGGCGTCAGCGTGAACGCCGTCAGCTATCGTCGTATCGCCGGAAGTTGTTCTATCTCATCTGAGACGCTGGAAACGCTCTTGCGCCTGCGCACCGTAGATGATGCCTTCATCACGCTCGCCACCTGGAGCGGCATAGAGAGAACACGCGCGACACTGGCGCACCTGCGCGCATTGAGCCGCAGCCTGCCACTCTGCGCAGCGGCGGAGGTGTGCGCGCGTGTGCGTTCTATCGCCTGCCCGCCGACATTTTCGGTGACGGCGAGTTTCGTCGGCGCGCGTTCGTACAACACCGATGAGATCAAATCGGCGCTGGCTGAGGGCATCACGCAGGCGCAGGGCTGGCACTATCAGGCGGATGATCGCGCCGCCGGCCTAAATGTGCGGATATTCATCGAGCAGAGCGTCGCCGCCGTCGGGCTGCGGCTCGGTAAGGCGCCGCTGCACGAACGTTCCTACCGGCGCGCGCATCGTCCCGGCGCGCTGAAACCGCCGGTCGCCGCTGCGATGCTGGCGCTGGCAGAAGTATCGCCGGGGCAACGATTGCTCGATCCCTGCTGTGGAACGGGTACCATCGTCGTCGAGGCGGCGCTCGCTGGGATAGCGGCGCAGGGCGGCGACAGTGACCCAGAGGCGATTCGCGCCGCCGCAACAAATGCGTGCGCCGCCGGTGTCAACGCCATGTTCACGCCGATGGATGTCCGGGCGTTGCCCCTTGCATCCGGCGCGGTGGAAGCGATTGTCACCAATCTGCCCTGGGACCGCCAGGTAGCCGCCGGGCAGGATATTGGTTGCTTCTATCGCCAGGCGTTCGCGGAGATGCGCCGTGTGCTGGCTCCTGGCGGGCGGCTCGCTGTGCTGACGAATCAGCCGTCGCTGGCGCTGGCTGCAAACGCTGGCATGCGCTGCGTTAAACAGGTGGAGATCAGCCTCCACGGCCAGAGGCCCACTATCCTGGTGTTCGCGGGATAGTGAGCCTCTGCGTTCATCTTTTATGGATACAGTTATCAGATACGAGCTAACGGTGTTTAGCTGGCATCTGGCAACACCATTGTTTTGACGCCAGCCATCTCCAGTGTCCAGGACGGCGTATCGTCGCCATCGTGGGCATAGAAGTTGCCACTGGGATTCACCATGGCAATCCTGCTGCAATACAACCCAATCTGCGCCACTACTTTCTGCTGCTCCAGCGAGAACGAGGTTAGCGAATCCGTGACGGCATAGTCATCTATGAGGAAGTTGCCATTGCCATCTATCACGCCAAGCCGGTTGTAGGATACTCCCCAGTTGAAGGTCGGGCCGGATTGGCAGGTGTTCATGGCAATTGCCTGGATGTTAGGACCAATTGCCTGCTTGAACGAGGCGGTCAGCATACCCTGGTTCACCAGGAAATTGCCATTGCCATCTATCACGCCGATGCGCAGGCCAGAGAGGATGAAAGACTGGATGTTCGGCCCAATGACTTTGGTAAAAGTTATGCCGACTGCGCCATCAGCTACCCAGAGAGTGCCGCTGGTGTCGAGCGCCCCAATTCGTGATCCGCTCAGACCAATTGCCTTAATTGTTGGTCCTCCCACCGCTGGTCCGATGACAATGCTTGGCGAAGTGCCGACTGGCCCATCCACCGCCCAAACATTGCCGCTGGCATCCAATGCGCTCATGCGGGTGCCAGAGAGCGCAATCGCAGTGATAACCGGTCCACTATGTAGACTTGGCCCAATGGCCACGCTAAAGCTCGTGCCGACTGGTCCATCGGCCACCAGGAAGTTGCCGTTGCCGTCTATTACGCCGATGCGCGTGCCCGAAAGCGCCGCTGCTTTGATATTGGGACCGATCACTTTGGTAAATGACTTGCCGACCGGCCCATCAGCGACGTACAAATAGCCGTCGGTGCCTATGGCTCCTAGTCGCATAGACGGAGCATGAATCGCCGAGCTGGCCTCGGGCAGAATCAGCCCTTGTTTTCCTGAAAACTCCTGCGTCCAAGACCCAGAGAGCGCCCCATCTTTCAAGGATCCGTTGCCATTGGTGTCAAGCGCGCCAACGCGGCTGCAATACAGGCCAATCCGTGTCATCAGGGGACTCTGTTGCACGCTAAACGACGCATTGAGCGCCCCATCGTTGGCCAGGAAGTTGCCATTGCCATCAATGACTCCTAGCCGATCATAAGTTGTCGAATTCACCGAACAGTCAGTCATGGTAATCGCCTGGATGTTGGGGCCAATCACTTTGGTAAACGTGGTAGATGTACTCACTGGCCCGTCAGCCACCCAGAAGTTCCCATTGCTATCAAGCGCGCCCATGCGCGTGCCGGAGAGCGCCACAGCCTTGATGAACGGACCATTGCTGACTCCTGGCCCCAAGAGTGCCGTGAAGCCACCGCTCTGCGACGTATCTTCAACCAGGAAGTTGCCATTGCCATCTATCACGCCGATGCGCGTACCTGAGAGGGCAAAGTCTTGGATATTGGGGCCGATCACTTTGGTGAACGTGTTGCCCAGCCCATTCGCAACCCACAGGTTGCCACTGTTATCCAACGCTCCCTGCACATTGCCTGAGAGTGCGATAGCAGTAACGATTGGTCCATTGTTGACCCCTGGACCCAGAACCCCCTTGAAATTATTGAGCGATCCGCTATCCACCAGGAAGTTGCCATTGCCGTCTATCACACCAGTGAGGTTGGTATTCGAGAAGGCAGCCGCCTTGATGTTGGGGCCAATCGCTTGCGCGAAGTTGGTGCCGACTGGTCCATCGGCCACCAAGAGGTTGCCATTGGCGTCGAGTTCGCCAACCCGCTGTGATGCTCCGCCGCCGCTACCACTGCCAAAGTGCAGAATCTGCACATTGGCTTCCTTTGTGGTAGGATAGGAACTGCCATCATCATCATTGTAGTAGCTCCAATTTCTCACGACCAACTTGGTATAAGGCCATGAGTTATCTCCCCAGGCGGAGCGAATGCTAGTCCCATCTGGAGTCCATCCGGCATTGA
Source organism: Chloroflexota bacterium (assembly GCA_021323855.1). Classification (GTDB taxonomy): domain Bacteria; phylum Chloroflexota; class Ktedonobacteria; order Ktedonobacterales; family JADMIN01; genus JAJPKE01. The sequence goes on along the minus strand of JAJPKE010000015.1, from coordinate 254,446 downwards.
CACCACCACTGGTCACATTTTGCTGGGCAATCATCACGTAGCCATTGCCATTAACAGGGTCGTCAATATGAACGTAGTTGACGACGCCGGTATGTCCATTTGATGTTTGACCACTGGTAGTGGAAAGGACATCGCCAACCGACGGGAACGCCTGAGTCGAGTCTCCATAAATCAAGCTCAACCCCGAACCCGGGCCACTGTACCAGTTATAGTACGTGCTGGCAACGGCTTGTCCACCGTTGATCCCTCCCTTGTCTGGCATGTTATGGACTTGCTCAAGGTAGCGCGCGGAGAATTCGACGCATTGCCATTCTTGCAGCGGCACAACACCATGTGGCGTGTACTCGTTGTAGTTTGGTTGCCCACTTGGTAGACCGTTCCAACCATTGGGGTAGCAAATCTGGATCCCGAGACTGGGATCGGTGGTAATAAGTGTGCCATTCGTTCCATTATCACAATCGCCCGTCCACCACGGCGCTCGCCCAGATGACGCATATGCCACATGCAGAGGCGTGAGCGCGACCCATAGCGTCGCCAATGGCAGCGCTAATACGAGCATGAACAGCAGGCGAAACCGTCGCCAGTGTAATGACGGCAAGCGCCAACTCAGATCCGAAGCAAACATCGTCTCTCCTCCCATGACATGCACGATACGATAGGTAGGTAATCGCAGGCGCCTTCAAGTGTGCGGTGTCCGGGTGTTGCTGTCTATAGCCGGGAACTTGCGAAAAAGTTGTCAGAAAGTTGTCATTGACGTAGCGGCAACGTATAGCGACAATAGGGATAGGGAATGCTTGTTAGCGTATGTAGAGGAAGTGACGCTGAGGGTACGCTATGCCGTCCACTACGCAATCCATGACGGTTCCGCCATTCAATCAGGTGGTGAAGGCGCTACGCCAGCAGGCGCATCTGACCCAATCGCAGCTTGCGCAGGCGCTCGATTGCACCAGCACAATGGTATCGCACTGGGAGCATGGCGCGGCGATCAGCGCCAGGTATCGCCAAAAGCTCTGCGAGTATTTCTCGGCTCGGTTTGGACAGTCTGCGGAAACATTAGGATTGGTCTTGCCCGTATCTGCGGCCTCTCCTGTGATTCCCACATCTAGCGGATTTCAGAGTTCTCCGTCTACCGAAGCGCCAGATAAACAGCATGATCATTCGCTCACGCTCGCCTCTGATAAGCCCGCGCTGCTCGATAGCGAGCTACTGATGGAGAGGCAGGGGCAACCGAAGAGCATCGCTGACCACTGCTTTCCCACAACATTACCCGACCCACTGGCCGACGACGACCTCATCGGACGGCAAGACCTGCTCGCCACATGCCGCGAGCGACTCAAGTGCAGCCGCTTCCTGGCACTCTACGGCCTGCCCGGCGTAGGCAAAAGCACGCTGGCGGTCAAACTTGCCCATGACCGCACATTGCGCCGGCGTTTTCCAGGAGGCATACTCTTCGCGGCGCTGGGTCCAGAGCCAGATATTGCCGGTCTGCTCGGTAGCTGGGGAGCGCAACTGGGAATCGTCTCTGCGGCGGCGGCCAACGTCGTGGACGCCGAGACCTGGGGAAGAGCCATCCATGCAACCATCGGCGAGCGCCGCCTGCTGCTGATTATAGACGACGCCTGGACCATTGAACATCTTGCAGCCTTCAAAGTAGGTGGCCCCAATTGCCGCTATGTCATGACGACCCGCTTTCCTCGTTTAGCAACGGCCTTTGCCGGCGCAGAGCCAGAAAGCGCCCTGGCGGTTCACGAACTGACAGAAGCGCGCGGGTATGCGTTGCTGGCCCGGTTGGCTCCCCAGGTGGTGCAGGCAGAACCTCGCGCCGCTCGCGCATTGGAGCGGGCGGTTGGTGGGCTACCGCTGGCGCTCACCCTGATGGGAAATTATTTGCGTATGGAATCGCTCAGCGGGCAGCCACGTCGCATACAGGCTGCGCTACGACTGTTGCGCAGCACGAAAGAGCGTTTGCATCTGGCGCAAGCCCAGGGACCAGCCGAGCAACACCCAACAGTAATCCCAGGAACGGCGCTCTCCTTGCAGGCAGTTCTCGATATGAGCATCAATCGCATACGGCAGCAAGATGCTACCGGTGAACAGCGCCAGAAGCTGACGGGAGCAGAAGCCTGCCGGGCGCTGCATGCGCTCACCATTTTCCCACCCAAACCCAGTAGCTTTTCAGAGGAGGCGGCGCAAGCCGTCTGCGCAGTGCCATTGCCCGCCTTCGATCTCCTCTCAGACTGGGGGCTGCTCGAAGCCTACGGACCAGGACGCTACACCTTGCATCAGGTCATCCATGACTATGCGCGATTGCGACTCGGAAATGATGGAAATTTCACTGATTCCCATTCCGCCAAAGAGACGCCTGATGCTGCTACACACCAGCGGCTCGTCGAGTTCTATGCGACCTATGTGGAGACGCATAAGACAGATTTCGCGGCGCTGGATATCGAGCGCAAGAATATTCTAGCAGCAAGCCACGCAGCCATACGCACCAACATGCCCGATGCTTTGCTGCGGATGACTCAGGTCTTGTCTCCCTTTATGGCGCTACGCGGCGAGTATCGCGAGTCGTCGGATCTCCTGAAGCGGGCGCAGGACATGGCGCTGGCGCTTGCCGATGGAACACTGCTGGCAGCGACACAACTCCATCTCGGACGGTTGGCGGAATTGCGTGGAGAGTATGCGCTGGCAGCGCAGCTCTACGATGCCGGCCTGATGCCGGCAACAGCACCAGACCACCGGCGTCACCATCAACACCAGCAGATGCGTATTGCGTTGCTAGCGCACAGGGCGGATGTCGCGTTGTGCGCTGGTGATAGCAGGGAAGCAGAACGGTTGACTGATGAGGCACTGGCACTTATTGACCAGATTGGAGATCGTCAGCACAGCGCCCTGCTCTACCGCATCCAGGCGCAGATTGCCGGCAACCGGGGAGAGGTGAGCGTCGGCGATATCCTCTATCCACAAGCCTTACAGATGGCAGAAGATGTACAGGATGTCGAAACTGCTATCGTCTGCTTACAAAACATGGGCGTTATTGCTTTCAAGCGGGGACAATATGAGCAGGCATTGCGCTGTTTCGATGATGGATTCGACCGGGCGAAACAAGTTGGGCATATCCGGCGCATGACGGCGCTGCAAAACGCCAAAGGCTGCCTCATCGCCCGCTATGCGCTCCAGCAACGTGAAGGCAGGCGTACAGAGCTGTTCCAGCAAGCGGAGCGTTTATATAAGGAAGCCTATGCGCGTGCCATCAGGTACGAACTGACGCACTGGCAAAACAGCATTTTGCAGAATCTCGGCGCCCTGGAACGCGATTGCAGACGCTATGCGCAGGCTGAACAGTACCTTGCGCAAGCGCTCACCATTGCCAGACAACTGGGAGATCGCTGGCTGATCGGTGAGACAGAATGTGAGCGCGGCGCACTGTATCTGGAAACCCAACAGATCGAGGAAGCAATTGCCGCATATGAACAGGCGCTGGCAGTTGCCAATGAGGATGGCGACACTGAACTGGAACTTGCTGCCCTCGCCTGGTATGGTTTGAGCCGGGCCTGGGCCGCAAAGGGTGAGAAGAATCAGGCGCTAGTTTATGCGCAGAGGAGCCTGCAACAGTTGACTCACCTGGAGTTTGAGCGCAAGCGCGAAGTCCAGGACTGGCTTATGGCTCTCTCGTCGAGGTAACTCAATCACTGATGAGATGCTGGTTTCATGAGAAGGCTCACATCTGCTTTCAATGGCGTTCCCACAGTTTCAACCTATGCTTGGAGCGCGGCGTATGAAGACGCTGCACCAAGTTCCTTCAGAGAGGAGGCATACCATTGGATGACTTCGTAGATGTGGTGCCAGACTGGCAACTGCAACGTCCACCGCCGCGCGCTCCCTGGCGCCGGTGGCTGCTGATCGGCGGCGTGGCCTTTGCCCTGATGTTCACGCTGGGAATAGGCGCGCTACTAGGCGCTCAGATCGGCACCACACAGGCGGCAGGTCTTACACCATCCAGCGCGAATGGCTCACAGATTGGCTTCAATCAGGGGAGCAACTTTCAATCGCTGGCGAATACGCCGGGCGCACAAGGGCAGCAGGGGCAGCAGGGCCAATGCGAAACGTTCACGGTATCGAGCGTGAGCGGCCAGACGATCACCGCCAAAGCCGCAAATGGCACGACAGTGACGATTCACACGACCGCAAACACCAAATACACGCGGGCCGGCCAGCCTGCCAGTGCCAGCGCCGTCACTGTGGGTAGCCGCATTCATGTCATGGGCACCCATAACAGCGACGGCAGCATCACTGCAACGAGTATTGACATCGGGTAGTTCGGATAGCGTAGCGCAACATCAGCCATCCTCAACGGCGTGGATGAGCAATCAAGAGGCCTCCTGGAAAACTGGCGGGTAGAGATACGATGTACCCGCAGGCAATCCCAGGAGGTCTTCGTTCTCTTGTGTCCGATTGTCCTACGGACATTGCCATTCTGGGGAAATGTGCGTAAAATGCCAGGCGCCCGCTTTCTTGTTGGGTGATCTTTGCATGCGCGCCGTTTCCGCCTTCTTGCTCTGATTTCTGATACGCGGCGCGGGATTGCGACGGGAGCCGGTGCGCGGGTGGTTCACTGCCGCGATGAGAGATGCCTGAGATATCAACCTGTCAACCTATCAGACTGATGGATTCACGCGATATCGAGGACAAGAGGAGGTCGGACGATGGGCCGGGATACGCGGGATGATCCCTATCGCAACGCAGCAAATCAAGACCGCAACGATCAATATGGTCAATATGGTCAATATGGTCAATGGGGCAACCAGCAGGAAGAGTACGGCGGCCAGCAGGGGAATCCAGGCTATCCAGGCTATCCAGGCTATCCAGGTGTAGCAGGCCAGCCACCACGCGCTAGCCGAGGCAACACCGGACGCTACCCCACGCCACCTGCTCCCGGTGTCCCTGGTGTCCCTGGTATGCCCGGCAGCATGACACGCGGCAATTCGGGGCGTAATCCCGCCGTTCCCGATGGCCTGATTCGCCGGCAACCGGCCCCTGGCGCACCACATCCCACAGGCAATCCCAATGCCAATGCCGCCTATCCGCCCATCCCCACTCCACCTGGTCCGTCTGGCGCATATGACGCATATGAAGGGCCACCGCCGGAGGGGAATCCGCAGGGGATGCGTCGCTCGCTGGCGCAGATGGCGCGCAGAGCGCGCGATGCCTCACGTTCGATCTCGCGGCGCCTCAGTGACCTTACGGCGCGCGCCGGGCGCAACGGCTTCAATAGCGCCAATGGCTCAATCGGCGCAACTGGCTCAAGTGGTTTCGGCGCGCAACCAACGGCATTTCAGCCGGGCGATGCGCTCAGCACACCACCGGGACCACAAAGCGGTCTGACCGCGCGCATGCGTGGTGCTGGTGGCGCCGGCGGGATGGGCATGGGAAGCATGGGCGTGCCAACCGCGTATCGCGTGCCAGCCACGCCACAGGTCCGCCGGAAGCCGTCCGCAGGCTTTCGCCGCTCGCGCGCCAGATTGCTCGCGCGCAAATGGCGGCACTCGCGTGAGCGCATCAACCCTGTCGTCTATGCGCTCACCATCGCGCTAGTAGCTGTGCTGCTCACCGGCATCGTGATGGGTGGCGGCGCAGGCTCGGTCTATGCCGTCGGCTATTATCAGCGCCACGAGAGCGACATCCAGGCAATTGCCAGCCTCAAAAATCAGCAGAATAGCATCATCTACGACCGCAACGGCAAGACCATCTATGTCGCACGCAGCGATACTGGATTCCAGCTCTATGCGCCGCTGCAACAGATTGACCCCAAGCTACAGGTGGCGACGATAGACACCGAGGACCACAGTTTCTATTCCAACGTCGGCATAGACTTCTATGGCACCTTGCGCGCAGCGTTTGCCGACGTAAACTCCGGCAGCACCTCGCAGGGCGGCTCGACGATCACGCAGCAGTTGGTGAAGAATATCGTCCTCAACGACACCAATCAGACGTTTCAGCGCAAAATCAACGAGGCGATTCTGGCCTACGGCGTGACGCAGCAATACACCAAAGCCTTCATCCTGGAGATGTATCTCAACACCATCCCCTATGGTGACCAGAACATCGGCATCGAGGCGGCGGCGCGTAACTTCTTCGGCTTGCAGCCCAAAACCATCAAGGGCGCCTATACGCTCGCCAATCAGCAGTTGTCCTGGGCGCAGGCTGCGATCCTGGCTGGGCTGCCCAACGCGCCCTCGGAGTTCCTGCCCATCCAGTTCTCCTGCGCCAGCGCGCCCTGCCCGATGAGCAAATGGTCGAATCCCTTCCAGGGCAATCCGGCAGACTGCGGCAACCACATCCCTACTTATGGCCCGGACTGGTATCTCAATCCGCAGAATGGGCATGAGTGGCTGGTTTATTGCCGCGCCGAGTTGGTCCTCTACAATGTCCTTCAGTATGGCCTTCAGGGGCATCCTGAACTCAGCTTCACCCAGGCAGACTATAACCAGGCGATGCAGGATGTGGCGAACATCCTCATCAATCAGAAAATCTACCACTGGGCGGGGGTGAACAGCAGCTCCGGCAACAATGTGGAGGCCGCTGCTGATCTGGCGCCGCACTTCGTTCAGTATGTCTCCAACGTGCTGGCCGATCAGTTTGGCGTGCAGAACCTCAGCACCGCCGGTCTGCGCATCTATACGACGCTGGACCTCAGTCTCCAGCAGGAGGCCGTCAGCGTCATCCAACACTACATCCAGCATCCCTTTACCGAAACCTGGTATCCCATTCCCTATGCGCAGAATTACAACCTACCGCTGGAGGACCCCAGCAACGGTAATGCGCACAACGGCGCGCTGGTGGCGCTGGACCAGCGCAACGGCGATATCCTGGCGATGGTCGGCTCGGTGGATTACAACAGCAACGATCCGCACGTCTTGGGCAAGAATAACATCACTACCTCGATCTATCGCTCGATGGGATCGGCCACCAAGCCGCTGATGTACGCGACAGCGTTCCAGATGGGCTGGGACCCTGGCATCATGCTGCAAGATACGCCAATCTGCTTCCCGGTGCCTGCGCCCGACCCAAACTTCGTGGATCCGGCAGCGCCCGCCTGCAAGGGCTGGTATGTGCCGCATGACTATGAAAGCGCGAATTTCTCAGGAACGTTCCCATTGCGCCGCCAGTTCGATGCTTCGTTCAATATTCCGGCGACCGAAGGCATGGAGTTCGTCGGTGCGACACCCGATACTTCGGCGGCTTTCCTGGCGATGGCGCAACGCCTGGGCGTGACGACGCTCTCGAAGAACCGCATGGGACCAACCACTGCGCTCGGTGGCCAGGAAATCCCCCTGTTGCAACTGGCCGGCGCTTATGCGACGTTGGCGAACCTGGGGCGGCGTGCGCCGCCACGCAGCATCCTGCGCGTGGAGAGGGCCGACGGCACGCTGCTCTGGCAGGCGCCGACAATGCCACAGACGCAGCAGGCGATCAGTCCACAGGCGGCCTATATGGTTACGTCGGTCCTCACCGACAACCGCGCGCGCTATCCGTTCTTCAAGTGGCACAATCCGCTGGTGCTGGACGACAATGGGCTGAACAATCTGGCGATTGCTGGCAAAACCGGCACATCGTCCGGCGCCACCGGGCCGAACGATATCGTGACGGCGGGCTACACACCGTATATGACGCTGGGCGTGTGGGTGGGCAACTCAGACCCCAACGACTCACTGAACCCTGGCATTATTGGCGTCGCGGGCGCTGGTTACATCTTCCACGATGTGATGGAATGGGCTGCGCTGAATTATCATTGGGACCCGAACGCGCAGTTCACTGTACCGCCGGATATGGCAATTGGCACATTCAACTGTAACACCGGCCTGGCTCCCTATAAGGATTCGACATCGAGCAGCCTGAACTGCGCCTGGAATCCCTTCGCGCCTGGGTCCGCCAATCCCTATGACCCCGATGGGCGCTTTGGCGGCGACCGCAACCACATGCCAGATACCGACTGGTACATTCAGGGCGATCAGCCGGTGACTTCCTGAACGATGCGTAAGGGCCGGTCCCATCAACGTTGATGAGGCCGGCCTTTCACCATTTTTCCGTCTCCAGACCTAGCCCTTTTCCGCCTTCAGACCTGGCCTTTTTCTGTCTCCCGGCGTAAACAGTAGGTAGATCGCAGAAATAGGCAATAGTACGCGCTACGTTCGGACTTCCACCGCGTGTATGGTACGATGGAAGCAAAATACAGACGACACCCAACCCGTTGAGAGGAATATTCCCTGGTGGCGAAGAACTCAACCCCTCTCGCGCCGAAATCTCCGTCAGGACCGGCGACCGTCCGGCGGCGAGTGGGCATGACGAACACATCCAAACGACCAGAAAATAAACAGCCAATGAGCGAACAACCGACCCTCACCAAAAAGCGGCTGATAAACACGGCGCTGCCTGTATTCTGGCTCTTGTTTGCCATCAACACCGTCAACTATCTGGATCGCTTTCTGGCGGTGGCGGTTGCGCCAACCCTCAAGCAAGAGTTTCACCTGACCGACGGCAATATCGGCGCGCTGAGCAGCGCCTTCATCCTGATCTATGCGGTGGCGTCGCTGCCGCTGGGGCTGCTGGCGGACCGTGCTTCGCGAGCGCGTGTCGTCGCCGCCGGTGTCTCGCTCTGGAGCATCGCCAGCGGTGTCACCGGCCTTGCCAACGGCTTACCGCTGCTCTTTGCCACCCGCGCTGGCGTGGGCATCGGCGAGGCCAGCTACTATCCGGCGGGCACGGCGCTGCTCAGCGCCTACTATTCGCTGGAGCGGCGCGCCCGTGCACTGAGCCGCTGGAGTTCCGGCCAGCTCTTCGGCGTGGCGCTGGCCTTCGGCATCGCCGCCGGACTCTCTGCGCTGCTCGGCCCATCGCTCGGCTGGCGTGTCGCCTTCATTTTCAGCGCCGTGCCGGGGTTCATCCTGGCGGCCCTGATGTGGTTCGTAGCCGATGCGCCCGCAACTGCCCCCGATGAATCATCCAGCTATGCGGCGAAGATGAACGAGGAATTGGAAACTCGCCCAGCCAAAAGCGTCCGGCTGATCCTGCGGGATGTCGCGCGGATTCGCACCGTCTGGGTGGTTGCGGTGTTGCAGGCATTGAGCTTCGTCGTTATTACGCCCGCCGTGACGTTCCTGCCCATCTATCTACGCTCGACGCATGGGCCGTTCCATCTGAGCGCCGTCACGACCGACGCGCTGGCTGGCATCGTCATTATCGTCGGCGGGCTGACAGGGCAAGTATTCGGTGGCAACGTCGCCGACTGGCTTGGCAGGCGCATCCGTGGCGGACGTATGCTGACGACGACGGTGGGCTTTGGCATCGCTCTACCGACCTACGCGCTGATGCTGCTGACCCATTCGCTGCCGGTCTTTGTCATCTTTGGCATCATCGCCGTGCTGGCCATCAACTTGCCAATTGGCCCGATGCTGGCCTGCTCACAGGATGCCACTCCCCGGGCGCTCCGTGCGACGGCCCTGGCGATGACGCTGCTGATCGGCCATCTTGGCGGCGATGCCTGGTCGCCCTGGGCTACTGGCCAGGTTTCCACGAAGCTGGGTGAACACATCGCCAACTCGCTGCTGATCTTCGGCATACCGGCGCTGGCGCTGGCGGCGATCATCGGTCTCGTCGGCACACGCATCTACGCCGCCGAGGTCTCGCCCGGCAGCGAGAGCAAGGGTCACGTTGCCGTCCATTGAAAAACGGCCAACCTGTCATGCGTCGGTTTACTCTGGCTCCCCTCTCCCGCGCACGGGGGAGGGGCCGGGGGTGGGGGTACTACACAGACATTCCCAGCAGCGTTTCTCGCGGCAATGGCTGGACCAGATATGATGGAGGCCCAGTTGCGCGACGGCGCCGTCGGGCAGTCGTAGCAGCCCGAACTGGCGCGTCATCAGGCGGGTGATCGTATTCGACGGCAACCCTGGCAAAGCCGCATAGATAGCTAGCGCGCGCTCCGCCAGCGTCACGCTGTGATATCGCTCAGCCCAGGCGGCGGCAAAAGGCAGCACGACATTCGCCACCAGAATCGCCGCGCGCCCCGGCGAAACTACGCCATCCCGCACGCGCAACGCCTCCACCAACGCGGACCCTGCGCGTTGCGAATCGCCGCTCTGTTCTGTAGTCTGCTCGATGATACTGCGCAGTGGTTGCCACGGTCCCGCCGTTTCCCAGCGCATGAAGAGGTGCGCCAATCCCTGAATACGCTGCCGCTCCAGCTTTGGCAACTGCTGGCCTTCGAGAAAGAGTGATTCCAGGTCGCCGCTGCGGAGCAGCCATTGGCCGGCCTCGCGGAGCGCCTGGCGGTCGCGTCCATAGGCCAGCGCCTCCGCCAGCGCCACGAACAACACACAGTCCGCTGGCTCCCACATCACCGCATGCGAGATAGTTGCCTCATCGCTGGCGGCAAGCGCCTGCCGGTACATCGCTACGCGCTCATTGAAGCGCGCGATGCCCGCCTCAGCGAGCAACGCCCGCAGGTGCGTCTGGCCCAGCTTCGCTCCCAGCCTGCTGCACGGCCAGCCGGTCGCCGCCTGCTGCGCCTGCTGCCTGGGGTTGCGCAGCACGACAATGGGCGCGGACCCGCCGTTCGCCAGTGGCGTCGTGTGTTCGGTAGCCTGGCGAGATGGTGACAGCACCGCGTGCAGCACGATGCCGTCGTAGCGCGGGTCCTGGTGATGGCCATGCGCCCGCCAGCCACTCACGCGCAGATGCAGCTCGATATCGCCGTAGAGGCGCGTGCCGTCGCCGCGCGCCAGCACCGCGTCGCGGAAGTCTGGTCCGGAAGGTCCGCCGCGCCGCCCCTCATAGACCAGCGTATACGTCGCGCCGTCCTCCGTGCAGAGTGACTCGCCACGCCAGACACCGGAGGCCCATCTGGCCGCCAGCGCCGCTTCTCTCCGGCTGCGCCGGTAGGGTTGCCCCGTCTGCCGCTGCTGCGCTGTATCGTTCCGCACGCTGGAGGTCCCTCTTGTTTCGATTGCCGTCAACTGATTTGCTTGATACTGAATACTGAAGTACCGCGCTGAACTGAATTTGCGGAAATGGGCTATACGCCGTTAACTCTGCCGGAAGATAACGCGGTATACTCTGGTATAGTGAAGCCAGGAGCAGACTCGCGGCTCTCAAGAGCCAGCGGACGGGCAAAAACCTGAAGGTCTGTGGTAAATAGAGCGGCTTCAGCCGTTTCCGCACGTGCTCCGGCTGTTCACAGCCGAGAGCCAAGAAAAGTTGATGTTCGTAGGAGAGAATCGTGGGCGCAGGCAACGTATCGCTGATAGGCGCATTCGTCGCGGGATTGCTGTCGTTTCTTTCGCCATGCGTGCTGCCGCTGACGCCGATCTACGTCGCGCAGCTCACCGGACCGGCAATCTGGCAGACCAAAGCCATGAGCGCCGCCCAACGCGGCGCGCTCCGCAGGGTGACGATGCTGCACGCGGCCTCGTTTGTCGCCGGTTTCGCCGTCACCTTCATCGCCTTCGGCGCGACCGCCAGTGAACTCGGCTCCTTTCTCTCTACGAATGAGGTATTGCTGCGACAAATCGGCGGCGTGGTGCTGGTGCTGCTCGGCCTGCATGTCGCTGGTGTCTTTCAGATTCCCTTCCTGAACCGCGAGCGCCGTTTCAGCTTCGGCTCATTCCGCGCCAGGAAATCTGCTGACGGCACTGACGGCAACGATGGCCGCAGTTATCCCGCCTCGTTCCTCATCGGACTGATCTTCGCCCTCGGCTGGACCCCCTGCGTCGGGCCGATTCTCGGCGGCATCCTGCTGCTGGCGGCGCAGGCGCAGACGCTCGGCGCAGGTGTGCTGCTGCTCGCCGTCTATTCGCTCGGCCTGGGCATCCCATTTCTGCTGCTCGGCGTCGCCTTTGATAGCGTGGCGCCGCTGCTCAAACGCCTGACGCCGCATATGCGCACCGTCGAGATCGTCACCGGCGTGCTGCTGATGCTGATGGGCGTCGTCATCTTCTTCAACTGGCTGCTGATTATCAACAGCAAATTCGTTATTCCGGGCATCAACTGAAGGACCGGGGTTTTCAGCATTCCAGACAGAGGAGTGATAGCGTGGCGCAACGTCTGACGATTCGGGATATCGCGCAATTGGCCGGCGTCTCGCCAGCCACGGTGTCGCGCGTCCTCAACCAGAAGCCGGATGTCGAGGCAGCCACCCGCGAGCGCATCCTGGCAATCATTGCCGAGTCCGGCTATGCGCCCGATCCTACTGCTACGGTGCTGGCGAGCACGCCGCGCCGCCGCCATACGCTCCCCACGCAACGCTTCCCCGCCAATTTCCTCTGGGGTGTCGCCACCTCAGCCTTTCAGATCGAAGGCGCGCTCGACGAGGATGAGCGCGGCCCCTCCATCTGGGATAGCTATGTCGCCTATCCGCCGCCGGACTTCACAGCGCATACGGCGGCCATCGCCTGCGACCACTATCACCGCATGCCGGAAGATGTTGCGCTGCTTGCGCAACTCGGCGTCAACTCCTATCGCTTCTCGGTCTCCTGGCCGCGTGTTCTGCCGGAGGGCGAAGGCGCGATCAATGCGCCAGGGCTGGACTTTTACGACCGGCTGGTAGATCAGCTATTGGCAGCAGATATTGCGCCGATGGTCACGCTCTATCATTGGGACCTGCCGCTTGCCCTTCAGCAGCGTTACGGCGGCTGGCTGGACCGGCGCACGGCGCTCGCCTTCGCGGAGTTTGCTGAAGCGGTGGCGCGGCGGCTGGGCGACCGCGTTCCCTGGTGGGCGACGTTGAATGAGCCGTGGACCGTCACGGTGTTTGGCTACCTGCTGGGGAAGCATCCGCCGCACCAGCAAGACGCCGCACAGGCGCTCCAGGTGGCGCATCACCTGCTGCTGGCACATGGCCTGGCGTTGCCACGTATCCGTCAATGGGGCACGCCGGAGGCCAGTGTTGGCATTGCGCTGAACCTGATGCCCGTCTATCCGGCGGACCAGCGCGAGGCTACGCAAGGAGCCGCGCATGCTGCCGACCTCTGGTATAATCGCTGGTTCCTTGATCCGCTGTTTCGCGGCGCGTATCCAGAGGCGATCCAGCGCGAACTCGATGCGCGGGCTATTGCCGTCACGCCGGACGACCTGCGCGCGATTGCCGCACCGCTCGATTTCCTGGGCGTCAACTACTATTCGCGGCTGGTCGTGCGGCCAGCCACCACAGTGGCGACGGGTCCATTGACCGGCTACTCGCAGGTTGTGCCGGTGCCCGAAGCCTCCTATTCACGGATGGGCTGGGAGACCTTCGCCACGGGTCTGCGCGATATGCTGGTGCGCATCTATCGGGACTATCAGCCGCCAGCCATCCTGGTGACGGAGAATGGCGCGGCCTTCGATGACACGGCGGCGCGGGCCGGCTGGCAGATTCAGGACCGGCGGCGCATCGCCTTCCTCCAGGAGCATATCGAAGCCATGCAGACCGCATTCCAGCTTGGCGTGCCGCTGCGCGGCTACTACGCCTGGACGCTCTTCGATAACTTCGAGTGGACCGACGGCTACGATCAGCGCTTCGGCTTGATGGCGATAGACCGCCTGACCCAGAGCCGCTATCTCAAAGAGAGTGGACGCTGGTATGCCCATTTCATCGCCACGCAGAGGGAACGGCTAGAGTGACGTGCAATTTGTGGAGGGGGCGCATAAGAAACACTGGCTGTTCTATCAATACTTGTATCCCGTGATGGTATAGTACTGCTGTAATCATCAAATAGATGGGCCTGATGCGAATGACAGCAGGAGCAGCCAAACCATGAGCATCGAACAGATCGAGCAACGCACCGTGCAGCCGGTTACGCCCGCTACACCGGCGCCCGCTACACCAGCGCGGAAGCCGCCATTTGAGCCGCCGACCTGGCTGACGATTGGCCTGGCGCTGGCGTATGTCGTGGCGCTGGCGGCGCTGGCCTTCCTGCCGGGGGCGACGATGATCGAACGGCTGCGCGCGTTGGATGGCGGCATCTGCGCCCAGAATCCCACGCACTCGTTTTTCATTGACGGCCAGCAATTGCCACTCTGCTCACGCAACACCGGCATCTATCTTGGCTTTGCCGCCACATTTTTGGCGCTCTGGGTGATGGGCCGCCTACGCGCGGCGAGTTTCCCTGGCCGCTGGGTGATGCTCGTGCTGGCGGTGGCTGTCGTCTTCATGGCGGAAGATGGCTTCAATTCCTTCTTCCGCGACCTGGGGTTGCCCTATCTCTATACGCCGTTCAATCCGCTGCGCCTCTTCACCGGCCTGGGCACCGGCGTCGCGATGTGCGCCATCATCGTGCCGGTGGCGAACACGCTGATCTGGCGCGACGAAGATGAACGCTCCTCGTTCAGATCGCTCAAACAGCTTGCCGTGATGATCCCTATCTTCCTGCTGCTCTTCCTGGCGGTCATCTCACAGCAGCCGTTCCTGCTCTACCCGATTGCCCTGCTCAGTTCCTTTGGGCTGGTGATGGCGCTGACGCTGGTAAATACGGTTTTCCTGCTGGGCGTTACCAATCGCGTTGGGCGGTTCGCCTCCTGGCGGGCGTTCCTGCCATTCTTCACCGTCGCGGTGATTCTCGCCATCCTCGAATTGATGGCGCTATTCGCCGCCAAAACAGCCGTGCTGACGGCGATAACACGCGGCTGAGCCAGACGAAACCAGGCGGTGAGCGCGCAACTCCTGCCACGAGCGGGCGCATGTGGCAGGTGGTTGGCACGCTCTATGCTCGTTAGACGCTCCCCATAGAGAAATATGCCTACAACAGATAGCGGGTCATCCCTTGCTGATACCCCAGTGATGCGCTATACTTCGCAAGAGGGGATGCGTATCGAATCTACTGTCGTTCTTGCAAGGAAGACTGCTCGGACGGGGAAGTCGCTATGCCGAATAAATACGAGCGGGAGATCGAAGAGATTCTCAAGAATATGGATCGCCCTGAACCTGGGCATAGCCTCGGCAGTCGCATCCGTGCGTTCAATCGTCCGCGTCCACGTCGCCCACGGCGCAGTTGGAGTTTCGCCCTCAACGGCTCCGAAATCTGCCTGATGATTGGTATTGCGCTGATTCTGGTTGGCGCGGGCATGGCCTTTTACTTTGGCTCGAATCCTCCCACACTCTTCGGCAACGGTCCCATACAAGCCTGGATCGCCCTCGCGGGCTTTATCTTCTTCGTGGTTGGGCTGGTGATCGGCTGGCGCTCCTATTTTCGTAGTGGCCGCGCTGGCACATTCACGAGCTGGCGCGGCAGGGACTACAACAGCTACTCGAGCAGCGCCGCCAGTTCCAGCACATCCAACACATCCAGCACTGATACCGTTGACAATGTGGTGCGCATGTCCACCCGTCGCCGCCGCAATCCCTTCAGCGACCTCATCACACAGTTCCGCATTCTCCGCCTCAAAATGCGCTACCGGCGCATGCGCGACCGCGAGGACATGGAGCGATAATCCTCATATCAAGGGCCATGTTGCGCCTGCCATTGGTCCGCTTCAGCTTGACATGTATGGGACAAGCGTTCTATACTACAGGTGAGTCACTGTTTTCGGACCCAACCATACAGAACGGCAATAATCGCGGCACTCAAGTGCCGTCGCACGAGAATCGGCTTCAGCCAGTTCTTAGTGTGCGCAGGCTGTTTACAGCCGCGAGTTAGCCGTTGTATTCATAGATACAGCTACACACATCCCTGCGCGCTCCGCATACCCCCACCAGGAGTGATGGAGTGCGCTCTTTCCGTGGATAACCGGGTTGATCTCATGCCACAAGACCGGATCGTCGTGCGTGGCGCACGCGAACATAATCTCAAAAACATTGATGTCGTCATACCTCGTGATAAACTCGTCGTCATCACCGGGCTTTCCGGCTCAGGCAAAAGCAGCCTGGCTTTCGACACGATTTTCGCCGAAGGACAACGGCGCTATGTCGAGTCGCTTTCCTCCTATGCCCGGCAATTCCTGGGGCAGATGGATAAGCCGGATGTGGACCATATAGACGGCCTCTCGCCCGCTATTTCGATTGACCAGAAAAGCACCTCGCACAATCCGCGTTCGACAGTGGGCACCGTCACCGAGATATACGACTATATGCGCCTGCTCTATGCGCGCGTCGGACATCCCCACTGCCCACAATGCGGGCGCGAAGTGAGCCAGCAATCGGTCGAGCAGATCGTAGATGCCGTGACCAATCTCCCCGATGGCACACGGCTGATGCTGCTGGCGCCGCTGGTGCGGGCGCGCAAGGGCGAATACAAGAACATCTTCGAGGATATGCGTCGCGCCGGCTATGTGCGCGTGCGTGTGGATGGTGAGGTGCGCGACCTCAGCGAGACCATCGAGCTGGACAAGTATAAGCAGCACACCATCGAGGTGGTGGTAGACCGGCTGGTGATTCGCCATGCCACGCCCGAGGCTGAGACGACAAGCGAAACAGGCTCCGGCTTACGGCTGGTGGCCGAGCGACCGGCGGCCTATACCACTGCGACGGCAACTGAGACGCACGCCAACCCCGAAACGAGCCAGCGTGCGCGCATCGCCGATTCAGTGGAGACAACGCTCAAGCTGGGCGGCGGCATCGTCCTCGTCTCGATCATTGGTGGTGAGGAGCGGCTCTATTCAGAGCATTTCGCCTGCGTCTATTGTGGCATCAGCCTGGAAGAGATCGAGCCGCGCAGCTTCAGCTTCAACAATCCCAAAGGCGCCTGCCCGGAATGTACCGGCCTGGGCACCAAACTAGAGATAGATGAAGATCTGATCGTCACCAATCCAGACCTCAGCATCAATGAGGGAGCAATTGCGCCGTGGAGCCGTTTCGCCAGCGCCAGCCAGTGGTATACGACCTTGCTGGGTGCGGTGGCGCGCCGCTTCAACTTCAGCCTGGATACGCCCTGGAAGGACCTCAGCGATGAAGCGCGCGATGTCATCTTGCATGGCACGCCGGATGAGGTCTCGTTCTACTATCGCAATCGCCAGGGCACGCGCCGCCAGCATGAAACGACCTTCGAGGGCGTAATCCCCAACCTGGAACGGCGCTACAGAGAGGCATCCGAGAGCGGGCGCGAAGACATCGAACAGTACATGTCGGCGCGTCCCTGCCCGCTCTGCCAGGGCGCGCGGCTGCGCAAAGAGTCTCTCGCCGTGACGGTAGGCGACCGCAACATCGTCGAGGTTGGCAGGCTCTCGATTGTCAATGCGCTGCGCTTTTTCGAGGCGCTGGCGCCCACCCCCGACCCTATGCGCGGGAACGTGGATGTCGGCGTCAATGGAGCAAACAAAAATCGCAATAGCGGCAAGAATGGCAAGCATGACACAAAGGACGCGGCTGTAAACAGCCGGCGCACAGACGATGGACTGAAGTTCGAGCAGGGCCAACGCGCAGAGCAGAACGGACTTCAGTCCGACCGTGGCGTACTCCGGCTCTTGAGAGCCGAGGATACTGACGGCGATGCGGAAGACGTTGCGCAGGTGCCGCAACTGACGGAGCGCGAGCAGATCATCGCACGCCAGATTCTCAAGGAGATTCGCGCACGGCTGGGCTTCCTGGTAGATGTCGGGTTGGACTACCTCTCGATCAACCGCTCTGCGACGACACTTTCGGGTGGCGAGGCGCAGCGCATCCGCCTGGCGACGCAGATTGGTTCCAGCCTGATGGGCGTCCTCTACATTCTGGACGAGCCAAGCATTGGCCTGCACCAGCGCGACAACGCGCGCCTGATTCAGACATTGCTGCACCTGCGCGACCTGGGCAATACGTTGCTGGTGGTAGAACACGACGAAGACACGATGCGCGCCTCTGACCATATCATAGATATTGGCCCAGGCGCGGGTGAGCATGGCGGCTACGTAGTGGCCGAGGGCGATCTAGATGCCATCCTCGCCAACCCCAAATCGCTGACCGGGCAATTTCTTGCGGGCAAGCTCCACATTCCGGTGCCGGAGCAGCGGCGCACAGGCAACGGACGCGACCTGGTGATTCGTGGCGCACGCGAGAACAACCTGAAAGCTATTGACGTGACGATTCCGCTGGGGAAGCTGGTGGTCGTCACCGGCGTCTCCGGTTCGGGCAAGAGTTCGCTCATCAATGAGATTCTCTATAAGGCGCTGGCGAGTAAGCTCAACCGTGCGCATACCCGCCCCGGTGACTTCGACGCGATAGAGGGCATCGAGGCGCTGGACAAGGTGATTGACATTGACCAGTCGCCGATTGGCCGCACGCCGCGCTCGAATCCCGCCACCTACACCGGCGCGTTCACGCCGATCCGCGAACTCTTCGCGCAGGTGCCGGAGAGCCGGCTACGCGGCTACCAGCCGGGGCGCTTCTCATTCAATATCAAGGGTGGGCGCTGCGAGGTCTGCAAGGGCGAAGGCATGCTCACCATCGAGATGAACTTTCTGCCGGATGTCTATGTGCCCTGCGAAGCCTGCAAGGGCAAACGCTATAACCGTGAGGCGTTGGAGATTCACTATAAGGGCAAGACCATCGCCGATGTGTTGGATATGACAGTGGAGGAGGCGATGCGCTTCTTCGAGGCGGTACCCTCGCTGGCAAACAAGCTGGGCACGCTCAACGCCGTCGGCCTGGGCTACATCAAGCTAGGGCAGCCCGCTACGACGCTCTCCGGCGGCGAGGCGCAGCGCATCAAGCTGGCGACGGAACTCTCTCGCCGGGCAACTGGCCGCACGCTCTATATTCTGGATGAGCCGACGACTGGCCTGCACTTTGCCGATGTCGAACGGCTGCTTCAAGTGTTGCAGCGATTGGTGGATGCGGGCAATACCGTGGTGGTGATCGAACACAACCTGGATGTCATCAAGTCCGCCGATTGGGTGATAGACCTGGGTCCGGAGGGCGGCGACCGAGGCGGCCAGGTGATCGCCGAGGGTACGCCGGAGCAGGTGGCGGATATGCCCATCTCCTACACCGGGCAATTCCTGGCGCGGGTGCTGCATCAGGCGCCGGTGACACGCTAACATCGCTCGCTCTAGTGAACACGGACAGATTGTATCAGGCGCAGCGCCCTCTCCACCTCGCAGGTACTAATCTTGCCAATCTGACTTTTGGGGACGCCACCTCCTGCTCGCTTTCCTCACGGGAGATGGCAAACAACATACCCAGCCGCGATGCGCAAGTTGGCAAAGACGTTGCGGGAAACAGGTTTTGCACGCCGTATGGTATGCACTGTATACGGCACTGGTATCCCGCGCGTCATAGCTTATGGAATCTTTTGTAGCACGCGCGCGTACTAGATACTCGAAGTGATGGACGTTGCTCGCGTGGGCACTTATTGTCATGTTAGTCGTCTCGTAGGGAGCGAACGTTGTCGGAGGATGTGGTTAAGATGGGATTTCCTATGGGGCGGGCGTCCACTGGCTCGCGCAAGCGATTCGTCATGGCGCTCTTTCTCTTGCTCTCTGTGGTCGCCATGCTCATCTCAGCCTGTGGGCCAGACGCGAAAACGGCGGCAAGCCAGAACAAGGCCCAGCTCGATACTGAGCTTCATAAGGCCAGCGCGGCGGGCGTTCCTGGGCAGCGGCTGGCGTCCATCATATCGCAGGAGAATGTGCTGGCGGCAGGCACACTGAGCGGAACCGATAGCGCATATCAGGCAGCCGCAAATGGCTACACCAAGCTGTATAATCAGGTCGTCGCGCTGGAAAATTTGTCACCCGATCAGGCGAAAGCGCAGGCGCAGACTGATCTGCAATCGCTCCAGACGGCGCTTGCTGCGGCGGAGAAGGCGAACACTGCCGATATCGTCACAGCCGCCAAGAACTTCGATCCCTCTGTGCCGACGGCGCAGCAGCAACTCGCCACTGCAAAAACGACCAAAGACTATTTTGCCGTTGATAACTATGTTCTCAACCAACTGGCCGCCGTCAACCAACTTCAGCCGGACTATCAACAGATTCAGACGCTCACCAGACTGGTGAATACGATAACGACAGACCTGGCAGGGAGTGGGGGACCGTCGCATGTGCTGGAGTGCGCAACGGAAGGCGGAGAAATCGCCTCGTATGGCATCGTCCCCTCGGAGTTCTGGAGCGCGCAGAATGACTATCCCATCGGGGCGACGAATCCCATCATGGTAACACCACAGCCGCAGACCGAGAACTACTATTTCTCGTCCTGGCCATCGCAGGATCTCACGGCGTTCAGGTCCGGGCAAACCGCTGGTGACTTCACGACGCTCGGCACCCAACTTCAGGCGCAGATTATGACGTTGACGGCAGAGTCTGACCCGGCGGTGCTGGCGCAGGCACAGGTGGTCGCAGTGGTGTCGCGCTTCCAGAACCAGGTGAACACCTATCAGAGTGATATTCAGGCGAACAATGCCTATCTCGCAAGCCACCGGGCGAAAAACCGTGATGTGCCGGACTATAACACGGTGTGGGCGCTGACCAACAGTTCCAATGGCTATGGACCGCCGGAGGACTTCTATCCCAATGTGCCGGATTTCAAGGCGAATCCGAAGTATGCGCAGGAGGCGGCGCAGGACTCTCAGACGCTTGCCGCTGCGCAGACCTCCAGTGACTACGCGGCGCTGGAAAAGAAGGTACAGCAGCAAGAGCAGGATATGACCTTTGATCTGCTGAAGGTGGAAGGGTATTATGACATCACCACCACGCTTCAGGCATTGGTTAATCAGGGGCAGTCTACGACGACTAACGTCACCTTCGAGGGCGTTCTCTACAAGACGCCGAACGCCTATGAGTATGCTGACGACAACCTGCGCTATGACCCACGCGACACCGTAGGCATCCAGGATGCGATGGTCCGCTACGATCAGGCCGCGTATCGCGAGAGTTACGTCTCACACGACGAGTCACTGGCAGATTATCAGGCCGTCGAGAACGAAGCCCAGATGTTCATCCATAACCTCTCGGCGATGATTACGAACCTGGCGCAGATGCCCACCAATGATGCCGCCCGGAAGGCATGGTCCATGACGGCGCACCAGACCGACCTTAACCTGATAGATTATTACGGGCTTCAGAATACCAAAGTGATCGTCGTTTCGCTGCGCGAGCAGAAGGCACGCCTCTTCGACCATGGCAAACTGGTGGTCGGCCCTGATGGCAAACCAGAGGCGTTCGACGTGACGACCGGCAGCCCGGATAAACCTTCGGTGCCGGGCATCCATTGCGCGTTGCCTCCGCTGAAGGGGCCACCGGGAGGCGACATCTTCAAGTCGAGCGATCCAAAAGGTTCGCCCTTCTGGTATGCGCCGACGCCGGTTCACTACTCCTTCAGCTATTCGCTCTACGGCTACTACATACACGACGGCTGGTGGCGTGACGCCACAGAGATGGGCTACCTCACCAACCTGCCGCACTATGATCCCGAAGCGTTCAACGGCGGTTCGCACGGTTGCATCAACTTCCACTATGCGAACGGCGATATGGGCAAGGTCTACGCCTTCTCATACCCAGGGATTCCGATCATCGTCTATTAGTGGTCCTCACCCCTACCCCTCTCCCAGCAGGGAGAGGGGCTTTTTATGCGCCAGCCGTAGCCTGTACGGTTTCCTCACTCATCCATGTCAGCGGCCTCATCTCCTTTTGATGGCTGCGCGGCTTGTTCCGTCCTTGATATGATAATGCGTAGCGCGTCTGCCAGATTGTGGCCAGAGGGCACACGGTCTGGCTCGGCAAGCCATTGCGCGATGAGGCCGGTCATCAGCGCTTGATAGAATGAGCCGACCATCCAGGCGGTATGTTCATCCTTCGTGCTATCAATCCCCTGGAACAACTCCGCTAGCCCCAGCCGCCCTTGCTGAAAGGCTTCCGCAAGTGCCCGGCGCACATCTGGCGCACGGTCGAGCTGGGTGAAGAACTCGAAGGAGGCGACCAAAAGTTGCCGGTGCGTGGCAAACGACTCGATAACGCGCGTCCAGATTGCCGCAAAGCGCTCTATCGGGTCGGCGGCAGGATCGAAAGGCACGCCACCCTCAGCGGCCAGGACACGACCAATCTCATCGCCCCAGTCGCCAATAGCCTCGATTAGCGCAGCATTCAGCAGCGCCTCCATCGAGCCGAAATGATAGCCGATGGCGGCCAGGCTCACCCCAGAAGCCGCTGCGATATCACGCGCAGTCGTGCGCGCGTACCCTTTCTCATAGAGGCAGCGTTTGGCGCCAGCAAGCAAATCTTCACGATTTCCCATAGTACCTATCCTAACTCAAACTCATACAAACGTCTAGCACATCTGCTTTATACAAATGTCTAAAATTCACACGATTCGATCTAGACATTTGTCTTGTACATATGTATAATACATATGTCTGACACAAACGTCCAGATGGTTGGAGCTAATTGAGAATACTCCAGCCTTCATCGCAGAGCGAGGAGCAATCCCGATGAAAAACCGTACCATTCTGATTTCCGGCGCCAGCATCGCTGGCCCAGCCCTGGCGTACTGGCTACGCCGCTACGGTTTCCAGCCCACCATCGTAGAGCGCGCGCCCGCGCCGCGTGGCGGCGGCCAGGCAATTGATCTGCGTGGCGCTGCGCGGCAGGTCGCAGAACGTATGAGTCTGATGGCGGATATCCGGCGTGCGCACACCGGCGCAAAGGGCATGTATATCGTCAACAGCGAGGGCAAGCGCATCGCAGCGATGAGCGCCGATCTCCTGGGCGATTCCGGTGGGCTGATCGCAGATATCGAGATACAGCGCGGCGACCTGGTGCGCATTCTCTATGACGCCACCAAAAATGACAGCGCGTATCGTTTCAACGACTCCATCACGGCGCTTTCGCAGGGCGAAGATGGCTTTAGCGTCAGCTTCGAGCGCGGCGCGCCGCAGACTTTCGATCTTGTCGTCGGCGCTGACGGGTTACACTCCACTGTGCGCCGATTGGCATTTGGTGACGAGGCGCAGTTTACCCGCGATCTCGGTTGCTATGTCTCGATTTTCGCCGCCCATACCAATCTCAATCTCGACGGATGGGAGCAGATGTATCGGATGCCGGGTGGAACGGCGGCCCTTTACCCTATGCGCGGAATCCATGAGGCCAGGGCCATGTTCTACTTTGCCTCGCCACAGCTCGGCTACGACCGGCACAATATCAGCGAGCAGCAACAGATCGTAGCACAGGCGTTTGCCGGCGCTGGATGGGAGGTGCCCCACATGCTCGAAGCCATGCGTGAAGCGCCGGACTTCTACTTTGATAGAGTCGCACAGATCAAGATGGATCACTGGTCAAACGGGCGAGTGGCGCTGTTGGGAGACGCAGGCTATTGTCCCTCGCCAATGACAGGCATGGGCACCAGCCTGGCGCTAGTAGGGGCATATGTGCTGGCCGGAGAACTAGCAGCGGCGGAGGGCGATCATCGCACAGCTTTTGCCCGCTATGAGAGCGAGCTGCGCGCGTATGTGAATCTGGCGCAGAAGCAGGTGAATGGCGCACTGGGGTTTCTCCTACCGAAGTCCAATTTTCAAGTTTGGTCATACAACCAGATGTGGCGGATGCTTCCCTATATGCCCTGGAAGGGACTCATCGCCTCCGGCTTTCAGAAAGTGGCGAACGCCATCACGCTTAAAGAGTACAGCCGCTATCTGGTTGAGCAACCCACCAATCAGGCGTATGGCGTGTCATCGTTATGAGCATCGCCGCGCTCATGAGAATCATGACCATTACCATTATCGAAGTCTTCAACATCATCCTGGTCATCAAGCTGCCAGGGTGATTCCCCCAATCCCAGGCTGCGCTGATATTGATCGGGCGTATCGCCCGCCACGAACCCTTCGTTGTAGACGCCGACGCGCACGAGGTATCTGAGCGCAAGGAGACGACGGCGGCTCTCGACATCGCGCAGTTCTTCCTCCACGGCGGGGGACCACGACGAGGGCGTGATAGGCTGTGGTGGCACTGATGATGGCACAGCAGCCGGAGTTGAGGGTTCGGGCGGCTGGCGCGGCGGCAATGGTCTGGTCGGCTCGCGCGAGGCATCAAGCGGACGCGAGGCAGGCGCGGGTGAGGGGGTAAACATAGAGGGTGATGAGGTGAGCGGTGCGCTATTGGCGGCGTTGGAAGGCGCTGGCTGAGGAGCAGCGGTATTCGCCGCATCACGCACACTCCATCCCTGTGAAGTGGCCGTCAAATGAGGCCGCAGGCGATGCGTATCATCCAGCCAGCGGCCAGAAGCCAACCCACCCGACGTAGCAGACGAGATAATGGTCGCCGTATGCTGGCGAGAATGCGCAGATTCCTGTTCCAGAG
Source organism: Chloroflexota bacterium (assembly GCA_021323855.1). Classification (GTDB taxonomy): domain Bacteria; phylum Chloroflexota; class Ktedonobacteria; order Ktedonobacterales; family JADMIN01; genus JAJPKE01. Next base: position 230,215 of record JAJPKE010000015.1, on the reverse strand, counting down.
CTGCGCCATCCAGTGATTGAAATGCTGACCGGAGCCGGGCAATGAAACGCGCAAACGCGCGGGAAACGGATTGCAGGAGTTGCTTGAGGCGATACAGAACCATCGGAGCATCCTCGCTTCTGTCTGGCACTCAAAAAAAACCGCGCCGCTGGTGCGAAGCGGAGACCGGCTGTGTCTCTACGGTCAGGCAGCGACCGCATGGCGCTTGCAGAGCTTCGCCCGCCCTCGGCATATGGGGGTTATAGCATACCCGTATGCAGTCGTCAATTTTCGTTGATTTCGATCAACTCGCTGGCGTCTGTGGTGTGAATTCATCGAGTTTCCACTGGCCGTTTTCCAGCCGGAAGGTGAAGGTTGTGGCAACATTGGTGGTCTGCGAGGCAATTGTCAGGTTCAGCGTGGTCGTCACACTTGCTGCGGTCGCCTGCACAGCATAGGTGGTGTAGTTCATCGTGCAACTGCTGAGTTTGACTGCCCCGCCAAAAGCCGAGCCGAACTGCTGGGCAAACTGTTGCTCGGTGGCGAGGCTCTGCTGGCGGCTCGAAAGCGTGGCGTAGGCCGCCGCATAGTCGCCTTTGCTAATGGCTGAGCAGAAGGTATTGGCCACCAGCAGCGGTCCGAGGTTGGTGCCTGCCAGCGATTGCTCAATGGCATCCACTTTCCAGACGCCGCCCTGCTGAACCAGCGCGATATGGCCGCTGAAGGACTTGTTGCGCAGGATCGTCACCAGAAACGCCACATGATCTTTGGGCGCGCTGAAGGAAAGATCAATGACGTTACCACTCGCCGTGGGACATCCCTTGATTTTGCCATCCACCTTATTTTGCAGCGTGCTGGATTGGATGAACTGATCGCGCGTCACAGAGGATTGGTAGCCGGAGGAGAGCAGCGCATAGGCAGCCGTATAATTTTGCGCCTGCAAGTCATCGCAAAAGGTCTGCGCCGCCTGCGCAGGCCGTAATTCCGCCTGCGCCGTCTGATAGCCGGCAAAGAGTAAACCGCCTATCAACAACACAAAGACCAGCGCGATCAGCACGAGCGTGAGCGTGAAGCGGCGATTATTGCGCAGCGGCGTCTGGCGTTGCGGCTGAACCGAAGCTGCGCCTTGTGGAACGGCAGACGCGCCTGCGACCGGCTGTTGCGGATAGGGCCAGCCGCTCGCCGGCATCGTTGTCTGCTCAGGCGATTGTGGTGATGGTGATGTAAGATTATAAGAAGGCGGTTGAGCGTTCTCAGATGGTCTATTGAAGGGATTATACTGATTATTTGGATTATTTGGCGGTATGTTGTTTGGCGTGTTTGAGGGTATGTTGTTGGGATTGTTGGGATTGTTGGGATTGTTGGGATACACGGGACCAGACATGCTCTATCCTTATCCTTTATGCTGAATTGGTGACGGAATGAGTATCACTTCTTCTGCGCGGGCACAGCAGGTACCAGAGAAAGAGATACGAGTGAAACCGCAGCGGATCGAACCATCAGCGCACTTGCTCCACATGCTCCCAGCGTAAACCGGCGCGTTACCTGCTGTTTGGCCATACGTATTGTAGCTGAGACGTTGTTCATTGCATAGTGAGCCAACCCATCTGGTGCGTTCTGCCCTGGCGTGCGCCAATTCACTCTTACCGCACGTTTGCGCATCATTGGCAGGAGTTAGCCACAATATGGCATAGTATCTGTTACGCTTAGGCGATATCGCGCTTGTTGGCGAGCGTTGCGTACCGTACCTATAACACGTGTATGGTATCGGCATCATACCATTACCAACTCTCGCCAGCCATCGCTCTTGAGCGCCAGTCGTTCAGTTTTTGTGTTGCCGGGGCCTCATGGATTGTCCTTGAGCGCCACCTGATTTTGACGATACTCCGGTGAGGAGCTTTGCATAATGTTTGATGATCGCCCATTTGAAGACAACGCTGTGAATGATTCCCAAGATATAGCGGAAACTCAGGAAACACCGATGGATGACACACAACAGCAGCCGGCAGAAAATACTGCGAATACTGAGCCATCTGCGGCAGGTGAGCAGCCGGCAGTCGTGCCAACACTGACTCCCGCCGCGCAGAATTCACAGGATTCACCTGCCAGCGAATCTACCGACGCGGACCGCCCGGCACCCATCATAGCAGAAGATCAGCACGAGCCAGCGCCAGAGCCAGGCGGCGAAAAGAACGATGAACATCCTGAGCAGCAGCCTGATGAGACACCCAGCAGGCAGGAGATCGTCTCGAAGACACCTACCGGCTCTTCTGAGGAACCTGCCGAAGATGATGAGCAAATCGAACCCGGTATATCGGGGATTTTCCCAGTGAGTATGCCAGCTTCGGTTCTCTTTGGCGGGCATGACGGTGAGGCGGAGACGCCAGAAGAAGAGCAGATTGAGCTACCGGACGAATTGGCAATTCTGCCCCTGAAAGATACCGTCGTCTATCCTTCCGCCGTCTCGCCGCTGGGCGTCGGCAAGGAACGCTCGATCCAGTTGATTGACGACGTGATGCGCGCTGGCGGTTCGCGGCTCATCGGCCTCATCGCTCAGAAAGACTCGGATGTCGAGGTCGCCGGTCCCGATGATTGCTTCCGCGTCGGGACGGTCGCACGCATCGTGCGCCTGCTGCGGATTCCCGACGGCACGATTCAAATTATCGTGCAGGGCATCGAGCGCATCGAAGTGGATGAGTACACCACTGAGCAGCCGTTCCTGAAGGCGCGCTGCCATCTATCACCGGAAGCCATCCCAGACGATATCGCCATTGAGGCGCTCAAACGCACGGTGATAGACCAGTTTCAGCGGCTGGTGAGCCTCGTGCAATATCTACCCGATCATCTGGCGCTGGCGGCAATGAACCTGGAAGATGCCCGCCAGGTGGTCTATTTCATCGCCAGCAATGTGCAGATGGACCTGGCGCTGCGCCAGCAGCTATTAGAAATGGACTCGATGCGCGGGAAGCTGGAAAAGGTGACGGTGTTCCTAGCGCGTGAGCTAGAGTTGCTGGAACTGGGCAAGAAGATTCAGGCCCAGGCGCAGGAGGAGATGACCAAAGCGCAGCGCGAATATTATCTACGCGAGCAGCTCAAAGCCATTCAGGAAGAGCTTGGCGAGGAGAGCGACGAGATTGCAACGGTCAATTCGCTGCGCGAGAAGATCGAAGAAGCGCACATGCCGGAGGAGGCGCTCAAAGAGGCGCAGCGCGAGCTATCGCGCCTCGAAAAGCTGCCGGCGATGTCACCCGAATATGGCGTCATTCGCAGCTATCTCGATACGCTGGTGGCGCTACCGTGGGATAAGAGTACCGGCAAGAAGATTGATGTCTCCTACGCGCGCCAGGTGCTCGACGAAGACCACTATGACCTGGAAAAGATCAAAGATCGCATCCTTGAATACCTGGCGGTGCGCAGGCTCAAAGAGGAGCGCCAGAGCAACGTGGAATCTGCCACAACCAACGCACTCAGCGATGGCGCGCGCCCAACACCAACTAAAGCCGCGCTGAATCGTGAGCCGATTCTCTGTTTTGTCGGCCCTCCGGGCGTTGGCAAGACCTCGCTGGGGCAATCCATCGCGCGGGCGCTGGGGCGCGAGTTCGTGCGCATGTCGCTCGGCGGCATTCATGATGAGGCGGAGATTCGCGGCCACCGGCGCACGTATATTGGCGCGCTGCCGGGGCGCATCCTGCAATCCATTCGCCGCGCAGGCGCCAACGATCCCGTCTTCATGCTGGACGAGGTGGATAAGGTGGCCTCGGATTGGCGCGGCGACCCGTCTTCCGCGCTCTTGGAAGTGCTGGACCCGGAGCAGAATCACTCGTTCCGCGACAATTATCTTGACCTGGCGTTCGACCTCTCCAAAGTGATGTTTATTGCGACGGCCAATGCGCTGGATCCGATACCGGCGCCGCTACGCGACCGCATGGAGATACTCGAACTGGCGGGCTATACCGAGGAAGAGAAGCTGCACATCGCGCGCCGCTACCTGCTGCCCAAGCAGATTGCCGCCAATGCGCTGATACCAGAAGAAATCACCATTGGCGACGACGCCGTGCTGGTGATTATTCGCGATTACACCCGCGAAGCCGGCGTGCGCAACCTGGAGCGCGAAATTGGCTCGATCTGCCGCAAAGTGGCGAAGCGCATGGCCGAAGGCCAAACCGGGCCGGTCGTGGTGACGCCGGAGATGGTACATGAACTGCTGGGCCGCCAGCGTTTCTTTGCGGAGGCTGCCGAACGTATTGATCGCCCCGGCGTGGTGACGGGTCTGGTCTGGACGGCGGTGGGCGGCGATATCATCTTCGTGGAGGCTGCGATGATGCGCAGCCGCGAATCGCAGTTAACGCTGACGGGACAGCTTGGCGATGTCATGAAAGAGTCCGCCATGACGGCGCTCTCCTATGTGCGCTCGAACGCGGTGGTGCTGGGCATAGACCCGCGCGTCTTCGAGGATAACAGCCTGCATATCCATGTGCCTGCTGGCTCCATCCCCAAAGACGGTCCCTCGGCTGGCGTGACGATGATGACGGCGATAGTCTCGCTGGCGCTGGGCCGCCGCGTGCGCTCGGATGTCGCGATGACTGGCGAGATCAGCCTGCGCGGCAAGGTGCTACCGATTGGCGGGCTGAAGGAGAAGGTGCTGGCGGCGCATCGCGCGGGCATCACGACGATCATCCTGCCCAAGCGCAACGAGCCGGACCTGGAAGATTTGCCCAAAGAGCTGCATGAGCAGATGACCTTCATTCCAGTGGACGACGCCCGCGAAGTGTTGTCAAACGCGCTGGAAGGCGGCTATCAGTTCCGCTCGGTGCAGCGCGGTCCCACGCCCGAACGCGATATCCCCGCCGCCGGCTGGGTGGCGAGCGGCGGCAATGCCTAAAAGAAGTGGAGTATATGAGCGATATAGCAACGAAGCCAAGCATGATGGGCATTTGGGCGCATCCAGATGATGAGGCGTTCGGGCAGGCGGGCACGATGGCCCGCGCGACGGCGGCAGGGCATCCGGTGGCGATTGTCTGCGCGACACGCGGCGAGGAGGGCGAAATTGCCGATCCCGCGCTGGCGACGCCTGAGAATCTGGGCGAGGTGCGCGAGCAGGAGCTACGCAACGCCTGCGCCGCCGTCGGCGTGACCGATGTGTCGTTCCTGGGCTACAGAGACGGCCATCTGCGCGAGGCGGACCCTGAAGAGGCGACCGAACGCATCGTGCGTCATATCCGGCGCTTTCGCCCCGATGTCGTGGTGACGTTTGCGGCCAATGGCGGCTACGGCCACTATGACCACATGGCGATCCACCGGCTGACGCTGGCGGCCATCGAGGCGGCAGCCGATAGTTCTCGCTATCCTCACCAGATCAGCGAAGGACTGGCGTCACATCGGGTACGCAAGGTCTATTTCGGCGCGATGCCCCGCAGCCGCCTGCTACAGATGCGCCAGGAGGCGCAGGCCAGAGGCGAGGACTTTATCCCCGGTGGCAACGCGGCAACGATTCCCGTCGAGGAGATGGGCACGCCAGATGAGCTGATTACGACCATCATCACGCTGAGCGACGAGGAGTTTGAGAAGAAGCGGCGCGCGCTGATGGCCCATGCCACGCAGATGCCCAAAGATAGCCCCTGGGCGCAGGCCACGCCTGAGCAACTGCGCCAGTTCATGGGCCGCGAAACGCTGCAACTGGTTCCCGCGCCAACTTCAGACCGCGATTATCCCACACCCGAAGACGACGTGTTCGCCGGATTGTAAGACCTCACCCCCGCCCCTCTCCCACGAGGAGAGGGGAGATCGGGCGCGGTTCTTAGTCGCCGGCTCGCACGCCGGTCACGCTACGACATGCTCATCACGCCGTCTGCATCTTTGCGGCGTCTTCCAGCCCTAGCTCGCGGATGGATTCCTGGCGCATCAGATATTTCTGAATCTTGCCGGTGACGGTCATCGGGAAGCTATCTACAAACTTCCAGTAGCGTGGAATCTTGAACGTGGCGATCTGGCCGCGACAGAACGCCTGCATCTCATCAGGCGTCGCCGTTTCGCCGTCTTTCAGCTTGACCCACGCCATCAACTCTTCGCCATATTTGAGGTCCGGCACGCCGATGACCTGCACATCCACCACTTTCGGATTGGTGTAAAGGAACTCCTCGATTTCGCGCGGATAAATATTTTCGCCGCCGCGAATGACCATATCTTTCAGCCGCCCGACGATGTTGACGTAGCCCTGCTCGTCCATCGTTGCCAGATCGCCGGTGTGCATCCAGCGCGCCTGGTCAATAGCGGCGCGGGTGGCCTCCTCGTTGTTCCAGTAGCCGAGCATCACCGAGTAGCCGCGCGTCAGCAGTTCGCCAGGAGTATTGGCCGGCACCACCTGCCCGGTAGTGGGGTCAATGATCTTCACCTCGACATGCGGATGAATCTGCCCGACGGTGGAGACGCGGCGTTCCAGCGCATCATCCAGGTGGCTCTGGAAGGAAACCGGGCTGGTCTCGGTCATGCCATAGCAGATTTCCACCTCGCGCATGTTCATACGCTCGATCACCTGCTTCATCACCTCCACCGGACAGGGCGAGCCAGCCATTACGCCGGTGCGCAGCGTCGAGAGGTCATAGCTGCTGAAATCTGGATGCGCCAGCTCGCCAATGAACATCGTAGGAACACCGTAGAGCGCGGTGCAACGTTCCGACTGGATGGCTTCCAGCACCGCCTGCGCCTCGAAGGCTTCGGATGGGTAGATCAGCGCCGCGCCGTGGGTCAGGCAGCCAAGATTCGCCATGGCACAGCCAAAGCAATGGTACAGCGGGACGGGAACGCAGAGCCGGTCTGCTTCGGTGAAGCCTTGCAGCCGCGCCACGAAATAGCCGTTGTTGAGGATGTTGTGATGGCTCAGCGTCGCGCCCTTCGGGTTGCCAGTGGTGCCGCTCGTATACTGGATGTTGACCGGATCGTCGAACTCTTGTTGCGCCTGGCGCGCCGCCAGATCATCCGGCGAAACCTCTTTGGCGCGTTCCAGCACCTCACCCCAGACCCACATCCCCGGCGTGCGCTCGTCGCCCAGGCGTACTACATGGCGCAGGCTCGGCGCTTTGTGCGCATCAAGTTGGCCAGGGGCGCAGCGTTCCAGTTCTGGGCAGAGCGTTTGCAGCATGTCGAGATAGCTCGTCGTGCGGAAGTTGGGTGCGGTGACGAGCATCACGCAGCCGGACTGATTCAGCGCGTATTCTAGCTCATGCAGGCGATAGGCGGGGTTGATATTGACGAGGATTGCGCCAATTTTGGCTGTGGCAAACTGTGTAATCGTCCATTCTGCGCGGTTCGGCGACCAGATGCCCACGCGGTCACCTTTGCGAATGCCCAGCGCCATCAGCCCGCGCGCGCAGCGGTCCACCTCATCGCGCAGCGTGGCCCAGGTGTAGCGCAATCCCTGATGCAGCACAATCAGCGCCTCGCGCTCTGGGAAGCGCGCCGCCGTGCGGTCGAGCGCATCGCCGATGGTCATGCCAAGCAACGGCGTATCGCTGGTACCGCTGGTATAGCTCCACGTAACGCTGCTACGATCTACCTGCCGGAGTTCCTGCTGTCCCTGCGCCGTTCTCATATCCGCCAAATCCGCCATAAGACGACCTGCCTTTCACGCGATGAGGGGCCGCCACGCGCCACTGCGCCAGCGGCTTCGTCAGCACTTGGTGAGGAACTGGCCCAGCAATGCGCGCTCACGTGGAGGCATGAGGCATATACGGGCCATCGGTCATATCATTGGGCACATTGTGCGCGCGCTGCACAATCCTTGTCAACGGCGCGCGTGGCCCCAGCCTCTCTCCTCGCGCGGAGCGGGGCTGGGGGTGAGGACCTACGCGCCACGCCCATCATTCCTGGCATTGCCGTTCAGGTTGGCGTTACCACCAGCCGGCCAGAGTTCCAGGTGATCGTCGGCGAAGTGGACCCGCGCACGGCCCTGGAAGTCCAGCGACTCCAGCAGTTGCTTGGGAATCTGAAGTCGGCCCACACTGTCAATGATGACGGTCTCTTCCGCTTCCTCCGCATGCAGCACTTCGGTGCTGGTGCGGCCATCACGAATGGCGACCGAGCGGTCCATCGAGGCGGCCACCATGTGGTCGTGGGTGACAACGATAGTCGTCAGCCCCAACTCATGATTGAGCCGCCGCAGCAGGTTCAGCACATCCTGCGCCGTCACACTATCCAGTTCGCCGGTTGGCTCATCTGCCAGCAGCAGCGGCGGATCGTTCGCCAGGGCCACGGCGAGCGCGCCACGCTGCTGTTCTCCGCCGGAGAGCCGCTCTGGCTTGTGGTGAAGGCGCGGCCCCAACCCTACCAGTTCCAGCAGTTCAGTCGCATGGCGACGACGCTTGTTGGCGGGATATCCAGATAGCACCATCGGCACCATCACATTATCGAGGAGGGTCAGATCGCTCAGCAGGTTACGGCTCGTCTGTTGCCACACATGGCCAACGATGCGTCGGCGATAGAGCAACCGCTCTTTTGCCGTGAGACGGGTCAGATCAACGCCGGCCACTTCGCAGCGCCCGGCGCTTGGCTCATCCAGCCCGCCGAGGATGTTGAGCAGTGTGCTTTTGCCCGCGCCGGATGGACCTACCAGCGCCAGCATCTCACCGGTCGGCACCCGCAGGTCCAACCCTTGAAGCGCCACAACTTCGAGGTCGGCTGCCTTGTAGATTTTCACCAGGTTATGGCTCTCAACGAGAATCTCTGCCACGATGCCGCGATCCCTTCTCTAACGATTAATCTTCACCTAGTCTTCACCCAGGCGCAGGGCTTTGCCGAGACCGATGCTAGTTGCATAGCGCGCCGCGATGAGCAACGCGATAATGAACGCTACCACCAGCGCCACATAGAAATACAGCGCCGTCTGACCGTTGAAAACGAGCGTGTAGGATGGAACCCCCAGTCTGGCGGTGTTGATCGTCGTATCGCTGAATTGTAAGAACGGCAAAGTCGCCGTGGCAAGCAGCAATCCGAGCAACGTGCCACCGATCAGCCCGAAGAGATAGACGATGACTTGCTCGCCCAAGAGCAGCGAGGTGAGCTGCCTGCCAGACATGCCAACCGTCCGCATGACGGCGAATTGGCGGGCGCGTTGCCGTGTCGCCAGCAGCGATTGCACGATACTGCCCAGAATTGCCAGCAGCGCCGCCGTCACCGCGCCGACCAGCAGGAGGCCGCGCATACCAGCGGAGATGGGGTTCGCTACGATGCTGCTAAGCTGATCCGCCAGGCTGAAAATCTGCGTATCGGCGTTGAACTGCGGGATGATATCCGGGCGCGACAACTGCTTCATCAGTTGCGCGTGCTGCGCCGCATTATTCGTGGTGCGCATCCAGAACTCATTGGCGCTGTAGATGCTCGGCGCAACACCTGGAGGCGCATTGCTGATGATGGCATTGAGGTAATCGTTCAAGTCCGCCACGATGAACCCGCCCGGCTCATCCTGCGGATAGAGCGTGGGGAACTCATCGGTGGTCGCGCCGACGACGAACGCCGTGACGCCCAGCGCCGTATCGTTGAGTTGTAGGATAAACTGATCGCCGACCTTCACATGATAGCGGGTGGCGAATTGCGTGCTGACGATGGCCCAGATGGGATTCGCCGTGCTGCCAGCCTTGCCGCCCTGCTCATTGGCCTTCATCTCGGAGAGCAGCGTGCTGAGCGGCGTGCTGGAGTAATCGTTGCGCCAGGAGACGACGCCAGCCGCCTGCTGGAAGGTCGTCGGGTCAATGCCCAGCACGTTTACCTGCTCACCACCGAGGTCCGCCGTGGTGCTGGCCTGTCCGCGATACGCCTGCGTGATGTTCAGCACTCCAGGTAGCTTTTGCAGGCGTTGCATCAGAATCGCGGTATCGTGCGTGCCCAAGCCATTGCCCCCGCTGGTGATCGCGGTAAAGCGAATATCCGAGCCGACGGTATAAGCTGCGCGATCATAGCCGTTTTGGACAAGCGAGGAGTCGAAGGTGAGCGCGAAGAGGCCCAGGCCAACCGCCAGCACCAGCAGCAGCGTCATGCGGCTATAGCGCGAGGGGTTGCGCTCCACCTGTGAGAAGGCGAGCAGCGAGGTCAGCCCTTTGCCACGCGCGGCGACCCGCGCGCCCAGCGCCGCGCCCAGCGGGAAAATGCGCAAGACGAGCAGGGCGCCAGCCAGTAGCAGCAGCGCAGGCGTCACCAGCAGCAGCGGGCTGGCGCTGCCACCGATCTGCGCGCGGGTGCTGGCGTCACCAAACTGCCCCAGTTCGAGATAGCCGACCAAACACAGCACCGCCAGCACGACATCGAGGTAATAGCGTTTCCAGAACGGTACCCGGCTGGCGCGCCCCTGCTCGCGCCGGAAAGCCAGCACATCCATCCGCGCCGATTGCCAGGCAGTAAAGGCGACCGCACCTGCGCCCAGCAGTGCGCCGACGATGGCCGGCAGGATGGCTGCGCCTGGATTGGCGATCTGGCTGAAGTAATTGCTGCCAACGCCGGAGCCATTGATGACAGAGGCAGGCACGAACCAGTGAACCAGCGCCAACCCCAGCGCCGCCGCCAGGAACGGCCCGGCAATCGCGGCGATGATGCCCAGGATGATGCCCTGCGTGGTAAACGTGCTCAAAAGCTGCATGCCGCTGGCGCCACGGCTTTTCAGCGTCGAGATTTCCTGGTTTTGCCCCTCGATTAGCAGGCTAGCCATTGCCGCGACGAAGAGCAGCGCCAGACCAACGATCTGCGCCACGATCACATAGAGCGGCAAGGTGAGCAATGATTGTTGGGACTGGATATCGTTGATGACGCTATCGAGATGCGTTTGCAGCGTCACGTCACCGACGCCCGGCAACGTGGCGACGTTACCGTTGAGGCGCGCACGCATTTGACCGATGTTTGTGGCAATCTGCCCGATGTTGCTCATGTTGATGGCGTTGGGATTGGCATAATAAATCCAGTTCTGGTGCATGCCAACCGAGGAGAAAACACTCAACTGTGTGAAGAATGTGTTCGAGGTGATGAGCAACTTGTAGACGACAGTTCCGGAAGTGGCGCGGGCAAACGTCTCGCCATTCCAGAAGGGATCATTTTCATTCGGCGCCCAGATACCGGAAACCGTGAGCGTGATGATATGAGTATGGTCGCCGAACTCCGTTCCCTTGATTGGTGAACCGACCTTGAGATTGAAGTCTTGCGCCATCTGCTGCGTGACCACCACCTGTGGCTTCTGATTGGCGCTGGTGTCCTGGGGAGTCGTCCCTGAGATGAAGTGCATATGTGGCGCGGCGGCGGAATAGTCGAATGCCTCGAAGACGATATTCGGCGTCTTTGGGTCGGAAGGGAGATACGCCTGCGCCCCCGCCTGAAGCAAGAGCATATTGGCGGAGACGGGGTAATAGGTTGGGGTGGCGAGGGTCGCGCCGCTGAGGTAGCGTTGCGCCAGCGCCCGCACCGCCGCGTTGTCTTGATCGCGCAGACCTGTGCTGATCTGATTGTTCTGCACAATCGGCTGGATATTGCGGATGGTAGGATCGTCAGTATTGATGGCCCGTTGCAGTTGAATATTGGCGACGAGAGAATTGTAGAGCGGCACGGTGCAGATGAGAACCACCGCGACAAGCATGCCAACAGCCACCGCCAGCAACAATTCCCAACTGCGCGTGAGCCGCATGATGGCGAGACGTACAGATGAAAAGAAACCGGCGCGTCGCATACGCCAGGTTGGAGAAACCTTCGCCTTTCCCCTGCGCGCTGGCTGGGGCCGCTGATTATTGCTTGCCCCCGCTTGCCGAGTGACATCCACCCGCATCTAGTGCTCCTGTCTCTTTAGGTCTCTCTTGCCAGTCGAACCAATCCGAATCCGATGAGTGCTTCATCCATGCGGCCTCAGATGCACACCATACCAGTGTACACGCAGCACGACATAGACATTCGCCATCTGCGCCGTCATTGATGCCATTTCACAATGGGAAGGGCATGCCACTTTCAATTATGGCATAGTCTTGTCAATAGGACGCCTGGCACCCAGCCGCTTTTTCCTGTTTTTGCCATGTTTTTTGCTATTTTGCGGCGTTTTTCCTCTTATGCCCGCTCCTGCTGTATCGAATAGTTGACCCCCACTCACCTGGCTGACCCGCCTCGTGCGGAGCAGCAGCCGAAAGTCAGGTGGGTTTGGAACCTTTGTGAATCATTCAATGTCGCCTGGAAATGTCACCTGGAAATATGGAGTTCATGATGCGCCAGTTATCCGCCCGATCCACTTCCTGCCCGTCACATCGGGCACGCCGCTATCATGTAATCACGCAGGTAGCGCAGCCCAGTTGCAGCCGCACGACATCGCGGCGCGCTGAACGCATGGGTGTACGACCCACTGCATTGAAGGCAACATCACAGGCTGCGAGAGAGGTAGGAGGAAATGTGCGCCAGTCCCTTTCTACCGGCGTGATGGCGCGCTGTTCGCATGAGGGCGGACCACCGCCAGCGCACTAGCCGCAGGCAGCATACAGACAGGTCGCCGCGCTCACTTCTGATAGAACGGCGACCTGCCCGGTTGTTTCTCAGAGAAGGTGGGTGTGTGCTGCGGTGCGCTTAGCTGTGCGGCGCAACCTTGTATGCTTGTTTGAGCATCTCGAACGCGCGCTTGCTCTCACCCTGGCGTTCCAGGAACTCTGAGAACTGCGCATAGGCGTCGCGCAGATGTTCAGGCGATTCGACGGATTGCAGCACTTCGATGGCTTTCTCGAAGCTCGCCGTTGCCTCGCGTGGATGCTTCTGCGCCTCTTGCACACGCGCCAGCACCAGCATGGAGGTCGCCTGTTGCACCGGATCATCGAGGCGCTCAGCGGAGGCAATAGCTTCGTCCGCCGCCTGTGCCGCCTCATTCGTCCGCTTCTCGTTGAGGTAGATCAACGCGCGGCTGCGTTGCACTTCGGCAAGGCTGCGCGCATCCTGCTGGCCAGAGGCGATGGCATAGGCGCTGTTCAATTGCGCGAGCGCCTCATCCACCTGCCCAGACTGCGCATAGGCGTTGCCCAGGCGATTATACACCGCCGTCACCATCTGGCGATTCGCTGCCTCTTCATAGGCGGCAATGCTACGCAGCGCATAGCTCTTGGCTCCCGCTGTGTCGCCCTTGTTGCCGAGCGCCAGACTGAGACTCCAATAGATAGCGCCTAGCGTTTCCGGGCGAATCACGTCCTGGGCTGCCTCTGCCGCTTGATGCAAATACTGGATGGCGTCGTCATACTCAGCCAGATACCAGTGTTGGTTGCCGATATTGAAGAGGACGTTTACTTTGAAGGCGGGATCGCGGACGACATTATCTTCAATAGCCCGCAGGCAAGCGCGATACTGATCCAGGGCAACCGCGTGGCTGTGGAGCAGCGAATAGGCGTTGCCAAGTTCGTTGCGCAGGCGCTCGGCCAGCTCGCGCTCACCGGCACGCTCTGCCAGCGGAATGCCTTCCTGCGCCACCCGGCGCGCCTCCTCGCCGCGCTCCTGGTCAATGTAGCAATAGGCCAGATGCCATTGGAGTGTGGCAATGTCGCGCGGCGTCAGGTGTTGGTTGCTCAGCCGCAGCAGCAGATCAATCGCCTCGGCGCTTTTATGCTGGCGCGAGAGAATCTGCGCCTGCCGCAACGTGGCTTCGACCTCCTCACGATGTCGCTCGGCCACCGTTTCGCGGTACTCTGACGTCGGCCCCATATAGCGCGTCTCGAACTCACCCTCAGAGAGCAAATCCGTGATCGGTACTTGCAAGCGCTCGGCCAATTTTTCTAGAGCACCAAGCGATGGGCGTATCTGACCACGCTCGACTGCTGAAACGTAGGAGACACTAAACTGGTTCTTTGCTACCTCGCCCTGTGTGAGATTGCGTGTGAGTCGCGCGCGGCGCAGACGCTGGCCAAGTCGCAGGGTTGATTCATGCGATGCCGTAGTTGGTTGTTCGATAGTCACGGTGATAGCCACCCTCTCTGAGTTACACGAGGATACAGCATAGCACTCCGCCGTTTCGAGTCATACGACCGTTCGGAGTACCGTTGAGAATACGTGCCGCATATGGTTCATATGGTTGCTCTGTTCTGTCATGCCAATGCGCTCCGGTAGCTTCCAGACTAGAGAGAGTACAGGAACTACCTGAAGGAAAGCGCAACGTGCGTGGCCTGGTGGGTCCAGGTTGAGCCAGGAGGCAGGCATACGGTGTATCTAGCAGGCGAGAACGCAAACGGGAAGATGTGTTCATCGCGCATAGAGCCGGCACAGCGACCTCCCCTCCTTAGATGCTCATACCACGCTGTTCTTGGCTGCTCTTGACAGCTACAGTTATTATAACTGTATATCTAATTGAGAAGACTGTCAAGGATTATCGTTACACATTTACAACGATTAAAAGAGTGTGTCGGCAAAAAAGCATAGTTCTTTCACTGATTTGATGCAAGGCGTCTGACTGCAATGGTCTCCCTCCGCAAAGAACTCCCGAAAAAATGCCCAGCGAAATTTAACAAGGCCATCTATTGACGCCCATTTGCAGTGAGACAACAGCGATCATTTCCAATCTTCTGGTACCAGCCTCACGTCGCTCCGGCGCGCTGCCTCTGGCTAGCAGCCGGCTCGTACCATAGAGTTGCTTTCCTGTCAAGCTATTGTCTATAGTGTAGCGGCGAGCATCGCCGGAGTTGTCACTGATAGCATATCTTAGTCGCTCGCTTGCATTGGCCTGCCTATTTCGTCATACAACCCTGGAGAGGATGGAGAATCTTCTATGCCGGCACATGATCGAGTAGTGTACTCCACTGGTATTGGCCGGATCCGCTATTGCCAGCGATGCCATCAGCCGGAAGACGCCTGCCGCTGTGGCAAGACTGCCGCTCCCGCGCGGCCAGGCATGCCGCGCGATGGCGTGGTGCGCATCACGCTGGACCGCAAAGGACGCGCAGGGAAGCCAGGCACGTTGATCACCGGCTTACCTGACGATGAGGCGCTCCTCGCCAGTATCAGCCAGACTCTCAAACGGCTCTGCGGCTCTGGTGGCACCAGCAAAGGCGGCGAGATATTCATCCAGGGGGATCATCGTACCAGTATTGAGAAGAAGCTGACAGAACTCGGCTACCGGGTCAAACGTGCCGGTGGCTAGCTATCCTCTCATTCATGCAGTTGATCCTGCACGAGCAATCAGTAATGGTGCTTGACAGATAGCCCTGGCAGGGCATACAATCTACTGAACGTGCCTGAAAGAAGGGTAGGATGATAGCCAGCCTTTTTGTCGGGCGGCATGTCTGAACATGTCTCGATAGTAGATGCGACATTTTGACGATTAGAGAGCGGATCGAACAGGGTTTGCTGAAGTGCCCTCGATTACGCTATGCGAGCAAGCAATCTCGCGGGATTAGGTGACGATGAGCAGGAAAGATACCGCCCAGGAACTGGACCGGCCTCATTACTACTCGCAGTTCTGGATCGATATCGCCCAGGGCAAGCGCGATCTTGCCGCCGCTGCGTCCGATGGCGCCGAGGTGGAAGACATTGATGATGAGAGCTTTGGCATCGAGCCGGAGCCAAAGGCAACACCGAAAGCGAAAGCCAGCAAAGCGCCTGAGAAGAAGCCTGAGCCTGCGCGCCCGGTCATCTCTTCGCTGGCAGACCTTGCCAATATTGATCTCCTGATGAAGAGTTCCGCCGAAATGGACGGCGACGAGGTGCCAGACATCGAAGCGGGCGCGATGGATGATCTTGAACCGTTCAGCCAGACCACGACGCCAGAGCCAGCGATTGTCACCGACTTCGATCCAAATGAAGTCGAAGATCAGGCAGAAGCGTCGTTCGATGATAGCCTGGACGAAGATGAGGACGAACTGGATTACGACGAGGAGGAGGAAGACGACTGGGGTTCCAGCCGCAAGCCCTCCAAGCCACAGAAGCAGCAGCGCCGGCAGCCGCGTGAGCGCAGGGGCTTCTAGCATCCCCTGCTAATCCAGCCAGTTGAGCGAATGGGAGCAACCCGATACTTGGGTTGCTCCCATTATTTGTATTTATGAGCCGATCTATTGCCACAGTTCGGCTCATCATGGGACCGCGCGCAGTTCGATGCGATGCCCGACGCTGGTGCTAGCGGCTGCTCCCTCCGGCAGTTCCACGCAATAAAGTGCCCCGCTAGCAATGGGGCCGATTCGCCAGGGACGCAAGCGATGGCCAACGCGCACAACATTTCCCTCCGCGCCAACGAACACTACATCAATGCGCATCCGCATGAACAGGGTGTGGATGCTATTGTTCGGCAGCAACACCAATCCCCCGCCCTGCGGCAACGCGCGTTTACCCTGGAGGCCGAGGAAACGCGCGAGCAGCGTCTCCGCGACAACGGCGCGCGTCGCCAGCGTCTCGCCGGTACTCACATTCACCACAGCCACATAGCGCATCATTCGTCTCTATTTCGTTCTTAATATCCCAAGCTCTCCACCCATGATACCAGAGTTGCCCTCTTCTCAAATACTGCCATATAGGCTATAATAGCCGGGCGCTATACGGCACAAGGAATAGAAATAGTAGCGGCGATGAACGAGCGAACGGCAGCAGCCAGGCGAGAGCGACGGCGGGCGGCAACGGCGCGGAGAGCGCGCTGGCGGGCCACGCAGATGCAGCAGCGCGAGACACAACTGCTGAAGCGGCGCAATGAACTCGATGGATTGCTTGGCAGCAGCACGCGCAGGCTCGAAGCACTCTTACGCCGCGAGCAGCGCAAACGCTATCCATTGGGAACACTCTATTTCATAGCTTTCGGGGTGGCGATATTGTATCTTGCGCTCTCCTGGTGGCTGAACATTCCATATGGATGGTTTGGCTTCTGGGGATTTGCCGGTATTCTCGTCCTCTACCTGCTCCTGTTGCCAACTTATCGCGGGGATTCGGATGTAGAACGCATACTGGCAATCCGGGCTGCCGCTGCCAGTGGTAATGCTGACATTGCGCCACTGGCAGCGGATCAGCCATCCCTCACTGACGGCCAGCCACAACAAGCATTGTATCTGGGGCCGCTCATGCGAACAGCAAAACGCAGGGACACTGACTGGAACCTAGAGCCAGGAACTGTTCTTGCGGGTGGCATACCGCTATTCGCTGGCATAATGACATTACTCATTGCGGTCTCTGAGTGGCCAGATATAGGGCGGTCTTTGCTATCAACGGCATTTAGTCTAGTTTTTCTGCTCCCTGGCCTCTACCACCTCTCTCCGTCACTGTTTCACCTGTATTACCGCAAACATCCACCGCGCGATGAGACGCTGATGCTCTCGCAAGATGGCATTGCCTGGCAACGCAGCGGCACGCCAAAGATGGTGCAATGGGAGGCCATCCGCTCTGTCTGCGTCGAACAATCGCGGCTGGCGAACTTCGGGCGTCGAACCTTCATCATTGATGCTGTGAGCGATGTCTTTGCCTGGACCATTGCTCCTGATGCTTCTGAGGCTGAACAGGCCGCTTCGGATGAAGCGTTGCGGCTCATCATGGGGCGGACCAGTCTCCCATTCCGCGATATTTCCGATGTAGTTGAGCGGCTGCTGCAAGATGGTGATAGGCCGCAAGGGCGCTGGAGCTGGCAGGTACACGCACCTTTCGCGTATGCGGCGTCAGTGCTGCTCACGGCGTTGCTCATCGCCGCCGGAATCAGCGCGCTTCTCACGCAGCAGCAAGCGTATCAGACGCATCTGGCGGGCATACTGGCTCAGCCTCCGCTCTTTGCCGATGCCATGACGGCGAATAATGGGCTATGGCCAGTAGATACCACGTATGGCAGCGCCATATATACCAATGGCTCGTATGTTCTGACCAACAAGCAATCTGGCTCGCTCTATGAATTGAGGCCGCAAACCTATGGCGATATAACGCTGGCAGTCACCGAACGATTAGATAGCAGTGACGAGTACGCCCAGGCAGGACTGGTGTTGCGAGCACATCTGGCAACTGATACATTCCTTACCTGGGGGATTACGCCAGCAGGCGAATGGTGGCTGGAAGACGGCCCTCCGGATAATCCGCACGATATAGAAATTGTGAGCAGTTCAGCTATCCATACTGCCTATGGAGCCAGCAACAGACTCGTTGCCATCATGCGCGGCAACGCCTACACCTTCTTCATCAATGGTCACTGGGTGGGGAGCTATCTGATCGCCTCGCTCACGAGCGGTCGCGTGGGTATTTTCCTGGGTCTCCTCGCCGAGAGCGGCTCGTTCAATGATTTCGCGGTCTATCGTACCCCGCCGCTTTCCTGGAACAATTGGCTCTTTCTGGCATAATTGGCATACTTCATCGGGGCAATTCATAGCAGGCAAAACTGACCTGTAGAAATTCCCTTGACAGGCTTGCCCATCCCTCACTATACTTTCTAAAGCGCAATACTGCACAAAGTTGATTGTAAAAGTCAACTTCATGACAGCGCGCTCAATTCAGGAGGGCTATCATCCATGTCTGATCCGGCTACTTCTTCTGCTGCTCTTCTCCCTGGGGTACCGCGTGTAGATACGCACCTCCTCAAGTTTTCGCAGGCTGGGGTGGTCCTGCTCACGGCGCTGGCGTTCATCTTGCAGGCGCCGTGGCTGGTGGTCATTGCCGCCGCTGCGCTGGCGCTGAGCGCGCTTGTGCCGGCGATTGGCCCGTTCCGCTTACTCTATCGCTTTGTCGTCGTGCCCACAAAGCTGCTGCGCCCGCGCATTGTCGAGGATGATCCCGCGCCACATCGCTTTGCGCAGGCAGTTGGCGCTGTGTTCCTTATTGCATCCAGCATATTCCTCTACGCGCTGCCAAAAGCGCCCGCCATCGGCTGGACGCTCGATCTGATTGTTTTCGTGCTGGCGACGCTCAATCTCACCGTTGGTTTCTGCGCAGGCTGCTTTGTCTATTATCAGCTTGGCCGGCTGGGAATAGCGCCGCGCGTGCGCTACAGCGGTGGGTTCCACTGGCGCGGCGTGTAGTGATGGATTGGGCTACTTTACGGTAGGGCGGACATACTCGCCTGTTGGAGAAGGCTTCTGGTAGGGCAGACATTCCTGTCTGCCCGTTACCTGAAGATAACGAGGAAGGAAGAACACAGTATGCCAGGATTGGTTCTACGGCTGGGCATTGTGGCGCTGGTGGCGCTGGCATTGTGGGCGATCATATCCATTGTGCGCGGCGTCATCGCCAACCAGCGGGCGCTGGCCTTCGCGGCTGGCGCTGAACCGGCGCCCTTGCCAGCAAACCTCACGGCGACGACATCTCCGGTACGCATCCTCGCGTTCAGCAGCGAAACGTGCCGCCCCTGCCATACACTCCAACGTCCTGCTTTGGAGCAGATTGCCGCGACCCACGGTGACACGGTAGTGATTGATTGGATAGATGCGCCCTCATCGCCCGAATTGACCGGGCGCTACCACGTCCTGACCGTGCCGACCACGGTGGTTCTCGATGCGCACAACCGTGTACAGGCCGTCAACTATGGCTTCGCGCCAACGAAAAAACTCCGCGAACAAATTGAAGCAGCCGTTGCGCAGGCCCACGTATCCGCAAAAAGGTAGCACGTTCACTCATCTACTTCCTGCCTGCGGAGGCAGGCTTCGTCCATCAGACGCTCAGGCGCTATTCATGTGCCGGCAATCCTTGCCAGCCCAGTTCATCCACCACCGCCGCAACTGACCGAATACGTGACATCAGCGGGGGTACCCGCCTGCTGACCGGATACGACGCTGAAGACGATATCACCCTGATGGCCAAAGAAGGTTGCGGTGTTTCTGACGGTGATACGCACGCTCTGGCCGGAGTCCAGCGATCCACTCATCGGCGTAATGCTGATGCCAGCGCCAAAGCCTCCCTGTTCATTCTGCACCTGCGCCTGCCAGTCAACGCTCTCCGGCCCCTCATTGGTCAACCGCAGCGTAGCGCTGCTCTTCGATCTGCAACTCAATGCTATGCTGGTCGGCGAGACCACCAACCAGTTCGTCACCGGCGTTGGCGTGGCGGTCGGCGGAACGCGCGTCGCCGTGGGCAGCGGCGTCACCGTGTGCTGAGTGTTCGTAACAGTTCCGGGCGTTCCCGATGTTCCCAGCACCGATTGCACGGTATTGACCGCCAGCGCCGCAATGATGATGATGGCGACGATGCCCATGAGCAAACCGGCGACAGCGCCAATGGCCAGCTTCTTGTTCGGCCCGCGCGGCTGCGGCGCAGGCCACTGTGGCGCGCCACCACCCCCAGCGCCGCCATATCCACCGGCCTCGGTCTGCGTCTCCCAGCCAGGCGATTGCACGGCGACGCCGCCCGCACCGACCGTAATCGTGCGATCTGCCGCATCGGCGGCGCTGACGGCATTGGTTGCGCTGTCATCGGAGCCAGTGAGTGTTGGCCTGGAGCGCGGCAAGACGCCCTGTGGTAGTGGCATGGTCGGCGTGGGGAAGCGTGGATCAGACGCGGCTTCGCGCATGGCGACCGGCGAAGCTGGCCCCAACGGACCCAGCGGGGCAGATGGCGCGGCGAGCGACGCCTGAGACGATGGCTGAGGGCGCAACCAGGCGGCAGCGCCACCCAATGCTCCCAGTGTGCGATTGCGGGTCGCCGCGCGCAAGGCTTTGGCATACTCGCCAGCGGTGGAGGGCCGGTCATGCGGGTCCTTCGCCAGTGCCCAGAAGACGACCTCTTCGGCGCGCGCCGGAATATCCGAACGAGCAGTGCGCAGCGGCGGCGGCGGCGAAACGAGCTGGCGCCGCAACACCGTCGTCACATCGCCGCCACCAAACGGCGTCTGTCCCATCAGCATCTCATAGGAGGCGATGCCCAGCGCATAAATGTCTGTCGCTGGAGTAATTGCGCCGCCACGCACCTGTTCGGGGGCCATGAATTCGGGCGTACCCATCGAGGATCCCGCCTGTGTCAGCGCGGTATTGCCGGGGTGCAGCAGAGCGCCAGACGGCGATTTCGCCAGCAGGTCCGGCAGGTCGAGCGGGCGAGCGATGCCGAAGTCCGCCAGCAGAACGCGGCCATCGGGATGCAGCAACATGTTGGAGGGCTTCACGTCGCGGTGAACGATGCCCTGCGAATGGGCATAATCGAGCGCCGCCGCCACCTGCTCGATGTACTGGACAGCCTGTTGCAATGGCAGCGGTCCGCCCTGCTCGATCAGCGTGGCAAGCGAGCCATCCGGCAGATACGGCATGACGAGATAGGCGATATCGCCCATCTCGCCAAACTCATAGATCGGCACAATGTTGGCATGGTCCAGCGAGGCAGTTGCGTCCGCCTCACGCTGGAATCGCGCCAGGAAGAGCTTCCAGGCGTCGGGATCATTGGCAAGCTGGCGATGGATGACCTTGACGGCGACATGGCGATGCGGGCGTTCCTGGCGAGCCAGAAACACCGCGCCCATGCCGCCGATACTCAGCGGTTCTTCGAGAATACAGGTTCCCAGGCGCATTCCACTGAGCGCATCCGGGTTCCAGGTCGTACTCATCACTTACCGCTTGCCTTGCCTTCGACCGCTGCGATGATGCGGTCAAGAATCTTCACGCCGCCGCCGACCTCCGCCTGCACACCCTTCTCGACATCGCGGATGGCGTCAATCAGGAAGCGAATCGCCTCGCCCACCAGCACGGTCAATGCGGCGGCATACCCCAGCACAATGCCCGTCACGGCAGCGGCGATATGCGTCGGGATCGCGAATCCGTGAGGGTTAGTAACAGCGTAGCCGATGATTTCGATGATGGCGGCCCCGATGATGAAGAATAGTATGAAGAAGATGAGAACTCGCCCGATTGCCCGGCGTAGCGCGCCAAGAAGATGAAACAGCGTACTCGCAGCACCCATAGATGGTGTCTCCCTTTACTTCTGTACTCACGACAATTTCAGGAACGCCAGGGATTCCGGCAATGATAACAGGTGACGCAGACAAGCATGTCTGCGAACAACCGGCACGATCACGCCAACCAGCTTGGCTGGGAACGCTATCGGCTCGTTGCGTCATCCCGCGCCAGTGTAGCACGTTCAGCAGCGTACCGGCCAACTATAGGCTGTGGGTACTAGCGCGAACCTTGTGTTATGCAAATTGGCCAGTTAGGAACGCTGCTTCCCCCGTTCCTTATGAGTGAGAGATGAGGTCACTCTGGTTCCCCCTCTCCTCGCCGGAGAGGGGGCTAGGGGGTGAGGTCTCGTCTGGCCTATCTGACTTTCGGAGTGGCGATGGAGCGGGTTGAGTCGTTCTTGCTTATGGTGTCACTGCGATGTTGCCAACAGGAAGCAAGTGTGTCCAGGGCGCAATACAAGCGGGTTAGCTGGCTTGTCAAATTGACAGAGAGTGATACAATAAGCGATGGCGTTCTGCATTGGGCTGCGTGTCGTCTCACCACCTCATAACACCTCCCACGGTAGACACGGTAGACACGGTGACACGCTGTTGCCCATCCGCATCCCTTTGGAGGATAGTTCTTTATGCACGTTGATCTCGCTAGCATAGCGTTCTGGGTCATCGCCATCGTCCTGGTAGGTGCATCGCTGGCGGTGGTGTTGCAGCGCAATATCGTTCACGCCGCGCTGGCGCTGATCGTCGTCTTCGGCGCAGCCGCCGGTATCTACATCCTGCTGAATGCCGAATTCATCGCCATCGTCCAGGTGTTGATTTATGCTGGCGCCGTCACCATCCTGATTCTGTTCGCCATCATGCTCACACAACATAGCATGGGGCGCAACAGCAATCCCTTCAGCACGCAATGGTGGCTGGCCGCGCTGATCTGCATCCTGCTGGGCGGCGGCATTATCTACGCCGTGGGCCATAGCGTGATGGCAATTGGCACGGCAACCTCGCCTGTGTTGCTGGCGGGAGAAGGGAGCGGCGTGGGCGGCACGGTGGTGCGGCTGGGCCAGCTTCTCTATAGCCCCTTCCAATACAGCTACGTCTTACCGTTTGAGATTGCATCGGTCGTTCTGCTGGTGGCTATCGTCGGTGCGATTATGATTGGGCGTGAGGAGGAGGAATAGACGCGATGGGTGTCAGTCTGCAAGCATTTCTGGTATTGGGCGCAGTCGTGTTCTGCATCGGCCTCTTCGGCGCGCTGAGCAAACGCAACGCCGTCTCCATCCTGATGGGCATTGAGATCATGCTCAACGCCGTCAACATTACGCTCGTGGCGTTTGCCTCGTCGTTCCTTCATCAGCAGCCGAAAAACAATCCCTTAACCGGCCAGATTTTCGCAGTTTTCATCATCACGGTCGCCGCCGCTGAGGCATCGGTCGCGCTGGCGATGATTATTGCAATCTATCGCCGCCGCAACACAATTGACGTTGGTGAGATCAACCTGATGCGCTGGTAGTACTCCGTAGTACAACCGGAACGCATAACGACACTGCTTGACGCGCATTCCAGGGCGCTCATGGCTACGGAGCATACAGAGATGATCTTAGTAGATTTCGCCTGGCTGATTCCGGCGGCAGTCCTCGCCGCGCTCACGCTCGAAGTCCTCATCTATATCGTGATGCGCTTCTCGCGTGCGCCGCTGCCGATTGCGGCTTCCCAGCACGGCGGCGAAAGTCCTGATGGCGGCGAGGCGCCGGACGCGCACGCAGCCCAAGCGGCCCAGGCCGAACACGGGAATCATAGCACTCATAGCACGCACGACGACCACGGCGGACATGGCGGTTCGACGCCGTTCTGGGCGCAGTTGTGCAGTTGGATTGGCATTGCCGGACTGCTCGGCGCGTTCGGCCTCTCCATCGCGCTACTGGTCGAGTTCCTTCAGAATCCGGTGGTCGGGCCGGGCGGCACGCATTTGCTGACGGCGGGCCGCTTCATCCACCTCTACGATTGGTTTAACTTCGGCAACCTCACCTATCCCATAGATTTCCGCGTGGACTCGCTGACGGTCATCATGCTGGTGGTGGTGACGGGCGTCTCGCTGCTGGTGCATATTTATTCAACCGGCTACACACGCGGCGACCCCGGCTATGCGCGCTTCTTCATCGAATTGGCGCTCTTCACGCTCTCGATGCTGATCCTGGTGCTGGCCGCGAACCTGCTGGTCATCTTCATCGGCTGGGAACTGGTGGGCCTCTCGTCCTACCTGCTGATCGGCTTCTGGTTCTATCATGCGCCGCCTCCGCGCGGCTCTGAGTTGCCTTATCCGCCACCCGCGCAGGTCAAAGCCTTCGTTACGACACGCCTGGGCGACTTTGGCTTCATGATCGGCATCCTGATTCTCTTCTTCCAGACCGGCACCTTCAACTTCGTCGCGTTGAATACGGCGACGCTGCACGTAGATAAGTCGCTGATAACAATTGCGATGATTCTGGTCTTCTGCGGCGCCGTCGGCAAATCCGCGCAGTTCCCGTTGCATACCTGGCTGCCAGACGCAATGGCCGGCCCGACACCAGTGAGCGCGCTGATTCACGCGGCCACGATGGTCGCTGCTGGCGTCTACCTCGTCGCGCGGCTCTTCCCGATCTATGCGCAGGCCGCTGGACCGCAGGCGTTCGAGGTGGTCGGCTACATCGGCGCATTCACGGCGCTCTTCGCGGCGACCATCGCCCTGACACGCTATGACATCAAGGGCGTGCTGGCCTACTCGACCATCAGCCAGCTTGGCTACATGTTCGTCGGCCTGGCGGTCGGAGATAGCAATACGCTTGGCATGTACCATCTCTTTACGCACGCCTTCTTCAAGGCGCTGCTCTTCCTTGGCTCCGGCTGCGTGATTCACGCGCTGGTGACGGCGCAAGACGCGCATGGTGTGCAGGACATGCGCAAGATGGGCGGCCTGGCGAAGTTCATGCCAGTGACCGCCATCTGTTTCCTGATCGCCAATCTAGCGATTTCCGGCATCCCGCCGTTCTCTGGCTTCTGGAGCAAAGACCCGATCATCGGCACGGCCTGGGACAAGCACGACTACATCATCTACGGCATGACGCTTTTCACTGCCTTCCTGACCGCCTTCTATATGTTCCGCCTGTTCTTCATGACGTTCGGCGGCAAGGGCGGTGCTTTCGGCGGTCTCTGGGGCGGACGCGATCAGTATCGCGGCGATGCGCACCCGCATGAATCGCCGCTCTCGATGACCTTCCCATTGATGGTGCTGGCGGCGGCAACCGTTCTCATTGGTCTTGCTGGTTTCACCGGACTGAATCAGGGATTCGCCTGGTTCCTCAATAGCGGCGTCAACGTGAGCTTCGCAGTGACGCCTGGGCTGGACCTGCTGACGTTGTTCGGTGTCGGCGCGGGCGTGCTGGGCATCGCCCTTGCCTGGTTGATGTACGGCCTGGGTATCGTTCCGGCGACTGCCTTCACCAGCAACCCTATCGGCGCGTTCGTTCACCGGGTGCTCTACAACAAGTATTATCTCGACGATCTCTACGCGCTGATCGTCAAATACATCGCGTTGGGCCTCGCCAATCTGGCGGCGCTCTTCGACAAATACATCATTGACGGCATCGTCAACGGCTCGGCCAAAGCGGTGCGCAGCCTGGGGAGCCTTACACGGCGCACCGAGACCGGCAAGCTCCAGAACTACGGCGCGGCGCTCTTTGGTGGCGCAATGATTATCCTGCTCATTATCTTCTTCGCCACCGGCGCGATTGGGAAGTAGCGAGGGAAAGGAGATACTACGATGGGACTTTTAACATTTGTCGTGTTCCTGCCCGCGCTCTTCGGCATGCTTGTGCTGCTGATACCGAACCGTTGGGCCAACATTGTCAAGCCGATTGCCGCCGCTGGCAGCTTCATCGTTCTCGTGCTGAGCGCGTGGCTCTATATCGGGCTGCTCATCAACGGCCAGGGTTTCGGGGATGTGCAGCATCCAACCTGGTTCATCAATGTGCCCTGGATCAACGCAACCATTGGCACGTTCCACTTCCAGATCAACTATGCGCTCGGCGCGGACGGCCTCAGCCTGCCGATGATCTTCCTCAACGGCCTGCTGACCTTCCTGGCGGTGATCGGCTCCTGGCACGTAGATAAGCGCATCAAGTTCTACATGGCGATGCTCTTCTTCCTGGAAACCGGCGTCATGGGCGTCTTCGCCTCGTTCGACCTCTTCCTCTTCATCCTCTTCTGGGAAGTCGAACTGATTCCGATGTTCCTGCTAATCGGCATCTGGGGCGGCCAGCGCCGCGAATACGCCGCGTGGAAGTTCCTGATTTACACGCTGGTCGGCTCATCCATCACGCTGGCGGGCATCTTCTTTCTGTATGTGCAGACTGGCGGGACAGACGCCAGCTATCAGCACTTCGCCAGCGTGGGGTCGCAGATCACCGGCACGCTGCCGCTCTTTGGTGGCACGATTTCGCTGCCGATCCTGCTCTTCCTGCTGCTCTTCGCCGGTTTCGCTGTGAAGATTCCCGTTTGGCCGGTGCATACCTGGCTGCCGGATGCGCATACGGAAGCGCCAACCGCCGTTAGCGTGCTGCTGGCCGGCGTGCTGCTCAAGATGGGCGCGTATGGTCTGATTCGCATCTGCCTGGGCTTCGTGCCGCACGGCGTGGAGCAGGTGGCGCCAGTGCTGGGCATCTTCGCCGCCATCAACGTCCTCTGGGGCGCTGGCGCTTCGATGGTCCAGAAAGACATGAAGAAGATGATCGCTTACGCCAGCGTCAGCCACATGGGCTATGTGCTGCTGGGCGTGGCGGCTGCCGCTGCTGCGGCGGCGGGCGGCGCGAACCTGATGCAATTCCGCGAGGCGGCGCTGACCGGCGCAACGCTTCAGATGTTCACCCACGGCGCAATCACTGGTATGCTCTTCTTCGCGGTCGGCGTGGTCTATGAGAAGGCGCATACCCGCGAGATAGACATCTTCGGCGGCATCGCGGACCGCATGCCCAGGGAAATCACGCTCTACTCGATGGCCTGTTTCGCTTCGCTGGGTCTACCGGCGCTGGCGGGCTTCGTGGCGGAATATCTGGTCTTTACCGGCTCGTTTGCGACGCTGCCAGTGCAGACGATCTTCGCGGTTTTCGGCGTGGTGTTGACGGCTGGCTACCTGCTCTGGATGCTGCGCCGCGCCTTCTATGGACCGCTGAATATGCGGTGGAGCTGGCTCACGGATGTCAACTCGGTGGCGGAGTTCCTGCCGCTGGCGACGTTGATTATCATCATCTTCGTCGTCGGCGTCTATCCGAAGTTCCTGGTTGATGTGATAACGCCGAGCCTGCATCAAATGCTGACGACGATGCAGTCATTGACACTTCATTAGGCGAGAAGCAGGAGCAAACCCGTGACCTCTCAAATCACAATCGAACAGTTCTGGCTGCTCTCACCCGAACTCAGTGTCGTGCTGCTTGGTTTCCTGGTGCTGGGCCTCGATCTGCTCACCAAGCGTCGCGGCCTGGTGACGGCGGTGGCGATCATCGGGCTGGCGGTGCCAACGTTCTTCAGCATCTCGCTGGCGACCAGTCTCTTCGGCCCGCGCCCGACGAGCGGCTTCTTCGGCATGTTGCTGGGAGACCAGTACTCGCTCTTCTTCCAGTTCCTTTTCCTGATCGTCGCCTTCGGCGTCATGCTGGCCTCCTATGGCTATGCGGAAAAGTATCTGCGTGTGACACCCGGCGAGTATTACAGCGTGATCCTGTTCTCAGTTGCCGGCATGATGCTGATGGGCAGCACCGGCGAACTGATTACGATTTATATCGCGCTGGAACTGACCAGCATCCCGCTCTATATCCTTGCGGGCTTCTCGCGCACGGATACGCGCTCGGCAGAGGCGGCAATCAAGTATGTTTTGCTCGGCGCGATGTCCTCAGCAATCCTGCTCTACGGCATGGCACTGACCTACGGCGTGACGGGCACGACTGATCTCCATGCGATAGCGGCGGTCATCACCAGCCCGCAGCACGGCATCCTCAGCGGCAATCTGATGTTGCTGGCGGGCGCGGTCTTTATGTTCGTCGGTTTCGGCTTTAAGATTTCGGCGGTCCCGTTCCATATGTGGGCGCCAGATATCTACGAAGGCGCGCCGACGCCAGCCACACTCTTCTTCTCGGTCGGCTCGAAGGCCGCCGGATTCGCCGCCATCATGCGCATCTTCGTCTTCGGCGGCCTCGCCAGCGTCAGCGGCAACTATCTCTGGGTGATGGTAGCGATTATCGCGGCGATTACGATGACACTCGGCAACGTGATTGCACTGCTCCAGACCAACATCAAACGTATGATGGCCTATAGCAGTATCGGTCAGGCGGGCTACCTGCTCGTCGGCCTCGCAGCGGTGATGATCCATAACACGGCTGCAGGCATCCTGGGCTTGCTGACCTTCCTGGCGGTCTATGTCGTGACCAACATCGGCGCCTTCGCTGGCATCATTGGTCTGGCCGACGCGACGGGCAAAGAGAACATCCGCGACTTCGACGGCCTCGGTCGCCGCAGCCCGTGGATTGCCTTTGGCATGGGTCTCTGCCTGCTCTCGCTGGCAGGCATTCCACCGCAGGCTGGCTTTATGAGCAAGCTCTTCATTTTCTTCGCTGCCTGGCAACAGGGATCCGGGTTGACCTGGCTGGTGGTGCTGGGCCTGCTCAACAGCGCCATCGCCATCGTCTACTACGTGAACGTCTTGTGGCGCATGTTCGCAGTGGACCCGGCCAAGCGCGACCGCCTGACGATTCCCGGCTCCGTCAACCTGACCATGACGCTCTCGGTCATTGGCATTATCGCGCTTACTATTGCCTTCGGCGTGCTGCTGACCCATGTCGGCACCAGCGCCAATAGCCTCTTTACGCTGCACTGAGCGTAAGCATGTAACGTTCGCGTATCCAGGTCCCCTTCTCATTTCATTGGGAAGGGGACTACCCTTCTCATTTCATTGGGAAGGGGACTACCCTTCTCATTTCATTGGGAAGGGGACTACCCTTCTCATTTCATTGGGAAGGGGACTATATGTATGGAAGACCCCCACCCCCGGCCCCTCCCCCGTGCGCGGGAGAGGGGTGCGCGGGCGCAGGCATACAACCGGCGCGAGCAAGGGGAAACATAACTACTGCCTGTTCCTAGTCCGCGCAGGCGGACTTCGCGGCGGCACGCCATCAAGGCGGGGTTTTAACCGCTGGCTCGCTCGCACATTCATACAGAAAGGCATCTCTCGATGGCACAATCAGATAAAGACACTGAAGACACGCCGCGTGTTCCCGAAGCTGGCGAGGTTGCGCCGGATTTTACGCTACCCAGCAGCACCGGCGAATCCATTCATCTTGCCAACCTGCGTGGCAAGCCGGTCGTCCTCTATTTCTATCCGAAGGACGACACTCCCGGCTGCACGACGGAAGCCTGTAGTTTCCGCGATGCCTGGCAGGAGATGCAGCAGCAGGGGATCGTCGTGCTGGGCATCAGCCGCGACACCATCAAGTCGCACCAGAAGTTTGCCAACAAGTATGGCCTGCCGTTTACGCTGCTCTCAGACGAAGATGGCACAGTGGCCCAGCAATACGGCGTCTGGGTGGAAAAGAGCATGTATGGCCGCAAATACATGGGCGTGGCCCGCACCACGTTCTACATCCGCCCGAATGGCATCATCGGCCATGTCTGGGAGCGTGTGAAGCCGGAGGGCCACGCGCAAAAGGTGTTGGAATATCTGGCGAAGAATGGCTGAGGCGTTGCAGTTAAAATGCAGCGCTGATTACCAAGTTGTGGGGTGATTATGGTGTGTAGTGTGGTTTAAATCGAGAGAGGGGTCAGCATGCAACAGCAGGGGCCGTGTCCAGCATGCAATGGAATAGGGCGGCGACACTGCGTATTCTGCCAGGGCGGGCGCAAGACGTGTAGCTCCTGTGGTGGATCTGGTGGGCGGATGCAGCCACAGACCCGCTACGATGCCTTGCAGAAACGGCAGGTGACAACAATGGTGCGCGTCGCGTGTATGAGTTGTGGCGGGAGCGGGCGGCAAGTCTGCGGGACATGCGCTGGAAGTGGCTGGCAAGCCTGTAACGTTTGTGGCGGGTCCGGTTGGCGGCGGTGACCAGCATTGAGGATGCCGTTGGTAAAGCAGGCGGCCTTGTCTGCCAAACTTCGGATTCAGCTTCAATCAGACAAAACCACTCTCAACGAGAATGCGGAGACTATACATGGCGAATCCCCTGGCGCTGGACCGCCAGCATACGGCGCTGCTGATTATGGATTACCAGAACGGCATCGTTCCTATGGCCGCAGAGAAATATCCTGGCCTACTGGAGAGAGCCGCCGCCGTGCTTGATGCGGCGCGCACTGCCGGCCTGTGCATCATCTATATCGTGGTCCAGTTTCGTCAGGGCTACCCAGAGGTGAGTCCGCGCAACCGCGCCTTCGCCACCATTAGCACGACCGGGCGCATGCTCGCTGGTAGCCCAGAGGCGGAGATTCACGCGCAGGTCGCTCCACGCCCAGAGGAGATTGTCCTCA
This sequence comes from Chloroflexota bacterium, assembly GCA_021323855.1. Classification (GTDB taxonomy): domain Bacteria; phylum Chloroflexota; class Ktedonobacteria; order Ktedonobacterales; family JADMIN01; genus JAJPKE01. Next base: position 199,896 of record JAJPKE010000015.1, on the reverse strand, counting down.
CCAAGCACCGGGTTGGGGCGTTTAGCACGACGCCGCTCGAAACGATTCTGCGGGCGCAGGATATCACCTCGCTCATCCTCTGCGGTATTTCCACCAGCGGTGTGGTCCTCTCGACGGTTCGCTGGGCCGCCGATATGGACTATGACCTCATCGTCGTTGAGGACTGCTGCGCCGATAGCGACGAGGAGGTGCATCGCGTCCTGACGCAGAAGCTCTTCCCGCGCCAGGCCCGCGTCGTCTCCGCAGAGGAGGTCATCGAAGACCTCAAATAGTTCGGCTCCGCGACAACTCTCTGCGACCAATTCAAGCGGCTCGTTGGTATCAGTCCGCAGGCATACCGCCGCCCATTTCGATGCTGCTAGGCTTTCAGCAGCGCCTGCATTGCCAGCGGTGCGCTCTGGTCGGCGCGAACGCCAATTTGCACGTCGGCCAGCCGCCCCTGCTCATCCACGACGTAATGGCTGCGACGGGTATATCCCTGCTCCTCATTCCAGGTGCCGTAGGCGCGGGCAACCATGTGGTCAGCGTCTACCAGCAGCGTGAAGGGCAAATCATATTTGCTCTTAAACGCCTGATGCGATTCCTCGCCGTCTCCACTGATGCCCAACACCACGGCGTTGCGTTCCTGAATCTCTGGATAGGCGTCGCGGAAGGCGCAGGCCTGCATAGTGCAGCCGGGCGTATCATCCATCGGATAAAAGTAAACGACAACGCGCTTTCCACGCAGATCAGAGAGCTTCACGATGTTTCCATGTTCATCGGGGAGCGCGAAATCAGGGGCTTCGTCGCCGATAGCAAGGCTGCTGGATTCCGACATGCTTGGTTCAATCCTCTCTGTAAGGCGCGGTACAACGCTGTACGCTACGCCAGCGATGCAAGAAGGTCGTTAGCGCCGTTGGGATGATATCCTGGATGATAACGCGCAATGTATAGACCGCATACCATCCATACACCAATACGTGCGGCGATACGCATCTTTACATCATCGTGCGCTGCTCTCAGTGGGAAAGAATCTCATCTGCGACAGTGCAGCCGCCGATAGGCGACGCTTCGTGGCGCATCTCGCGCAACGCCGTGCGCACGACGCCCGCCTGCGCTACCAGATCGCAGAGCATGGCCGGCGTGATAGACTGCTCGCCATCGGAGAGCGCCTGATCTGGATGCGGGTGCATCTCCACAATCAAGCCGTCCGCGCCTGCCGCAATCGCTGCTGTTCCCATCGGCACCACCAGATCGCGCCGCCCGGTAGCATGGCTGGGGTCAATCAGCACCGGCAGATGGGTCAGCGTGGCGAGCAACGGCACACAGGCAAGGTCGAGCAGGTTGCGCGTCTGGGGATCATAGCTGCGAACACCACGTTCGCAGAGGATGACGTTGGGATTGCCCTCCGCCAGAATATATTCGGCAGCCAGCAGCCATTCTTCGATGGTGGCAGCGAATCCACGCTTGAGCAGCACTGGCCGGTTTGCCCGCCCCACCGCCCGCAGCAGTGGGAAGTTTTGCATGTTACGGCTGCCGACCTGAAGAACATCAGCAAGTTCGGCGATGGGTTGTACATACTGTGGCTCCATCACCTCCGTCACCACTGGCAGGCCAACCGCCGCACCGGCCCGCGCCAGCAGTTCTACTCCCGGCATGCCAAGCCCCTGGAAGGCATAGGGTGAGGTGCGCGGCTTGAAAGCGCCGCCACGCAAGAGTTGCGCACCGGCCTCCCGCGCAGCATGGGCGGCTGCCATAATCTGGCTTTCGCTCTCCACCGAGCAAGGTCCGGCGATGATGACCGGCTCGGTCGCGCCGATACGCGCTTCGCCAACGCGAATGATCGTCTTCTGCGGCTGAAATGCGCGGCTTGCCAGTTGATAGGGAGTGGTCATTGGAACGATGCGCTCGACCGCCGGATGCGCGGCCAGCGTCGCATACTGGGCCTCCGTCAGTGCGGAATGGGGCAGGCAGAAGACACGCTGTGTGCGCCAGCGGACGGGCGCAGGCATTGATGCAGCGCCGCGCGTAGCATGCGTATCAGATGCCTCAGGTGTGTCTATGCCAATATTCGCGGCCACTAGCCGCAATAATTGCCCAATCTCCGCGCAATCTGTTGAAGATGCGCCCTCTCGTACAACGACCACCATCTGTTGACCCTCTCGTTTCCAGTCTCCGCGTGACCTACTCGCGTATGCACGCGCTCTCACAACATCCCCTGTTCGCGCCTGCGCCCACTGTTGGCGGCCAGGCAAGGCCGGATTGTTGGAGCGCCGAAGCGGAGTTTGGAACCCACGGCGCGGAAAAGCTGGTTACGTCGGATGTCGCGGAGCAAGCCGTGGGCAACAAAAAAGCAGAGGACTGATCCTCTGCCTCCCTCCGGCCTGCTCCGGGTCTGTTTGCGACACACCACAAACCACCCCACCGTCAAGCCGGAGGGCAGAGCCACCAATAATAATACTGGTGGGCAATGTGGTTGTTGTCGGTTCGTAACAGACTGCTGTGTTTACTCATAACACTCCAAAGTATAGGGCAGGCTTTCACAAACGTCAAGCTCATGAGAAAATACGCGGGCACGATACATGAAACACGCGGGACATCTGCCAGGTACAGCGCCACCCCCAACGCAACGCATGCGCTTCCTTGACGGAACAGCGCACGACATGAGACAGTACACACGAGATGCACTGCCAGCCGCTAGATAGAGTGGTTGGAGATTGTCTCTACACGGAGGTGTACGGGTCCCGGTGGGCCTCGCAGTCTTCAAAATTGTTGCACGGGCGCCTGCGCGTTCGTGGGTGGGTTCGACTCCCATACACCTCTGCCTCTCCATTTTATTTCTATGCAAGTTACCGGATACGATTACGCGCTGCTGAGGACATGTGACGACGCTGTGAGAGTTTAGGAAAGAGGAGCGTCGGTCCCACCGTCAAGAACGTCCCTACCGTCGCTACTCCTGCCCCTGTCCCAATAGCAAAGTCTGCTCCACTGATGAGATGGCTACCGACTCCATAGCGAATAACCAGATAGAAGACGATGGCATAAAGCAAGCTCGTAAGCAGACCTGGTGAATAGGTGTTGCGTCGGAAAGTCCAATACAGGTGGACAGTCAGCGCGTGGGTAACGAATCCTGACAGCCAGATGAGCGGCAAAATCACCCAATTGCCACCAAGACTGTCAAAGAGAATGTTACTCACCGCGATTGCTCCAAGAGCTGCGGCGTTGAACCAGAAGAACATCCGCAAATGATAAGCCGGCCAGAAGTTATCGGCGATCCACTGCACAAATCCACCGTTGAGCAGTGTCTCATCGAGGATATGAATGACGTAGGACGCAGGCAATGCCCAGAAGAGGAGGCTCAGGAACACCATGTTGTACTCCCTTCAGCGTCTTGCTACTGCTCACTTGGAGCCGAAGAACCGCTGCGTGAATGTAGCGATGAAACTGATTTCGATGAGCAAACCGATAATGGCTTCAGCGGCGGCAAGGATTGCCACCGGATCGCCAAGGCTTCGGACTGGTTGAAAGAACCCACGCCCATGAAATGAGGAGATGCTGAGGACCAGTGCCTCGTACCATTGGAGCGGAGAAAGGCCCGACTGAAGCGAGATACCGAACAAATTGATGCCATGTGTGACTGTGAAATAGGCGGATGCGAAACCTAGAATAGCCACCAAGTACCAAAGAATGCTACGCTCCGGTTTATATCCATATCCTGCCAACCCATCGAGAAATCCCGAAAACAGCCAGCGCCCCCAGGAACGCAATCCACGCAGGCGATAAACTCCCCGTTGGAGAACCTGAGCGCGATAGGCAAAGCGAGCAGCATCTTCATTCATCCCTTGATGTTGTAATGCCACCGCTAGTTGTCGGTTAGCTCGCACTGCTGCTTGATATAGCTCAAGGCGGTGACTCTCTTGCACCAACCGATGCTTTCTTCGATCTGCGTGAGATGGCTTATTCTGACCTGCTGTGGTTACGAGTGACTGATACCGCCACTGACGCGCAATATTCTCATCACCCAAGCGTGGGATTTGCTGCCAATTTATCCGAGTTAATGTAGTATCAGTCAGTTGAATATCTCCGAGCAAAGTAAAGGAGTCTAACACAGGGTCAATGAGTCGGGTATTCCGATCCATCACGCATTCTCGTAGATTGGCCCCTGAGAGATTGACATTTCGTAGGAGTGTACCCTGTAGACCTGCAACTTTAAGATCAGCTCCTTTAGCATTGGCACCAATCAGACGAGCATTACTTAGGTTTGCACCTTCTAATTTAGCCTCAGAGAGGTTTGTTTTCTCAAGTTTGGCCCCCGTCAAGTCTGCATTTGACAAGTCCGCTTGGCTACAGTCAGCTTCAACCAAATCGGCTCCGGTAAGTTGGGCATCAAGGAAATCAGCGCCGACAAGCACTGCGCCAGCAAGTCTAGCCCCTGTTAGGTCTGCTCGCGCTAAATGTATACCACTCAGGTCCAACCCGTTGAGTATCACGCCCCGCAGATCAGCACTGGATTCAAATGAATATAGCTCGCCTGACCAATTATGTTTGAGTAGTATCCACTTAACTTCAGCAGATGAAGAGAGTCTCACCCCCATATACGGAGGTTTTCCTGATTCAGTGTTAGCAGCTTCGGCTGCGGCAAGTTCATGCTCTCTTGCAACCGTGCTTTTTTGCGCATGTACAAGTCCCGACAGTCCTATGGGACTGGGCATCTGAAGTGGCATGGATGGGTTGATGGGTGAACTGAATGTAGTCAACAGCATTGAGATGCAAGAACTTATCCACCCCAAGCAAGCTGCTATCCCGTGCGGCGTAAGATTGGATAATAAGAAGACATTGTCTGTCAGTTCCAGCAGAACGTCTGGATTAACATCGTATCCAAATCCAAAACAATACATCGTTGGCTGGAGTTGTTTCGTAAGACTATGAAGGTCTCTTGATGCAGACTTCCAATCATCAGTTGGCTGCCCATCAGTAAACAGAAAAACAAGTGGGCGATAATCCCCTTTACGGATTGTCCCACTAGGGACCAAGTCATGCCTGATTGAGTCACACAGAAGGTGAATTGCACTGCCCATAGCCGACGTCCCATGAGCCGCAAGAGTGGGCGCGATGAGATTTGGAACATCGGTAAGAGGTTCCTGCATAGCATTATCGGAAAAAGTAATGAGGCTAACATATGCTGTTTCGATTACTCGGGGATCCGAAGCCATCGTACGATAAAGCAGTTCAAGTCCCTCGTTTACTGCTATGATTTTAGTACCTGCCATAGAACCTGAGCAATCAATGAGCAAATAAACAGGAAGTCTACGTATCCCCAGGTTAAGGTCTGGCTTAGCATCGAAAAAAACCATAATGTTGTTCTCCGTTCCAAACGCGCTTTGTGCAAACGTAAATATTCACCATTGACAACAGCAATCGAAAATGGTGAAAGCTCTGGACATATGCTAATTGATTAGTCAAGCGAAGTATACGGCGAGGGACCAATTAATTCAATGCACAATTCTCATCGAGAGATGATGCTTAAAATATCAATAGATGAGCATAGTTGCCATGTGGTAGACTGGCATCAACATATCCTGTTGCTAGTATGGTACGCGCCAGTGCGCTCATCAGTTGCAGATGTGCCGAGAGCGTGCGTAAACCCTATGTGACAGGAAAACTGACAGCAATTTTGACAGCAACGCCTACGCATAATTGCGAATAGAGACGAACAGAACGTGATACAAATTGCTGTAAAGTTGGGTACTGGCGGATGTTGGCGAATGCCTATGAACGGACCAGCCAGAGTTCTTAACTTGCAGGTCGGCCAACCATGTTTGACAGCCAAAGTGACAGCCAACATCATGGAAAATAGTGGACAATGGCGGACGGGGACGAATGGAGGAACAGCACAAGCCCTGAAAAATTGAACATCGGTGAACACTGGTGGATACTGACGGACAGCGAGCCGACAGATTCGTAAACAGCAGGTAGCTCATTAGTGAAAGAATCTGTTTCACACACTCGTGAATTTCTAACGATACATGTCGCATCGTGTCGCAATATTACTATTCTCTCCACTGAAGTAAGAAGTAGATAGCACGCAGAAACGGCGAAAAAATCCAGGTAGCCACGTTATTTTGAGTAACAGGGTCGTCATCGAACATATTAGGATACATACTGTCAAAACAGATTACTCCATAGTTTTCCTTATCATGTGGTGCAGTTTCCGGCAGCAGCCAATCTCCGCATAGTGGAAGAGCAACAAATGCGCTATATACGGGGCGCGATGGGTCATCAGAAAAGCTCACAAACTCAGGGTGGTTAAATGTTCCAGCCTCTTGATCGATGCGGCACAGTTGAGGCTTTCTTGTAATGTAAGCGTAACCAGCGACACCTCGACGTTTAACCTCACTATCAGGCTCAGCACCAATGTAGAAGCGGTGCCTTAGCTCTTCGTAAGATAGACCTATGGCTGAATACCAGACAAGCCAATCAGGGTCCGTAGAGCTTGGCACCAGAATGCCTGCACGAAAAACACTGCCCCCATAAAAGCCGCGTGTACAGTCCATCACGACTGTCAGCAAATCAGATAACAATGTGTCGCGCTCCTGGCCTCCTCTTGCCCAAAGTCTCGCTCCTTGGAGAATGGTTAGTGTGATCATTTCTTGAACACGTACAGCCCGCGTTAAAAGTGTCGTGATAGGAGAAGTAGCATCAATATCTTTGTCTCGGTTACTGGTATGTGTCGGTTCACTTAACCGTAATCGTTGGACCTCATCAGCATACTCCCGAAAAGTGACTCTTACATGCGCGACCATTGATTCCATTTTTTCTTTCAACTCATCAAGAGAAATCTCAACCCCTTCTTCTCGATCATTGATGGTAATGGCTCTGCTCACATTACGAACTTTTTGGGCGCGGATGAGAAAAGCGACGACGACTAGCAGCAACAGGCCTGCGGCTGCTAGTAAGACAACAGTTTGTGGTTGACTTAGGAATCGCCAAACGTCATACAATCGCGGCACTAAATCTCCATGAATCCATGGAAATGCTCTGTCGTTTAGGAAATCCTGTACAACAGTGGAAAAAGCCGCGTTGGCAATGAAAGTTAGCAGAAAGAAAATCAAGACCACCAAAAGAGCCGCTCGACCTCTCCGCCGGAGTCTCAGTGATCGAACAACCACTTGCTGTGGTGTCATGGCATCATTACTTTGGCGGCCTCTGGACATTGTATGTACTTCTCTTCTGGGATGCACTTACTGTTCAAACATTTAAGATTTCCACTGCCAGCTCGCACACCTCCTATACGGAAGTATGGCAGTCATAGTTAGAGCTTTTGGGTTGACCCCCATTTTGACCCCCACGCATACGGACACCTGTGGACACTGGCGAACAAAGTTAGGTGCTTTCGTCGATTTTTTCCGATCTCGGAGTATAGCGACGGATAAGGACGAACATGCGAGATGGACCAGTTGGGTCCTGTCCTGACCGTGGGGAGAGTCTATAGCTATTCTCAGGGTAATAGCAGGCTGCAAGTGCAAACGTGCTGCTTGGCAGGTCGAAGTGGTATCATGAGGCAGAGCTAGGAGGGAAGTAGCCATGTCCAAAATGATCACCATCTCGGTTCCTGATGATGCCTATGAGGCGCTGAAATCCGCTGGCGAGCAGGTACACCAATCTCCCGAAGAACTGGCAGCCGCTGCCATTACCGAGCGATTTAGCTCACAGCAGCCGGCACATACCCCTGACCAGCAGGCACAACAGGCAAAAGAGGATTTCCTTGCTTTGATGCGTTCACACGGTTATCTCGTGGACCCCAAGAGCTTGCCGCCGTATCCTGGTGTGGCCGATCTGCCTAAGCCAGGAACGCCGGAGCGCGCAAAGTTCGAGGAGGAGGTTGGCAACGCGCTGAGTGATGCCCTGGAACAATCCGGCTTGAGTATCCTCGATTTAATCGAACGCCGTTGAGTAAGATGAGCGAGGGGCAGGACGTATGCCGGCTCTCTATTTTCTTGATACCAGCGCGCTCTTGCCCCGCTTGCTGAAGCGTGCGCCTGGGCATGCCTGGGTGGAAAATCTCTGCGCCTCTGCCAACCAGAATACAATCACCCTGGCAGAAGTCACCGAAGCGGAAATCGCTGCTTCCCTCAACCAACTGGTACGCGGAGGAACCTTGCGCAAGCGGACCTGTGAAAATGCCCTCGCGCTCTTTTGGAGTCAAGTGGATGGCGGCCACTACAATATTATTCCAGTGGTCAGCCCCATTGTGCGGCGCGCAGCCGACTTATGCAGTGTTCGGGCGCTGAAAGGCTATGATGCCATACAACTGGCCTGTGCATTGACAGCCCGCGACATTGCCCGTCTCTCAGACGCGGCCAGGGTAGCGCGGGGTGAGGCAGCACTAGGCGACCCCATTTTTCTCACCGAGGACAAACGGCTGAATGAAGCGGCGCTCACTGAAGGCTTTACGGTTGATAGTCCACTCAATCATCTGAGCGGGAACTGAGCAAGGTTAAGCTAGGCTTAGACTACGGCGTACAACATTCGTACAACATCCAGACCAAATACTGGCGGATAGTGGCGGACAAAGACGAAAACGAACGCCGAAAAATCCTGATTGAGAGACAGCGGTGGACAGTCACGAACACCAACCGGAGGTCTTCAAAATTGTTGCACGGGCGCCGGCGCGTTCGTGGGTGGGTTCGACTCCCATACGCCTCTGCCCCCAATTATCTCGACACCAGCGCACTCTTAACCGGCCTGCCCAGGCTGCAACCATCCAGTGTCAGGTGCTGGCACACTTTCTGCACGGCTTCCCAGAAGGATTTCGTCGAGGACCGGCGCAAGGAAACTTGAGCGAAAGGTTCATAGATGGGATTGTCCGTTAGGAAGTACAGGAAGGTAGGGAGTAGAGTATGGTAAGTCAACAGGCGAATGAACAGCAAACTTCTGCGATGAAGGACCAGGAACAACTCTCGCAAAATAGCCTGGAGCAAGCACTCCAGCCGATTATGGCGGAGTTGCACCAGCAGATGGATACCATTATCCGCGAGCAAATGGAGCAGGCACGCCAGTCACTACGCGAAAGCCCAACAGATCAGCCTCATCAGGGGAACGACAAAGCGCAGGACCCACAACCCAATGCACCGCAAGCCAGTGAAGGACAGCAAGATCAGCGCAATGGCCATCAGAAGGTGGACGAAAAATCGCCTTTGACTGCTGTGCTGCAACAGCAGATTAGCGACGCAATGGACCCGGTGCTGGACGACTTGCGTGAGAATGTCGAAGAGGCGGTCCATCAGCAGTTGGACTATGTGCTCAAGATGAGTACAGAGGACCTGCATCGTCAGGTAAGCCAGGCAATAGAGCCGATGCGCCAGGAAGTGGAGACACAGGTTGATCAAACCGTGGCAGAGGCAAAGCAGGAAGAGGAACGGCCTCCACAGACGAAACTCCAGGAGGCAATCCAACGGACGGTGAAAGCCCTCAAAGAGACGATGCAATGGCTGGCAAGAACGCTGCGCGCGTTGTTCAGAACAGTGGTTGCACTCCTGAAGGCCGTCTTAAATCTGCTGGTCGTCATCTTGCTGGCGCTGTTTGAGGGGCTGCAATCGCTAGGTGGAGCAGCCAAAAAGGGCATTGGGGCTGTTGGTGGCGGCATCGCAGGGGGACTGAGAGGCATGCTTCAAAGCACGCTCATGGGCATGGCAAATAAGTTGGTGCCACAACCAGAATCCGGCAAACAGGACGGCCAGCCAGAAGAACAAAAGGGCCAAGCAGCACAGCAGGCGCCCGCGACTGCATAATGCGCTTTCCCCTGCTCTCAGGTAGGCTCTAGCACCTACCACTAACCGTCAGTACCCAGGTGAATAAAGTGGTCGTCATCTCGACATAAGGAGAAATGGGATGACAAGTGTAGAGAATCCAGAACGGGCGGGGGAGAAGTCTTCCGCGCCCGCCACGCAAGAGCAAACGCGAACCTCCGATCTGGATATTCGCCAGATGCTCGAACAGCAAATTTCGCAGGCCATCCAGCCGGTTGTTGAGGAGTTCCGGCAACAGATGGCTCAAGAACTCGCGCAACAGCGGACGGCAGCAAGAGATGCACTAGACATAGACACGGAGAAAGGGAATGCCAGCGCCAGCGCAGAAGCTCCCGCACCAAAAGCAGCCGCATCTAAGGGGCAAAAGCCTCCTCACGACGCGAAAACTCAGCTAACACAAACGGTCTCACCTGCCGGTTCAGCTCTGCAAACCGCGACGCAACACCCCGTGAGCGAGACGCTGCGCCGCGAATTAGGGCAGGTGGGGCAGCAGATGGGTCCAGTGCTTCAATCAGCGCTAGTTGGCGTGCTGACTGCGACGCTGAGTGAAGCTATGCACACGGCGATCCAGCAACAGGCGGAACAGGGACTCCATACGTTGCTACAAAATCTGTTCAAGATGGTGCCAGATGACATGAACGGCCAGGAAATGGCGGCCAAGACCGAGCAGATGCTTCAGGTAATCCTGCGCGAATTTCTTGGAACCATCTTTGCCGAAGCGATACGCACCACCGTGACGCAGAAGAGCGAGCAAACGATCCAGGCGTCACTCCACGGAGATTTTGGAGAGGCCGGGCGGAACACGGCGGATATGCTCAAAACGATAACTGAGGCGCTGATCGCCACCCTCCGCCGGAATCAGGGGAATCTGGTGCGGCTGGCTCTGGCGCTGGCGTTGCTGGCACTGGCAGGCTCGATGGCGCAATCTGGCGCCAACAAAGACACCGAGAAAGAGAAAGAAAAAGAGAAGCAGGACACGAAAGAGTAGCAGAACGAGTAGTTGGAGTCCAGCCAGGCGTGTTTAGCAAGTTTCAGAAAATTCAGAAAAGGACGGAGAATCAATGGGTTTACGAAGCGCAGCAGGGACCAGTGGTGGGCAATCGGGAGTCTCCAAGCCACCGCGAGGACCAGGAGAGAGCGGCGGCATGCTGCTCGAATTGGTTGACCGCATCCTGAACAAAGGCATCGTGATTGACATATGGGCACGAGTTTCTGTCCTCAGCATTGAAGCCCTCACCGTTGAAGCGCGCGCTGTGGTGGCTTCTGTGGAAACCTATCAGAAGTATGCCGAAGATATGGCGGCAACGTCCCTTGCGGCGCGTCCTGCATCAACGACTGTGGTAGAAGCCCCGGCTGCTCAACCGCAAATCCAGCCGCAGGCACAGCCGGCGCAGATTCAACCAGAGACAACCGCGACAGCGCCATCCCAACCACAGATACAGGCGAATCCACAACAGCAACCGCAACAACAGCCTCCGGTTCAATCCGATGAGCGGGCGCAACCGGCTGCCCAAGCGGGGGCGCAACAACAGCGTGCACAACAGACGACACAACAAGCAACGGCGCAACCGGCTCAACAACCGCAAGTTCTACCAGCGCAACAGGCGCCAGAGCAGCAGCAAAGCCAGCAGAGCCAATAAAGCTGGTCTCTCTGGCAGTATCGTCATAAGCAGGCGCATGAGCAACCCGGCAATAGAGAAAGAGGTAAAGGGATGACTTCGACTCAACCTGAGCAGACAGACCAGCGTGCTGGTACCTATATCTACTGTGTCACATCGGCCCAGTCAGCGCCGGCAACTCAGACAGATGGGCGGGCGCTTGGTATTTCGGGTATCAATGGAGAACCAGTACGCGCAGTCACCTCCTCTGATCTGGCGGCAATTGTCAGCGACTCGCCATATGACTCCTATGATGTGACACGCGAGGGTTTGACGGCGCATGAGCAGGTGGTTGAGAAGGTGATGGAGCAGGCGGACGTGCTGCCAGTAAGTTTTGGAACGGTGGCTGAAGACGATCAGGCGGTACGACAGCAACTGCTAGAAGCCCTATCCAACGATTTGCATCAGGCGCTCAACCAGGTCCACGGGCGCGGAGAATTGGGGGTGAAAGTCCTGTGGGTGAAAGATCGCCTGTTTGAGGAAATCGCGGCGGAAGATGAATCAATTCAGGCGCTCCGCGAGCAGATCGCAGGCACCACGCCAGAGCAGACCTATGACGAGCGGACGCAGTTGGGCGAGCTTATTGCACATGCGATTGAGCGCAAGAGCGAGCAAGAAGCCACGAACGTGCTGAACGCGCTGCAACCAGCAGTGGTTGATACGCGCGTCGGCAACAATTTCACGGACCTCATGATTCTCAATGCGTCATTCCTGGTGGATAAGCAGCAAATCCCCGCTTTCGAGGCTCAACTGGACCGACTGCGTCAAATGCAGAACGGACGGCTCATCGTTGAATATACCGGGCTGCTGCCTCCCTACAACTTTGTCAGCATTGTCACCGGCACGGAGGAGGGAAGCCAGGATGTTGAAGTTGCTCGGTAATATTATCACGGCGCCAGTCAAAGGGCCAGTTCGTGGTTTTGAGTTCATCCTCAATGCCATTCAGGGCGAGGTGGAGTCTGAGGCATTGGACGAGAACAAGGTGCAGGGTGAACTCTTGCAGCTTGGCCTGCGCTATCAGGCTGGTGAAATTGATGATGCTGAGTATCAGGCAAAAGAGGATGAACTGCTGCAACGTCTCAACGAGATACGCAACTATAAAGAATCGCTGACACAGGAAGCAACGGCTATCGAGGAGAGCGAAACAAGCGCACATCCAGAGGTTTCCGATGGCCATGCTGAAGCGACCAACTGAAAGTCTGCAATCCGGAGTTTGTACAGATATAACTGCAAACACCGGATTGCAGGTACGCTACCCTACTGTGTTCTCTCAGGCGTATTCTCTTGATCCTTCGCACCAGCGCTTGGGTCCGTCCTCTGCGCGTTAGCCGGAGGCGTGCGCTGGACTGGGGGCTGAGGGGCGGCTGGTTGCGCAGCAGCAGGCGCTGGGGGCGGCGTCTGCTGCTGGGCGGGCGCGCCCTGGCCGCCGAGCACGCCGCCAAGAATACCCCCAACTGCCTGACCAACTCCCTGGCCAAGACCGCCGACCGCCTGGCCAAGCCCCTGGCCGACGCCGCCAACTGCTTCTCCAACACCCTGCCCCAGGCCTCCGACAACACCTCCTACATTGACATTTCCCGCAGATTGTCCGCCAGCGGGGACCGCGCCTTGCTGCTGGGCTGGCTGTTGAGCGTTGGGCACAGCAGGCTGCACTTCAGATGGATTGGGAGGTGGATTCGGGGCCGCATTTCTCATGGTGTCTTGATCCTGCGGGTTCTGCTGTTGCTCTGTCATACTGTGATTCTCCTTCCTGAATCTGGTGAGCACTACGCTTCAGTTGTGGATTGCTCTGGTTTATCGGCGGGCGGCGGTTTCGGATGTTCCCTCCCATGCAGGAATGAGCGTTGCGTGTTCCACTGCTGGGTCATCCTCGATAGGTTGGCTGTCATGTTCGCCGCCGGAGTCTGGCGCGAGTCTCGCCTCCAGACGATCAAGACGTTCCCGCAGCAGGCGATTTTCCTCCTCCAACTGGTGCGCGCGTGACGACAGTGAAGCATCCGACTGCCACCAGTTGATGCCCACCTCCTGCGCCTTATCAAGCGACGCAATGAGCAAACGCACCTTGATAGTCAGGAGTTGCACGTCGGCAAGCGAAATAGTGATATCGCCCGCGATGACGATTCCTTTATCCAGGACACGCTCCAGGACTTCAGCCAGATTTGCCGTCCTCTGGCTGGGAGGCCCAAGACGTTGGTCAGCTATCTGACGCCGCGTCGCCTGCCCCTCGAATGCGCTATAGGTCGTATCCATGCTCCTTCCTCATTTCTCTTGTAGGCCGCTTCACATAGTGAGGCAAGCTGTTGTCAACAGACTGGTTTCTCTAGAGGAGATCGCCTAATGGGCCGAGATTCAGATTGAGGTCCTCTCCTTCCAGACCAAAGACGGTTTTCAACTCCTCCAATTTCTGTTCGAGCTTCAGGAAGGTCTCACCCATCCGCTCTATCTGTTCGTCAGTCAATGTGCCAGAGTCCATACGACGTATCGCTTGTTTCTCCAATAGTTGCCGGATCAACTCGATAATGGTCAGCACCAGCTTCGCCAGCCCCTGCTCAACATTCGAGGGATCAGCATCCAGACGTTCCAGGGGCATCTTCCTCATGGCAGCAAACCGTGTGGCATACTCATCCAGTTCACCGCTAGCATCTGCTCCCAACCGCTCCTCAAGCTCTTTCAGCGGCATGGACAACGCCGTCGGACTTCGTATGTCTGGGTCATTCTCTGGCATCTCTGGCATCAACCAATCCTCCTTGTAGAGCGCAAAACGCGCTGCATATGTGCCTATAGCGATTCCTGCACTTGCGCAGGCTTGCTTGCAACAGTGACGAAGCTGTAGGGCGGCCAGGGTCCGGTCACAAGAAGGCGCAAGGCGCTATGATTCTCCTGAAAGTTCTCCAGCGCGTCGCGTATCGTAGCGAGCGCACCTGGTTTTAACAGGTACGCTGTGCGGAGGGCAGTATGCGGGTCTGCATGGATGACATGGCGGCTCTCACAGATGTATGGCCGCAGATGCGCATCCAATTCGCTGGCGATAGCCCTGGCGCTTTCGCGCGCCACAAGAGTACGCTGGTAGACCTTTCTGCGCGCCAAAAGATAGCGCGTGCCTCGCCCGCCCGCATCTTCCTCTACGCGGGAATCATTCAGAACGGAGTTAGACTCGCCATTCGTATCAGTGGATAGCTCCACGCGGTCCCAGCGTATCGTCACGCTCACTTCCTGTTTGTCTCCCAGGCGTGAAAGGTCAGCCAGCAGGACATCATAGTGATCTGCGAGCGACTGGGCGAGAGCTGCTGCGCCTGGCAAGATCGTGCCAAATCGTACCGGAAGCGCTGGCGTGGCCCGGCGAATTTCCTCGACGACGGCTTCGTGTCGCAGCAGCAAAGCGGCCAGTGGACGTATGTCCGGCTCGAATATCGTGGAAACCACAGCCGCCAACTCTTGCCATTGCACCATTGTAAGAGGCTCGTCGTAGAGTCCAATGAGATGCTGCGGCAATGCGGCTGCCCGGTCAACAATGGCATAAACATAGGAATGAGAGGGGCTAGCCATGAGTCAACTCACTTCCTATTGGCCAGGATGGCCCTACGCCTATCTGCTCCAGCCGGTCTACCGAGGCGAGCAGGACACGCAAACCAACAACGATCAGGTCCACATCGGCCACAGAGATCGTGAGGTCGCCAGTCAGGACGACTCCGCGATCCAGGATGCGGTCTAGCAGATCGAGCAGTGTCACGTTTTTCTCCTCAGATAACCTGTTCGGCATCGAGCCGCTCCTCTTCTAGTCTTCTTCTAGCGCGGCAAAGCTATAAGGAGGCCAGGGGCCACTGCACTCGCCTCGCATTCCCTCATTGCGCGCGGCAATACGCTCTACTTCCTGGTGAAAGGTAGCGAGATCCACACGCGGCACGAGGAAAACTGCCCGCAAGAGTTCCTTCTCGCCCTGCCTGCCGGACCGCCCCGTATCTGTTGCCTCTGGTTGTATCAAGCTTGCGCGGGCCGTCTGGCTTAGCCGCGCAAACTCATTTTCTGTCCATGTTGCGAGTGTCTGTTCCATTGCCTTCGCAAGTTCGCCCACCAGCTTATGCCGCAACAAGTAAGCGCGGCCAGGAGCCACACGCTTGATCTCATCCTGAAGATGTTGCAGTCGCGCGTCTTGCTGGATCAGGCGCCGCTCTAGACACGTTGTGTTGCCGTAGAGGCGCACAGTCCATTCATCACAATCAGCAACCCACTTTAGTCGGGTGAGGAGGGTTTCGCGCACATCCGCTAAAGCCGCACGCAGACCAGCCTCATCTGGGTACACGCAGCCAAATGTCACCGGGAGCATTGGGCGCACGCTATGAATTGACTCAATGACCTGATGATGATGCGTGGCCATCATCTCCAACCAGCGCATATCATGCAAGCGCGCATGAATGGCCTCTGGCGCGAAATCGGCAAGCTGAACTGAGCGCACAACTGCGGCGACGCCTGCGTGCTGCAAGAACTGGATATCTTCAGAGCTATGGCGAAGGGGGCTGGCGGCAACATCTCCATCAGACGGTACTTGCTGGACGATTCCGTAGAGATACCAGCCCCGCGCCTGGCCCATGTATATTCCCTTGTCCACGGTATCTTCATTCCCTGAGCGCATCTGCTTGCTATGTCTCCGATGTCTCCGATATATCCGTTGTCTCCGGTGCCAAGACGAAACTGTATGGAGGGAGCGGCCCCGCAAAGCGATAGATCAACCGGTTGGCATCCTGAGCCGCGAGCCTGTTTACTTGCTGATCGAATTCGTCTATCTGTGCGCGTTGGACCAGCAAGGCGGCATTGAGAACCATCATATCGGATGGCGCGGCATGGAGCCGCACATCCACAGCGTGCGGTTGCAATTGCCGCAGAATCCGGCTGGCCTCACATTCACGCTTGCTCAACATCGTTTCTTCAACGAGCTGGCCAAGCACGAGCCGCTCTGAGAATCCTGTACTCCCCATGACATCTCGCAAGTGGCGAATCTCCGCGTCTTCTGCCACGATTTCCTCAAAGAGCCGCTGGCGATGCCATAGCACCTTGAGGCTGAACTCAACCTTGCCACGCACGAATTCGAGTAATGCGCGCAAACGCTGCTGCTGAGGCCCAAGCAGGGTTGCGCTCACTTCGCGATCACTCGCGGCGATGCGGCCAAATTGCATCGGCAACACATCGGAACGCGCCATCGCCTGCTCAATGACATGCTCATGTGCCAGGAGATTATCCCGCGAAAGAAGATATGGTTCCTCTTCCTGAGCTACATCGCTGACAAGCGCAGTGAGATCTCCTGCGTGGATAATTCGCACGCGAGCCTTGTGCTTGCCGACTCCATAGACATCCAGAGAGGTCTCTTGGTCTGGCCAACACTTCCCTGGCGCAACACAATAGACATAGACCCGCGTCTGTTCACCGGACGCTACTTGCGTACTGGCAGGTTGCGCGGGCCTATTCGTGATCCTGGCGATGTTTGGGGTGTGATCGTGTACCGGCATACCAGTCACCAATTTCCCTCGACACATGTACCAACGCCACAGGATGCCAGGCAAATGCTAGGCAAGGAAGTACAGGCGCTGCTCGTTGTTCCAACGGGCGCGATTCTGCGCTGTAAGCTGATTCATCATGTCCTCCACGTCTGCATCCGATATCTCAAAGTGGGCCTGGAGTTGTGCTGGCTGCACACCTTCAGAGTGTGACGCCAGATATCCCACAACCTGCTCATCG
The DNA here is from genome assembly GCA_021323855.1 of Chloroflexota bacterium. GTDB lineage: Bacteria > Chloroflexota > Ktedonobacteria > Ktedonobacterales > JADMIN01 > JAJPKE01. Next base: position 182,720 of record JAJPKE010000015.1, on the reverse strand, counting down.
GTGGGACGGGGCAAGGCGGGCGTCATGCTATTGGCCGATTGCGGCGGCGAGACAAGCGTGGTTTGCCCGATTGCTTCAGCGTAGCTGAGATAGGTGTTCACCGAGGCCACGACTACTCGCGCCTCGATGGTGAGCAATTCGATGCCAACCAGCGAAACACGGACCCAGGCGTCAATCACCAGGCCCTTGTCCAAAATACGATCTATCAAATCAACGAGGCTGCCTGAACTTGGTGCCCGGCCTGAACTCTGCACTCTACGGACAGGACGGCGCTCGCGCTCTATTTCCATGCGTCTACAACTCCTCCTCTTGGTAGTAGTCCCTAAACTCCAGTGTAAATGTCCAGTTTCCTTTTACGTTAAGGAGATTGAAGCCGCATCTTCTGTGCCACGCAGAACTAATGGCCTGAAATGTGCAACGTCCTGAGTGAGTGCGCGGAGGCCAAACCAGTAGGATCACTGCTTGAGTTGGCCAGAAATCTGCGCTTCAAAGCTACGCAAGCTATCGAGGATGCGAAGGTTGTGGAGGATGCGGAGAGATACAGGCGTGAAGGATCAAAAAACGCGACTGGACCCTGACGCTGGTGGATACCGCGCGAAGGCAAGGGCTGATCCGGTTGAGGAGACGCCGCAGTCGCTCTCAAGCGGGCTAGGGGCTGAGTGGGATGCCTTTATCCAGGAGACCTTACAGCCCGTCGCAACGCGGCTATGCGAGGAACTACCAGGGCTGATGCAACCACACCTGGATCAGCTACGCACGGCGCTGGAGCATACACTGAAGCATGAACAAGACCGATTGCTAACACCGATCAGGACTGCTCTGGAACAGCAAGTCCAGCACATGCTCACGGTCTTGCGCTCTGGGCCGGAGATGCCGCGAGCGCCGTCTCCCGTTCCCAGCCGCACACATGCCGCTGCGCCCAGAACACCGCAACCAGCGCAACCTTCGCAACCAGCGCAACGGCCTCGACGGGCGCCCATCGGCCAGCCGCCGCCCGGCCCCACGCGCAGGCGACCGCCACCATCGGGTCAGCCGCCGCGACCACGACCGGCATCACAAAAGTGATAGCTACCTTAGTGATAGCTACCTTGTGACGAGAGAGAACCGCTAACAGATAGGTGAAAGGAAAGGAACTGTAGTATGCCAGACGATCAAGAACAGCAGCACGATCAAGGGCAAGAGAACCAAAATCTGGCGGAGACGCTTGGCAACGCCGCGCAGGGCGTGACCGACCAGGCGCTCGCGGGTGGACTGCAGCAGCAGATAACTCAGGCTATTCAGCCAATCATCGAGCGGCTGCAACAGCAAATCCAGCAAACGGTGCAGCAGCAACTGGATGAAGCGCTAAAACCGGTGAACGAACTCGTCCAGCAACAAGTAGATCAGATGTTGGAGCCAGTCCGTAACGCGCTCCACCAACAGGTAGATCAGGCATTAGACCCGGTACGCCAGGAGTTGCAGAAGCAGATGGAGCAATCCATACAGCCGGTGCGCGAGGCCGTGCAGCAACAGGTGCAAGAGGCGCTGCATCTTCCTGGGCAGTGAAACAACGTGCTGCAGTCAGTCCCGTAGCACATAGCTACCGTCGCCTCATCGCTAGTGTGTTGAGGCGACGGTAGCTATTCAGAAGAAAGAAGGTACTAGCAGGATCAGCCCACATGATACTATCCCCAGGGCATAGCTGTACAATTTGCGATTGCCATTGCGTCTCTTACAAGAGGTAGTGGCAATGGCAATCGCTGTTACTCGTTCTTCGATGGGAAGCTCACATGGCCGGGATAGCATCATCTCTGTGGCGCAGGCTGAAGACGCTGAAGTCGCCGCTCTGGATATATCTGCTCGTGGCGCTGCTGGTTCGTCTCTGGCTGATCGTTCATACGCAGGGCGTGATCGCAGGTGATGAGGCGCTCGTTGGCATCCAGGCAGAACACATCTTACATGGCGAGCGCCCCATCTATTACTATGCACAGCCCTACCTGGGGAGCCTGCAAGCCTATCTCATCGCTATCATTTTCTTCTTCACCGGACCGGCTATCTGGGCGATGCGCCTCGAACCCATTCTCATCTCTTTCGTCATTGTCGCCATCACCTGGCGCTTCTCAGCGGCGCTGGCGGATGCCGCGCACCTCTCCGCTCCAGCAAAAAGACTCTTCATGGCAATTGCCACCCTCGTTGCCGCCTTTGCCCCACTCTATGATGTCGTCGAAGAGATGCGGGTGACGGGCGGCTATGTCGAGGCGTTCGCCATTATGCTGTGGCTGCTCTACGCCGCGTTTCGCCTGACCCGGCGCTGGCGTGAACAGGCGACGACGCGCGAGATGGCGCTGCGCTGGAGTGGACTCGGGTTGCTCATAGGGCTGGGGTTGTGGATTGATCCGCTGGTGGTCTATGCGTATCTGGCAGTAGCCCTCTGGGTCGGCGGCTTTATCTTCCTGGAACTGGCAAAACGGCGGACGCAGGGCGGCGCATCATCCCAACTGGCGCTCTTGAAACAAACGTTGCTCTGCGGCTTTGCGCTGCCAGCGGCGTTGATTGGCTTTGCCCCCGGCCTGGTGTGGGGGGCACAGAATCACTGGGCGAACATCACATATCTCTACCACAACAGCGCCTCAACCTCATCAGGCAGACTGCATACGATAGCCAGTGTGAGCCAACTGTATGCGAGTTGTCTCGCTCCGCGTGTCCTGGGAGGCGCATTGCCAACACAGCCTGATGTCACGCTGGCGGATCCGCATATTGTCACACTGGGGCTGGGAGTAGTCGGCGCAAGCCTCGCCACCTGTATCGCATGCTCCGGCCTCTCGTTCTTCCCATCTATGTCGTCTCACACGGCGCTGGCGCAGATGTGGCAACTCACTGCCTTGCCCCTGCTCTTTCTGGCCTCCACCTCGGTCATCTTCTGTGGAAGTTCGATTGCCACCGCCGCATTGGTCTCTGGCTGTGGACCCTGGGACCTGGCTGGGCGCTACGCCGTGCCGATGGTTGTGGCGCTGCCGTTCATCGTCGCAGCCGCTTGCTGTTTGCCACTGCTACTCTTGCAAGACCGGCAACGGCCTTCTGGGCAGCCGTATGTACAAGGAGACGCAAACGGAAAGACTCCACCGCACCACACTGAGGCGAAACCAGCAGTATTGCTAGCGATTCAGGCGGGCGTAATTGCCCTGCTGGCCTGCTATTTCCTTGCGCAGAGCGTCGCGTATGCGCAGGCAAGCCCACAGTATACCTTCCAGGCAACCGGCTGCGTGGCGGAGTATCCGACCAATGTTATGCCGCTTATCAGCTATATGCAGCGAGAAAACATTCATGATGTCTGGGCGGTTGGCTGGGTTGCCGATCCCATTACCTTCGAGACCAATGGTGCCATTCTTGCCACACAGCCCGATGGTCGCATACCAGCCAATAGCATCGCGCTGGGGCATGCAGATCACACCAGTATGCTGGCGCTGGCTGCGCATACCGATGCACATCCCGCCTTCTTGCAAAATTTGGATGAGCAGCACGTCATCTACCATATCGAGCGATTCTATTCTGCGCCGGGGGTAGATATCTTGCTCATCACGCCAGTAAACCGCACCATTTCGCCGTCTGATCCGGCCTTTGCGGGTCTATTTCAGCACGTATTCGGCGGATGCGTGAAAAACAATGAGAAACCGTGATAGGCATGGATAGGCATAGCCGAGTGATAGATAGTGATAGATAGGTATCCTACAAAGGGAGCGTAGTTACAAGCATGCGAAAGCCGGAGATGTCATGATGCAGCCTCAATCCCAGGTTTCTCTGCCAGGAGCCTCGTACCAGAGAACCACCGATCAAACGGGGAAGGAGCAAGCGTGGCGGCGAGCATGGTGGCAGCAGCTAGACTGGATTGCTGTCGCGCTGGTTGCCATTGGCGCGGGTCTGCGCCTCTGGTTGATGGCGCGCGGCTGGCCAACTCTGGATAGCGATGAGGGCGTCATGGGACTGATGGCGCGGCACATCCTTTATAATGGCGAACGGCCCATTTTCTTCTACGGGCAGCACTATATGGGCGTGCCGGATGCGTATGCCGCCGCCATACTGTTCCACTTCTTCGGCCCCAGCACATTTGTGCTGCGCCTGGCGGTGATCCCACTGACTGTGGGCTTCCTGATTGCCATGTATTTTCTGGGGAAGGCGGCATTTGGGCGCGCGGTGGGCCTTATCACGCTGACATTTCTCGCTTTCGGACCGGCGTATGGCCTGCTACGCGAACTGGCGGTCATCGGAGGGTATCAAGAGACGCTGTTCTTCGGCGCCATGATTCCTCTGCTCATCTATGGGCGCATACAGGCGGCAAAACCGCAATGGTCAGCGCGCAAAGCCTGGCTGACCTATTACGCCACCTATCTGCTGATTGGCCTGCTCATCGGATTGGGCATCTGGTCAGATGAACTCATTCTGCCAACGGTTATCCTCTCGCTTGGCATGCTGTTGATTCTCAGGCCACGTCAGTTCTTTGGATTGGCAGGCATTGTCATCCTGCTGGGCATCATCATCGGCGCCGCTCCTTTCTGGGCATATAATCTGGGGCATGGCGGCCAGACATTTGCCGAGCTTTCGCATCAGCAGGTAGCTACCTCCGGCACCGGACTCGCTGCGCTTGCTTCTCACGGCAAAGCCATCGCAGGCCAGTTATTCGACACACTTTCAATGGCAATGCCCGCCGTGTTGGGTAGCCCGCATGTGTGCGTCGTACCCGGGTCACTCTATGGCGGCTATGCCAGCTATCCTGCCCAGGCAGCAAGCGTCGGAAAGGGAACGCTCTGTTCCGCCATAAACCTCCTCTACTCACTCCTTCTCCTGGCTATCTACCTCTTCGCCTTGTGGCAGGCAATTGTCAGGTTAACTGGCACTCGCTCCATTATAGGTTGGCTCCGGAACATCTCAGAGCATCTATTCTTCTGGCGAAAGTTGGGGAGTGACGTGTCGGGCGGCGGTGTATCCTCAGAAAACAGGCTGCCTTCAGCAGAGACCGCTAAGCAATGGCTGCGAGTGATGCTTGTATTGCTCGCGTTTGCCACGATTACCGAATTTGTTGTGACTGATCACCATATCGTATCAGACCGTTTCGTCAGCGCACGCTATCTGCTGCCGCTCTATATTTCGCTTCCCATTGTATTTGGCACCCTTTGGGGCTGGGGTGCTCCATACATTCGCCGCATACCTGGAAGGCGTTTCTGGGCGCCGGCAGATGGCTATAGTGCTGGCAATCACCTCCCACGAGATGAACGGCAATCCCAAGTGCGAACATCTAGTAGACATGCTTCGAGCAAAGAATCATTGAAGGGGCTACTGGCGGCGGGGTCGGTGGCTGTGCTGCTGGCCTTCACATTGCTTGGGGCCATCGAAAGCCTGGCGACAGCGGCGGATACCTCCCGCTATGCTTTCCAGGCGTCACCGGCAGATCAGCGTCTCATTCAGGAGCTACATGCCCTGGGCATCAAGCGGTTCTACACCGATTATTGGGATTGCTACGATATCGCCTTTGAGAGCGGCGAGCAATTGCGCTGTTCGCTCTACGAACAGGCGGACCGCTACCCACCGTATGCGACACTGCTGCTGGCGACTCCCAACCCGGCGTATGTCGTTCCCATTGGCAGGGCCGCAGGCTTGGGGACAACCTTAGCCGCCAGGTTGCATCAGGCTGGCTATCAACGAATAGTATTCGATGGCTACACGATCTATTATCTTCCCGGCGGACAGCAGAACCTTCCCTGAGCATCACTGCGCGCCACTGCTTCCAGTTGATTGATATCAGGCTGATATCAGCCTGATATCAGGGGAGATCAGATTCGATAGTGGGTTCATCTGCTGCGCCCAGGCGTGAGACAGTGAGACCTTCGGGCAACTGGTGCGCGTGAGAGAAGCCTAGCGTGCGCCGGGCGAGGAGCGATGGGCGCACGGCAGAGAGCAGCGCCGCAACGGGACCAACGAAATAGCCGGCAATGATGAGTATTGGTATGAGCGGATTGACCGGCTGGCAAACGGGGACGGCGCCAGGGTCAAGAACATTCGTCGAGTCAGGTGTGGAGTTTTGCATGAAGAAGCATGGCATCTGCCACGGCGGGATGAAGATGAGCAAGAGGACCATGCAAAACGTAATCAATCCTGCGAGCACCAGTAACGCTTGCCAGAGCCAGCGTCTTGCCTGGGCGGCTGCATTGAGGGAGAGCGTCCAGGAGGCGATGAGCAGCACCAATCCGCCCAAAAGCAAGAACTGGATGATGTAGACTTTCACCATATCAGCGCTGGTACTGCCTTCGTACAGCCCGACGGTGCCACCGAGCAGCCAGAACACGGCAAAGACGACGATGGCAGCGCCACTACTGAGAACGATGCTGCCGTGCGGGCGGCGATGGCCGAGGAGGATGATTGCCGGAATCAGCAGCAGGATCGCCAGAATGATGATGAATGGCGTAAACTGTCCCACTTCCCCAAGCCTCCCGCTGCAACTGCCCTGTACCATCCACTCAGCATCGGGCACGGGCCACCGCTCCAGCGGCGCGAAACGCAGCCCCTCAGCAGTATATCAGATGCAGCACCTGATAGCTATTAATAATCCTCGGCAACCTGGGGGAATATGTCAATGCCAGCGCAGACAGGGAAATAACAAGCACTGATGTCAGCGTCAATGAAGACACCAACGACCGATTAGGAACCACCCACTTGTCATGCCACTTTCCATTTCAGATAGGCGCTTGGAGATTAGCCATGAGAACGGTATTGAAGCCATTAAGGCTAGCACATTCATTCAAGACGAGTGGGAGGCGCACAGCATGACTGATACGAAACGAGTCACCGGCATTGGCGGCATTTTCTTCAAAGCACGCGATATTGCTACCTTATCCGCCTGGTATCGAGACCACCTCGATATCCAGGTAGGTGATGGGCACTATGCCGTGTTTCGTTGGAATGGCACGGAGTCATCAGAATCAGGACAAGATGCGGCATCTGGGCTGACGGTGTGGGCGCTGTTTCCGCACGATACTGCTTATTTTGAGCCGGGCAACGCCCCGTTTATGATCAATTATCGTGTTGCTGATCTCGATGCACTGTTGGAGCAACTACGAAGTGAAGGCGTGCAGATCGTTGACCGGCGCCAGGAGAGCGATGAAGGGCGCTTTGCCTGGATTGTGGATCCAGAGGGGAATTGTATCGAGTTGTGGGAACCGGCTCCTGGACAGTGACACCTACAACATACTTGGTATGCCTCATTGATACGGCTCACCCTGAGCAAGCGACACCATCGGGTGTTAGCCAGCTGATTGCGCTGTATGGGCGTGCCTCACTCACCATATTCAGCTAAAGCGTGTGTTTTGCCCATCGTCGCCGGTTGCATGAAGCAACGGCAACACCTGATTGTCTATGCCACTAATCTGTGGCTTTTGCAGGAACCCCCAGCCCGGCTGGTTGAACGCTCCCGCGAAGAGCGCCGTCGCCGATTTGGGCGGTGGCGACGTAGAATAACGGCTCATCTGTCCGGCTGTGGTAGGGCACAGCGATGACCACAAGCAAGGTTGAATACAGCAAACTGGAACGTACTGAGGTGCAGCCACAGCCTGACCAATTCAAGCTCTCTCCCGCTGATCGTGAGGCTGTGCGGCGTCTGTTGACCGAGGGCAAAACGATGCGCCAAGTCGCCGAGCATTTTGGAGTCTCGCATATGGCGATCTGGCGCATAGCAGAAAACCACCCTCGAAAGGGTGGCTCTCCAGAAGGGAAGAAAGGAGATGACGCTTAGCGATTTTGTGAGGCGCTAGTTTGTCACGGCTCCCGTTTCCAGCGGACCCGACGGGATTCGAACCCGCGGTCTCTGGCGTGACAGGCCAGCGTGTTAGGCCGCTACACTACGGGTCCAGGGAGCGCCGGAAAGCTTCCCGGCGCGGCACGCACAATCGTACCACAGCAGCAGCCATCATGTCAACCACCCGCTGCCATTTCCGTAGAAGTTCGCTTTATTCGCTGCGTTCCGTCTATTCCATATCAGTGAGGGTAGGCGCGTTGGGGCCGAGTACGCGGTCGTCGCCGAGGCGGCGCGTGATGCGCTTTTCGTCGCAGTGTTCCAGGATCGCCAGCATATATTTGCGCGTCGTGCCCAGCAGATCGCGCGCCTCCGCCACGGTGATCGTCCCATGCGCGCGCAGATGCGTTACCAGACGCCGCAGCGCCTCCGCATAGGCATCGCGGTCCAGCAGAATCGTCTCGCTCACACGCACCAATGTACCGCGTTCCAGTAGCGCCGCCGTCAGCTCGCCGCCAAGCGCATCCTCCACCTCCGGGCGGGTCGGCGGATTGAAGGGATCGCGCCGGAAACGTTCAAGCAGCGCCGCCGTGGCCTGCTCCTGCTGCGGCGTCATGCGCGGCGTATGCTCTGGCAGCTTCACGAACGCGCCGCCATGCCCGCCACCAGCGCCAGCCGCCGTCTCCACCAGAACGCCGTTCGCCGCCAGCACCGAAATGACCTCGCCGGCCTCGCGTGGCGTAAGTTCCAGTCGCGTGCGCCACTCCTCGCGCGGCATGCCCGCCCGCAGCGGATACCGCCGGTGATACGCCGCCAGCAGTCGCGCGGCATCGGCCTGCAATCGCTGCCATGCGGGCGTGGCGTAGACATATGCGCCCACCCGCGTCACCGCTTCCTGCGCTTCCAGCGCCGCCAGCGCCGCCTGTACCGCGACTTCGGCCAGCCCAGTCACCCGCGCGATCTCCTGCGGCTCACGTCCGCCGTAGCCGCCGTAATTGGCACTTTCAGCATCGCGTTCGCGTTTCCCCTTGCGCACGCGCTGGTCAGATTGGAGCGCCGCCAGCACCAGTTCTTCGGGGTCGCCGCGCGCCAGTAGCGCCAGCCGCGCCAGCACAGCGGGATCATGGCGACGATGCCGCCGCGCCACCGGGTCCAGCACTACGCCGCCGCCAACCGTCATACTTGGCGAGGGAACACGCAGAATGAAGCGGTCGCCACGCATGAGCGCCAACGGTCGCCGCAGCCGCAATTGCGCCCAGCCATTCGCTCCGGGCGCTAGTTCATCGGCGTCGAGCAAGATCACCCGCGCAGGCACCTCGGCGGCGCCAACATAGACATCGAGTTCATCATTATGCTGGATGGGCCGCGCCGCGCCAGCAATCACTTCCAGCGAGACATCCAGCGCGATACTTGGCTGAAGCGTCCCTGGCAACGCCAACACGTCGCCACGCGCGATATCGCTCTTCGCCACACCGGCAAGATTCACCGCCAGCCGTCCGCCCGGCACGCCCTCCTCGACGGCATGTTTGTGCGCCTGCAAACCACGGATACGCGCGCGCTGCTCGCCCGGATAGAGTTGCACCTCCTGACCGGTGTGCAACCTGCCGTCCTGAAGCGTGCCGGTGACGACCGTGCCGAAGCCGGTGATGGTGAAGACGCGATCTACCGGCAGGCGCGGGCGACCGCTATCAATCCTGCCTGGGTGCGCATCCAACGCGGCATCCAGCGCCGCCAGCAGTTCCGGCAGGCCAGCGCCGGTGATGGCGGAGCAGGGGATGATCGGCGCGCCAGCCAGCGTCGTCGGCTTGAGCCGCTCGGCCACCTCCTCGCACACCAACTCGCGCCACTCGTCATCCACCAGGTCGCTCTTGGTCAGCGCGACGACGCCGCTGCGAACACGCAAGAGATCGAGAATCGCCAGGTGCTCGATGGTCTGCGGCATCACACCCTCATCGGCGGCCACCACCAGCAGCGCGACATCTATGCCGCCAACGCCCGCCAGCATGTGCTTGATGAAGCTCTCGTGCCCAGGCACATCAACAATGCTGGCCTCGCGTCCGCTGGGCAGCGTCAGCCAGGCAAAGCCCAATTCAATCGTCATGCCGCGCGCCTTCTCCTCGGCCAGACGATCCGGGTCAATGCCGGTGAGCGCGGTCACGAGAGTGGATTTGCCGTGGTCCACATGGCCTGCCGTGCCGATGCAACTCATAGCTGTGCCGCTTCCATAGAGAGAGTTACTGATAGCTTAGCTGAGGGATAAACAACAGAAAACAGACAATAGCAGCGGTACTCATGCCACTGCCCCAAATCCTTTTATAGCAAATTATGCCGGAATGGTGGTAGCTTGACCTCACCCCGGCCTGCGGCCACCCCTCTCCCATAAGGAGAGGGGAACGTGCGGCGAGGCATTGTGACGAGGGCAAGGCACTGCGCACGAGGAACGGTACACCATCAGCGATACGCCATCGCCAACGGCCCCTCTCCTTATGGGAGAGGGGGTAGGGGGTGAGGTCTCACCGCATCTGCGCACGCACGGCCTGCAACTCTTGCAAGCGTGCACGAGCCATTGCGCTGTTGGGATCCACTTTGGCGAGATTGCGATACACGCGCGCCGCCTGCTCGTATTCGCCGACGGAGTAATATGTCTGGCCAAGCAGATCATACGCCTCATAGTTGTGCGGGTCCATGCCGATGAGTTGCTGAAGCGCAGCCACCGCTTCTTTCGTCTGGCGGCTGGCGAAGTAGTAGCGCGCGATAACGGTCTGCTGCTCCGTCGCCTCCGCCCCTTTGCCCGTCTCCAGGCAGTACTGCACGAATTGCTGGCGCAGCGACATGTCATCGGTGGAAAGCTGGATCGCCTGCCGTAGCAGGTTCAGCGCCTCGCTCTGTTCGCCGCTGCTCCAATCAATATCCGCCATGCGCTGATAGACGGTCGCGGCGTCTTTGAGTTGCCCGCGCCGCGTATGAATATCCGCCAACTGGCGTAACTGCGCCAGGCCTTCATCGAGCAGGCCGCGCGTAATATGGATATCCGCTAGCTCGCTATGCACTGCCGGATCATCGGGAGCGATACGCGCCATCTCCTTCAGCACGGCAACGGCGTTCTCTTGCTGATGGTTGCTGCGATACTGGCGCACCAGTTGCGCGTATTCCTGCAAGGCAAGCTGCGGATCCGGCTGATGCGCAGAAATCCTGGCGAGCGCCTGATACACCTCATCGCTATAGGGGCGCTGTTGCTGCGCGCTCTGGAGCGTTGCCTGCATCTGCGCCACCTGCCCGGAGAGCTGATAGGCGCGGGCCAGCAGCATCGAGACTTCCATCTCCGGCGCAAGGTGATCTTCGCCCTCGCCACGCGGACGCGCCGCCCAGAGCGCCGGGTCCGGCGGCGTGCGCCTGACGATGGAAGACGCCTCTTCCAGTTCGCGCACGGCGTTGGCCGCGTTGGCCGCGTCGCCGCTCAGCAGGAACGCCTGCCCCGCGCCGTAGCGTCCGAGCAACTCGAATCCTGGCACAGCGGCGATCTGCTGGAAGCAACTCACGGCCTCCTGCTGATGGCCAGCGGCCAGTTGCACCTGCCCCAGCGCATAGCGCAGATCGGGATTCGCCGGAGCAGTATCGAGCGCCTGGATATAATCTTTGATGACTTCTTCGTTGCCGCGCATGCCCTCGGCGCGCATGACACGCAACAGCCGCCCCAGCACCTCCAGCGCCGCCACACGATTGGTGGCAGAGCCAGCGCCCGGCATGCTCGCCATTCCGGGCATGCTCATCCCCGGCGAGACACTGATGCCCTGCGCCAGCGAGATTTGCCAGTGGCTGAGCGCGTTGACATTGTTCGGCTCAACTTGCAGCACACGCTGATATTCGCTGGCCGCCTGCGCGACGCGCCCGGCTTTCATCAGCGCGCCAGCATAGTTCAGCCGCAGCATCGTATTGTTGGGGCTGGTCAGCAACGCCTGCTCGTATTCCTGGATGGCACGGTCGGCGTAGCCCAGGCGCAGATACGAGTCGGCGGCGAGCATGCGTTCGCTCAACACCTCCTCCGAGCGCCCCTGCCGGCTCAAGAGTTCAATCAGCTTGACGCGATACGTCAGGTTGTTCGGTTCCAGTTGCAGGATACGCCGGTAGGTGGAGATGGCGTCGTCAATGCGGCCATTGACCATGTAGGTGTCAATCAGCACGGCATACTTGGCGATGGCCTGCTCGATCTTGCCCTGGCGCACATAGATTTCGCCCAGCATCAGGTGAACGTCGAGATACTGCGGCGCAACCTCCATCACGCGCAGACATTCTTCGATGGCCGCCGTCAGCAGGCCATGCGCGACGTAGTTTTCGATGTCGCGCACCGCCTGCCCCACCTGGCTGCGCTGCGGCTCCGGCAGATTGTTCAGACCCAGGCGCCCGCTGCCCATACCACCGTTGAGGCCCTGGATCAGTTGCGAAAGCTGGTCGCCGGTGCCGGGCGGCGAGGGTGGCGCGCCATAATAGGCGGCGGCGCCGGCCATCGCGCCAAGTCCCACCGCTGGCGGGCCGTTGAATGCGCCAAAACCAGGGGCAGCATAGTCGGGGCTGACGGTGGGCATGGGTGGAATCGAGCCGGACATGCCGAGTCGCTGCATCTGGCCCAGCGGCGTCGAGGGATCGAACTGGCCCAGGCCATCCACCGCGCTCTCCTGCATGGGAGCGGCTGTCGCTGGCTGAACGGGACGGCGTGCCGGACGCGGTGGTGTCGCGCCTGCGTTAGCGCCTGCGTTGGCAGCCGCAGCGGGGCGTGGCCTCTTCGGTGGATTGGTGCCGAGCGTCTCGCGCATCATCTGCTCGATCTCAGCGACCTGATCCTGCCAGCCCTGGCTGCGCAGATAGCCGAGCAGCGCGGTATACACCGTCTCTGCACCTTCCAGGTCGTTCATCTCGCGGTGGGCTTCGGCGGCTTCCTGGCAGAGTTGTAGCAGTTGGTCGGATTCTTCGCGGGTAAGCGCGTCGAGATTGACGCGATCTACCGCCTCGTCGAAATAGTGGGCAGCTTCCTCAATGTTGCCCTGGGCGCGGGCGCACTGGCCCAGCGCGTAATAGCAGGAGAGCGCATAGTCCGGGTCGTTGAGCAGCAACTCGAATTGTCCCGCCGCCTCATCCCAGCGGTCGGATTCCTGGTAGAGCCAGCCGAGAAAATAGCGCACGTCGGAGCGTTCCACACCGCCCTCGATCAACTCCTCGCAGAGTTGCACCGCTTCATAGAGCTGGCCCTCCTGCTGGAGCTGCTGCGCCTCACGCAGAGCAGAAGCCACCTGCGAGTTGCTCAGGCGCGAGCGCCCGCGCTGCTCGTTGCGACGAATACCACTATCCTGGGGACCTCGCGAGCGGGAGCCGCTCTTGTCCCTGCTGTCGCCCCAGTCTGTGCCCGAACCCTTCCTGCCCATGCGTTGCTCCCACCGTAACAGCTATAGAAACGAACAGTTCTATGTATGGATTGCCCGATAGATATGCCCGTTCAGATGGCCTGACCACCCTGTTTCTCAGGATGTCTCACGCTGCGTATCCCTTTGAGGATACGCTATCTTGCCGCAGGTGAACAGAAACCAGGATTTTTGGGCGATGAGCCAGCCGGTGGAGCATGATCCCGTTTCGTTCGCATGTCGCTGCTTTCACTGCGTTTGCACGTCAGTATAGCATGTCTGGCCTGTCATACAAGGTTGCTAGTACCTTGCTGCTCCAGCGATGCCATCCGGCGTTGGCAGGTTCAGCAAAGACTGAGCAACCATTAGCGATAATTCTCGAATTGTAGGGGAACCGGATAGTCTTTTTCACGCAGCAACGCAATCACACCCTGCAACTCGTCGCGGCTCTTGCCCGTCACACGCACGGCGTCGCCCTGTATCTGCGACTTGACTTTGGGAAACTGGTCGCGGATGAGCTTGCTAATCTCTTTGGCAAGCTCCTGCGAAATGCCCTTCTGCAATTCAATCTGCTGGCGCACTTTGCCGCCGCTCGCCTGCTCGATCTCACCGGGCTTGAGAATCTTGAGCGAGAGATTACGGCGCACCATCTTCGATTCCAACACATCGCGCACGCTTTTCAGCGTAAATTCGCTGGCGGTCAGAATCGTGATGTTGCTCTTCTTGGGGTCATAGGTGATTTCGGTCTTGGTATCTTTGAGATCATACCGGGTAGAAACCTCGCGCCGGGTCTGGTCCAGCGCATTGACCAGCTCTTGCTCGTCATACTGCGAAACGACATCAAAGGAGTTTTCCGCTGCCATAGATGAAGGCTCCTTCTGGTTATGTGCTGTTACGTACAATTGCCTGGGTACTTTGGAATGAAACCACATGCAGGCCGCGTGCAGGTCGCTGGCTCAGCGATAGCAGGTCTCTGACACTGCGATACATTGTATCGCATATCACCGGGCGGGCGGCGTTACGGCTCAGCCATTATTCACCGGATACCGCTGATGCGCCTGATGACGCTGTGCCCAGCGGGCAGGAGCGCAGGCAGGTGTACCGTGCGCCGGATGGCAGGAGGTCGCTTTTCATCACAGCGATATGCTCGACCAATAGGGATAATTGCGGCGTCGTATGCGCTGTTTGAGACGTTTGGCTGGCGGCAATCGCAGCGGAGAGCCGCTCGGCGTCGCGCGCTGGCAATCGTTGCTTCAGGCGCGCCAGCGTCAGATGTGGCGAAAATGCGTGCGTATCATCCGCAGGCAGGCCGCGCTCCACCAATCGCCGTGCCAGCGTATCATGCAAGCGTTGGAGCGCCCGCGTATCTCCCCCAATGCCCGACCAGACGACACGCGGCGCGGCGGGCGGGCCGAATGTGCCCAGGCCGGAGAGATGCAACTCGAAGGGCGCGTTCTCCTGCGCAGCCAGCACTGCGGCTCCGGTAGCGCCGGCCAGCGCGCTATCGTCTAGCTCGCCGAGAAACGCCAGCGTCAGATGCAGGCTCGCCGGGTTCACCCAGCGCACCTGCGGCAATGCGCGGCGCAACTGCTCGATGCGGCGGGCCAGCGCCGCGCGGGCACCTGGCGTCAGTTCGATGGCGATAAACGTGCGTGTACTCATACACTCCAGCCTGGCTTAGACTGAATCACAGAGGCTCAGCAGGGGGTTTGCGGCTGCGCGCAACGGCGTGATAGATACTGGCGAACACGGCGCATAAGAACGCCAGCACCGCGCAGGGTTGAAAGAAATAGGCCGTCAGGGAGTGCGTCAGATAGACGAGGCCGATCAGCAGAACGGTTGCGCCCCAGAGCGCCACGAGGTCAATCGGCAGGCGATGAAGCGCATGCTGAAGCGCCGTCAGCAAGACAATCGCCGCCAGCAGGCCGAACATCACCAGGATGCTGATGGCTTTGGCAGTGCCTACCTGTTGCATGAACCAGACCTGCTGCACCTGCTGCCCGATGATCTGTCCATTCTTCCGCAGATAATCGGTGTCGCTGCTGACGGGCAGGATGAACACCGCCAAGATGCCCACCACCCCCAGCGCCGCTACGCCGAACGCGCTGACGATTTCCGCGCGCCTGAGAAACCGCATGCCGCATCGTCCTTTCACTTACGATGAGAAAAAGCATATGCGATGGAGGGCATTCCTGGCAAACACCACCACAGGTGTGGTGCCCGATTGCGGCAGGCGCTGTTGTATGCTACAATGATATGCGCATTGATATGTGCGTTGTTCTGTAGTCTAACGGACACGCACAAGCGACGGGAAATCAATTTCTGGGCGATTGCTGAAATTGGCAGACAGGACGGACTTAGGATCCGTTGGGGAAACCCGTGAGAGTTCGAGTCTCTCATCGCCCACCAACCAGAGCGGCATAGCGTGGCATACTGATTGCCCTGATACTATCAGTGCTGGTCAGACGCAATCGTAATGCCTGCGCGGATACGAACAACGACAGCCGGCGACGACCGGGTGACAGGTGGCATAGATGGTAGTGAACTGACGCGGGATGGTCCCCAGTGGGCCTGCCCGCGTTTTGTCTGCCAAAGCGCAGGTATCACATGTAACGCATGTCTCGCCAACTGCGACGATGCTGGTCATGTCATATACTATGCTCTTGTAGTATGTGCTGCTCCTGTCCGCCGTCAGCGCGTATGGGTGGCGGACGGACATCGGGCAAATGGCAACTGCGATACCTGACCTGAGAAGAACGAGAACGACTAGCGACATATCCTGCATATTCTGCAAGGAGCCGCGCCAGGCGCGACTGTGGAGGCTTGTGAGACGTGAAAGTGACTGTAGACCGCTCCAGCGAGAGCGAGGCCGTATTGAATGTCGAGTTGGATTGGAGCGAGGTCGAGAAGGCATCTGACCGCGCCTATCATAAGCTCGCGCAGAAATATACCGTGCCCGGATTCCGCAAAGGGCATGCGCCGCGTTCGATGCTGGAACGCATGCTCGGCAAAGAGGCCATTTATCAGGAGGGTCTCGAAGACCTGATCGAAACGACCTACCGCGATGCCATCCGCGAGAACGATCTCATCCCGCTGGCGCAGCCGGACCTGGATGCGCCGGTGATCGAACTGGGCCAGCCGTATACCTACGTCGCGCGCGTGGCTGTGCAGCCGCCGGTGGAACTGGGCGATTATCACAGCATACGAGTCGAGCGTCCCTCGACCGACGTCACCGACCAGGATGTGAACGACGTGCTGGAGCGCGTGCGCCAGGATCAGGCGATGTGGCTGCCAGCCGACCGCCCCGCGCAGAGTGGCGACAAAGTGACGGTTGACCTCAAACTGACCGTTGGCGACCGCGACATCAGCGACCTGCACGACAACGAATTCGAGCTGACGGACGAGCGTTCGGGCATCTTCTCAGGGATGGATCAGCACATCGTCGGTCTCTCTGAGGGCGAGAGCAAAGAGTTCACCACCACCATCCCCGAAGACTATGCCAATAGCGAACTGGCCGGCAAAGAAGCGCAGTATGCCGTCACCGTCAAGGCCGTCAAATACCGCGAACTGCCGGAACTCGACGACGAACTGGCGAAGTCCGTCGGTGAGTATGAGACACTCGATGATCTGCGCACAGCCATCCGCGACCAGCTTCAGCGCCAGAAGGAAAGCGACGCCCGCCGCGAACTGCGCGAGTCCGTGGTGAAGGCGGTCTCCGATCAGGCGAAAGTTGAGGTGCATCCAGTTCTCGTGCATGAAGAAGTTCATACGATGATTGACGAGACCAAGCGTATGCTGGAACAGAGCCGCATCTCCTTCGAGCAATATCTCGCCATGACGCAAAAATCCGAGGAGCAGCACGAAGAAGAACTTGAACCGGAGGCGCGCGAGCGTGTCAAACGTGACCTCGTACTGGACGCCGTGGCGGAGGCGGAACATATTCAGGTGAGCGACGATGAGGTGGCTGGCTGGCTCGAACTCTATGCAGCGATGGGTGGCCGGAAGCTAACTCCTAAGACGATCACCGCCGGACAGCGCGCCAACATCGTCAGCCGCCTGCGCCGTGATAAAGCCATTTCGCTATTGGTGGACATCGCCACTGGGGAACAGCCTGAAGCGGCTGAAGCCGAAGATGCCGCAGTAAGCGGCGCCAAAGCGGCTGCCCTGGCAACCACTGAGACGATAGAGGCACCGGAGACTGTGGAGGTAGCGGAGGCGACGGAAACAACAGCCAAAGCCCCGAAAGCCAGAAAGACCCCAAAATCAGTGGCGACGAAAGACGGTAACGCCGCTGATACAACCGAAGCTCCGGCTGTAACGGAGGCGACACCAGCGGCGGAAGCAACGGAGACCAGCGAGGCGGAGGGCTGAGCGAAGAAGAGACGCGCAAGCCCCCGGTAGCGCACCGGCAAAATATGCTCCGCGTCCTACCAGGACTTGTGCGTCTCTTATTGACATGAGCACCTACGATTATACTATCTGGTATGGTCGTACAATGTATGTAGCGTATGTAGCGCGTCCTAGTAGCTGGCATACGGCATTGCAGAGATAGCTGGCCCGCTCAGCGGGCGAGGCGATTGGAACATGCCGGAGGCCATATCATATGTCGTCAGTATTTCAATTTCCAGCACGATCAATAACCCAGGCGATACAAGGCGTGGCCACGTCGGCTACGGGTTCGGTGGTTCAGACGCCAGCGACGAGGGGATGGTGAGAACGTGGCAACAACGAAGGGAACACGCATGACCTATCGCTGCTCATTCTGCGGCAAAAGTCAGGATCAGGTGCAACGGCTGATTGCCGGGCCTGGCGGTGTCTACATTTGTGATGAATGTGTTGACCTCTGCCGTGAGATTATCGAAGAAGAGCAAACATCCTCCAAGCCGCGCGTGGCAACCGGCAAGATTCCGACGCCGCGCAAAATCTATGACCAGTTGAATCAGTATGTCATCGGCCAGGACCGCGCCAAAAAGACGCTCTCGGTTGCCGTCTACAATCATTACAAGCGCATCAATTCGGGCATGCAGATTGATGATGTGGAACTGGCAAAAAGCAATATTCTGTTGATCGGCCCCACCGGCTGCGGCAAAACGTATCTGGCGCAGACGCTGGCGAAAATCCTCGATGTTCCCTTCTGCATTGCCGACGCCACTGCGCTGACCGAGGCCGGCTATGTCGGTGAGGATGTCGAAAACATCCTGCTCCGGCTGATTCAAATGGCGGATTTCGATGTGGCGCGCGCCGAACGCGGCATCGTCTACATTGACGAGATTGACAAGATCGCGCGCAAGGCAGATAACCCCTCGATTACCCGCGATGTCTCCGGCGAAGGTGTGCAGCAGGCGCTCTTGAAGATCATCGAAGGCACGATTGCCAATGTGCCACCGCAGGGAGGACGCAAGCATCCCCACCAGGACTTCATCCAGATCAACACGCAGAATATCCTCTTCATCTGTGGCGGCGCCTTCGAGGGACTCGACAAGATCATTGAGCAACGGCTGGGCAGCCACAAGACGATGGGCTTCAAGGCGGTGGAAGAGACGCCGGAGATGAGCAACACCGCCCTGGCGCAACTCAATCCCGATGATCTGCTGAAGTTTGGCCTGATTCCTGAATTCGTTGGTCGCCTCCCCGTCAGTGTCTCGCTCGATAATCTGGACCGCACTGCCCTGATGCGCATCCTCACCGAGCCGAAGAATGCGCTCGTCAAGCAGTATCAAAAGCTCTTCCACCTGGATCGCGCCGAACTCGTCTTCACGGATGAGGCGTTGGAGGCGACGGCGGATTGCGCGCTCAAACAGAAGACCGGCGCACGTGGCCTGCGCACCGTCATTGAAGATGTGCTGCTGGATGTGATGTTCGACATTCCTTCCCGCAGTGATATCAAGAAAGTCATCATCGAGGCGGATACCATTGTGAACCACGCACCCGCCAGGCTCATCACGCGCGGTGAGGCCCGTGCAGTGGAATTGGAAGACGAGTCCGCATAACTCAGGAACAATCGGACTCGCGTATCGCTGCGACAGCGCGTGTGATAGCGCGGCCTGTCGTGGCCGGGGGTAGAGTAGTATTTTGCGGGCATCGCGCCAAATGCCAAATGTCGCCGGATGATGGCTGGATAAGGCCAAATGTGGCTGGATGTCGCTGGATGGGTGGCACCAATCTTGGTAGCATCAGTACCATCAGTACCATTCAGCAGCATGAATTGCAGCATCATCTGAGAACGGCAAAGCAAGCGATGCCCGCAATCTCTTTTGCTGGCCGGAGCGCGCACTGGCAATACCGGCGCTGTTCGGCCTCGGAACGGGTGGAGAACGGCAGGGAGCAGTTGAGGTTCTACCGGCGTATCTCACCATACGCTTACCCCGGAGTACCACCTGTTCTACAATCTGCCGGTCAGGACGTTGTAACCTATAAAGCGGATGCCATCTACGCATGCCTTGTCGCAGTGTAGGATCATGCGCGGCTTTCCGGCTCCAACAGACCGACCCATCCAACCGAACGATACGACACAACACGACAACATACTACGCAACAGCAAACCTATCAGCCAGACATGCTGATCCCAGGGAAACCGTCAGCGCTGGTTTGTATTTCCATTGGCAGCGGTTCTCCGTTCACGCAGCGAGGATATTGTAATGAGTAAATCGGCAGAGAAAGAGGCGAAACGCGAAGCGTCCACGCCAACAGCCACCGAAACGACCACCGAAAGCGCACCTCAGACCACTGAGGCGCAGCAGGTGCAGCAGGTGCAGCAGCAACAGTATCCGCTCGTTCCGCTGAAGGATACCGTCATTTTCCCCAGGGCGACTGCTACGCTCAATATCGGACGCGAAAAGTCCATCCAGGCGATCAATGAAGCGAACGCTGGCAACAAGCGTTTCATCGCCTCCGCACAGCGCCAGTCCGACCTGGATCAGCCGGGACCCGATGATGTCTTCGAGACGGCGACGCTGGTGGAACTCAAGCAGGTGGAAGCGCAGAGCAACAACACGCTTCAGGTGGTTGTCGAGGGCATCGCGCGTGTCAAGATTCTCCAATGGATCGAGAATGCGCCCTATCTGCTGGTCGCCGTCGAGGAACTGGCCAGCCAGGAGGATAGCAGCGCCAGGGCCGCCGCGCTGATTCGCCATACCCATGCGCTCTTCGACCGCTATACTCACCTGAGCCGCCGCTTCAATGCCGACGATATCGCCGCCATTACGCGCATTGCGCAGCCGGGGGCGCTGGCCGATACACTAGCGCCGCATGTAGCAGGCGATTATGCGCAGCAGCAAGACCTCCTGGAAACCAGCGATCCACTGGCGCGGCTGGAAAAGCTGTGCGTCTCGCTAGGCAACGAGATCGAGATTCTCGAACTGGAAAACAAGATTCGCCAGAAGGTGCGCCAGCAGGTAGACAAGAATCAGCGCGAATATTATCTCAAGGAGCAGTTGCGCGCGATTCAAGAGGAGCTGGGCCACGATCAGGCCAGTGAGGTGGCGGAACTGCGCCAGAAGGTGTTGCAACGCCAGATGCCGGAGGAAGTGACGGCGAAGGTCAACAAAGAACTGGACCGGCTGGAACGCATGCCCTCGCACTCGGCTGAACTCGTTGTGCTGCGCAACTATATTGATTGGGTGCTGGCTCTGCCCTGGCAGGAGCGCACCGAGGACCGGATGGACATGGCGTATGCCCAGAAGGTGCTTGACCACGATCACTATGGGCTGGAAAAGGTCAAAGAGCGCATCATCGAGTTCCTGGCCGTGCGCCAGTTGCGTTTCCTCCAGGCGCAGCGCCAGGCGGCGGCGCACCACGAGACAGCGACGCCCGCCGCGCTCAACATCAACAAAGGGCCGATTCTCTGCCTCGTCGGCCCGCCAGGGGTAGGCAAAACTTCGCTGGGACGCTCGATTGCAACGGCGCTGGGCCGCAAGTTCATCCGTATCTCGCTGGGCGGCGTCCATGATGAGGCGGAGATTCGCGGCCACCGGCGCACGTATGTCGGCGCGCTGCCTGGGCGCATCATCCAGGCGATGAAAACGGTTGGCGTGCGTAATCCAGTCTTCCTGCTTGATGAAATTGATAAGCTGGCCTCGGATTATCGCGGCGACCCGGCGGCGGCGCTCTTGGAAGTGCTGGACCCAGAGCAGAACAACACCTTCACCGATCATTATCTGGAGGTGCCCTACGATCTCTCGGAGGTCTTCTTCATCTGCACCGGCAACAACCGCTATCAGATTCCGCGCGCGCTGGCGGACCGCATGGACATCGTGCAGCTTCCTGGTTATACCGAAGAAGAGAAGATCGCCATCGGGCGCAACTACGTGCTACCGAAGGTGCTGCACGAGCATGGGTTGAACCGCTCGCAGGTGCAGGTGCCGGAGAGCGCGATGCGGTACATTGTCTCGCACTATACGCGCGAGGCGGGCGTCCGCAATTTGGAACGGCAACTGGCGGCGATCTGCCGCAAGGCAGCGTTGCGCATCGTCACCAAGCCCAACGCGCGCATCCGCCTGACGGAGAAGAACATCGAGGAGTTCCTGGGTGTGCCACGCTTCATGCCGGACCGCGCGCCAGATCGCGGGCAGGTCGGTGTGGCAACGGGCCTCGCGTGGACGGAGAACGGCGGTACGTTGCTGCCGGTTGAAGTCGTCACGATGCCCGGCAAGGGCCATCTGATGATTACCGGCCAGCTTGGCGATGTCATGCAGGAGTCCGCTCGCGCGGCGCTCTCGTACATCCGGTCGCGCGCCTATGAGTTGCAGGTGCCAGCAAATTTCAGCGACACGCTGGATATTCACATCCATCTGCCGGAGGGCGCGATTCCCAAAGACGGCCCATCCGGCGGTATCACAATGGCGACGGCGGTCATCTCCGCGCTCACCCGCCGTCCAGTGCGTAGCGACCTTGCCATGACCGGCGAAATCACCCTGCGCGGGCGGGTGCTGGCGATTGGCGGGCTGAAGGAGAAGGCACTGGCGGCGCATCGCGCGGGCATCCGCACGCTGATCGTGCCGCACGAAAACGGCAAAGACCTGGTGGAGATTCCCGCCAATGTGCGCAGCGAAATGACCTTTCATCTGGTGGATTCGATGGACGAGGTAGTCAAAATCGCGCTGCTGCCAGCTAGCGAAAAGCCCTCTGGTGAAAGTGACAGCGGCGAGGACCTGCGCAAGAAACGCGCGGATACGCCGGAGCTGGTGCCGCCCGCGCCACGTCTCTATCCCGTGCCAAACGAGGAGAGCGACGAAGACGATATCGTCCCGCCCACCGCGCCGGATAGCATCACCGACCAGCCATCCGCAGGACAGGGGAACTAAAAAGCTCCCACCCCCAGCCCCTCCCCCGTGCGCGGGAGAGGGGTGTTTTGCCTCTTGACGAAAAAGTACGACCGTCTTTATAATTGGAAGCATGAGTACACGCACGGGCACGCGCAACAACGCCAGAGACCTGATTCTGAACCGGGCGGTTGATCTGGCCTCTATCTACGGGTTGAACGGGCTGACCATCGGCCAGCTTGCCGAGGACCTTTCGATGTCGAAGGGTGGCATTTGCGCGCATTTCCCCACCAAAGTCGAACTGCAACTTGCCACAGTCAAGCGCGCCGCCTCGCGCTTTCGCCACGCCGTCATCGAGCCGTCGCTGGACGAGTCGCCGGGTCTGCCGCAACTGCGGGCGCTGAGCGAGGCATGGCTGCGCTATGTCGAAGATGAAGTGTTCCCTGGTGGCTGTTTCTTCACCAACGCCATGCTTGAACTGGACGACCTGGAGAGCAACGAGGTACGCGATGCCGTCACCTGGCAATACAACTGGTATGTTGACCTCATCGAACGCTGCACACGCGAGGCGATTGCGCGCGGACACCTCCGCCCAGACGTGGATGCGCGCCGCTTTGCGCTGCAACTGGACGGCATTTTTGCGGCGACGCTGATCTGGCGCGGCCTGCGGCGCACCGAGAATCCCATCGAGTTGGTGCGGCAATCCGTGGCTGATCTGTTCCAGAGGGTCGTCGTCTAGCATTCTTTTTTGCGCATGAAAAAGTACGAACGTCCGTTTTGACACATGCAACGGTGGCTCATGGAGCCATGTTGCGCATCATAAAACGAAAACGCTTACCAGAGAGGAAACAGGCGCTATGGTCTTGACGATTGAGACGGCAACGGCTGCCAATGATGTCCAGCCCGCGTGGCCGAAGATCATCACCTTGCCCGATGGCGCCGCTGTGCTGCTGCGCCCCGTCACACTGGACGACAGCGAACGGCTGCGGCGCATGTTCTACCGGCTCTCGCCACAGACCATCCAACGCTGGTTCTTCGTCGCCGCGCCCAGCCTGCCACACTGGGCGGAGCGGGTCGCCGCGCTGGCCGCCGTTGACGAGAAGAAATTCTTTGCGCTCGTCGCGCTGGTGGAAGATGAGATAATCGGCATCACACGCTACGACCTGGAAACGAGCGGCAAAGAGGACAAAGCGGAGAACGGCAAGGCAGACAAGACCGCCGAAGTCAGCATGTTGATCGAAGACGCCTGGCAATCGCGCCGTCTGGGCAGCGCACTGGCACAACACCTGCTCGTCGTTGCGCGCGAACGCGGCGTCACCACCTGCATGGCGCGGGTGCTGGGTGAGAACCGTCGCGCCGCAAAGCTGGCCGCGCGTGCGCTCCACGGCGCGGAGACGAGTTGGGGCGGTGGCGAGATTCAGCTACGCGCTAAACTTACTGCCGACCCTATTGAAAACCGGCGTGAGTAAGAGTACAATCGCCCGCAAGCGGTTGGGTGTCGCTGTTATGCCGCCTCTAGGATATATCGGCTACATATCCACTTAGTATCTAGACCACCCTGGATCATCAGGAGGATCAACGTTCACACTGAACTGCTCCCAATCAATCACACGATGCGTCATTGCACTCGACGTCACGATATGGACCACCAGTGGTCCATGTGCCCCCAAACGTTCATTGAAGGCTTCCAGATGCCGCATGGAAGCCACCGCTACTTTGAGCAGAGAACAGTGGCTGCCACTCAACTTATGCATCTCAAGGACTTCTGGAAACGCTTCGGCAGTACTCGTTTTTAACAAGCATTTACCCGGATTACAGCGCAATTGAATCAACGCCAACAGCGGCATGCCTACTTTAGCTGGGTCTATTCGCGCCCCGTAGCCGGTGATGACTCCCGCATCCTCCAATTTCCGTACGCGCTGGGCGGCAGCCGGAGCAGATAACCCCACGCGCCGCCCCAGTTCGTTGTACGAGAGGCGAGCGTCTCGTTGCAACTCGCGTAGGACGCTCCAGTCGGTGCTATCGAGCGGCCTTTCCGATTGTAAAGCCATACTCCATTCTTCCTTTCTCTTTTTGGAAGATTATCGCATATCTCTTTGCATTTCGCGTTCACTTCTCGGGTGTTTCCAGTTATAATGAACTGCGATAGCAATGGAGTACTTCCTGATATCCTGTACCCTTTTCATGCAGCAACGAAGCATCCATCCCTGAGAAGGGAGCTATTTGCAGAGCCGCGCCTCGGCGCGGTCATCTAAGAGAAAGACCACGACGAGAGAAAGGACGAACCCATGAAGCTGACGACCAACACGCAAATCTCCGTTGACGGAGTGGTGCAGGGAAATGGTGGGCCGGATGAGAATCGCGGCGGCAGATTGTTCCATTTCGCTCGCGGCGGATGGGCAAGGCCGCTCTTCGACGACGAGGCTCTGGCGTTCGTCGGCGAGTTCTACCAGCGCGGCGATGCGTTTCTGTTCGGTCGGCGGACCTATGAACTCTTCGCCGACTACTGGGGCGTGAAAGAAGACCTGACGGACCCCATCGTCAAAGCCCTGAATACAAGGCCCAAGTACGTAGCATCGAACACGCTCACCAACCCACAATGGGCGCACACAACCGTCCTCTCTGGTGACCTCCCGGCGGCTATCCGTGAGTTGAAAGCCAAGCCTGGGGGCGAACTGCAAGTACACGGCAGCGGCGCCCTGACTCAGTGGCTGCTCGCGAACAACCTGGTTGACGAGATGGCCCTGCTCATCTGCCCCGTGATCGTCGGTCAGGGCACCCGGCTCTTCCCTGACACCGGCCCAGACATCGCACTGGACCTGATCGAGTCGCGCGCCTTCCCGAAAGGCATCACGCTCCAAATTTACCGACCAGCCGGGCGTCCGCAGTATGCAACCACAACCGACTAAAACATGTGGCAGAGGTGCCCTGCCAGTGCGAGGCGATCATGGAAGGATGCGGGCCACACGTCGGTATTGACGACTGGCGCTAGTAGCCAAGCGCGTGGTGTCGCTGGCGGTGCCGGTCAATTCAATTACATCAATGGCCACCTCATAAGCCAATAGTTAGTCATGCCAGTAGCTTCCAACTAAGCATCATTCTGACTGGAGGCTACTGTTTGTTTCGCCACATCTATGTCCCACTCCTCGTATCGGCTCGCATATCTGATACTATGTAGTGGTTCAGATAGACAGATTCGGGGCAGAGATAACGGCAGGCGAGGCGACAGGCAGCATGATCGAGACACGCGCAACCACACCCTATGCGTTTCAGCCGTTGCCGTTGCTCGCCACCAAGCTCTATTTCCCCCATCTGCGCAGCGATCTGGTGCAGCGCCCGCAACTGGTGACACGGCTGCGCGCAAGCCTGCGCCATCCACTGACGCTGATCTGCGCACCCGCTGGCTCCGGCAAGACGACGCTGCTCGGTGAATGGTACGCCAGCCTCGGCAACCTCGGCAATGAACCCGGCGCACCACTCTATCGTCCGGCATGGGTGGCGCTGGATGAAGGCGATAACGATCCCGCGCGCTTCTGGCGCTATGTCGCCGCCGCCTTCGAGCAGACGCAAACTGGCAGCGGAACGCCCATCCTGTCGCTACTCGAATCGCCACAACAGCCGCCTCTCGAACTGCTGCTCACCACTCTCCTCAACGCGCTGGCAACGCCAACAGCCGAGTCAACGGGCGCAGAAATCGTCCTGACGCTCGATGATTATCATGTCATTACAGAGCAGGCTATTCACGAGGGTATAGCGTTCCTGCTGGGGCATTTGCCGCCCTCCGTGCATCTCATCATCGCCAGCCGCGCCACACCACCGTTGCCGCTGGCACGCTTGCGAGCGCGTAACCAGCTTGGCGAGTTTTCCGCCACCGATCTGCGCTTCACCAGCGACGAAGCCACCGCATTTCTCCAGCGGTTGCCCGGCGTATCATTGTCTGTAGATGATATCGCTGCGTTGGAGCAGCGAACCGAGGGCTGGGTGGCGGGCTTGCAACTTGCCGCGCTCTCCTTGCAGGGAGCCGAAGACATTCCCGCGCAGATCGCCGCGTTCGGCGGCGCGAATCGCCTGGTGCTGGACTATGTGACCGAAGAAGTGCTACGCCGCCAACCGGCGACCGTTCAGCGGTTCCTGCTGCATACCTCGATCCTCGAACGGTTCTGCGCGCAGCTCTGCAACGCCGTGACCGGCGACAGCGACGGGCAGGAGACCCTGGAAACGCTGGAACGCAGCAACCTCTTTCTCATTCCGCTGGATGGCGAGCGGCGCTGGTATCGTTATCACCATCTCTTCGCCGGTCTCCTGCGCCGCAGGCTCGAACTGACGCTGCCGGAGGCGATGCCACAGTTACATAGCCGCGCCGCCATCTGGCACCAGCAGAACGGCCAGCTCAGCGATGCCGTCGAGCATGCGCTGGCCGGCGGCGATGATGCGTTGGCAGCACAGTTGATTGCAACCTATTTCCTGACGATGCTGGAGCGCAGCGAAATGGTGACTGTGCGCCGCTGGCTTGATGCGCTGCCACAGGAATTGCTGAAAACGACCCCGCACCTGTCGCTGATCTACGCCTGGGTATTGCTGGCAATCGCGCACTTCACAGAGATCGAACCGCATCTCCGTGCCGCCGAGCAAGCGTTGGACATGTCCACCGGACAACCAGAGAACGCTTTTATGCCAGCAAGCGTTATGCGCGGACATATAGACGCCATCCGCGCGACGATAGCCATCAATACCGGCAACAAGCCACTGGCGAAAGACCTGGCGGAACGGGCGCTGGCGAGCCTGCCAGATGACGAGCCGTTGCCGCGCACGCTGGCCGCGCTCGATCTGGCGGACGCGCTCTATGGGTTGAGCGATACGCAGACGGCGACCCAGGCGTTCATCGCCGCCTACGAAGCCAGCGTTGCCGCCGGCATGACGCCAATTACCCTGAACGCGCTGAGCAACCTGGGGCAACTCTATGAGAGCCAGGGCAAGCTGCGCCAGGCCGCCGCCACCTATGAGCTGGCAATAGCAATTGCAGGCGAACAGGGCGGCATGTTGCACTTCTCCAGTAAGTCACACGTCGGGCTGGCGCACATCCTACGCGAGCGCAACGAACTGGCGGCGGCGCGCGAACAGGCGCAGCAGGGCATCACGTATGCGCGCCAGTGGGGACACCAGGAACACCTGATAGACGGCTATATTTGCCTTGCCAATATTCAATGGGCGGAAGGTGATAGAGAGGGTGCGCTGGCAATATTGGCGGAGACGGAACTGCTGGTTCGCAAGCCGAGCGCCCAACCCGAAGTAGTCATGCGGTTTCTGGCCTATCGCGCCGAATGCTGGATACGGCTGGGTATGTTCAGTGAGGCAGAGGGTTGGGCCGAAAGTTTCGACGCCAGCATGGAAAGCATGGAAAGCATGAAAGGTAATGTCCGCCTGCGTATGCCCGGCTACGGCGCGCTGGTGCGGCTGCGGCTGGCTCAAGGCGATCCGCTGGCCGCGCGTACGCTCCTGGAACGATTGCGGCCCATCGCTGAGCAACTGGGGTTGGGCGATGACCTCATCCGCATTGACATCGGCCTGGCGCTGACCTATGAGGCGCTGCACCAGCATAGCGCGGCGCTGGCGGCGCTCCGCCGGTCAGTGGAGCTTGCTGCACCGGAGGACTACCGGCGCACCTTCTGGGACGAAGGCGCACCGCTGGCGGCGCTGCTCAAGGCGCTGCCGCCCGGACTCAAAGAAGGCGCCTACATTCGTATGCTGCTGGCTGGTTTTACAGCGCCTCCATCAACAAGCCAGGGAAAGCAATCAGCGCAGGCTACCCGATTGATTGAGCCGCTGAGCAGGCGCGAGCAGGAGGTGCTGCGGCTGATTGCGGCAGGCGCATCCAACCAGGAGATTGCGGCGTCACTGGTGATTGCGCTTGGCACGGTCAAGAAGCACATCACGACAATCTTCGCCAAAGTCGGCGTCGCCAGCCGCACGCAACTGCTGGTGCGCGCCCGCGAACTAGGTCTGCTCGATTGAGCTTGCTCATCTCCGCTCACTAGCAAGGATGTGGCACCATCACATTGGCATCCCGCAAGCCCCTCTCCGAGGAAGAGAGGGGGCAGGGGGTGAGGTCTATCTCACTCCCCTAGCTGGAAGTGGTGGGTGAAGGGGTAGGCGCAGATGACGGCGTAAGCGTCCAGGTTGCAGTGGTGTTGCTGCCATCATTCAGCGCCACGGTTCCGGAAATCTCCCCAGTCTGCTGGCTAACCGTCCCCGTAAAGTTCAGTTCTCCATTCGAGGCGAGCGCCTGCATGGAAAACTGAGCCTTCCCTCCGACAAACGGTTTTGTGTGCCCAAGCACATCATAAGAGGTCTGCGTCAGCGATGATACATCAAAAATGATCAGGATCGCGATAAAGCCCCCATCAGATGCCTGGTCAACACCAGTCAAAGTGAGCAACTGTGGCCGGAGCGCGCTATCGCTGCTCAGTTTTCCTTGATAGTCATCAGCCAGCTTCGGGTACTGCGGCTTACTGGGAGCCGATGAAGTGGCACATCCAGCACAGACGACGGAACACACGACCAAGAAGACCAGCAGCATCGTGACCCATGTGCTTCTCTTGTCTTTCTTCATCGCCTTTTCTCTTTTCTCTCCATTTCTTTCTGCTTGTCTCAGCCATTCCTCTTCTGCCGGGAGTACCTACCTCTGGCGAGAAAGCAGGCGATTTCTTACCCTGACAAGCAGTATACCAAATCTGCTGCTTGTCAGGGGCGTAAGACACAGGAATCTTGAGAGGAGCAATGCAAGTGGCCTATGACTGGTCATGCTGAGGATAACGAGGACAAGGGAAATCAAGGATGAGGAGCAACAGCAAGCGGCAGCAAATTGCTGTCCGCTCACTTGAACTTGCTCACCCTTTGCTGCCGGGAGCTAGCCCACCCGCGCCGATTGTGGGACGCGGGCGCAGCGATCTCAGGCGCGGCACCCCGCGACCGGCGGTGCTGGCCGGTGAGAGGTGATAGCGAATCGGTGGCCTGATGATCGTCTGCGTGTGGCGTGAACGCACAGCCTCGCCCTCGGAGATAAGATAATCTGCCGTGCGAGCCGCCAGCGCCTGAATCGTCAGACCGGGGTTGGCGGACCCCTGTGTGGGGAAGATGCTGCCGTCGCAGAGAATAAGGTTAGGGATGTCATGTGTGCGGCCAAAGCTATCCACCACCGATGAACGTGGGTCGTTGCCCATGCGCGCGCCGCCGATGAGATGGGCGTAACGCGGCTCCTGCACCACCTCTTCGGCTCCAGCGGCGCGCATCACCTCCATTGTCTTATTGACACCAAAGGCCACCAGCTTCTTGTCGTTGTCATGCAGGCTGAACGTGATTTTGGCGACACGCAGGCCATACTGATCGGTCTCGTCCGCCAGCTCCACGCGATTGTCTTCCCAGGGAAGAATCTCGCCGAGGAAGCCGAACGCCGCCCAGTGGTTGTAATCCATCATCACCTGTCGCAGCCCCCAACCCCAGGCGCCCTTCGCCGTCATCATCTGCTTGGCGAAGGCAATGGGCAGCGGGCCAACTGTCTGGATGGCGAAGCCACGCGCGAAGTCGCGTTTGGGGTCGGTCTCGTAGAACTCCTCGGTGAGCGCGTGGGCCGGTGGCGCTTTATACATGCGCACCAGATCAGCAAAGCGGCCCAGCACGACGTTGCCCGCCTGCGCCATCAAAAATTTGCCGACGAGTCCGCTGGAGTTGGCAAGCCCTTGCTCGAAGCCAGAACAGGCCGAATTGAGCAGCAGGCGCGGCGTTTCAATCGAATAGCCGCAGACCAGCACCACCTTCGCGCGCTGCTCGTGTTCCTGCCCATTGGCATCGAAGTAGCGCACGCCGGTAACAAGGCCGTCGCTGCCCAGTAGGATGCGCGATACCATGCAGCGGTCGCGGATCTCCGCGCCGTGGCGGATGGCGTCCGGCACATGGCTGATGAGCGTGCTTTGCTTCGCGCCCACTTTGCAGCCCTGGATGCAGAAGCCGCGATAGATGCAGTGAGGCCGGTCGCCGTGCGAACCGGCGGTGATGGCGACGGGTCCGCCAGCCACCACGCCGATGCCTAGCTTCGTGCAGCCCTTAACCAGCGCATCGCCCACGCCGCCCAGCGGATGCGGACCATACGGGTAGCCGTGTGGGTCGCCCCACGGATAATAGGCGGGGCCGGAGACGGGTATCTCACGTTCCATCAGCTCGTAATACGGCTTGACATCCTCATAGGAGATTGGCCAGTCTGCGCCGACGCCATCTTCTGAGTAGACGCGGAAATCCGACGGGTGAAAGCGCGGTGTGAATCCCGCCCAGTGGACCGTGCCGCCACCGACGCCTTTGCCGCTGTTGTTCGCTCCAAAGGCCAGCGGATCGCTGCCGCCGGTGACGCGCAGATCGTTCCAGTAAAGGTTGTAGGAACCGGCTTCGTCACTCACCCAGTCGCGCTCCGTATCCCAGAACGGCCCAGCGTCGAAGCCAACTACGCGGAAACCGGCGCGCGCCAGCCGTTGCAGCAACACGCCGCCCGCCGCGCCGACACCGACGATCACGTAATCCACCTCTTCGCCAGGGTCGAAGCGCCGCATGGGTTGCGAGATCTTCTGAATCGGCCCCAGCATATGCTCATGCGGTTTCGGCGTGCGCAGACCGCTCCCCATCCTGCCCAGCACTGGCTTTTTCATCATATCGCGTCTCTTTATCTCTAATTCTTGAACTCTTGGCAACTACTGCTAATGCGTGCCTTCCTGACCGGGCGTCGCCGCCGTATCACCGCCGCCCATCGGCTGATACTCCCCTGAGATGGCCCAGGACGGCGCGCGCCATTCGTAGCGCCGCTCGTTGACCTCCCACGACTCCGGCAGGCCGTTCTCCAGGCGAACATAGCCGCGCGGATAGGCCGGGCCGCCGAAACCAATCTCATCCCAGGCGTAGGGATGGCTATAATAGGCTTCGATGCAATCCTGCACCAGCAACATCCAATAGCGGCTGACCGACATCCGCTGCCAGATATCCTCAGCGGCAGGCGGCTCGCCATCGTGTATCGTCGCCAGCACGCGCTCCTGCTCCCCCGGCCCTAGCTCGACGAACGCGACGCCGTAGAGATGCTGCGCAATGGCTTCGATGGCACGCAGTCCCAGCCGGTGCGCCTCGCCATCCGGCGGCATATCCTCATAGCGATAGCCGTCTATGCGGCCAGCGTAGAGCCGCTCATCTATCCGGCAGACAATAGGGATTATGTGCGCCTCGTCGCGGTCGTCCTGCGGCAGAATGCGTGCGCAGACCGACTCCATCAGTTGCGCCTCCTCCGGCGAGAAGAAGCGGATCGGCGGCGTATGCTGCACACGTTCCAGCACGACGTTGCGTGTCGCCTCGTCCCAGAATGCCTGCTGGCGCAGCGTGGAGAAGCCTGGATAGTAGCCGGGTTGGGCACGCGGCGCTAACGGTTCGCCAGTGCGCGGATTTGTCGGTAGCATTGTCGTATCAGGCCCGGTTTGCTTAGACTGAGCGGCCTGTGCTCCCTGCTCGCTCTGCGAGGTGATATTGCCATTTGGCGAGCCAGCGACATGCTCTTTGGCTCTCTGTCTGCCTATCGCCATCAGTCGCCCCTCCTCAGCAGGCTCGCCAGCAATCCCAGGAAGCCGGTGGAGCTATAGAGCAGCGGCGCGAAGGCCGGCGGGCCGTAGATGATGTTGTAGACCGGCAACTTCAAGCCGCCGGGCCGGCGTAACGTGCCGCGCAGATGATAGTACAGCCCGACCAGACCGCTGATTGCCGCTGCCAGCGACGTGGCAGGGAGCAGCGTCTCCGCAATCGTGCGATTCCAGATCGCGCCCAGGCCAGCAGCGGCGATAACCGGACTCAAGAGAATAGGCAGCCATTGAACGCGATAGCGATAGTTGTTCTTGTAGTGCGAATACAGCGCCTCCATGCCGTTCAGCAGCGCGGAGACGGCGGTTGCGCCCGCCAGGATGCGTTGGAAGCGCCCCTCACGGATACGCCGCCGGATGCGACTCCATTCCGCCTGCGCGGAACCGGAGCGCCGGTGCGCGGAGAACTCGTCGGGCGGCTTGTCGAACCAGGCGGTTGCCGCTTCCCACAATCCAGGCAAACCGGATGGCAGCGGATCATCCTCACGGCGCAGCAATGAGGCGATCAAGCCAAGAAACCCGCCAGTGCCGAGGAGCAGCGGCGCGAAGAGCGGCGGCCCCATCGTCACATTCGTCACCGGCAGCGACCAGCCGCCCGGCTTGCGCGCAACGCCACGAATATGAAAGATGAAGCCAGTGACGCCATCGCCCAGCAACACCAGTGAAGCGATTGGTAGCGCAGTACGTGCGACACGCCGGTCGAAGACGCCCCAGCAAGCGGCAACCGCTACCCCGGCGCTGGCAACGAGCGGACTGTACATGATGCGCTGGCTGTAGCTGCCCTGATAATGCTCATAGGTCACTTCCAGGCCGCCCAGCAGCGCCGAAATCCCGGCAATCAGCGAAAGGCTGCGCTGGAAACGCCCCTCACGGATATATTCCTCAACGATCTGCACGTCGCGCTCGATGTCGCGCGCCAGCCCGCCACTTTCCACCATCCGCGCTTTGCGCTCGGCGAGTCGTTTCCAGCGCAACCGCGCATCCAGCAGCGTCTCGCTCAGGTCTTCGACTGCTGGAATCAGTGCTTTTACCGCCATACCAGCATCCTCATCTTTTCATCTTCTCCTCACATCCTCAGAGCGCATACTTTGTCGCATCCGCGCGCTTGAACTCCAATCCCAGGCCGGGACGCGAAAGATCGGGATGTAGCGCGCCGTCCACCGGCTCAACCGTGCCATCGAAGAGCATACGCTCGATGCGCGCATGGTCATGAAAATATTCGATGGGGTAAAGTTGCGGAATCGCGCAGCAGGGATGCAGATGCAGCGACGGCGCGCAGTGAGCGGAAAGCTGCAACGCATATGCTGCCGCCAGCGTGCCCGCGCGCAAGAAACCAGTGATACCGGCGCAGCGCGAGCCATCCGCCTGCAACACGTCCACCGCTCCGGCTTCCAGCATGCGGCGGAAATAGACAAGATCGTAGCCATATTCGCCAGCGGCGATATCCATGCCAGCGGGCGCGTGGTCGCGCATCAGCCGCAGCCCCAGCAGATCATCAGAGGACACTGGCTCCTCGAACCAGATGACGCCATACTCAGCGAACGCCTGCGCCTGGGCAAGCGCCTGTTTGCGACTATACGCACCGTTAGCGTCCACCATCAGCTTCGCATGCTGCCCGATTGCTTCACGTGCGGCGCGCACGCGGTCCAGGTCGTCCTCCGGGTGCGTGCCAATTTTCATTTTCACCTGTTTTATACCCTGCCGCACCCAGTCACCCAACTGCTTTTGCAGTTGCTCATGCGCATAGGTCGTAAAGCCACCGCTGCCATAGACGGGCACCGCCGCCCGCGCCATACCTAAGAGCGAGGCGAGCGGTAGACCGAGGATGCGCGCTTTCAGGTCCCAGAGCGCCACATCCACAGCAGCTATCGCCATTGAAGCAATACCAGGACGGCCAAGATTGCGTATTGCCCGCACCATCTGCTCCCAGGCGCCGGGCACCGCCAGCGCATCGTGCCCCTGCACCACCTCTGCCAGCATCGTCTGGATGAGCGTAGCAGTCGCCGCATCGGCGTAGGTATAGCCGAGGCCGCGCTTGCCGCCGCCGGAGACCTCCACCAGCACTAGCGTTGTCGCGTTCCAGGCATAGGTGCCGTCGGCTTCCGGCGAATCAGTGGGAATCTTATAAGCGGAAACGTCCAGCCGTTCGATAGGAACGGCGGACCCGCGCCTAGCCATCGTCGCCATATAAAACCTTCCTCTCGTGGCTGGCAGATGTGAGACGCGAGCAGCCACGCCTCACGCCTGCCGGCTAGAAGATGCCAATTCTACGAGGGAAGTATTTTGCTTACCTGGTCCATCGCCTTGCCGACGATGCCCTTGTCGTTGCGATCCAGCGTCTCGCTGACCTTATCGCGGAAGAGCGTCAGCGCAATGCGCCCGCCTTCCGGCTGACCGCGCAGCAGCGCCTCGGCAAAGTGCTTTGCCTGTTCCGGCTTGATCTTGGCAGGCATCGGCGGCTCGTTGGGGTCCACCACCGCCTCCAGAACGGCGGGATGCGGCGAGGCCAGGAACTCGCGCATGACCTCGGTGATCTTCGTCGGGTCCTCCACATGGTAGCCCTCGGCGCCAGCCGCCCGTGCCCATGCTGGCCAGTCCGCCGTATGTAGCTCCACGCCATATTCTGGGTTGCCCAAAAAGACAATCTGCTCCCATTTGATCTGACCAAGCACGTCATTCTTGATGATGATGGCCTTGATCGGCAGGTCATACTTCACGGCGGTCAGCATCTCGCCCATCAACATCGTAAAACCGCCGTCTCCGACGAAGGCCACCACCTGCCTGCCAGGATAGGCCACCTGCGCGCCAATCGCATATGGTAAGCCAGGAGCCATCGTCGCCAGATTGCCAGAGCAAGAATACATCTGATCACGTTTGATCTGGAAATTGCGTGCAATCCAGGTGGTGTTAGTGCCACTGTCACCGCAAATGATAGCGTTGGGCGCAGCCAGATCGTTCAATGCCTGCGCGACCACCTGTGGCTTCATTGGCACGGCGGTAGAGCGGCCCTCCTCCTCGATCTTCTGGCGCCAGTCTTTCATCTCCTCCTGCATCTTCTCCAGGAAGGAGCGATCAGTCTTGCGTTTGAGCAGCGGCAACAGCGCCTTGAGCGTGGATTGCGAGTCGCCCGCCAGCCCAACCTCGATGGGATAACGCAGCCCCAGGCGGCTCTCGTCAATGTCAATCTGCACGGCGCGCGCCTGCCCAGGCTTTGGCAGGAAGGCGACATAGGGATACGAGGTGCCGATCATCAAGAGCGTATCGCACTGCTCCATCGCATCTTCGCTCGGTCGCGTGCCCAGCAGGCCGATGCCGCCGGTGCTATAAGGGCTGGTATCGGGGATGACACCCTTGCCGAGCAGCGGCTTGACGACCGGCGCCGCCAGCGTCTCCGCCAGTTGCTCCACCTCGTCGCCCGCGTGGATGGCGCCATGCCCTGCAAGGATGGCAACCTTCTTACCAGCGTTCAGCACAGCCGCCGCCTCTTGCAACGCCGCCATGCTGGGCACCGGCGCGCCCGTTGCGCTGGCCGCGCCCATTGCCGCGCCGTTCTTGCGTGTTTTGCCGTTGTGGCCGTTGGCGACGTAGAAGCCAGGTTGCACGTTCGCCACCTGCGTCGGCGTCTTGGCCGGACCGCCCGGTTCCGTCACAAAGGCTTCTTTGGCGTCGTCCACCTGATAGTCTATCGGGAACGTGATATGCGCGACGGTGCGCTGCGAGAGCGCCACACGGCAGGCAGTGTTCACCAGATTGTACACGTCAGTTGCACCCTGCACCTGCTGGTTATAGGCGGCAACATCATTGTAGAGCGCCAGCAGGTTGACTTCCTGCTGATAGTGCGAGCCGAGCAGGTCGCTGTACTGCTGGCCCGTCAACGCCAGCACCGGCACGCCATCCATCTTGGCGTCATACAGACCATTGAGCAGGTGAATTGCGCCAGGCCCGCTTGTGGCAAGGCAGACGCCCAGCCTGCCGGTGAACTTGGCGTAGCTACAGGCGGCGAAGGCTGCCGCTTCTTCATGGCGCACCTGAATGAACTTGACCTGCTCCTGGTGCGTGCGCAACGCTTCCATCAGGCCATTGATGCCATCTCCCGGCAGGCCGAAAATGGTATCCACACCCCAGTCTATGAGGCGTTCGACCAGCGTGTCAGAGGCTGTCTTTCCCATTGTTCTCCCTTATCCTTATCTTCTCCATCATCTTGGTCGTCCCAAAAAATAACTCGCAATGTGACACATTCCGCAACTCGTGTGCCAGATGAACTCGCCCACGGGTCATCCACCGTACCCTGTTCATCAGCGGTATCGCTTAGATGGCGGCGGCCTGCTCGTAATGCTTGTTGTCTTCGCGCGAACCTCCCTCCCCTTCGCGGATGGCGTCGTAGCGTTCCACGACCTCGATGCGCCGGATCCACTTCACCATCTTGAAGCCAAGCTGCGTCTCCACACGCAACCGTAGCGGCGCGCCATGCGGCATTGGAACCGGCTGGCCGTTCATCTCATACGCGAGGATGGTCTGCGGATGGCGAGCCAGCGCCAGGTTGATCGTCTCATAGAAGGGCCGGCCAGAGGTATCATCTGAATACGACCAGAACACCAGATATCGCGCCTCCGGCAGTGGCTCACAGCGTTCGAGGAGCTGGCCGAGCGACACGCCACCCCATTCACCGATGGCAGACCATCCCTGGATGCAGTCATGCTTGGTAATCTGCGTTTGCTTGGGCAGCGCCTTGATCTCCGCCAGCGAGAGGCAGAGTGGATGCTTCACCAGGCCGGTGATCTCAAGATGATAGCCAGCAAAATCTTCCCAGAGCAGCTTGAGATAGTCCGGGTCGGTCGGCGGCTCACCGTTCACCGGAAAGACTGGTGAGATGTCTTCTGGACGGTATTCCTGGCGCGAACGGGAGCGCAACGTCATCATGCGAACGAACGGCCCATAGATGGCGGCCAGCGCGTGCGTGATCGCGCGTGGGAAGCGCTGTGAGAGCCAGGAGGTGATGCCGTAGAGCGCAAGAATGCAGGCGACGATGAGAATGCCCAGGATGATGGCTAAGCCCTGATCGTGCTGATGCTGGCCCAATACGATGTCACCCAGGTTGCGCCCCAGGCCGGTGATGATGACCAGCGCCGTATGCACAATCGTGAAGGCGATGAACGCCAGCAATCCCAGGAAATGCAGGCTGCGCGCGAACTGCCTGCCACCGAAGAGGCGAACGTACCAGGGGAATTGCGCCTCCAGCGCCGGTGACTGCGCCGCGCCCGTTAGAATCAGAAATGGGCCAAGCAGGAAGACGACGGCGGCATAGGCCAGTTGTTGCAGCGGGTCGTAGGGATGGAAGGCGCTATCAGGCGGCAGATGAAATGTGGCGTAGGTCAGGAAGGTATGCCAGGCGTCCGGAATGATGCTCCATGAAGTTGGAATCAGCCGCCGCCATTCGCCCGTCGCAAAGAGCAGCACGACATAAACGAGGCCATTGAGCAGCCAGAAGATGATGGAGAAGAAGTGCCAGTGGCGACCCAACCCCAGTTGCTTGCCGCCGGGCTGCGCAATCAGCGGCGAAACAGGAACTTCCTGATCGAGCGTAATCCAGAGTTTGTCCTTCGGCGGATCGTTTTTGGTAAACTTTATCCACTCGGTGCCGGGCGTCGTATGGTCGTTCCAGTAGAGCCGTGGATAGGAACTGAGAATCTGGATACCGCTACGCATCAGATAGCCGATGAAGAAGACATTGATCCAGTGCGCCGCACGCAGCCAGGGCGGAAACCCCAAATCGGCAAGCACCGGCATGGTAAGCCAGGTATGAACATGTAGTAGAGATAGTGCAGCGACGAGCAGATCGAACCTGACAAACATCATCATAGTCCTCCGATTAGCTCTTTATCATCGTCCAGTCTGGGTTTCCCGGTCACCCGCTAGTTTGTGGCGAACCCGCCATCTATTGATCGGCAGAAGATGCAGGCTGCGCATCTGGCGCTAGCGCGTCAACGTCGTCATAGAGATACAGGTCAGGTTCGAGGATGGTCCACCAGCCGCCGCCGGTATGCGCCCGGACCTTGCCGCGAATCAGCGCCAGGATAATTAGCAGCCATCCGACGAGAACATCGTTGAGCGCATGCGCGCTGCCCGGCTGCACCAGCCAGATAGCGATCAGCAGAAAGAGGCCCGTCAGGACATTGACGACACGCGCAGGCCGCGTCACGCTGCGCTGCGCCAGCACAGCGATAAAGATGGCGATGGGTCCGGCGATGCGATCAATCACCGCCGCGCCGGGCGAGGTGGGGATGGCGGCGGGCGCAATCATCAACCAGACGCCCAACGCCGCCGAGCCAAGCTGAAACCACATCGCACAATCCCCTCTCGCCTGTATCCTGTCCCTCATGCGCTTCATACGCTTCACGAGCCATAGGTTGGCAACCGCTGGCCTTTCTCTGTGAATCGGCTGAAGTCCACATCCTCGGCGCGCTGTTGCTCGCTGCGCCCCAGCAATGCGGACCAGAGCGACCGCCCTCTGGCGTGCGCACGTGAGAGGTATTGCAGGCTTGCCAGCGCCTCACCGATACCCAGGCCAAAGATCAATGTTGAAACCAGCGCCGAGACCAGGCATACGCTGCACCAGTGGCGAATGATCGTGCCCTGGGCAATCGTCAACGCCAGGCTGACAATACCCAAACCAGTGATGACAAGCGCAAAGATCAGCGCCGCCCAGGGCGCGGTGCGCCAGCGTTCGCGGTCGCCCAGCGAACCGAAGATTAGATCGCAGAGATAGCCGAAAACGCCAAGCACACCATCGGGAAACGGCAGGAGCCGCGAAATGGCGGA
Source organism: Chloroflexota bacterium (assembly GCA_021323855.1). Classification (GTDB taxonomy): domain Bacteria; phylum Chloroflexota; class Ktedonobacteria; order Ktedonobacterales; family JADMIN01; genus JAJPKE01. The sequence continues at coordinate 143,830 of JAJPKE010000015.1, read as the reverse complement.
ATGCGTGACGGCGTAACTACTGGCGCTGCCAAAGATGGGGTCCCACATGGCGGGAATGATGCTGAGCTGCGCCGCGCTGGTATAGGCAGCCGCCAGCAGTCCGATCACGGCGAGCGCGAGGAACACACGGCGCTCTTTCCATGCCGAGGGATTGTAGCTCCAGCCGGGCGGCAGGCCAGCTTCACGCATCTCCGTCTTGCTCCCCACACGTATCTCCATTGTCCCGGTCACGCGTCGCTATGCGCCAGCACGTCTGCTGGAAGTGACCCAGGTGCCGGCGAAGGCCAGCGCAGCGGCACCAGTGGCGACCGCCGCCAGCAAACCTTTGTGCATTGCCGCCCAGGCTTCATAGCTCTTGTCGAGCGATTGGTTGTTGAAAGCCCCATGTGCGCCATAGTCCCTGTCGGTATCCACTGGATCGAAGAGATTATCAGGCTGCGTATGGGTATTGGGGTCATCACGCATCTGGCTCTCGTAGCCGGTTTTGGCGAGATACCAGTCGCCAATGCCAGGGAAGAATTTGTTGCCGGTCAGCGTAATGAGTGTGGAACCGCCAACCCAGAGTTCGCGCTTCTTGTGGTGCGCCGCCCAGTAAATCGCCTCGGCAATGACCTCCGGCTGATAGATCGGCGGCACGGGCTGCGCCAGCTTGGGCATTTTGTTGCGGCCCCAGGTAAATTGAGGCGTGTTGACCGCTGGCAACTGCACCGTCGTGATCTGCACATTGCTCTTGTCGTGCAGCAGTTCGCAGCGAATCGAATCGGTAAATCCATTGATGGCATGTTTGGCGCCGCAATAGGCGGATTGAAGCGGGATGCTGCGATAGGCCAGCGCCGACCCCACCTGCACGATTTTGCCGCGATTGCGCGCGGTCATGCGCTTGAGCGCCACCATCGTGCCATGCACATAGCCGAGATAGGTCACCTCGGTGACTCTCCTAAACTCATCCGGCTCGATGCGCAGGAACGGCGCAAACACCGTACAGAAACCATCATTGACCCAAACATCAATTGGTCCGAACGTCTCTTCAACCTTTGCCGCCGCCTCCTCGACTTCATCATAATGGGAGGTATCTACCGGCAGTATGATTGCCTCGCCGCCAAGCGACTCGACATCGCGCTTGGCCTCCGCCAGCCCGGCCTCTCCGCGCGCGATCAGCCCAATGCGCGCTCCGCGCTTCGCAAATGCCCGTACCGTCGCGCGCCCTACACCACCGGAGGCGCCAGTAATCACCACCACTTCAGACCGCTGCCCTTGCCCATCCACGGCAATGCTCCTTTTCCATCATTTGCTATTCAGATTCATCCTTCCTCCCCCACTCCCTTCAATGAAGTAACTGCTAGCTTCCGGCAGTGCTGGGGCTGGCGGCGCTATGCGCGAAGAGCCGGATCATCTCACGATTGAAGGCAGGGATATCGCTTGGCTGGCGGCTCGTCACCAGCGCGCCGTCAACCACGACCTCCTGGTCTTGCCAGTTCGCGCCAGCATTGCGCACGTCGTCCTGAATGGTGTGATAACTGGTCATGGTGCGTCCACGCGCTACGCCTGCCGAGATCAACTCCCAGGGCGCATGGCAGATGACGGCCATCGGCTTGCCGACGCTCGTCATCGCTCTGATGAACTGCTGCGCCCGCTGGTTCATGCGCATGGCATCAGCGTTCAGCGCGCCCCCCGGCAATAACAGCGCATCGTAGTGCGCTGGGTCCGCCTGGTCGAGCGTCATATCCACCGGAATGGTGATCGTCTTGTCGTGATGCTTGAACGCCTGGATACGTCCATCATGCGGCGCAATGATGTCTACCTTCGCGCCCGCCTGTCCGAGCGCCTTTGTTGGCTCGGTGAGTTCTGCTTCCTCAAAGCCGTCGGTAGCCAGTACCGCAACTCTCACACCTTGAAGCGCAGCCATAGTGTTTCTCCTGTTTCTCCTGTTTCTCATCCACACGAAATCCATAGACATCCTGAGAGGGTGCCAGTCAATGCTCCACGGGAAACCTCGTTTCACTTGCCACCTGTCACGGCAAGCCCCGCACCGGCATGAGCAGCAAGTCATATGCCATCAATTCCCGCATGGAAGGGATACACGAAGGGATGCGCATGGTACACTCTTATGAGAGACCACACTGTCGTCAACACGTCTATCCTGCGGGAACTCGTTATCCTTCGGAGGAGCAGCGCACACGACCTATGGCACATTATGATGAAGACAAGCTAGACAACGAAGACAACGGGGATGCGGAGCAAGACGCGATGGCGGCGCTTGCCGCGCTGCTCCGTGATCTGAACGACCTGAGCGCGTATCTGACCGAGCGCGGGCGCCATACCTACGAACTGGCACAGCGGTTCATGGAAAATGCGCGCCGCAATGCCGATTCACGCGCCTACGATGAGAGACAAGCGACGATGCTTGAGTATCAGCAATATATTTGGATGGAGATTGCCGGGCGCGTCAACAAATTGCTCGTCACGTATAGCAGCGAGGCGGACATGGAAACCGGAGCGAGCGATGAGCCGCCGGTGAATGGAAACAACTAGCGTGGGGAAATCTTCACGGTCCAACAGCACGAACACAGCCAGCAATACCAGCAATAACGCGCCAGCGCCAGTGGACGAACGCCAGCAGCGACGGGCGCAGGCGATGCTGCACAACGGCATCACCGGCTTCGCTATGCTGGCGGGCCTCGCCTGCTATCTCGGCGCGATGGCACTCTTCCGCTTCAGCCAGCTCGCCGCAGTGATTGCCGGTTTCGTCTTCGCGCTGCTGGTGTGGATTGCGGCGCGTTCGCTGCTCCGCGACCTCTTGCTGGAAGCCGCCCGTAGCCAGGCAGAACAGGCGGAGGCGAATCGCCAGCCGCACCAGCGCACCACCCCGCCGCCGCCGCAACGCACCAGCAAACGCTAGCCAACCACAACACCTGTCACTCGCTAACCTGCTTGCCCTACGGTCCCCCCCTCTCCTATGGGAGAGGGGGCCAGGGGGTGAGGTCCCCTAGCGCGGCGGAATAGCCTCACCGTACTCGTTGTATTCGAGATAGGCGACATCGCGCACATACGGATGGTCGCGCAGCCGCTCGCTTATCTCGGCTTCTTCTCCCGGCGCCACCAGCGCCAGGAAGCCATGCTTGCGTGGAATCAGCCGGATGGGGCGCGCATGGCTCGCGCTGAGCAATGCCTGCGCCTGCCCAACCGTCACCCCCTGCTTGAAGAAAACGGCGATGCGCCCTGGGCCGAGCAATGGCGCTTGCTGGCGCACCGCCGGTCCTTCCAGTTTTTGCACAAAGGCATTGGCTGCGTTCTCCGCGTGGCCGTGCAACTCTTGCAAACGGTTGAGTTGAGGCGCCATCGCCTGTTGCGCGCGTTCCGTCATGCCGCGCGCAGACGCCGCCAGCCGGCCAAACGCATCGCCCAGCCATGAGCCTTGCGTTGGCTCATGCGCGGGAATCGGATGCACACCGCTGGCGCGCGCTTCACGCTGATAGTTGAGCGCGTTGTTGAGGTTGGGCCGCAAGTCGCGCCACCACTGGCGCACGATCTCCGTCACATGGCGCGGCTCATCCGGCGCGCGTTCACCCTCCTGGTGCGCCATGCGTCCCTCACGCAGCCGCTGAAAGCGTTCCATGCGCGGGTCCGGCAGCGCCGCACGCGGAACGCCAGTTGGCGGCGTTCCCGGCATTGGGCGGCCATCCGGCGAGGCAAGGCGGCGCGGGCCATTCGGATTATTGGGACTATTGAGGCTATGAAGGTTATTCGGGCGATTGAGTGGAAGCCGTGTCTCGCGTGGCTCGCGGCGCGGCGGATACGGCGGGCGCGCCGTTCCCGGCGGCAGCGGCGTCATAGGCGTAATCGGCGGACGCGAGGCGGCAGGGCGACGGACAGATGGCGGCGCCGGATAACTTGGCCGACGCGGCCTGGGCGCATACCCCTCGCCATCATCATCTTCATGCGTCGCCGCATCTGGCACATCCGGCATGTCAGCCGATTCGTCCTGCTGTTTCTCCTGCTGGGTCGTGCGCGAGCGAATGATCGAATCCGGCGGCAGATAGACGGTCGGCTGGTCAGCAATGGACCACTCATCAGCCTCGTCGGCGATTTCAGCAGAGGCGGGAGCAGCGCCAGCTTTCGGTGCAGAGGGGTGGCTGCGTCGCAGCGTTGGAGCGTCATCGTCTGTTGGCAGCTCAGCATCAGACGGCGCGGGCGGCGTGGATGATGCAGGGGGCCTGGTAATGGCCATTGCCAGCGTCGTCTTCCTGGGACGCGAGAGGCGCGACGATGAGCGCGAGAGCGATGAATCACCTTCGCGTTCTTGTTCGGCTGGTTGCTCGGCCTGTTGATTGAGTTGTACGGCGGGCAGTTCGCGCGTCACCGGCGCAGCAGCTTTTGTTTTGTCCGCTCGCTCCGCCGTATCCTCTGCTGGCGGGGATGATTCAACAGGCAATTCAGCGGTGTGTTCTTCCCGCAGGTCGCCGTCATCTGGAACCGCACCCTGCGCGGGTGTCTTCGATGATGTCGTCATAAGTTACTCCCCTTCGCCAACCGCTTCCAACCGCTGCCAATCCAGACGGGACGCTAGCCGGCACATGCCGCTGCTGCGCTTGCATCTACGATGCCAGACACGTCTATCAAACAGCATAATCACATCCTGGTTATTCCGGCTTTCCCCTGATATCCGCGCCAGCCACGCAAACAACAGGCATACTATGCGCAATGGCATAGTATGGCCCGCTTTCTCTGTGGGAAGAAAATACTACCGCGCCCGTCAGGTGACGGCTGGCGGCTGGTATGCTGGCGATTGCGGCAGGCGGCTATGATTGCTCCGCCTGCCCCAGATATTCACCGATCAGGTGCGCAGCATGGCGCGCGATATCGGACCGTAGCGCGTAGTAGGTCATCCTGTCGCGTTCGTAGAGGATCACGAACCCGTTGGCGCGCAGCATCACCATATGATGTTTGGTCGTCGCTTTGGTCAGGCCAAGCCGTTCCGCCAGCTCGGTCAGATACATCTCGCGTTCAGCCAGCAGGCGCAAGATGCGAAGCCGGGTCTTATCGCCAAGCGTCAGAAAGAACTGAAGAATTTCTTCGCTGGGCGCTTTGGGGTCGGCGGCGCGGGTTTCGGCCTCCAGCACGGCGGTTTCCACCGGAATGCAGAAGGTGAGCGTGCCGCGCCACTCGTGATAATAGACGGCGGGGCGGCAGAAATAGCTTGGCGCCAGCACAATGCGCCGGAAGCTGACCTGCCCGCGCCACTCCACCCCACGCATAGCAACCTTGATAAAGCGCTCGGCGGGCATCTCGGCGCGCTGCCGTTCCAGCAACGCAGCCTCGCGCTCCAGGAACGGCGTGATCTCTGGACGTTCAGCGGCAAATACCGCATCGTTCCAGACGTGTAGCGCGCCCAGCAGCTCGCGGCGCGCGGCCTCCGGCGCACGCACCACCTCGGCCACCGTAGGGCGCACCTCACCGGCGAAACAATCGAGGAGGCTTGTCAGGATGGCGACGGGCGCCTCGCGGCCTGCCGCCGTCTCCGCCAGCACCGCCGCCAGCAGGTCCGGCCAGGTGGTCCCCTGGGCTTCGTGGTCGAGCAAGACCTGGACGAACTGAACGATGGGTATCTCAGCCAGCCAGGCGAGGAATTGCGTGGGTTCGCGCGGTGGTGGACATTCAGCCACCAGCGAAATGAGGGTGGCATGGAGCGCATAGGGCGGACGATGCCCCAGGTAGCGTTCGAGGGTCGCCAGCGCGTTCGGATCCGCCTCGTCACAGCGTCGCCGCGCCGCCGCCGCCCATTCGCGCCCGACATCATAGTCGGCGTAGTCATAATCGGGCGAGGCCAATGCCACCTGTAGGCTCAGCAACAGGTCATACGTCGGGCAGGCGACGATTTCAATATCCGGTGTGCGGGTCCGGCGGAGGTCCACCACCCGTGGCGGCGTCTGGCGCGGCTCCGACGTATGCGTTGTATGCGCGTCCACAAGGTTCCCTCCGCCTCTACTCATGCACTGACCTCACGATAAACACCCTTAAACACCCTTTTCCTGCCGCCGGCACGCCTATGTGCCAGGGCATAGCCTCATACGGCAACTCATCACCCCATCGCAATCAGCACGACCATGAATCGAGTAGAATCGAATCGCCAACATTCTAGCCCGTAGAATGGCAAACGTCGAGAGCGCCCCTATCTCCTAGACTCAGCCGTTGGCGTGAATGCTAGCATAAAGCGTGCCTTCTTGGGCCTGCTGAAGTGTCACGGCGCTATTGATGAGGCCAATGTGGGTGAACGCCTGCGGATAGTTACCCACCTGCTCGCCGCTATCTGGATCAAGTTCCTCGGCGAAGAGGCCGAGCGGGCCAGTGAAATGCAACAGCGACTCGAAGCGTTCGCGCGCCTCCTCAACCTTGCCCAGGTAGCAGAGATTCTCCACCATCCAGAACGCGCAGGCCAGGAACGACCCCTCTTTGCCGGATAAGCCGTCGTCAGCCGGTTCGCCGCCCATGCCACCAGGGCTGGTTTTGCCTGCCTTTGTGTCTGGCGTCTTGGCAGCGCCGGCTGGACGATAGCGATAGACCAATCCTTGTGGCATCGAGAGTTCGCGTTTGGTCGCCGTGACAGTTCGGGCGATGCGTGAATCATCCCAGGGCAGGAAACCGGCCAGCGGCAGGCGTAGATTCGCCGCATCCAGCACCTTCGTCCCATACGCCTGCACGAAGCTCTGCAACTCTTGATCGAACCCATGCTGCAAGACATCTTCGTGGATGGCTTCTTTGGCAGCCTCCCAGCGATGGCGTTCCCGGTGATGCCCATGATGTTCCGCCATCCGGCAGGCGCGATCCAGCGCCACCCAGCACATCGCCCGCGAATAGACGAAGGCGCGCGGCTCGCCACGCACCTCCCAGATGCCGCGATCCAGCTTCTGCCAGTTCTCCATCACGTAGTTGGCGATGGTCGCGGAGAGGACACGCAGGTCGCGGTCTGGCCCGCTGCGCACATGATTACGGAACCCCGCGTGCTGAACATAGCGGCAGGCAGCGTCGAGTAGTTCACCATAAATGTCGAGCTGTTGTTGCGTCGCCGCGCCGTTGCCAATGCGCACTGGGCGCGACCCGCGATAGCCTTCCAGATGCGACAGTTCATGCTCCGCCAGCTCTGCGCCGCGCTCGCCACGAATGCCATACATGATGCGAATATCGGAGCCAGACTGGATTTGCAGGTCATGCAGGAAGTGAACATAGTCGCGCGCCTCGCCCATATAGCCCAGGCGCCCCAGCGCGTCCAGTGTGAATGCTGAGTCGCGCAGCCAAGTATAGCGATAATCCCAGTTGCGCTCGCCGCCGATGGCTTCGGGCAGCGAAGTGGTAGGCGCGGCGACAATCGCACCGGTTGGCTCAAAGGTGCAGAGCTTGAGCGCCAGCGCCGAACGAGTGACGGCGTGCTGATACGTGCCGGTATACTTGCAGATGGCCGACCATTCACGCCAGTAATCGAGCGTTTCTTCCAGGTCCATATTCGCCTGGCGCGTGCGCAACTGCGCCAGCAGCGTCTCCGCCTCTTCCTGGGTGCGGGCATAGTTGAGGTGCGCAATGAGGCCATTCCCCGCGCGCACGGTGGTACGCAGGTGCAGGATGTGCCGGTCGCGCTCAGCCGTCAGCGGCGGTAAGTCGCCTTCATGCGGGTGAATCGCCTCGACAACGAGGACGAGGAAGCGGTCATGCCCTGGTGTGGTGAGAACGGCGCTGACAGAATCGTCATTGAACATCTGGCGTTCGATGATCGTCTCTTGCCGGGCATAATCGAAGGTGACGTTGAGCGTCAGTTCGACAGGCATCTCACCCTCCAGGCAAGTCAACATGCGCGTGATGCGGTGCGCGGCGGCGACATCGTTGCCTACTTCGCGTTCCAGTCCGGCGGCCAGGCCATGCGGAGCGCGCGTGATGAGCGCCCCCAATTCTTCTAAGATGTGCGGTTTCGGCTCGCGCTTGCGGATCGGCGCGAAATCCACCAGCCGTACACGTCCCTGCTGGTTGCTGAAGATGGTTTCGAGGATGTTGGTGCCTGGAAGATAGGCCATCGAGGATTTGCTGGGGCCAGTGGGGCAGAGACGATAATAGCCGCCACGGTCGGCATCGAGCAGGCGGCAGAAGGCGGCGGGGCTGTCGAAGTGCGGCAGGCAACACCAATCCACCGAGCCATTGGGGGCGATCAACGCCGCCGTGCGGCAATCGCCAATGACGCCATACTGATTGATGGGCCAGTAGCGTTGGTCATAGCCATCGCCCACCATCGTCTCCACACGTGGGGCCTGATCCATACGATGCCTCCTCTGCTCTTCGCACATCTTTCGCTCTGTATTCTGGACATATTATAAGTATCATACGCATCACTCGCTACTTTGGCGCATCTCAGCATCTCAGCAACATAGATACCGCTGAAGCAACGACGGGCAACACTGCCAAACTCCAACCTCGACAATTGGGCATCGTACAGTGTTATCATGGTAGTACGATTCCAATGAACAGCCAGGAGACAACACTACTCGTCTCGTGTTCTTGCGTGCGTGGCGCGCTCTCAGATCGTCAGAGGAGACTTTCTATGGGATGGTTCACCAGACGGCGCACAAAACAATCATCGCAACAGGCACAAGATCAACGAATGCTGTTTGGCGCTTCGGGTTCGGGGCGGCGTTTCTCCTGGCTTGGTGGCCGCCGCTATATGGTCGGCGATTCCTACATTCTGCCGCGCGACCTGACTGAAGCGAACCGCATTGATTTCCAGCATTACCTGCTGCGCACGGCGATGCGTGGCAATTATGCTTCGCCGCTCAATCAGCCGGGAAGCATTCTTGATGTGGGCTGCGGCAACGGGCGTTGGGCAATGGAGATGGCGCAGATTTTCCCCGCTGCACGAGTGATCGGCATGGATCTCGTCGTGCCGCCAACAGAGACGAATCCAGAACAGCAGAGCTATCCCAGACCCGCAAACTACTCTTTTGTGCAGGGCAATGTGCTGGAAGACCTACCGTTTCCCGATGCAACCTTTGACTTTGTTCATCAGCGCCTGCTCTATGGCTCCATCCCTGCCGCACAGTGGCCGGTGGTGGTTGATCGCCTCGTCCGCGTGACACGCCCGGGCGGTTGGGTAGAACTGGTCGAAAGCGAACTGATGCAGGGCAGTGGCCACGCCGTCTCCACCTTCAACGGCTGGCTGATCGAGGCGACGATGCGGCGCGGCAACGATATTCAACTGGGCAGGCAGGTAGATCGCTTTCTTCGCGAGGCTGGCCTCACATCGGTGGTCATGCACCAGGTAGATATTCCCATCGGCCAGTATGGCGGCCATATCGGCAAGATGATGGAGACGAACACCTATGCCTTTATCTCTGGCTTTCGCGGACTGGTCGTGGGGCAAAAAATTGCCACGGACCAGGAGTACACTGCCATATTAGAGGCGTTACGCGACGAAATTCAGCGGTCCCGCTACACCATTCCCTATTTCGTCGCCTATGGGCAACGCCCGTAATGCCTATGCGGTTGGCATACCATTGACGCGCTGGCGATCATCGCAGTACACTTCCTGACATCCCATTCTTTTTGTGTTCCCTATTTCCGTTCTCTTGATGTGCTGTTTCCGGCGAATGTTCGCGTCATGTTGCGCCTTACTGTGCTTTTTTGCGCCCATTTGCCAATATGGATGAGAGAGTGGTGGTGAATTGTGGGGATAGCAGCAGATGACGACCATGATATTCATGACAACCCTGACAAGCATGACGAACATGACAACACGACCGAAGAGCATGGTGAACGCCCGATAGACCGAGCACAACCGCCTACCATTGGTATTGTCGTGACTGGCGACAATCACCTTTCGGCGTACCTGCCGCGCCTGACGCCGCTACGCCGCGCCGAACGCCGCCAACGCCTGCGCGCTGGCTTCGCCGCCGCCGTCACCTATGCTATCGAACACGGTGCGCGCCTCTTCATCCAGGCGGGCGATCTCTTCGACACGCCCACGCCCAGCAACCAGGATCGCGCCTTCGTCGCGGAGGCGCTGGCGCGCTTACGCCGCGCGGGCATCGCCAGCATCGGTATCGGTGGCAACCACGATACGCCGCGCATGACCACCGAGCAGGGAGGCGAGGCCCCGCAACGCACCTATGCCGCGCTGGACGGCCTCTGCTATTTTCCTCGCCATGATGCGCTCGCGCCCCGCCTCTTCACCTTCGATGGGCTGAATATCGCGGTCGCCGGTCTCTCCAATCATCCAGTCGCCGCGCCGGGTAGCGATCCGCTGGCAACGGCGCAGATCGCAGACCCAGAGGGCATATTGGCGCAGGCAGATATAGCGATGCTGGTGTTGCATGCAGGCATTGAGGGACTCTGCCAGCCGAACGAGGGCGACCGGCTCGTCATGCGCGCCAGCATCGCCGCGCTGCCGGATATCTTCCATGTGATCGTCGCCGGGCATATCCACCGCTTCGGCAGAGCGCGCATCGGCGAACGCGAGGTTGTCGTCTGCGGCGCCACCGAACGCATGGAATTTGACAGCGCCGGGGGCAACAGCTGCTTCGCCTGGATCGAGCTTGGTAAAGACGGGGTGCAGCGTGTGGAGCAGGTGCGCGTGCCAGAGCAGCCGCGCGCCGACCTCATCATCTCCACCGCGCAACTCTGGCCTGTAAATGGGCAACACGCTACCCCCACACTACCAGCGCCACCAGCAGCACGACTACCAGATGCACTCGAACTTCCGGATGCAGACGTTGCAGGCGTTTCCGACAGCGCAGATATCATACCGGAGATGAGCGATGTCACCGGCCCGCTCTGGCGCGCAGCCAAACCCAGGCTCTCCGGTCCGCTGGATGTCATCAGGCGACGGCTGGCGGAGGTGGCGACGCCGGAAACGATGGTACGGCTGCGGCTGACCGGCCCGCTAACGGTTGAGCAGTATCACCAGTTGGTGACACGCGAGATTCTGGCGGATGGGCAGCGGCGCTGCTTCTCATTCGAGCTGGATACCAGCGGCCTGAGCTTGACCGACGGTCTCGCGGCGCGGGTCGGCCTGGTGGCGCGCGCCGGACCAATTTCGCCAGTACACGAGGCCGAAACCGTGCTGGAGGAACGCTTAGCTGGTGTGGCAGACGGCGATGCGACACAGGCCAGCGATGAACGCGCCGCCGCCGCACTGTTGATCGAGCGGCTGCGCGCCGCCACGGAACGGGAGGCCGGCCAATGATCCTGTTGCAGCACTTGCATGTGCGCGCGCTCAAACAACTCTGCGATGTTGACCTCTGGTTTCCCCGGCGTGGCAGCGTCTTGATCGAGGGAAGCAACGAATCCGGCAAATCCACGCTCTTCGAGGCGATCTATTTCGCGCTCTACGGCAGCCCACTGATCGGTGAGGAAGCACGCGCCACCCTCGAAGATTTGCTGCCCCACTCCGGCACACCGGCCCAGGTGGACCTGACGCTGACCACCCAGGAGGCAACACTGGAGATTCGCAGGCGGCTCTTCCCCGCCAGCAGCGCGCGCCGGGTGACACACGAGGCGCGGCTGCGCGTGCGCCGCGACGGCAGACCGCTGGAAGAACTCAACGGCCCTTCAGCGGTTAACGCGCGCATCCTGCAAGAACTCAATGGACTCGACGGCGAGGCGCTGCGCAACTCCTGCTTCATGGAGCAAAAAGGGCTGGATCGCGTTGAACGGCTCTCGCGAGATCAGCGCGAAACCGCCGTTGCCCGGCTCATCGGCATCGAACGGCTGCGGCGCATCGAAAAAGAATTGCACGAGGCTGGTGAGACGGAGAAACGCGCGCTCGTCCGGCTCCGCGAGGAGTATGAGATTGCGCAGTTACGCCAATCCGCTATAGAAGCGGAGACACGCGCGCAGGCGGCGGAGGCGCAGATGCGCGCGGCGTGGGTGCGGCTGCGGTTGGAGGAGCGCGACAGCCGCAATTTGGAGATTGCCGCGCAACGCGAACAACTGGCGGCGCTGATCGCCGAACGCGAGCGACTAACCGGCCAGCTTGCTGCGCTGGCGCAGGTGCAGACGTTTCAAGCTGCGCTGGATGAGGCAGACGCACATCTGACGGAAGCAGCGGCGGCGCAACACGCCCAGGCTGAGGCGGCTGCGCAACTGGCGGAACTGGCGCGCATCGAACGCGAGATGTTGCCGCCAGCCATCGAACGGCTGGCGGCGCTTGGGGCGTTGGAGACGCAATTGCGCACTGTTGAGGAACTACGACCAGCCATCATATTGCTGGAAGAACTGATCGCCGCCGAATCTGCGCAGACGGACGCCCGCACAGCGTTGGCAGCGACAGAACACGCATATGCCAGCGCGCACGAGGCGGCGGCGCGCGCCACCCTGCATAGCACCCTCACTCGCTGGCTGCATGTGCGAGAATTGCAGGCGCTCACTGCTGGTGACGCCAACGCCGGAGCAGAGCAGGCGAAGTTGGCAGCACGCCGGGCAACCCTCGAAGGTCAGCTTAGCGCGGCGGAGGGCGCCGCCGGACGCTGGCAACGTTTCGCGCTCATCGCCGCGCTACTGGCAGTGCTGGCGCTGATAGTGGGCCTGAAGTTTGCGCCACCGCTGGTGCTGGTGACACTCTTCGCCAGTGGCATGGGAGGGTTTTGCCTCTGGAACGCCGCACGGCAACGCCAGCACGCGCGTAACGCCGGGCAAGAACGCGCTGGGGTTGCGCTCCAATTGGCGGCGCTCCAGGCAAAGATCGAGACAGCGCAGCGGATGACCGGCTCACTCACAGACGTGCCACAGATCGAGCAGCAGTTACATGCCGCTGGCCTGGATATTTCCAGCGTGGAGGCGGCTCGCGCGGCGCTGGCTACGCTGAGCGCAGATGATGGCGATGCTCTGGCGCTTCAGCAGCGCGAACGCGAAGCGCAACAGGCGGTGATGCAGCAACAGGCATATCTGGCGACGGCAGAGACACGTTTGCAGCGCGCACGGCAGACGCTCCAGGCGGCAGGCGCGGATGACGCCACCTTCCACGACGCGCGACAGCGGGTGACGGCACTTCAGGAGGCGCTACGCCAGCGCGAGGCGGCCATCGAGACGATCAGCGCAGAACTGGCGGTGACGCCCGAACGCGGCGCAGTGGCGGCGGCGCGTGGCGCTGCCGAAGCGGAGCAGCGCGCGCTGGCGGAACGCCTCGACACGCGCCCGGACGTGCAGGTGCAGGCGCAGGGATGGGCAGAACGCGAGCGGCGGGCGCTGGCGAACGCGGGAGCGATACTGCATGACCTTCAGCATCAGATGGCGCTGGACAGCCCAGATGGAGATGATTTCAGATCTCTGCCGGATGATGGTGTGCGTGTGCGGGCGCGGCGAGAACAAGTGGCGCAGTTCCTTGCGGAACGCCGGAATGACACCGACGAACGCCAGGCATACGCTGAGCTGGCGACGGTGGATGAACGGATGCGAGCACTGGCACAACAAGAGGAGAGCGACGCGGCAATTTATGCGCGGCTGCACGGGCAGATCGCCGATTTACTTGCCGGGGCCAATATCTCCTATAGCGGCGCGGAGTCGTTCGCGGCGCTGGCCTCGCAGTGGCCAACGCTGGCCCAGGTGGATAGCGCGCAGATAGACGCTTATCAGAAAGCCTACCAGGATGCCAGCCAGGAGGCGCACCATTTGATACAGAGCGCAGAGGAACGCGCGCAGAACTGCGGGCTAGGCGAGGCGGAATTGGACATTGCTGCCTGTGCTGAGCGGCTGGCGGAGAGTGAGCGCGCCTATCGTCGCTATCTGCTGGCGGAGGAGATGGCGCAGCAGGTGCGGGCGCGCATCGTGCGGCGCATCCTGCCGGAGACGCAGGCGCATATGCGCGCGCTGCTGCCGGAATTGACGGCGGGGCGCTACCGCGACGTGCAACTGCTGGCGGAGGACGCCACCAACCAGAACGCCGACCTCAAAATCCGGCTCTGGGATGAGGTAGCTGGGCGGCTCGTCGGCAAAGATATCTTCTCTGGTGGCACCCGCGACCAATGTTCACTGGCGCTGCGGCTGGCCTTCGCGCTGGCGACGCTGCCCAAAGAACTGGGCGCCATGCCCGGCTTCATCTTCCTCGATGAACCGCTCAGTTCCTTCGACGCCGAACGCTCACAGGCATTGGTGCGGATTCTGACGCAGGGTACGATTGCCCAGCAGTTCGATCAGGTGCTGTTGATCTCACATAGCCAGTCATTCAACCCAGAGAGTTTCCGCTATTTCGTGCGCATGGAGAATGGCAGTATTGCTGAATCCAATCTGCCATTGGCGCGCACGGCGGAAGAACTCTGGCAGACTGAAGACGCAACCGCCGTCTCGTTAGAGTTGGCCGGCGGATGAACGCTTGCCGCTCGCCAGGACCGCTTGCCCTGCGTCTGGCTCCCCTCTCCTTGTGGGAGAGGCTGGAGGTGGGGGCTATCGCCATGAGCATCATCACACGCTACGTCCATTGGGTTGGGCACGATGCCGGGGGAACGCTGCCACCGCTCGATGTGGTGGCCGGCATCGTGCGTCCGGGAGCATGGCGGCTGCCGCAAGACTGGCCGCCGCTGACCGCTGGCGAGGCGCTGGTCTTCGTGCCGCCGCAGTGGATTGGCGATTGGGAGACGGGACATGCGCTGGCCCCTGCCTATCATTATCTCTGGCGCGTCTCACATGCAGAGCTGCGCCCACTGCTCAATGCCGCGCCGCTATCGGTCTATCTTCAGCCCTATCGCCCGCCACGCCTGCCAATCTCCGCCTGTAATCCCAGCCTGAGCCGCCAGGACTGGAAGCGCATGGCGCGACAGAATGAGGTCTCCGAGGTCCCTGAAAGCTCTGAATTCCAATAGGCTACCTGCTGGCATATTTCTCATCTCATCAGGCATACTGCACAGGAAGATGAATCCTCACCCCGGCCTGCCGGCCACCCCTCTCCTCGCAAGGAGCGGGGCCGGGGGTGAGGACCAGGAGGGGTGGGGCAGGCGGTGGGGTGGCAGGCGAAACGACGACAACACACATCCGACGACCGCACCTTTGCGGCGGCCAGCCTGGGCGTGCTGCGCCTGCTGCCGTCAACTGCACCGAGCGCAGAAGCGGGGCGGCGGCCAGGGAACGGCCTCTTTTTGGGGGATGCCCACGTTGCTGCAATCACTGGCGATGTGACGGCCATCGGGCGTGATCTGCGTAACGCCGTCGTGCTGCTGGACCCGGCGGTTTCGCGTGAGCATGCGCTGCTCCACCACAATGAAACAGGCTGGCGCATCGAGAATATTTCCTCGCAACAGCCGCTCTTCGTCAACGAGCAAGAGGTCTTGCCGGGCGCGGAAACGATGCTCGCTCCAGGTGATATGCTGCGCATCGGCGCTTCGCGTCTGCAATTGCTCGCGCCAATGGAGGCGCCAACGAGCGACCTGCCACTGCCAGCGATGGAAAGCGGCAGTATACCCGTCCTCAGCCCAGGCGTCACACTGCAATTCGCCCTCGGCGGCAAACGCCATCCACGCCTGCGCTGGCTCTTGCTGGTGATCGCGCTCGCGCTGCTGGCCGCCAGCGGACTGGCGACCTTCGGCACGGCGGCGCTGGCTGGGCGCGATGCGCTCGCCAACGGCGGTCTCGTGCGCGTGCTGGCGGCGCTGACGATTCCGCTGATTCCGGCGCTCGGCGTCACATTGCTCATCGCGCTCTTCGACCGCTACGAACGCGAACCCTGGCTCACGCTCTCTGGCGCATTCATCTGGGGCGCGCTAATCGCTATTCCACCCACACTGCTGCTCGAACGCGCGTTGAGCAGCATGCTGCTACTGCATCTCAACGCCAGCGCCGGACCCAGTGGCGCCTTCGCTTTTGCTGGTGGGCAGGCGATCATCGCTGGCGTTATCGAAGAGGCAGTCAAAGGCGCGGGACTGGTCCTCTTGCTGCTGGCGCTCCGCGATGAATTCGACAACGTAACCGACGGCATCCTCTACGGCCTGCTAATCGGCGCAGGATTCGCCATCGTTGAAAACTTCGTCTATTTTGCTCTCAGCCCCAACAACGAACTGCCCTTCCTGGTACTTGCGCGTATCGTGCTTGGCTGGCTCAGCCACTCGACGTTTACGGCGCTCTTTGGCGCGGGGCTGGGCTATGCACGCGAATGCGCCACGAGGCCACGCCGCCGCTGGCTGCTCTTTCCGCTGCTGGGACTCTTCGCCGCCATCCTGCTACACACCTTCTTCGATTTCGTCGTCTTTGGCGCAACGGCGCTGGCCGGCCAGAACATTCCCGCGCTTTCGCCAACGCTCCTCACCCTCTGCACATTGCTGCTGGGCTACGGTCCGCTCTTTCTTGCGCAGGCGGTGCTGCTGCGGCTGCTGCTGGCGGCGCTGGACCGCGAGGCGGAGACGGTGCGCGCCTACCTCAGCGACGAACTGCTGGCGGGCGTCGTGCTGCCAGACGAATATCTGCTGCTCCAGGACGCACGCCTGCGCAGCGCCGCCGAACGCCGCATCTTCTTTGATTATGGCCTGCGCGCCTACCTCACCGCCCGCGCCTTCTATCAGGCTGCAACTGGCCTCGCCTTTCGCAAGTGGCATGTGGCACAGGGCGACCGCCGCAAAAACACGCCACAGCAGCCGGAAGACGTCTACCGCGAACGCCTCGCCCGCCTGCGCCTCTCGCTCTACCGGCAGATGAAATGAAAACTGTGCAAGTTGCACAATTGCCTATTGGAAAAGCTGGTGCATTTCGTCATATACACCTGGCCCTCTGCGCTCGTACAATCTCTTTAGTGTGATGCGTTGTGCAAATTGCAGTGATCGTGGTATCGAATGTGACAAATGACAGCACGACTATTGCCTAGACAGCAGCGACCATCACCGTAAGTGGCAGTGATGCAGTACAGAGCAAACAGGGAGCATGGCATGACGACGACACCGGAAGAGGTAATCCGGTTTGCCCAAGAAAAGGGCGTCCGGATGGTTGACTTCAAGTTTACCGATGTTCCGGGTACCTGGCAGCATTTTAGCGTGCCGGTTCGCGTTCTCGACGAAAGCCTCTTTAGCGAAGGCATCGGCTTCGATGGGTCCAGCATTCGCGGCTTCCAGCAGATCAACGAGAGCGATATGCTGCTCGTCCCCGATCCCACGACAGCCATCATGGACCCCTTTACCGCCGAGCCAACCCTCAGCCTCGTCTGCGATGTCACCCAGCCCGGCGCGCGGCGCGACCCATATACCCGCGACCCGCGCAACATCGCCCGCAAAGCCGAAGAGTATCTTGGCAAGAGCGGCATCGCCGACAAAGCGTACTTTGGCCCCGAAGCAGAGTTCTTCGTCTTTGACGATGTGAAATTTCGCTCCAACCAGCACGAGCAGTGGGCAGTCGTAGATAGCGACGAGGCGCACTGGAACACTGGCCGCAACGGCACCGCCAACCTCGGCCATCGCAACCGCCCGAAAGAGGGCTACTTCCCCGTTGCGCCAAACGACACACTACAAGACCTGCGCACAGAAATGGTGCTGACGATGGAAGATCACGGCATCGAGGTAGAGGCGCAGCATCACGAGGTCGCCGCTGGCGGGCAATGCGAAATTGACATGCGCTTCGATTCGCTGCTGCGCATGGCCGACAAGGTGATGCTCTACAAATATATCGTCAAGAACGTCGCGCGCCGCGCCGGCAAGACCGTCACCTTCATGCCCAAGCCGATCTTCGGTGACAACGGCTCCGGCATGCACGTGCATATGAGCCTCTGGAAAGATGAGCAGCCGCTTTTCTGGGATGCCGAAGGCTATGCCTCGCTCTCTGAGATGGCGCGCTTCTTCATCGGCGGCCTGCTGACGCATGCTCCGGCGGTGTTGGCGCTGGCTGCGCCGACGACCAACAGCTATCGCCGGTTAGTGCCGGGCTACGAGGCGCCGGTGAATCTCGTCTTTTCGCAGCGCAACCGCTCAGCCGCCGTGCGCATCCCCATGTATTCGGATAATCCAAAGGCAAGGCGAGTGGAGTTCCGCCCGCCGGACCCCACCTGCAACCCGTATCTGACGTTCTCCGCGCTGCTAATGGCCGGGCTTGATGGCATCCGCCGTGAGATTGCGCCAGAAGAGCATGGCTTTGGCCCGCTGGACCGCAACATCTATGAGATGAGCGCCTGCGAGAAACGCGAGATCAAGTCGGTTCCTGGCTCGCTGGATGAGGCGCTGGCGGCGTTGGAGATGGACCACGAGTTCTTGCTGATGGGCGATGTCTTCACCACCGATCTGTTGGAGAAGTATGTCGAACTGAAACGCGAGCAGTCCGCCGAGGTGCGCCTGCGCCCGGCGCCGCTGGAATTCGCGCTCTACTACGACGCCTAATCCACAGCCTTTGAGAAACCGTCGCGCAGGGGATGAATTTGCCACTCTGGTGAGTTCATCCCTTGCCGCTTTTATGGCATATCACCGCTATAGAGGTTCTCACGATGAAGCAAATCAATCCCGCCATTCGGCTTGCCACCCTTGCCGATGCGCCGGCAATTCAGGCGATCTACGCCCCTGTCGTGCGCGACACCATCATCTCCTTCGAGTTTGAGCCGCCACCAGCCGCAGAGATGGAGCAGCGCATCGCCAAAATCATGGCGCGCTTTCCCTGGCTGGTCGCAGAGCAAAACGGCGAGGTCGTGGGCTATGCCTACGCAGGGCAGCACCGGGAACGCGCCGCCTATCAATGGTCGGTGGATGTCTCAGCCTATGTTCACGAGCAATGGCGTGGCAAAGGCGTGGGGCGCGCACTCTACGACAGCCTCTTCGCGCTCCTGCGGAGGCTCGGCTATTACAACGTCTACGCCGGTATCACGCTGCCGAATCCGGCCAGCGTTGCGCTGCACGAGGCGATGGGGTTGAAGCCGGTCGGTATCTACCGACAGGTTGGTTACAAGATGAGTGAGTGGCATGATGTCGGCTGGTGGCAGGGATCGCTGCAACCACGCTGCGACCAGCCGCAAGCCCCGCGCTCCGTGGATTCTCTGAGTGAGATTACTCTGAACTGGTGAGGAGATACTATCGCTATGTTCGACACACGGTTAGACATTGACATTCAACAACCTGACGCAGCTTCAGCCGAGGCGCTGATGCCGCAACTTGTCGCGCTGCTCCAGGATGCCGTTGAGAGCGGCGCCTCGTTGGGCTTCTGGCGTCCACTGGATGCCCACCACGCACAGCTCTACTGGCAGCAGGTTATCGCAGAGATTGAACGCGGCGAACGCCTGCTGCTCGTCGCGCTGCGAGATGGCGCGGTCTTAGGCAGCGTGCAACTGGCGCTGCCACAGAAGCAGAACGCTCTGCGCCGCGCGGAGATTCAGAAGCTGATGGTTCAGCGTTCGGCACGCCGCCAGGGCATTGGCCAGGCGTTGATGCGGGCAATAGAGCAACTGGCGCAGCAGGAAAAGCGAACCACGCTGATCCTCGATACCAGCCAGGGCAGCGATGCGGAGCGGCTGTATCGCGCGATTGGCTATCAGCTCGCGGGCATCATCCCGCACTACACCATCGAGGCGGATGGCAGCGAGTTGGCAACCGTGATGTTCTATAAGTCGCTCAACTCGGAGCAGTAGGAAAAAGCGGCTGGGAGCGCCAAACTCCCAGCCGCTTGATGAGAAAAGAAAAGCTGGACCTACGGGTGATGTTCCTGCGCTTCATGAGCGGCGAAGCCACCAAGAGCCGAGGCGATATCAGGCTGCCTCATCACGTCGGCCAACGCCTCTGGGTGCATATCCGCTGCATACTGGTGCATCTGCACTAACTGGTTTGGCGAGACAAAGTGCGGGTCAACCCGCGCATATTCCCTGGCGCCGGGATCGTCGTACTGGCTGAAGCGGTCAATGAACGCCTGCGCAATCGTCGCCCGCTGCGCCGGGTCCAGATCGGTATAGGCAGTGGTTGGGTCCATCTGCTGATCGTTGGTATTTGGCATTGCGGTTTTCCTCCCTCTTGCCTCTTGCTGGCCATTATAGCCATCTGCTGCTCATGAAAACGCCAGTCGCCATTGTGTTTGAGCAGCCTGGCAACTCATTTGTTGCCTTCAGAGGTCGCCGCACTTTCCATACCAGTTTGCAAAAAACGTATGCCAGTTCGTTCAGGCCGCGAAGTGCCGCTCAACAAAGCGGGCAATTCGCTGAACGGCCTCGCGCAGGCGGTCCTCCGGTTCGTTGGTAAAGATAAAGCGGACATGTTGGTGCCCAAACGTATCGCTGCCCCAGGCAACCATCGGCGTCGTGGCAACCCCTTCTTCGGCCAGAAGCTGCCGGCAGAAGTCAGTGGAGGTGCCCCCGAATGCGCTGATGTTGGCCAAGCAGTAGTAGCCGCCTTCTGGCGAAACGATCCGTAACCCAGGAATGCCGCTCAGCCCCGCCACCAGCACATCGCGGTTGCGTTCATAGCGGGCCACGGTGGCTGCAATCACGTCTTGTGGACCAGTGAGGGCTGCGGTGGCTCCGGCCTCCGCAAAGCCATTGGGCATAATCCCATTGAAGATATGCACGTCGTGGACCGGCTTGAGCAGTTCTCGCGGGCCAACGGCCCAACCGATACGCCAGCCCATCATGTTGTAACTCTTCGAGACTGAGCCAACGATGATGGTCCGTTCCCGCATCCCTGGTAAGGTAGCGGGATGGATGACCTGCCTTCCATCGTAGACAATTTTATCGAGCGATCCATTGAAGAGCAGCAGCGCATCGTTCTCCTGTGCGGCATCGGCCAGCGCCTGCGTCTCAGCCAGGCTGAACACCGTGCCTGTAGGCATCGCGGGTGACATCACAAAGAGGACTTTGCAGCCGCGCGCCTGTGCGGGGAGCGAAGAAATATCCAGATGCCAGCCCTGGTCTTCTACGAGGTCAGTGAAGACTTGCACGCCGTCAGCCAGCCGGACCCGTTGGGCCATTCCATTATAGGTAGGATTGGTCAGCAGCACCTTATCGCCAGGATTGACATAGCAGAGCAAGACATCGAGCATTGCTTCCCCAGCGCCACTGGTGACAAGCACCTCGCCATCTGGATCGTAGTGGAGGCCCAGATCCGCCTCATAGCGTGCGGCAATGGCCCGCCGCAGTTCAGCCAGCCCCTGCAAGGGCAAATAGCTGTTATAGCGATCTACGCCCACTGCCTCTTTAGTCGCCTGGATCGCTGCCTCAGGAGCGGAGAGATAGGCATCGGCATTTTCGAGGCGAATCGCGCCTGGTTTCTGGTCTGCGAGATCCGCCATGTCGGCCATTGTCATGTGCACCAGACTGTTGCTTCGGTCAGAAGGATGAAGCATGGTATACGTTCCTTTCTCACGAAACGGGTGACGATCATTACTGCATTACATTCCTGATGGGTAGAGCATCAACGACAGCGCCCGCGCGCCCTCATGTGTGTGGTATCCATGCGGTTGGTCCGCCACAAACCAGATGGCGTCTCCTGGTTCTAGCGTGGCCTCTTGACCCTCTGGGCCAACCTCAAGACAGCCTTCAAAGCACACGAGAAATTCTTCGGTTCCCACTGCGTGCGCGGCTGAGATGTAGCCTTCCTCCTTTCCAAGCGAGAGTTCGTAGACTTCGGTCCGGTACAGGCGCGGTTGAGCCAGGAGGAGGCGCACGCGGGCGCCTGACTCCGAGGCAACAACAGTCCCCTCGCCTGCTCGAACCACGCGGGGCGCTGGCCGCTGTTCCGCGCCAAGCAACGCTCCCAATGGAACACTAAGCGCCTGGGTGAGCCGCCAGAGGACCTCCAGTGAGGGATTGGCGGTTCCAGCTTCAATCATCGAAATCGTGCTTTTGGATAGGCCAGTTTGCTTGGCGAGTGCCCCAATGGTCAGCCCATGCTCTTCGCGGAGGGCGCGCAAGGAGGCGGCTAACCGGAGGGTGGTGCTCTTCAGATTGTTCTCCATAGCAGAACGATATCATATCTGTCCAATAAAATCAACGACGATATGATATATCGAACAACCCGCAATGCCACCTATGAAGCCTGATCCTTGCAAAAGCACTCTACAGCATCCTCAAGAGGAGAAGCGGTTGGCGGTTCAAATCGCATCTTTCGGCCACCTGCTAGAAGGCTATCTGCACGAGCTAGCAGTAGGCTGCGTCCATGCTCCTACTTTGCGCCCCTCTCCCTGTGGCAGAGGGGCCGGGTTGAGGTCTCTCAGCGCCGTTTGCGCTCGCTAGCGCTATTCAGCGATGGCGACGCGGCGGCGACGGATTCAGTGACATCTGCCGCCATATCGGCAGGTGGAATTGGCGGCGTTGGGCGCGGTGTGGCCTCGGTCTGCCGTTGACGTTTGCGCGCCGCCGCATCCAGACGCTGATCCAGCGTGGCAAGCTCCTGCTCCGTCAGGTCCGTGAGGATATACTTGCCGAACGCCTGATGCGCCACCGTCACCAGGTTTTCGCGCGTGTAGCCCAGCCGCTCCACTTTCGCTAGCAACGCCTCCAACTGCTCCGCGACATCCGGCACGCTGGTCTCGCTCAGGTCTTCCACTGGCGCAGTCCGCTGTTGCTGCTGCTCGTGCAGTTCCGCCTGGATGCTCTCTGCGGTGGCGATGGCGCCGGTGCTGGCCGTCGCGTGATCTTTCATCCGCGCCAGATAGTCTGCAAAGGTGGGATTTTCCAGCACCAAGCCGATGGGAAAGGCGCGATTGTTGCTCTTGATGACGCGATGCACGCAGGCTTCGGCCAGCCCATCCATCCCCATGCGCAACTCCGACTCTACCAGCACATCCACGAAATATTCGAGGCCGCTGGCGCTGATCGGCACGATGCGCCCGACCTCGTTGTCCTCTTTCTCCTCCAGGCCCTTGCCGGCAATCGTATCGGTGATGACGACACAGGCTTTGGAGTCCATACACAGCGGGCGCAAGATTTCACCACAAACCACCTGAAGTCGCTGCAAATCGTCGCCGTCCAGTTCGGGATACGGGTCTCCGGTCTTCTCGCGCTTGGCCTGCAAAAACTGCGCATACATCGGACCAAACCAGCCGTTCCAGCTATCCAGGCAGTAGCAGCCATAGTGCTGCGCCTGGCCCTCCGGCTCCGCCAGCGCCCAATGCAGCGCCGCCGGTAAATCGGCGGGGTCGGCCAGCTCGAAGGCATCGAAGCGCGAACCATCGGCCCCCGGCAGGTGATAGGATTTGAGTTCGGTGTCGAAGAAGCAGAGCTTGCCCAATCCGGCTTCTGCCAGGCTGGCGGCAAAAGTACTCTTGCGCGTACCGGCGGCGCCGCGCACGCCGATGCGCAAGCGTTGCGTGCGAGGACGATGGCTGGCCGGATTGAACTTCTTGGCGATCTGGCTCATGGTGCAAACCTCCTGGTGCGTTCCTGGTGTGATGAGCGCAAACGGAAAAGCAGGGATAACAGGGACTCTCCTCGGTATATCCGGGACTTGGCAGGCCGTTTTCCATCTCATTCCTGCTGGCAGGTCACGAATCGGTAGCAATGGGGGGAAGTCCTGTTCCCCTCTCGCAGACGGAGGGCTTAGAGGTAGGAATCTACCTGTCCAGTCTCCTCGCAAGGAGAGGAGCTAGGAGTGAAGATTGATCGAGCGTTCCAGGACATAGCCACGCGGGGAGACCGTGTGAAAACCGAACCACTCATAGAGCGCCTGCGCGCGTTCATTCGATTCTTGAGTATTGAGAACAATCTTTAGCGCGTGATGCGCCTGAAAATAGCGCACAGCCTCGGCCATCAGGCGCGTGCCGACGCCCCGGCCCCAGACACGCGGATGCACAGCGATACGTACCAGATAGCCCGTGCCTTCATCCACCGTGTTGTACTGGTAGCCGGCGATGCCAGCATCATCCTCGGCTACCACGAAGTACGGATACGTCCGCTGCACATCGAGGAAACTCGCCGCGTCGTGCCGCCAAAGCTGCTCGAAGGTCAGGTCTTCCACGGCTACCACCCCCGCCACATCATCGGGCGTGAAGGGACGCACGCGCACCTGCGTGTTTCCCTGCGAAGGGATCATGTAGTCTTCCTTGTCGTAGGAACGCAACACCGAGTGCAGAGCAAACCCCAATGCCTCGAAAGAGCCGCGCAGCCAATCGGTATCCAGGTCGTTGCCGGAATAATAGAGAGTGCGCGCGCCCGCTGCGAAGGCTAGCTTCTCCAGCGGCGGCAACAACAACGCTAGCAATTCGTCGAAGTGATCGCCCTCGCTCCAGGTGACGCCGAAGCCGCCAATCCATGCGCTCGGCGGCACGAGCCAGTTGAGCAGCAAAAACCCATGCAATGAGCCTTGTAACGTCTCCGCGAGGCGATGCGTCGGTTTGCTGAACGCGCCCACGGCTGGCAGCGAACTCAAGAGGCCAGCTAGCTCTTCCGGCCCGAAGCGATAGTGGATATAGTCAGAGGATTCCAGAATGCGCCGCACCGCCGGCAGGTCAGTGTCGTCCAGCCGCCGCAAACGCAATTCCGCCAGGTGCGCCATGCTCATCGCTGCGTCCCGTCTGCTTCAGGAGCAAAACACTCCTGACTTGACCGTATTCCTGTTGGGCAGTGTACGCACGATGCGGGGCGCAACGTCAACCTATCTGCTAGCAAGCAAAAATCCTACTCAAAGCCAGCCGCATGGTTATCTAGAGCATCGAGCGGATCCAGTGGATACCCAGTACGGGCAAACGGCAGCAGCGCAGGAGATAGGCCGTCGCCACGCAAGAGGTGAGCGCGCTGGGCCAGCGGCAACGTCTTTGCCGAGGAAGAACGTTGCTCGTCCACCCGCTTCGCATGCTCCTGCGTTGGCAGACTGACCAACTTATGCGCAGGCTGCTCCTGGCGCGGCGCGGTGTAGCGCAGCAGGTCCGCATACTGATGATTGAGCCACTTGCCGGCATCTTCCGCAAACAAAACGGCCCGCACGCGGTCCGCCAGTTCAGCGCGCTGGGGTTCCGAGAGCATTAGCGCCTGATAGAGCGCTTGCGCCGTCGCCTCGACATCGCGCGGCTCGATGCCAAACACACCAGAGGCCAGTTGTTCATAGGCGCCAGCAGTCTTGGAGAGAATGATGGCCCCATTGCGGCGGTTCAAGATGCCGCCTTCTTTGACGACCAGATTCATGCCATCTGCCAGCGGATTCACCAGTAAGACATCGTATTCCTGCATGCAGGCCAGCGCACGCGCGTGATCGTTGCCGTAGATCGCAGTGATCGGCTGCCAGTCCGGTCTGCCAAAACGCTGGTTGATGCGCGCTATCGTCATCCGCACCTGCTCGGCATAGTCCTGATACTCCTCCAACCCTTCGCGTGTGGGCACCAGCAGCGCCAGGAAGCTAACCCGCCCGTGCAGGTGTGGCGCGCGTTCGAGCATCCACTCATACGCCTCGAAGCCACGCGCGATGTTCTTGGTCGGCTCCAACCGATCCACGCGCAAGATCAATTTGCGCTGCGTGCGCTGGTCATGATTGCCAATGCCGAGTTCGCGCAAAATCTGCCGCGCCTGCTCCTGCGCCTCCGGCGCTTGC
This sequence comes from Chloroflexota bacterium, assembly GCA_021323855.1. Classification (GTDB taxonomy): domain Bacteria; phylum Chloroflexota; class Ktedonobacteria; order Ktedonobacterales; family JADMIN01; genus JAJPKE01. The sequence goes on along the minus strand of JAJPKE010000015.1, from coordinate 118,406 downwards.
GCGCTGGCGGTGATGGTTTCTGGCGTCACAGCGATGGGATAGACCCGCACCTGTGTACGCCGCCCGCGCCAGAAAATCTCATCGGGACGGCGGAGGATAGTCGCCCCCGGCAGGAAGCGTAGCGCGCCATCCAGGAAGTGATCTGCGTCGCGTTGCGTCTGGAAGCCGATGACATCATTGGCTGCCAACCCGCGATAGATAGCATGCACATAATCCACCGGCACGGCGGACCACTCTTGCACCGTCGGCCAGGGAATATGGATGAAATGCTGGAGGCGGGCATGCGGTTTGCGCGCACGCACCATCTCCGGCGCGAGGTAGAGGTGGTAATCCTGGAACATCACCGGCGTCGTCTCGCCGCTGGCGTTCAACTCATCCACAACGGCTTGGGCCACCGCCTTGTTGACGGGGCGATACCCTTGCGCCCAATCCAGATGTGATTCTGCGGTGAAGGTATCGGGGCGAAGCAGCCCATGATGCGCAAACCAGAGGATGCGGTTGCTGAAGCCATCGTAATAGCGTTGATACATCTCGGCGGGAACGGAGACCAGCCGCGCAGACACGTTGGTCAGTCCGGCGGGCGCGTCGAGCGTGCCTTTGCCAATCTCCTCCGCCACGGCGCGGTCGGCATCAGTCATCGCCAGCGCAATCCAGGAAACTGGGCGATCCTGCACGGCGCATAGCAGCCCACTGACAACACCACCCGCGCCCCGTTGCGCCTGGAACGAGCCATCGGCCCCAAACGCATGTTCAACAGGACCGCGATTAGTCACAAAAATGAGGCGTTGCGCGCGATCTGCGCGATCCGCCTCAAACGAGGAAAGGTATGAGTTGTCTTCGATCTTAGATACCGCCATATTGGTGCAATCCTCCATTACATCCGCGCGAACAGCCCGGCGGATGCCACCAGAGTGCAGTATTCCACACCCATCTAAGATGCAGGTGATAGAATCCTGAAATGGACCTAAGAGCTTCCCATACCGCTCACCAGGTGCCCGCCAAACACGAGCAATCCCCATGCCGGAATTGTGTTGGGTTGACATAGTGACATAGTGACATAGTGCATGAGGTGGCAGAAGTGGCGTTGATTGCCATTACCTCTCAATTTGTGTATAGCTGTACATAAGAGGACTTGCACATGAAAGCGCACATATTAGTGGTGGACGACGACCGGCATATCACCGGCGTCTTGCGGCGGGCGCTGGCCTACGAGGGATATAGTGTCGAGGTGGCGATGCGCGGCGACGAGGCGCTGCGCAAAGTCATCGAGCGCCCGCCTGATCTCATTGTTCTCGATCTCATGCTGCCCGGCATTGATGGGCTGGAGGTCTGCCGCCGCTTACGCGCCTCCGGCAATCAGGTGCCGATTCTGATGTTGACGGCCAAAGACGCCATTCCAGACCGCGTTTCCGGCCTGGATGAAGGCGCCGACGATTATCTCGTCAAGCCGATGGACCTGCAAGAGTTGCTAGCGCACGTGCGGGCGCTGCTGCGGCGGCGCAACCCCGAACAGGCGGAGGTGCTGCGGTTTGCGGATGTCGAGCTGGATACCGGCACGCGCATGGCGCGGCGTGGAAAGCGTGAGATCAATCTTTCGACCACCGAATATGAATTGCTGGCGCTCTTCATGCGCCGTCCGCGCCAGGTATTGACGCGCGATATCATCATGGAGCGTGTCTGGGGGTATGATTTCGAGGGCGAATCCAACGTCCTGGAAGTGTATGTCGGCTACCTCCGCAATAAGCTGGAAGCCGGTGGCGAGCCGCGCATTCTCCATACCATTCGCGGCGCGGGCTATGTCCTGCGTGAAAAGCCGGACGCCTCGTAAGTGCCATGAGTGTGAGTGCCATACCGCGAAAAGACAACAGCGAGAGCCGGGCCGGATACAACTGGATACAATATGTGCGAAATGTGCGAAGTTGAGCAGTGAGGCAGGGAATAGCGATGCCGATACGTCAGATGATGCGAACCGCCCGCCAGTGGGTTCTCAACTCCATCTCCATCCGCCTGCGCCTGGCGCTCTGGTATGGCACGCTGCTGTTTGTCACTTTGACGCTCTTCAGCATCATCGTCTTCACCGTCGCGCAGTTCCAATTGGAAAATAGCGTGGACCAGAACCTGCAAGGGCGCGCGCTGCCCATCGCCCAGGCGATTCAGGGTGAACTACTGGCCGCGCGTAATGTTCCTCCGGCTGCGCCGACCGCGACATCCAACGCCACACCCGCCACGCCGCGCACGACGAGCACACCCAATACGACAGAGCCAACGACCCCACCTGCACAGACGACGCCGGTGCCCACGGTGGATCCGGCGCAGGAGGCCAAGTTCCAGCGCCAGCTTCAGTTGAGCAGCGATACCCGTGATCTGCTGAGCAAGATTGACCTGACCTTCGAGGTTATCAATGCCAACGGCACCATCGTCTACAAAGCGCCAAACATCCAGAGTGGCGGCCTGCCGCTCAACCTCACGGCGCTACATTCGGCGCTCAATAACGGCACCTGCGATGCCTATGACGCCAGCCAAAACTCCTCGCAACTGCGCGTCTATATTTATCCGGTGACGCTGCCGACAGCGACAACGAGCCACAACAGCGACACTGGTTCGACAACGAGCGCCGCCTGTATGGGCGGAACACGCGATCAAGTGGTGGGAGCCGTCGTGATCGCGAAGACAATAGATGATGTCAACGGTTCGCTCAGCACACTCGGTCGCCTGCTCATCATCGGCGTCATCATCGCCACCATCTTTACCACCATCGGCGGCTGGTTCATTGCCGGAAGCAGCCTGCAACCCATCTCGAAAGTAACCCGTATTGCGCGGGCCATTGCCGTTAACGCGCATGCCGCCGGGCTTGGCCGTCGCGTCGGCTATAGCGGCCCACGCGATGAAGTGGGCGAACTGGCGGGAACCTTCGATGATATGCTGGCCTCCGTCGAACGGGTGACGAATGCGCAGCGCCGCTTCGTTGCAGATGCCTCTCATGAGTTGCGCGCTCCGTTGACGGCAATCAAGGGCAATCTCGAATTCTTGCGAATGGCGCGCAACGCCTCAGAAGAAGCGCGCAACGAGGCAGTCGAGGATGCCTATGCCGAAGCGGAACGGATGACAGGATTGGTAAACGACCTGCTGTTGCTGGCGCGGGCGGACGCCACAGCAGGCGGCGCCCCTGGCTCCCGCGCGGCGCGGCTGGACGATCAGATGCGCGAGCGCCGCGAACTGGTGGAACTCGATCAGCTTGCGCTGGATATCTTCCGCAACGCCCGCGCGCAGATACAGGCAGGACGCAAGACACGGCTTCAGGTGTCCATCGAACGATTGGAGCCGGTGGCCGTGCTGGCGGACCCCGGCCAGATGCGCCAGGTAATGACGATTCTGCTGGATAACGCGATCAAGTACACGCCGGAGGGTGGCAAGGTGCGCATCTCCGCCACCCGCGAAGATGGTCGCGCCGCCATCAGCATCAGCGATACCGGCATCGGCATCGAGCCGGAGGTGCTGCCGCACATCTTCGAGCGCTTCTATCGCGGTGATTCGGCCCGCGCTCGCGACGAACACGGCAGCGGCCTGGGGCTGGCGATTGCTGATTGGATTGTGAAGGCGCACAACGGCGAGATCCGGGTCAGCAGCGAACCCGGCAAGGGCAGCACGTTCTCTGTGTTGCTGCCGGCCCATAAGCGCCCCGGCGACCAGACCAGCGCGCGCCTGCCAGCGATTCCCGCGCAGAAGAAGGCCGGGCAGAAGATGGGACGCGCCACCACAACGGCAGGAGCCAGGTCGCCGCTGGCACGCCTCGCCAGCAGCGTCTCACGCCCACGGCCTGAGCAATCTCAAATCAGAGAAAGCGGCAAGCCGCTACCACTACCGCAATCCACGGCAAACACACCAGCGAACACGACGGCATCAGCCAGCGACAGCATCGCTCCGCAGGCGTCACAGACTTCACAGGCACACGCCACGCAGGCCACTGGCCAGGGGCAGCAGAAGGGAACGGTTGACAAGACTGACAAGGAGCCGCGTGTGCGCAATCATGGACGCCGCCCGCACACGCGCTCACATAAATGAGTCCGAGTTACCACTCGCCACCTTGTTGTTGCCGCATCGAGTTCGGCGCGGGCAATCCCCGAGGAGCGGGCTGGCCAGTGTAGCCACCGTAGGGATTGCTTGGGCCACCGCCATAGTTCCCGCCATAGTTTCCATAGCCGTCGTAGCCGTCGTTGTTGCCATAGCCGTTGTCGAAGGTCTGGCTGGGTTGATTGGCGTTCCAGGGAGCCTGCGGGGCACGCGGCGCACGATTGCCAGACGGCCCATCCATACGCATAGACTGCGCCGCGCGCTGGCCATTCGACGGCGCAGGGGCGGGAGCCGCCATTGGCGCGAACAGGTCACCCTGCTCTGCCATCGCCTGCTGCGCTTGACCGCGCGGGCGTCCGCCGACGACCCGTTGCAGATTGCTGACAACCTGTTCGAGCTGTTCGGCGCTCTTGCTGGCGGCGGCAGCACCCGTCACCAATTGATCGGAGACCTGATCGGTGACGGTGATGGCCTTGCCCAGGCGCTCGTTGCTCGCCTGCTGGCGGCGCGCAGCCTCATCAATATAGCGCGCCAGTTCCAGGAGATGCTGCACGGTACGCCGCGCCTGTTCTTCCGTCAGGCGGTCCCAATACTCGCTGAACCAATTGCTGGCGTCAATGATGCGCCGCGCCGCCTGATTCATCGCATCCGCGAGATAGCGCACGCTATCGAGACCCGTCTTACAGGCATCCACTACCCATTGCTGCTCACCCGCCGCGCCCTGCTGACGCGCCGCCAGCAATTGCAGCGAACCGGCGGCGCCTTCGAGGTCGGCGGTTGCCGCGTGAACGGGGCGCGCAATCGCTCGCCCAATCAACAAGCCGATCAGGATGGCAAGGACAGCGATGATGCCAGCGATGATGAGCGACGTTTCCACCTGATTATTGGCAACCGCCGTCACGGTGGAAATGGGACTCAGCACAAAGTAGGACCAGCCGAGCGAAATGGGGTTGTTGTTCGCGGGGTCAGTCAGTTGGATATGCACGCGAACAAACTGATACTGCACTGAACTACCCGGAGCCGCAGGACTCTGAAACGAATCAGGATTTGCAGCGGATTGTAGCGAACCAGCCACCGCTGGCAGCGAGTCCTGTGGAATCTGCGTCAGGTTGCCAAAACGCTTGTCACTGGCGATTTGTTGCTGCGTTGCGGCATCCAGCGGCAAGACCGAGCTAAAAAGTTCTGATTGGTTGGTGTCGGCGATGCGTATGCCGTTCGCGTCGGTGATGAAGGCATAGCTGCCACTGCCGTTCGCGCCGCTCTCGCCCTTCATCAACCCATCAATATAGTTGAGGTTCAGTGTGGAGCGCATGAAACCGACAATCGTCTGATTCTTGTTTTGGGTCAGCGGTGCCAGGGTGATGGGCGTGTAAATATCTATGAAGGTGTTTTGCCGCAAGGCATCTGAATAGACTGGGGAAATCCAACTAGTCGCATTTTGAACGACCTGCTGCACGGCAGCCGCAGGCGCAGTGGATGGAACGGCTACCTGGCACTGTGTCTCATCCGGCGACTCAGCGGCAGAGGAGAGCAGGCTATCGCCACGCGCATCGTAGAGCGCCCAGGTGGTGTAGTTGGTGTCGCGATTGACGCCAACTTTCAGACCACGGCAATTCGACGGCTCATAGAGCACACTTAACTGTGTCGCGCAGTTGAGTTGGAGAGCAATGGGCGCCAATTTCACGGTCTGCGATGGTGGCAACGCCGAAAACTCTGCGCAGACCAGGAAGGCGGGCGCGGTGGGCAGCGTTGAGAGCGCCTGCCCATCGAGCACGCGCTCGTGCAGATATTCCTGCACCAGCGCGACCTTTGCCTGGGCGTCGGTGGTTAAGGACGTGCGCCCCTGCTGTTCCAGCGTTGCCCGCGCAAATGTATCGTTAATGCCGACCACCGCCGCCAGCGGCAGCACGGCGGCGAAGAGCACCAGCAGCGAAAGGCGCGCTGAGAGCGGCAACCGGCGTCGGCGCTGCTGATTTTTTGCTGTAGCCATAGATGAAACACCTCACTTCACGCGCCGGAGCGGCGGCGTATCCTTCCGAAGTCCGAAGCTGGCGCATCGGGGATGCAAGCGATTATGGTTTGTTCGCGGGGTGAACCGGCGCAATCAATGAGCGGGTTTTCACCAGGCGAGTATGTGTGTGTGATGCCAGTGTACGGATATATGCGCACCGAGTCAACATATTGTGCTATTGCAGGGGCGCTCGCCTGTACGAATATGGTACTTTCAGGCGCTCCACGTCATGCCGGCCTCTCCCTGTGAGCTAGCAATCGCTATCTTGCGACGCCCACACCTGCACGGTCCACAATCATTCGGCGCTGTAATAGTAGACCAATCCGCGTGACTCCAGATCGCTCAGCAGCACAGTGATCTCGTCAATGGATTTCGAGGACAGCCTGGCGAGGTCCAGAATGGTGTGTTCGCCATCCGCCAGCAGCAGCACCGTGCGGTGGCTGCGCGACAAATTGTGCGCAGTGACGATGTTCATCAAATCGCGCACGTCCGGCGCGCGGCGAGGGCGTCTGTTCAGCCCACTCGCGCCGGGTTGCGAGCTTGCGGGCGACGAGGTGGCAAAGGGCGGCTGAGCATTGGGCGGCGGGGTGATGGGCCGCGTGTAGGGCGCATTGGACGCATAATTTCTGCTGTTTCCGCTGCTAGCGCCATTCATCCCATTGTTCCCGTTCACCCCGTTCATCTGTTGCGGCTCGATGATATCTGGCACAGGATAGCCGCCTGGGCCGGCCTGAAGCGTCCAGACGCCGCTGCCTTCGGGAATGCGCTCACTGCCCTGATAGCCGGGAGCACGCGGAGTACCCGGATTGCCTGGATTGCCCAGATTGCCCGAATTGATAGGACCGGCCCCATTGGGATATCCGGAGTAGCCAGGGCGCGAGCCACCCATCTGCGACGGCGTGAGCTGCGGGTTGGAGGCGCGCCCTGGCAACGAAGGGTCCGTGGGTGTGACATTGGGGGCAGGGCGGGCGGCGTCGCCGTCAAACGCGAAGCGACAGGCGCCCCAGCGACTGAGCGCGGCCAGCGCCTCGCGGCCTCGTAAGCCGGCCAATGAGGCATAGATCGGACGCCCGGCGACAAAATAGATTTCGCCCTCTTCAAAGACGGAGCCGGACCCGCGCTCGACCGAGAGAAGGCCGTTGCGCCGGCCCATCTCAACCACTTCGATTACATTGGAGAGTCTGTCAGTGGCGGTTACTCTCGGCTTCATCGTTTTCACACATGCCCTTTGCTGGCCTGCGTATCGGCGCTGTTCTGAATCGGCATCAGGAACCATTGACCGGGGACACGGGCGGCGTCCTGGTCATCTTGCTCAATACGCCACGCCTGATAGAGTTGAGGTATGCGACTATGCAAGTGTCTGCAACGCACATCAGTATAGCACGACGCCTGAGATTGCGATAGTGGGGGTTGCCAGTGGTTGTTGGCGTCACTCCACAGGAATTTTTCCGCGCGCATCCATAGAAAAGCAACGGAGCGTGAAATACTCATAAATACGTGATTATGACGACCAGAATATCCCTTCGCGGTCCGCTTCATGCGTCTTCGGCGCCTGGTATGCCGTCACAGACGTTCCCTACGACAAGAGTACTATCGCTGAGCAAAAATAATCTCCTGGCAACCACGCATCTTATGATGCTCCATTGCCAGGAGATAGATACACCGGGTGGTTCGATTAGTGTGCTGCGCTGGCGCCTAACTGCGGAACTCCCGGTCAGCCGGTGTTCCACCGATGCCATTGCGTAGCAACGTGCGTAACGCATCGGCCCGCCCATGCAGCCATTCGGGTTGGCGTCCAGCGATGGACTTGCCGCCACGCACGGCGTCATAGACCTTCATCGCCTGCGTCAGCGCCAGCACGATCTGCCGTTCGCTCGGCACAAAGCCATGCTCGCGCGCCCAGGCGAACTCGCGCATGACACGAGTGTAGCCTTCGCGGTACGCCAGGAGGTCATTGTTCACCGGCAATGCCTGACGATCCGGCTCGCGTTCGTCGTTCGCCGCCATTGGGCGTCCTCTGGTTCTCTCAGGTTCTCGCGATTGATCGAGTTAACCCGGTTGGCGAACGCGCGTTAGTGACCGCAGCCGCAGGAACGCGCCTGGCCGCTGTCGTTGGCCGTCTTGAAGCTGTGACCACAGCCACAGGTGGAGACAGCGTTCGGATTGTTGACGGTGAACCCGGCGCCCATCAGGCTATCCACGTAGTCCACCTCGCTGCCAGCGATATAACCGGCGCTCATTTCATCCACCAGCAGGCGGATGCCATCCACTTCCATCACGGCGTCGCCTTCTTGCTCCTCATCCAGCGTCATGCCGTACTGCATGCCGGAGCAGCCGCCGCCGGCCACAAAGATGCGCAGGCCCAGCGCAGGATCGTTCTCCTGCTCCAACAATTCACGGACCTTTGCGGAGGCGGCAGTAGTCATTGTCACGAGCGCTTGCTGTGTCTCTGTCTTATCAATCATCGGGAACTTGCTCCTTTTCAGGCGTGCTGCCAAACCAGATCAAACCAGACCCTAGCGGTTATGATGCTACATGGTAGCACGTCCAGCGAGGTTACGCCCAGGCCAGCGATTTTTTGGCATAGTAGCCTGATGCTTCACTATCTATAGCATTGTACCGTCACGCTCTATCCTACGTCAATGCCGTGCTGCGATTGCTCAGTCTCAGATGGGACGGCTGGGTCCGATTGCTCCTGCTGTGCAACTGGCACAGATGACGTAGATGGCGTAGCGCGCAGGCCAAAGAGCGCGTAGAGCAGCGGACCGACGCCAAATGGCAGCAAGAGCAATTGCGCCAGCGTCCAGCCGGTGCGCCGCGCCTGCAACGAGTCTAGCATGCCAATGATCCAGGCGAAAAGATAGACCAGATTGCCCATAACAATGGCGGGCAGTCCGACACTGGATTGCCCCGCCGCAAACTGCTGCACGCCCAGAATAGTCAGGCCAGCGGCAATTAGCGTCATGGCGATCAGCGTCCATCTGCCGCGTGTTGGGTGCCTCATGCGCCAGCCTCATTCCTCGGACCATGCGCCACATCACTACGCCCCACATCAGCCCACATGCTGCGATCCCTGCGAGCTATGCGAGGCGTCAGCGTCTACCACTGAGTCTACCGTGCGGTAGTGGCCACCCATGCCCATCGCCGACCGCGTAATTCGTTCGAGATCTTTGGTGGCGCTGCGCAGACCGCCCACGACGATGACAGCGCCAGTGGTCAGCGAGGCGGCGTAGCCCACGACGATGGCAAACGCCAGCGCCGCGAAATGGACGAATACACGCGACGGCCAACTGCCATCGAAGACGAACCCGGAACACTCGGTCAGCAGAAAGCCCACCAGCGCGCCGATCAATCCGGCGCGAACGATGAGGCCGAATGATTTGCGCGCATCACGGAAGGCATCTTTTATGACGTTATCCAGCATTGGAAGTATCCTGCCATTTCATCGTCCGCCAGCATCACCACAGTACCGTCTGTCGCCTGCCGAGGCGGACCAAGCGGACCGGCGGAGGCCAGCCCACTACCAGTATAATCTACGGCTACAATGACGCCGCGTTGCAGGAATGATCCCCTGTCTCTCAGCTAGTTGTGTCTCGATTACGCGCCGGATTGCCCACCCATCGGCCTGCCCCAGACGACGCTCCCCCGCACCTGCAACTCGACCATGCCGTCGTTGCTGTGCGGCGTGATGATGGCGCGGAGTTGCTGGTCAAAAGCTGCTGCGTCTTCCGCAGAGATACGTTCCAGCGACAGCGAGCTTCGCGCATGGAATGAGGCGATATAGTCCTCGATGGAGGGTGTGAAGGAAATGCGCGCCGTTTCGCGCTCGCCGGTTTTCGTGAAGAGGCGACGTGCTTCCAGTTCCTCAGTCAGATCGAACGATTGGTAGTTCTTGATGGCGGAATAGCGCGTGACGAGAGCGTCGAGTTCCGCCTGCCAGGCAACTGGATCGTCTATCGGGTAGGCAAAAGCAACGACTCCGCGCGGCGTCAGCGCCCCGGCAAAGCGTGGAAAGACGACCTCCCAGTTCATCCAGTGCAGGCTCTCGCCCGCGACGATCAGCGCATACGGCGGCTCCAGCACGATTTTCTCGATGGCGCCGGTGAGCCAGCGTAAGCGTGGATGTTGCCCGTTGGGCAGGCGTTTCCCCTGCTGTATCATCGCTGGCGAGATATCCACCGCATCCACGCGCTCCACCTGCTCCACGAGCCGGCGTGCGAGGTTGCCGGTGCCCGCGCCGGCATCCAACACGACGCGCGGCGTATCAACCACCAGCCCAAGCAGGATGTCAAACACTTCATCGGGATACGGCGAACGCAACTGATAGCGTTCGGCGACGCTCTGCGCCTGAAACGCATTGGCATTTTCGCTGGTGAGATACGCAGGCCGTTCACGCATGAACCACGATCCCTCATAACACGGCTATGATGCCGTTTCAACCCGCTGCTTTTTCCGCGAAGCGTGCATTGCTGCCACCGCGACAACACCCTCATTCCAGGCGTCGCGCACCAACTTCGCCAGGGCTGGATTCTCCACCGCCTGCGCACTTCTGATCTTGACGTGGCGCATGCGCTTTCCCGTGCCTTCCAACAGATGCTCCGGGTCGCTCAAATGGCCGCCATAGAAGAAGCCAAGATTGGCGTAGCCCCGTTGCGCCGTAACATAGAGAATACGGTCGAACCCTGATGAGGTTGGGCCGTAGCCGAGGGCGCCATGATATAATATCTCGGTTGCTTCGGGCACAGCGTCTCGTACCATTGTCCGTATTGCTGTGATAATGCCCCTGACCTCATCAGCAATATCCGGGAACAATTCTTCGACCGTTGCATTCATCGGTGACACCTCACTTTCCGGTATGCTCTTCTACCGAGCGCAACTACAGCTTTCAATCTACATGGCTTAAAAGCCGCGCTATTGCCGTATCATGAAACAAGCCGTAGCACTTATTGTATCTCGCTTAATCATAAGGAAAGGAAAATCGGCGATGCCGTCATTTACGCAAGCAGTGAAACACTCAGTTGCGGGCGAAACCGGCTGGTGGATTCTTGCAGCGATAGTTGCGGGCGCACTGATAACATGGTTGCTGCTCCTATTAGAGATGCCTTCAAAGAACGATCATCGTTTTGCCTTGCGCCTGTTCTATGTTCTCGTGTTCAGTGGGTTTGCGTCGGGTTTTTTCATGTGCATTATTGGCATCGCAGGTAGCCTATTTGGGATTCCTGGATATTCTCAACAGGCTGGCCCTCCCTTTAACTTCGGTTTACCGTTTGCGCCGCCCACTGCCCCCGAAGCGATGTTAGATATCGCAGCCAGTTGGTGGATGATCGAAGTTGCCGTCTTCATCCCGATAGGATTGGTACTGTTTGCCGTAAAACGAGTGAGCAGAACAATTCTTCCCAAGCGTCGAGAGCAGAATTAGGTGCCATTACACAAAGGGGTGGCAATGATAGCCACCCCTTGCACATCAAATGAAAAGCCCTTGTTATACCGCCGGTACAGGAATGCAGCCGACGGAGAGCCGCACGAAATCGTCGGAGTAGCCGAAGCCGCTGCCCGGCACACCGGCGATGCCCGTTTCACCGAAGAGTGTGAAGACATCGGCGTCCGGGCGAAGCTGGCTCCAATTGTAGAACGTGCCGCCGTCGTCCAGGTTAACCTGCACGAAGAGACCGTGGCGCTTGTTGAGATGCGCCAATTGCTGGACCAGACGTTTGCGGCGGTGCGCATAGAGCGCACGAACACGCTCCTCTAGCTCAGGATGTTCGCGGAACAGGCGGATGTTCGCCATATAGCGCAACTGCCAGTCCGCAGGCAGCGCCGCCGTGGTATTCGTCCAGCCGACGCCCGCCGCCGTCGCCAGCGCCGGATCGCCAAAGCCCACCCAGCCGCAGCGGTCGCCTGTCAGCGAATGGGTTTTCGAGAAGCTGGAGACGAAGACGCTATGTGGCAACACCTCCGGCGCGAGGAAGGCCGCCATACGTGCGCGGTCGTCTTCGGGGATGCCGGTGCCGATATAGGCGAGGTCGGCAACGATGGTGACATCGCGGTCTGCCTGCGTCACTACGGCGAAGAGCGCGCGCAATTCGTCGGGCGTATAGGCAAAGGCCGTCGGATTGTTACTGACCGTCAGATAGAAGGCGGCGATATCCTCATGTTCCGCCAGCGCCGTGCGCAGCATCTCCGGTGTCACCTTGAAGTGGTCCTCCGGCTGCGTATAGAGCCGGTGGAGACGCAGCCCCAGCGAGCGCGCTTGCCACTCAGGGACGTTGAAGCTCGGCGCAGGGAAGATGACCGCCGTTTGCGCATGGCCCGCCGCCTGTCGCATGAATGAGAACGCGCGGAAGAACTTGTCGAGGCCATCCAACGCGCCCAGGCTCAGATAGATTTGCGCCGGTGGCAGCGGACTCCCCCAATGCTCGTGAGCATACTCCGCCAGCATCTCGCGCAGCAGTGGGTTGCCGGTGCCGGCAATATCATACATGCGCACGTCCCAGCGGCGGGCGAGCAGTTGGCGCTCAAAGTCGAGCATGGTTTCGCGTAGCCAGCGATACGTCTTGCCGGTGGCGCGGCGCCCGCCGATGACCTCACCCGGCAGCGCCAGCCCCATGTCATCGGCCAGAGAGACGAACTCCGGTCCATCGTCGTTTGGGCTGACCTTGCGCAAATCCACATCACCAATCGTGCGATTAACCACCTCGCTGGCGATCAACTCATCGGGAATGCCCTGCTCACGACAGGTCGCTTCGAGATCGGCCACCATGCGCGCCATGACACGAATCGGCGCCGAGCCAGCTTTGACCAACGGGCGTGCGCGCTCGCTGGCCTCATCACGCAGGCGAGCGATCAGCGCATGCGCCTGCCGCGAAGATTTTACAACTCCATTATGATGCGGTTCGATAGGCTGAACCTGTTGAGATTGGGCTTTCCTGGCCCTCGGCGCAGGCTTCTTTACCGGCTTTGCTGTATTAGCTGAAGTGGACAGAGCGGGTGCTGTAGCGCTTGATCTGCTGGTGGTTTCGGCGGTGGGAACACTGGCGGCGCAGGCAATGGCATCATCGGCTTCATTTATCGGCGCAAATGAAGGCTCACCCCTGGTCATGATTATCCTGCTCCTTTGTTCATAAGCGCATGTGTCCATCCAGGCCGAAGTGCGTATATATATCAGGTCAGGCGCATCCGGCGTTGGAGGCGGCGCAATGCGTCGTGGCGACGATGCCACGATGGCACTGGCAGCATAGCACAGTATGGGGCGCTAGTAAACCACAATCGCTGTTATTCTCTGCAATTCTCTGGCATTCCCGCCCGTCACCTTCCCCGGCTAATTCTTGACGTAACCAACCGCGAATAAGGGATAATAGAGAGAGCATGAGCGAAATACTTTTCCCGTTCGTCTAAAGCATGTACAATAGACGAGATACTCTTGCTATTGAAGCGCCGAACCGCGCTAGCCGTTGCATGGGGGCACCACGGCATCGTCGGGCATTGTCGGCGTTGATGAGGAGTTTTGAGGAGCAAGCCGAGACATGTCCAAACCCAAACGCTCGCAGCGGTCCACGCAGGGTGGCTCGAATGCCAACCGGTCTGGGACCGGTAACACCGGACGCAGCACGACAACGCGCACCGCAACCGCCCGCGCCACTGGCAACGTTGCGGCAGTGAACGCTGGCCGCGCCACCACGAGCAACAACCGCACGCAGGCGCGCGCCGCTTACGCCAAGAGTCGCAGACGCGGCGCGCCGACGCCCTGGTATAAGACGGCCTGGGCGACGATTGGCGGCCCGATAGTCGCCATCGCGCTGGTGGTGACGATTTTCGTCGTGATTGCCACCCATAGCGGCTCCAGCGGCATCGGACGCCAGGCTGTCCCTGCCAACGTGCTGCACGACGTGACCACCATCAGCGACCAGACCTTTTCTAAAGTGGGCGCTGGCGAACTGACCAATCCGCTCCAACAGATCAAGCCAGGCGTGCCGATCCTCAAGGATAGCGCCGGCAAGCCAATTTTTCTCTACGTCGGTGCGGAATATTGCCCGTACTGCGCAGCGGAACGCTGGAGCATGGTGATCGCGCTCAGTCGCTTCGGCACATTCTCCAACCTGCATATCATCTCATCCGCCGATGCGCCGGAAGTCTTCCCTGATACGCCGACGTTCTCGTTCTACCAGAGTACCTATACCAGCCAGTACCTTACCTTCCAGTCGGTTGAGATGCAGGACCGGAACGAGAAGTCACTGGAGAGTTTGACCTCGGCACAGAACGCCATCTTCACAAAGTACGATGCTCCGCCCTATACACAGAGCGCAGGGAGCTTCCCATTCGTGGATATTGGCAATCAGTATGTCGCCATCGGCGCGGGCTATCAGAATGACGTGCTGACCGGCTCCGATTGGAACAGCATCGCCAGCGCGCTCAACAATCCCAATTCGCCGGTGACGCAATCCATCGTTGGCAACGCCAACTATCTGACGGCAGCCATCTGCCAGGTGACGGGTAACAAACCAGCCAACGTCTGCACGGCGGCGCCGATTCCCACCCTGGAACAGGCTATTGGTAAGCCAGCCGGCAGTTAGTGCAAAGCGTGTGGAGAGTCAGGGATAGTCAGGAGGAAGGCTACGTATGAGCGACGACACGAGCAGCAGCGCCAGCAACATCGCCATACGGCCAGCCCGGGCAGCAGTGCCTGCCGGAGTGGCCTGGCCGCTGATAACCATGATCGCGGCGGCGGTGGTAGGGCTGGGCATCTCGATCTACCTCACCATCACACACTATCAGCATGTCGCGCCGGTCTGCACCACCACCAGCGTTATCAACTGCGCCGACGTGCTGGCAAGCAAGTTCTCGACGCTGCCCGGCACCGGCAAAAATGGTATCCCGATCACTATTCCAGGCATGATCTGGTTCATTGTCAGTGGCGGGCTGGCACTGTATGCGCTGCTCCGTGCCAGACGCGGCGAACCCGAACCCGCGCGGCTGCGGCTCTATCACCTGCTCTGGGCGACGGTTGGCCTGCTCTTCGTGCTGTATCTCGTCTACGATGAGATTGTGCAGTTGCATGCCATCTGCGAATGGTGTACCGGCGTCCACATCCTGACGCTGCTCACCTTCATCCTCGCCTGGTATCGCTTCGCCTATCCGAACGCCGGACTCGCACAGCAGGAGCCAGAGCCGGACTATCGTGACCTGCCACCTGTGCGCAAGCACACCTCTAATACGGCGCACGGCACGACACTACCGCGTTCGATGCGCAACAAGGTGGCCCAGGGCAATCGCGCTCCGGCGCGGGCACGCAGCCGCCGGTAGCGGAGACCTCACCCCCTCTCCTTGTGAGAGAGGGGGAACCACGCAGCCGCCAGCTTATGCCCAGTTGCCGCGCCCTTGCGCTATGTCATACAATGTAGGCATCAGTTGTGAAAGGTGGTCGAAACCAGATGCAGCAGATCATCGGCGCAGGATATTTTGCTATGGCCATGCGGGCGCGCGGTCTCCCGCGCGTGCTGCCGCCTGCTCCTGCCGCTGCCTGATCGTTTCGACCTCGACGCTTGCGTTCGCTGGGCCGCCCGGTAGGGGTGGCCCATTTTGTTGTGTTGTGGGGTCGGAACATCAGGCCGGTACATCGGTACAGGCATATACAGGCAATTTTTCATTCATCACCAGCAAAACAAGCGAGTTTGGAGGGATATCATGGCCAAGACCAACAACCGTAAGGGCGCCAACGATACACCAGAAGCAAAAGCAGGCGCATCGCCGCGCTGGTACGTCACCACGGCGATACCGTATGTCAATGCCAGGCCGCATATCGGCTTCGCGTTGGAGGCCGTGCTGACGGACGCCCTGGCGCGCTATCACCGCCTGCGCGGTGAAGATGTACGCTTCCTGACGGGCACCGACGACAACAGTCTCAAGAATGTGCGCGCTGCGGAGCGCGAAGGTGTGCCCACCGGCGAGTTCGTCGCGCGTAACGCCGAGCACTTTCAGGCGTTGCACGAACAGCTCAACCTCTCGTTCGACGACTTCATCCGCACCAGTGTGGATCCGCGCCACCTGGAAGGCGTTGCCAAGCTGTGGGAAGCCTGCGACGCCAACGGCGATATCTACACGCGCCCGTATCGCGGCCTCTACTGTGTCGGCTGCGAGCAGTTCTATACCGAGGATGAACTGATAGACGGCCTCTGCCCGGAACACCTGACGCGCCCAGAGGTGGTGGAAGAGGAAAATTATTTCTTTCGCCTCTCGCGCTATGGCGAGCAGTTGGCTGAACTGATCGAATCCGACCAGTTGCGTGTGATACCAAATACGCGCAAAAATGAAGTGCTGAGCTTCATTCGCAGCGGCTTGCAGGACTTCAGCGTCTCGCGGTCGCAAGTGCGGGCGCGTGGCTGGGGCATTCCAGTGCCGGGCGATCCGGACCAGGTGATGTACGTCTGGTTCGATGCGCTCGGCAACTATATCACGGCGCTGGACTACGCGCACGACGGGCCACTCTATCAGCATTACTGGGCGGAAAACCCTAACCGCGTGCATGTCATCGGCAAGGGCATCATCCGCTTCCATGCGGTCTACTGGCCGGCGATGCTGCTCTCCGCTGGGGTGCCGCTGCCGACGACGATCTTCGTGCATGGCTATGTGACCGTCGGCAACGAGAAGATCAGCAAGTCGCTCGGCAATGTGATTGATCCCGTTGAACTGGCGGCAGAGTACGGCACCGACGCGCTACGCTACTATCTGCTGCGCGAGATTCCCGCCACCGAAGACGGCGATTTCACGCTGGAACGCTTCATCCGCTCCACCAACAGCGATCTAGGCGACCGGCTGGGCAATCTGCTCAATCGCACGGTGAGCATGGTTGGGCGCTACTGCGATGGCATCGTTCCCGCGCCGCACGCCACCACCGACGCAGACCTGCCGTTGATTGAGACGGCGCGCAATTTACTGGCGCGCGTGGACGCGGCGATAGAGCGATACGCGCCGCATGAGGCGCTGGCCGCCATCTGGGAACTGGTGGACGCCGCCAACAAGTATGTCGAAGATTCCGCGCCCTGGACCCTGGCGAAGCGGCGTAAAGCCGGCGGCGAGGACGGCGCGGCTGCGGCAGAACGGCTCGATACCGTTCTCTACAATCTCGTGGAGGCGTTGCGGCTGACCGCCTACTACTGCCAGCCGTTCATCCCTGGCATGGCAGCAGGCATCGCGGCTCAGCTTGGCGTCTCGCTGGCAGCCGATACACCCGCCGCACGCGCGCAGGCGACCACCTGGGGCAGCTATCCGGCAGGCACGGCGGTCGTTCCTGGCGACGTCCTCTTCCGCAAGCACGAACTGCCAGAGCAGGCGGAGGCATCGGTCGCGGAGTGAGAACGATGGCGACAAACGACCTAGAGCGAATCGAACAGGCATGGCCGGATCTTGCGCCCTTGCTCTTCGTGCCACATACCGAAGCTGAGTATCAGCAATTGGTTGCGTTGCTCGATTCGCTCATTGATCGCGTTGGCGAAGACGAGGCGCATCCGCTGGCGTCGCTGATGGAAGTGGTTGGTGCGCTCATCGAACGCAATGAGGATGAACACGTCCCGGAACTGGCTTAACTGTTGCCCCCGCGCAGGCGACGCGCCTCGTCGCGCTGGCGCTGCTGGTTGGCGTCGTATTCGGCCAGCCAGTCGGGTGGCATCTGCTCGCGCGCTACAGTCCAGGTGAGCGGCTCGCCGGGCCGCAGCCGCTCCCCCGCCACAACATCGCCCAGGAAGATCGTCATCTCGCCGGCGTCCAGCGTCGCCGTCACCCGCGCCTCCGCATAGCAGAGCGCATCGGTGAGAACTGGGCAGCCCGTCACCCCTGGACGCCACGGCACCTCCGCCAGCTTATCGCCGTCGCGTCCGGAGCGCAGCCCAAGCTGGCGAATCAGCGCGAGTGTTGCCAGCAGGTGATCGTCGCCGCTCGCCGGCAGCAGATGGACCGCGAAGACGCCGGAGGTCAGCACCAGGTCATGCGTCAGGTTCGCCTTCCATAGCTCAACCAACACACGCGGCGCATCCGGCAGGATGCTGGCGGGGAGCGCCGCCAGCGCAATCTGCCCATTGGCGCGTCCCTCATGAATAGTGGTGATGGCGAGCAGCGGCGACCACAGCGCCGCCAGCGTGTCACGCGCGGAGCCGGAATCTGTTGACTGCATTCGTGAGCATTCTCCCCTCGCTAGGCGGTATGCTGTACATGGTGTTGCTGCTCATAGACCGCAATTGCATCAAGGATACCTTGTCGTTTTCGATACACGCGATAGAGTTCCTGGCGCGCCTCCTCGAGACGCTGCGGATCGTGCTGGCTGGCAAAAAGCGCAGCTTCCCGCGCCGCTACAATCGTTTTGAAGCGTTCAAGCCCCGCCTTATATCCAGCTAACTCCTGATCGTTCGTAATCGGTGGTTGAGTATCCCGCATATCGCTTCTCTCGGAAATTAGCTTGTGCCGCTAGATCGTTAGCAACACAATACCTCGTGGCTGGCCTGAGCCATCCACACTAAAGAAGTCCCTCCACCCATCCAAGTCTTGTTGAGAAAGTACAACAAAAATATCTAATAGGTTCAGATCAACTCCTTCATCTTGCAACCGTTGGAGTATTGCAGTTTCGCTTGCTCCAGTGGAAAGCAATGCCATATCAACATCATTCGGTTCAGCTTTGCCGGTCAGATAACTACCATCTATGAGAAGAACTATGCCCAACGTGAATTGTCTCATGATCTGGGCACAATGAGCAAGTGCATCATTCAATGCCCGTCTCGTTGGAGTTGTGGCTGGATAGACAACAAATAGGTCGTTTGTATCAGCAATTTGATGCTGTCCAGGCGGCAAGGTTCCATCTGGACGCAAAGGCGGCAGGGGCATGTAGTGTACTCTTCTGCTAGAAGCCGATTATTCTTGTTCAGGCAGCATACCATTCTGGTGCAACATCGTCTGATCCGCCTGTGGCTCCTGTTGCAAGCGAGGATCGAAGGTACGCGGCAAAAGGCCAGTGCGCGCTGTAATTAACACCAGCAATTGCTGGTAGCCGTCAACTGAATTCTCGGTAGTTATGTCTACAGGGTCATACCAGGCATTGGCTCCCCTTTGCTCATCTTCATACCAGGAAATGCTTCTGTCAGAGCCATACAGTGTATAGACACGCGATGAGCTTCGTTTAGAATAGGCTACTTCGAGCAAGCGCATCTCATCCCAACGGAGTGAACTTGCTGGCGCGCCAGAAAATGGCCTGACAGTGATACCGTCAGCAGTTGCTTCAACACCTTGTGGTTGCCGCATCCTCACGACGCTACGCACCATCATGCGGATCGCATATAAAGCCATTCCGCTTACAATCGGCGCTAACACAATGATGAGTATGACTGCTACAACTATGCTCCAGTCTCCCATAAAAACTTCAGATACACGACCTTGAAGAAGAATAACCAGACCGACGATGACTATAATCGGGAAAACAGATGCCATAACAATGAGAGGTGGAATGGCAGTGATAGCAAAAAAAAGAGTGAAAAATCTCGATAATCTAGTCTGTCGCCAGAGCAAGGACAGCAGTGTAGTCGTATCAACAAACTCAGCTTGGGTTGGACTGCTTTGTGCCAGCGGAATTGCATCTTGATTACCTTCGATAGCCGACTCCCGTCGTATCATGCGATCATGGGCCATAGGCGCATTTTTTACCCAAAAGATTGCAATGCCCAATATCCCTAACCCCCAGGCAAGAATTAGGAGGGCCTCTATAAAGAGGTGCAGGTCAAGCTGCTCGCCTTGCGTTGACCAGTGCATGTCTGTGAACGTCATATCAATGATGAAAGAGAGAAGCAGTAGAGCGCCTGGAATCGCGGCGTAGCGTAGCCACCAGAAGCGGTCGAAGAACGGCATGCTCAATCCTCGCGTGCATAGGGAAACCAGCGGTGATGCAGGAGGCATCGCCATCACGCAACCAACGCGCCCCACTATAGCAGAGAGGGCCGTGAAACACAACGCTCTTTCCGCCCTCACTTGTCATTCTCTCCTTGCACAAAATAGCGGAATAAAGTATTCTGTTCCAATAGTGGGTTGTTCACTGGATGAGGAACACTTCGTTCCATCCGTGACGGCAACTCACATCAGCGAAGAGTTCGCGCCAGAGGAGGCCATGAGACATGGATACAGCAGAAACGACCAGGGCAACGCCGCTGAGCGGACGACGCGCGCAGGCCAAACGCAACGATCAGCGCGTCCTCGATGCCGCACGCGCCGTCTTCACCACCGACCCCGATGCGCCCATCGCAGCGGTGGCCGAACGCGCCGGAGTCGGTATTAGCGTGCTGTACCGCCGCTATCGCAGCAAAGACGAATTGCTCCAACGGCTGAGCCTGGATGGGCTGCAACGCTACGTGACTGAGGTTGAGGCCGCGCTGGCAGATACCGGCGATCCCTGGTCCGCCTTCGCCACCTTCATGCGCCGCGCTGTGGATGCAGGCACCGGCTCGCTGACACTGCGCTTCGCCGGAAACTTCACCGCTGGCGAGGAACTGTACCGGCTGGGCCGCACAGCGTATGAGGCTACGCAGCAACTCCTCGACCGCACCAAAGCCGCAGGCGCGTTACGCGATGATATCGCCGTCAGCGATCTCTCGCTGATCTTCGAGCAACTGCAAGCTGTCCGCGTGGCCGACCAGCAACGCACCGACCAACTGCGCCAGCGCTATCTGGCGCTGCTGCTCGATGCCATGCGCGCCCCAGCAACGACGCCACTTCCCGGTCCGCCGCCGCAATGGGAAGAGATCACCCGTCGCTATGGCTAAACTGGCTAGTTGAATACACCAATAGTAGTGATTTACATACTCCCCACACCAGCGCCGGATTGCCTACCAGCGCCCGTACTCCCCTCTCCTCGTGGGAGAGGGGATGGGGGTGAGGTCTGCTGCGCGCATGGCCGTATCGTATACTAGG
This sequence comes from Chloroflexota bacterium, assembly GCA_021323855.1. Classification (GTDB taxonomy): domain Bacteria; phylum Chloroflexota; class Ktedonobacteria; order Ktedonobacterales; family JADMIN01; genus JAJPKE01. The sequence continues at coordinate 97,387 of JAJPKE010000015.1, read as the reverse complement.
GCCGGAGCAGAGACACATTCGCAGGAGGCTGACAGTGACGATGATGGAGAAGACGCGCGGGCCGCAGACGATACCCGCCGCAACGCTTGGGGAGGCGTGGCTGAGCATCGCCCAGCGCATCCTGGAAGATGGCGCGCCCGGCAGTTATGACGGACTGCCCATGCTGGAACTGGCCCACGTCACCCTCGACATCGCCACGCCGGACCCCGACGACGTGCTGATCGCCAGCTATGCGGACCCGGAGCGGCTGGCGTGGATGCGCGCCAACTTCACCGAGTATGCGCGCCTTCCGGCGCTGGGCAACGCCGATAGCTACGCCACTCGCCTCTACGACTACGCGCACAGCGGACGCGACCAGATCGCCTGGGTGATCGAGCGCCTGCGCCACAACCCTGAGGCGCGTTCAGCCACCATCACCACCTTTCAGCCGCTGACCGATACCAGCTATATTCCCTGCATCAGCCTGCTGGACTTCTGGCTGCCCGATGGCGCGCTGGAACAGGTCGTCTACGCGCATAGCATAGACTTCGGCACGAAGGGCTACGGCAACCTGGTGGAACTGGCGGCCATCCAGCAGCGCATCGCCGCCGTGCTGGACGTGCCGGTGGGGCGTCTCATCATGACCATCAAATCGGCCCATATTTATGCGACCGAGCGTGACCTTATGGCGACCATCCTGGCTGCGCAATAGATGCGTTGCTGCATTAACGGCTGAAGTAAAAGCAATGAAGGGCAATCGCAAAGAGAGAGGATATTGATGCAGAAACACCAGCTTGCTCAGGAGTTACGAGAGCGCCAATATGCCGCAGGTCTGGTTGACCGGCGTATGGTTGATGCGCTCTCCGACGATGAAATCATTGACTGCTACATCACCTGCTCAGAGTGCGGGCAGAGACAGGTAACCGCCAAAGAGCAGGAGGCAGCAATTCGTTTTGCCAGCGACGCAAATGAATTCTTTGATCTCTGTGATCAATTTGCGGAGGGGCGGCCTCACGCTCACTAACACACTTGAGCTGACATACGACATGTCGGTTGGCGCCTGCTGTTTGTTGAGGCGCCAACCGACGATCTCGCAGACAACGAATCTCACCTCACGGCTTAGCGAGTTGGCATAGCCGGGAAGATAGGCAGCGCCGCTCGTCTGAGGGAGCTGTTGATGACGATGGCCGCCGAGAGATAGGCGGCAATGACCGCACTCACCAGTCCTGCGTACCCGCCGATGATGAGCAAGACGTTGCTGTCGCCGATCATCACGCCGACATCATCACAACCGTAGGCGATGCCCGGGAAGAGAGGACAGCAGCGATGGTCAGATTGTCTCCGAGCGCTGCGATACAGAGGTAGAAGGCGATGACACAGAAGGTGAGGATAAAGACTCCGGTCACATAACTGGGGTTTCCGCTGTGAGCCGGTGTGGGAAGCACTTTGGCAAGGATGAGCCATTCCAGGAGTGCCCATTGCTTCCGACATATCCATCCTGCTCCGATCAATCTACGCAAACGTACTCGTTTGGTTCGATCTTTCGTTGTTCCTGCTTCACCCCCAGGTGCTTTCCTCGATGCCCTAGACGAACCAGAGCATCCAGGCGAGTCTTACCCCAGGTCCACAGGCGTGCTTTTTCGTTGCCGTCCGAGCCAGTACCGGCAACGCCGCTCGGTCAAACCTTCAAGCCATCACACAGCCAGGCTTGCCAAGCGGAGGGCCTCTTCAAGAATATTGAGCGCGGCGTTCAGATCACGGTCGCCCACCCAACCACACGCTGGGTTGAAGCAGACATACGTGCGCTCATCTTCGGCGATCTCACGGAGGTGATGACAGCGATGACACCGCTTGGTGGACGAGAAGAAGCGTCCCACCCGTTGCACCGGCGTGCCATGTGCCTGCGCCTTCGTTTCGATGTAGTGTGCCAACCTGCCCAGCGCCGCATCAGAGGCCGAGAGCGCTCGGCTGCGACTGCGCATCATGCCCCGCACGTTCAAGGTTTCCAGGCCGATAAACCCATAGCGTTCGGTGATCTGATGCGCGACTTTGTGCAAGAGATCATCGCGCAGACAGCGGATGCGATAATGCAACCGTGCCAATTTGCGTTTGGTCTTCTCGCGGTTCTTGCTGCCCTTCTGCCGGCGTGCCAGTTGTTGATTCAAGTAACGCACCTGGGCTAAGAGATGCCGCAGCGGTTTTTGGTTCTCAAACCGTGTGTCATCGCTCAGCGTGGCAAGCCGCATGAAACCTAAATCAATGCCGATGGGTGGCCCCTCAACGGGGATCTGTGGCACCTCTACGGCAACCTGCACACTCAGAAACCACCAGCCCGCCTCACAGCAGATCGTTGCTCCCATGATCTTACTCGTCGTGCCAGACGTGCCGACGAAACGCAGTTTTTCCGCCAGATTGATCTTGCCCAACCGGCGCTTGAGTTGCGCCCGTTTGGTGATGATCTCCCCGCTGGCTTCGCGTTGCTTAATGATAAAGTCGCCTAAGACCGGCACTTGCACCCAATGGTCGCCAACGATGAACTTATCGTTGGCCAGATAGAAGGATTCCTGGGATTTGCCTTTCTTTTTGAACTTAGGATAGCCGGCGCGTTTGGCAAAGAAGTTGGCGAACGCTTTGCCTAAGTCATCGAACGCACCCTCGACCACGCATTTGGTCACGTCATACGTCCAGGGAGACTCACTGCCGCGTAGCCCATTGAACTGCTTCTTGAGAGCCAGCGCCGAGGGCTGCTCTCCCGCTGCATACTGGCGTTGCCACTCCGCCAAGCCCCAGTTGAAGATGAAGCGGCGCGTACCGCACGCGCGGCGCAAATACGCCTCCTGCTCAGCCGTCGGATGTAAGCGGATTTTGTGCGCCTTGAGAACCTTGCGGACAGTAATCGTCTTGATCGGCTTGACCGCTTTGAAGGCCGTTGTGCTACGAGTGTTCGTCGAGGTACGCGCTATCTTGTCCAGGGTATCCATCGGCCACTGCCTCCAGTGAATCCAAACCGCGACGAGTACTTCAGAGTACTACCAAGCATGTGCCTTTGGGTAGTATCGTCTATGGGTGCATAGAAAATCAAGAGCTAGCTTATATCTCCTTTCGGGGAAATTTCGATATAACCTACCGCTGTTCATGGAAGACTACTACGGTGGCATCATACCTATCTTCCTTGCGACATAAAAATCTCTACCCAAAACGCTCAATAGGCTGGGGATAGATAACTCGCAAGCATGCGTCTATTGTTTGGCAACAAAAAAGGGAGGCTGGGCATAGTGCCCAACCTCCCTGGTTCTCTAGCTCACATGACGCGACTATGCGACGTTGGTGGCCGGCAGTCCCGCCGGGGCAAGCTGCTTCGGCTCGCCCTCGGCGCTCACCTGCACCGCGCCATCCACCACGCTCAGCACCGCCGTCTGGCCGGGTTGCAGCGTGCCGCTCAGGATGGCGTCCGCTAGTGCATCGTCCACATGCGTCTGGATTGCCCGGCGCAGTGGCCGTGCGCCAAACTCCTGGTCGAAGCCCTCTTTCATCAAGAACGCTTCCAGGTCCTCACCGTAGCGCAGACCCAGACCCTGCTCCGCCAGCCGTACCTGCACCTTCGCCATCAACAGTTCGATGATCTGGCGCAGTTCGTCCTTACCAAGCGAATGGAAGACGACGATCTGGTCAATACGGTTCAGGAACTCTGGCCGGAACGCCCGGCGCAGTCCCTCCATCGCCTTCGCGCGGCGCTCGGCGTCTTCGCTTTCGCGCTCGTCCTTCGCCTCACCAGCACGCGGCGTCATGAAGCCGATGCTGGCCGCGCGCCTGATCTCCTCGGTGGCGACGTTGCTGGTCATGATGACGACGGTGTTCTTGAAGTCCACCGTGCGCCCCTGGCCATCTGTCAGGCGACCGTCATCCAGAATCTGCAACAGCGCATTGAAGACTTCCGGATGCGCCTTCTCGATCTCGTCGAAGAGAATCACGCTATACGGGCGGCGGCGTACCTGCTCGGTCAACTGACCACCTTCATCGTGGCCGACATAGCCTGGAGGGCTACCGAAGAGCCGTGAGACCGTGTGCCCTTCCATGTACTCAGACATGTCCAGGCGAATCATCGCATCCTCGCCGCCGAACAGCTCAGCAGCCAACGCTTTTGCCAGTTCCGTCTTACCCACGCCGGTCGGTCCCATGAAGAGGAACGAACCGATAGGCCGCTGCGGATCTTTCAGGCCCGCACGCGAGCGGCGAATCGCCCGCGACACCGCGCTGATCGCCTCATTCTGGCCGATAACCCGCTTGCGCAGATCGTCTTCCAGGTGAATCAGGTTCTGGCGCTCGCCTTCCAACATCTGGCTGACAGGCACGCCGGTCCAGCCTTCAACTACCTTCGCCACATCTTCCGGCGTTACCAGCAGCGTGGCAATCTGGCCGACCTTCTGGCGAGCCTCATCCAGCTTCGCCTGTACCTGAAGCTCGCGCTGGCGCAACTTGGCCGCCTTCTCATACTCTTCGCTGAGGGCCGCCGCTTCTTTCTGCGCCTGGATATCGGCAAGCTGCTGTTCCAGCTCGCGCACCGCCTCCGGACCCAACAGACCGCGTTCGGTGGCTTCGAGTCGCAGCGCCGAGGCCGCTTCATCCATCACGTCAATCGCCTTGTCAGGCAAGAAACGGTCGTTGATATAGCGGTCCGAGAGCTTCACCGCCGACTCAATCGCCTCATCGGTGATCTTGACGCCGTGGTGCAGTTCATAGTTCTCGCGCACAGTCTTCAGCATAGCGATGGCCTCATCTACCGACGGCTCCCCAACCTTGACCGGCTGGAAGCGCCGCTCCAGCGCCGCGTCCTTCTCGATATGCTTGCGATACTCATCGAGCGTAGTCGCGCCGATGCAGCGCACCTCGCCGCGCGCCAGCGCCGGCTTCAACAGGTCAGCCGCGCCAACCGCACCCTCGGCGTTTCCTGCGCCGACAACCGTATGCAACTCATCTATGAAAAGAATGACTTCTGGATTCTGGCGTACCTCTTCGAGAATCTGCTTGATGCGCTCCTCGAACTGGCCACGGAACATCGCGCCCGCAACCGCGCCGCCGATGCTCAGCGCGACGATACGCGCGTTGCGCAGGTTCGCTGGCACGTTGCCCTCAGCAACACGCCGCGCGATGCCCTCGACGATGGCCGTTTTACCGACGCCCGGCTCGCCAATCAGCACCGGATTGTTCTTCTGGCGGCGCCCAAGCACCGTCAGCATGCGGCGAATCTCGCGCTCGCGTCCGGCGGCGGGATCAAGTTTGCCCTCGCGCGCTTCAGCCGTCAGATCGCGGCTGAACTGATCGAGCGTCGGCGTCTTGCTATGCTTATCGGCAGTGCGTTGCGCGGTGGCCGTGCCGCTTCCGCCCTGCGGAGCGAAACCGAACGGTGAACCACCACCGAGGCCGCCCATGCCGCCGAAGATGCCGCTGGGCGAGCCACCAAAGCCACCCATCGCAGGGATGCTGCCGCCGAGAAGCTCTTCTGCGCACTCACGGCAGAAATAGTGCTGCTCACGTTGACCGTTGACAAGCGTGTCCAGGCGGACCCGCGCGTCGTTCTTGTTGCAGCGCTCACACTTTGGCATGTCTCTGTTACCTCTGTCTCTATATTCCTGGGTTCATCGTGAACGATTCGGGGCCAGTACCCCCACTCTGTGTTGTCCGCTACTCTCCTGGTGGCGGTGTCTCTGTCTCTGCCTCATCTGGTTGCCGGTCAACCGCGTCTTGCAAGTCTTGCATCTCTTGCGTAGAGCAGAATCGCACCTTGCGCGGTCGCCCACGGGGCCGGCGTTCTGGTTCGCTGGCCTCGAAACGGCGGATAACCTCATCGGGATCGAGCTGATCGCCAGCCATCACAAGATACGCTCGTGTCCACAGGCTGGGTATACGGGTCAACTCAGGGAATTCATCGCGTAGCACACGCGACGTGTACGCCTTCACCTGGCAAATGATCGAATGTGGCGCAACCGTCGGTGGCGCCTCTGCCGCCAGATACACACGATCCGGCAGGATCACCAACGTCACCGTGTGAAACGCTTGCTCGTGCGCCTTCTCCTCGATCAACGCCTTCAGCCGCCGAGCAATCTCTTCGGTGAGACACGCCTTCGCGCGCATCGGGCGCCAGACGAAGTGGTACGTGATGTGCCATGCACTGGAATTATTGTGTTGTTCCATACGCCACATCTACAACTATTATAGCGCATCCCCGAACAGATGTCCAGGGGTTCGTCAACTAATTTTGTATTTTGGTGACATTCACCTACAGAATTATAACACACCTGCGAGGGCACTGCCAGGAAGATGAGGCGTCCTATCAGAGAGAAATACGCCACTGCCAGCGTAGTTTCAGCAAAGTCATTGCGTCATTGCGTCATTGCATGCTTCTCATGGGTACCGGCCAAGTAGGTGTTTTCCTCTCTCTATTCTCTACGCTGCTGTGAAGGAAAGGTTGACTTCCATGTTACAAGGGTTACGAGGATTACGACTGGTTTTGCGGGCGAGTAGGATGTGGTATGCCCTTTGCCTCTGCCTGATTGTATTGCTCATTGGCTGTGGCAACCAGCAGAGTCAGCAATTCTTCACGCTCTCACGGCTGCATGCGCCCAATCTCCAATGGCTGGCAGTGCCCTCGCGGATTCCTCTCAAAGATGGTGTTCATGGCGGCGTGCTTCTCGGCCTTGCGACATTTCAACCCGCAGGCTCGTCTGTCCCGCAGGTAGCTATGAATTTCTTAGGCACAACGATTGATCACACCGAGCTTCACACGATAGGACTCGACGGCAGCCATCCACACCTGATAAACGTGGAAGACGGTTGTGGGCCGTTCGCCATACCGGTTGATGGGCAATGGATCATCTGCGCGGATGACGGGCGGCTGGACCAGATTGCCCGGCTATCCAGTAATGGCGTGGCTGCTGTGCATCAGGTACACCTTCCAGGCGACAACAATACTATTTTCACCTGGTCGCCTGATGGCAGATACTTTGCTGTCGTTGATTCTTCTGAGGTCTCTACCTGCTCGATCAACGTCTTTTCGTCACAGCCGCCGTATACAACTTTCTCCAAAGTGGCGACAATCGCATCTGATATGTTCAATCTGCTCGATAGGTGCGACATCAATGGTTTGAGCTGGTCTGCCAATGGAAAGTATCTTCTGATAGGAACAGCAAGTGTCTGCTGCGAAACTGCCTCCGGCGAACCAACCACCAATGGAGAAGCATTCACTGCCGTCTCTACAGCCTTCCTGTCACAAGCCGGAAATGCTGCGGGCGCGCAACCTCCAACGATTACTATTCCACGCAAACAGTTTGCTATAGCCAGCGCCGAGGCTCTATCGTTGGGCTGGAACCTGACCATCGCGTGGAATCTTGATAACACTACAGTCGTCTTTGCTTCTACTGCTGACATCTCCAATATGCAACGAGATACGCTGGTCAGCTTTGACCTCCATACGCATCTGCTCACAACCTTGCTTGTAATGCCGGATCAGGCGCATCACGTGCAAAGTATGGCCTGGACTCCAGACGGGCGGCATCTGCTCTTCGCGGTAGGATTCTTCTGCCGCGAGGATTGTCCCCAACGGGCCGATGCGCTGTCCGATGTGTATGAGTTCACGCCACCGGCGTCCTGATAGCGGCGGCTTCCATCAATCTTGCAATAGCAAGAGATAGGCAAATTGCGCCTATCGCTCTCTATCTGTACATTAGGACAGTACTGGCATAATCAAGGCGAAATGATCTTGACCGATAGTGAGTACTCACTTACAATTCTGGGTGTGAGTACTCACTCACATGTGAAGAGGGCGGCACATGACAACACGCGAGCGGCTGATAGACACGACGGCGCGCATCATTCAGGAGAAAGGGCTGGCGGCGGTGACGACCAAAGAAGTTGCTGAACGGGCTGACGTTGCCGAGGCGACCATCTACCGGCACTTTGCCGATAAGACCGATCTGGTGCTAACCGCACTAACAGAACGGCTGCCGAAGCAGTATCCACAACTCATCAGCACGCTGCCGCAGCGCGCAGGCACAGCCACTGTGGCGGCGAACCTGGAAGAGCTGATAACCGCCGCGCTGGACTTCTTCGCGCAGACGGTGATCTTCAGCGCGGCGGTTGCCGCCAATCCGGAACTGACCGAACGCCACAACGCTCGCATGCAGGCGATGGGGCAGGGGCCAGAGAAATCGCGTGAAGCAGTGACCGCCTATCTCCTGGCGGAGCAGCGGCTTGGCAGAATCCGCGCGGATGCCAACGTCACCGCTGCCGCGCTCATTCTGCTCAACGTGCCGTACAGCTATGCAATGGTCCGCCACATGAGCGGCGCCAGCGCACTCGCATTGCCGCAAGACCGTTTTGCGCACGAGATCGTACAGACGCTGCTGACGGGCATTATGCCGCCAACCAACACCTGAACGCATGAAAGAGAAGCACCTATATGGCTTACAATCTTGCTTTGTTTCTGCATATCGTCAGCGCGCTGGCGCTGGGTGGCGCTAACGCCATCGTCATCGCCAGTGTCATTCAAGCGCGGCGGGCGCGCACCATCCCGCAACTGCGCCTCTGGCTCGGCCTCATGCGCAGCAGCGGGCGCATCCCGCAATTCGCCGGGCTGCTACTCATCGCCTCCGGCCTCTATCTGGCAATCACCGCCTGGGGCTGGCAGACCGCCTGGATTGATGTTGCGCTGGTGGCAGTGCTGGCGATGGCGATTATTCCGGCGCGCGTGCTGGTCCCGCGCTTGAAAGCCATCGGCGAAGGCATGTTCGAGGCCGCCGGTGAGGTCATTCCCGATAGCCTGTATCAGAGAGTGACCAATGCGGGCCTCTGGACCGGCATCCTGCTCAACAATGCGCTCTTCCTGGGTATCGTCTTCCTGATGACCGTCAAGCCCGACCTCATCGGCTCGCTGGCGACGATCATCGTTGCCGCACTCGCAGGCGTCATCCTTGCCGCCATCTGGAAGCCCGTCGCGCAGCCAGCAGGCGCGCATCACACCCAGACACCAGCGCAAAGAGGCGCCTGATCCGAGCAGTAGAAAAGAAAGAGGATTCGCATGGAAAAGTCGGTAAAGTCAGTACAACTGCCACGTATTCTTGGTGTGGGCAATATCTTTACGAAGGCGCTGTTACGCGCTGGCATCCGGCTGGGACCGAACACGCTGCTCACTGTACGCGGGCGCAAAAGCGGCCAGCCGCGCACGACGCCGGTGGCAGTTGTCGAACACGACAGCAAACGATATATAGTCTCGGTCTACGGCATCGTAGACTGGGTGCGCAATCTGCGCGCAGCGGATGGTGAGGCTACGCTCACCCGTGGTCGCCGTTCCGAGGCCATCACGGCGGCGGAACTGACGCCGGAGGAGGCTGCGCCTATCCTCAGAGAAACGGTGACGATGATGGCGGCTGCTCCTTCGTTCTTGCAGTTCCTCAGCGACTACTTCGCGGTGACGCCAACCTCTTCACTTGAGGACTATCAGCGCGAGGCGTTGCGGCATCCGGTGTTCCAGATACTCACGCGGGCGAGCGCGCATCAAATCGCCTCGTGAGCAGAATACAGCTATCCCTCGCCTGCGCAGGGTTGCCTACCAGCCCCCGATCTCCCCTCTCCCGCGCACGGGGGAGGGGCTGGGGGTGGGGGCCTCCGCTATTTCTTCCCCCACTGCGGCGGGCGCTTCTCCAGGAAGGCGGCGACGCCCTCTTTGCTATCCGGCGTGTCGAAAAGCTGATTCTGAAGATGGCGCTCGTAGGCAAAGGCATCGTGAATCGGCAGTTCCAGCCCTTCGGTGAGCGCGATTTTCATGAAGCCAATCGCCTTGTTCGGGCCGTCTGCGCACTTATGGGCAAACTCCAGCGCCTTCGCCTCCACCTTATCGGCATCCTCCAGCACATCGAAGAAGCCCCATTCGGTCGCCTGCTCCGGGCTGAACGTCTCGCCCGTCACCATCAGCATCAGCGCCTTTGATGGGCCAACGATGCGTCCGGCAAGCTGCGTGCCACCCTCGCCCGGAATCAAGCCGAGGTTCACCTCCGGCAGACCGACCTTCCAGGTGCCACGTCCGGCGAAGCGCACATCGCAGGAGAGCGCCAGTTCCAGGCCGCCGCCCATGCAGTGCCCGTTGACCGCTGCCACATAGACCTTCGGCGTGGCGCGAATCTTCATCATCATCTCTTTGCTGGTCTGGCTGAGCAGGCCAATATATTCGCCAGACTTGTCACGAATCTCCTCGATATCGGCGCCAGCGGAGAAGAAATTTTTGTTCGCGCTGGCCATGACGACGGCCTTGACGTTGGTGTCGAAGCGAATCTCGGTAACGAGGTGCTCCAACTCCCGAATCATCTCCAAATTGTGCGCGTTGGCTTTGGGACGATTCAGCCGGAAAATACAGACATTGCCGTCCATCTCGACGAGGAAATGCTTGAACTGTAGGTCGGTAACGGACATTGATGAAGCCTCCCGCCGCCGGACGAAAGCAGTGTCCGGTCGGCCTGTTGATTCATGGCGCGGCGCACCAATGCGCTTATCTATGCTCATGTGATGTACGCGCAGTGGCAAGCCAGCGCCCGACCACCGTGGTCGCAGAGAGCGCCGACATAGTATACGCTGTCTTGCGCCGCGCTGGTAAGGGCAAACGGTTTACGCATGAGAGAAACACCAATGCCAACGCCAGCGTCGCAATTTACTAGCGCAGGTGACTGCCGCTCTCCAATGCGAACGCTGGCTCCTCCTCGCGCACCGCATAGCCACGCGCGCGCAGCAATTCGAGCAACGTCTCGCAGTGGGCGCGGTCGCGCGTCTCAAGCGTCATCACCACCTCCACCTGCTGCACCGGCAGGCGTGGCGCCATGCGGTGATGCGCCACATCCAGCACATTGACATGCTGCTCCGCAATTAACGTCAGCAACCGCAGCAGTTCGCCGGGACGGTCCGGCAGCAGCGTATGGATGACAAGATAGCGCCCCTGCACCGAAAGGCCATGCTGGATGAACTTGCCGACGAGGTTCATGTCAATGTTGCCGCCGCTGAGGACCGCCACCACATGCTTGCCCGCCAGATCGAGCCGTCCGCTCAGCAGCGCCGCCACCCCGGCGGCGCCCGCGCCCTCCACCAGCAGCTTGCAGCGTTCGAGCAGCAGCAGCACCGCGTGAATGATCTCCTCGTCATCTACTGTGACGACTTCATCCACCAGATCACGCACAATCTCGAAGGTCAGGCTGCCGGCGGTCTTGGTGGCGATGCCATCGGCAATCGTGTTGATCGCCGGCAGCGTTACGGGCCGGCCTGCGTCCAGCGCGGCGCGCATCGAAGCGGCGCCGCTGGCCTCCACGCCGATGATGCGAATAGATGGCTTGAGCGCCTTGACAGCAGTAGCAACGCCCGATATCAGGCCGCCACCACCGACACCGACGATAATCGCCTCAACCTCCGGCGCGTCCGCCAGGATTTCCAGCCCAACGGTACCTTGCCCGGCGATAATGTCGGGATCGTCATAGGCGTGGATATAGGTTGCGCCGGATGATGCCGCCAGTTCGCAGGCATGCTCATACGCCTCGTTGTAATTGTCGCCATGCAGCACGACGGTTGCGCCGTACCCTTGCGTCGCGGTGACTTTGGCCAGCGGCGCGGCAACCGGCATGACAATCGTGCAGGGGATATGCAGCGAGGCGGCGGCCAGCGCAACGCCCTGCCCGTGGTTGCCAGCGGAGGCGGCGATGACGCCACGGGCGCGCTCTTCTTCGGAGAGTTGCGAGAGTTTATAGGTTGCGCCGCGAATCTTGTATGCGCCGATGCGCTGAAGATTCTCCGCCTTGAGGGAAACATGCGCGCCGGTCATGGCGCTGAGCGTGCGCGAGGGCAGGATCGGCGTATGCGCGACATGCGGGCGAATCACCTCTTGTGCGCGCCAGACATCGGTCACATCAGGGCGGCGAATAGCCCGCTCCGGCGCAGGCTGCGCCTCTCTCGCGGCTCTCGTGTCTCGTGTATCCACTGTCTCGTCATCAGACGTGTCAGCGATGGGTGGGGAGGTGCGTGTGGTGTGAGCGGGACGAGGAGCGCCTGAAGACTTAGAAGGTGGAGACGACGTTTTATGCCCTGTGGCCATACAATGGACCCTCTTGCGGTATCTCAATGTGTTACCAGCTTCGTTGCTGGACAATTACATATATGGTAGCACATCGGCCCTCTCAGGCGTATATAGTAGAGGGGGATGATAATTGCCGGCTCGCAGTAGAGTAATAACATGGCTATCCTGTGATATGTGATAGCAGAATTCATGAACACTATCTGTGGGAATTGGCTTTGGAGAGGTTTAGCAACTGAGGAATGGACGACGCGGGCATATCCCATTCATCACGATCATCACAACCATCCCGGTCATCATCCGCCTCACTGTACGGTGTGGTGCAGCCGGAGAAGCCCAACAACGATAAGGGGCGCCGGATCGCTGGCTGGCTGCGCGATATGGGCGCAGAGTTCTTGATATTAGCAGCAATGCTGGCAATTGTGCTGTTCCTTCTATTGCCGCTGCTGCTGGCGCTTGTCGCGGGAAGTGTGGGCAGCGTTACCTGCCTGCTCGCGCTGGTAGGAGCCTGGCAATCATTCCAGGCGGCGCACTACCCGGCCATCGCCAACGACTTCCCAACAATAGAGAACAGCGCGAAGATCGCCTTCGCTGGTATTTCCTATCTGGCGTTGCTCTTTGCGCTGAACGTCCTGATCGCGGGATTGTTGGGCCACCGCCGGCAGCATCTCTACCTTATCCCTGGCCTGCTGCTGACGTTTCCTGCGTTGGTACTCTTTACCATCTCCGCTACGCTGATTATCCGCATGGCGTCTGGCATCACCGGCCAGCCAGAATTGCCGTTCGCTCTCTTCTTTGGCTATGCAGGGGTGGTCGCCGTCGTGCTTGCGCTATTGCTGACCGACCTGCGCGCAAAGACACGACGCGCGAGCCGCCTTCACATGCTGCGTCTCTGGTTCGCCGCACAGCTTGGCCGGCTGATGGGCAGGAGAAGCGCGCATGAAGAGGCAGCCGAAGCCCTTCAACCACTGCCAACGCTGCATTTCGGCCCACAGTCGGCTCCCTGGCGCATCATAGAGGGACCGCACACTGGAAGTACGAGGGACAAGGCCGGCCCTGCGCTGGACCTCAGCGAACGCGAAACCGTCGAGACGCCCATCGCTGTAACTGCCACGCCGATAGAACCGACAAAACCGATAGATGAGCGCGAGACACTGGAAGTGCCCGCTGCGCTCCCTGTTGCTACCGCCATCGAAACGCTGGAAACCGCCGAATTGCCTGCGGTCGCGCCACCGGCGAAATCGGTAAACTGGCTGGAAGTGATAGAAACCATCGAAACCACTGAGTTGCCCGCAGTGGAAAGCGGCCTCAGCACTCCAGGCGCAGCCAGTTGACCGCCCTCGCGCCTGCCTCGTATACTGAAACATTGCCAGTATCGCCACTATTGGCCAGCAATGTCTGCACTCCCCTCTCCCGCGCACGGGGGAGGGGCTGGGGGTGAGGACCCATGACGCAGTTCGACTCAGCCTATCGCGCGCTCATCCAGCGCATCATGACGGAGGGCTATGAGGAGCGTAACGCGCGCACCGGCCACAGCGTGCGCGCGCTCCCCGGCATGACTATCGAGGTAGATGCTGGCTTTCCGCTGTTGACGCTGCGCCGCCTGCCGTTGCGTGTCTTCATTGCGGAGCAAATCTGGTTCCTGACGGGCAGCCGCCGCCCAGATGAGTCACTCCGCCAGTTCACCAAAATCTGGGATGACTTCACCAACATCAACGGCGTGATTACCGCTGCCTATGGCTATCGCTGGCGTCGTCACTTTGGTCGCGACCAGATCGCTAAACTGATTGCGTTGCTGGAAGCCGACCCCAGTTCGCGGCATGGCGTCGTCGTCGCGTGGGACCCGGCCAGCGACGGGCTGGAGCCGCAGGCCATCCGCAAGAACGTACCATGTCCCTACAGCTTCACCGTAACGATCATCGGCGGTGCGCTGCATCTGCACAACATTGTGCGCTCGAATGATATGATGCTCGGCTGCCCGCATGATGTCGCGGGTTTCGCGCTGCTGCAACGCATCCTGGCGGCGCGCCTTGGCGTGCGCGTGGGCAAATACACGCACTCCATCTCCGACGCCCATATCTACGATATTCACTATGAGGCGGCGCAGACGTTGATCGAACGCGACCACGAGCACCCAGAGATTGAGTTGCAACTTGCGTCCGATACGTTCGAGCGCGCCGAACGCGGCGACTTCGCGCTGGTGGATGAGATCAAGGCGCAACTCGACGCGCAGTATCACCCGCTGCCCGCGCTGCCACAGATGCCGATTGTGGTGTGATGCTCTCGGCTTTGAAAAGCCGGAGCAAGCACTAACGGACTGAAGTCCGCGTGTGGGAAACCACCGCACAGGTTCCGCCCGGCTTCAGCCATCTTATGCGTGCGCCGGCAATTCATTGCCGCGAGCGCGCCTGAAGAGGAGCCATGTCCATGCGTGTCCTGCTGCTGGCCGCCATCACGATAGATGGCAAGATCGCTCGTGGACCCCATGAGGCGGTTGACTGGTCCTCGCGCGAGGACAAGCGTATGTTCATGCGCGTCTCGCAGGAGTCCGGCGTGTTGATTATGGGGCGCAGCACGTATGAGACGCTGGAACAGCCATTGCCGAAACGCCTGCATGTCGTCATGACGCATGATCCTGCGCTCCTGGCATCCAAACCATCGGAGCAAGTAGAGTTCACATCAGACACACCGGCTGAGATTGTGGCGAAACTGGGAGCGCGCGGCTACGAGACGGCGATTCTGGCGGGTGGCGCGGCAACGTATGGCTCCTTCATCGCAGCGGGCATGGTAGACGAACTCTGGCTGACGCTGGAGCCACTGGCCTTCGGCGGTGGTATCTCGCTGCTGGGCGATGGTGCGCTCAATCTGCGGTTGCGTCTGCTACACCACGAACTGCTCAACGAAAACAGCCTGCACCTGCGCTATGCGGTCCAGCGATAGACCTCACCCCGGCCTGCGGCCACCCCTCTCCCACAAGGAGAGGGGACCGTGCGGCGAGAGGAGTGGTGTTCCTGCAACCAGTTAATCCATGCGCTGATTGTTTGTATGTTTTGCAAGGTTGCCAAGTTGCCATCATCGAGAATGTTTGCCCAGCGGCCCCTCTCCTCGCGGGAGAGAGCCTCCGCCCAGCGAAGCTGGGAAGCAACCCATCGGGTTGCGGAGGAGGCGACGGAGCGTAGCGGAGGGGGTAGGGGGTGAGGTCTTACTTGAATGCCCCAAATAATTCATCTATAGCCAATCAGGCGCACTATACACTTGCGGCGCACTCGCTCGATGAACTGCTGGCGCAGGCGGGCGCTCTGGTGCGGCGGCATGGGGTGCGCCATGAGACACAGCGCGGGCCAACCTGGTCCCTCAACGGCGTCCTGCTGACCTGGCTGGACCCCGAACATGACACCACACAGCTTCAGCAATGGACGCAGGCCGACATTGACTGGTATCTCGACACATTCGTTGCCAAACGCCCGGAGAACGATCCAGCGCAACTGGCGCAACCCGGCGTGCTGCTGTTTCCCTATACGTATGCCGCGCGCAGCCGCTTCTGGGACGCAGGCTGGGGCTATCTTCAGGCGTTCATCCACGCTTCTTCGCAGATTATTCCCTCGCTCGCTGCTTCTCGTGAGCAATTCGCTGATTTCCTGGATTTCCTGGCGGCGATGGGCGAGCGACTGCACTTGCAAACCGTGCTGAGCCTCTGCGCGCTCTATGCGCCGCCCGATCAAGCAGCGCAACCCGTCCAGCCCTGGCTGCTCGACCAGTGGCTCGCGACGCCGGAGACTGTGGAAACGCTGGCAGGCGCGTGGCGGCGTGACCTGCTGGCAGCGGCGATAGAGGATATTGCGGCGACGCCACAATCGCGACGCGCCGTCGTCAGTTCGTTCTGCTATCCACAGCTCGAAGAGCAATTGTCGCCACGCATGGCGCTGCCACCATACCAGTTCTTCCAGTTTCTGCCGGGTGAGCGCGCTGAACCGCTGCACAGCATCCATCTGCATCGCTCGCTGGATGTGGCGGGCGGCGCACCGCTGGACTTCCATCATGATCTCGCCTGGCTGCGCGAGGCTGGCGCAGTCGTAGGCCGGCCAGTTGGCAACATCAGCGTCATTGCCGATAATCTGCATGCCTATGATATGAGTGATACGATGGATAGCATGGATACGATGGATGAGGAGGCTGCGAAAGCTGGCGAGACGATTGAACACTGGCTCTGCCGCGTCACCGATGGCTACCGCGCTGGCGAAGGGGCGCCGCGCACGCTGCTCGAGCAACCGCTCTATCGTGCCAATATCGAGCGCATCTGGGCGCGCTGGCGGCGAACGGCATGAGCGCGAAACCGAAACAGGAGACACCAAACAGGCGACACTGAAGAAGGGGTGAACGGCTATGGCAATTCTCGTGCGCGAAGATATCGAGGTGCGCATTGCGCGTGGCGAGATCGGCTTCACGCCGCCGCTTGACCGCTTCCAGCTTCAGGCGCATAGCGTGGATTTGCGGCTGGGCTTCACCTTCTTGGTGCCGCGCCTCTGGCAGATGACGCCGCGTGGCCGGGTCGCGCTGACCTTCGATCCACTGGACGGCGGCCACCAGCACTTCGATCCCATCGAGCTGGAGCCGGGGCAATATTTCGAGCTGCTGCCGGGCGAGCGCGTGCTGGTCTCGACGCTGGAGCGCATCAGCATGCCCAACGACATCAGCGGCATCCTCTATCCGCGTTCGACGGTCAACCGCCAGGGGTTGGAGGTGGAACTGACGGGCATCATAGACGCCGGCTATCAGGGCAATCTCGTCATTCCCATTCACAACAGCAGTCCCAGCAGCGTCGTGCGCATCTATCCAGGGCAACGCTTCTGCCAGCTTGAATTCACCACGCTGACGCAGGCCATCGAGCCGCGCCCCAGCCGCTACCAGAACAAAGATGTGATCGTCGGCGTGCTGCCGGAGCAAGACGCAGCGGAGGTGACGCTGATCCGCGAGGGCAAGATCGAAGAGTTGAAGCGGCAGTATGCGCTTGGCGGGTGATAGGAGATAGCGGTGGCGCAGACATTCCCGTCTGCGAACAAGACTCTTGGCTTTGAAAAGCCGAAGCACGAACGACGGGCTGAAGCCCAACGAGTCTGCGCTCGCGTCAATGCTGGACTTTAGTCTGTCGTTTGCCTGCGCCGGCAATTTATTGCCGCGATCCCTATACGACAGAGAAAGATGATAGACACGCCATGTTCATCACGTTAGAGGGCGGCGAGGGCGCCGGGAAATCTACCCAGGCGGCGCGGCTGGCGGCGCGACTCGAAGGCGCTGGCTACACTGCACGGCTGACCCGTGAGCCGGGCGGCACGCCGCTGGCGAACGCGATGCGTGCGCTGCTGCTGCACCCGGACGCCAGCCTGCGCGCGCTGGCCGCCGCCAATCTCACCCCTTCGGATGAACCCGCCGAGCCGCTCTTGCCGGTCACCGAACTGCTGCTGCTCTCCGCCGCACGCGCCCAGCATGTTGCGCGCATCAGCGCATGGCTGGACGCTGGTGAGATCGTCGTCTGCGACCGCTTTGCCGACGCCACGCGCGCCTATCAGGGAGCGGCGCGCGGCCTTGCCGCCGAAACCATCGCCGCCGCGCAGCAAATGGCAACCGGAGGCCTCACGCCAGACCTGACGCTGCTCTTCGATCTGCCGGTGGAAGAAGGCCAGCGCCGCCGCCAGCAGGCGCACACGGGGGGCGCGGAGTGGAACTGGCTGGACGCCGAGACGCAAGCGTTCCACGAGCGCGTGCGCCAGGGCTATCTGGCGCTGGCCGCCATCCAGCCTGACCGCTGGGTCGTGCTGGACGCAACCCAGCCACCAGATATCCTCGAAGCGCAGGTCTGGGCGGCAATTGAAGAGCGGCTATCCCATTTATGATACTAGATGATATGCAGTAATTCGCTACCTTGGAGGGGAAGCAGCCACATCAAGTAATATTTGCTTGGTGCTGGTGGTAGTAAAGGCTCTCGATATTTCTCCAGAACTGTTCGCTTTCCTTCAAAAGGGGTATTGCTGCCATCAATGGGTCTATTCCCAGCTAGCGACGACGACCCACCACCAATGTCAGAACAAAAAATATGAAAGCAGCGATAATGCCCAGACACGAAAAAGAGAGGACTCCAAAACTAATATCGCTAACCCATGCGCCAATACCTGATGGACATGTGGCATTACTGACTGCTGTTGCTGGACATCCTTGCAGCGTAGACGAGCCTATAGCAATACTAATCAGTCCAATAACTGATGCGATACACCAAATGAATATGCCTATCCGAGATAATTGAAATCGGAGACTACGGCTTCGATCTTGGGATAATCGGAAGTAAATCTGATTCTCTCCCCAGAAAATGGTTCCTCCAATTGTCCAAAAGACGCCTATAGCAAACAGAATTAATCCTGCAAATATGAGGTTGTAACTCAGTCCTGGAACGTTGGCTAAAATGCCCCCTAAAATAGTTATGACTACGGCTCCACCAAATGCGATGCCTACACTTATCCATAAAATCTGAAGCAAACGACTTTGACTCTTTTTCTGAGTCTTGATCTCAGCTTCAACTTCTGCCTGATGATAAGCTTCCAATTCTGCCTGGCGTCGCCTTTCAATTTCTGCTAGACGATAAGCTTCCAGTTCTGCTTGGCGTCTCGCCTCTATTTCTGCCTGGCGATTGATCTCAGCTTGATGCGTTGCCTCTATTTCTGCCTTTTTTTGTTCTTCATACGAGAGAGGAGCGACTAGCCCTAATTGTGGCGCCATATTTGCTGGGTCGCCATAGTACGGCGCTTTGCTCCAGAGCAATTCTAGCTCTGCTTTCGCGGGAGCCAGTTTTCCTGCTTGCGCGAACTCCTGGGCACTCTTATATTTGTATTCCCATCGTTGGTTCTGCTCCGCTATGCTAAGACGCTCTCTCAGACTTTCATTCTGGGGCTCCAGTTTGAGCAACGCTTCCCAAGCGCCAATTTCCTCGCCCCAGAAACCCTCATTGCGAGCTTTTTGAGCACGATTCTGCAATGCAGTGTGCAGTCCCTGTATGGCCTCTGGATCGCTTGGTGATTGGCCCAAAAGGGCGTTCCAAGCGCCTGCCGCCTGCCGCCAGTCCTGGTTTTCCATTGCGGCTCGGGCGCGATCTCTCAGTCGCTGTATCCGTATTGGGCGGAGGTTTTGCATCAGCGCATCCATCTGCACTTTGAGTAAGCCTTCTTGAAAATTGGAGTCTTGTACCAAGACTTGCTCCCAAAGAATAGCTGCGCGCTCCAAGTCGCCATCCACATTCGCTTCGAGACCAGCGCGATAAAGTGCTTCAAGATTTGGATTGGGTAGTGGTGGTGCTGGTCTAATCACTACAAGGTCATCTTGCGTCCCATTCTCTACTGCTGGTTCGGCGCTTGGTATTTCGGCAGGCGGAGGATAATGTACAACTGCTATAGGTGTCAAAGTAATCAAGAGGTCTCGTATTCCCTGCTCATATGAGAACTCAAAGTTGATGCGTTGTAGTTCGTTGAGCCGTATAGGAATTCGCCCTACACTCCTGAATTGGAGCGGTATGACCTGCTTTCCCGTATCCTGGGCATAGCTATATTCCTTCTTCACCCATTCCGATTCCAACGCATCTGGCGAAAGGACGACAATTACCACCTGGCAGCGGTCTATTGCATGTTCGATCATCTCTGCCCAATCGCGGCCACCTTCCAAATTGCGCCGATCAACCCAGGCATCGAAATTTCTAGCCTGCAAGTCCGCCTGCAATTTGTCAACGAAGTCGCTATCGTTGCGTGAGTAGCTGATGAATAGGCGCAAAGGAGTATCTGGCATGGGACCATTCCCTTCTAGGAAGTTCGAAATACGGGTAGAAACACGAAAAGTACTAGTCTTGAAAAATACTGTCAGCTTAGAAAAGAATAACCGAGCTTTTCTTGCTTGTCAAGCACCATCAATTGAGATTATTCACCCCTCTCCTCACAAGGAGAGGGGCCGGGAAGAGGACACCTACACCGGCTTCCACACCTGCACCGTCGTGTCGTAGCTGGCGGAGGCGATCTGCTGGCCGTTGGGCGACCAGCGCACCGCGCGCACGGAGCCGATGGGTGTGCCGGTGTTGGTTTGCCCGGATGCCATGTGTCCCTTGTAGGTCAGCGCGCGTTTGCCGGTAGATGGGTCCCAGAGTTGCACCTTCTGGTCCTGGCTGCCCGTCGCTATCAACTTGCCGTCGTTGGACCACGAGACCGCGTTGACCATATCTGTATGACCGCTGTAGGTGAGCAGCGTTTGCCCGCTGCTGCCGTTCCAGATTTGTGCCGTGCCGTCGCCGCTACATGAGACGACGCGATGCGAGTCCGGCGACCAGGCGACGCCGTAGACCTCACGCGAATGGTTGCGATAATAGATCAGGTTGTTGCCGGTCAGCGCATCCCATGCCTGCGCCGAATAGTCGCCGCTGCCGCTGGCAATGCGCGCGCCATCCGGCGACCACGCGACCGTCGCCACATAGCGCAGATAGTGGCTATGCGAGAAGACCAGATGCCCAGTGGCGACCTCCCAGACCTGCACGGTGCGATCATCGCTGCCGCTGGCGATATGCGCATTGTCCGGCGACCACGTTACGTCGTTCACATCGCGCGGATGTCCCTTGTAGGTGAGCAGCAACTTCCCTGTGGAGGAGTCCCAGACCTGAGCCGTCGTGTCGCTGCTGCCGGAGACAATCTTCGTGCCATCTGGCGACCACGCCACGCACCAGACGCGCGCCTTGTGGCCGGTGTAGGTGTAGAGATGGTTGCCGGTCGTCGCGTCCCAGATCTGCACAGTTTTGTCATCGCTGGCCGAGGCAACCTTCGTATTATCCGGCGACCACGTGACCTCGTTCACAACGCCGGAATGGCCGCGATAGACCAGCAGTGGCTTGCTGAGCGTACCGCCGGAGAGGGTTGGTGTCACCTGGGGCGTGGCGTTCTGCTGCCACGGCAACGCGCAGCCCGTCAACCCCGCGACGCTCCCCACCAGCGCCAGCCCCGCCAGCCGCCGCACGGCAGCGCGCCGCGACAACTGTGACGACAATTGTAGTGACTGCGACGGTTGCGGCTCATCTTCGCCCATCAATCTACCCCTCCCACACAAGCGCCAGCGTCAACCAATCCGTTCCGGTTCAGGCATAGACGCATCGGGCGCGACCGCTGGCTCACTAAACGCTTTGCGGGCGAACTTGCGCGGCGGATCCAGCACCATGCTCCAGAAGCACTGACCGATGTAGGAGGTGATGGGCAGCCGGTCGGGCTTGCGCTCCTGGCCACCATCGCGCGTCGTCTTGTCGAGGATCGCCCGGCGTAAGTCTTGCGCTGTCTCGCCGGGGAAGAGCGTATAGCCCGCGCCGATATGCTGCCAGAAATGCGCGTCGCTGCTGCCGGTGCCTGCGAAGCCCCATTGCTGGTTCAGCTTGCGCACCCGGTCGCGCGCGCCAGCATTGGCGGGCGAGGGATTGTAGAGTTCGATGCCATCTATCGGATAGCCACGATTCAGCAGGTCTTCGATCTTCTTGAGGCTCAGGCTCGGCACCAGCCGCCCCATCGGATGCGGAATGATGCAGAGGCCGCCCTGCTCCTTGATAGCGTCTATCGCGCCCTCCACATGCGTCAGAAACTTGACCGGGCGCTTCATGAAGAGGCCGAGGAAATGCCCCTGGCGCGTGGTCACCTCGCAGCCCCAGATCATCTCGATGTCGCTGCCCTCGCGGTCAATAATCTCCTGCACTCGTTTTGCGCCCTCCATGTGGTCGTGGTCGGTAATGGCAATCACCTTCAGACCGTGGCGCTTCGCCTCTTGCAGCACACGGCGCGGGCTGGCGGTACCGTCGCCCAGGTTGGTGTGCATGTGCAGGTCAGCTTTGGAGAACTTCAGTCCGTGGCTCTCTGGTTGCCGTTCCATGCCGGAAAAATCGGGAACGACAATTGGTGTATTGGTATCGCGCATGATGCCGAATCTATGCCTTTCTGGGGACCATCCCCGCAAATGTGGCCATACTAGCCACAGTCAATGCTTCTTGAAAGATGTACGCCATCACCTCTATATACGCCTATCTACGCGAAAACGCGCAGGAAATAGCATAGTCCGCACCAGCACACCAGCCGCATGGCGCATTCGCCCCGCTTCGCATTGTACCGTATCGGCGCGCCGCCTCTTGCTCTGCATGGTACAGGAGAACGCCAGCGCACGCAAGATGGCAAACATGTTTTTCTGCTCACAAAAATTGTGGGCTTGTATACAGTGGACAGTCATGGTATACTGGCCGCGAAGACGCAACCAGCGCCTTCTACGCGCGAACGGGGATCGCGTGTACGTCGTAAACGCTCGTCGGTGGCCTGCATGGGTAACACGTCTGCCTCAAGTCTGGGACGGTGTCCCTCAGTTCTCCCCCACAGCGTTCTGTCCCCTTAGTAGGGTTGTGCCCCATCTGCCTGGCACTGGGGCGGCATTAGCCCATCCGCAAGAGGCGCGGAGGGGTTGTAAGAGAGGAAACCAGTTTGGCCACCGATCAGACACTCAGGTGTCGCGAATGCGGTCGTGATTTCATTTTCACGGTCGGTGAGCAAGAATTCTACGCAAGTCGCGGCTTGATGAACACGCCATCCCGCTGCCCGGAGTGCCGCGCAGCACGCAAGGCATCCATGTCCGGCGGTTCCTACGGCGAGCGCGCGCCGCGCCAGACGTACACGGCGACCTGCTCGTCGTGCGGCGGCGAGGCCCGTGTGCCGTTCCAGCCACGCGGCGATAAGCCCGTCTATTGCAGCAACTGCTACCAGCAAATCGGTGGTGGCAGCCACAGCAACAGCGGCAGCGGCTACGGCTCGCGCTGGTAGTTGCGCTGGCGGTGCGAGAGCGCCAGCCGGCGACATGTTTGTGACCCATGTGTTACCGTGTTGCACGGTCTGTCTGAATCCTGCCATCGCCATCATTCGGGCGCTCGGACTTTCCCTGGTCCGGGCGCTTTTTCGTGTCATTGCATAAAAGGTATACTCGTGGAATATCAATTGCTCGTGCTGGATGTAGATGGCACGCTGCTGGACTCGCAGCACACCTTGCGCCCGCGTGTGGCGGCGGCGGTGCGCGCGGCGGGCGCTGCCGGCCTCAACGTGACGCTGGCGACCGGCAAGCTGCTCGGCTCGGTTCAGTCGCTGCTGGCGGAAATGCAGATCAGCGGACCGCAGATCGTCCTCAACGGCGCGGCCACCTGCGACAGCGCGACGGACGCGCCGCTGCGCTTCTGTCCGCTGGAGCCAGCGACGCGCAAGACAATTATCGAACTGGTGCGCGCCTTCGATCCCTCGGTGCTGGTCTCCTGCTTCGGCCTGGATACAATTTATATGGATACCACTCACCCTTTGATTGGCGTCTTCGCTGAGTATGGCGAGGGACCACCGGTCATGACGCCGGACCTGCTGGCAGACAATCTCCCGCCGACCGCGAAAATTCTGCTCTCCGGTGCGCCCGCGCAACTGGCGGCGCTGCGTGCGACAATGGCACCTCACCTGCCGTTGGGCGTCGTCATGACCACTACAACCCCCGATTTCCTGGAACTCTTTGATGCGCAGGCGGGCAAAGGTCTGGCGCTGGCGGCCTTGCGTACGCAACTGGGCATCCCTAAAGCGCGCGTGATAGCGATGGGCGACGGCGAAAATGATGCGCCGCTGCTGCGTGAAGCCGGGCTGGCCGTGGCAATGGCGAACGGCGCCGCCGTCACCCGTGCGCAGGCGCAGCGCATCGCCCCCAGCAACGACGACGAGGGTGTCGCCGTTTTCCTGGAAGAGTTGCTGAGTTATTGAGTAACCTAAACCGATTGCCACTGACAATGAGGCGCGTGCTTCCCCACTCCCTGTAGGAGTGGGGGCACGCGGAACTCAACGGGATAACTGGAGAACGGTTCCCCCTCGCCCTGTGGGAGAGGGGGTCTGGGGGTGAGGTTCTGGTCCTACTTTGCGGCGCGAATGAGATATTATGCGTCTTGAGATGAGCGTAGCCGAAAAGGGATGAGATGTGTTCCCCTGAATACCACTTTATGGTATACTCGCTATGCGGAGGCATAACCGCCTGGAAGGAACAGGAACAAGTACATATGACAGGCACTTTAGTAGCGGTGGGGGCAATTTGATGACGACGTTCCAGGCACCCGGAACCACCCTCGAGGCTGATGTCCATCCTGCGGCAACGCCGCTCGTTGTGCTGTTTGAGCGCGACGACGCCATCGCCGTACCCCTCCTTTCGCAGTTGCGTATCGCGGGCTATGACGTGCGCGCCGCGCGGACGCCGGTGGAACTGTTCGACATTACCAGCAAACATCTGGTGGCGCTCGTGTTGATTGACCTGGGCAACGCGACCGCCGGGCGACGCGAGTTCTGGGTGGCGCTGGATGCGCAGCGACGCGGGCGCCCGACCCAGGCGATGACCTTTCGCTATACACCGCCAAATAGTCTCTTTGATACCGATTTTGAGCCAACCGCCCGTGCCATCGCGGATGTCGAGGTTCATGGAACGCATGAGTTCCAACTTATTATTGAGGGCGTGCGCCAGCGCATCCCACTGAATGGCGTGAACGCCGCAGCCACAGGGCAGGCGGCCATCTCCGCCCCAGGGATAGCGGGCATGGCGGGCATGGCAGGCGCAGCACCGCAGGCGCTTCAGCCGGGCGTCATCCCGCCCATCGGCGCCGCGCTTGGCGTTCCATCCCCTTTTATGTTTCAGCAGCCACAGCAGGCAATGATTGCCGGACTCGACCAATTTAGCCCCTATGCGACCCCTGCCGCCCAGCCTGACCCGAATACCGTGTTCCAGAACGGCTTCCCCGCGCTGCAATCTGCCATACAGGCGCAACAACTGTATCAGCAGCAAGGAGTGTTCGAGGTGCCGGGTATTCCGGTCGGCTTCGGTGGACAGGCGCCAGCGGTAGGCATGCCTGCGCTGAGCAAGACGAATATCTCAAGCCCATTTGCGCATCCCGCCGATTCCAACCCGTTCGCCGTCGAAGAATCGCCTTTTGCGCAACCCTATAGCAGTAATCCCTTCGCGTCAGAGGCGGAGCCGGTGGCTGCCGCCACTTCCTCATCCACTCCGCCGCAGGCGACCACCATCCATACCTTCGACTTCCGTGCCGCCAGTAATCCCCCAATGAATACTATAAACCCCATGAATACGCTGGAGGAGCGCGCCGCGCGCCTCAGCGAGGCCTACGCCGCCGAGTTTGGGCTGGGTGGCAGCATGTCCTCTGCGCCTTCAATAGCAAGCAGTCCAGGCATGCAAGGTGGACGCGCAGGGGTAGCGGACGCATGGGATGCTGGCGGCTTCTTTGGCGCCAGTGGCGAATCATCTGGCGTGACGGATGCGTATACGCAACGATACTCCAGCGTGCAGGGCGGCGAGCCGGTGTTCTCGGACGCCTGGACACCACCAGGAGAAGACCCTGCCGATTCTTGGGGCGCCACCTCCTCTACTCCATCGCGCGCGCCGCTAAACGAAGCGCAGAAGCAGATGGCCTTCACGCAGACGGAAATCGCACCTGCCATCGCCCTCAACAACCTGACCGGCATAGGGCGGCAGCAAGACACCGACACCTCATTCCTGCGGACATCTCCCGTCCCCACGCCGGACCACCTATCAGCAGCGCATCGCTCAACGCCGACCGAGAAGGCGCTGGGGTCCGTGCTGGTGGAGGGCGCGCTCCTCTCGGAGCAGAAGCTCGAAGCGCTCAAAGGCGTGCAAGAGATGCTCGAAAGCGTCAACATGAACTTCAAGCTGGGCGAGTTGGCATTGCTCTTCAAGTTCCTCAGCCCGGATCAACTGCTGGCGGCGTTGCTCGTCAGCCGTGGTCTGGTGTCGCCGCAGCAGATCGCCGGCCTCGGTCGCGCCAAACAAGATCTATCCACCTCCGGCATGGACTATAGTCTCGCGGACCTGCTGACGATGTTCCACATCCTGCCGGAAGAGCAGGTGCGCCAGATTCGCAATGAGATTGCGGTATGAGCGAGGGCAACACTGAGCCGCAGCAGAACGTCATCGCCATCTTCGAGCAGCACATCGCAGCAGTGAAGCAGTACGTTCCCGCAGACAAGCTGCTGGTCTATGAGGTGTCGCAGGGATGGGAGCCGCTCTGCGACTTTCTCGGCGTTCCCATCCCCAGTGAAACACCATTTCCCTATCGCAACACACGCGAAGAGTTTTTGGGCAACACCAGATAGCCCCACCCCCAGCCCCTCTCCCATAGGAGAGGGGAGAGGATACTGCCGATTCTTAACCCGCGTCGGCGGGTTTCGCGGCGGCACGCCAGCCAGGCGCGGTTTCAACCGCCAGCCGACCTGCGCGGATTCGTCCGTCGGTCTCTGTTCACACGCCCAGGTCGTAGAGTTGCTCGAATTGCAGGTTCAGGTCATTGGTGGCCTGCCACATGCTGGCGAGGGCCTGCCGCACATTGCGCGCGACACAGGGCGGCAAATCATCACGGCTGGCAAGTGTCTTCAGTTCTTCATAGATGCGCAGGGTTTCGCGCTCATGCTCGGCGAGCGGCATACCCAGAAGATCAGTTTCGGCCATTGGTTCGTTGCTCCTCTCGCACTAATACTGCGCCACCGGGCGGGCGTCTTGCAGGCGTTTGGCTTTGAGTTCGAAGCGTGGCAGCGTGTTCGGCTCCATCAGTTCGATGAGGAAACGCAGCCCTTCATGCGCATGCGCCAACTCGCGCGCCAGCGCCTCTTCCACCACTGGCCATTCCGCCTCGCGTCCCGGTTTGAGTTCCACTTTGATAGTGATTTCGTCGCGCAGGTCGTCGCGCCGCCAGATGTAAATCTGGAACTCGTCAATAGCGTCATGCTCGCGCACAATCGCCTCCACGGCGCGGGGATAGACATTCGTACCACGAATCAGCTTCATGTCGTCCCAGCGGCCACGGATGCCACCGTCATAGAGGTCGCCGGTGCGGCCACAGCTACACGTCGAGTACGGCACCTTCATCACCATATCTTTGGTGCGATAGCGCAAGACCGGAATGAAGCCGCGACCGAACGACGTGACGACGCGCTCGCCAAGCTCGCCATAGCCCACCGGCTCGCCACTGTCCGGATTGATGACCTCCTCGATATAGTGATCCTCGATGATATGCGTGCCGCCGGGCTGATGGTCACACTCGAAGATCATGATGGTGCCGAGTTCGGTCATGCCAGCGGTGTCGCCACACTTCGCGCCCCACGCCTCTTCTAGTTGATGCTTGACGGCGGGAATCGAGCCAGCAGGTTCGCCGGAGAGGATGATTTTATTGACCTTGCTCTGTGTCGCCAGGTCAATGCCCATCTCCGTCGCCTGTTGCCAGAGCCGCAGCGCATAGGTCGGCGTCGAGCAGACGGTGGTAACGCCCATATCTACGATCTGGCGCACGCGCGCCTCAGTGGTCTGCGCGCCGCCGGGAATCACCAGGGCACCGATCTTCTCGCAGGCGTAGTGCGCGCCCCAGAAGCCAATGAAGTGACCATAACCGAAGGCGAAATAGACGACATCTTCGGGGCGCACGCCAAAGCCCCAGATGCCATAGCACCACATCTCGCTGATCCAGTCCCAGTCCTTCGTGCCGTCCAGCACACGAATCGGTGTACGCCCGCTGGTGCCGGAGGTCAGGTGATAGCGGATACCGTTGGTCTCGGCGGTCGCTGGCAGATCGCCAAAGAGTGGGTGCTCAGCAATCGAGGCCATCCAGTCTTCGCGCGTCATGAACGGCATGCGGCGCAGGTCATCCAGCGTCTTGAGCTGTTCGGGGTGGAAGCCGGCAGCATCGAAGCTGCGCCGGTGGAACGGGCTGTTCGCGTAGGCGAAGGCCGCCATGCGCTGCAATTTGAGCAGTTGCAGCCGTTGCAGGTCTTCACGCGGCAACGTCTCGTTCTTCGGATTCCAGTACGGGGAATACGCCATTGTGTGCCCTCCTGTCTCCAGTGTGCCACTGTGCAACGAACAACATTAACCTTCATCACGCCCGACCAGTTCGCGGGCGATGATGATGCGCTGGATATAGCTGGTGCCCTCGTAGATTTGCAGCCCCTTGATGTCGCGGTAATAGCGTTCGACCGGATACTCATTGGAGTAGCCGCGATTGCCATGTAACAAGACCGCTTCGGAGGCGGCGCGGGTGGCAGCCTCGGTGGCGAAGAGCTTGGCGATGGACGCCTCTTTGGTCATCGGCAGACCCTGATCTTTCAGCCACGCCGCGTGATAGGTCAGCAGCCGCGCCGCCTCGATATCTGCCGCCATATTCGCCAGCGCCGCCTGCACCTGCTGGAAATCACCGATACGCTGGCCGAACTGCCGCCGCTGCTGCGCAAACGCGATACTGGCATTCAGGCATGCCTGCCCCACGCCGACCGCGCCTGCCGCGACGCCCAGCCGCCCGCCGGTCAGCGCCGCCATCGCCACCTTGAAGCCCTCACCCGCAGCGCCAAGTAGCGCAGACTTCGGCACACGGCACTCGGTAAATGTGATACGCGCATGGTCGGAGGCGCGATGTCCGAGTTCATGGCCGGCCATGCGTTCGCGCTGGATGCCCGGCGTATTCGTCTCGACGAGGAAGGCGCAGATGCCCTTGTGTCGCGCCGCCGGGTCGCGCGTGGCAAAGACGATAGCGAGATCTGCCACATTGCCATTGGTGATCCAGATTTTCTCGCCATTCAGCACATACGCATCATTTTCTTCGCGCGCAGTGGTGCGGAGGCTGGCGGCGTCGGTGCCTGCCTCCGGCTCCGTCAGGCAATAGCAACCGATAGCCTCACCGCTCGCCAATTGCGGCAGATAGCGGCGGCGCTGCTCCTTGCTGCCCCAATCGCGGATGCAGCGCGACACCAGGCCAGCATGCACCGTCAGAAAGCCGCGCACTGAGGAGTCCACCCGCCCCAGTTCTTCGTTGGCCAGCACAAAACTGAGGTAATCCATGCCGGAGCCGCCGTATTCCGGCTCCAATGGACCTGCCAGCAGACCGAGCGCCGCCATGCGTTTGACCAGCGCCGCGTTGAACGTGCCAGTTTCGTCGGCCTCGCGCGCCTGCGGGGCAACCTCATCCTGCGCAAAGCGCCGCGCGATCTCCTGAACACGCCGCTGCTGTTCGTTTAGCTCGAAGTCCATAACATGCACCTCTCTATGCGATGGCCGGCGGTTGAAACCGCGCCTGGATGGCGTCCCGCCGCAAAACCTGCCTCCGCAGGTTCGGAGCAGGCGTTGCCCACACTCCCCTCTCCTATGGGAGAGGGGCCGGGGGTGAGGTCTCGCCAATGACGGCCAGCCCTTCGATTTCGATCAGCGCGTCATCTTGAAAGAGCGCTTTCACCTCGAAGAGCGCGGTCGCCGGATAGTACGCGCCAAAATACGAGCGGAAGAGATGGCCCAGCAGCCGCATCTGCGCCTTGTACTCCTGCCGGTCGGTGACATAGATGTTGATCTTGGTGATATCGCTCATCGCGCCGCCCGCCGCCTCCACCACCGTCCGCAGATTGCGCAACACCTGATCGCATTGCGCGACGATATCGCCAGGAACGATAGCGCCATCCGCGCCGCTGGCGTCCTGCCCCGCCAGGAAGAGCAGCCGTCCGCCGTTCACCAAGATACCGTGATTGAAGCCACGCGGCGTCGGTAACTCCGGCGGATTGATGATATCTTTCGTTATTGCTGGCGTTTGCTGCTCGTCGCTCATCATGGCTACCGTCCCGTCCAATGCGGCTTCTCTTTGGCGGAGAACGCTTCGTAGAAGATGCGGTGATCGTCGCCCATCAGCATCAGCGCCTGCGCCTGCGCCTCAGCCTCAATGGCGGAAACCAGGTCCATCGCCATCTCGTTGTTGAGCATACGCTTGGTCATGGAGATGGCAAGCGTCGGGCCGGTCGCCAATCGCTCTGCCCAGTTGCGCGCCGTCGCCAGCAGTTCGTCATGTGGCACCACGCGATTGACCAGCCCATAGCGTTCGGCGGTGGCAGCGTCTATCGTATCGCCAAAGAGCAATAGCTCGAAGGCGCGGCCCATGCCGACGATGCGCGGCAAGAGATAACCAGCGCCCATATCCGCGCCGGTCAGCCCCACTTTGGTGAAGAGGAAAGCGAAGCGCGCTCGCTCCGAGGCAATGCGCAGGTCTGAGGCGAGCGCCAGCACAGAGCCAGCGCCAGCCACCATGCCGTTGAGCGCAGCGATGATCGGCTTATCGAGCAACCGCATATGCTGGACGACCGCGCCAGTCATGCGCGTAAACTCAATATGGCCCTTTGTGTCGCGTTTGAGCAGTTCACCAATGATCTCATGCACGTCGCCGCCGGAGCAGAAGGCGTCGCCTGCGCCAGTCAACACGACAACTTTGATGCTCTCGTCGTAGCGCAGGTCATCGAAGAGACTGCGTAGCTGCGCATAGACCTCAAAGGTCAGAGCGTTCAGCACCTCTGGCCGGTTGAAGGTCAGTGTCGCCACGCCGTCCTGCACCTCATAGAGAAAATCGTAGGGCATGCTTGCTCCTTTATGACATCACTCCGCCGCCGTCAATGTTGATGGCCTGCCCGTTGATGCTGCCACTGGCCTCTTGCGCCAGGAAGACGGCGATACGCGCCACTTCATCCGGCGTCACCAGCCGTTGCTGCGGACTCATCTTTTCGAGCGTCTGCCGCGCCTGTTCCTCGGTCATCCTGGTCAAGCGTGTCATATTGGCAATGGTGTTCGCCGTCATCGGTGTATCCACGTAACCGGGGCAAATCGCGTTGACGGTGACACCCGCCGGACCAAGCTCGGCAGCCAGCGCACGGGTTAGCCCCAGTACGCCATGCTTGGCGGCGGTGTAGGCGGCGATATAGCGCGCGCCGGTACGTGCGGCAATGGAAGCCATCATGATGATGCGCCCGTAGTGTTGGGACACCATCGCAGGCGCGAACGCTTTGGTGACGTAATACACGCTGGTCATATTCATGGCGAGCATGCGATGCCAGAGTTCATCATCATGCGTGATGAACTTGGAGCTACCCGAAGCGCCAGCGTTGTTCACCAGGATATCCACCCGTTGCAGCCCCAGATAGACGGTATCCGCCATGCGCTGCACCTGTGCCTGATCGGTTACATCGCAGGCAACCGGCAACGCCTGCCGTCCCAGCCCGCGTATCTCCTCGGCTAGCGCCTCCAGCTCGCTCTCAGTGCGCGCCGTCACGGCGACATCCGCGCCTGCCAGCGCCAGCGCCAGCGCCACGCTGCGCCCGATGCCACGGCTCGCGCCCGTCACCACGGCTCGCCTACCCTGTAACGTCAATGCGCTATCGGCTGTATCGCTCGCCATAGGCATACCTCCTCTATCCTCCGATGCTCGGCTCTCTCATTCGCACGCCTCGGCCAACTCTGGCACATACATATGGCAGAGATCGGCGCGGCCACCCGCCAGAATTGTATTGATCT
Source organism: Chloroflexota bacterium (assembly GCA_021323855.1). Classification (GTDB taxonomy): domain Bacteria; phylum Chloroflexota; class Ktedonobacteria; order Ktedonobacterales; family JADMIN01; genus JAJPKE01. The sequence goes on along the minus strand of JAJPKE010000015.1, from coordinate 65,871 downwards.
GATTGCTGGTCGTCAGGTAGCCGCCAACCAGCGTGGGAATGTCTACCTCATTGCGCACGCGGTCGCTGAGCGGCGTCAAGAAGCCGCGCCGGTAAGGCATCTCCGTCTCCGGCACCGTCTGCCCCGCCAGGATGGTCAGCAGATCGCAGCCGTGCGTCTTCAGCGCCCGCGCAATCGCGACACCGTCGGCTATCGAAAGGCCGCCACGCGCGCTATCAGTGATCGTGAGTGCCACGGCCAGCGGCTTCTGCTCCGGCCAGACCGCGCGCACCGCATCAAACACCTCCAGCGGGAAACGCAGCCGGTTTTCCAGTGCACCGCCGTACTCATCACTACGTTGGTTGGTCAATGGCGAAAGGAAGCTCGCCAGCAGATAGCCGTGCCCCAGATGCAATTGCAGCAAATCGAATCCTGCCTCATCGGCCATGCGCGCCGCCCGCACGAAGTCCGCGCAGATTGCCGCCATACCTGCACTATCTAGTTCGCGCGGCGCCTGGCTGCGCGGCGTATAGGGCAGCGGAGACGCCGAGACGAGCGGCCAGCCGCCAGTGCGTAGCGGGCGGTCCAGCCCATCGCGCGCCGGGCGGACTGCGCCACGCCGCCCGGCATGATTGAGCGTGATACCAATCTTCGCGCGTGACGCCTGATGTATGGCATCCACGAGTTTCTTCCAGGCTTTCAGGTGCTTCTCGTGATAGAGGCAGCCATCTTCAGATGTGATACGTCCCTCAGCCGAGATGGCAACGGGATTCGGCATTATCAGTCCCACGCTACTATGCGCCAGTTGTTGCATCTGTCCCGCGCCAGCCACGCCATCACGCGCCGCCACTAGAACAGGCGAACCCACGAGACGATTGGGCAGTGTCAGTGACCGCAGCGCGAATGGTGTGAAGAGCGGCGGCGGCGCCAGTAGCGGCGTATAAACACCCGTGCGCTGTGCTGCCCCATTACCATGCACTGGCTTTTCAAAGCCGCGATTACCCTGCGCCGGCAGTTCACTGCCGCGATGCCGATAGCTGTCATCAAACCAGCGGTCTACCTGCTCACCGAAGTATGGGTCACGCAGTCGCAGATCATCGTAGCTGATGCGTCCACTGCGTGTCAGCAGATTGAAGGCAAACTGCATGGGTTCGAGGCGCGTGTAGCGTTGCACTGACTCAAAGTATGTCCGGCTCTCCGCCGCCGCCGTCTGAAACAGCTCAATCACCGGCTTGCGCACCGCCTCATAATCGCTGAGCGCCGTCTCCAGGTCGGGATACTGCTCGATGGCGTTGGCGAGCGCAATCGCGTCCTCCATCGCTAGCTTCGTGCCAGAACCGATGGAGAAATGTGCGGTGTGCGCGGAATCGCCGAGCAGCACAATATTTTTGTGATGCCAGGTGGCGTTTTTGACCGTGACAAAGTTAATCCACTTCGAGTTATTGGGTAGCAACGTTGCCCCGTGTAGCTCCTGTGCGAATAACTGCTCGCAGTAGGCGATGCTGTCGTCCTCGCTGGCGTCTTCCAGCCCCGCTCGTTTCCAGGTCGCCTCGTCGCACTCAACGATGAAAGTGCTGGTCGTGCCGTTGAAGGGGTAGGAATGCACCTGGAAGAGACCATGCTCGTTCTCGCGGAAGATGAAGGTGAAGGCGTCCAACACCTTGCTCGTGCCCAGCCAGATGAACTTTGCCTTGCCGGGCGTGAGGCTAGGCTGGAAAATCTCAGCGTAGGTCTTGCGTATGAGACTATTGACGCCATCGGCAGCGATGATGAGATCGCAGCCATCGAACGCGGCGAGGTCGTTCAGTTCAGTGTTATAGCGCAGGGTAACGCCTAACTCAGCGCAACGCGCTTGCAGTAGTTGCAACAATTGCTTGCGCGCCAGCCCGGCAAAGATATGCCCGCCACAGCGAATCAGTTCGCCGCGATAGTGAATGTCTATCGCATCCCACAGCACAAAGTGGTCAGTGATGGCGCGATAGCTCTTGTAATCGGCCTCCTGAAACGCCGCCAGCGTGCGATCCGAGAAGACGACGCCCCAGCCATAGGTGGCGTCGGTGGCGTTGCGCTCGATGATCGTTATGTCGTGGCCGCTATTGGCCTTTTTGAGCAGTAGCCCGCAGTAGAGGCCAGCGGGACCGCCGCCAAGAATCCCTATCTTCACCGCGCGCCTCTACGATCTATTGCGCTGGCTAGTGCTGGCACTCTCCAGGTTTGCCACAATCTCCGCCAACCGTTCTAGTTGCCCGATCTCCGCCACCGCTGGAAACAGTACCAGTTCATCGCAGCCGGCATCGGCATAGCCACGCGCAAACTGGGCGACAGCCTGCGGAGTCGTCAGCATCTCCTCGACGATGCGCTCGACAAAGTGGCCAGTGAAAGCGTAGTAATCGGCGAGATAGCGCCTGCCAGCCTCGATGGTGGCCTCATCGCCAAATGCGAAGTAGCCCTGCGCCCAGAGTTTGGGTAGCCCCGGCCTGCCGGCATCCACCCAGGCGGCGCGGGCCTTGTCGGCGGCGCGAGCAAAAGCGCGCGGTGGTCCGCCACCATGCACGTAGCCATCCGCGTAGCGCGCGACTCGCGCAAAGGCGGCATCGCTCAGCCCGCCCACCAGCAATTCGGGTCCGCCTGCGCGCGCTGGCTGCGGACCAATCGCGTTTTCGCCTTCGCCTTCCCATTGCTCGCGCAGCGCCGACAACTGTTCCACCAGCGTTCTGCCGCGCGTGTTATACGCCACGCCCGCTGTGTCGTAGTCATCCTGGCGCGCGCCGACCGCAACGCCCAGCGTCAGCCGTCCGCCGGAGAGTGCATCTATCGAAGCGGCCATCTTGCCGAGGAGAACGGTGTTGCGCAACGGACTGATGAGAATAGTGGTAGCCAACCGCACGCGCGTGGTGACGGCTGCCGCCGCCGCCAGCGCCGCCAGCGGATCGAAGCTCTCATAGAGAACACGGTCGAGGACGCCCAGGCTGCTGAATGGTCCTGAGTCGGCCTGTCTTGCCCAATCGAGGATCAGGCCGCCCGTCGCGCCGGGAAGCGTCGTTGGCAACCCCACGCCAATCTGCATCGTGTGTGCCCCTTTGCACAATGATGTACTCGCAGGCTCTCGGCTTTGAAAAGCCGGGGCACGCAACGGGCCGGCTGAAGCCGCAACAACTCGTGCGCCCACTTCACTGGACTTTAGTTCGCCGTTTTCGTGCGCCGGCAGTTCACTGCAGCGAACAGCGAGCATGGATGCTCTGCGTTAGGCGTATCGTCGCACAATGTCAGCGTTTTGGCTAGTCTCGGCCAAATCGGTCGCCAGATGGCTCTGCCTCTCTCGTAAGAGAAAGAGGATAGAGGGTGAAGTTGCTCTGGTTCCCCCTCTCCTCGCGGGAGAGGGGCCAGGGGTGAGGATAAACTTGGAAGAAAGGGCACGGTTCCGCAGCGATATGCTATGATGACGGGACATGGCGCTTGCAAAGGCGCAAAATGAGCGGCGCGCGGCGCAATGTATAGCGGGATGGGGAGCAATGGTATGGGAGGGATGATACCGGCGGTCAGCGCCGATCCGGCGTTGTGGGAGGCGCTCGAAGCGGGCTATACACTGCCGGCACGCTGGTACACCAGTACGGATATCTTCCGGCTGGAGCAGCGCCGCATCTTCCGCCGGAGCTGGCAATACACTGGGCTAACTGAACAGGTGTCGCAGCCAGGCGACTTCTTTACCTACCAGACCGGCGACCTCTCGTTCATCATCCTGCGCGACGAAGAGGAACAGTTGCGCGCCTTCGTCAACGTCTGCCGCCATCGCGGTTCGCAACTTGTCTTGCAGGAGCGCGGCCACCGTAACACGCTGCAATGCCACTATCATGCCTGGACGTACAGCCTTGATGGCTCGCTCCGTGCTGCCCCTGGCATGAAGGACGAAGTGAGCTTCAACAAAGATGACTTCTGGCTCTTCCCTGTCAGCATCGAAGCCTGGGGGCCGTTCATCTTCATCAATCCGGATGCCCACGCGCGTCCGTTTGCGGAGACGTTGGGCGAGTTACCGGCGCTGGTCAACGCAACGGGACTCGATCTCAGCGCCATCCGCCACCGCGTGCGCCGCACCTACGACATCGCCGCCAACTGGAAGGTGGTGGTGGATAATTACCTCGAATGTTATCACTGCCCGGTAGCGCATCCTGCGTTCTGCGACCTCATCAACGTTGGCGATTATATTGTACGCGAATACGAGTATTTTTCCACGCAGACCGGCGCGCTCAAAGAATCTGCCAAAGCTGGCAAAGACAACCTCTATGATGTCTCCGCTGCCGCAGGTTCCGGCGTGCAGGATGGCTTTTACGCCTATCTCTGGCCGAACTTCACCATCAACATCTATCCCGGCCCCGGCAATGTCTCGCTGAACCTCTTCGTTCCGGTGGATGTGAACCGCACGCTGGCAATCTATGACTACTGCTTCGTGGATGAAGTGAGCGCAGAGGAGGAGCAGAACTTCGTGCGCTTCATAGACCAGGTGCAGGATGAGGATGTCGTGCTCTGCGAGTCGGTGCAGCGCGGTCTGCGTGGCGGCTACTTCGACCAGGGCAAGCTGATGCTTTCGCGCGAGAACGCGCTCCGCCACTTCCAGAAGCTCGTCTATAAGCAACTGGCCGGCGAGTAGTGCTTCAGGGTGGGCCGTAGTGATATACTGGCGCCAGCTTTGGTGAATAGCTATTGTGAGCAAGATTCATTTTGAGGAGGAAAGTGATGATTGAGCGCCTACAGAGAGCATTAGAGCATCTTGATGAATTATCGCCGGAGGCCCAGAACGATCTCGCTGAACTCATCGAGGAGCAGACCGAGCAGACTATAGCAATCGAGACACCTGAGCCATCTCCACAGCAAACGTCATCATCGTTGCCACAGCGGATTCGCACGGCGCTCGCTGCCATTGGTTCTTCCCGCGATTTGCTAGACGATGATGAGTTTACTGCACTTGAGCGTATCCGGCATGAGAGTGTGCCAACGCCGCCGATTGACCTTGAGGGACTATGAAAAAATATTTGCTTGATAATAGGCCGCTCGTTGCGTTAGTGAAGGGACGCCCTGGCGCCGAGCAAATCTCCGGGCGCTTTTGCAAGGCGTCACCGCGTATAGGCTAACCTATCCCATTTTGGAACGGTATGCAGACGTGCGGCTGGCGCTACGCCCTAGCGGGAATCTCATTGGCGATGTGGACACGCTCATTGCTGCCACGGCGCTTGAACACGGCCTCACGGTAGTCACCCTCGATGGCGATTATACGCGGGTGCCGGGTCTTGCCGTCATGCGCCTTCATCGTGATGATCTGATGACTTGAGATAGCATAACTCCAATCATAACAAGTGGGAACTTTTATATTGCCAGCGCCGTCATGGAAGCGAAACGATGAACGGCTGAACATTTGGTGACCCAGGGACATGGGGAACTGGCCAGACCTGGCCCCGGCATCCTCGCTCAGCCAGCAGCGAAACAGTGCGTCTCTTTGCTAGAGGATTGCTGGAGGATATTCCTATGCGACGTTTGCGACGTTCCTCGCGCGCCGGAGCATATAGGTTCCTGGCGCCTACGCTGGTTGCCCTTGCGTTGACGATTTTTACTGTGATGCAGGCGATGCCCGCTGCTGCCTGCGGCGGATTGGTCGCCCCGGATGGCGCGGTTCGCCTGGAACGCGCTGCGACACTCGTTGCCTGGCATGGCGGTATCGAACACTATATGACGGCCTTCACCTATCAGGGCAATGAGTCGTCGCTGGGTTGGATTGTGCCTCTCCCCACCGCCCCAGATAAGATTCAGGAGGGCGGCGCGTGGACGCTCCAACGTCTCGCCATCGAGACGCATCCACAACCATTGGAGTTTGGCGCAGCACCTGAAGCCGCATCTAACTCGGCCCAGGTGCTTCAGCAACTCACCATCGAGGCGCTGAATATCACCGTCATCAAAGGCAGTGGCCAGGAAGTGCTGAACTGGTGCGCCGCCAACAACTTTGTGCTGAGCGACGAGACGCGCGCCCATCTGTTGCGCTACGCACAGGGCAGCCCGTTCTTCATGGCTGCCAAGTTCGACACCAGCATCATCAAAGCGCGCCATGAGACGCAGGGTGATGGCACGCCGATTCTCATCACCATGCACACGGCGCATCCCTGGGTGCCGCTGGAAGTGCTGGCGCTGGATGGGCAGCAGGTGCAGGCGGACATCTATATGCTGACCGATGAGCCGCTCAACACCAGCGATGTCGGCGCGGTGGCCGGACAATCGCCGGTCGGCACGGATGTTCCCGGCGCGCCTGGAGTCAAGCTGGCCTTTCAGGAGCCGATGAACGCCAGCCTCTATCATGATCTTTCGACCGACCGCAATATGGGCTGGGTGCGACCCGATGGCTGGCTCACGTATCTCTCGCTGGATGCGCCCAGCGAATCAGTCACCTATGATATGGGCGTCACCTCGCGCGGCGTGATTCGCGTCGCCCCTTTCGGCACCACGCCAATGGCTATCGGCGCTGGCCTGCCGGAGCATGCGCTGCCCACCTGGATGCCGACGCTGCCCCTCGGCACACCGGAAGTAGTGCTTGCGCTCGCGCTCTTCGCTGGCTTCATCGCCCTGCTCTTCTTCCTCTACGGGCCAAAAGGCAAGAGGCGGGCGAAACAAGCGTAAGAGGTCGGCGGATGAATCCGTGCCATACATCTAGCGGTTGAAACCGCGCCTGGATGGCGTGCCGCCGCGAAGTCCGCCTGCGCGGACTAGAATCAGGCTATGCCCTACTCCCCTCTCTTCGCAAGGAGAGGGGCCGGGGGTGAGGATAATCACGATTCATCCCGCGCACACAAGCGCAGCGTGGGATATTCAGCCGTATCGTCGCGCGCCAGCAGTCCCTCGGCGATCATCGCCTGGATTTCGCGCGTCAGCGCCGCTTTGCTGGCGCCGGCCAGCGCGCCGAAGCTAGGGATACGCTGCGCCGAGGCGGCGGTATTGGTTGAGCCGGTGAGGATGAGGATGAGTCCCTTGACGCCGACAGCGTAGGGCAGCTCGCGCAGGCACGCCAGCACCGCCGCGCGCATCACCTCAGTATCGCGGATGCGTGGCGGGCGCGGGCGGCGCTCCCCTGAACGCGCCGTTGTATGCCCTTCGCCGTTCGTGTCACTACAGACGTCACAGACGCCACAAGTGCGCACCGGCAAACGTTCCTCGAAGTGACGGGCGATGATGCGCTGGCGGCAGGTCTGCGCGCGCATATACGTCACCAGCGAGGCAATCTGGCGTTCGTGGCGTTCGCCGAGACCAGCCAGCAATTCGGGCATCGCCGTTTTGCCGTCGGCGGGCGGCGCGCAACGTTCCAGCGCCAGATCACGCGGGCTGTCACGATAGTCCAGCAGTCCGGCGTCACGCCAGCCGAGCAGAGAATCTTCGAGCATTGCTGGCGTCCATCCCAAGCGCGCCGCCAGCTCCAGCAAGTCCAGCGTCTGCGGCAATCCAGGCTGCAACTGCGCCGCCGCAACGAACGCCGCAAAGCGCGCTGCATCGGACTCATCCATCTCATCCGCTGGCGCTGGTGATCCCAGGCGCACAAGCGGCGCACGCGGCACATCGGCATGTCGCAGCAGAAAACCGGCGCGCTCCAGCAGGCTCAACGCCACCCGCGTGCCCGTCTCGTTCACCTGCCGTTTACCGGAACGCTCATCGGCGGCCTGTGCCGCCTCGATGGCCGCGCTGATTTCGCGTTCCAGGTCTGCGGCGCCAACGCGCCCGATGGCAGAGCCAGCCGGAGCGCCTGCGCGAATCAGACGTTGCGCCGCCGCATAGACCGCACGCAACGTCTCAATCGAAAGCTCATCCTGCCGGATATGCCGCCGCACCTGAGCCACATCGGCAGAAGAGGCCAGCAAGATGCAGCGCGAGGGCTTCCCGTCGCGTCCCGCGCGCCCGGACTCCTGGACATAGGCTTCCAGCGAGTTTGGCAATTGATAATGCACGATGAAACGCACATCTGGCTTGTCTATGCCCATGCCAAAGGCCACCGTCGCCACGATGACGCGCGTTCTGCCGCCGATGAAGTCGTCCTGCGCCGCCTCGCGTTCGCCGCGCTCCATGCCCGCGTGATAGTGCTGCGCGGAGACGCCACAGCGCCGCCGCAGAAACTCCGCCACCTCCTCGCAACCATCGCGCGACCGCACATAGACGATGCCCGCCCCTGTCTCCTGTCTCACGATCTCCGCCAGCGCGCGCAGCCGGTCTTCGCTGTTGTGTACTCTGATGACCTCATAGCGCAGGTTCGCGCGAAAGACGCCGCGATTGATGACACGCAGGTCGCGCTCCAGCGCCGCCGCGATGCCGTCGCGCACCTCCGGCGTGGCCGTCGCTGTCAGCGCCAGCACCGGCGTCGTCACGCCATCGCTGGCAAGCTGGCGCAGCGCCTTCGCAATGAAAAGATAATCAGGGCGGAAATCGTGTCCCCACAGGCTGACACAGTGCGCCTCATCCACCACGAAACGCGCCACGCCAGCGCGCCGCAACGCATAGATGAACGATTGCTGGCGCAGCCGCTCCGGCGCAGCATAGACCAGCTTGTAGCGACCGGCGGCAATGTCCATCAGCCGCCGCTCCAATTCGTCGCGCTCGATCATACTGTTGATGATGGTCGTTTGCTCGCGTACTGCTGCCGGCAATCCCTCCATCTGATCTTTCATCAGCGCAATGAGCGGTGAAATCAGCACCGTCGTTCCTGGCAACAGCAGCGCCGGCAACTGATAGCAGAGCGACTTACCCGCGCCGGTGGGCATCAGCGCCAGCACGTCTTCACCACGCAGCACCGCCGAGATGATCGTTGCCTGTCCTGGCAGAAAACTCTCATAGCCGAAGTGATCGCGGAGCGCCTCCAGCAATTCGGGCGCTGCTGGTTCCTCCTCAATTTCCGCTGTCGCCGGTTCCGGCTCTCCGTCATCCTCGCTCTCCTCGCCGTCGTCCGTGTCGTCTGCGCCAGCATCGGTTGCGCCAGCTATCCGAGTCAGCCGTCCGCGCTGCGCCGTTGCCAGCGGTTGATCGGCGAAGGCGCGCCGCCGCTTCCCCTCCTGCCCATCGAGCGCAGTGGCCGATTGGTCCCCTGACCGCAGCAGCGCCAGCCAGGACTCCGCCTCGCGCGCCTCCTTCTCCGCCAGCGTCTCGGCCAGTTCATCCAGCCATGCGGCGTCATCGAGCGCACGCGCTATCTCGATGATTTCGCGCAGCACCCAGGCCGGCGGCGTTCCCTGGTAAACAGCGAAGACGCGCTCCACCAGCGCTCGCGCGTCCGCTGCCTCGCCAAACTCCTGATTACCGTTGGCGCTGAGGATCGCCTGGCAACGCGCCAGCCCCAGCAGCGCATTTGTCGCGCCGGGAGCCAGTTGCAGCGCATGGTGATAGGCCGCCAGCGCCTCGGTGAGGTCGCCGAGCGCCAGCAGCACCTCACCGCGCCACTGCCACGCGCCGATGCGGCTATCCCCCGGCTCCACGGCCCGCTCCACCAGCGCGCGGGCGTCGTCCTGGCGCTGCTGCGCAAGATAGGCGCGCGCCAGCAGTTGATAGGCGGAGAGCGCCTCGCTGCGCGCCAGCCGGTCATCCAGCAGCGTGATCGCCTCATCTACACGGCCAACCGCCAGCGCCAGCCGCCCCAGGTTGTCGTCCAACTGCAACTCTTCGCCAGCGAGCGGCAGCAGCAGATCGAGGATATGGCTGGCGGCTGCCGTAGCATGCACCTTTTCGCGCTGCGCCAGAAAGAGCGCCAGCGCCGTCACTTTCGTGATCGGCAGCGCCGCCAGCCGCGCATCCATGCGTTCCGCATCGCCCAATTCCCCCAGTAGATCGGCAACCGCGATTTCAAGCTGTGTAGTCACTGAATATGTCCTTTTCTTGATTGTCAACGGAATATCATTCTCTGTCGCCTGCGCTTACTTTCGCTTCATGCGAAGCCTCAATCGCCGCAACCTGCAGCAGTATAGGTGAGACTGGGGGAAGGCCCTGCATCCGGCGTATCCGGGTCGAAGGAAATGGTACCCTGTGAATCAGCGCCATGCGTCCTGTTGTGGAGTTGAATCGGCATGCTTGTCCCAGCGTCAAGCGTGCCCTGATTGGGAGAAACCTCCACGCCAGCCTGATCTGCTGATCCTGAGCCTGAGAAGTTCGCCTGCCACTGCACCTGCTCAGGCCCGGTATTCTCCAGCACAACGAACTGGGTTTGCTGACCATTATCACAGCCGAGATGGACACTGGCCGGTAACACCTGAAGCCAACCCGAGGTCGGCGTTGTGCTGGATGCCGGAGTCGGGCTGCTCAGCGCCGGGGCGGAGGCAGATAGAGTAGGAGAGGGTCTGGCTGGCGAGAAAATTCCAGCACGAGCGAGCAGCAGGAGACCTAGTAAGCCGATGAGCAGCGCCACATTAGCGCCGAGGCTAAAGCCAAGCACAGTGGGGTTGACATATCTTGCGGAAGGAGATTGATTGTGCCTATTGGCTACCGGCCAGGCTGGCGCTCCACCTGATTCTCTTGTTGCTCCTGACACATCAGTTGGTAGATTCGGCAAAGTCGGTCCATCGCCCTGCATAATTATCCTCCTTTGTGTATGAGACCACGAACACACGGTTGGTAATATATCACGCTCGGTAAGGGTATTCGATATATACACTATTCCTCATTACCGCGCACGAAACGAAAAGCGGAAATGCTGGTACTGGCTGGTACTGGCTGGTACTGGCGTCATCTCTCGTTCAGGCGTACACCCATTCGACGTGATGAGCCTCGGTGGTGTCCGGCACGTCCAGTTTGCGCATCAGGCGATGGATGACTGTTTCTGGCACCTGCTCGTGTTCGCGGCGGCTGGCGTTGCGCTGGAAGAGCGTTTCATACGGCGCATCGAGATAGACAATGGTGATGCGCGCGCCGTAGGAGGCGAACAGGTCTACCAGTTGGCTGCGCATCGTGCGAGTGGTATTGGTCGCATTCCAGACGAACGATTGGCGCTGGCGCATCAGTTCGCGGGCACGCGCCTTCGCCTCCTGCGCCACGGCTCCCTGCGCATCGGTCGGCGCAACGCCCATCTCACGGCGAATGGCGTCCAGTGCGATCACCGGCCAGCCAGGACGATGCGCGCGAATCCACGTATCTTTGCCGGCCCCCGGCAGACCCGATAGCAGCGTCACCTCGAAGGTCGTGTCGTTATAGGCGGCGTAACTGGGGTCGCTATGCGCGCGGTGATGGAAGTAGACGAAACGGCTCTGATCGCTGGCGAAGGGATACGGATTGGTGAAGCAGTTGCTCTCTGCGCAGAAGCTACGAAAGAGCGCGATGCGGTCGAGCAGTTCATGCTGGTCGGCGCAGATTCTGCCGCGCACGTCGGCCTCCGCCAGCAAGGCGACGTGCGCCAGATTCGCGCTCTCCGCCGCCGCAAGCACCGCGCGCTGTGGGTCGTCTTTTTCCAGGAACCAGAGCGGCAGGCCGTGAAAGCGCACCAGCCGGGCGATGGTCTCGCGCTCCAGGAACGGCAGCGCCGCATCGAGTCCCTCACCGCGCCAGAGCAGATAGCGCGCCATCTGCGCGCCAACGCGGGCGTGACGGTGCGACGTGATGCGCCCGTCCGGCTCCGTGCGCGTGCAGGCAGGCTTGGCGACATCATGCAGCAACGCCGAAGCGAAGAGCGTCGCTCGTTCCCCAGCTTCCAGCGCGCGCCAGGCATCCAGCCTGGTTAGCGCCTCCGCGACCATGCGCGTATGGATCCAGACATCGCCCTCGGCGTGATAGGCGGCGTCTTGCGGCACGCCAGCCAGCGCCGCCACCCACGCGAACCGCCGCTGTATCGCCTTCCAATTTACGGTCCAGTCTGGCGGCAGCGGGCAAAAGGGAAACGTCCAATCGCCTGTCATCGTCGTTTCTACCTTCCGCTCACTTCTACAGCATCCTCAGAACAGTGTGACGCCAGCGGCGAGCTGATTCGGCAGGATGGGGCGGTCCATCCAGTGACTCTGCGAGTCTACTACCGTCTGCAAGAAGCCGGGGCGCACATATTTGTAGCGTTCCTGCACGATGCCCTCTTCTTCGACCTTGATATACAGCCCTTCCATCAGCCTGCTCTGCTCGGTTTCACGCACCACCCGTTCGCCATCCAGACCGCGCTCCTCTGCCAACGCGCGCAACCGTTCCAGGTGATTCGCCGCAATGAAATGCGACGGGCCGACCAGCGCCGTGATCTCCGCCAGCGAGGAGAAGATTCCCTCACGCAACACCTTCACCGGCACGACGAATGGCGCTCCCGCCAGCAACTCGCGCCGCCGCTCCGTACTCAGAAAACATGTTTCCGCGATGTCATAAATATCAAACTCCATGAAATAGTGCGGCAGATAGGTATAGAAGACGGTATGCTTGGCGTAGAGCCACTCGCCATACATGACGTAGCGGTCACCCAGAATCTCCCAGAGTTCGCCGGTGTAGCGGCCAGCCCAACGCTTGAAGAGATCGAACTGCTGCTCACGCGCGCCACCGGACAGGTAATGGCCGCGACTCTGCAATTGCAACTGTCCAGCGGCGGAAAAGCTGACGGCGCTGTTGGCGCCATCCATCTTCTCCTCGATCACCAGATAGCGTCCGGCAAACTCCTTGAACGGGACGACACGCAGGTCTTCGTCGCCGCGCTGCAAGCCAGAGCCAGCGATATGGTGCGTGCGCGGATATTTGTAGATACTGCTCATTTGCGGGCTACGACGATCATATGGTTCAGCACATAATCAACAGTGATACGCGCCATGCCGTGCCGTTGCAAGAGCGCAGTCAGCGTTGGCTGATCAAAAAGATGAATATGCTCCGGGTTGTCGTCGGGCTTGGATGGCACCGAGAGAATCACCACACGCTGTGCCAGCCGGCAGACAGACGCCAGCGCACGGTCGGTGTCGGGGATGTGTTCCAGCACTTCAAGCATCGTCACGACATCGAAGCTGCCATCCGCCAGCGTCAGCGCCGCCACATCGCCGTGAATAGCGGTGAGCATGGAGACGCCGCCATCGCGCACGGCCAGCGCATCCGCCACGCGGAAGTCCAGCACATCCACGACGGTGACGGGCAGCGACGGAAAGGCATCCAGCAGCGGCCAGAGGAACGCGCCGCGTCCGCTGCCCACGTCCAGCAAACTCTGCGGCTGCATGCCTTTGAGGATGCCCAGCACCTTGCGCACACGCGGCAACTCCATCGTGCGCTTGAAGCGATGCAGGCGCAGCCCGCGCTCCTGTCCCAGCGCGATGAGCGCCTGCTGCTCATCCTCACAGAGCGCGTCGAGTGGCGCAGCAAACAGCGCTGCCTGCGTCTCCGTTAACGAGGCGAATGTAGGGGCGAGAGCTAGCCGGCCACGCACATACGCCGCTGCCAGGCGTGTGAAGTAAGCCCCCACCCCTAACCCCTCCCCCGTGCGCGGGAGAGGGGAACCAGAGTGCAGTAGCACCTTGAGTCACAAAGCATTAGCAATACAGCACTCCTCTGTGAGCGGGAGAGGGGAACCGCGATGTGACCCGCTGAGTTGTAAGGCAACACAGTTCTCTCTTGTACTCAGGAAAAGACTACGTTATTATTGCGTTGTAGCGGATTCATCACAGCATGCTCGTATACGTGAGAGAACAACATCCAGATGGTATTGCACCTCATCATTGGTGACACGCAAGACACGAATGCCATCTGCGGTCAAGATGATATCGCGCTCATGGTCATACTCCGCCTGCTGATTGTGTATTGAACCATCCACCTCTATCGCCAGACGGGCGGCAGCACAATAAAAGTCCGCGATAAAACCATGCAACACGTATTGTCGCCGGAAGTGTAGCCTTTGCATCTGATGACCACGCAAATGCTGCCAGAGGATTCGCTCCGCCTCCGTCATCTGACGGCGCAACTCTCGCGCTCGCTCAGTCTTAACTGCCGTAGCCCTCATATATCAACCTTCGCACTACAGGTCAGTTTGCCTGCAGGCTAACCCGTTGCCCCGCGCTCACCCCTCTCCCGCGCACGGGGGAGGGGCTGGGGGTGGGGGCTACTCCCCCGAAATGGTGAGATTGTCGAAGCGAATCGCCGCCGGACCAAAGTATGCGCCGTCCGAGTAGGTCTGCGCGGAGAAACGCGCGGCGGCGAGCGCCGTGAAGACATTGCCGGAGAGCGAGCCACCCTTGATGGGATGCGTCCCCGTCGCGTCGTGCCGGTAGCCCAGCTTGATTTCCACGGTGAAGTCGCCAGAAATGGGGTCCGGGTTCATCCACGAGAAGGCAACGATCTCATAGACCGGCCCTGCCGCCGCCGAGCGCAGCACATCCATCGGCCACTGCCCCGGCTGCACCGTTAGATTGGCGAAGTCGCCGGTCGGGTGGATGCCCAGGTAGGTGGCGTAGCGCGTGCCAGCCCAGGGTTGCACGAAGACGCCATCCCGAATCAGCGTCACCTGGCGCGCAGGCAACCCTTCGCGGTCAAACGGCGCGGTCTTTGTGCCCCAGGGACGTGTTGCGTCGCTCAGCAATGTCAGCCGGTCGCCGCTCGGCTCATCCCCCGTCACCAGATCACCGCTGTTGAAGCGACTGACCTTCATGAAGGCCGCCTGCCCGGAGGTCTGGAAGACGACTGGACTGAAGAAGCTCAGCAGCGCATCGCCCGTCAGGATCACCGGCCCCTGATGTGTGGTAGGAGGCTGCGCCACCAGCATGTGCCGCGCATAGGTGGCGTATGAATCCACCGTGCCCTCGATCATGAGGTCGGAGATACGCCGCCGTGTCAGTTCCGCGTGAAACTCCGCCTCGCGTTCTCCCTCGTGCGCGATCAGCACGAAATCCAGGAAGACCTGCGTGCCACGATCTGTTGCCGCCAGCCCACGACTGTTACGCAACTCACGCGATGAGCGTGTCGCATAGAGTTCCGCGCTGCTCAGCCGCACATTGCCCCAGTTGGAGATGGCGGCGCGCAGCCGCGCCAGCGCATCGTCCAGCGCCGCGCCTGGGTCGCTCGCCAGCAGCGGGTCCGAGGTAACGACATCAGGATAGCCACCAGCGGGCGCAGTTGCCAGCGTGAACGGTGGATTATCAGTCAGGCTGGCTATCGTCACAGCGTCATTCAGGCGGGTCGCCAGCCGCCCATCGGTTACGTCGCTTTCCAGCAGCGTTTGTGTCGTGAAGCCGCGCGCCGTGGTGGGCGCAGCGCCTGTGCCATCGCCGCCAGCAGGCGCATGGTCATTGTAGAGCGTCACCCGCGCGCGTTCGTTGGTTACGACACGCCGCGACTCCACATGCTCACCGATGAGGTAGAGTTGCGCCTCCTCGTCGCGCAGCAACTCCACCTGCCAGTCGTCTGCGCCCGGCGTATTCGCCAGCGCCCCGGCCAGCGTCTCGGTCGTCAGCGCCGCGCTGCGCGTTTCGTCCTGTGTCTGCATTAGCCCAACCTCGCTTTCATTCGCAGATGTGGCCCGCCAGTGGAGACCGGCACCATTTCTTTGTGTCCCTTGCCGCAGGTGCCAGCCCATAGCTCAAAATCGCTGCCGATGGCGCTGATGCTGCGCAACACATCTGGTACGTAGCCTGTGATGCCAACCGGCGCAAAGAGGCGGCCCGTGCGCTCGCCGTTGACGATCTCTTCGCCATAGTGCGCCGTAATCTGGATGCCCCAGCCCATCGGGTCTTCCATGCCACTCTCAGCAGAACGCAGGTACACGCCGCGTTCGAGATTGGCGATCATATCTGCCGGAGCAACCGGGCCGCTACTGAAGAACGTATTGGTCATGCGCGCGTAGACCTTGCGGGTGAAGTCCTGGCGGCGTCCATTGGGGGTATGAATGCCGGGGGCCAGCGTTGCCGAGGCGAAATCGCTGATCGGACGCACAAACACGCCGTCGCGGAGAATCTGCGTTGGTCGCGCCAGTTCGCCCTCATCGTCGAAGAAATAGAAGCCGTGGCCGCCGGGGACGCTGGGATCGTCGTACATCTGCACTTCTGGCGCGGCGACCTGCTTCCCAAGATATTTCTGTGAGAGCGCCCGCCCTTTGGGAAACAGGTCTAGCTCAACGCCGTGGCCGAAGCTCTCATGCGCCAGCACACCGGAGATGCCTGGATCGGTGATGATGTCGTATTCTCCGGGTTCGATCTTCTGTGCTTCCAGCAGGCGTAAGGCGATATCCGCCGTCTCGCGCAATTCGTCGTCGCTGATGCTCGCCTTCTCGTAGCCAAACGCGCCGCCGCGCACGGCAAAGTGATAGCGCATCTGCGAGCCATCCGAGACGACGATCAACGCGAGCAATCGCACGCGCGGCACATGCTGTTCGAGGTATCTGCCGCGTCCGATGTAGACGGTATCCTGTGTCGTATCGCTATAGTTCACCTGCGCCTGCACGATACGCGAATCAAGCGCCTTCGCGCGCTGCTGGAGGTCCCGCGCGAGTGCCAGCTTGTCGCGCAGCGGCACAGTGGCCGGGTCAATCGCCATCGGTACCGTGAAGGTGCGACGGTTCGGTCCAGTAGGTGAGGCAATGCCACCGCCGATGATAGGGCGACCATTTGCGTGTACGCTCAGCTCATCCGCCCAGGCCTGCACGCCACGCGCCAGAGTATTAGGCGTCAGGTCGCTGGTGGCATACTCATTGAAACTCGCGCCATCATAGACCGTGAAGACGATGCCTTTGCTGGGATTGGATTCGCTGGCCTGCTGTTCATCGCCGTTGTCGTTGATTTCTATGCCTGATGCGCCGCTGATGAGCGCAGCCGCATAGGGGAAGCGGTGATCTAACTCGTCCACCAACTCCCCAACCACTGTTTCCAGCCGGTCGGTTGAGTTCATGTTGCCTCCTACGAACGGATAGGCTGTACGTACTGCGTATGACAAGGATGATAGCCGTCTGCCAAGAGCATACCATGCCAGTCCAGGAAACGGGAATAGTATCGCGTCGTGACGATAGGAGATGGTAGCAGTTGTCACCAATTGTACGTACTCTTCCGTGGAAGCAACAGGCAGTAGCACAGCATGGAGGAGATCATGATGGAGATCATGATATTGTGGCCGCCTTCGTTACAGGATGCGGCCACAATATCACATTTCACAACAGGGGCGGGTATTATTTGCGCAATTCGCTCACGAAGTCCTGAAGGTCGTTGGCGTAGAGTTCCGGCTCTTCCCACGCCATGAAGTGCCCGCCACGCGGAAATTCGGTGAAGTGGACCAGGTTGACTTGGCGCGCGGCCCATTCACGCGGTAAAGGTGCATCCCAGGGAGCGTGGATTACACCCGCAGGTACAGAAGGGCGCTTGCCACTATTGTACAAGAGAGTGACTTGGGCATTCTCGTAATAGCCGCGAATGGAGGAGCCGATGGTTTGTGTGACCCAGTAGATGGTCATATTGGTAAGCAGCTCATCCTTATCCTGGATTCCGCGCAGCAGGGTCATCATCCAGGCAGCCATTCCAGCAGGCGAGTCTGTCAAACCAAACGCAAGTGTTTGCGGTTTAGTTGATTGGATCATATTAAAAGCCCCCTCCTTCATCCACCACTGCTGGATGAAGCCGGCAAATTCCTGCTCGGCAGGGGTAAGGGAGGCGAAGTCAGTATTACCATCAGGATAGCCAACGTCTGAGAGATGGATACCCAATAGGAGTTCTGGATGAGCGAGCGCCAGAGATCTCGTAACATTAGCTCCCACATCGCCGCCCGCTGCCAAAAACTGCTGATACCCGAGTACATCGCGCATGAACGTTGCATAAAGTTCGGCGGTGGCATCATCATTGAGCGCCCGGCGGTCGGAAAATCCGAACCCCGGATTATCTGGAACGACAACATCAAAAGAGATGGAGGGATCGCCTCCGAAGCGAGCTGGATCTGTAAGCCGATCAATCACTTTATGATAACGATAGAAGGAATCGGG
Organism: Chloroflexota bacterium; assembly: GCA_021323855.1. Taxonomy (GTDB): domain Bacteria; phylum Chloroflexota; class Ktedonobacteria; order Ktedonobacterales; family JADMIN01; genus JAJPKE01. Next base: position 47,999 of record JAJPKE010000015.1, on the reverse strand, counting down.
CCAACCATGTAGTAAGAGCAGCGGCGTCGGATTCGGCCCTTTGCCATGCTCATGGATGAAATGGATGCCGACGCCATCTACCTCAGCCTTAAATTGCGCAAAGCGATTGAGAGCTGTCTCATGCTGCCGCCAGTCATACTGGTGCTGCCAGTAACCGGCGAGTTCTTTCATGTACGAGAGGTCAGTGCCATAATTCCACTCGGCTCCCTCAATCTCATCGGGCCAGCGCGTGCGCGCCAGGCGGTCATGCAAGTCATCCAAAGTTGCCTTCGGGATGGCGATGGTAAAGGGTTGGATGCTCATAATGACACGATTCCCTTTCTGTGATCTTCTGTTGTCTGGCGTCATTGGCGCTGTTGTCTCAGATGGCGTCAGCGCGTCAAGTCCTTTTTACCGTCAGAGGCAATGCTACGTCTTGTACAAAAACGACATGACGTGGACCGGCATACGATGTGCCAGCGCCGCCGCTGTCTACGCCACGGGTTCTTGCTTGGGGATTCCGTATGCCAGCCAGTTGCGCAGGAGTTCGCCCCAGCAGGCGCTTCAGTGATTTGGTGAGGTGCGGTTGGTCAGAATAGCCTGCCTGATGCACCGTATCGAGGATAGACACGCCGCGCTGTAAGAGTTCCGCCGCTCGATGGGCGCGTTCGATTTGGTGGATTGCAGCTTGCGTCAGCCCCGTAGCCCCCAAAAAATGCCGCTGCACCGTGCGTATCGTCAGCGTCTTTTCGACGGGATAGCCCTGGAGCGCGGCCTCCACCACGGGATCATGCGCCAGCATTCCTGCGCGCACTAACCGATCCACAAAGGTGTCGGCGTTTTCATAGGTGGGGAATTGCCAGGCGGAGCCATCCAGCCAGAAGGAGGCTAGTGTGGCATCGGGGAGCGCCAACCCGCGATCTACCAGCGCAGGCAATGAGATTTTGGGCATGTACGTGCCCGGCATAAAACGGATGCACAGGCACTCGTCACCCTGCTTATGTGGAACCGGCTTGGCGTAGGTCGTCGGCCCCCATACGGTAAGGCTGGTCTTGCCGTTGCGGCGCACGAGCATCAGATCCCAATCGCCATCCGCAACGACGACATCAGACCCATCGCACTCGGCGCGCGTCTGCCAGATTGTCTGCACGAACGGTGAATCCGACGCCCTCTCCTCATAGATCACGGCCATGCCACTACCTCGCTCAGCGATGGGCCAGCGATTAGCTGGCGGTAATTGTCAGATTGTATCTGATGGTGAAGATAGCTTCGGCGCACATCTCCGGCGGTTTGCAGCCAATCATGCCGGTGAACATGACGGCGGGGTTGCCGGAGCGCACCGCCACGAAGCGCCAGACGCAGGCTTTCTGTGCGGCATCGTACCAGCCGCGATCCCCCTGCGGCTGTAGTGTACCACTGCTATCACGCAGAGCTATCGTCCAGCGCTGGCCGGACGGCATGAGGAACTCAATGCTCTGTCCCGTTTTGACGCTAATCGTCTGTGAGACGCCCGGCGCCGTTGGGTTGGGGCGCTGCGGTGGTTTGGGGACGACGATATCGGCGGGTGGCAACGCTGCGTCCGCAGGCTGCTCCGCCGTGGGACAAAAGCCAGTGTTGGCCGTGGTGTTCGCGGGAAGCGTACTCGTCGGCGTGGTGGCGGGCGTGACGGTTGCCAGCGGCTGCTGCGCCGCGCCGTTTGGGATGGTGCCAGAATTAGAGGTGACGCCACAACCGCTGAGTAGCGCCAATGTAGCAATCAGGGCCACCAGCGCCACCCCTGGCACGAAAACTCGCCCGCCAAGCCGTATATGGCTGCCATTCACCCAATGGTATCCAGGCTGTCCAGTTTCCTTCATACCTCACCTCTCACCACACTGCCGCGCCACTGATGAATATGCTCACCAGCCATTCAATGCTAGTAGCACGGGACACAGAAACCGTCGCTTTCAACATGACGATATTTCTGTGCGGAGAGTTCCCTACCAGCCACCCACTGCGCTGCGGCGACCGGCAGCGCGCCAGCGCGAACCGGCGCTGGCGTCATCTTCGCTGTTGACACCCGCCTGCCGTCGTTGCGCCGCCGCCCGGTCTGCCGCCTCCGCTGCCAGCGTTGCCACCAGCGCCGCCACCTCCTCCGGCGCAAGTTCACCAGCGACTTCGCCAGCCATTGCGCCGTTCTGCGCCGCCTTATCAGTGAGGTTGCCAGCCTCATCGGGATGCCATTCCTCGGCGATGAAATCTGTCGAGAAGTCACCGGCAATGAAGGATGGATGGCGTAGCAACCACTGATGGAACGGGATCGTCGTGCGCACACCCGCGATGGTATATTCATCCAGCGCGCGCCGCATACGCGCCAGCGCCTCGGTGCGATCCTGCCCCCAGCAGACCAGCTTGGCGAGCAGCGAATCATAGAAGAGCGGCACCTGCATACCGGCATAGATGCCACCATCCAGCCGCACACCTGGCCCTGCTGGCTCTTGCAACGCCGCCACATAGCCAGAGGCCGGCAGGAAGCGGTTGAGCGGGTCCTCCGCCGTGATGCGCGCCTCGATAGCGTGGCCTCGGAAGCTCACCTGCTCCTGGGTGAAGCTGAGCGGCAAACCCGCCGCAATGCGCAGTTGCTCGCGCACGAGGTCCAGCCCGGTACGCCATTCCGTCACTGGATGCTCCACCTGCAAGCGCGTGTTGACTTCGAGAAAATAAAAATTGCGATCCGGCCCCAGCAGAAACTCGACGGTGCCGGCGTTCACGTAGCCAGCGGCCTTGCCCAACGCAACGGCGGCGCTGGTGAAACCGGCGCGCAATTCATCGTCCAGCGCCACCGACGGCGACTCTTCAATCAACTTCTGGTGGCGGCGCTGAATCGAACATTCGCGCTCGCCAAGATGCACGACGTTGCCGTGCGTATCACCAAAGATCTGCACCTCGATGTGTCGCGCAGGTGTGACGGCTTTCTCCATATAGACAGTGCTATCACCGAACGCGCCAAGCGCCTCGCTCTGCGCCAGCCGCAACGACGCCGCCAGTTCATCCGGCGCAAGGACGAAGCGGATGCCCTTGCCGCCGCCACCAGCCGCCGCCTTCAGCAGCACCGGATAGCCAATCTCTTCAGCAATCTTCGCCGCCTGCGCCGCGTCTTCCAACCCGGCGTTGTAGCCCGGCACGATTGGCACGTTGGCCCCGACGGCGATGCGCTTGGCGGCAGTCTTCTCGCCCAGATCGCGCATCACCTGCCCCGGTGGGCCAACAAAGATCAGGCCAGCGGCGGCGCAGGCATCGGCAAAGTCGGCGTTTTCGGAGAGGAAGCCATAACCGGGGTGAATCGCGCCTGCGCCGGTCTTGCGCGCGGCGTCGAGGATTTTTCCGATGTTGAGGTAACTCTCCGAGGCGGTAGACGGTCCCAGGTGAACCGCTTCATCCGCCATGCGCACGTGCGGCGCGGCGCGGTCGGCGTCGCTATAGACGGCCACTGACTTCAGGCCGAGGTCGCGGCAGGCGCGAACGACGCGCACCGCAATCTCGCCGCGATTGGCGATCAACACTTTGTCGAATGGAAACTGTTCCAGGCGCTCCGTTGCGCCGGAACGGCTGGTGGCCCTACGTGCCATGCGTTCATCCTCTAGGTTTATGGTATTGGGCGGGTATGTTCATCCGCCAGCCCTCTTGCATCTCGCAGTATACCATGCGCAAATGAGCCAGCCATCGCCTACATGTCGCCAGCTCGCCAGCGCATGGCAGCGTCTCAATGTCGCTGCCAGAAGAAAAAGGCATAGTAGCCGAGCGATACCAGAAGATTAGCCGCATCAGGATTCGGCGCTACATGCAAGACGGTCATGGCCGAATAGACCAAACCAGTCAGCGCGGCGCTAATCGGCTGGACGTACCAGACCAGCAAGAAGATCAGCAGGAAGCCATAATTGCCGAAGGCATAGAGGGTGTTGCGCAGTTGTGGCTCCAGCCACGGCGCGATGATGCCGAAGCCATCCAGCGGCGGAATCGGCAATAGATTCAGTATGACGCTGAAAATCTGGAAGAAGATGAACAAGGCCAGCGCAAAAGCCAGGTATGGATGCTGATCGGTGATGCCCAGGAAGAACGGAATCGCCGCCAGCACAGCAAAGAGCGCGTTCATCAACGGACCGGCCAGCGAGATGGCGCTCTGCCACGCGCGGTTGCGCACCAGGTCGCGGTTGAGGTAGACCGCGCCGCCCGGCAGCGGAATGCCGCCAAGAAAGATAAAGAGCAGCGGAAAGAGGATGCTCAGCACCGGATGGATGTATTTGAGCGGATTGAATGCAAGATAGCTGCGGGTGCTGTCGCTGTGGTCGCCGCCAATAAATGCCGTCGCCGCGTGGGCAAACTCATGCAGACACAGGCTGAAGATCCAGCCGACGACCACCAGTCCCACCGTGCCAAGCGTCTGCGTATTGGCCTGATTCTGCCAGAGGACAAAGACAAAGAACCCAATGAGAATGATAAAGGCTGCCACGATCTCCCAATTCACATGCGCGATAATGGCACGCAATGGATTGGGCGAACGGCGCGGATCACCTCTATAGAGGATTTCCGTATGGTACGGATTCGGATTATACACACACATCTCCTCAACGCGACGATACGATACACGCCGGTCTCGTTCAGTCAACGCAACCGGGCACCGGCGCAATACATCATGACTCCTCATGCAGTGTACCGCGCCGGTGCCATCTTCTGCCCACATGGTAGACGGGCAGCAGAAAGACCTCACCCCGGCCTGCGGCCACCCCTCTCCCACAAGGAGAGGGGATCGTGCGGCAACCCATACAGCTAGCTTGCGGCGATTTCTGCACTCCAGAGGAGAGGGGACTGTGGGGCAAACCGCTCAGCGCTGGCGTAAAGTAATGTCTGCGCACAAAGAAAAGAATGGTATGCCATCATCGAATCCGTTTGCCCAGCGACCCCTCTCCTCGCGGGAGAGGGGGTAGGGGGTGAGGTCTAGAGACGTTTACGTTCGGCGGGCATGGCATTGTGTTCGCGCAGCCGCTCCACCAGCCAGGCTTCATCATGAATCGGCACGTTGAGCTTTTCAGCCTTCTCCAGCTTGCTTCCTGCTGCCTCACCGACGATAAGATGGCTGAGCGATTTCGTAACGCTGGGCGCGATCTTGCCGCCGAGCGCAACGATGGCTTGCTCCGCCTGTCCGCGTGTCAATTCCGCCAGTGAGCCGGTCAGCAGGAACGTTTGCCCGGCGAAGGGCGCATTCTCCGGCGACACGGTGGTTGCTGGCCCATCCGGCAGGCTAAGCTGGAGTCCAGCGGCGACGAGTCGCGCGATCAGGTCGCGGTTGGTCTGCTGCTCGCCCCACTGGTGCAGGCTTTCCGCGACTGTCGGGCCAATTCCCTGCAACGCGGCAATTTGGTCCGGTGTCGCCGCCAGCACCGCCTCCATCGAACGGAATCCCTCAGCGATAATCTCCGCCGCCTTCTCGCCGACATAGCGGATGCCCAGCGCGAAGAGAACCGCCGGGAAGGGACGCCTTTTGCTATTGGCGATTGACGTGAGCAGGTTGCTCGCGCTCTTCTTCTGGAAGCCGGGCAGCGCCAGTAGCTGCTCCTCTGTCAGCGAATAAATGTCCGCTACATCATGCACCAATCCAGCGTCTATCAGCCTGGCGACGATTTCGCTGCCGAGGCCGCGAATATCCATCGCGCCTTTGCTGACAAAGTGGCGTACCCGTTCGAGGCGTTGCGCCGGGCACTGCGCATTGGTGCAATACGCGACCACGCCATCCTCGCGCAGCACTGGCGCATGGCAGACGGGGCATTCGGTGGGTGGCGTCCAGGGCTGCTCCGTGCCGTCGCGTAACTCTGGAATCGCCTTGACGATACCAGGGATCACATCGCCATGCCGCTGCACCACGACGGTATCGCCGATGCGCAGGTCTTTGCGCGCCACCTCATCAAAGTTGAAGAGCGTGGCGTTGGAGACGGTGATGCCGCCAAGCTGCACCGGCTGCAAGCGCGCGTTTGGAATCAGCGCGCCGGTGCGCCCGACCGTGATGACGATATCGAGCAGTTTGGTGTTGGTTTCCACCGGCGCGAACTTATAGGCAATCGCCCAGCGCGGATCACGCGCCACCACGCCAAGCTCCTGTTGCTGCCAGCGCGCGTTGATCTTGATGACCGCGCCGTCAATATCATAGGGAACGTCGAAACGCTGCGCCTGCCGCTCGTCGCAGTACGCCTGTGCCTCTTCGAGCGTCTGCACATGCCTCGCCAGCGGGCTGACCGGAAAGCCCCACGCCTGGAGATGGCGCAAGACATCTTCCTGGCTCTCCGGCTCGGCGGCGCCTTCGATCAGGCCAATCTGATAGGCTAAGAACGAGAGCGGGCGCGACGCTGTGACCTGCGGGTCCTTCTGGCGCAGCGAACCAGCGGCGGAGTTGCGAGCATTGGCAAAGAGGCGCGGCGTCGTACCAGCTTTGGTTGCCTCTTCTTCCAGCCGCGCATTTAGCGCCTCGAAGTTTTCGCGCAGCATATAGATTTCGCCGCGAATCTCGATGCGATCAGGCACGGGATACTGCTCGCTGGCATGTAACTGGTGCGGGATATCTTTGATGGTGCGAACATTGGGCGTGACATCCTCACCGATAGCGCCGTCGCCGCGCGTGATGCCATAGATCAGCCGGCCATGCTCATAGATCAGATTCATGCTCAGGCCGTCAATCTTCGGCTCGCAAACATAATCGAAGGTGGCGTGCGGCAACTGCCGTTGCGCGCGCTGCTGCCAGGCGCGTAACTCATCCGGCGTGCGCACGTTGGCGAGGCTGAGCATCGGCGTGGGATGGCGAAACTTGCTGAAGATCGAGGACGCTTCGCCGCTGACCCGCTGCGTAGGCGAATCTGGCGTGATGAGTTCGGGATATGCTTCTTCCAGGCTGCGTAGCTCGCGCACCAAAGCATCAAATTGCGCGTCGGAGAGCAGCGGATTGTCGAGGACGAAATAGGCGTGTTCGGCCTCGCGTATCTGCTGGCGTAGCTCCTCGATGCGCGTGTTCACTTCAGCCATATCAGCGGCTACTGCTGTCGTCGCCGTAGTGGTTTGCGTCGCGCCCACGCCGTTCTGTCCGTCAGCGTTCATCTGGCTTTCTTTATCTGCATGAGACATGCGCGGCACTCCCTCATTATTTCTCAACACTCAACACTCACTGGTGGTCATCGGTCAATATCATTGCTTGTCACTCCAGCCGCCTCGCGTGAGCAGACCAAAGTGTTCAACCGTCCGCCAGTGTAGCACAGACGCAGCGCCACCCATTTGTCTCTCAGATGGCTCCATATATCATCTATTCTCGCACGCAGCAACAAAAGTGGCGACTAGCAACGACTAGCAAGGAGAGCCGGCCATGCGGCACGTGAGGTAACGACCTGCCATCACGTACCTACCATAGGTCACAGTGCAGGGGAACGCTATTCTATTGTGGGGAAACGTGGTATGTCGCCGGGCAGAACTCTACATACTCAGCAATTGCTGCCGCCAGGGTTACTCACCAGCTTACTGCTGGGTATTGTGCAATCGCTCCTGATTGTCTTCGTTCCAGTTGATCTGAACTCGCCGTTCCTGGCCATTCTCCCCTTCATGCTGCTGCTGTACTTGCTCGTGCCATTCTTGCGCTCGCTGCTCATCTCCGGCGACAAACGGATCGCCCGGCGCATATGGCTGCTCTGCGCAGGACTGGCAACGTTCGCACCCATCATCACCCATCTGGTCGCGACGCTCAATACGCCGGTCGTCGAGAGTGGAGGATTCTCAGGTCTCAGATTGGCGGGAGACAACTTCGTTGCTCTTGTGGCGCTCTGCCTGCTCAACGCCGTTGGGTTTGCGCTCGCGCTGTTTGGCGGATGGCTCGGCGGGATGCGTCAACGGCGGGCACATACCAGAGCGTTGCGCCGCGCCGCAGCAGCGAACACGGCTGCCCCACGCATACCACCGGCGCGCGGGAAACGCTGGCCGCCCTATGTCATCATGAGCATGGTCATGAGCATGGCGCTGGCGGTGAGTATCATCCTGGAATTGATTGTGGTCGCCTCCTATCCGCAGGGGTTCCTCTCCACCCTCATCGCGCTACAAAAAGCCCCTGCGTATGCCACCTATCCCTATGGCGCCAACTTGCGGGCGATGGTATCTGCTTCGTCAGATATGCTCTATACCGGCGCGATTCCGGAGTCGTATGTCCTGCGCGCAAGCGATGGCGCTGTCGTGCAACACGTGCCGGAACAGCTCTTCGCGGCTGCTCAGGGCATCCTCTTGACAGAGAGTTCTATCTCCGATCTACAGGGAGGCCGCCTGGTGGTTCGCGCCTACCGGCAGAGCGATGGGCAACCGCTCTGGTCGTCTTCGCTGGAAGACGCCCAGCAGCCAGAACTCCTCGATGGCATACTCTATCTCACCACTGAATCCCAATTTCAGCAGCCGGGGCAGTTGCAGGCAATAGACCCCGCAACCGGGCATGTTCTCTGGCACTATCACTGTCCCACGGCGCAATGCCACATCAGCCTGCCCCAGATACTCAACCAGATTGCCTATGTCACAGTGCTGGGCGATCAAAGCGGTGGGTATAGTTTGCGTGCGCTACAAGCGCGAACCGGAACGCTGCTCTGGCAGGTGCCATTGTATACCTATGCCCAGCCGCCGCTCGTCGCTGGTAATCGCCTGATTGTCCAGACTGATGCAACCACCATCACCGCCATACGCGCTACGGATTGTCACATCCTCTGGCAACAACAGATGAACTTCGGCACCAGCCTATCCTGGTCAGGAGCAGCCGTCAATAGCAGTATCGCGCTCATCCAGTTATCCGCTACCGTCTATGCGCTGCGTCTGGATACCGGCGCGATACAGTGGCAGTGGCAGGCCAGCGCAAATAGCACGAATTCTGCCGTTCCCCTGCTCACCACAACGACCGTCTATCTAGCGACCACCAACACCTTGTTTGCCCTGGACTCCTCTACTGGCAAGGTGCGCTGGCAGCAGATGTATCCTGACGCAGATACGATTAACCAGGAGCAGCATCCGCCGGATGATCTCGCTATCCTCGGCGAGTTCAACGGGCTACTCGCGCTCGATTTGACCAGGAGGCAGGCTTCAGATCGCATCATAGCGGTGCTGCGCGAAGATACCGGCGCATTGGTCTGGCAGCGCGATGTGGGAGCAAGTGTCATGCTAGCCCAGCGGCGTGATGTGCGGCTCACGAACCTGCTGCCTGCAATCATCACTGCTGGCGAGCCGGTTCCCGTTAGCAACGTCGTGACTGTCTTCCAATCCAGCGGCGCAATTTATGTCGTTTCCAACCAGATGACGTCCTCTGTGTTGCCAGTTCATTACACTATCTTCGAGGGTTCTGCTCCGCGCACAATCTTCAACACCACAACCTTCACCCTCACAACACAGGCGCTCGATGGGCAAACCGGGAACATGCGCTGGCAGAATCAGCAAACGCAGACGTTCCAGGTAGCCTGAGCGTTCTATGCGTTTGCTGGATAGCTGCCGTCAGACGAACCAGAAGGAAGACGGCGGCTGAACAGGATATACCGCAAAATTCGTATACGCGCCAATGGCCGCGCCATCATTGAGGTAGACGCCCATATGCCCGCTCTCTGGTAGATTGCGTGAACTATACCCGCTGATCTCGCCGGAAGAACCCAGATATTGCCCATTGGCGTAGAGCAAATACGTGTCGCCGCGTATGATGACGAGCAGCGTATTAGTGGCGTCGAGTCCAGAGTGTATGGCATTGCTTATTCCGTCTGCGAGATAATCCCAATTTTCGTCCGGATTGCTACTACTGGCCTGATAATGCTCCAATGACCAATCCTGGGCCAAAGGGCTGACATTGAAGACGATGAAATTGCTAGTATCTGCATTGGTTCGCAGGATCAAGCCTACTCCATCACCGTCGGACGAAAGATTGGTTTGAGGATTGATCGTCTGGCGAACCGTCACCTCAACGGCGACGTTGCTATAGGTGCCTTGCGTCCATGACCAGTAGAAGTTTCCCGGTATACCAGTGATCTGATAGGACTGGTCCAGATAGCGAAAACTGGATGGGTCTTTGGCGGTTGGTTCTTCAATATTCCAATCTCCATCAGGAGCGGTAAGTGCATCTTGATAGAGCGGCTGTTCCGCGTGAATGCGCGCCGGCAAACCGGCGAGATAGCTCGTCTGGTAGCGCTGCAATGGCCACTGCGCAACGAAGACCAGCGCGAACACGAGCACCAGCAGTAGGGCGGTAATAAGCACTCGTTTCAGGGAACGTTTTTCTGACAGAACGTGTAGTCCATTGGTGGCCAATACCTGGTGAATAGGCGAATCATAGGCATGTTCAATTGCAACCTCAGATGATTTTATCTGGCTGGTAATTGCTTCCTTGAAAGCACTCGTAAAGTCACGGAGCGGTAGTTTCGTGCGTGCAACAATCACCTGTTGTAACAGCAGGGACGGCTCGCGGTCCGGCGCATAACGATTCTCTGTGGCGATCCATGCGATAACCTGCTGGTTGGTGGCGAGGATATAGGCATAGCGAGTAGACAACTTATTAGAGCCATAGGCAACCGTCAGGAAGGCGCGCGCCTCTACCCAGGAAATCGGCCCCTGCCCTAACCGGCGTGTGCTTTTCGCCCAGCGCAGCCCAAATTCATCGGCTTCGAGATACTGCGGTCGCCCTGATCTCACGGTATAAATGAGTCGCGCCAGGCTGGGGGTAAAGAGTACCAGCGCCAGACCACCTGCGAGCAAGCCAGGCCAAAGTGGTATAGGGTTGGCTGTGCCAGACTCTGTGAGCGCAAGCGGAATGAGCGCAGCGGCAGTTATGCCAGCGCAGAACCCAAGCACGACCCCAACTGTCGCCAGAATGTCACCAGTGGTCAGTTGTGTGGCGCGTAGGGGGCGCAGTGGGCCAATTTGCTGTGGCGCATTTGGCATGAGCGTATCTGCACGCGGCTCTGGCTGCGCCTTCGCAATCGGCGCAATGCGTTCATCGCCAGCGAAAAACGCATCACGCAATGCGCGCACACGCTGGCGCAGACGCTTGTTCTGCGCAGCGTCGCTGGTTCTACCAAACACCCTAAGAAGCGTCGTTGTAAGTTGCAAAGGGGCGATGAACAACGGAAGCAATCCAGTCCAATCGCCCCATGTAGCAGTCTGCCAATTAACCCAGAGTTGGCGAATCGCAAACGCAAAGTAGAAAGCCACCAGTGCAATGATAAATCCCATCAGCAGCCGCGAAACCAAGACCGACCGGGATATGCCGCGTTCCCGGCTCTCCGGTGTCGTCGCCAATGCCCCTAGCACAGCGGCTGGATTCCCGCTCATCTACTCATCGCCTTCCTGACTCGTTCCCTGCTGCTTGTTTCCGTTGAGCTAGCATGCCAGATAGGCCGCGCTGTGTCAAGCCTTTCAGCTTGAGCCGAGTTTCGCCTTTTTTTATGGCTCCCGCATCCATGAATTCCAATACATTGCTTCGCGCTCGCGTATTACTGGAATCTCAGTGGCGTCGTAGTCGCGCAGGGCGTCGCGTTCGGCAGGCGTGAGATTGCGGTTCTCATAGGCGGCAGGCGCGGCGACTTCGATCAGCCAGCGCCGGAAATGATCCTTGTCACAGAGTGGCGATTGATCGAACGCCAAATCAGCATAAGCAATGGCACGATATGCCAAAATGGTCTCACCGTCGCGCATGAAGCGCACGGCATACGCCGCTGCCTCCGCCGCACAACTTGTATCACTAGAGCGGCAGTCCCCGATGGGATGATTGCGAAACGCCGGACGCGCGGGACGGCAGAGCGGCTCCCAATCTGCCGGTTGTGTGTCAGTGGCAAGCCACGTTTCAACGGCGGCAATCGCTGTCTGTGGCTCTCTGCCGTCGCAGTAGAGTTCCCAGCAGGGGAGCGCACGCCGCGCAGCATACAGAGCCAGCCGGAGACAACGCAGCCATACATCATGCTCCACCGGCTCGCTGCCGTCCTCCCGCGAGCCAAATGCAACAACGAGCTGCCAGAGGGGACTCTCTTGCTCCTTGTTGGTCTCAGGGTCTGGCCAGCCTGCTTCGATACTGCCGGTCATCTCATCCAATACATCGCGGACCGCCTGCGGAAGTGTCATAATCATCTGTTCCCTTTGACTTTGACCGCCATCATGACCCAGAACTAATCACCGATGACGCATGAGTACCTGCGATGGCTCTACAATGACCAGAGTATCTTGAAGCGATTGACCTGCCAGGCTTCGCAAGGCTGCGAGAATGCGCTGGATTCGGTCCGCTTGCGGCCAGTATTGAGGTAACTCAACCAACACAACGCCAGGATGCGGCGGAGGGAATTGTCCCGTATCGCGCTCAAGGTCATGGTCTTGCGTGATGAGCGTTGCCCCGGCGGTACGCGCGTAGGCAAACACATCGGGATCGGGGCGTGTTCGCAGTCCGACATCATAGGCATGCTCTGCCTCATGACCATCCTGGCGAAGATAATTTATGAGCCGCGTGGGCAGATTTTCGTCCACCAGAAACCGCCAACGCGGTGCGCTACTAGCTGACGGCATAGATGGTCGTTGAGCTAAGCAACTGTGTGGCGTAGGCCAACGCGGCGCGAATCTGTTCGTCGGTCAGGTGATAGTCTTGCATCACATCCTCAAAGGAGGAGCCGCCGGCCAATCCGCCAACCACAGACTCGACCGGCACGCGCGTACCGGCGATCACAGGCCGCCCATGAACCACCTGTGGATCGAGCGTTATGCCAGGAAATATCTCTTTTGCCATCGTTCCCGTCACCTCTCCTTCGATGTCCTGCTTGGTCAGCAGCAAGTGCAACGTAGCAGGTCCATGTTAGGTATATTCTATCTCATTGCTCTCAATGCTTTTGCCGCACCAGCAACGCGGCGGGGTGAATGCGCGCCTCGAAATGGGGCGCGGTAATGACCTCGCCATCGAGGTGCGCGTAGATGGGCTTTAGCGCCGTCATGGTGATCGCACGCACCTTGCGGAACGATACCTCCGGCTCGCGCAGATGGCGACCCTTCTCGATCATTGGCAACAGGCGCAACGCGCGGGCGAGTGACGGCTTCCAGATCGTGCAGACATCGAAATAGCCATCATGCGGGTCCGCGCCGGGATTGATCTGGAAGCCGCCGCCATAGGTGGGGCCGATGCTGACGGCGGCCAGCGCAAAGAGACGGCTCTCCCCCGGCTCATCATCGAAGGAGACAATCAGGTCAGGGCACTCATTATAGTGAAAGAGCAGTTCGCGCAGGCTCGCGCCCCAATAGAGCAACTGGCCGCGCATGAACGGCTTGCCCTTGAGCCGTTCCGCCGCCGCTGCGATATTGGCGTCTATGCCGACGCCCAGCGCATTGAAGAAATAACGCCCGTTGACCTCGCCGGCGTCCATCGCCACCGGCTCGCCATTGAGCGCGATGTCCAGCGCAGCAGCAGGGTCATGCGGCAGTTTGAGCGCCTCATAGGCATAGTCGTTGCCGCTGCCACAAGGCACCACACCCATCGCCACCCTCCGCTCCGACGTGAGGATGCCGTTGCCAACCTCCGCCAGCGTACCGTCGCCACCGACCGCGATGACATCGCGCCCTGCCTGGGCTGCTTCGCGGGCGCGCCGCTCACCATCACCAGGCCCCGTCGTCAGCGCCAGTTCGCCACGTCCACCAGCCAGCGCCCGTTCCAACAGCGGGCGCAGATGCAGCGTGCGCCCCTGCCCACCAGCAGGATTGAGGATCACCAGCGGTGGCAACGTTGAAGGTTGATACGTCTCGGATGCTTCGGATGCTTCGGATGCTTCGGATGCTTCGGATGCTTCGGATGCTGCGGACGCGGCGGATGCGGCTGGCATATCTGCCAGCGAATGTGGCTCACTCATCTTTGGGCGCTCCTCTGCGCTGGCGGTTCATAGCGTGCGGCTGATAATGGTGATACAACTCAATAGAATCTACGCCTGAGATATTGCCAGCACTATACTGTGTTTTGCAGGCTGCGTAAAGGCTCTATTTTGCGCAGTGAGGAGCAGCAGCGAATGGATGACCGGCAACTGGTACGCATGAGCAAGTATCTCAGCAAGCATCTGCGCCACCAACCAGAGCGGCTGGGACTGACGCTGGCGCCGGGCGGCTGGGTAGCGGTGGCGGAGTTGCTGGCGGCCTGCGCGCGGTCCGGCTTCCCTATCAGCCGCGCGGAACTCGATGAGATCGTGGCGCGCAACAACAAACAGCGATTCAGCTTCGATGAAACCGGCGAGCGCGTTCGCGCCAACCAGGGGCATAGTGTGCCGGTTGACCTGCAACTCGAACCGCAGACGCCACCGGATGTCCTTTATCATGGAACCGGCGCGGGAGCGGTCGCGGCCATCGAACGCGAAGGATTGCGCAAGATGCGACGGCATCACGTGCATCTTTCCGCAGATATTCCCACCGCTATCCGCGTCGGCCAGCGTCACGGCCTGCCGGTCGTCTTCACCGTGGACGCTGCGGCGATGTCTGCGGCTGGCGCACTCTTCTACCGCTCAGAAAATGGCGTCTGGCTGGTGGAAAGTGTCCCACCGCAATACCTGCATCGCCTGCCATAAATCAATGCACGGCTAAAGTAGCACATCAGCCGCATCACCGGCTTGACAAGATAGAACGGATATTCTATACTCTACGGTAAGGATGACAAGCATAGCGCGAAAGTGGATACCTGTTCGATTGAGCCGGAGGAGGCGCGGGCGATGTGGGGTAACGACGAACAATCTGGCCGTGGGAGCGCGCGGCCAGGGTCTTCACTTTCTTCAGCAGGGATGACGCATAACGGATATACAGGGCAGACAGAGCGCACGCTCTATGCAACTGGACAAGAGCGCAACACGCCAACATCAGGCGGCGGCATGGCATGGCGACAGGGAACGCACGGCGAGAACAACCAGGACCAGGGCAATCAGGATCAGGACCAGGATGAAGAATGGAACGAAGAGCCGGCCTTCGGCTTCGCTGGCATTCCTGGCACGACGCCGGAATTGATTACCGAGGCATGGTATCGCGTGCAGGCACGCCAGCTCATCCGCGAGTTCCTGCGCTCGGTTCCGCGTTCGGAGCCGGAGGCGACGCTGGCGATCATTCGCAGCGATGGCACACAGCGCCTGCTCACGCGCCGCCAATTGACCGAAGCGATAGACCGTATGCGCCCGCGCCAGCGCCAGATCATGCGGCTGGCCGTGGAGGAACGCTGGTCGCGCCAGCGCGTCTGCGCCTATCTGCAACATATCAGCATCAAGACGTTCGAGCGCGATCAGATCGAAGCATTGGATGCGCTCGCCCAACTCTAAATGAACCTCCTCCTGGCGTCCTGGCACATTCGTACACAAAAACGCAGTCTTTGACTCCGCAGCGGTCCATAATGTGCAGTAGGAGTGATGCCTTTGCGCTCATCGCAGCAGGCGCGCGATTTGGCGCAATGACGGCGCATGGATTATTGAGATGTCGTCGAGGAATCCTCCATGAAAATACTCGTCGTAGATGACGACCGCGATATGGTGGACCTGCTGACCTATTGGCTCCGCAGCTATGGCTATACCATTACTCAGGCATATGATGGCGAACAGGCAATCATGCGCTGGCGCGCGGAGCAACCCGATCTGGTCATTCTCGATATTGAGATGCCGAAGCTCGATGGATTCGAGGTCTGCCGCCGCATGTCCGCCGAATCCAACGCGCTGGTCCTCTTCCTCACCTGCCGCGACCGCGAGGCGGACGAGGTGCGCGGGCTGGACCTCGGCGGCGACGATTATCTGCGCAAGCCCTTCAGCCCGAAACAACTGCTGGCGCATCTGCGCGCGCTGATACGGCGGGGCAAACCCAGCAGCGGCGCCTCATTGCATCAGACGGATTCGGGCATTAGCGTGGGGGCGCTCCGGCTGGACCCTACACGCCATGAAATTGAGCGCGACGGCATGAAGGCGCGGTTGACGCCAACCGAGAGCCGCCTGCTGCACCTGCTGATGACGCACAGCGGGCAGGTCCTCACGGCCAGCGTCATCGTCGAGCGTGTCTGGGGCTATAGCGATATCAGCGACACCAACCTCATCAAAACACATATCCGCCATCTACGGCAGAAAGTGGAACCCATCCCCGCCGCGCCACGCTACATTGTGACGATACCCGGCGCGGGCTATACCTTTGTTGCGCCAGACCATGCAGACGGGCATGAGGGAGGGGCAACACTGGATATGGCTGGCTGGATGGTCTCACAGTGCCAGGATGCGCCGCCCTTTGATAGCAAGTTGGAGCGCCAGGCGTAGCTCTGGATCGTCGAGGTCATGGCCAAGCAAATCGCGTGCGTGGGTCAGGCGGTAGGTGAGCGAGTTGCGGTGCAGATGGAGTTTCGTCGCCGTCTCAGAAAGATTGCCGTTGCAGGCGAAGAACGCTTCCAGCGTCTCGATCAGACGCGAGCCATTGCGCGTATCCGCCAGCAGCGGCGCCAGGGTGCGCGCCACAAACGGCGCAAGCTGGCCGCTCTCGCGGAGCGCCAGCAATAACTGATACACCCCCAGGTCGCTGGAACGCACGATGTGGCGCGGTCCCACAATCAGCAGCCCCAGGCGCGCCGTGTCGCGCGCTTCGTTGGCGCGTAGATACACCTGCGCCGGTTCATGCGCTGGCTCGCTGATACCCGCCGCCCAATCGCCATCCGCCGCATTGAGCGCCCGCGCGAGCACTGCCTTCGCGCGCTCGATAAGGCTGGTTAGACCATGTTCCGCGCCAGCCAGCGGCGCCAGCGCCGCCACCTGCATCTCATGCGGGCGCGCCCATGCGCCCAGCGCAACGGCCAGCTCATCCGCCAGGTGAATCGCCGTTGGGTCTGCGCCGCGTGGCCCCAGCGCATGCGGCGGTAGGTCCGCGTGCGGCGCAAGGTCTATCCAGAGGACGGCGTGCGGCTGCGTCAGGTCATAGCCAAGCTGGAAAGCGCGCGTTCGCATCGCCGCCTCGCTGGCGTAGGTGCCGGTCAGCAGCGTCTCCAACGCTTCACTGCGCAGACCAGCGCGCAGGCGCGCGGCATCCGCTGCGCTTGGCTCCGCGCTCTGCGGCTGGCGGGCACGGCGCGTCATCAGATGGGCGATGAGATCGTGTTCCACCTCATTGAGCGTGGCGCTGGCGAGCGCGAGCAAGGGCATGCCGCGCTCCTCAGCCAGCGCAGCCGCCTCCGCCAGCGCCTGCCGTTCGCCCGGCGCAAGCGACGCATCATCTGCAATGCCGCCGATGGCAATGGCAGAGACGCCCAACTCATCCAACTGCTCCACGACATCGGCTAGCGAGAGTGAGATGCCCTGCGCATGCAGCGCCCGCAACACCGGCAGCGCCAGCAGCGCCAGTTCGCCGCCCTGCAATCCCTCGAAGGCGGGCAACCGGGCGCGCATGGTGCTGGCCCAGGTGATCGGGCGCGACACGCCGGCCTCGCCCGCCAGCAAGCGCACCTGCCAGCGGCGCAGCACCACCATGATCTCCTGCACCGTCACCGGACCAGCCACATCCATCGCTCATCGTCCCTTTTTCTCATGCGGCACACGCGCGTGCGAGCTTCGACAGAAAATGAGAACGCCACCCACCGGATGTGACATCCTGGTAAGTGGCGATACACGTCGCATGATCTGACAGGCGATCAGCGGCGCGGAGTTGTCTGGCGCTGGCTGTGCGCGCCCTGCGCAATCCGCTCAGCGCGCGCCTTTTCCTCGCGCTTCTTCGCCTTCTTCAGATGTTTGTGCCAGGCCACGCGCTTGGTCTTGTTCATCGCAGATTTGCTCCTCCACCATCCAAAATAACACCGTGTTGCTCATGCCGGATGCGGTGAAACGAAGTCGCGCTGGTTATTCGTCGGATTCGCGGAAACTGGTATCCTCGAACTCCTGCTCGCCCTCTTCTTCTTCGCCCGACTCGCGCTCTTCGGCATCCAGATAGTCGCCATCTTCACCAAGTTCGTCTTCTTCATCGGCGTCATAGCGCAGCATCGTATCTTTGATGTAGCCGCGCGTCATCTCCGCGCCAGGCAGCGCCGGGAAACTCACCTTCCCGAACATTTTGGGGTCCTGGAAGGTTTCACGGATGATGACGCGAACCTCATGGTCATTCAACTCCGTGAGGCCGGCGATATACTGGTTGCCACCATCCATAAACTTGATGAGGCGATTGGCCAGACGCGGTTCGAGCCGTCCGATGCGATCACCACTACCACTTATAACGTAGATAGAGGCGCCTTCGCGTTCGAGTGTGACCTGATCTCCTGCCGTCAGCCGCGCCAGGACATCACGCGGGGCCAGGTCAATCAATGTCGTGATGCCAGTCTTGCCGGTCTCTTCGATGAAGAGGCGTGGATCAATGCGCTCATGCGATGGGCGCGCCGCCACTGCGCTGTCTTCGCCAAGCTGCGCGAGCCGCTCGAGATTTTTACGCGCAATATTGTTGCCTGGCTCGATCTCCAGCGCCTGGGCATACGCCTGCTTTGCCTCACCGTAACGGCCTATCTCGCTCAACGCTTTGCCCAAGCGATTGAGGGTGCTCAGGTCACGTGGCATCGCGGCGAGGAGCTTCTGATTTACTTCAACCGCCTGTTCCCACTTGCTCTCCAATGCAAGCTTGATCGCTTGCTCGGTGAGTTCGCGGCGCAGGCGGGCACGTTCTTCCGGCTGATACGTCGCTTGGGTCATCTACTTGCTTTTGCCTCCTGAATGGCCTACCGCTTGCAACGGCGCCAGTCGCATATATTACCGTGAAGTGAGACGTCCTTGCAAGGACCACGGTGTCGTTTTCTCGATATGTACCAAGACGAGGTCGCCAGGGCGCACGTCTGCCGCAACAGATGCAACGGACGGCTCCGCCACTGCTACAGCGGTAGCGTTGCGCACTCGCCTGCTCGCAGGGGTAGCGCCATTCGTTGTTGATTCAGGTTTCGTCGCCGGGCAGAACACCAGTTTGTTCGTGCGGTTGCGCCCGCGCCACTGATGCTGGCCGCCGGCCACTTGATGCGCCTCGATCAGCACTTCCTCGTCGCGGCCAAGATAGCCGCGATTAATCTCCGTTGCAATGCGTTCCTGCACCTGCTCCACGGCGTGCAGCCGCTCCTTTTTGACGGCCAGTGGCACATCATCTTCCCACTTATAGGAGAGCGTGCCCGGGCGTGGCGAGTAGGCGGCGACATGCACGACATCGAAACGAATCTCATCCAGCAGATCGAGCGTGTGCTGAAACTCTTCCTCCGTCTCGCCGCAGAAACCGACGATCACATCGGTCGAGAGCGAGACTTCCGGCCACCAGGCGCGCAACTTCTCGATCAGCGTGCGATATTCAGCGAGTGTATAGCCACGCCGCATGCGGTGCAGCACATTGTCATCGCCATGCTGCACGGGAATATTCACATGTTCACAGACCTTTGGCAGCGCGGCCATCTGCTTGATGAGCTTATCGGTGAAATGGCGCGGATATGAGGTCATGAATCTGATGCGTTCCAACCCCTCGATGTCGCTCAGCCGCTCCATCAGGTCGCCAAGATCGGCCTTTTGCTCCGGCAGATCAAGTCCATACGCCTCAACGGTCTGGCCGAGCAGCGTCAGCTCATGCGCGCCGGTGGCAACGAGGTCACGCGCCTCCGTCAGCAGTTCCTCGATGGGGCGGCTGCGTTCCACGCCGCGCCGCGACGGCACGATGCAGTACGAGCACACCTTATTGCAACCCAACACCACCGGCAGCCACGCCGCCGGTCCGCGTGTCTGCATGCCCACAGCCTCGGCAGTTGGATAGTGCAGATCGCGCTGAGCGGGGCGCGGCGTAATCTGCATAGGCGAGGGAGCCATCGGCAAGACGGGCAGCGATGCGCCAACGCCGATGGTGCGCGGCGCGCCAAGCTCCGCGAAATCCACACAGCCCTCGCCGGCGATGGGCGTCCAGCGTTCTTCCAGGAATTGCGGCAGAATATCCGCCTTCTCCACCTTGAAGAAGAGGTCCACGGCGGGATAGCGTTGCTTGAGGTCGTCAATCGTGCGCTGATTGCCAATCATACAGCCCATCATCGCCACCAGCAGGTCGCTGCGCTGTCGCTTGGCATGGCGCAGCAGCGAAAGCTGACCGTGCGCGCGTTTCTCCGGCTGCTCGCGGACGCTACAGGTGTTGAGAACGACGAGATTCGCCGTCTCCATCGTCGGCACTTCTTCCCAGCCCAGGCCGTCGAGGATGCTGGAGACGCGCTGCGAGTCGGCCATATTCATCTGGCAGCCAACGGTCCAGATGTGGTATTTACCTTTGGCGATACTCATCCGCGTCCTCCTCCTGCGCTATGGGTCGTGGCTGGTTCACCCTCCGGCGGCGCCGCTTCTTCTACATCCTCCGGCTCAACCGGGCGTACCTTCTCTTTGGGAATGCGGTCAATATAAAGAATGCCGTCGAGATGGTCTATCTCGTGTTGCAAGATGCGTGCAAACCAGCCCTCAGCCTTGACGCGAATCTCTTTGCCTTTCGGGTCGCGCCCTTTGACGGTGATGGCGGCGGCGCGCGGCACATCGTCACCCACAAAGCCGGGGATGCTCAGGCAACCCTCGGTGCCCAGCACCTCCTCTTCGCTGCGCTTGATGATCTCCGGGTTGACGAAGGCCACCTGCTGATCCTCATACTCGGCCACCAGCACACGAATAGACTCACCAATCTGCGGCGCGGCAAGGCCAACGCCGGGAGCTTCGCGCATCGTCTCCCACATATCGTCTACCAGCCGTTGCAAATAGGCATCGAAGCGGGAAACTTTTTTGGCTTTAGTGCGAAGAACGGGTTTTTCGAGCGTGAGTATTTTGCGAACTGCCATGTTGGTGCGACCTCGATGCTACGGTGCTACCTGCGTACCGGGACATGCCGGGATACACGGTGGAAAGCCGGTCGTGAAGGAACCAGATGCGTCTTCCGTGCCGCCGCCGTCTATGTCTGCGCCTGTCTTGTGCCTGTCTGCGCGTATCTATTCTCTATGTGCCTGAGCGAACTGTGACCCGGCCTACTACGAGCAGCATAGCCTGAGCAGGTATAGCTGAAAATGCTCGTGTACTATAGTCTCTGAAGTGTTCGCATGTCAAGCCCATTCTCAAGCGCCGTGGTTGGCAGTTTCCGCCAGCACATCGCAGGCCAGATACAACCCGGCGATGGTCTTGCCGTCATCAATTGTGCCGTCGCGGCAGAGCGCAAGCGCCTGGCTGATGGGGAGCCACTTGACGTTGGCAATTTCATGTGGGTCGGGCATCGCGCCGCTGATCTCCTGGAGGCCGGTTGCCAGATAGATGTAGATGGCTTCGGTTGAGAAGCCCGCTGAAGGATACTGGCGGGTCAGCAGGCGCCAGATGGCGGCAGCGCAGCCGATCTCTTCTTTCAGTTCACGCACGGCGGTCTGCTCCGGGTGGCCAGTTTCATGCGCGTCCACGATACCCGCCGGCAATTCCAGCGTCTCCTTACCAATGGCGGGGCGCTGCTGGCGCACGAGGGCCACCAGCAGCGTCGTGCCCTGGTCCGGCTCGCTGTGTTCGCGGATGGCGACGATGGCAGCGGCATCCGGATGGTCCACAATCTCATACAGCGATTCGCTGCCGTCACTGTGGCGTACCGGCTGTTTGCGCACGCTGAACAGCTTGCCGCTGAAGACCATCTCGCCGCGCTGTTGGCTATTCTGGGGATTGCTCATACTCGCTCGCTTCCTCTCTGCTCGCTCACTTACGCTTGCTACATATTCTACCTCATCCTCGCACATACTGCTGCGATGTACGTTTCATGGCAAGCCAGAGTTTTAGAATGTTCATTCACCTGCTAGTCATGCGTGACTAATACGACGAAAATGCGGTATGCTATTGACCAGGGCGGGAGGGATAGCTCCGGCCAATACGAACATTTTGTTCATGCGGTTCGCATAACCTGACATGACGCGGCTCAAACATGATTGTGGAGGTAACAACCGATGGGAGCGCGCATAGCCTCGATGGCGCTACGGCTCTTCTTTTTGCTCAACCTGGTTCTGGGACTCATCTTTTGGTTCAGCGATAACGATGCTATTGTCCCGTTCCACATGCTCGTCGGCATCTTATTCGTGATCTCGCTCTGGGTATATTCGGCGCTCGTAGGGCTACAGACAGGTAACGTCGGCCTGGTGGCCGGCAGCTTTGTATTGGGTCTGCTGCTAGCTATTATCGGTATGACTCAGGCGAGCATTCTGTCATCGGCCAATTCGCCTCACTGGATTATTCAGGTGATCCATCTGCTGCTGGCATTCCTGGCAATTGGCTTCGCTGAGAGCGTCGGCGGGCGAGCGCAACGAACGCTCAAAGCCAGAGCAGCCTAGCATAGCTGCTCATCGTTTGACACGTTGACAGGTGGGAGTGCAGACCTACTTCTGCGCTCCCACCTGTTGCTATCCGCAAAAATACCCCTTGCATTGGTTGGCTCAATCTGTTATACTACTTCTCAATTACTGTGCGGGCAAAGACTTGCCACTGTGAGAATCGAAGCGTCTTGGCGGTTTGGTGAAAAGACCTTAAGTAGACTTTTCACCATTACGTTCAGTTTTTGATGTTAGTATAGGCGCCTATTGGCGCTGTTCTCGCTTGTTGTCATCCCTTACCATTCTGTATTTTCCGTTCTCTGTTTCAACCGTCTGAGTCATTTGCTCTTTCCGTGCTTCATGTGTCAGCTATCCTACTGACATGATGTGATGTCATCCATCAGAATCAGAAGCTGAATTGTCATTATCCTTGAATCAAGACACAGACACAGTGGAAGCATGGACGGCTAGAGGGCGGAGCCAGACCCCCGAAAAGGAGATATATCGCCGCGACCACCCTTTCTCAGCATACTGGATATGCGACCATCCTGTCTCTATTGATCGTATGAGCAAGCGAGTGTATATGAGGGCGTATTTATGTCTGGAAGCGCAATACCAATGCCCGCCGCAACATCCATAGCAGCGGACGCCGCCGAAAAACAACGGGACAAGGCGCTCGCCCTGCTGGACGCGCTGGCAGCGAAAGCCAAGCTGTTGGGTGCGCCGCTGGGAGCACAACGCGCATCACAGGTGAGTTCTCATTTCAAGAGACTCTCGGCCAAAGACGCCTACCAATGGCTGAATCCCCCACTCTTCAAGCAAGAAGTCGAAGATCACCTATCCGCGCGGACAGAGAAGTGGTATCGTTGGCGCAATGTTTTCAGCCTGCTCCCGTTGATTTTGACCTGGCTGGCGCTTTCGCTTGCCACACTTGCGTATCAGCAAGACCTGCAAGTGTATAAAGCCAGCGACAATGGTCAGAGTTTTCTGTCGCTCTGGCAGAGCGGGTTTCACGGCAATATGCCGTTTTCTCTCACCTTCACAAACACCGGCTTCACTGACGTCATCCTGCTCGCACTTTGTCTTTTCTTCACTATCCAGGCACAACGGCGTGAGAGCGCTGCACAGCGCGATTCTGCGGCATTTGTCAAGCAATTGGATGAGGCGACAACCGAGTTGCTGAAGGCCAGCGACATGCTAGGCGCCGTCATGATTTCTGATGATGTCAGCGCACAGTCCGTGGCCGAAACCATTCAACTGGTCATCAACGAGACTATGCAGGCGACACGCGACCTTTCGCAACGGACGGAACAACTGGTGACGCAGCTTCAGGGCGACCTGACGAAGCTCCACGATGAACTCAACGGCAACCAGCAGCAGTTAGAAGAACTGACGTCAGCCACTTCCGGCCTAACGACAGCAGCGGAGGCGCTGGCGAAGAATGCTGGCACCTACACGACCATCGGCAATCAACTGAGCAGCCAGATTGGTGAACTCAATACCACTCAGCAGGGTTTAGTACGCGAACTGGCCCCTATTTCCGGCGATATGAAGACGGCAGCCACAGAAGTCTCCGCTGTCTCGAAAGAACTGACGGCTGGGTTGAAACCGAGCCTCACAGAGATGACGCAGAGCGTAGTTGATGCTTCCACCAAAATCTCAACGGTGAACGAACGGCTCAAAGTGGCGGCTGACGAAATCAACGGTGCAGCAGTGGGATTGGGCCAGGTCAATATTGATGTCACGCAACTCAACGCGACGCAAAACGCATTGCGAGACGATCTGCAAAAAATTGGCGCTTCCGCTGATTCTGTCAAGACGGTTGCCGAGCAAATCACCAAAGAAATGCAGCCGCACATTGCCCAGATCGGCGGCAATGTCAGCAGTGCCACGCGCGACCTGGAGCAATACGAGAAGCGCATGGTAGCGGCAACCGATCAATTGGAACTGGCGGCCAGCGAACTGGCGGCTGCTGCTAGCCAGCTCGCTGTGATATTGGGATCTCCCGGTGCTTTCCCAGGTCCAGGGAGCACTGCGAAGGGCGGAAAAGGCAAGGCTGGCAAGACGAAACGTGGTCCATTTGGCTGGTGGTAGGGAACGGTAGATCGGTGTCAGCAGCGCACACTCATTGGCGCTGCCACATCATCTACACGCTGTCACGCTCGATGATAAAGGTTTATCTGTATGATGAATGATCTACCGCGTTCCGGTCACTCTGGCAAACGCGGCGCGCTCTTTCACACGGCGGGCTGGCTCTTTGCAGACCTTTTGCTGGCGCTGGCGATGATCTTCCTGATCGCCAATACTCGCGATATCACGGTTACGCAGGCACATGCCACACCGACGCCGACCTTCACGCCAATCCCAACCGCGACGCCACTGGTACGCCTGGAAACCAAACCGACGGTCTTCAGCCTGACGGTAGATTATCAAGGGTTACTGGCAGGCAGCGCCAGCGCGCGCCAGGATGTGGCCAATCAAGTGCGTGCGCAACACGCGCTTAAGGGGCGCCGGGCTGGCCTCGTGCTGGCGTTTGGCGGCGCTCCGGATCAGAGCCTTACCGGAGAAGCAGAAGACATTGCCAGTAAGGTAGAAGACGTCTTGCGCTCGCTGGGCAACCAGGGGTTCGTTTTCATTGGCACCTCCTATCACCCTCCATTCTTCAGCCTGTACAGTAGTCTCAGCTATGTCAATCTAGAAGTGTATCTCTATGCGCAGAGTTGAAGTGGAGAACTGCAATGGATGAGTCAACAGGTGAGCAAGATCTCTTTGCCAGCCCCAGATATCTGCGCCGTCTGCCAGTATATCTGTTGCTCGATTGCTCCGGTGACATGAGCGGCGAACCGATGGTTGCGCTCAGCCAGGGATTGCAGGTGATCTACGAACAACTCATGCGTGAGCCGCGCGCTGTCGAAATGGTCTGGCTTTCGATCATTCGTTTCGCTGACTTCGCCGAGCAGGATGAGTTGATTCCACTCACAGAGTTCCTTCCGCCGCCGCTGATGGCTGGTGGGCGCTGCTCGTTAGGAGCGGCGCTCCACCTGCTCGTAGATTCCATCGAACTGGATTTGCAAGCTGGCACAACGACGCAAAAAGGTGATTACCGTCCATTAGTCTTTTTGTTTTTGAGCGGCGCGGCAACTGATGACTGGCAGGTGGAATTGCCTCGATTGAAGGCGCTCCAGGGGAGCCAGCGTCCAACGATTGTGGCGCTGGCATGCGGAGCAGATGCCGATACGGCAACTCTCACCGCAGTTGCCGACACCGTGTTTCAGATGAATGAGGTAACGGCAGACCTCATTAGCGGATTTTTCCGCTTCACGTCTGGATCTGTCGTGAATCTCTCTAGGGCCGTCACCGGGCAGGAGGCGGTGCGTGAACAATTTGCGCTACCATCGTCGCTGGAAGCTAGCGTGCGCCGCATCAATACAACCAGGACGGCGACAGCCAGTGGAGCGCAGCCAGCGAACGGAACAGATGAAGAGGAGGACCCATAGGAACAGAACAGACGAACCACCAGATGATACCTGTGATACTGCCGTCTATCGTCCCTGATTGATTTCTTCTGTTGCGCGCAGTGTTTTGCGCACGTATTGAGAAAGAGGAATTGCTATGCCATCCAGTGGTTTGCGCCGTCTGCCGGTGTATTTATTGCTCGATTGTTCCGGCTCGATGATGGGTGATCCAATCGTTGCGGTCAATGAAGGATTGGGGCTGATCTATAGCTTACTAATGAGAGAGCCACGCGCTGTCGAAACGGTCTATCTCTCAGTCATTCGCTTTGCAGATGCCGCTGAGCAGGAAGATTTCACGGCGCTGGTAGATTTCGTTCCACCAGCGCTCACGGCTGGCGGACGCACGGCGATGGGGTCCGCCTTCCATGTGCTGGTGGAATCCATCCAGAACGACCTGAACGCGACCACTGATACCACGAAGAAAGGCGATTACCGCCCGCTGGTCTATCTCCTCACCGATGGCCAACCGACTGATGTCTGGCAGCCGGAAGTCGCAAAGATCAAGGCGTTGAGCGGCAGTCAGCGGCCCACGATTATCGCGCTAGGCTGTGGCGACGACGCAGATCCGGCCATGCTGAGGCAGGTCACTGATGAAGTTTACCTGATGCGCGATGCTACGCCTGAGCAGATCAAGGCTTATTTCAAGTGGATCACTGGCTCTATTGCCGGCGTCTCGAAAGCGCTGGCCGGCGGCGGTGAAACCGCCGATATGGTTGCGCCAACCGCCGCTGTATCCGGCGTCATCAAATATGGCGGATAAGTCAGGTATATCCTCACCTCCGGCTCCTCTCCCTGCGGGGAGAGGAGTGGCCGCAGGCCAGAGTGAACACTGTCATCTCATGAGTTGGAGCTGCTGATGGGAGATCCGACCAAATCGCCGCCGGTTGGTGGAGCGCCGCTTGCGCCCTTACCCGCCATCCGCAACTTGCGGCGCCTGCCGGTGTACTTTTTATTGGATTGTTCGGCCCATATGGGCGGACAACTCAATGTTGCCATGCTAGAGGGTCTCGACAATGTGCGCAATGTCCTCTCCCGGCAGCAGTGGTCTGCGCGCCATGCCTATCTCAGCGCCACGTCGCTTCAGGAGCGCGCTGCGGCGCTTCATGAGCCACAGCTTCCGTGGCTCGAACCCGTGCGACATTTTCAACCACCACTCACGCTCGATGCCGGTGGCGACACATCGCTGGCGCCCGCCTTACGTAGTCTGGCAGCCGCGCTGCATTACGACACGATTGATCCTACGCCACAACATCCAGGCGACCTGGATGCGCTGGTGTTCCTGGTGCTTGGCGACATCCCGAACGATGAACGAGATTGGCAGCAGGCGCTGGCATATCTCCACCGTGCAGGCGCCAGACATACGCCAAAACTCATCGTGCTTCAGATGCGCATTGATTTGTCGGCGGCCTTGCGGCCATTTGGCTGTACCTTATTACGCCTGCACCCGGCGCGAGCGGAGTCACTGTCCAACTTTTTCGCCTGGGCAACACAATTGATCGCATTGGAATGTGATGCCTATGTCTCAGGCAACGCTGTCATGGAGTTGCCGCCATTTCCGTATGGGGTTGAACCACAACCACAACCATAACCATTACCATAACCATTACCATTACCATCTCAAGAGTCTTGATTACTGACACTTTTCAGAACAGCGCGATGCGGCGCGATGCGGCAGCGAGAAATGAGACGATCATGGGACATCCGCCAATCAGGCGTGACAAACCAGAGCCACCTGCCCCCAAAGCCAAACAGCAGGTCAAGCGACTACGCTTGCACGGTTCTCCTCTCCATCGCGGAACCGCTCAACCAGGGAACCAGGACATCCTCGATAGGTTGCAGGATGTGCTGATTGCTGGATGGGGATCGGTGCTGTTATTCGTCATCCTGGTCATTGCAATAGTGCTTCTCCTGCTCATTCTCTTGATGGAACTGTTCTTCACTCCAATTCTCGCTATCCTGATTTCGGCCATTGCTCCCCATCCGGGCGCGTCACCGCTGCATACCCTGGGACTTTTGCTCCTTGCTTTAGGTGTTCTTGCACTCCTCGCACTCGTCGTCATTCTCTTTCGATCCGAACAGCCAGCGCCAGGAAAGGTCAACCACATGACACACGATGATTCTCAACAACACAAGCCCCCTGATGATGGGAATGCGAAGCAGCAACCAGCGACGATGCGTGATGAAAAGGGTACGCAACCACCATCTGCGGATACCGGGCAGGTAAAAGCTGTGCGCACCGAAGAACACCGATCCCCGACTGCGATAAGGCAACATGCGCCAGTTGTTGCACCAGGAACTGGCCAGGCGCAACCTCCAGCGCAACCTCTCGTGCAGCCTACAAAATCACCTGCTGCCAATCCTAAACTCAGCCCAACAAGTGAAGTAATGAATGCACCGCTGGCTGGCTCAAAAGACGACGCACAATCGTCGCTAGATACGGCACGAGTTCAGGCGGGCAACGCCATAGAACAGACAAATGAGGCCGCTGGCGATCAGCAGCCGCCAGCAGCGAAGGTGACAGGAAAGCTGCCACCTTCGCCTCCGCCACCACCGCAACGTCTCGTCACCTCACCTCCTCCGAATCCGCGCCAAGAGCCGGTGGATGTGAATAAGATCGAGAAGCAAAATCCCAAAAACTATGCAGAGGAGCAACATGAGCATCCACATTTGCTCTGGATGTATACCGATGCAAACAATGAGCAGATGCCTATTCAACGGAAGTATGCGGACAAAGAGGATAGTGAAAATGTCCCTGGATCAGCAATGCAGCGCATGGAAAACATGGCAGCAGCCGACCGCAGAACGATATATAACGCTGGCCCCAATGCGCCAGCTACCAACACAAGATATGGCTTCTTTACCGATGGCTGGCGGGCAGTCGGAGCCAGCCGCCGGGGGCTGGGCCATGAAATAGATGGGCTGTTCCGCGAAGACGATTTTGATCTTGCTCTCGTGGGCAATCGAGCGATGGTAGTTGCTATCGCTGATGGCGTTGGCTCCAAGCATCTCTCACGCTGGGGCGCCCGCGCCGCCGTCCTGGGTGTGACACAGGCCGTGCAGTCGTCGCCAAACCCATCGCGCAATGCACTATATGACCTGCTGCGCGAGATCGAGCGCGAGCCGGAGTCAGGGGCAGCAAGGGGATGTGCCACGGCCAGCCTCTTCAATTGCTTCCAGGCAGCGCGAGACGCTGTGAAAGCGAGAGCCGATAAGGAAGAGATTGTAGTGAGCGAACTGCACTCAACGCTGCTGGTGTTCATCGCCGTGCCCTATCGGAACCGGATGGGAGAGCCGCTGCTCTTTATCGCCAGTGCCCAGATCGGCGACGGCGCGCTCTTCGCTGGCGCGTTTGACCGGCCCGATTGGCGCTATCTCCAAAAGCCACAAATCAGTGGTATAGACAATCAGGTGTTGCCGCTGCTCCGCGCGACGGATGACGATTGGCAGCACAGTTGTGATGTGAAGCCAGCGATCCACGAAACCATCATTCTCGGCATGACCGATGGTATAGATGATGATCTGGGGGTCTCTGTCGTCAACGGGCAACCCATACCAGAACTAACCAAATTTTTGCAGGAGCATGGCATCACTGAGGCATTCGCGCCAACGCTCTCGGCAAAGCAGGCAGCAGAGACGCTGAAAGATAGGCTGGGCTACCGGCAGAGGCAATCCTTTGATGACCGCACGCTGGTTGCCATCTACCGTCCAACCAGCAGCGCAAAATGAACTACCATCACAACGAGAATTATCAAGGCAGGTAAACCCTATGCCCTACCAAACCGTTACCTTTGAGGATGGCACAACTGAAGAATACGACACCGAAGCGCTCAGCGCCGGGGCGGAAGGCGAGATATTCCGCTCGCGTTCTGGGAAACACCTGGTCAAACTCTACTTCTCACGGCCAGGTTATGATGCTGAGCGCATGCAACGCATCAAGACACTTATCAATGATGTCAACCCGACCAAAAATGCACCCTACTGGGAAGAGTATTTCTCCTGGCCAGAGAAGCTCGTCATCAGGCCACGCATTGGGTTCCGCATGCGCTTCGCTCAGGGGTTGCGTACGGTTGATAACTTCTTCTTCCGCACCTACTATGAACGGGTTCTCAAGCCAGACGAGCGCGGCTGGTTCATTGGGCGCGTGGCAGCGGCCATCAAAATCGTGAACGCGGCCA
This sequence comes from Chloroflexota bacterium, assembly GCA_021323855.1. GTDB lineage: Bacteria > Chloroflexota > Ktedonobacteria > Ktedonobacterales > JADMIN01 > JAJPKE01. The sequence continues at coordinate 17,997 of JAJPKE010000015.1, read as the reverse complement.
ACCGTCTCTCGTCGAGTGGACTCTGTTATCCTGATTTCTCTGACAAAAACATTATGGTGGACGCTTATGATGGCCGTATGACGCTGATTGATTGCGACAGCATCACCGTTCCTGGCCGCATTTCACCCACTGTCCAGGGGACATCCTGGTATCGCGCGCCGGAACTGGTCAAGGGGTCACTAACCATACCTAATGTGCGCAGTGACCGGCACGCACTGGCAGTGATTCTCTACCTCTGGCTCTTGCGCTGGCATCCGTTGAACGGAGACAAGGTGCATGATTCCAGGGATCCAGACCGCGACGAAGAGCTACGCCTGGGTGAACGCGCACTCTATATCGAACATCCAACTGATCGTTCCAATCGCGCGCAGGGGCAGCCATATAGCGCGCGGATTCTCGGCAATGAGATGAGCGAACTCTTTCGCCGCGCCTTCGTAGAGGGACTCTTCGATCCTGGCCGTCGCCCGCAGCCCGCCGAATGGCAGGAGGCGCTCTGGCATCTCTACGACCGGGTCATTCCCTGCCCCACGCCATCGTGCGACTGGCACAGTTACGTGGCCGCGCCCACACGCGGACTCGCCTGCCCATGCTGCAATCAGCGTATCAAGCAGCCTACTAACCTACCATTCCTCTATTTGATGCGTCACAAAGGATCGAGCAATGCCGATGACTTTCAAATGGACCTCATGCGCGCCCATTATGTCGTCGGCTGGCCGGAGCGCACGCTCAATGCCTGGCATTTCAAGCCAAACGCTTCATCATTACCACCAGCGCCAGACCAGATGCCAGATATCGCCGCCAAAGCCGCGTTCGATTACGACCCACATAAAGACCAATGGTACATCACCAACCTGGCGCTTCCAGAGGCGCGAAGCAGTGGCCCCGGTGGGAGTGCGGGCGTGTGGCGCACCTGGCCGGTCAATTCATCGCTGCCGCTGGTCAATGGCATGCTCTTGCAGGGCGGCCCCGGTACTGAATATTTCCGCATCAAAGTGCATATTGCTCAGGTTGCATGATCTGCCAGAAATGAGGTGAGAAGTCTTATGGCGACGCCAACTGCTGTTCCAGCTCTCCCAGAGGCGCAAACCAGCAACCGTGTTCCCTGGCCGACGTTTACTATTCCTGCTACCGAGCGCGCGGCAATCAGTACAGGAGCGCTCAGGCAAGCCACCTACGGCAAGTTTTTGCGGGGCATTGCGGCTGGGACGCCGGTCGTCAACCCAGTTGTCAATCCAGTCGTCGGCCCCTATCGCCCTCCTACGCCCCCTGCGCCACACGGCGCTAAGGTGATACGGAGCTATTCGCCTACCGGTGCAAGCGCCTCTGGCATTCGCGCGACGCCTCCTGTCCCCGCGTCTTCAGGTACACGGGTGATTCGCACACACAAACCACCAGGTACACCGTGAGGCGCCGAGGGGTGGTGTGTGGGGTGAGGAGTCCCAGCAATTGCGTACATTCCTGTCATGCGTCAATTGTTGTTGTTTGTTGTTTCATCGAATGTTGTATTTGCAGTATGTGAGGAGAATACAACCATGCCTCGCCGCTATGAACCGCCAGGCGGACACCATGACCGTTCGGGAAACCCACTGTTTGACGCCGACGAAGCCTTACGCCAGGTGGATATCTGTTTCGTGATGGACGCAACTGGTAGCATGTCCAGCTATATTGACGCTACCCGCAAAGAACTCAAGGCATTTGCAAGTAAGCTGGCGACACATAGCATGAAACCCAAAATGGCGTATGGACTCGTTCTCTATCGCGACCATCCACCAGAAGATAGCTCGTTCGTCACTAATCTGTCTCCACTTTCTGAAAATCTGGAGCAGACACAGCAGGCGCTCAATAGGGCAAGTGCCGAAGGCGGCGGCGACGGGCCTGAAGCGGTCGTTGATGGCATCTACGATGCAGTGTATCGCATGCAATGGCGCAAAGGTTCTCATAAAGTGATCTTGCTGGCGGGCGATGCTCCTCCGCATGGCGAGGGAGCATCTGGCGATGGGTTCTCGCGTGGCTGCCCCTGTGGGCATAACGTACAGACGGTGGCGCAGGAGGCGAGGGAGAAAGGTATCACGATTTTCTGCCTGGGCATCGGTAACGACCGCGATATGCAGCGCACTTTTCAGCAGATAGCCAAAAACAGTGGAGGCCAGTATGTCCCGCTGGCCAGTGCAGGTACCCTCATCAACAATGTGTTGACGATCACAATGGGTGAATTCGGCAAAGTGGATATTGACCGCGTAGTCATGGCGGCCTATAGTTCAAGTGCAACACCGGCCAGCATCGCCAGGGCGACCGGATTGAACATCACGGATGTGACGGCCAGTATAGACCGTCTGAAGCGCAAAGAACTGATATAGCAGTATTTCGAGGACTCAGGCATGAACAGTTTCGCCGGACGCAAGCCGCTGGTGGTAGGGGTGGCCGGCGGGACGGGCGCAGGCAAGACGACGGTGGCACGCGCCATCATCGAGGCAGTCGGACGCGAGCGCGTGGCGGAGTTGCCCGAAGACGCCTATTATCGTGAATACCAACATGTCTCAGAGACGGAACGCGCCGCGATCAATTGGGATCACCCCGATACCATCGAGGTTGACCTGCTGCTGGCACATATCCAGGCATTGCTAGCGGGCCACTCGATTCAGCGCCCCGTCTACGACTTCGCCGCTTACGCCCGCGCGCCTGAGACCATCACCGTTGAGTCGCGTCCGGTGCTGATCGTCGAGGGCATCTTGCTCTTCGTGGAGCCGAGACTGCGCAACCTCTTCGATGTCAAGGTCTTTGTGGATACCGATGCTGACCTGCGCTTCATTCGCCGGTTGCTGCGCGATGTACGCGACCGTGGGCGGACGGTGGAGAGTGTGGTCTCGCAATATCTTGCCACCGTCCGACCGATGCACATTGCCTTTGTCGAGCCGTCGAAACGCTACGCCGACATCATCGTGCCGGAGGGCGGCGAGAACCACGTCGCCATCGAACTGATTCGCTCCGCCATCCTCCACTCCGTTCAGCCAGAATGAGGCACCTCTTGTCAGGTGGTACCCCTTGATTTGTTGCTGCAACGCACGTATCATCGTTAACGTACTGGTGGGTATAGAAATCATCCGGTAGCCTGTTCTGTGGGATAATGAGATATGACGCGCTGCCCATTGCTACCAGCAGGCGGAACGAAACGGAGCGCAGTGTGGAACCGACACAACCAACACCGGCAACCTCAACGACCACGACACCCCTGGCGGCGCAGCAAGCCGCCATTCAAGATGTACGTGCGCGCTATGAGCGCGGCGATATCGAGTTCGAGACGTTTCGGCGCGCGCTCGATGCGCTGGTGCTGGCACAGAACGCTGACGAATGCCAGGTCATCTTGCGCGAGTTACCTGCCTCACCTGGCGCGTCGCTGGCCATCCTGGAGCGGCCCCATCCGCTAGCCACAACCACTTCGAGCGTGCCTCGCAAGCGCATGGTAGCCTTCATGGGACAGGTGAAGAAGCTGCGCCGTCCCTGGAAGCTCGCGCCAGAGTCCGAGGCAGTGGCATTCATGGGTGGGATACGACTCGATCTGCGCAAGGCTGAGATTCCACCACAGGCAAAGATGCGGGTGCGGGTCATCATGGGCGACGCGATGATCTTTGTGCCCCGCAATGTGCGCGTCACCGTGCGCTCAACCGTGCTGCTGAGCGACACCAATATGCTGGGCGAAGGCGCCAGCGGGGTGGTCACGTCCGGCCACGAAGAACATATTCCCACCACTGAGCCAGCGGCATCACAGTTGGAGATAGACGTGTTCGTGCTGATGGGCAACGTCAAAGTTATCCTGGCTGATGGGCAAACCGTCTCGATCAGCGAAATGGTTCGCGAGGCGTTGCAGGCGGCGGCGGATGGTTTCCGGCGTGGACTGCTTCAGGGAAGTGATAGAGAGCGACTGCGGCTTGCCAGGCCATCCGATACGGCATCGCGCTAGCGCGAGAGGGGAACGCCAATGGAGACGCCTACGACGACCACGACGACTGCGCCATCCGTCGATTGGTTCGACCTTTTCGCGCCAGCCTTCCATCTCGATCCGTATCCGTTCTATCACCGCCTGCGCAACGAGGACCCGGTTCACTGGGGCATGTCGTTCGAGCCAGGAATAGCAGGCATGTGGCATATCGCGCGCCATGCAGATATCATGCGCATCCTCAAAGATCAGCGTTTCGTTCACCGGCTCCCGGATGACGACCGCACGGCGTCGCAGGCGGCGCTCCCCGATGCCGTGCAACTCTATCTCTCGCTCACCAGCCAATCGCTGCTGTTTGCCGATCCACCGGCGCATACACGCCTGCGCAATCTCGTCAGCAGCGCCTTCACGCCGCGCCAGATCGAGAAGCTACGTCCGCGTGTACAGGCCGTCGCCGATGAATTGCTGGATGCCGCCGATGCGCAGGGGCAACTCGATGTCATCAACGACTATGCGCTGCCACTGACGACGACGATCATCTCAGAGATGCTGGGCGTCAGGGTGGACTCGCGCGAGCAGTTGATCCGCTGGGCGCGGGTGCTGGTACAGGCGCTGGATTGCAAGCAATCGCCGGAGATTTATCTGGCGGCGAGCCAGGTGGCGCTGGAAATCTACCCATTCTTCCAGCAGATCATCGAGGAACGGCGCCAGGCGCTTCGCGACGACATCCTCAGCGGGCTGATTCAGGCGCAGGATCAGCGCGACCAATTGAGCGAGCCTGAGTTGATCGTCACGCTGACGACGCTTTTCATCGCCGGCCACGAAACCACCGTCAACCTCATTGGCAACGGTATGCTGGCGTTGATGCGCTTCCCGGACCAGTTTGCGCTGCTTTGCGCGCAACCCGATCTGATGCCCTCCGCCGTCGAGGAGTTTCTGCGCTATGATGCCTCCAGCCAGATGACCTCGCGCGTTGCCAGCGAAGATATCGAGGTCAGCGGCAAGGTGATTCAGCGCGGGCAGACGCTCAACCTGCTGCTTAGCTCCGGCAACCACGACCCAGACGTCTTCCCTGACCCCGAACGGCTGGACATCACGCGCCGCGAGAACCGTCACCTTACCTTCGGTATGGGTATGCACTATTGTCTGGGTGCGCCGCTGGCCCGGCTGGAAGGGCAGGTCGCCATCCAGTCCTTGTTGCGCCGCCATCCACACCTGCGCATGCTGGATGAGACGCCCCAATGGCGCGACACCATCTCCTTCCGTGGCCTGCAACGCCTGCCGCTGGCATTTGTATAAAGCATAGATGCCCGGCTGGATAATTTATAGAAATAGTGTATACTCTCATCAAGAGTATCGCGTACTGCAACGCGCTCATCAATCCGCTCCTGAGCGAGCTGATATCCTGCTGGCGCTTGGCTATGCGCTCGCCAGACAAGGGCAACCGTCCGCTGCGCAGGCCATGCTAGAGCAAAGCCTGAATCTCTATCATCAGCAGGGAAGTACCCGCGAAGGCATCGTGCGACGGGCGCTAGAGCAATTGGAGAGTACGGGTAAGCTCACCCATACGACACTTGCCAGTGATTCTCCTCGTCAACGCTCGTGGTTGGACCCCACCAGCCCGGACACTGATAGTTGAGCACGCGGCTGATCCGGGCAGATGTAGCCGGTGTAGCTGGTGTGGCCACAGCACATTCAGATGGGCGCGAAGTGGCGTAAAGACCATAGAAACCATAGAAACCAACTGTGATTTTGTACAGGAAATAGAGGACCATATGCCACATCTCGCTCCGGTCATTCGCGTCTTCTTCAGTTCGACCTTCGCTGATTTCCAAACCGAGCGCGATGCCTTGCAGGCGCGCGTCTTCCCTGCGCTGCGTCGCTATTGCCTGGAACGCGGTGCGCGATTCCTGCCGATTGATCTGCGCTGGGGAATTTCAGAATCAGCCAGCGCAGACCAGTATGTCGTGCGCGCCTGCCTGGAAGAAATTGGCCGTTGCCAGCGCATCTCGCCCGATGTCAACTTCGTCGCATTGCTTGGTGATCGCTATGGCACACGCATGCTCGCTGAAGCCATTCCCCAGATGGATTTTGACCTGCTCATGGCGCACCTCTCGGAAAGCGCGCGCACACTGGCGCAACGCTGGTATCGCCTGGACACCAACGCCGTTCTCGCTGCATATGTGCTGCGTCCACGCGGAGATGGCTGGGAGCAGGAGAGCGTGATGTTGCATGATGCGCTCAGCGGGGCATGCGACACCGCGCCGGTTTCACATCAGACTCGTGTTGCGCTGACGGCCTCCGTGACCGAGCAAGAGATTGACGCTGGCATTTATCAAGGGTCTCCAACGGCAACCCCACTGATTCTCCATCGCCGGATGACCAACGCTGGCGCTCCAGACCACTTCAAAGAGCCAACCACGCTGGGTAGAGAACACCTGGCTGCATTGATCGCCAATCTGCGCACCGCCTATGGAGAACACTACCAGACGTACAACGCCGAGGTGATTGATGGCCACATCAGTGATGAATCAATCGAAGCGTTTTGCACCCAGATACAACAGGCGCTGACGCAGCGTATTGATAGGGCGCTGGCGCGCTCTGCTGGAGAGCAAGCCGATGACCGCGATGCGCTGGCGCACCTTGCCTTCGCGCGCGACCGGCTGCGCCATTTCGCTGGCCAGCAAGACGCATTGGCACGCATTGCCGCTTATCTGTCCGCTCCTGCCGCGACGCCATTGCTGCTCTCCGGCGTCCCCGGCATCGGCAAAACCTCATTGCTGCTCAAAGCGGCGGAGGCTGCGCTTACCACCTACACAAACGTCCTCCACCAGCAGTATTTCATTGGCGGCTCCACGACGGTCTCGCATGTCAGCGACCTGTTGGCTGGCATCGAGCGCGATCTGCTGGCCGCCTACCCTCACCCCAACGATCTGGTGGTGCCAGACTCCTTTGCCGAACGCGAACGCCAATTGCCTGTTTTCCTGGGGCTGGCAACGGCTGATCGCCCACTCATGCTGCTGGTAGACGCCCTTGACCAGCTTCAGGGCGACCATCCTCAGAGCCATTCCCAGGACCAGCAACACCTCAGCCGGTGGATTCCAGCAACGTTACCGCCTCACGTCCACCTGATCATCTCGATGCTGCCGGGAGCTGACAGTGACGCCATCCAGTCTCGCCTGCCCGCCACTGCGCAGATGACTGTTCGACCACCCGCCGTTGGCGACGCTATGACCTTGTTTGGCGCGTGGCTCAGAGATGAGGGCCGTGCCTGTACGCCTGACCAGTTGGCAGCCATCGAAGCCTACTATCGGGACCATCCTAACCCGCTCGGCCTGCGCGTGATTGCCGAACGAGCGCGCCGCTGGCCATCGTGGAGAACTGAGCTTCCGCCACTCCAGCCAACGGTTCCGGGTCTCATCGGCGCCTGGCTAGGGGAGATGGAAGAGGAGACGCAGCATGGGAAGGTATTGCCGTCCTACGCGCTGGGACTCATCGCCGCCGGCAAGCATGGCCTCACTGAAGATGAAGTGCTCGCCGTCATTGACCAGCATCCCGATCTTGTTCGTGATATGACACGCTCGTACTTGTTTGCGCCGGAGGGGAAACACTTTCCGGCGGTCCTCTGGGCGCGGCTCTATGCCGATATCGAGTGGGGGTTGACCGAACGCGCCGTGGACCAGACGGCTGTGCTCGCGTTTTACCATCAGCAGGTGCAGAGCGCCATCGAAAGCCGTTATCTCTCCGGCGACACGAACAGCGCACGCCACCGGGACCTCGCTCACTATTTCAGCAGAGTCTCCGGGCAGGCGCCCTACCTCGTGAATACCACCGAGCGCCCGCGCGGTATCGTCAATGAACGGATGGTCAGCGAATTGGCCTTCCAACAGGCGGCAGGCCAATTATGGGACGAACTCCACGCGACGCTCTTCGACGCGGAGTTTCTCCAGGCGCGCATTCAGGCTGGCTCAACACAGGCCGCAGTAGATGACCTCTCGTATCTGACGAACGAAGACAGCAGCCCTCAAATGCTCAAACAAGCGTTGGAGTTGAGCCGCCATATCCTCGACAGCGCGCCACAGGAACTGCCGAACCAGCTACGGGTACGCGCGCCGTCGGTCTATCCATTGCTGCATGATTGGCCGATGTGGCCCGACCCGCATTTCGCGCTGACCTCACAAACGCTGGATAAAGCGGGCGGCGATTTGCTGCGCATCATGCCACACAATACCTATACAGGCGCCTGTGTTTTCAGCCCCGACGGGCGCTATGTGCTGAGCGTGCCCCAGGACCACACCATACGGCTCTGGGATGTGCAAACAGGGGAAGAACGACTCGCGTTCCAGAAAACGCCAGGCAGCATCAGCGCCTGCATCTTTAGCCCAGACGGACGCTATGTCCTGAGTGTAGGCGGTACTTCCGCCTCTACCGTAGAGGTATGGGATATCCAGACAGGAACTGTTGTCCGCACATTTCAGGGGCCAACTGAGACACGCCAGGGATATCCCAACTGGATTCATGCTTTTGCGTTCAGCCCTGATGGCCGGTATGTGCTGAGTGGCGCGCGCGACGGCATACTGCGGCTGTGGAGCGTGGAAACCGGCGAATTGGTTGCTACGCTCCTGGGGCATTTCGCTGAAATCAAGACCTGTATGTTCAGCCCGGATGGCGCGCAAATCCTGAGCGCATCGGAAGATCATGTCCTGCGTCTCTGGGACATCTCGCATATCGAGCAGAGACGCACGGCTCACTCGCATGCCGTTCAGGGGCGACGCAGCGCGATGGGCGCCCTTGCCTTCAGCCTGGATGGGCGCTATGCCTTGAGCGCATCGAGCGATGCCGAGTCCTGGAACGCCAGCATCCTCGTCTGGGATGTACAGAACGAGAAACGGCGACCGCTCTACACCCTTCAGGTGCAGAATGGGTTGATCCATACCTGCGTCTTCAGCCCGGATGGGCGGTATATCCTCGGAACGCTGAGCGATTACACGATACACCTGTGGGAGACGCAAACGGGGAAGGCGCTGCGCACGTTCGCCGGTCATACCGCCTATGTGAATGCTCTTGCCTTCAGCCCGGATGGAAACCACCTCCTGAGCGCATCTGATGACTTCACCCTCCGCCTCTGGAACCTGCAAACGGGCGCGCCGCTCCATACCTTTCAGGGACATACAGCCAGGGTAAGCGCCTGCACATTTAGCCCAGATGGTCAGTACGCGCTGAGCGCATCGAACGATAACACACAACGACTCTGGAATGTCGCGAATATCGAGCGTGCTACAGTAGATCAGATAAACCAACAGAGCACCACCATTCAGGGCCATTCTGATCTCATATGGTCCTGCGCCTTCAGCCCTGATGGCACCTATGCTCTTAGCGCTTCCAGAGATAACACGCTGCGGCTCTGGAATGTTGAGACCGAGGAGCCGGTGCGCATCCTCCAGGGACATACCAAAATGGTTCTAACGTGTGCGTTTAGCCCCGATGGCAAGTACGCTCTCAGTGGATCGCAGGATAGCACCCTCCGCCTGTGGGATGTCACAACGGGCGAGCAAAGCGCCATTTTCCAGGATCATACGGAACGAATAGAGTCTTGCGCCATCAGCCCCAATGGCCGCTACATCGTGAGTACGTCAGGAGATCTCCGGGATATCGGTGTCCGGCTGTGGGATGTCGAAACGAGAGAACTCATCTACATGTACCAGGAACAGAGCGATGAGTATGCCAGTACGGTGACCGCTTGCGCCATCAGCCCTGATGGCCGCTACGTCCTGGGTGGAAAAGGGGCACTATTTAGCCTGACAGAGAAACATTTTCCTCTCATATTGTGGGATGCGCAGACAGGAGATGAAGTTCGTGCGTTCTGGGGGCACACACAAAGCATCAATACGTGCGTCTTCAGCCCTGATAGCACATATATCCTCAGCGCATCCAGTGATATGACGCTCCGCCTCTGGGATGTGCAAACAGGAGAAGAGCTGCGCGCCTTCTGGCATAGCGGAGAGGTGAATGCTGGCGTCTTCAGCCCCGATGGCCGCTTTATCCTCAGTGTGTCCGATGATGCGACCCTGCGGCTCTGGGATGCACAGACAGGGGGCGAAGTAGCTCGCTGGCCAGCGGAAAGTGAACTCAGGTGTCTGGCGGTGAGCCGGAACGGGCAACGGATCATCGTTGGCGAGGGCAACAATCTCCATTTTCTCACGCTCGCCAACGTCTGATACGTCTCCGAAAGTAGCCCGCGACGGAGCAGGGGATGCACCTGCTTGGCCCAGCAGCTAGATCGTGGCGGCTAGGTCGGCGTGCCGTCGCAGCCACCATAGTGTTGCGACGACAATCACCAGCGCACAACCCAGCGTGACGCAGATGTCTATGACGTTGCTGCTAAAGCTGCCCCGGCGCTGGAGCGCGTTATTGATGCCATCGGCCAGGTAGTACGTTGGCAGAACCTTGATGATCTGCGTGATGGCATTGCCGTTCAAATACGGGATGAGCGGCACGAAGGTGGCGGGGATGATGAAAGCAAAGACAATCACAGCCTCTATGCCGCCCGCCGCTCCAGTGGTTTTCAGCGCAACCCCCAGATAAAGCCCAACCGAGAGGGCTAGCATGATGCCACAGAACAGCAGGAGCAGCAAGAGCGGCGCGTTACCGGAGAAAGCGCCAAACAACGCCAGCATGGTCAACGAGAGTACAATCTGGTAGAGAAAGATCACGAGAACTTTGCCGAGCAGCACATCGGTATACGAGGCGGGCGAAACCAGCAGCATGCGTAGCGTCTCCTTCTCCTTCTCCTCGATAAGCAGCCCTGGGAGCAGCGCAAGGCTTACCACAAAAGAAATCGGCACCACCAGATTGGCGTATTCTTCCCCCAGCGAGAATGGCGGCGCGGTGGCGGCAGACGCCGGATGGATGGTTGCGGTCATCACGTTGACAGGCGATGCAGGCGTGATGACCGTCCGCGCGTAATAGCTGATGGCGGCCTGCAATAGAGCTTCCTGTCCTGAGTCTACTGTCGTGCCGTTGAGATACAGGTTGACATGTGGACGGTTGCCGGCCTTCAGGCTCGCCTCGAAGCCGGCTGGGATCACCAGCCCAACATCATAACTGCCATAACTGGCGGGCTTGCCGGTGCCACTCACCGTGAATGCTGCCGCTACCTGTTGAGCCGAACTGGCCGGCGTCATCTTGGCTTCCGGCAAGAGACCGCTGACCACCTGTTGCAACGGCGACTGGCCGGGATTGTAGACCAGGAGCGCCGTCGTTGGCTGCGCTGGCTGGCTCGTGCCAATCCGGCTGATCCCAAGCCAGATAAGCGCCAGCGCCAGAGGAAATAGCAAGGTCGCCAGCTTACCTTTGTCCAGCCATATTTCCAGGGCATCTTTGCGGGCGATGGCCAGTATCGAACGGAGATGAATCATCGTATCCCGCTGCTCCAATCAATCTAGACAAACGTAAACGCTTGCCTCTATTTTTCGTTGTTCCTGCTTCAGCCCCAGGCGCTTTCTCCGTTCCCAACGAATCAGGAACCGAGCGAGTCTTACCCCAGGTCCACAGGCGTGCTTTACCGTTGCCGTCCGAGCCAGTACCGGCAACGCCATCTGGTCAAGTCCTCAACCCCTTAGAGGTTCAGGCTTGCCAAACGGAGTGCTTCTTCTAGGATATTGAGTGCGGCGTTCAGGTCCCGGTCGCCTGTCCAGCCACACGCCGGGTTGAAACAGACATAGGTGCGCTCATCTTCGGCGATGTCCCGCAGATGGTGACAACGATGACACCGCTTGGTGGAGGGAAAGAAGCGCCCCACCCGTTGCACGCAGGTGCCATGTGCTTGCGCCTTGGTCTCGATCAAGCGCGCCAGTCTGCCGAGCGCCGCATCTGAGGCAGAGAGCGCCCGCTGACGGTTCTGGAACATGCCCCGCACGTTCAACGTTTCCAGGCCAATGAAGCTGTAACGCTCGGTGATCTGATGGGCCATTTTGTGCAAGAGATCATCCCGTAAGCAGCGGATGCGATAATGCAGCCGTGCCAATTTGCGTTTGGTCTTCTCGCGGTTCTTGCTGCCCTGCTGCCTGCGAGCGAGTTGTTGATTGAGAAAGCGCATCTGGGCTAAGAGATGCCGCAACGGCTTTTGGTTCTCAAACCGTGTGTCATCGCTTAACGTCGCCAAGCGCATAAATCCCAGATCAATGCCAACTGCTGGCCCCTCCACAGGTGTTTGCGCTACCTGCACCTGGACCTGCACACTCAGAAACCACCAGCCCGCCTCACAGCGAATCGTCGCGCCCATGATCTTGCTCGTCGTGCTCATCGTGCTCATCGTGCTCGTTTTGTCCGTCGTGCCAGACGTGCCGGTGAAGCGTAACTTCTCCGCCAGATTGATCTTGCCGAGGCGGCGTTTCAATTGCGCCCGTTTGGTGATCGGCTCTCCCTGCGCTTCGCGTTGCTTGATGATAAAATCGCCTAAGACTGGCACTTGCACCCAATGGTCGCCAATGGTGAACTTGTCATTGCTGAGGTAGAACGATTCCTGCGACCGACCTTTCTTTTTGAACTTGGGATATTGCGCTCGCTTAGCAAAGAAGTTGCTGAACGCTTTACCTAAGTCATCAAACGCGCCCTCCACCACACACTTGGTCACGTCATACGTCCAGGGAAACTCCACCCCGCGTAGCCTGTTGAACTGCTTCTTGAGCGCCGCCGCCGAGGGCTGTTCTCCTGCCGCGTATTGGCGTTGCCATTCGGCCAGTCCCCAGTTGAAGATGAAGCGCCGCGTGCCGCACGCCCGCCGCAAGTACGCTTCTTGCTCAGCGGTCGGATGCAGGCGGATTTTGTGCGCCTTGAGGACCGTGATCGTGTTGATGACGGTCCTCACGTTGCCCGGTGTGGATGGTTTTGCCGGGAGGAGCGGGAGGGGTGGTTGTACCCAGTGAGCTGGTGGTGCTGGATGAATTGGTTGAGCCATACACTACGTCTCCTGAATGCCTCCCCACTACCCCACTACCCCACCCCCAGCCCTTACATCGGCGGTATCTACCTCTACCAAGCGGGTATCTGCGAGCAGTTTCGCATACATATGAATAGGAAATCAAGAGCTAGCTTCTATCTCCTTTTCGCTCGGCTCAATCTTGCTCAGGTTTAGTTTCGCTCAGACGCAATGCACACCAGCAACTGCGAAGCATACGTCTTAGAATAAGGCTACCTGTGTTAGATTATTTGCTCCTGATGCGGTGCTGTACCAGGCAGGCAAGTGGAACAGAATAGAGCAATGTGTGGCGCGAATAACTCGCGAATTACTGATGAGCGGCGCAACAATATGGACATATGAGTGGCGAATGATATGAATGATTGGCGGTGTATGATAGAGAGAGACGTGATGGAGAGCGGGCTATCTGCCAGCGGGATATGTGAACAAGGGTTATGAGGGTCTGAGGATGCTGCACGTGCGCCATCTGGAAAAGATCATCGGCGGGCACATCGTCCTTGCGCTCGACTCGTTGGAGGTTGCGGCTGGCGAAATCCTTGCCGTGATTGGTCCTTCAGGAAGTGGCAAAACCGTCCTCATCCAGATGCTAGCCGGCTTGTTGCCGCCCAGCGGAGGCACTATTGCACTCGATGAACAGCCCATTCTCTTCGACAAAAAGAAGACGCGCGGCCAGCCTGGGCAGCAGGAAACACGCAACCAGATTGGCGTGCTTTTCACTGAAGACCTCCTCTACGAACGCCAGAGCGTGCGTAATAATCTCGTCTTCTATTGCCGGTTGCGTGGTTTGCCTGTCAGCCAAGTGGATGAAATCCTGGCGCTGGTAGGATTGAGCGACCATGCGCAACAAAATGCCGCAAAATTGAGCGCATCAGCGCAACGTCGCCTGGCATTTGCCCGCGCCTTGCTCGGTAAGCCGCGCATGTTGCTGCTCGATCAGGCGAACGTGCGCGCCGACCTGGATACCCAGGAGCTTTTTGCCCGTTTGATACAGCAGTCGGCTGAAGCTGGCGCAGTGGTCATCATGAGCGATGAAGACCTTGCCTGGGCGAGCAAGTTCTGCACACACGTCATCGAACTGCAAGACGGCCATGTCACCACACAGTATGAGATTATCCGGAACGGCGAGCAGGAGAACAAGCGGGAGAACGAGCATGAAGCGCCTGCGCCCGAGCGTTTTACTCCATTCAAAGTGCCTGCCCGCGCCGAAGATCGTATTCTGCTCTACGATCCTGGCGATATCCTCTATGCCACCAGCCGCGACGGCAAAACCTACCTGCGAACCGCAACCACCGAGGCGCTGACCAACTTTACGCTGCAAGAACTGGAAGGCCGCCTGAGCGGACGCGGCTTCTTCAAAGCTCATCGAGCCTACCTTGTCAACCTCCAGCACGTCAAAGCGGTGATTCAGTTCACCCGCAACAGCTACATCCTGCAATTAGATGATAAGCAGGAGACGAACATCCCACTCAGCAGGCAATCTGAGAAGGCGTTGCAGGATATTTTGGGGTATTGACGCGCAGTTGGTTGCTACGCCGCCATGTGCTGATACGGCGCAGAGCACCATATTACCTTGCGCGATCAACCGGTCAACTGTGCCCACAGACCCAATACAGCGATGCAAGATATTGCGAGCCGTCGTTGCCTCTTGTAGCAGGTTCCGTTCACTTGTGATACAATCACCAGAGATATGGCCTGCTCAACTCGAAGAAAATATGCGATTGGACCAGGCCAATTTACAGCAATGGCTCTATGCCAAGATCGGCAGATCGAGAAATCGGCGGAGAAACATCAATGGAGAAACAGACGGGCACCACGCGCGTGAAGCGCAACTTTCCTGAAATGCTCAAGGGCGGCGTCATTATGTATGTCGTCAATGCCGAACAGGCGCGCATCGCTGAAGAGGCCGGCGCCTCTGCAGTGATGGCACTGGAGCGTGTGCCGGCGGATATTCGCCGTGATGGTGGTGTCGCGCGCATGAGCGACCCTGAACTGATCCTGGGCATCAAGAACGCCGTGACCATTCCCGTGATGGCGAAGTGTCGCATCGGCCACTTCGTCGAGGCGGAAATCTTGCAGGCGCTCGGCGTGGACTGCATTGACGAATCTGAGGTGCTGACGCCAGCCGACGAAAGCTATCACGTTGCCAAAGAACAGTTTGAGGTGCCGTTCGTCTGCGGCGCACGCGATCTGGGCGAGGCGTTACGCCGCATCGGCGAGGGTGCGGCGATGATTCGCAGCAAGGGCGAGGCCGGTACTGGCAACATCGTGGAGGCGGTGCGCCACCTGCGCGCCATCACTGACGGCATCCGCCGCCTGACCATCATCCCGGAAGAAGAACTGATGATGGAGGCGAAGAACCTGGGCGCACCCTACGAACTGGTGCGCGAGGTGCGCGAACTGAAGCGTCTGCCCGTTGTGCTGTTCTGCGCTGGTGGCGTCGCCACGCCTGCCGATGCCGCGCTGGTGATGCGCCTGGGCAGCGACGGCGTGTTCGTCGGCTCTGGCATCTTCAAGTCGTCTGATCCGCTGCGCACAGCCAAAGCCATCGTCAAGGCGACCACCCACTTCGAGGACCCGCAGATTCTGGCCGAAGTCTCCGCTGGCCTGGGCGAAGCGATGCGCGGCATCGAGCTGCGCGCCATCCCCGAAGGGCAGTTGATGGCGCAGCGCGGCTGGTAAGAATCCACCAATTTTCTGATAGATGGCCGGCGTGGTTCGTGGCAGCTTCGTGGTACAATAGTACGAGAGCAGGTGCTCCACGCCGGACCCGCGTAACGCCGGTTGCTTTACTGGCAACCGGCGGCAGAAAGCGAGCGTGTGTAACTCATGACACGCATCGGCGTATTAGCTTTACAAGGTGATTTCCGCGAGCATATCACTGTGCTGCGCGAGTTGGGAGCCGGGGCATTTCCCGTGCGGCTTCCCAGTGATCTGGACGGCGTGGACGGCCTGATTATTCCTGGCGGCGAAAGCACCGTGATGGGAAAACTGATGGTCGCCTACGGATTGGATCAGCCGCTCCGCGATCTCATCGCTGGTGGGCTGCCGGTCTGGGGCACCTGCGCCGGATTGATCCTGCTCTCGCGTGAGACGGATAACGCGCTGGCCGGCCAGCCGTTGCTCGCGGCGATGAACATTCGCACCTGCCGTAATGCGTTCGGCCCGCAGCGCGCCAGCTTCGAGACGCTGCTGAAGGTGCCGGCGCTGGGCGAGACGCCGTATCACGCGGTGTTCATTCGCGGGCCGGTGGTAGAGCAGGCGGGCGAAGGCGTTGAAGTGCTGGCGCGGCTGAATGACGATGAAACTGCTGGTGAAACACTCAATTCCAGCGGACCCATCGTAGCCGTCCGGCAGGGGCCATTGCTTGGCACAGCATTTCACCCGGAGGTGACAGGCGATACACGTTTTCACGACTATTTCCTCGGAATCGTTCGTGAGCAGGCGCGCAGCCAGTAAGCGTGGTGCATCTCTCTGGCGCATCGGTCGCGGCTCACATTCAACGTATTCCGAGGTTGCGGTGGTCCTGCTCTCATACGGGCTGCAACACAGGAGCGGTGAGGGTCAAAGGGCCACGCTAGGGGGTTTCTGCCTTCGGATGATCCGACCAGTACCATACGTCAACCTACCTGGCATTTACTACGCGATTGACCGGCACGCGCGAGCGCGCCACAGTGAATTCGCACACTTCGTTATCGCCCCCTCGTCGCCCGCACCACAGAGTAGCTTCTCTGCCTTCCTGAGCGCGCTGTTCCCGGCGCCCACCGCCTTCACCTGGCTCTGCGAGGACCGCTGGCAGATACTTGGTCTGGCGCAGGCGCGTCCGCGTCCCGGCGGCGAGGCATGGGACCTGTCGTATCTCGCCGCGCTGACCAATCCCGGCGGCCACGCGCCCACCACCTCGCTCGATGAGGTGCTGATGGAGCTGGCCCAGTATGCGCTCAACGTCGCCATCATGCGCGGTGTGCATCGCTTCTTCGCACGTGTGCAAGACGACCTGCCGGAGATGGAACTCTTTGGCAAACTTAGCTTCCAACGTTACGCCCGCGAACTGACCTACTGGCTCTCCTCGCCGCAGGACGGGCTGAATACACTGGCGGCGCGTCCAGTGCCGGTGGCAGCCGGTGAACATGATGAAGACCTGTGCCCGCTACCGGGAAGCGCGCTAGCGGGTCAGCAGCAAATGACAACCAGGCACAGCGATGAGATCGTGCCAGAAATTCCGCTGCGCCGCTGGCACCGGCACGACGTTTGGGGATTGCTCCGCCTCTACGATGCTTCCACCCCACGCCGTGTGCAGATTGCCGAGAGCTTGAGCAGCAATGAACTGCTCCACACCCGCGCCGGTGGTGCGCGGACGTGGCATCTGCCGCCGTTCGAGCCTTCCACCTTTGCCTGCGTCTATGATCGCGGCGTGCGGCTCGGCGGCTGGATTCGACTGCGCCTCGGGCGCGGTTCCCAACCCCACCAACTCTGGTTGATGGCGCATCCTGACGAACCTGATACTCCACTGGCGCTCGTGCGATTCGGCCTGCGCGTCCTGGCGAAGGAGGGACCGCGTCCGGTGGTCTGTCAGGTTCGTGAGTATGACGGAACGGTGATAGATGCGCTGCGCGCCGCTGGCTTTGAGCATGGCGGCACGCATGCGCTGCTCGTTCGCCATCTCACAATGCGGGCGTTGCGGAAACGTGAGGTTCTCGCCGTAGAACCTCGTGTAGTGATCGGTGTCGAGGGGTTAGGAAACTCTCCCTCACGCCTCAGTGAAGGTGAAAAGACACACTATGCAGCACGTGATCTCTGATGATCTTGGCGTTCTTCTGGCCGTTCTGCCGCCGCGCGTCCGCGAGGCAATGACGCAGATGGCAGACTGTGACGAACTGCTCGAGATTGTCCTTGACCTCGGTCGGTTGCCGGAGGGACGCTTTCCTGGGCGAGAAGTCGTCCTGAGCGAACATCCGGTGACTGCTGAAGACGTGAAGTATGTGGTCGAGCGGATCGGGCAGTTTGGCGATGACAACCGGGCAGGCATCGAACGCACGCTGCATCGCATCAGCGCCATCCGCAACCGCCGTGGCGAGGTCATCGG
>JAJPKE010000033.1 GCA_021323855.1 Chloroflexota bacterium | reverse complement strand
CCCGGTGCGATGGTGCCGGAGGCTGCCGCCGAGGCGGAGACGCACGGGTCGGTGGCGCGCCTGCCCAGCACAGCGCCGGTGCAGATCGGCCAGACGCTGCGGCTCGCTGTAGACACCGACCGGCTGCATATCTTCGACCCCGCCACCACCAACCGCTTCGTTTGAGGCATGTGAGGGATTGGGCAACACATGACGCTCGATAACGCGCGCCTTGAATTGTAAAAGGCTCACTGTGCGGCGGTGCGGTACTCACGCATGACAATCTCGTTGATCTCTTCTAACGAGTTTTGGGTAACAGGCTTGTCATAGGTGATTTCGCCCCGCTGGAGTAAATTGATGCGGTCGCATACCTCCAGCACCTGGACATAGTTATGCCCAATCATAATCACCGAGACGCCTTTCCTCTTCAAGCTGCGAATCAGATCAAGAATCTGGGCACCCTCTCTGGCGCCCATTGCTGCCAACGGTTCATCGAGCAAGAGTATCTTGGCGTTGGACGAGACAGCGCGAGCAATGGCAACAGCCTGACGCTGACCGCCGGAAAGTTTGGCGACCTCCGTATCCACCGAGGGGAGGTTAATGCCCAGTTGCGCCAAATGTTCGCGCGCCTCCCGACGCATGGCCGCATTGTTCAAGAGTGGTACGTATCCAAAAAGCCGCTCCCGTTTGAGGAACATATTGTGATAGACGCTGAGTTCATTCACCAGCGCCAAATCCTGATAGACGGTTTCAATGCCCAGCGAACGCGCGTATGGCACCGAGCGCAGTTTCACTTCGTTCCCATGAAGGAATATCTTGCCATCGTCTGGTTGAATGAAGCCGGTGATAATCTTAATGAGCGTAGATTTGCCCGCACCATTATCACCAATGAGACCAAGCACCTCGCCACGCTGCAAGCGCAAGGACACATGACGCAACGCGGTCACAGCACCATAGCGCTTGGCGATGCCCTCGATCCGCAAAACTTCCTCTGGCGCTTGTTCGCTCATTGCTTACCTGCCTCTCGCAGCCTCTGAAGGCGCACATTCAAAACCATTGCGATCAGGATCGCTGCGCCGATGACTATATCAAAGGTAAGGGCATTGACCCCCAGAAAGGTAAAGCCGTCGTTCAGTAATCCCAGCACCACCACTCCCAGGAAAGCACCGATGATAGTTCCAGAGCCGCCCTGAAGGGCCGTTCCCCCAATGACGGCGCCGGCCACCGCGTTGAACATGATGACCGTGCCACCAGCGTCGGGCTGAGTGGAGGTAATGCGGAATGCCTCCAGAATGCCCGCGAAGCCACCGAAGAGGCTCGTAATCATGAAATTGCGTATCTTTATCAACCGGATATTGACGCCGACCTCGCTTGCGCCCAACGGGTTGCCTCCCACGGCAAATGTATGCAACCCCCAGCGCGTGCGGCTCAGGATAATCTGCATCACCACCCCGATGCCAATGGCCCACAAGATTTCCGAGAACGTATCGTTTCCCATGATGCCGGCAAACCGGGTTCCGGTTCCAGGGGTGAGCACCTGAAAGGCGTTTGATATGGTGAGCGTAATGCCATTGAGCAAAAGGCCCGTTCCGAGCGTCGCAATCAGCGAAGGCACATGCAGATAGACCACCACAAACCCATTGAACAGGCCAACGAGCAGACTTACCACCAGGCCGATGATGACGGCAAGAGGCAATGGAAAGCCATCTTGTACGGCAAAGTACATGACAAAAGGAGCAAGCGCGTATACAAACCCAACTGACAGATCAATCTCGCCGCAGATGAGCAGCATCACTTCACCGAACGCAATAATAGCCGTTGCTGCTGTGTATTGTGAGATGAGGCCGATGTTCTGTTTTGAGAGAAAGGTTGAATTTGATGCCTGAAAATAGATGACCAGCGCTACGGCAATAATGAAAATCGTCGCCTCGCGCTGCTTCAAAAAGATTCCCAGGATTCTCGACCAGAGTGCCTGGCTCTTCGCTGGCGGGACTTCTGGACTGTCTTGGGAATCAGTAGCCTTTGAAAGGACTTCTTCGGCCATTTCAATCTCCTCCGTTCTTCAGCGGCGCACTCACGACGTCACCACCAACAAAGAGAACGTTCCACGGAATCTGATGCCAACACTTTCTGGCTCTAGTATAAGCGAAGCTAGTAGAGAAGAAAGCGTGACTTGGAAGAGAGGAGGACTGGTTCCCTGATTCAAGGTTCCGGTCCCCCCACTCTTGCTATCTCCCCGCACATAGAGCAAGGAAGAGTAGAACTCTGGCAGGCTGGGTTTGCCTAGCTCGACGAAACGACTTGCTCCTTGGAGGAGCTGCCCTCGAAGCGCGTCTGGACCTTCAGGTAGGGTCCAACATTGTCCTTGGTGACGAACAGAAGACCTGTATCCGTATCCGCCGGCTGAGAAAGCCCACCAGAGAGCTTATACAGGAACAACTGCACCACAGGGATAAACCCCTGGAGGTAGGGCTGCTGGTCAACAGTGAAATCCAGGAACCCATTTTGTACTGCCTGGAGCGTCAGTGGCTCAAGGTCATACCCTGCTCCGTGGATGCCCTGAGATGGCAGATTATATTTCTGCATAATCTGCCCAACACTGGCGGTGCTGCCGCCATCCACCGCCACCATGCCCTTCAGGTTCTTATGACCCAGATAGTATGCCTCAACGGCAGCTAGCTCGTCTTCCTGCTTGGCTCCAGTGGCAATCTCGACGAAATTGATCGGCAGGCCGGATTGCTGAATTGCTGCTTTTATCCCGTCAATGCGTGGCTGGATGTTGAGCGAGCCAGGGGTGGCAATAAAGCCGACCACGTCCCCTGACTGCACAAGAGTAGTGAACCGCTGCCCCACTGCAAGGCCAGACTGGTAAAGATCCTGCCCGATGTAGGCAAGGCGGCCATTCTGGGCAGGGGTGGGCGAGTCGGCATTATAGGAGACGACAGGGATACCGGCCTGAAGCGCCTGGTGGACCGGACCGTCAAATGCCTTCGCGTCGGTAATAGCGACCGCAATTCCGTCGGCGTTGGAGGAGAGGGCGGTGTTGAAAGCATTGACCATCTCACCAACATCGCTGTGATCTGAGCCGGTCCACTGATATTTGCAGCCCAGCAGAGCGCAGGCGTCTTGAATCCCATATTGGGTCGGGGTAAAAAAGGCATTCGTCGTAACGTGGTTGACGAAGACAAAGTTCCACTGTTTGTGGCTAGGGAAATTGCCCTCGCTCCCGCCACTTCCGCTGGATGGCGAACTTGCGCATGCTGCCAGGATTGCCGGCAAAGTAGCTGCCCCCGCAGCGCCAAGAGCAGCGCCACCTAGAAGCTTCCGGCGACCAATTTGCCCCTCGGACCGGGAGGACAAAACTTTCGGTGTACTCACAAGGACTCTCCTCTGTTTCTGTTCTGCGTTGATCTGTTCTGCATTGAAATGGTGAAGGCCAGGAAACTACCGGATGGGCCTGTATTCTGTGCCGTCGTTGCTCCTTTCTCACCCGCCTTCGGGTGCCTGATAACAGCTCACGCACTTCTAGGGTCCACCGCAAGCAAAGGTCTCTCTACGAGACCTCAAGAAGCTCCCCGGAGCAGTGCGGCAATCCGCGCCGCCAGGGAGAGAGACTGGAATGGATGCGCTTGGCGTGTCAGTCAGCTTCATGGGTTGGTCCTATCGTTCAAGGATGGCTGGACGCTCTATGACTTGGCCACCAGCCGCAACAGGCGTCATCGGCCACCCTGGTGTCTCCGTAATCACGATGGGACCGGCAGAACCGAGGATGATCGTATCCTCCGACTTGGCCCCGCGAACCGATGGATTCCAGGCAAACGCCTGATGTTCGGCGATGACCGTGGGTTCGTTGGGCTGTGCCAGGATTTCTCGCGGGAGATAGGCAATACTGCCCCCCTGATGATGTTCTTCAACGGCGCCAGCGTAGCCTTCTTCGCGGTATGCTTGCGCTGCGAGAGCGTACATCTCTCCCATCGTTCTGCCAGCGCGCGTGCCCAGGATCATCCTGGCATCAACTCGCGCCGTCACCTGCGCTTTCGCTGCAAGCGCATCCGGAATGGGACCAAAATGCACGAGACGAGTAATCGCCGCGATGAGTCCCTGAATACGCAGGCACAACACGACCATGACATAACGCTCTACCGTTTTGCTGGTCGGTAGTGGATGGCGATAGCGGCTGATGCGGTCGTCACTGGCAACCAGGTTCACGACGGCATGGCCACCGCGCGCCAGACTGGCCTGCGCCAGCAGCCCTGCAATAGCCTGCTCTGTCATACCTGGCCGGATCGCATACATCACCTCCGCAATGGCGGCGCTGGCCAGGGAGCCAACTCGCTGTAATCGTTCGGCTTCCTCTGGCTGTAAGTGTGTCCGTAGCGTTTGCAGATCACTGCTGAGATTGGCCCCCTGTCCTGGGCCGTCTTGCGCGAGACGTTTCCCAGCAGTGAGTCTTGCCAGTTCTCTGCCACGCAGGTCCCAGGGTTCGACCACCAGGGGAAAACCCAGCGCAGGCAATGATTCTTCTTGTTCGAGCCGTCCTCCTTCAATGCAGTCCGTCACAACATAGGCACTGTCGGGAGTGATAAGGAGCGACGATGGGCCGGTATCGCTGGCCAGGTTGATGTACGTGGACGCACCAGCGGTGAGCCAGGCGATATTGGGCAACTGGTTCAACACGATGGCGTCAACCTCGCGGGCTGCCATCTGCTCCCGCAGCCGCCGAAGTTTTGTTGTCACTTCCCCGGCACGATCAATACGATCAGTCTGGAGTTCCATAGCCCATCACTTCTTTATTCATCTCAAACGCCAGTGTCACTCCCGCACGGCTTGCACGACCAGTCCGGGAAATACCACCCTATTTGTGGTGGTACACAGACCAACCGAGGTATTTGCGCAACGCCTCATCGAGGCTCCGGGCGACCTGCGTCTGGTTGATGGAGACATGATGCTCGAAGCCGTTTTCACAGATATAGGCCAGCAATTCCTGGAAGCGCGGCACCTGCACCACGCCATAGCCACCAAACGTCTCCAATGGATCTGCCGTAAACTTGCCTTCACCCACGTAGGCACGCATCTGGCCGGTCAGGTCGTCGGTGGAGATGCGCAAATAGGTAAAGGGGTTCTCGCGGACGCGCCCGACAATCGTGCCATAGGTGTTCTCTCGTCCGACGGTTCCCGCGATGATCGCCTGATAATCCAGTCTGGGCATCAGATCAACGAAAATATCTTTGGGCAGATTGGAGCAATGGAAGACGACGCCTTTGTCCGGGTCATCCCCATAGTTGTTGTTCCAATCAACAATGGCGCTGGGGCGGCCTGATGCCAGTTGCAACGCCAGCATTGCTACCACGCCAGCGACATCGGTTTCGCAGGCGGACGGGATCAACCCATTGCTTGCCATACTCATCAATGTGCAGGGAACGACACCAAAGTATTCTTCCATCGCCGTCCAGCACTGAATTGCCGTGGCATCTAGTTGAGTTGAGGTGATCCAGTCATCCAGCACGACGCCAAACTTCGCCATCTTCAGCAGCGCAGCGTCGGGAATGTCTGCCGCATTGGCGTATTTGCGGATAGCAGCAAGCTTCTCCTCGACCTTCTGGGCATCGTCGGCAAGCAGCGCGATGCGCCCGAATGCCTCCGAAAGATCAAGCGTCTCCACGCTTATGCCCGCCTGTTCCAGCAATTTTTCGCTAAAACGCACGGTGTTGAAATTGGTGGGACGAGCGCCCAGCGCGCCCACGCGGGCATGACGCAGGCCTCGCACCACGCGACAAATACCCACGAATGCCTTGAGATCAGCGGCAAAAGCGGCTTGTGTGGGGTCCATCGTATGCTGGCTGGTCAAAGTGAAGGGAATGTCATACTGGCGTAGGTTATTGCAGGCGCTCATCTTGCCGCAGAAACTATCACGCCGATCGTCAATGCTCATGGCGCGTGGGTCGTCGGGGAACGCATGAATCAACACTGGCACATGCAGATCGCTCCAGCGCAAGACATTGGCGATAGCCCGCTCATCACCAAAGTTTGGCAAGGTCACGAGCACCCCATCTATCTCATCACGATGCTGGCGAAACAACTCGGCGCACAATCGCGCCTCTTGCAATGTTTCAACCGCGCCAACGTTGGTCTGGTTTGCCTCCACAATGACCGTTTGGATGTGTAGCTTAGCGAGTACCTGCAAGATCGTTTCGCGCCCACTTCCGGCAAGATGATCGGGGAAAAAGCCGCGATTGCCCACGATGACCCCCAAGGTGAGCGGACGTTTCAGCAACGCGAGCGAAGCCAGCGAATTGGATGTGGCAACGGCGGTGGTCATCGGGGAACCTCCTCAGCCTGCCCATACACAGTGGTATAGCGGTGGTGCAGCCGGGCTATCATGTCATCAGGAATGGGCACGGGCTGGCCGAGTTGCAGCGCATGCCAAACCGTGGCAGCAACGTCTTCGACCATGATCGCGGCTTTCACCGCAGCTTCCGGCGAAGCGCCAATGGTAAAAACGCCGTGATTTTGCAGCAGCACTGCCGGGCTTTTGCTGGTTTCGAGGATGGAAACAATCTGCTGTCCAATCTCTTCTCCCCCGATAGGAGCAAACCCGCCACAGGGAATTGCCCCGCCAAACTCGTCGGCAATCGCCGTCAACACACAGGGGATGCTCTTCCCCACCGCGGCAAAAGCAGTGGCATACCGCGAATGGGTATGGACAACTCCATGAATGTGTGGGAGGCGCCGGTAGAGATAGCAATGTGACGCGGTATCGGACGAAGGCGTGTATCGTCCCTCAACGACGGCGCCATCGCAATCTACGACCACCATGTTTTCCGGCGTCAGCGCGTCATATTTGATGCCGCTCGGCTTGATGACAATGAACTGCGTGTCGGGGTCACGGGCGCTGATATTGCCGCTGGTCCAGGCAACCAGGTGGTTGCCCGGCAACAGACGATGGAGCGCACAGACCTCCTCACGCAGGCCGGTCAGGAGCATAGGTTAGATCCCTTCGTTATCATCACGCCTCATCATGCCTCCTGGGGCAGAGAACCGTTAGATGGTTGCTGGCTGCCGAATGCCTCAAGGCGCAACCGCTTCAGCCGTTTCATAACGTCGTTCACCCCGCGACCAAAGTAATCGTGCAGGATCGCGTAGTCAGCATAGAGACGCTCATAGACACGCTGATGCGCGGGAATCGGATTGACCACCTCAGGCTTCAGCTTGCCCATCACTTCGGCTGCCGCACGGATGTCGGGATGGCATCCAGCAGCCACTGCTGCGTGCATTGCCGAGCCGAGCGCAGGTGCTTGAGGAGAACCAGACAGCGCGATGGGTTTGCCGCTCACATCGGCGTAGATTTGGACCAGCAGCGCATTTTTCTCCGGCAGCCCTCCGGCAGCAACCAGATCATGGATGGGGAGTCCACTGCGCTCGAAGGCTTCGATGATTTTGCGCGTGCCGTATGCCGTTGCCTCAATAAGCGCTCGATAGATTTCCGGTGCGCTGGTTGTCAGCGTCATCCCCAGCAGCAAACCCGACAGGTCAGCATCTACGAGGGTTGAGCGGTTGCCATTCCACCAATCTAGCGCAAGCAAGCCCGATGCGCCTGGCGGCACAAGCGCCGCCTCGCGTTCCAACAGCGTATGCAGGTCAAGACCATCCACTCTGGCGCGATCATGATACGCAGGGGGGACGATATGCTCGACACACCAGGCAAAAATATCACCGACACCGCTCTGCCCGGCTTCATAGCCATAGGTGTCTGGTAAGACACCACCCTGCACGACACCACACATGCCCTCGACCTCTTGCAGCGAGTCTCCGATCAAGATGTCGCAGGTGGAGGTGCCCATAATCATCACCATATGCCCCGGCTCGGTGACTCGCACCGCCGGAGCAGTTACATGGGCATCCACATTGGCAACCGCTACGGCAATGCCCGGCATTAAGCCCGTCCAGGCGGCAGCCTCTTCAGTGAGTCGGCCAGCGCAAGCGCCCAGGGGCATGAAATGGTTGCTCATCCTGGTCTCGGTAATATCGGCAAAACGAGGATCGAGGGCGGCGAAAAAGTCGCGCGAGGGAAAGCGCCCATCAATGACCATTGCCTTGTAGCCAGCGGTGCAAATATTGCGCGTTTCCACGCCTGTCAGTTGCCATACCACCCAATCGGCGGCCTCGATGAAGCGCTCGCTGGCGGCATAGATCTCAGCGTCTTCCTGAAGAATCTGCAAGGCCTTGCTGAAGAACCATTCACTGGAATATTTCCCGCCATAGCGCCGTACCCATTCCTCGCCGCGCGCCTGCCCAAGCGCATTGATCTGGTCTGCCTGCGGTTGGGCGGCGTGATGCTTCCAGAGCTTCACCCAGGCATGGGGGTGCATGCGCCATTGATCCAGAAAGCAAAGCGGTGTCCCGTCGCGCAGGGTAGGCAACATGGTACAGGAGGTAAAATCAATGCCAATGCCAACGATCTCTTTCGGATCAACGCCGCTCTGCTGCACCACGCTTGGCACAGCGTTCTGGAAGACAGCAAGATAATCCGCGGGATCCTGCAATGCCCAGTCAGGTGGCAGAGATACCGAATCCCTGGGCAAATGCTTGTCTATTACTCCGTGTGCATAGGTATGGACCGCGCTGGCGAGCTCGCGCCCATTACGCACGTCAACAAGGAGCGCCCGGCCAGATTCTGTTCCGAAATCTACCCCTATGGTAAACATACTTCCGACCTCAAAAGCGCCGTTGCTTCTCTGAAGAAGAGCGACTTGTATCTCTTGTCTCTAACGAAGCCGTTGCACCGTGATCGTTGGGTTTCGGATGCGCGAATACTGGGAGGAGACAGCAATCTGCTCCCAATGCACTGAGAGGGACCAACCAGAAGGCTAGACATGATCTGAGCAACTCCATGCTGGTAGTTGCCCGGTTGTCGTTCATTTAACCGCTTATATTTAATCGGTTAAATGAAGTATACTGATGGGTGGGTGGCTTGTCAAGGGCGTGTTAAGAGCTTGCCAGCGGCTTCAGCAACAAGGGGGAATTTGCTATTGAAGTATGGAGTGCGTATGATAGAGCGTAGAAGCCTTTACCTATCAAGCATTAGGATTGCGTCAGACACCCCATAGCGAAAGCTAGAGGCATGTGAAGGGCAACCAACACCTGCCCGAATCTGACCAGACTCAGCCAGGAGTAGCCAGCTACTTACCGGGCTACGTTAGGGGAGAATACAACAATAGGCACCGTGGGATGGCACCTCAGTCTCACGCTCTGCGGACAATGGTTAAACAGGCGGACAGGGTTCGAGCCAGTGCTGTTGTCAAAGAAACCTCCCACTAACTTTGTCGAGGGGAACATGACCTGGGAGTCGTAAGGCAACCAGAGGCCCATGCGGGCAAGCGTGGGCAAACGGAAGGTTGTTTATCGTATGTCGCATGTGTTTGTAATCGACACACAAAAGCGCCCGCTGAATCCGGTCCATCCAGGGCAAGCCAGAAGGCTCTTGACCGCTGGGCAAGCAGCAGTCTGGCGGCGCTATCCGTTCACTATCATCTTGAAACGGGCATTGCCCACTGTGCCCGTAGAGCCATTACGGTTGAAATTTGACCCAGGCAGCAGGATCACTGGCGTCGCTATCGTCAACGATGCCAGCGGGCAGGTAGTAGCGGCAGCCGAAATCACGCATCGCAGTCAGCAGGTCAAAGAACGCCTGGATCAACGGCGCGCGTGTAGACGCAGCCGTCGTCGTCGAAACACCCGGTATCGCCCAGCACGCTTTGCTAATCGTCGCACGCCTGATGGTTGGGTACCGCCATCGCTGGAAAGTCGCGTCCAGAACATCCTCACCTGGACAGCGCGATTGCAACGGTTGTGTCCTATTCAGGCGATCAGTATGGAACTGGTCAGGTTTGATACCCACCTCATGCAGCATGCGGGAATCAGTGGGGTAGAGTATCAACAAGGGGAACTCGCTGGCTATGAAGTGCGCGAATATCTCTTGGAGAAGTGGCAACGGCGCTGTGCCTATTGCGGGGCGACCAACGTACCCTTGCAAATCGAGCATATCATCCCGAAAGCACGCGGCGGCTCGAATCGTATCAGCAATCTCACGCTGGCGTGTGAGCCGTGTAACACCGCCAAAGGCACCCAAACCGCTACTGAGTTCGGCCACCCTGAGATTCAAGCGAGAGCAAAGCAACCCTTAAAAGACGCGGCAGCCGTCAATAGTACGCGCTGGACGCTCTACCAACGGCTGAAAGCGACTGGGCTGCCACTCGAGACGGGCAGCGGTGGTCTGACGAAATGGAACCGCACGCAACGAAGCCTGCCAAAGACGCATTGGCTTGATGCGGCCTGCGTTGGAACGAGTACGCCCGCTACCCTTACCATCACTGGCGTCTCATGTACTTCCCCATTGCTCATCACGGCAACTGGTCGGCATAGTCGGCAGATGTGTCGCACCAATGGGGCAGGATTTCCCGACAAAGCCCCAAAGGCCACCAGTGTGGTGGGGGGCTTCCGTACCGGAGATCTGGTGCGAGCAGTCGTGCCCACCACCAGTAAAAAGGCTGGCACCTATGTCGGGCGTCTGGCCATTCGCGCCAGTGGCTCCTGCAATCTCAAAACCCCTAGTGGCACCATCCAGGGCATTCATTATCGCTATTGTCAGCCGCTCCACCGAGCGGACGGCTATACCTACACCTACGCGAATGGGCAGAATAGACAGACCGGGAAGAAAGGAGCGGCGCTTCCTCCCCAGGCGTGAACGCCGGGGTCTCCGTGCCAAATATTTTGATGACAACGATCTCAGATGTGGCACGCCGGGCCAAAGTAACCACAGCAACGGTGTCCAACGTGATTACCCAGCGTGTACCTGTAAGCGCGAAAACGCGAGCGCGCGTCCTTGAAGCCATTGAAGAATTAGGCTATCGGCCCAATCTGGTGGCGCGTGGGCTGGCCCAGGGCAAAACCTCCACGTTGGCTCTGGTGGTTCCAACTATTTCGAATCCATTTTTTGCCGAAGTCGTTGAGGAGGTCGAACGCGCCGCAGACCGGCATGACTACCAGTTACTCTTGAGCATGACGCACCAATCGCCGGAAGAAGGGCGGCGGCACCTCGAGCGCATGGCAAGCCGCTGGGTGGATGGCTTCATCGTAATGGATATGGCCGCCGACATTACCGACGTGCTGGCGCTGGCTGATGCCGGCAAAGCGGTGGTGTTGTGCGTTTGGAACCAGGATCCGCGTGCTCAGCGCCTGCCTCTTGTAGATATTGATTTTCGCCTGGCCGGCGAACTGGCAACACGCCATCTGCTGGAATGTGGTCATCGTCGCATTGCAATGATTGTGGAAGAGCCTGTCCAATGGACCCGGCGCCAGGGGTTCGAGACCGCGCTGGCGCAAGCGGGACTTGCCGCTCCCCAGGAGTATATCCGCCAGGGAGATTCGTCTTTCGAGAGCGGATATCAAGCGGGACTGGCATTTCTAGCTCTGCCCCAGCCGCCAACAGCAATCTTTGCAGGGAACGACTGGATGGCCTTGGGTGCCATCGAGGCGATCACTCACAAAGGGTTAGCTGTGCCGCATGATATTGCTGTCGTCGGGGTAGACGATATCAGCCAGGCGGCTCATGCTCATCCACCGTTGACAACGATCAGCATCCCGAAGTTAGAGCTGGCCCGCACCGCCACGGAACTATTGCTGCGGCGTATTCAGGGAAAAAGAATGGGCGCTTCCGAAGAGCCTATCAAGATCCTTACCAACCCTCATCTCATCGTGCGCCAATCAACTGCTAGAATCTCTTGATCCCAAGCACTCATTTGTCCAACTATGTCAAGGGAGCTATGGCGAAGTGTGCGTAAAAAATTGACCACGACTAGAGCCTGTTAAAGACTTGACCTTGATGGGTGGTAGAATGCGTGTATGTCAAGCATACACAGCACTCGCCAACTTTACTTTCGCTCACAGACACAACGAAAGCCCCTTTACGCCGCATACCACGACGTACAGGAGCTTACCGGAGGTCATTAGGGTCTTCGTTGGGTGCCCCCAGGGCGACTCGAACGCCCGCGCCCGGCTCCGGAGGCCGGTGCTCTATCCGCTGAGCTATGGGGGCCAGCGGCCATCGTGTAGGATGGCCCACTGCCAGTGTACCACACGCCTGCCCGCAACTTCAAGGAGCGACAGCAACACCGCGCATATGGAACCTCAGCATCAGTTGCCACGTACACGATACGGCGTGATGTGTACGCAGCGTTCCAGGGCTGCGGCGCTCTTGCGAATCTTGGTACAATCGTCAGAGTGACAGGCGCGCCGGAGAAAAGTGAAACAGGCCAGTCTCCCGGCTTATCTGCACGCGACGTCAAAGCGCCAACAGGCAGACCAGGCTGAACACGCAGAGCCGCTGATGCAACAGCGCCAGGCGACTCCCAGCGTTGCGATCATTCCATTATTCGATCACTGGATCAACCGACAACGCCTTTCGATAAGGGATTGAAGGGATTGAGATGAACACCGATACACCCGCGCCTTCGGGCCAATGGACTCCGCAACCTACGCCACCGATGCCGCCGATGTCCCCGGCGCCACAGCCTGGTTTCGTTGCGCCCGCTCCGGCGGTGTTTCCGCCAGCGGATGCCGCCATTGCCACCTGGGGACTCACCAAGACCTTTGGGCAGAAGGTTGCTGTCAATGGCCTGAATCTGGCGGTGCGACGCGGTGAGTTTTTTGGCTTTTTGGGGCCGAATGGCGCCGGCAAATCCACCACCATTAAGATGATGGTCGGCTTGCTGCGCCCGACCTCTGGAACGGCCTTCATCGGTGGCGTGGATGTCTGGCGTGATCCGCTGGCTGCTAAGGCAGCGATGGGCGTGCTGCCGGAACAACTCAACCTCTATGAGCGCCTCAGCGGGCGCGAACTGATCGAGTTCGCCGGCAGGCTCTACGACATCCCCAAAGATGAGGTGCGCCACCGCACCAACTCGCTGCTCAATGTGCTGATGCTGGCAGACGACGCCGACAAGCTGGTGGTGGATTATTCGGTGGGCATGCGCAAGAAGGTCTCGCTGGCCGCCGCGCTGATCCACCGGCCACAGGTCCTCTTCCTGGATGAGCCGTTCGAGGGCATTGATCCAGTTAGCTCGCGCGTCATTCGCAATATCCTGCGCGATCTGACGGCCAGCGGCACCACGATCTTCTTTAGCTCGCATATCATGGAGGTGGTGGAACGCCTCTGCACGCGCGTCGGCATCATCCAGGGCGGCACGTTGGTGGCCGAGGGTACGCTGGCGGAGCTACGCGCCCGCGCGGGCGGCTCCGGCGCAGAGAACCGCAGCCTCGAAGATATCTTCCTGCAACTTGTTGGCGCCGACACCCGCGAAGGAGGACTCGAATGGCTGGAATAGCCAGCAGTTCGGCGGCGCACGAACAACAGGGACAACAACCCAACGTCGCCCGCACGCCGCGTGCCATCAGCTTCGCCATTCGCCCCAGCCATGTGCGCACGCTGCTCTGGCTGCGCTGGAAGCTGACCCTGCGCGGCTATACCCGCAATACCAGGCGCATCGTCGGGCTGGTGTTCATGCTGGTGTTCTTCGTGCCGGTTCTGGGCGGGCTGGCGCTGGCCACGTTCTTTGGCTACACACAGTTGTCGCAGAATGCCGCTATCCAATTGCTGTTCCTGGTGATCGCGGGCCTTTATCTCATCTGGGCGGCGCTGCCGCTGCTCTCCTATAGCGTCAATGAGGGGCTGGACGTCACCAAGCTGCAAATCTATCCGCTGACGCGCGGTGAGCAAATGGTCAGCCTGGTGCTGGCGACGCTGCTGGATGTCAGCACGCTCTTCATCGCTTTCTTCTATGTTGCCATTCTGCTCGCCTGGCATGCAACGCCGCTGGCGGCCATTATCACGGCGCTGGCGCTGATCGTGGCGTATGTGCATACCGTCGGCTTCAGCCAGTTGATTCTTGCTGTGCTGATGGGCTTGCTGCGCACCCGCCGCTATCGTGACGTAACGCTGATTATTTTCGCGCTCTTCGGCGTCGCCTGTTCGCTCAGTGGGCAACTCGCCGGGCGCATCTTCACCTATGTTCCAGGCAGCGACATTGCCAACCAGATTGCCCAGTCGCATGTCGAACAATACGTGCATTGGGCGCCGCCGGGGATGGCGGCGCAGGCCATCGTGCTGGCAAATAGCGGCGACTACGCGCCCGCGTTGCTCTGGCTCGGTGGCTCGCTGCTGCTCATTCCGCTGATGCTGGCGCTGTGGGCCTGGGTGCTGGATCGTGGCATCACCACGGCGGAGACCGCTGACGCGGGCGCGAAAACACGCAGGCGACGTGGCGTACAACCTGCGGTGGCAGGCCGTGGCGCAGGAGCGGTCACGGCGGGCGTTTCTGGCGCGGCGGCCACAGCTGCCGCACCTGCTATACCGGCTACATCGGCAACTCCACAGCGGCGCGTCTGGCGGCCTATCTCCGGCGCAGCACAGGCGATTGTGTCAAAAGATATGCGCTATCTCTGGCGCGACCCACAATATAAGGTGGCGCTGATGGGGATGATCGTGCCGGTGATCCTGGTACTTTTCCCCAATATTTTCTACGGCTATGGGCAGAGAGCCTCTTCTGGCAGCATATTGGGCGACGCTTCGGTGTTGCTGGCGCCGCTTCCCGCGCTGCTGCTCGTCTACAGCTTCTCGATCAATTCGCTGGGGATGGACCGCCAGGGACTCCAGACGCTCTTTCTCTTTCCGGTGCGCCCGCTGGATGTCTTCTGGGGCAAGAATCTCTTCGCTGGCGGCCTTGCGATGGCTGGTGTGACGATTCTCACGCTCATCAAAGGAGCAATGACTGGCGGCTGGGGCTACGTGCCACTGGCGCTCTGCGTTGGGCTGGCGGCGGTGCTGCTGACATTGGGTTGTGGCAACGTGACCTCGGTGTTGTTCCCGTTCCGTATGCGACAGATGCGCATGGGCGAGACCAGCTCGATGTCCTCCGAGAATGGCTGCCTACGGGGAATCATCTCGATGACGGTGCTGATGGTGGTGGCGATTCTGCTGCTGCCAGTTGCCGCTGCCGTGGTGCTGCCGCTGCTCCTGGGGCACAACGAATGGTTCATCGTCACCGTGCCGCTGGCGCTTCTCTATGGCATCGCCTTCCACCAGATTGCAACCCGCCTGATCGCGCCGGTCTTGCTCCGCCGCGCACCGGAAATCCTGGCAGTAACGGTCCGCGAAGCATAAGCTGAAGCATAAACTGAAGCCTGTGCTCTAGAAGCTATGCGACATGCCCCGCAGGACGGCTGTTGTTGTCTGCCGGATCAAGGGCGCATAGGCGCATGCGATGACTGGTGCGGGATGATGCGGGATGATGCGGGATGACACCGTATTCGGGCGTCATCCCGCGTTGTTTCAATCACCAGCTTGCTTATGCCTTCTGCCCATAGGCGATATAGAATGGCAGGACGCACTGCCAGCGGTCCAGGTCAGCACGCGCCTGCGCCATCGCCCGGTCATAGGTGTCGGCGTCGGTGATTCCCTGCGACACCACCAGCGGCTTGACGCCGCCCACCACGCTGAAGACATCCACCTCCGCCATATTGCCCAGCCGACCGCCGTAGCGCCCAACGGGGACGGTCACGCTATGCGCCTGCATGCCACGCGCGCCGGCATCCGCATAGAAGGAAGCGATGCGCGGGCCGAGCAGCGGGTCCACACCGCGCCGCACGCTGGTTTGCGTAATCCACTGTACCAGCGCATCCATCGCCGGACCACCGTTACGCTGGGGGCCAGTCTCCACAGACTCCACCCAGCCGCCGGGCTTGGTCACACGCAAGACCTCGCGCGCCAGCACTGGCCACTTCTCCGCCGGAATGGCGAAGAGCAGCAGCCGCACATGCACGAAGTCGAAGCTGTTATCGCCAAATGGCAGCCCTTCCAGCACATTACCC
The DNA here is from genome assembly GCA_021323855.1 of Chloroflexota bacterium. Taxonomy (GTDB): domain Bacteria; phylum Chloroflexota; class Ktedonobacteria; order Ktedonobacterales; family JADMIN01; genus JAJPKE01. Next base: position 40,294 of record JAJPKE010000033.1, on the reverse strand, counting down.
TGAATGAAGGCGTAATTCTCTGGGCGCGTATCCAGGCCATAGCCCAGGCTGGCCGCAACCGTTTCAGATTTCGGTTCTACCAGATCGGTGCCGACGACGTTCGCCTGCGGGAACAACTGTGCCATCTCCATTGCCCAGCGCCCGGTGCAGCTGCCAACGTCGAGGATGCTGGTGGGCTGGGTGAGCGGCGCCGCATAATTGCCGCGCAAGGCATAGCGCAACATATAATGCTGAAAGTCCAGCCGGTTGATTTCCTGGTCGTCGCTGGGCAGAACATACGGCGCATTCGCAATATGCCGCCGCTCACCAAGCCACTGAAACTGCTCCCCGCCAGCCGCCTGTTGTTTCGCCAGTTGTGTCTGTTGTGCCAGTTTCGCCTGCTCTGCAACAGCCGCTTGTTGTTTGTTGCGTCGAAAGAACCACGCCATCGTTTTCGTGTTTCCCTTCTATCCGAAGTTCTGAAGCTTGCCAGTGTTGCCAGTGTTGCCATAAGCGCGTGCCCCTTTCAGCGTACAGGCGCATGTCAAGCGGAGCAATGCGTAGATGACGCGGGGGCTATGGATGAGCCAGGTTGTAAGGAAAGCTAAGGTGAGCTAAGGTGAGCTTGGGGGCGGGATATGTTGCAGGACGAGGTAGCCATCTTCATTGAAGATGACGGTAAACTGCCCGCTGGTCAGTAGCGCATTGATGCTCTGGTTATACGCATTCTGGTTGGTGAAGGGATAAATGTAGCCCAGGGTATCGAGAACGACATACTGCGACTCCGCCGCCATGTAGGGATACTGATAGATGGCACGACGATGGCTCAGATGAGCCACCAGCATATCCTGCGCGGAGACACTGGCGCCAGCGGGAATCAGCGAGACGACGGTATCAGCGAGCGCACGGTGTGGCGTCAGCTCTGGCCAGGAAAAGCTGCTCGTACCCGGCAGATCGTTGAGGTCCGGCTCGATGCCCTGTTGCAGCAAACAGCACAACACCAGCGCCATCAGCAGCAGCAGCAGCGTCGCCCGCAGGATACGCGGTTGCGCCGCCGCAGTGAGCGCCGGGAGTCGCTTCACCGGCAGGCGTTGCCGGAGAGCGCGTAGCGTGCGGTTCACCAGCGGGCGCAGGTGAGGGATGGCCCAGCGCGCAAGGCGTAGCGCCAGCGCTGCGCCGGAGATGGCGGAAAACAGCATAAATGGGATAATTTCCGCGCTATATTGATGCAATCCCCGGTGCATACTCGGATCGCTGCTGAGCAAGTTGATGAGCAGCGCAGGCAGCCCCAGCACCAGCGTGAATGGGCTGAGAATGCCAAGATAGGCGAGTGGCCCCAGCAGCGTGCGCAGGTACGTCTGCGCGCTGGCATCGAAGAGATGGCGCTGAAGCAGTTGGATGGGATGGGTGAGGATGTATCCCGCCGCCTGCACCGGGTTGTCGCCGAGATAACTATAGCGTTCAGCCGTTGGAGAGTGACCCAGCGGGCTGAAGATGTGCATGACGATCAGCGTCATCCCCAACCAGGCGCACGACAGCCCGATGAGACCAAGGCCCACCCGCCAGCGCCGTTGCAGGCAGAGGATGGCAAGGCCGAGCATGATGATGTCCAGCGGCACCTCTTCTTTGGTGGAAAGCGCCAGCACACAGGCGATGACCAGACCCCGGTTGTTGCGTGTCAGCATGAAGTAGATGGCAAAGAGCAGGAATGCTATCGTCAGCGTCACAGCGTGGAAGTCAAAGAGCAGCGCGCCTTGCACTGCGGGATAGAGCAGATACGCCAGGGCGAAGATTAAGCCCGCCAGCGGGCTGGCCAATCGCCGGCAGGCAATCCAGTAGACGGGATACGCGCCGCTGGCGACGACCAACACCTGCAACAGCATCAGCGACTTGGGCGAGGGCGCAACCACATAGAGCAGCGCGAGCGGTAGCATAATCGGCTCGAAGTGGATGGCAAAACGCGAGATGTCGCCCAGGCAATTGGAGTCGCTGATGCTGTTGCAAATCGTCTGATGCAGCACCGCGCCGTGGAGTGTGTTCCAGATCGCCTGATCCATGATGCCCATGTCTTCGGCGCTGGACCTGAACGTGTCGAACATTGCCCAGGTATAGGCGGTGAAATAGATGACAAATGCCAGCGTCAGCGCGGCCAGCAGGATCAACGCGATGCGCGGCCAGCGACCCTTCGGCGCAGGGGGCAGCGCCGCATACGGCGAAGCGAAGAAGCGCCAGCCCTTCGCCAGCCAGGGGTGTGCCGGCATGTTGAGCGAGGCTTTCGCCTTACGCAGGCGGGCGAGCGTGCCGGGCACGCCGGGCGAGCGTGCAGACGCAGGGGCAGCCGCTGGCGCTATCGGCGTCTCCGCAGTTTCCGATGTTTCCGGAGCCGCCGCGCCACAGACTTCGCCCAAACCTGCCATACCGCACCCTCTTATCGAGCGCCTCCCAATCCGGCACGCTATCGTCGCAGTATGGGGCGCATTTCTTAGAAATAAATAAGAAGTAGGACTATTTGATACGCCATTTGGCTGGAAATTAGAGGGCAGCACGCCTAATTTTACAGCATCAACATATCTTCATCGCCTCTTATCGCCAGTCACTCCGCAGCAAGGACTAATCAGAGAGATGTGGCCTATTCCACTAAAATCATCGAATACTCCCTGCGCGCTCGTTCGTTAGAGAGAAATAGAGACCAGAGGGAACATGCGAAACCATTTTGCGCGTCCCGAACATCGCCAGCTTGTTTCGCGCACCCGATGGTACTGGATGGTACGTGTGGCATGTGACGTTGACAGCCTGTTCGCATACTGCTACACTCGGTTTATCTTTTGCTCTTTTCTTGCTCTGGCCAGTATTCACGTGGCCGGAGATATCCTGTCCAATCAACAATGTGGTCTGGATGAAGGAGGCGCTACGTTTCATGGCGAATACCTTGATAACCCGAACGCCTGGTGGGGAAAACTCCGGATTGCCGGTGGCGCATGCACGACGGGTGCGCGCTGGCCTGGCGGTGGCGCTTCCGCTCTTCGCGTTGCTCTTCGCGCTCTGCGCGCCGTCGCTGGCATCCGCGCATCCCGCCAGCTCTGCGGCAGCCACCAGCTATTTTTCCGGTTCCGGTTGTGATGCCAACCCCGGCAACTGTGTCGCGGTGACGCCCAGTTATGGCGCCACCGGCACGAACGTCACTATCAACGGCAGCCATCTCACGGCTGGCCATAGCATCGCCATCGGCTACAGCCCCAATAGCTGCGCCTCCGGCGTCACCACCATCAACGGCGCGACCGGCACGGTTGGCAGCGACGGCACGGTGAAGATTACCTTCAAGTGGCCGCAGACCAACCCCGGCACCTACCAGATTTGTGTGATTGACACGAGTAACGGCAACCACACGCTTCAGGTGCCCGGCGGCTTCCAGGTGCTTGCGCCTGCGATCACTGTCACCGCGCCTACCGCCGATGGTGGCCCCGTCACTGTCAAAGGCAGCGGCTTCTATCCCAGTGGCTCACCAAATGGCGGCTCGGTCGAAGTGTTGTACGGTCCGCCGGGGTCGAACGGCTGCGCCACCAGCGCCGGTACGACGGCGGTGGCCAGTGATGGCACCTTCACGCTCACCTTCAATTCGCCACACGAGACGAGTACCGTACAGATTCCGGTGGTCGCCGTCGAGCCGCAGGGCACCTGCGGAGCCTCGCCGCAACTCCAGGCAGGCGCCACCGTCACGCTGCCCGGCGCTGCCGCCATCACTGCGACGCCGACCGCGACAGCGGCCACCGCGCCCACCGCGACCCCTGGCACGCCTGCTGGTGGCCTGCCGCCGCTCTGGCCGCCCTCCGGCGCGGGCACGGTAATTTACTGCCTGATCGGCCTGCTGCTGCTCTTGCTGCTGCTCCTGTTGCTGCTCCTGTTGCTGCGCCGCCGCAAGAAGGATGAGCCTGTGACCATCGAAGAGCAGGACAATGTGGTCGTCAACGGCAGCAACACCGGCGTCGGTGGCGCTGCTGGCACCGCACAGGTGCAGCGTCAGATTGTCGCCCGCGACGCCAGGGGCAATGTCACGCCGATTGCCGAAGAGGTCTATAACACAGACGAAGAACTGGTGGACCCCAACGATCCCAACCAGGGGCGGCGTCCATAAGCCTTCTTGATGCCTGACATGACGAGCGGTCCGATAGCCTGCTGGCTGTTTGGCCGCTCGTTCTTTTTGCTGCTGGCAAAGTGCACGTGATTCTGGTAGACTGGTATCGCTAACGACCGCACGCTGGGATCACGTTGGCATCACGTTGGCATCACGTTGGCATCACGTTGGTATAGTGGTGAGGTGCTAAAGGGGGAGCGCGATGAGCCAGCCAGAAGCCGGGCCGGATACCGCCCATACGACTGATGCTGTGGAGCGCCCACAGACGCTGGAACGCCCCGCCTGGATCGCCTACTGGCGGCGACGCGGACAACCCTGGCGCACCGAGGTGGAGATAGACGAAGATCGTCAGGCGTTTCTGCGCCAGTGCCGCCGCACGCAGCCAAGCGTTGCCAGGGGCGTCTATCCCTTTGGCGGCGTCACCCTCTCCCGTGCTGATGTGGAATGGCTGCTCGCCACGCATGAGGATGGCAGAGGACCCGTTCGCTGGCAGGAGGAGAGCCAGCGGACACGAGTGGGACTCGATCTGCGCGGCGCAGATCTGCGTAGCGTAGATTTGCGCGGCCTGCCGCTGGCGCGCCTGCTCGCGGGCCTCTCCGGTGGCAGCGACGAACACTTCGAGGCCGCCGCGATTCACCTGGAAGGCGCCCGGCTTGCCGGGGCAGAGTTGCAAGGGGCTGATCTGCGACATGGACACCTGGAACACTGTGACGTGCGTAAAGCACTGATGGCAGAAGCTTCGCTGACCGGCGCGCTCCTTGCCAAAGCTGATCTGCGCGAAGCGCATCTGGAGGGCGCTGATCTGCGCGAGGCGCACCTGGAAGAAGCGGACCTGCGGGAGGCGCGATTGGAAGGCGCGCGCTTGCAGGAGGCGCACGGCGAACGCGCCCGCTTTGGTGGCGCACACCTGGAAGGCGCGACGCTAGATAAGGCGCACCTGGAAAGCGCGCTCATGCAAGAGACGCATCTCGAAGGAACGTTCTGCCGGGGCACCTATTTTCAGCGCGCCTACCTGCGCGACGCCCACCTGGAAGCGGCGTTCTTGCTGCGCGCGCACTTGGAAGATGCTCGCTTGGAAAACGCGCATCTGGCGGGCGCGGAGCTGCGCGGCGCGTATTTGCAGGGGACCAGTCTCTACGGTGCGCATCTGGAAGGCAAACAGGTCGAGGCGGATGAGATGGCGCGTCTGGCGCAGTGGCGTCACCGGCCAGAAGGTTCCACTACGTTGCCGCCGGCAGACCTACGCGGCGCATTTCTCGATAGCGCAACCAATCTCCGCCAGGCGACGCTTGGTAATGCACACTATGGCTATGTCTCGCTTGCAGATGTCGCGTGGGGCGGTGCGAACCTTGCTGTGGTGTTGTGGTCGCGGCAGCGGCGCGGCGCACGCGGCAAAAGCGGGCAATCCGTAGTGTTGGGCGATGAGCGTAACGCCCGCCAGCGCAAGAACGACGAAGGAAAGAGCAAAGACGCCGAGACGCGCTTCGAGGAGTACGAAGCGGCAGTGCGGGCGAATCGCCAACTGGCAGTGGCGTTGCGCAGCCAGGGGCTGGACGAAGACGCCGCCAACTTCGCCTATCGCGCGCAGGTGCTACAGCGGCGGGTGCTGCTGCGCCAGTTGCGCCCCGGCGCGTATCTCTTCTCACTGTTCCTCGATACGCTGGCCGGCTATGGCTATCGTCCTGGTCGCAGTCTGATCGTCTATCTGTTCGTCATCTTCGGCTGGGCCACCGCCTATTTTATGGTAGGCCAGACAGTGGGACCGCATCTGACGCCGTTGGCGGCGCTCGTCTTCAGCGTCACCTCGTTTCATGGGCGCGGCTTCTTCCCTGGCGGCATTCCTCTGGATGATCCGCTGACGGTGCTGGCCGCCACCGAAGCGATAATCGGCCTCATCATCGAAATCAGCTTCATCGCCACCTTCACCCAACGTTTCTTCGGCAAATAACAGGTGGCTAACATCGGATACATCGCGCAACGATGGGAAAAATCGTAGCTGTGCATGATATACTCGGCGGTAAGTTCATCGCATGAACCAAGACAGGCAAAGAGGCATGTGAGGAGGTATGCAATGCAGCTACAAGATAACACGTTCTTTGTGACGGGCGGCGGCTCCGGGCTGGGCGCCGCCTGCGTGCGTGAATTTGCCGGCGCTGGCGCGAACGTCGTCATCGCCGATGTCAATGCCGAAACCGGCGAGGCGCTGGCCGGTGAGCTAGGCGAACGTGCGATTTTTGCCAAGACCGATGTGACCGACGAAGCCAGCGTACAGGCCGCGCTCGATCTGGCGCAGGAACGATTCGGTGGTTTGCAGGGTGCGATCAACTGCGCGGGCATCGCCATTGCCGAGCGCGTGCTGGGCAAGAACGGACCGCATCCACTGGCCTCGTTTAGCAAGGTTATCCAGGTCAACCTGATCGGCACCTTCAATGTGATTCGTCTGGCGGCGGCGCGCATGGCCGAGGGGCAGCCGAACGAAGCTGGCGAGCGCGGCGTCATCATCAACACGGCGTCGGTCGCCGCCTTCGAGGGACAGATCGGTCAGGTCGCATACTCTGCCTCAAAGGGTGGCGTTGCGGCGATGACGCTACCCATCGCGCGTGACCTGGCGCGAAACGGCATTCGCGTCGTCACCATCGCGCCGGGGACGTTCGATACGCCGATGCTTGCGGGTCTGCCGGAACCGGCGCGCCAATCGCTCGGCCAGCAGGTGCCGTTCCCGCCGCGACTGGGCCGCCCTTCTGAATACGCTGCGCTCGCCCGCCACATCGTCGAGAACGAGATGCTGAATGGCGAGGTCATCCGTCTCGATGGTGCTATCCGTATGGGACCTCGCTGATTGCCCTGATTGCCCAGGAGCCACCAGCCGGAAAATACGCATGGTGGGCGGCTCCATAGTAACAGTAACGACAGTGGGTCAACGAAATATTGAGCGAATTGCTAGTTGAACGTCAGGTCGCGCGACCATCACGAGAGGCAAGCTACCGAGGTATGAATCAGTTTTCAGACAATCTCCCTGGCATCATCTTCTTGGTGGTGATCGTGGGCATCTGCGCCTTCACCGCAATCCGGGTGGGCGTTCGTTTCCTCATCCGGCGCCTGGCCGGACTGGTTTTCGTCCTATGGGGCGTCTCCTTCATTACGTTTGTGCTGGGCTACTTTGCCCCCGGCAATGCCGTGCTGGTCAACTGCAATGGTCATTGCAGCCGTCCGATGATGGCATCGCTAATGCACTTCTACGGGCTGGATCAATCCTTCTGGCAGCAGTATTGGAACTTCCTTACCGGCGCGCTGCGGCTGGACTTCGGTTATTCCTACATTGACCGCACCGTCAAGGTGAGCGATATCCTTTCGCGCTATGTGCCGGTCTCCGCGCAACTGGGCATCAGCGGCACCGTCCTAGCGGTGGTGGTGGGCATCCCGCTCGGCCTCTATGCGGCAGTCAAGGCCAATAGCGCCTTTGATACGGTCGCTCAGACCATCAGTCTGGTGTTGTTCGCTCTGCCCTCGTTTGTGCTGATCCCTTTCTACTGGCTGCTGATGATCAATCTTCACAACGCCGGTCTGCCCAGCCTCGCCGTCACCGGCTGGGATACGTGGGACTCCTGGGTCGCGCCCATCATCATTTTCGGCGCTGGTGACTTCGCCTTCTTTGTACGTATCACCAGGGCCAGCATGATGGAGGTGCTGCGGCAGGATTATGTGCGCACCGCCCGCGCCAAAGGATTGACCGAGCGCATCGTCGTCTGGCGGCATGCCTTTCGCAATGCCCTCATCAACGTGCTAACGGCGGTGGGACCGGCGCTCGGCTTCGCCGTCGGCGGGGTATTTATCATCGAGCTGCTCTTCAACATCCCCGGCATCGGCGTCTATTCGCTCACGGCCATCGAGAACCGTGATTATCCGGTGGTGCAGGCAACCGTGCTGCTGATTGCGGTCTTCATCGCCCTGGCCAATCTCATCACCGATGTCATCTATGGCATCGCCGATCCACGCATCAAGGCGCTCTGAATCTTCTTTCACACGCGCAAGAGGACGCCGCAAAGCTCTATTTGCGGCGTCTTCTTGCACATGCCACATCGTAAAAATACGTGTTTGGCGAGGAACACCTGTTATCACAATATTCCCTCTTGACAGGACGAGATGGATATGTTATCACTTGTCTTAGTCAATTGACTAAGACATTCGACTAATCGAGAGGACGCAATGGTCGAAACAAAGAAATCGGAGACACGGCAAGTAACGATGGAGGCGTTTCTGAACGCGGCGGAACGGCTTCTGGTAGACGTTGGCTACGCCAACATTACGACACGCCGGTTAGCGGAGGAGGCCGGCGCGAATCACGGCCTGGTGCATTATTATTTCGGCTCGATGGAGCATCTCTTTGTCTGCGTGCTGGAACGCTTCACCGAACGGCTGATAGAACGGCAGCGCGCCATGTATGCGGCGGATATCCCTTTCATCGAGAAGTGGCGCAGAGCGATGGGCTATCTCGATGAGGACCGCGAAAGCGGCTACCAAAAAATCTGGTTGGAGTTGCAGGCGCTGGCCTGGAACCGACCCGAATTGCGCGAGCGGCTGATTCGGGTTCACGACCAATGGACCGATGTGTTGCATGAGGCGTTCTCCACAGCGTTGGCTGAGTATGGCCTCGATAGCGAGCAGTTTCCGGTTGAGGGTATTGTCGCCCTGGTCGCCACGTTCAATGAGGGCATCATCCTCGAACGGCTCGGCGGCATCACCAAAGGGCAGACGGAATTACTGGCGATGATTGATCGCTGGCTCATGACCTTAGAAGCGGCGAAAGCTGCGGAAAGGGATGACGAGCATGAGGGCGCGGTATCCTGACGAAGAAGGCTATGTCGAACGTGGCGACGTTCGCATCTTCTATGAGGTGTTTGGGCAGAGCGAACCAACAGTGCTGCTCCTCCCTACCTGGTCTATTATCCATTCGCGCTTCTGGAAGGCGCAAGTCCCCTATCTGGCGCGACATGGGCGCGTCATCACCTTTGATGGCCGGGGCAACGGCAAATCGAGCCGTCCTTTAGCGTCAGACGCCTATACCCATCAGGAATATGTTGCTGACATCCTGGCAGTGATGGATGCCACCGGAACTGCGCAAGCCGTGCTGGTTTCGCTTTCGATGGGGGCGCAATGGGCGCTTGAACTTGCTGCGAACTGTCCTGAACGAGTGTTAGGCTCCATATTTATCGGGCCATCTTTGCCGATGCCACCAGCGCATGACTATCGCATCTTCTACTCTTTTGATGACCACCTCGATACCGAGGAAGACTGGGCAAAGTACAACCGTCACTACTGGCTGAAAGACTATCGGGGCTTCCTGGAGTTCTTCTTCTCCCAGTGCTTCAGCGAGCCACATTCCACCAAGCAGATCGAAGACTGCGTTGGCTGGGGGCTGGAAACCACACCCGAAACTTTGCTGACAATTGAAGACGCGCCAGCTCGTCGAGAAATGCGCCTGGCCTCCACAAGTGAGCAATGGGTAAAAGAACGCGCCGAACGGGTGCGTTGCCCGGTGCTGGTGATTCATGGGAGTAAAGATGCGATCACGCCACATGCGCGGGGCGCACGCCTCGCTGAGTTGACTGGCGGGAGGCTGGTGACGCTGGTGGGCAGCGGTCATATTCCCAATGCGCGCGACCCAGTGAAGGTCAACCTGTTGCTGCACAACTTCATCGAGCAGGTCAAGGCAACCGATGCCGTTGGCTCTATACAATCTACGCAGTCGCAGATGGAGAAGCAGCCGGAGCCGCCAGCGCGCGCTGCGCCGCAACCGCTGACCTGGATACGCGGGCGCAACCGCCGCAAACGCGCGCTCTATATCTCCTCACCTATCGGGCTGGGGCATGCGCAGCGCGATGTCGCCATTGCCGACGAACTGCGTAAGCTGCACCCGGACCTGGAGATAGACTGGCTGGCGCAGCATCCCGTGACGAAGGTGTTAGAAGCGCATGGCGAGCGGATACATCCGGCCAGCGCCCTGCTGGCGAGCGAGTCGCACCATATCGAGAGCGAATCCGCCGAGCATGATTTGCATGCGTTCCAGGCTATCCGCAACATGGATGAGATACTCGTCGCCAACTATATGCTCTTCCATGATATTGTCAATGAGACACCGTATGACCTCTGGATTGGCGACGAATCCTGGGAACTCGATCATTTCTTGCACGAGAATCCCGAAGAGAAGCGCGCAGCCTACGCCTGGATGACCGACTTCGTTGGCTTCCTGCCGATGCCGGATGGCGGGGACCATGAGCAGTTCCTCACCAGCGATTACAACGCCGAGATGATCGAGCATATCGAACGCTTCCCGCGTCTGCGCGACCGCGCGATCTTCGTCGGCAATCCAGATGACATCGTTTCCGATAGCTTCGGTCCCGACCTGCCGCTCATCCGCGCCTGGACCGAACGTCACTATGATTTCGCTGGCTATGTCACCGGCTTCGACCCCGCCGCCTTTGCGGACCGCGAGGCGATTCGCGCGCAGTTGGGCTATGCGCCGGATGAACAGGTCTGCATCGTCACCGTTGGCGGCTCCGCCGTCGGCCAGCACCTCCTGGAGCGCGTGATCGCCGCCTATCCTGAAGCCAAGCGCCGTCTGCCGGCGCTGCGGATGGTCGTTGTCACCGGCCCGCGCATTGATCCCGCCTCATTGCCACAGGTAGAGGGCCTGGAAATCCGCAGCTATGTCTACGAATTGTATCGTCACCTTGCCGTGTGTGACATCGCCGTGGTGCAGGGCGGCCTGACCACGACGATGGAGCTAACGGCGAACAAGCGCCCATTTCTCTATTTCCCGTTGCGTCACCATTTTGAGCAAAACTTCCACGTACGCCACCGGCTCAGCCGCTATGGCGCCGGGCGCTGTATGGACTACCAGATAGCCACGCCGGAGTCCATCGCCGCCGCGCTCGTCGAGGAGATCAACCGTCCCGTGCAGTACCGTGCGGTCGAAAGCGATGGCGCCGCCCACGCCGCCGCCCGCATCGCCGAACTGCTTTAGATACGCCAACAACCCACGTCTGTAGCCGAACTGTTCGTATTGCGTTCTCTACACCGCCTGGATGCCATAGGGCCTGGCAGTGGCGCCCTCCTGTGCCCTTTTGCATAGCCGCTACCCTGATTTGATCAGTATGAACGAACATCTGCACGCCTGTTTGCCATCAACAACTCAGCGTGCAGCAGGGATTGTTTGTGCTTCGCGCCAAGACGAAACGTGGCATGCGCAAGCAATCACGACAAGAAAGTGAGATGCGACGACCATGAGTACGCAAGTGAAAACCACGCTGGATGAAGCAAAAGTCCATCAGTTCGTAGGCAAGGCGCTGACCGATTGCGCGACGACGCTGAGCGCGACATTGGCGGTGCTGGGCGATAGCCTCGGCCTCTACAAAGCGATGGCCGGGGCCGGCCCGCTGACCTCCGCCGAACTGGCCGAGCGCACCAACACGAGCGAACGCTATCTGCGCGAATGGCTCATCAATCAGGCATCCGCTGGCTACATTGACTATGACGCCGCGACGCAACGCTACAGCCTGCCGGATGAGCATGCCGTTCCCCTGACCGATGAGAACAGCCCGTTCTATGTCGGCGGCGCGTTCCTGATTGCGGCGGCGATGGCGCGCTCCGAGCCGGAGATTGCCGAGCGCTTCCGCACGGGCAAGGGGATGCTCTGGGGCGACCACGACCCGCTGCTCTTCGTCGGCTGTGAGCGGCTTTTCCGCCCCGGTTACGCTGCCAACCTGATTGCAAGCTGGATTCCCGCGCTGGATGGCGTCGCAGCCAAGCTGGAACGCGGCGCAAAGGTCGCGGACGTTGGCTGCGGGCATGGCGCTTCCACCATTTTGCTGGCGCAGGCGTACCCCAACTCGCAGTTCTATGGCTTCGATCTGCATGCGCCGTCCATCGAACGCGCCCGCGCTCTGGCTGCTGAGGCTGGTGTCGCGGAGCGCACAACCTTCCAGGCGGTCAGTTCGACAGAGTTCCCTGGCAGCGACTATGACCTGATCGCCTATTTCGACTGCCTGCACGATATGGGCGACCCAGAGAAGGTCATTCGCCATGCAAGCGAGGCACTGGCGCCCGACGGCACCGTGCTGCTGGTGGAACCGATGGCCGGCGACCAGGTGGAGGGCAACTTCAATCCGGTCGGCCAGTTCTATTCCGGCGCGTCGGTCCTCGTCTGCACGCCCAATGCGCTGGCCACCGGCGGGCACGCGCTGGGCACCGTGGCGACCGACGAAGCCATCGGGCAGGTGGTGCGCGCCGGTGGGTTGACCCGTTTCCGCCGCGTGCTGACGACGCCGCTCAACCGCATCTTCGAGGCGCGCAAATAACGTTTGCGTTTGAAGTGAATGGACTAGCTTCAGTTATAGACCTCGTCGCAGCCACCCTCTTCCCTATGAGGAAGAGGGTGGCTTGCTGGGTCGTGTCATTGGACAAACGAGCGGGCGCTTCGCCATCGCCACCTTCACCATCACGGTGGCGCACGGCATCCATCCGCGCGGGGTGAACTGGTAGGCCCGGCGGACTCCAACGATGCTGCAGAGTCCAGCGGCGAAGGGAATGCTGAAATTACATGCAAGTGAACACTTTGCCACCTTACCTGTATCCCATAACTAACAGATGAAACAGGTAAGGGAGGCAGAGGTTTATGATGAAGCGTTATCAACGATTTCTTAGGGTCGCCATACCGCTGGGCGTGGTGGCTCTTCTCCTGGGCGTTTGGGCGCTGCGGGCGGGAGCGGCAGGTCGCATCAGCGCACCGAACAGGCAGGCTATCCAGGCGCATGCCAACGTACAGGCGAGCTTGCAGGCTGGTGTTGTCCATTCCGCCAACTCTCGTGGGAGCGGCGAGTTCAGGGCCGTTGCTGCTGTCGCGGCCAGCGATGTATGGGCCGTGGGAAGTGGCTTTGGCACGCTGACCGAACACTGGGACGGCGTAAAATGGAGCCTTGTCCGCAGCCCCAGCCCTGGATCGCAATACAACGATCTGAATGGTGTTGCGGCCAGCGCAGCGAACGATGTCTGGGCGGTCGGGTCCTACAGCAATAACCCACAAATCCCCGACACGAATACGCTGATCGAACATTGGGATGGTGTCAGGTGGAGCGTCGTATCCAGCCCCAGCCCTGGAGGCTATTCCAATACGCTCTCGGCAATCGCCGTCGTTTCATCCAGCGATATCTGGGCGGTGGGAAGCTTCAATGACTCCCAGACGCTGACCGAACACTGGAACGGCACGCAATGGAGCGTGGTCAGCAGCCCCAGCCCGAATGGTGACGCGATCTTGAAGGGGGTAGTTGCGCTCTCGGCCAGCAATGTCTGGGCCGTGGGATATACCTTCGCCAGCGGCTCAAGCAACGCCAGCAACGCCAGCAACGCCAGCAACGCCAGCAGCGTTGGCAATGGTGGCTCTGGCGGCGGTGGTGGTAGCGCGCAGCAGACGTTGATCGAACACTGGAACGGCTCCAGTTGGAGCGTTATCGCCAGTCCGAGTCCCAGCTCGTTCGGTGATGTGCTCAACAGCGTTTCTGCTGTGTCTGCCAGTAATCTGTGGGCGGTGGGCTTCCAGCAAACTAGCAGCGGCGCTCCGCAAACGCTGATCGAACGCTGGAATGGGTCCGCTTGGAGTGTCGTCTCCAGCCCCAGCCCTAGCTCGATTGGTGACTCGCTTAATGGAGTCGCGGCGGTTACGGGCAGTTCCGTCTGGGCCGTCGGTTTCCGGCAAAATAGCAGGTTTTCCCAACGAACGCTAATCGAATATTGGAACGGGACACAGTGGAGCGTGGTCGCCAGCCCGAATGTTGGACCTGGCAATAACCAGTTGTACGGAGTGGCCGCCCTGTCGCTTACTCGTGTCTGGGCGGTTGGTACCACCGTTCAGCAGAATGGCCCTCCACAGACCCTTGCCGAGCAATGGAACGGCGCGCAGTGGAGCGTAGTCGCCAGTCCCAACCGGCTTGGGGGCGCCAACCTTGCTGGTGTGGCCGCCATCTCTGCCAGTGACGTCTGGGCAGTTGGTTTCGATGCCAGCGGCGCGCTCACCGAACACTGGAACGGCACGCAATGGAGCTTCGTCACGAACCCCAACCAGGGAACGTCCCACTTCCTGAATGGAGTGGCCGCGCTCTCGACCAGCAATGTCTGGGTGGTGGGAGACTATGTGACCAGCAGCGGTAACTTCGACACGTTGACCGAACACTGGAATGGCTCAACCTGGCGTATCGTGCCCAGCCCCAATACTGCGTCGCAGCTCAACGATTTGCTTGGCGTCGCCGTTGTTTCGGCCAAGAATATTTGGGCTGTGGGCGATAGCAATGCTGGCCAATACACGCTGATCGAACACTGGGACGGCACCGCGTGGAGCATCATTCCCAGCCCTAGCCCTGGCGTGAATGGGAACTCCTTGAATGGGATCGTCGCGGTTTCAGCTACCGATGTCTGGGCCGTGGGCTACCAATATGACAGCAACGGCGTGCAGCAGACGCTGATCGAGCAGTGGAATGGCTCCAACTGGAGCGTGGTATCCAGCCCCAACCCCGGTTCGATCCTGAATGTGCTGACGGGAGTCACGGCGCTCTCCGCCAGCGATGTCTGGGCCGTGGGCTACCATGATGGCAATAACACCACGCAGACGTTGATCGAACACTGGAACGGCACGCAATGGAGTGTGGTATCCAGCCCCAATGCTGCGTCAGGGGGTAGCTCTCTGAACGCTGTCTCAGCGCCATCTGCCGGCAATCTGTGGGCCGTGGGAACCTATGGGACGCTCTTCGGCGTCTACTACACACTGATCGAACGCTGGGACGGCCACGCCTGGAACATCGTCACGAGTCCCAGCCCAGGGTCGGCGGGAAGCATACTGAACGGAGTGGTCTACAGTTCAGGAAACACTGCCTGGGCGGTCGGCAACTCTGCCAATAATCAATTTACCTCGCAGACATTGACCGAATACTGGAATGGCAGCGCGTGGAGCGTGGTCAAAAGCCCGAATATAGCCACTCCTCCGCCCGCCGCATAACTGGTCGCTTCGCAGCAAATGGGCCTGCTCGCGTGTGGCGAGCAGGCCCATTTTTGGTTGGCTTTGTTGGAGGAGTTCGCTGGAAGTCCCTGGAAAGACCGCTCCAAAGACCATCCAAAGACCTGCAACCCTCTTTTCCTGTGGCTGCTGATGCGGCATGAGATGTGATACGTGATGTAGTGCCAGGCCTGTCGCTGCCGGGCCTGCTGGGCCGGTGCGGTCGCTTCTCCATCCGTTCCCAGTATGACTTTTGGCCCAGGCTCTCCACGTCCGCTTGAGCTTTTTTTGGAGAATGGGAACTCCTGCGAGGAGACACGTAGTTGAGGCAGCCAATGGAGCTGCGGCAGGAGATGAGTCCATACAAAGAGAGGACGGCAAAGATGCGACAGAGGCTACGATTTCTCGGAACCATCGCTGGATGCTGCATCGTGATTGTGTGTATGGCCGGTTGCAAAGCCACCATACCATCCGGCAAAGCAGGTGGTTCGCCGACGCCCCAGAGTACCGGCGACCCAACCGGCACGCCGATTCCAGGGCAGAGTACCAGCACGCCCACCAAGACACCGACGCCAGGACAGAGCACCGCGACGCCAACCGTTCCCCCTTCGCCCAGTAATAAAGGGGTAAGCGTGGGGTTCGATGTCGCCTTCGACCTTGCCACGTCAACCCCGTGGAACGACATCACCGAAGATAATCTGTTCGCCATCCAAACGACGGCAGGCAGCAGCTTAAACACCACCGGCGAAGGCTTGAGCAATGTCAACGTGCCCCAATGGGTAGCAACCGTTCATGCTCACCACCGGCTCGCCATGATTACGATTGGCGGGATCGCTGACCAGCATTGGGAAATTGCCTGCAACAACACCTACCGCAGCGCATTCGTGACAAACCTGGTCAATTACATGAAGACCAATGGGTTCGATGGCATTGACCTCGATATCGAGGACGATACCTGGTCGGCGCAAGGCCCACCGTCGGCTGCCATGACCACCTGCGTTGAGGCGATCACGACAGCGGCGCATGCGACGACCACTGCCGCTGGCGCCAGGCCGCTGATTTCTGAGGATGTCACCACGCCGTGGATGGGGTCGTGGATGGCGCCATTCCAGTCATACGTTGATCAGTTCAACCTGATGACCTATGGTGATACCTGCGCCAACCAGTGCGCCTCGTTCGCCTCCGACATTCAGCGGACGTATTCCCAGGGCGTCCCAAAGGCCAAGATGGTGCTGGGAATTGACGATATTGATAGCTATCCGCCAGCAGGGGACTGCGGGAAGATCGCCAACTATGCCACGCAGCAGGGTCTCGCCGGTGTGATGGTCTGGGACATCCATCAGGACGCGGTTCACAACAATGGCAGCTTCGCCTGCTTCGATCAACTTGCGCCGTATGTGGCCCCACCCGGGGTGTAATCTGATGCTTTGATGCGTTCACGGCTTCCCTGAACTACTGCTGGCTCAACGCAGCGTGGCAGTCCTTCAGGGAAGCGCCACATCACAGCGGTGGCGACGATGCAATGGTGATGACCGTTGGCGTGCCGCCACCGCTCGCCAGTGCAATTTGCATATACGTACTGCCGTGGCTGACCACCGCTGAGGAGATCACCAGCGGTGGTGACGTGTTCAGCTTCTGGAACGGTTGCGTAATGGTCCAGCCCGTCGCCGCCAGCGCCGTGGAATAGAACGCCTGGAGGTCGTCCAGGCAGAACGGAACGATGATGTATGTGCCGTCGTCAGTCGTAAGGCTGTTCGGCGGCAGCGGGATGCCCTGCCGCTCTGCGGAGGCGGCATCAATCCTTTGCCCGCAACTCCCTCCCGCCTGCGGATTGATTGGTGTGCCCTGCTCGATACTCAGGCTGCTGGCGGGGTAACTATAGTGGAAGGCGAACCAGTCACCGGCGCCCGCATAGATGGTTTCACCGATGGCGCCATTGGGGCTGTCGCCATGCTCTGACTGGATCAGTACCCATCCGTCGCTTTGCAGGCGCGGCTCATCCACAAAATAGCTGTTTGTCTTGCCCGTGTAGCTGGCGCGCAAGACCTGATAGTTCCCCTGCGTACTGACGGCGCAACTGGTCCGCGTCAAGCCTTGCACCACCGGCAAGCTTCCGGTCGCACAGGTGTACGTCGTCACCGTTTGCGGCGGAGGTGTTGGCGTGGCGGCGGGAACCGTGGCAGTCGGCGTTGGTAAGGTTGTGATGGTACGTGGAGGGGTTCCTGCGTTTGCGCTGCAACTTGCCAGCAGCAGCGCCATTCCTAAACAGATTGCCAGTGTCAGCGGACGCTGTGAGAGCGCAATTGATTCGGATCGCATGAAATTTCCCCCTTACTGCTGGCCCAACGCATTTCTTTCTTGTGACCTTATAGTCAAAACGACAGATATCCTATGAGCTAGTTCACAGTTCTGCCTCTTGACAAAGTATAGAATGATGTTCTATTATATGAAGCATAGAATAGCATTCTAAAGAAGGTGAACGTCCATGCCCTATCACGTCACACCGCGCGCTGTAGAGCGTCAGCAGGCCCGCCGGACGCAATTGATTGAAGCGGCGCGGAGGCTCTTTGCCGAACACGGCTATGAGGCCACAACGATGCAGCAAGTGGTAGCGGCTGCCGGCACCTCTATCGGCAACTGTTACTTTTACTTCCCAAACAAGGAATCGCTGCTCCTGGCGGTGATAGAGCAGTTCAGCGCCGAGATCGAACAGATCATAGATGAAGCGATTGCTAGCGCGCCGGAAGGTCCGGATCGCCTGGCGATTGCTATCTACGCTGGTATGACGGCGCTGGCCAGGGAACCATACCTGGCGCGGTTGGGGTTGATAGAGGCGCCAACGCTGGCGTTGCGGGCTGCGGCGGTTGAGCGATTCACTGCCAGAGTGATGCGTTTCTTTGCCGCAGCGCCGCACTTGCTGGGCAATCTGGACCCGGCGACGGTGGCGTGCGCATGGCAGGGCGCAATCTTTCAGGTCTTTGAGGGAATGCTTTCTGGGACAGTGGTGATGAATGCTGATGCGGCAGGGCGCTTTCTGGCGCGCTGGAACATGCAGGCGCTTGGGTTACCACCGCAGATCGTTGAGCAGGGTCAACAGGCGATTGATCGCTTCGCTGGCGAGCAGTGAGAGCTGAACATAAGTCGAGAAAGTGAGTAAAGAGATATGGCAATGACAGACACCCCTATGCAGACACGAGTTGCAGTAGTGACCCCGTGGCGCGACCGTGTGGCGACGGCGCTGATGTTGCTGCTGGCGCTCAGTGCGCTCTACGCCTGCGCCAGCGGCATCGGGGCGGTCACTGCGGCTGGTCCGCAGACCGTCATCGTGGAGGCATGGCGCACGATTGGCTACGCCGTGTTCGCTGGTCTCTTCGCGTTGCTGGCCTTCTACCCTCGTGCGCTTCCCGGCCTCTGGGAACTGGCGATACTCGATAAGGCAGGTATTGCGCTGTTTTCGGCAACGCAGATTGCGCGCGGCGCGTCTGGCGCTCAGGCCGACCTCATCGCTGATGGCGCGCTAGCTGTGCTGCTCATCATCTCCTATCTGCTCACCAGGGGCTACACCAACTGGCTGCGTCTGCGCAATGCTCAGAGGTAGTCCAGCAATGGCGGCTGCTTCACTCCATAGACTGCAAAGTTGGTGAAAGTGGCCGGGTCGCCGCCATCCGCTACAAACAGCCCGACCTGTCCGGTGGCCGGTGGCTTGTAGATATCATACTTATCGGTAAATTGCCCCACATACTGCCCATTGGCATAGCAGAGATAGAGCGGGCCACGCATCACCACCAGTAGCGTATTGGCCGTTCCCGGTCCCCTATAGTTCGGAGTTTGGATTCCGCGCATGTCGAAGTCTCCACCATAGCTGGGGAAAAGATCGAACAGCGCATCTTGCAATGTCGTACTTGGATAGGTTTGACGATAAAGATAGAGGTTTAGCCGACCATCTTTCGCATTGATGGTAAAGAGCAGCATCTCGTTGGAGTTTGCAGCATGGAAAGCTATCCCAGCCTCGGCATTGCTTCCCGCTGTAATAACAGATTGCCGCACCGTTACCTCGATTGCCGCATCGGTATAGCGGTTGGCAATCAGCGCAATGACTGGCATATTCTGCGGGTCACTCATCTGATACGCGCCATTTGTGAACGTGAGATGCTGCTCACCGCTCGTAGCAGTGACGGGCCACAGGCCATCATTAGCGCGCATGCTGTTGGCATAGAGCAGCGGCGCGTTGTGCAGTTTCGCTGGCAGACTCGTAAAATAGGCAACCTGGGCATCCTCGATCCGCTGTAATCCCCAATTAGGCAAAACAAGCGCGGAACCCATCAGCGCAAAGAAGACGACAAACGTGACGACGAGCGACAGCACCATGCGCCGCTGCACCCGCCTGTAGACCGCAATGATGCCAGCGAGCGCAGGGGTAATGTCCGTCGCCGCTCCATTGTGCCTGCGCACTTGTTCTGCTCGCTCGAAGAATACATCGGCGTCGCGGAGCGGCTGACCTGTACGCGAAACGATGATGCGCGCCAGTCGCGCTGTCTCGCGGTATTCGCGTGTGCTGCTGACATAGGTTGTCACCCAACTGAAGACGCTGCCATCCGCAAAATAGAGGATATATACGGGCCGGCTGAGGCGGTCGGCAACTCTGGAGACGCGATAGAACGCGCGCACCTCTGACCACGCCATCTGTCGCGTTTTGCCCCAGAGATTCCAGCGCCACGCCAATCCTTCGGCATCCGCCGTCACCTGAAGACGCCAGCGTTCATGCGCGATCCACCAGGCGAGAAGAAAGAGGTAGGGAAGTGCAAAGAAGGCGAGCGCAAACGGAATACCAGCACTCTCAATGTGGTCCGCTACATCAGAACTGGCTCCCAGTGCGCGCGGCAGGCTGTTAGAGACGGAGATGGCTGGGAAAAACAACCCGAACAGTAGCAGATAGCCCATGTATGGCGAGCCAGCGAAGCGGCGCAACGCACCGAAGCGCACCGGCCTATTGCGCAGGCGTTCCGGCGGCAATGGCTCGACGGATGGGATGACCTCTGGCAGATCAACGGCTTGCTCCATCAGGGCATCGCGCAGGAAACGATAGCGCGGCCACAGTCGCGCCGGATGCGTTAGCCAGTAGCACAGCCCATAAAAGATGAACATTGCTGGGCCGAGGAGAAGAGAGAACGAGTAATTCAAGCGTTCCCAATCGCTCGTCTGCCAGCCGTAGAGCCATCCCTGCACGGCCAGCCAGATGACGCCGATGAGGCTGAGAACGCCCGCGCCGAAATAGAGCGCAAAAATGATGCGACCCAATGGCGTCCTGGGTCGCGCGCCAACCAACACACTGATGATATATAGCCTATTGAACACCGGCACCCACCCTCGCTCTTGCGCTTTTCACCAATTTGCCACATATAGCTTCTTGCTAGCATGCCAGAGCGATGGGGCGCTGTCAATGCACTTTTCATGTAGACCCAACGGCGAAACAATTGTTAGTCAAAACATTGACAGAAGCTAGCCGGATGCGATAGGATGGCAATGATGGCTTGGCATGCTGGAGACCAATAGAGTGGTGATAGTGAGGAGGCAATGGTGGCAGGCGAAAAAGGGTTGCGAGTGCGAGACCTGAAAGCCTGGCGTTTACGTGCCACGCTCAGCCAGGAGGACCTTGCTGAGAAGGCGGATGTTTCGCGCGCAACCATTGTGCGTGGCGAGGCAGGTGGCACGCTCAGCTTCGGCAATATCCGCAAGCTGGCGGCAGCGTTGGGGATTACCGTAGATGAGTTGCGGTTCGGGGAGCCGGAGGAACCTCGCCCAAAAAGTGAGCCTGCCGCAGCGTAATCAGGGCAGGCGATGTAACCGTCGTTGCGCTGCTCATATCCTGGCAGATACCCAGCGCGACGATAGTCATGACCATTGTATCGCGTTGTACACAGTCTTCAGCAAGTGGGCAATTCGCAAAGAATCGTTATCATGCGTTAGGAGAGGCGAGATGAGCAACGAGCATGAGCAAGGCGACCGTAGTGTAGATCAACCAATTCACATTAACGATACAACCATTGCATTGATCGAGGAGCAGGCGGATAAGAACATCCGGCGCGTCTTCTATGATGGCCGCGTGTTTTTCAGCGTGATAGATGTCATTGCGCTGCTAACAGAAAGCCCCAATCCTCGTAATTACTGGAACATGCTGAAAAGTCGAATGTCCGAGGAAGGTGCCCAGGAAACGTACATGAATTGTGTACGTTTGAAGATGCGTGCGGCTGATGGGAAGATGCGGCAGACGGATGCTGCTGATACGAAGACTCTATTGCGCATTATTCAGTCAATACCATCGCCCAAAGCTGAACCAGTAAAACTGTGGCTTGCCAGGATTGGCACTGAAAAGCTCCAAGAAGTGACAGCACAACCATTACCTCCGGCAACCGCCTCACAAGAAATCGCCGCGCTACGGCGGCAAAAGCCGGATGAGAACGCGCCTTCACTCGTCTGGGCAGATTATCTGGAACGATTGGCTTCGCTCTATCGGCGGCAGGGTCAATTTGAGGCGCAGATGCTCTATGTTGATGAGAAGCTCACCGAGCATGATGAAACCCTCGCCGAACATGACCGCGAGATTGGCGAACTGCATAGCCGTATGGAGAGCAGTGAGGAATTATTGCGTATGGTGCCGGAAATATTGGAACGGCTTGGCCCCGAACTTCTCTCTTCTGCGCATCAGGCAACAGTGCAAGCAATGGTCAATCGCTTGCATGAACTGGGTAGTTTTTCACACGCTGCTATTCACAGCGATCTTCATCAAGCGTTCCATGTTGGCACCTACAAGGACATCCCGGAATCACATTGGCCAGAAGTAGTGGCATGGTTCCAGCAGCGCATCAGAGCCGCTGAGAAGCAACGCAAGTAAGCACCCGCCCAAAACGTGGAAGTTGCGCCTTTCGATAGACTGCAAGGAAGCATATCGCGTATAGTGAATATATCGAGTTGCCAAGTGCTGACGGTATTATGGCATTGAGGTTCTGTCTGTTGCACGGGGAGGAAGAAGTTGCCTTATGGAGACACCTACCCGCCTGACGAATAACACAACTATTGACCTTGCTGTCGAGCGAACGGAAAGTGGTGGGTTGGGCGTTGTCTATATGGGGCCAAACCATCTGGATGGCGACCGCTGGTTCACGCTCAAAACCTATCAGCAGAGTCCGTCGCTTGCTGCCCGGCGAAATATTCATGACCGCTTCGTTCGAGAAGCAATCACTTCCGCAGGAATATGGCCGCATCCAAATTTATTGCCAGGCATAACAGTGTTACAGATCAACTTACAGCCCTACATCCTTATGGAGTATGCGGAGGGCGGGAATCTTCGCTCACATTTTCAGCACGGGCATACAATATCCACACGGCTACGTTGGGCGCAGATGATCGCCTCCGGCCTGCTCGCGCTACATACGCCGGACCCCGACTTCCTGCATCCCCATCCCCTCGTGCATCGAGACCTCAAACCGGAAAATATCCTGCTCAATGCCAGGAAAGTCGCTAGAATCAGCGATTTTGGACTAACACGAGCATTTGAGGATAACCCAACAGATGACGCGGAAACCGATAGTGCCGCCGATGACACAGGCACACGCTCACGGCTGATACAAACCGAGCGTGGCATTGCCATAGGCACGCCCGCCTACATGGCACCCGAACAATGGATAGATACGCATCTGGTGGGGACGTATACTGACATCTATGCGTTCGGCGTGATTCTTTCAGAGCTATTTGCCGGCAGGCATGCGCTACTCGGCCCAGCAAACCGGCGTGCGCAACCCTGGCTAGTACTACATGCGCGCCAGACTCCACACTCGTTACGCGAAGTGACTCCCAACCTGCCCACAGAAGTTGAGACACTTTATTATGGCTGCCTGGAAAAGCGACCTGAGAATCGCCCAACCGCCAGTGAGGCGCTGACCGCGCTCCAGCGAGCAGCAGAAGCGATGGGCGAACGGCCTTATGTTGCGGCGCTGTTGGAGAGAACATCACAACGCGAGGGACACATGTGGAATCGCTGGGCCATAGCCTTTAAGACATTCTGTTTCCATGAAGAGGCGCTCGCCCGTAATCAGCGCGCATTGGATCTGCTGCCAGATGACCTCGATATATTGCTTACTCATGTAGATCTTTTGAATTGCCTGAACCACGATGATGAGGCTCTGGCATATATCGAGAAGGGGTTTGCAGTAGTCCAAAATGAAAGAGACCGACGGCAACTTTGGAAGTTACGGGCGATACTTCAGCAAAAACGCGAGGAGTATGCCGCATCTGCGGCGTCTTTTGCACAAGCACAAACGCCAGAGGATGCAAACATATGGTGTAGCCGCGCCACCTTACATATTCGCTGGGCACGAACTGAGTGGGATAATGGCCACGTAGATGCAGCCCAACAATACCTCCAATTAGCGGAAACCTATGCACGGCATGCTGTAGTCCACAATCCGAACCATCCTTTCTATATCTCACTCTATGCTGTGCTACATGATGAACTCCTTGTTTGGGGAACGACGGAACCCTGGCAACGTTGCCGCTGCCAGCGCGACGAACGGGGAGAACTGACAATCAAATTTGAACAGCCGAAACACCTTCGCAGCATCGTTGCCACTGCCATCCAAGAGCATTCCACGTTGCCCATTGGCCAGTGATATACTGCCTATACAGGCGAAAATCAGCCAATTCATCAGCAGCCGGCAATGTCTAGCAACACCCAGCGATATATAGAACACCGTGTTTTTCGAGGAGCAAATCCAGTATGCCGCACCGTCCCCATGAAGGCCCCGCGCCGCGCGACGAGCAGGAGCAGACGCCAAACGACCATTCCAGTGAGTCCGCAAGCAATGGCGCAGCCGATGGCGAGTACCTGGCCGGCGAGCGCATCGTGCCACGCGCCATCACGCCGGATATCACCGTCGCTGACCTGATTGACGGCTCGTTCCAGGCATATAACGCCGGGCGCATCAACGAGGCCGCGCGCCTCTATGCAGAGCGCATGCTCGCGCCGGAGCAGGATGTCACCATCTGCCTGACGATTGCTGGCGCGATGACCCCCGCTGGCGTCGGCGGCAGCATCATCACGCTGATGGAACGTGGCGCGATAGACTTTATGGTCAGAACCGGCGCCAACCTCTATCATGATATCCACCACGCCCTCGACTACGCGCTGCATCGCGGCACCTTCAAGCTCAGCGACACCGAACTGCATGAGGCTGGGGTCATCCGCATCTATGATGTGCTGTTCCGCGATGAGGTGCTGCTGGATACCGATAGTTACCTGCGCCAGATTTTCAAGACGTTTCCGCAGCGCCCGATGTCCACCGCCGAACTGCATCACCATATTGGCCGGTCGCTGCTGGAGCATGGCGTGGACCCTGAACATTCGGTGCTGGCGATGGCGGCGAAGTGGAACGTGCCGATCTATACCTCCTCGCCGGGCGACTCCTCCATCGGCATGAACCTGGCGCGTCACCAGCTCGACGGCCACGCGCTGACGATTGACCCGTTCTACGATGTGCATGAGACAACCGCCATCGTGCAGGATGCCACGCGCAACGGCGTCATCATCCTCGGCGGCGGCTCGCCCAAGAACTTCTATTTGCAGACACAGCCGCAACTCTGGGAGGTGCTGGGCATCAACAAGGGCGGCCACGACTATTTCATCCAGATCACGCAGGATGCTCCGCACTGGGGCGGTCTCTCCGGCGCAACACCTTCGGAGGCAGTTTCCTGGGGCAAGATCAAGCCTGCCATGCTCGACGACACGGTGGTGGTCTATGCTGACACGACGGTCGCCTTCCCGCTGATCGCCGCCTATGCTATCTCGCGCGCCCAGCCGCGCCCGCGCCGTGAACTCTATACGCGCCGCGAGGAGATGCTGGCGGCGCTACGCGAAGCCTATGCCAGCGGCGCAGGCAGGCCGGAGGCCGCAGCAGACGCCGAAAAAGTGGAGATTGACCGTGACCGCTAGCTAGGATGGCTCGCCGCTTCTGATTTCCCCTCTCCTGCGCATGGGGGTGGGGGCTAGAAAGGGATTACGACGATGCGAGATGTATTGCCAGATATCGAACGCTGGCGCGCGGCAGGTGAGCGTGTGGCGCTGGCGACGGTGGTATCCGTGGTTGGTTCGGCGCCGCGCGGCCTCGGCGCAACGCTCGCCGTCAGCGAAGGCGGCGAGGTGAGCGGCTCCGTCAGTGGTGGCTGTGTCGAACCGGCGGTGATCGAGGATGGGCTGCGCGCCATCCGCACCGGCAAGCCGCGCCTGCTCACCTTTGGCATCACTGAGGAGCAGAATGTCGAGCAGATCGGCCTCTCCTGTGGCGGCGAGATTCGTGTCTTTGTCGAGCGGCTGGAATCTTCGCCGCTGACCGAGACGCTGTTGCAGTCTTTGCAAGCCGAAATGCCGGTGGCGCTGGCGACGGTCATCGCTGCGCCAGATGGCAACGGGGAACTGGTGGGGAAGCATCTGCTGGTCTCGGAGACGGCCAACGAGCCTACGCTGGACGAACCGGGCGTTGCCGGGTTGGCGGCGGGCGTGGTGGAGCGCGCACGCGACCTGCTGCGGCGCGGCGAAACCACCGGCCAGACCGCGATAATCCCCGCGCACAATGCCACCGGCAATGCCCAGCCTGGCGACGACTATGAGGTCTTCTACGCGGTCTACCCTGCGCCGCCAACGCTCATCATCGTTGGCGCGGGGCATATCTCCATTCCGCTGACGAAGCTCGCCAAAGTGCTGGGATACCGGGTTATCGTCATAGATGCGCGCGAAACTTTCGCCACACGCGAACGCTTCCCCGACGCCGACGAATTGCTGGTGGAATGGCCGGATGAGGCGCTGGAACGGCTGCCGATCACCGGAACGACCGCCGTTGCCGTGCTGACCCATGATGACAAGTTCGATGTACCCGCGCTGGCGAAGGCGTTGCATTCGCCCGCTGGCTACGTTGGGGTGATTGGCAGCCGGGGCACGCGCGCCGCGCGCGATAAGCGGCTGCGCGAGGAGGGGATCACTGAGGAGGAGCTGGCGCATATTCATGGACCTATTGGATTGTCCATCGGCGCGAAAACACCTGAAGAGATCGCGCTGGCGATTCTGGCGCAAATCGTCGCCGTTCGTCGTGGCGCAGAAACAAAATCCTGAGTTTATGGGTATGTAGTAGGCATTTCAACGTAATTGACGTTTCCATAAGAGGCGACCGCCATTCACCGCTTGACCGGCGCGAATACCTGTGCTACGCTTATGCAGGATTGCGAGATACGCCATCTCGCTTCCGCGTGGGTACGCGCCCTATTTCTTTGCCGTTACTTGGAGGCCGCTGAATGAGCAAGCCCATCAGCAAACGTGAACTGCTCGAAATGCAAATCAAGACGTATGAGTTTTACGCCGGCCTGATTGATCGTGCCATCGGTGGCGCGCAGTCAAGCATCATGCCCAAGTGGGACGAGCAGCGCGCCCTCGAATACAAGCAGCTTGCCGAAGAATTGCGCGCGCAACTGGCGCAGATGGACGAGCAAGAGGCGGCAGGCACGCAAGCCGGCTGAGAACTGAGCGACACGTGCTCGATCTTTCTGGATCCCTCGGGATCACGCTGGATTATCAGCAGGTGCGCCGGCGAAGGGGCCTGATAGTACCCGAAGTCTCGTGCCCTCTTGACATCTGTGTTAAGGTAGGCTCACGGGTTACTCTACAGGCTGCGTACTCTTCTCGTAAGATGTTGGTCCCTGCCCCTGGCTCGCGGAACATCTCCGCCGGCCTCGTCGCACAGTATCGCGCTATACGCCAGGCGCCGGGTGGCGCTCGATGCAGGTTGTTTCTGGCCTGCGATAGCAGACAATCGAGTCTACTTTGCGGCGATGAAGCCGTCTATCGCACCATTCACAGGTAGGCGCAGTGAGCGCCAATGATGGTCAATGGTGCTACTGGGTGCTTATCTGAAACGGTGTTTTGCTGATCTCACGCCACGTATCGCACGTCATCGCACGTATCGTAGGAGTGGGATGCCAAGTCGGATGGGTGCAGGGAGCGTGTTGCAATGGCTTCGCAGTATCTCACAACGAGCAGGCTCAACAATATTATTAGCATGATTATGCTCGGACGCCAGAGCGGGATTCTGCGCGTCATCCGTGGTCAGGGGCCAACCCGCGAAATAGGACAGATTCAATTCATAGACGGCAGAGCCGTCACTGCCTTGCTGGGCCAGGTAACCGGCGCCAATGCCCTCACGGTGCTGCAAAACTGGGGCGAATGTGTCTACTCCTTCGATGAGCAGCCGCTGGCGGAGACGCCTGACCCCGATCTCGGCGCGTATCAGTCCGGCGCGCAGCCCTATGATAACGGCCAGATGTCGCCGCTGCCGGATTCTTCTACCTCACCGGCGCTTTCCAGCGGTTCCTGGCCTGCCTATGGATATATGAATTCGCAGCCCAATCCTTCGCCCCTTCCTCCATCCTCTTCGTTCGCCAACTCGTATCCCCGCGCCACCTCTCAGCCCGGCTATGCGCCTGCCTATCCAGGGGGATACGGTGGCGACCCAGACTATGACGCGCAATTTGGGACGGCGTCGCAGGCGGGCATGCCGGGGATGCAAGGCCAGCAGACGGGATACCAGTATGCGCAGCCGGCCCAGGGAACGGCGCCACTCAACCCGAATCTGCTGATGATGTGCCCCAGGCGCACCAGCCTCTCAGAGCATGTGGAGCAACTACCACTGGACCGGCGCGAACGGATGGTTTTGCTGCTCGTGGACGGACGCCGCAATTTGAGCGACCTGGCCCGCCTTACCAGACGGTCGGAGCGCGAAATCCTGCGTGTCCTCGAACACCTATCTGGTCTAGGACTGATTCAATTCGGCGCCTGACATGGTAGTATGTGGTGCGATGAGCGCCTAATGGTTGCGCTCTTTCGTTTCATCAATATGCGCCGCGCTGGGTGGCGCACTCTGGTGGTGGGGCGGCAATTTGTACGCCATACCCAGGCAAAGCAGGAGGACATGCCGAGATGTTTCCAAGATGGTGGCGTCTGGGTATTCGCCCGCAATTGACGATCATTGTGATCATGGGCGCTATCCTGAGTACGGTAGCGACCCTGTTCATTGCGGATAATGCCATCAAAAATTACGTCATAACTCAGGCCCAGACACAGGAGCGCACCAACTCGAATATTGCGCTGCTCGTGTTGCACAACAATTACGGCGCGAATATCTCCATCTCTGCCGATGGCAAGCTGGTTGCAGATAGCCCGAACTCTGTCAGCGGTGTCACGGTGACGGTGACACCGAACAACACTTTCGGCAGATTCGTGTTGAACGACGACACCGACTATGTGGACTCCGTAAAGCACCTCGTCAATGCGGACGTTTCGCTGTTCCAGTGCGCCAACAGCAATAACGTGTTTACGCAATGCGTGCGCATCGCTACGACGTTTATCAAACCGGGGACGACGAGTGTCCGCGATACTGGCGAACAGTTACGTTCAACTGTCAACCAGGGCATGCAACTGGGGTCCGCCACTCCACAGGAATGGTTGGGGCAGGATAACCAGGATGGCGTAGACTATTATTCGGATTACACGCCTATCTTCAACGGCCAGCACCAATTGGTGGGCGTGCTGGCCATCGAGGTGCCGCTGGATACCATCAACAGCGTCATCAACCGCACGACCGTCGAATTGATCTTGATCGGCACGATCATCATGATCGCCGGCATCATCCTGGCGCTTTTCTTCGCCAATACCATCATCACGGCGCTGCAACGCGCCGCACGTCAAGTAAATACCGCGTCTGAACGCATCGGCACCATTGCTGTGCAGCAGTCCAGCGGCGCAGCGCAGCAGGTGTGGGCCATCAACGCCATCAACCAGGCGCTACAAAACTTCTCGGATACCGCAAAAGATATTTCCCAGCGTACCGATCAACTGGCGCTGATGGGCAATCAGGTGCTACAGCGTCGCGGTGAGATTCCACCAGGACAGATTGATTCGATTCTGGCATATATGACGCGCTCGGTGCGTGATATCAGCGCCTCTACACGCCAGCAGGCTGCGCAATACGAACGCATGACCGGCGCGATGCAGGCTGTTATCGAAATTGCTGAGCAGGTGTCCGGCAGCGCGCAGCAGAGCACCGAAAGCGCCGAGCGTCTGGAACTGGTCGTGCGCCAGCTTCAGCAGGTGGTGGGTGTGCGTCTGGCCAATCGCGGCAAGACCAACGCCGCGCTGGACGCGGGCGGCGCCAGCACTGGTGACCTTGCGCCGTCGCCCGCCAGCCAGAACAAGATGAAGGGTACCGTCCGTTCGGTGCGCCCGGACCGCAAGAAGCAGCAGGAGCGCGCAGCGGCGATGGCAGGAGCCGGCGGCGCTATGGGCATGAACGCGCAAATGGGCCTGGGCGGCATGGGGCAAATGGGCGGCATGGGCCAGATAGGTGGCATGGCGAGTCAGGGCAACATGGGGCAGATGGGCATGATGCAGCCGATGGGCGGCATGGGCATGGGCCAGAGCAACATGGGGCAGATGGGCCAGATGGGTGGCATGGCGACTGGCAGAGCCTCCGGCAACCGCATGGGTGGCATGGGGCAAATGGGGCAAATGGGCCAGATGGGTGGCATGGGCCAGCGCGGGCCGAACACCAACCAGGGAAGCTGGCAATCCGGCGGACTGGACCCCAGGCAGATGCGCGGTGGCATGTCTGGTGGCATGGGGCAAATGGGCGGCAATTACGGCGGCTATGGCAACGGCAACGGCAATTTTGGCGGCTACGACAACATGGGCGTGGAAGATTGGCGGCTGCCGCCGCTGCCGGACCTGGAACTGCCGATGGGCTGGGATGCGATGGCTAGCCAGGGATATAACCAGGGCTACAATTCGCTGCCACCACAGGACCCGATGGGCAACGGTCCGCGTTCCGGTCAGCCGGGGCGGCTCTTGCCACCACAGCGTGTGCCTGGGCGCGGTAACAACGGCAATGGGCCTGATCGCTCCAATCAGGGGGGCGGCTGGTAAATAATAACGTCGCCCAGCGTCATCACAGATAGCACAGTTTTGTGCCATGCGAACCACATCAATGATTCGCATGGCAGTTTTGTTTGGAGCAGTCCCGTCGTAGACGCGCTGGCGGGAATAGAGTACAATAGCAGCGGTATTTCCTTGCCCATTTGTAGCGGCTTATGCTTTGGCTCTTGCTATGGCTGCGGCGTTGGCGCGCTTATTCAGACGCTAACTGCTGCGCTCACTCAGGAAAGGCGGACGTGACCCGTGTACGAAGATGTGATCTCCCAGGTCCCGCTCTTTAGTGACCTCTCGCAGCGCGAACTCCAGATTCTGGCGGCCAATTGCCGAGAACGCGAATATCCTGAAGGCGCGACACTGCTGCGCCAGGGCGAAACGGGCGTCGGCCTGTTCATCCTCACCAGCGGCAAAGTGCGCGTGACACAGCAATCTGGGAGTGGCGACACCCGCGACCTCGGCGTCTTCGAGCGCGGCGCGGTCCTGGGCGAGATGTCGCTGCTGGACGATCTGCCCCGCACGGCCACCGTTGTGGCGATAGAGCCGACCCGCGCGCTTGTCATCCCCGTCTGGGATTTCCGCGCCGTCCTGCGCGACTCCCCAGAGATTGGCATCAAGCTGCTGGCGGTGATGAGCCGCCGCCTGCGCCGTCTCGAACTGAGCGGCTCCGAGGGCGTGTAGGCGTAGGCGCATCCAGCATACGATTGACCTACAGCTAGCTGGCGCGAGTGATAGTCTATGCTTCGCGCCAGCTTTTTCTCCTGTTGTGAAGGCGTTCAGGATGAACCTGGAATGTGGTATTTTGAGCTGGTAGGTTGATGCCAGAGCATCTGTCGCTGGCAGCTATGGCGAAGAGACAACGGGAGTGGCGTGATGGGTACGCTAACGTGGCACCTGCTGGACATCTGCTCGGGCACCGGAGACGACAACGTGCGGGTCTACGCCATTGAGCTAGACGCGGACGACACCGCGATTGAACTCCGCAGCGCCTCGCTTGTCTCGGAGTGCGACCGCGAGTGGGCGCGGGCGCATCTCTGCTTGGATTACTTGCTCGCTGTTGGCTCACGCAACGACCGCATGCTGCTCGATGGTCTTGGACTGTCGCTGTTCCAAGGACATCTGCACGCATCTTCGCCCAGCGACACGCTCGACGTGCGGCCTGTCTGTGTATGGCTGGACGAGCGGGCACGGCGACGCTACGAGCCAACTGTGGGCAACACTCATGCGCCGCTCTTGTTCGAG
Organism: Chloroflexota bacterium; assembly: GCA_021323855.1. Classification (GTDB taxonomy): domain Bacteria; phylum Chloroflexota; class Ktedonobacteria; order Ktedonobacterales; family JADMIN01; genus JAJPKE01. Next base: position 8,881 of record JAJPKE010000033.1, on the reverse strand, counting down.
GCGCTGCGTACCCTGCCCTTCGCGGCCTCACCCCAGGAACTGGTGGCACTGGCGTGTGCGGCCCGCCAGTGCATGCGTCCACCCAGGAGCGCGCGAGGTCTGCCGGAGATGCTAATGCCATCCGGCCTGCGACGGGCCAAGCGACGGGTTGTGGCTACTGCTTTGGTGCAGTGCGTACTGGGAGCACTCTTCCTCTTGGGCGGCTCACCCCCGGCTGCCTTGCCGTTCACAATGAGCAACCCAATTCCCTATGTCTCCGTCGCCTCCAGCGATGTCGCTTCCAGCGCCAGCAACGTCGTCATCCGCCCGGCGCAGCCATCGCGCAGTCCCGCGCAGATAGAACCCACGCACTTCGCTGTACTCCGGGTAGAGGAGCCTGAAGAGCCTGAGTAGCCAGGCGGGCGCGGTCATCCCACGGAGAGGTACTATCGTCATGGCAGAGCATAGGCTTCCTCTAGCAGGTTGCAACGAACCGCCGTCGGCGGCGTTGCTGCGCGGCGTCGAGCAATTCAACCACCGCGAATACTTCGAGTGCCACGAAACGCTGGAAGCTATCTGGAACGTCGAGCCTGATCCGATAAGGACGCTCTACAAGGGCATCCTGCAAGTCGGCGTCGGCTGTTATCATCTGCTACGCCGGAACTACCACGGCGCCACCGTCAAGCTCAAGAGCGGCGCGGATTACCTGGAACCCTACGCGCCTGTCTGCCGGGGTGTGCGCGTGGGGCAACTGATCGCTGATGCGCGCCGTTTGCATGCGGCGCTCGTTGCGCTGGGGCCGGAACACTTCGCCGAGGTGGACCTGGCGCTGCTGCCACAGGTGCAGCTAGCGGGAGATGATGAGCACGCAATGAGCGATGGAGAAGGCCACTAACAACAATTTCTGCTGGAACAGCATGGAAAGGCGCGAGACTCCTGCGCTAGAACGGAATATTCAGGAGTTGCGCGACGATGAACCATATGCCCAGCGCACAGAAGAGAGGGCCAACCAGTTTCTCGGCATACGATCCGATGTTCTTTCCCAGGCGTCTGCCAATCCACTGGCCTGCGAAGCTGACCAACAATGCCTGGAGCGCGATGAGCAGCAGCACCGGCACAAGCGGAAGTCCGAGAACGCCGAACGAGAATCCGACCGCCAATTCATCAAGGCTAATGCTCAGCGCCAGCCCAATCAGACCCCATCCTGCTTTTGTCGCCATCTTGGCGATCTGAGCAGCCTCCCCTTCCGCAGTATCGTCATCCTCATTGTCCTCGTGTCGTTCCTTGTACCACATCCACAGGCCAACGGCGAGTATCAGGGCACCTGCGAGATATCCGCTCCATTTGCCTATCGCAGCGCCCACCGGCAGGCCAATCAGCAGACCAACGGCGGGCATGATCCCTTCCGCGATGGCAAAGGTGATGGTCGTGCGTATACGTGCGTGTAGCGGCATAGGCAGGATGCCCAGGATTGTGGACAGAGCGAAGGTATCCAATCCTAATGGCATCACAACCAGGACTAATTTCACCAGGGATGTGCCTGTCATACGCACCCTCATTGACCTTGCCGCATGCGTTAGCGCCGCGCGAAGAAGAACGGCGCGCTGATGAGCAGCAGCACCGGCACAGCAATGTCCACCACCAGGCTCCGCGCGAGGATAGTGGAGTCGTGGCCGCCAAAGGTGAACGTATAGGTGAGGTTCGCCAGCATAACGGCCCAGCATGCCCACCAGGCCCAACGCGCCCGCTTGCGGAATGGAATCGCCACGATCAGCAGGAAGAAGATGCCAAAGACGAGTTCATGGACGGCATAGGCGATTTCCAGCAGCGTGATATAGCGCGTGATGCCCGGTGATACCTGCTTTGCCGACTGCCAGGATGTGCCGGCAATGTTCCTGAAGGCGCCCAGATGGTCTGAGGGCAGACCAACGCCGGCATCAGCGGCGAGGTCGGAGAGTGCCGCAAAGAGGATGAACGCGCCGGCGATCAACAAGAGTATCCACAGAACGGTGAAGACGCGCGACGGCTTGTACGAAACGGATACGCTAGATGATGTCACGAAGTCATCCTTTCTTGTATGATTGCTGATTGATGAGACGGCCAGTACCCGCTCGTCTCCACCAATTGACAGACGAGCGCCCGTATGGTACTGTTGTGGTACAGGGCAATCGGCCCCTGAGAAAACGTGATGGTCTTCCGGTGCGTTAAACCACCGGAAGACCGTTAGACTGCGCCATCTGGTTTACGGACCCGCAATCCAACCAGTTTCCCATGATACGGCATGCGTTCGCATGAGCGCAATGGGCCACGCAAAGGCCGAGAGAACGCCGAGAACTCAAGAAGTGGCCGGGCGCGGGAACTGGTGGTAGCCGTATCCTGGTAGAACCGATGGCGCAGGGAAAGGGTTCTGGCGCTATCGTATGCGAACGTCTCATTTCCAGCATCTCAGTCACCATCCCAGCCTGTTGTCTCGCTTCTTTGCGCACATGGTACATCTCCTGCGTCGCAGACCCTCGATGTCGCCCTCAGCCGCCGAACTGGCCCAGCAACACGCGTGGCACAACGCGCAAGCCCAGGCGCAGGCGCAGGCAGAAACTGTGACCTGGCGCTGGATGGCGGGCCATGCCACCTGGCAAGAAGCCCGGCAGGCGCAACTAGCGGCTTGGCCGTCTGCGCTGCCTGCGCAACTTCCGCGCGCTGCTTCTGGCGCTATCCCCGATGAGGTGAACTCCACAGCGGCTAAGGCCGTCCAGTTGGCGGGAGACTATCGCGTGATGGCGCAGGAGATTGACCGGCGGCGCGCGCCTTCCGCCAGTGGCGATCACCTCTATATCGCCGTCGTTTCCGGTCTGCCGGGCGCGACAGGTATGGCGGCGAGCGGGTTGGATGCGACAAGCTATGCGCCAGGGAGTAAGTGGGTGGTGCGCATCCGGCGGCATCATCCCGAACAGATCAGTTGCACATGTGGCGGCGCATTGCCGCAGGGCGCAGCGTGCGGGCATATCGGCGCGGTGCTGTTGCTCCTGGGGCGCGCATGACCATCACACACTCCTATAGCCTGCCACAATAGGAGCGGAGGGCGCGCAGATCGCTATGCTTTGCTATTCCATTAGCGGTGGCGTGGTGATGTGGCTGCCCTCCATATCGCCTCTTTCGTCACATTCAGATGGCTATTTGCCGAGGAAGATGAACATCGCCATCGCGTCAAGGCGCATCACATCATCCTGTGACCCCTGCACCTTGATGGCGCCTTGCATATAGTTGGAGGCGGGATTCTCGTCACCCCAGAAGATGTTCGCCAAGTCTTCGCTGCTGCCCCGGATAATCAGGTCCGCCGCGTCACCGATCAGGCCGTCCTCAACACTGGAGAGTTCGCCGTTCTTAATCGTCATGGTGAATTGCGCGTCCGGCACGTCTTCGGCTTGCAGGTGCATGACGCAGTTCCAGTTTTTCAATGTGCGGCGCACACGCTCGTTCGCCTGGCCACGCGCCACATAATCGTCGAGCGCCTCACGCAGTTCTTCTCGTGTTGCCATGCTGCCAGTCCTCTTTTCGCCCGCGCCACGAATCCGCATACACATGCGCCAATAGAAAAATTCCCCATGACTGCTCAGACTGCTCAGACTGCTCAGGCATCTCTTTGCGTTCTATTGTGTCTCATTCCTGGGGTCAACCGCAATACCGAGCGCCAAGCCAACCTCCGCAGCCGCCCGTTCGCCGGACTGCACCGCGCCCTCCATATAGCCGTTCCAGATGGTTGCCGTCTCCGTGCCCGCCCAGTGGATGCGTCCGATAGGCGCACGCACCGCCTCGCCATAGGCCGTCCAGACGCCAGGGGGCATGTAGCCAGCATAGCAGCCGCGCGAGTATTCCTCTTCGGCCCAGGACTGCTCCACGTAGTCCAGCGGCTCTCCGGCCTCCGCGCCAAAGTAGCGGACCAGACACTCCAATACGGCGGCCCGGCGCTCTTCCTGGCTGCGGCGACCCCAAGCACGACCATCATCGCCCTCGATGAAGCCGAGCAGCACGCCCGGCGCTCCGCGCTCCGGCGTATTGTCAAAGGTGATGCGCACTGCGCCACTATCGCTCGACGCCTGCCCAGTGAGTCCCGCTGCGCGCCAGAAGGGGGTGGGATAGAGGCACTGCACCTTGATGACGGTTCCCATCGGGATACGTTGGGTGTACTGGTCGCGGTAGCCGGGCAGTGCAGGACGGTAGCGCAGCCGCCCCGCCAGCGTTGGTGGAATCGCCACGATCACCCGCTCTGCGCGCACCTCCAGTGTATCAGCGATGACGCGCACGCTGCTGTCATCCTGCGCAATCGTGTGAACCGGCGTATTGAGCAGCACGCGCGCGCCCAGCCGCTCCGCCAGCTTCAGCGAGACGTATTGCGCCCCCTGGTGAAAGCGGCGCTCCTGCGCGCCCGCCGTGACACCCAGCAGGTCCATCAGGCCGCCCGCCGAATGGACATAGAAGAGGAAATGCAACAGCGAGAGATCATGTGGCTCTGCGGAGAAGACGGCCTGCACACCAAGTTCCAGCAGGTTGCGCGCGCCCTCTGAGGCAACGTTCGCCTGGAGCCAGGTCTCGACAGTCTGCGCATCCCACTCGGCGGCGGATGCGGCCTGCCAGGGCGCTTCCAGCGGCACCTCGCGCGCCATCATATTGAGGCTGAGCATCGCCTCGATGACATCGGCGGAGGCAAGCGGGTCGGTGGTGGGAATGGGACCAGAATAGGTCTGGCGCTGGCCGCCGGAATACTGCACGTTGTTGCCGGTGTCATAGGTCTTGAAAGTGGCAGCGCCCAGCTCCTCCGCCAGCGCGAGCATCCGCTGCTGCGTCGGGCCGATCCACTGTCCGCCGAGATCGAGCAGCGTACCGTCGCTGGCGGGGCGTGTGTAGGTGCGCCCGCCGACGCGCTCGCGCGCCTCCACCACCAGCACGGAGACGCCAGCCTCAGTCAGCCGCCGCGCCGCCGTCAGCCCGGCCAGCCCGGCGCCAACGACGATGACCTGCGCCTCGCGTACATCATGCGCCGCCGCTTCAGGCGCAGAGGCAGCTTGCGCGCCGCCATTGCGCTGCTGGCTGCCAAATAGCTGTGTGAAGATGCCCATGCCGCCGCCACTCTTTTCTATCATGTCAGAGCTTCTTGTGTGGCTCCTATGATAGCATGAGTTGGGCTGACGGCACTATATTTAATCCATCAATTGTGGGGCAAAGCGATCCCTCCTACCACATGATAGCATGCGCCGTTGCACACGTCACGCGCCGCTGCGCCAGCGCAAACGTTACGCGCAGTGGCTCCAGCGGCGCAGAGATGGTCCAGGCATCAGACTTTGGCGACCAGTTGTAGATGCTCTTCCTCGAAGTAGCGCACGGCGCCCTGCGGCAGTAGCAATGCCAGGTCCGGTTGCAGCGCCTCCACGAAGGCGGTGTCGTGGCTGACGATGACGAGCGTGCCCTGATAGCTTTCCAGCGCCTCACGCACCCGGTCGCGCGAGACCGGATCGAGGTTGTTGGTTGGCTCGTCCAGCAGCAGCGTGTTGTAGCCGCCGAGCATCAGCCGCGCCAGCGCCAGCCGTGTTTTTTCGCCGCCGGAGAGCGAGCCGACCTTCTGGAATGCCTGCTGTCCGCTGAAGAGGAAGCGCCCCAGCAGCGAGCGCAACTGGCTCTCGCCCGGCAGCGGTCCACTGCGAAAGGGCGTCTCACTGGCCGCCAGTCGCATCTCTTCCAGCAGCGTATAGTGATTGTGCAGCGACTCGTGTTCCTGGGCATAGTAGCCGATATCCACCTGATAGCCCAATTCCACGTGCCCGCGTGTTGGTGGTATCTTGCCTGCCAGCGTGCGCAGCAGCGTCGTCTTGCCCGCGCCGTTGCGTCCGATCACCACCAGCCGTTGCCCGCGCTCCACGGTGAAGCTGAGGTCAGTGAAGACGGCGGGACCGCCATAGCTCTTCGTCAATTTCTCGACGCGCAGCACAATGCGACCGCTCTGCCGCGCCACCGGCAACGTCAGCTTGAGCGCGCGCTCCTGCTTTGGCAGCGTGGCGGGATCGGGCAGGTCCTCGCGCAACTTCTCCACCACACGGTCCAGCACCTTCGCGCGGCGGGCGATCTTCGCCGTTTTGCCGCGCATCCAGTTGGCCTGCTCTTCCAGCCGTTCGATCTTCGCCTGCATGCGCTCGGACTGTTCGACGGCGCTCTCCTCGGCCTGGGCGCGCTGCCGCAGATACGATGAATAGTTGCCGGTATACATCGTCAGCGTGTGGCTGTTGGCATCCAGATGCAGGATGCGGTCTATCGCACGGTCCAGCAGCGCCAGATCGTGCGAGATGACAACGACAGCGCCCTCGAACTTCGCCAGATAGTACATCAGCCAGCGTGTCGCGGGACCATCCAGGTGGTTGGTCGGCTCGTCCAGGAGCAGTAGATCGGGCGCGGTGAAAAGCAGCCGCGCCAGCGCCAGTCGCGTCTTCTGGCCGCCGGAGAGCGCCGCGACAGGCCGCTCCAACTCGACATCACCCAGCCCCAGGCCGTCTAGCAGTTGCACAATCTCATGTTCGGCATCGTAGCCGCCCTGCCGCTGGAAGCGTTCCTCCAGTTCGCCGTAGCGCGCCAGCAACGCCTCCAACGAATGAGACGGCGCGGCATGGCGCTTGCCATGTTTCGGCTGCTGGTGCGCCGCATGGTCAGCGTGGCTGGCATCACCTGGCGCGGACACGTCAGCCAGTTTGGCCTCGATGGCGCGCAGTTCGGCGGCGATGCCTGCGAGGTTGCGCCCCGCCAGCATGACATCGCGCACGGTGACGGGACCATCGCCCTCATGCTGGCTGGTGAGGGCGTCCGCCAGTCGCTCCTGCCCCAGATAGCCCAGCTTCTTCGGGCGCAGGATCGTACCGGCGTCCGGTTCCAGCGCGCCGCGCAGCGCCTGCATCAGCGTAGATTTGCCAGCGCCGTTGACGCCGACCAGCCCAACTTTTTCGCCACGTCCCACCAGGAACGAAGCATCTATGATGAGATTCTTGCCGCCACGGCTCAGCGTGACGTTATGCGCTTCCAGCATACCAGTCTTTCCAATCTTCGCCTGTTCGCTACAGTTGCCTGTAGTTGGTGGGGCGGACATTCCTATCTGCCAGACATTATCCGAACGCAGACAGGAATGTCTGCGCTACCGGGATGCCAATGATCTGGCCCAAGCGTGTTGCAGGTCTGCCTATAGTTTCAGGGATTTGGTGAGGTATCCACGCGGCGAAAGAGGGAAATCGGCGATTGCCGGTTATCAGGAGAAACGCAGGGAGAAATATGCCCGGTTCTCATGAGTTCTCTCGACGGGTATCATCGCACGCTTGCCTGAAAATGGGCAGACTGCTCCCGTATCACTACGGTCGAGGTGTCGCCATCATCAGCACAAACCAGTGCATACCCGTTCGCTATCCTCTCGCTGAGAGAAACTCAAAACCGCTATTAAGCATATGCTAGTATGGCGGCGAACGCAAGAGACGGGGTACCCTTATTGCGGCATGTCCGGCGAAAAGGCACAGAAATCTGCATAGTGCCCCCACCCCCAGCCCCTCCCCCGTGCGCGGGAGAGGGGAGCAGGAGGCTGGGATGATGACATCGAGAGTATCCAGGGAGCGCGTGAGTGAGCAAAACCACACTGGCGGGGACGACGAATCCCATGCGTTATTTTGAGCGCAGAACGCGCATCCTGATCGGCATTGCGCTGGCGGCGACGATTCTCTCCAGCATTCTTGATCTGACGGGCCTCGGCGGTGGTGGCGTGCTGCTCTTTATCGTCTCGGCGGTGGCGCTGGCGGTGCTGGCGGCGCTGGTGGGCGAGGGAACCGATCAACTCGGCGCGCATCTGGGGCCAGGGGCCACTGGCGTCTTGCAGGCGGCGCTAGGCAACTTGCCGGAACTCTTCGTCAGCATCTTCGCGTTGCGCGCCGGACTGGTGGCAGTGGTGCAGGCGGCGCTGATCGGCTCTATCCTGGGCAATAGTTTGTTGGTGCTGGGGCTGGCGATGCTGGTGGGTGGGCTGCGCCACGGCACGCAGAAGTTTGGCGCCGAGACGCCGCGCATGGTGGCGACGCTGACACTGCTGGCGGTGGCGGCGCTGGCCGTGCCGACGCTGGCGCATGATCTTCACACGCCCGCTGGCAATCACATCGAAGGGCTGAGCGTCGCCTGCGCCGTTGTCGTGCTGGTCGTCTTTATCGTCAGTATTCCCTTTTCCTTTAGAGGTGGGCAGACGGCGATTCCCAGCGAAGTGACTGAAGAGCAGGAGATTGCGTGGCCGCTCTGGCTGGCTATTGTCGTGCTGGCGCTGGCGGGCATTGGCGCCGCCGCCGTCTCCGAGTGGTTCGTCAGCGCGCTGACCCCGGCAATGGCAACGCTGCATCTCTCCCAGGCGTTCACCGGCCTGGTGATCGTGGCGCTGGCGGGCAATGCTGTGGAGCATGCCGTCGGCATCCAGCTTGCCGCGCGTAACAAGATGGACTATGCGCTCAGCGTCGTTCTCAATAGTTCACTTCAGATTGCGCTGGCGCTGATTCCCGCGCTGGTACTGTTGAGTTTCGTCATTGGTGGCGCGCACCTGACACTGGTGTTGCCGCCGCTGCTGGTGGTGGCCGTCGGGCTGGCGGCTACGCTCGGCGCCATCATCACCTACGATGGCGAATCCACCTGGCTGGAAGGCGCGGCGCTGATCGGCCTGTACTGCGTGATTGCCGCCGCCTTCTGGTGGGGCTAGCTGGCGGCTGAAACCGCACCCCGATGAGGCGACACTTTTCCGGCTCCCCTCTCCCGCGCACGGGGATGAGCCTCCGCCATGCGAAGCATGGAAGCACTGCCTAGCAGTGCGGAGGAGGCGATGAGCGAAGCGGAGGGGCTGGGGGTGGGG
>JAJPKE010000008.1 GCA_021323855.1 Chloroflexota bacterium | reverse complement strand
GGGAGCTTCCAGAGAAGAGAGTCGTCGCATCTTTGACCTGTTTGTCGAGGCCGGAGGCAACTTTATCGATACAGCCAACATTTATACGGAAGGAGAGAGCGAGCGGTTGCTGGGGGAGTTTGTGGCCTCTGAACGGGAACGCTTCGTCCTCACCACCAAGTATACCTGCAGCCGAGGAGAGGGCGACCCCAATGCCGCGGGCAACCACCGCAAGAATATGATGCAGTCGCTCGAAGCCAGCCTGAAGCGACTGGGAACGGACTATGTCGATCTCTATCTGGTCCATGCCTGGGATTTCCTCACGCCGGTCGAGGAGGTCATGCGCGCCTTTGACGATCTGGTGCGTGCGGGCAAGGTTCTCTATATCGGCATGTCTGATGTCCCCGCCTGGGTGGTGGCGCAAGCAAACACGCTGGCCGAGTGCCGCGGCTGGACGCCTTTGGTAGCGGTGTCAGCGCAGTACAATCTCGTAGAGCGCACAGCGGAGCGCGACCTCTTGCCGATGGCCGAAGCCCGTGGGCTGAGCATCACCGCGTGGTCGCCGCTTGCCGCTGGACTGCTCAGCGGCAAGTATACCGAACAGAAAAGCGGTGAGAGCAGCGGCGAGGTCAGTCCCGAACCGCGCCGACTCGAGACACTCCGCGTCACCTCGACTGCGCTTAGCGGGCGCAACCGCGCGATCATCCGGGAGCTTCTGCAGGTAGCCGCTGAACTTGAACGACCACCGTCCCAGGTCGCACTGGCTTGGCTTCGCGCGCAGTCACCGGCCCTCATTCCCATCCTTTCGGCCCGCACAGCGGAGCAGTTTCAGGAGAACCTGGCCTGTCTTGCTCTCACGCTCTCACCTGAGCAACTGCAGCGCTTGGATGACGTGAGCCGGATCTCACTCGGGTTTCCGCTCGATTTCTTACCGGGAGCGCGCAGCCTGGTCTATGGAAATATGTTCGAGACGATTGACTCGGAGCGCCTGGCCCCGCTGCTCAAGGCGATTGCCAATGAACAGGAGCGAGCAGGCCAAGCGTCATGAGAACAAGCGTCATGAGAAAGAGAAGGTGAGTCGGATCATGTCCCAGAATGAACACCCAGAGAGATCGAAAGGATCAGACGGCAATGGAAAGCACTGAACAGCAACACAACCCCTTGGAAGGCCTTCTCGTGGTCGAGGCCTATCAAGATGAGGATGGAACAGTCGACATTTACACAGTGAGATCCGGCGAACTGGTATTACTCGAATCGGGTGGCGAACGGTTTGCCCGCTCCTGGCTAGGCCAGCATGCACACCGTCTCGTTTCTTGGCAACCCCGTCGCCTTCACGATGAATTATCCGGCCTCTGGCTCAGGCTTTCCTCGACTTTGCACGAGGCACCATCCTAACCAGTGCCTCTATGAATTCTTTTCCACAAAAGAAGGGCACGACGGACGTGGGCACCTTTCTCCCATGGAATTCCGCGATGGAGCCTGGAGGACATCTTGTCCTTCAAGATGAGAGAGAACGACCAGCATGGTGTGCGCGTGACACCTTTGGGTCATGGCGCTTGAACCACACAGACAAGGGAGGAAACCAATGAGCGACTTAGAGAGTATTGCTGATCGCTTCGAGATCGAGGCGCTACGCGGCTCTTTCACCGACGCGATCATGATGCACGACTACGACCGCTTCGCCTCGCTGTTCACACCGGACGGCGTGTGGCGGATCCCCGACGCCAACGTCGAACTCATCGGCCGGGAACAGATCCGCGCTGGTATCGAGCGGCTCCAAGGGGCCTGGGACTACTTCGTGCAAACCACCCACCCGGGCACGATCGAGTTGCTTGGCGACACTGCAATCGGTCGGGCCTACCTCTCAGAACTGGGGCACCTGCGTGACGGCAGATCGGTGCTGGACTACCTCGTGTACCACGACCGCTACCAGCGTACCGCCGAGGGCTGGAAGTTCGCTGAGCGCGTCTCTGAGTTCAGATACATGGACTTCACCCCGCTTGCAGGTTCGGCTCAGATCGGCTCACATGAGGAGAAGCTATGACTATTGCGCTCTGGATTGTACAAATCTTGCTGGCCCTGGCGTTCGCGGCGTCTGGCTTTGAGAAAGTCTCCCAGCCCGTCGAAAAGATACGTGCAAGGATGAACTGGGCCAGGCACACCGCCCCCCCGGTCATCCGCCTGATTGGCAGCCTGGAGATCTGTGGGGCGCTGGGGCTCATTGTCCCCAAAGCCACTGGCTACCTGCCCTGGCTTACCCCGGTCGCAGCGGTGGGCCTGGCGCTCACAATGATGGGAGCAATTCTCACGCATGTGCGCCTGCAAGAGGCCAAAGCCGTGAGCGTTCCCGTTGTCCTGCTGCTTCTGGCCCTGTTTATCGCGGTGGGCTACTTCGTGTTCGTTCCGGTTGGGTGACAAATCTTTTCGCTGCTAGAGTTTCGTAGCTTGTCAGTAGAAGGGAGGCTCTCATGAAAGTGCTGATTGCGGGAGGGAGTGGGGCGCTGGGCACCCCTTTAACTCGTGCCCTCATCGCGCAAGGACACAGGGTTCTTGGGTTGGCCCGCTCCCCTGAGAGTGGGGATCGTCTCACGCGGCTTGGCGCTCAGCCGATTCTGGCTAATGTGATGGATCGCGACGACCTGCTCATAGCAGTCAAAGGAGTACAAGCCGACGCCGTTATTCATGTGCTAACTGCGCTCAAGAAGACGCCTCTGCGCCATCAAGGGATGTATGCCACTAATGCGCTGCGCGATGCTGGGACCACAAACCTGCTTGCTGTTGCCAGACAGATCGGAGCACGCCGGTTCGTCGCGGAGTCAATGACGCTGGGCTATGGTTACGGGGACTGGGGCGAAAAGCTCATCACGGAAGATTGTCCGTTCGCCCCTGTTGGAAGCTCTTCTCAACTCGAACGGCATGTAGCCGCCTTCCGCTCATTGGAACAGCAGATCTGGGAGGCGACGGAGGCGGGCTGGATCGAGGGGATAGCGCTGCGCTATGGTTACTTTTATGGGCCAGCCTCTCTCGTTCCCGTCCTGGAGGCTCTGCACCACCGAAGCCTTCCTTTGCCGGATGGGGGTCGCGCAGTCACTTCCTGGGTGTATCTGGAGGATGCTGCCGCCGCCACAGTCGCAGCCCTCGAACGAGGCAGAGCAGGAGAAGCGTATAACATCGTCGATGACGAACCGGTGTGCAATCAAGACTTCTTCGCGTTCCTGTGCCAGCAGGCGCACCTGCCGAGGCCCTTTTCCCTCCCAGGCTGGATGATGCATCCCCTCGCTCCTCTCGCGACCGACTTCTTCGCGACCTCCATGCGTGTCTCCAACGCGAAGGCAGGGCGTGAACTGGGATGGAAACCAGTGGTAGCTCCGACCTATCGGCAAGGCATCCCACAGGCGCTTCTTGCGCTGGAGCAGCAAGAGCGTAGGAGCCGCGTGGGCCAAAGACGATAATCCGCCCTTCCTACTGCTTTTCGCTTGATCTGTTACTACAGAGGAAGCGTCATGCGTCGCAGGCGCACCATTCATACATAAACGCCGGTTCGTGGTGACCTCAGATGCAGCGCATGGGTATCCGACGTATCCCAACCTGCTGGCCGAAGCGGTGGTCACAGCGCCGAGTCAGGCGTGGGTGGCGGACATTACCTACGTGCGTTTGCCCACCACCTTTGTCTATCTGGCGTGCTTGCTTGACGCCTTTTCCCGGCGCTGTGTCGGCTGGAAATCTGGGAAACTCTCGCGCCAGATCGATACCCACTTGACCCTGGATGCGCTGGAAGTGGCGTTGCGCCAACGCCACTTCCAGCGCCGGGACTGATCCACCATTCGGATCGTGGCGTGCAGTATGCCAGTCTGGCCTATGTCGCCCGTCTGGAATAAGCGGGCGCACAGGTAAGTATGTCCGCTAAGGGCAGCCCGTATGACAATGCCAAGGCCGAGAGCTTCTTCAAGACGCTCAAACGCGAGGAGGTCTCTCTCAACGAGTATCGCACCCATGCAGACGCTGAGGCCCATTTGGGCCACTTCATTGAGGCGGTGTACAATGCGAAAAACCTCCACTCCAGTCTCGGCTATTTGCCCCCGACCGAGTTTGAGGCCGCCTACTTCTCATCTCTGGCTGAGTTGACTTGCCCAGTGGTCTGGTGAATGGGGTGCAGTCCATTACTCTTGCTGCTAGCATAGCAGGCCAGACGAAACAGGGATAGCGGGGCTGACCAACGAAGGCGATTTCTAGTGCCGCGAGCCGTCTTACCCTTTGCTTGCGCATCTGCGGTCATAGGGGCCATGTGGCAATGTGGGTGCAGAAACTGCGTATGGTACTAGGCTGGCAAGTGTCTCATCATAACCAATACTGCTAATTTCCTGGCTTACTCATCCTCGTTGTTTCTGCTGGCAGCTGCAGCTCTAGGTGACCTCTTGCCCGCGATTGGTTGGTGAAGCGCCTGAGATTGGTCGTAGATCGCTCTCTGTTCCAGCAAGCGTATACAGGCGCGCAGCTCGTCTGGCGACAGATCCCCTGTGGAAGCAAGAGCAGTCTCGGTGGAAGCATCCGCATCACGGTCATCACGGTCATCGTTAGGATCGCAAGGAACACTCGCTCGCAGGTGCGCGATCACATAGGCCCAGGCGCCCGTGCGGTCAAAGAGCGGATCATTGGCGGTGGTATGCCCCACCAACGTGAACAGTTCATCTACGGGGCGTTCCAGGACGCGCGCAATTCGCAGCAACACCGCTGGTTCCGGAGCGATTCGCGCGTCGGCTGGGCTATTGAGCCAGGTGGAGAGCAACTGGCGCCGGATCCCGACGCGATCGGCCAATTGATTGGGATTGAGCGGCGGACGCGCTTCCCACATGAACTGCACCAACACACGCGCGAATGGCGCATACGTCTCGATGGGTCGCCAACTGGTCATCGTGTTTCTCCTCGCACGCTGCGCATGTATCCGTAGGTACCCCGCGTATCGCGTATATCGCGTATCGTGCGGCTGCACTGAGCATGTGCCGTAGCTGATGGAGGGTAGGTGGTTCTCCCGGTTCGCTGCTGCATTTCGCTGCTGCATTTTGTGTGTGATGGTGTGTTCATTTGCTCCTCCTGCACGCTGGCGGCACGCTGGTGCCGTTTGCTGCCGTTTGCTGCCCACAGTGTCGGCCCTCCGAGAACCTACACCCATCCCAGCGCAGCAATTGGTACACCCGACAACCGCTACTGTCACACCACACGACAACTGTATCATACACTGCCAGCTATGTGGAAATAAGCAGCAAGAAGGGCTAGGAGAATAGTTTGCAGCACTGGGAAAAGACGCTCCTCATGAGGCAATTTGTCGTCTCATCAGTCTGATGATGCGCGCTAGGACAAAACATCCTATACGCTGGATATCACACCAGCAATGCACAGGATGTGGTGACGCAAACGGCTTGTCCGTCTCCTGCATGGCCACGCCCTATGAAGACACCAAACCCCCTTGCACGACAGCCGCTCGATAAGCCATACTAAGGAGCATTAGTCGGGGTTCTAAAGGCAGCTCATTTAGGTCATGTGTTCGCTGTCCGGTGACTAGCATAGCCGCTCCTCACGAGGCAGAAGTCATTGTGAGCATATACTTGTCAGATACACTGGAGAAACGTCGCTTTTGAGACACTTTCCCGTTGTCATTTCTGTTGCAGGCAAAGGCAACGATTGGCTTGCAGACGCACAGTATCATCATGAGGTGTGTACTGTCGCTACTCTAGCAAATGCACATGTCTTCCACATTGCTATGCTCTGAGGATATAACGTCGCGTAAGACGTGAACATTGGTGGAGATTGATGAAATGTCGCTAAAGACGACACCTGGGACGCACACTGAACCAAAGACACCAGAGACACCAGAGACACCAGCGGCGCAGAGAGAAGAACACCCTGAGACCCAAACGATCAGGGCCGAACAGGCGGTTACGGTAGCAGGAGGGGCTAGCGACCGGCCTGATGCGCTGCTCGATCTGGCGATTGCGGCGTGGTTGCATGCCAAACACCAGTTGAGCCAGAGCGACAAAACACGAGCAGCGTATCAGTCTGCCCTTCTCACCTTTCGCACGGTATTGCGAAACCAAGGACTGGATCTGGATGCTGCTGATCCGCGGCAGATTCGCATGCTCGTTCTGGCACACCGCAGCCATCGCCCGATGAACGGGATAGGGAGGGTCGTGGTCGATGACGGCCCAGATGACGTACCACATGACGTAGGACAGGACAAACCACAGGGTGAACAGGGCATTGGCGGAGGTGTTACTGAAGGTGCTGAGGAGTGGCAGTGGCCTTATCGGCAGGCAGGTGGTCGCCTGCGTGGAGCGGACAGCGGAGAGGACAGCGAAGACGAGACCGGCATCCCAGTGGAGTTGGCAGTCGCCGAGGCAGTTGAACGCCTGCAAGCCGAACGTACGCGCCTGCTGGCACTGGCGGCCCAAGCGTTTGCGACGACCCCGGCACAAACGCGCTATGGGCCACGTCCGGTGACCGCTTCTACCAGCAATCTGCGGTTGGCTGCGCTCAGTAGTTTCTATACCTATGCGCTGCAGCAAGATTTCTTACGCGGCCCGAACCCGCTGGCGCGCGTGACAAGGCGCAAAGTGCGCGCGTACGAGGGGGCGCATCCGCTGGCGTATGAGGAGCTACGCGCTCGTCTCAGCGCGATTGACCGGACGGCTACGAGCGGACAGCGCGATTATGCGCTGCTGCTGATCGGGTTGCATACGGGCCGGCGCCTGGCCGAACTGGCAGGCATGCGCCGGGAACACCTCCTCATTCGTCCGAACGCGGTGGAGATCACGTGGCCCCGCTGCAAGGGCGGCAAGCGCATGCGTGATGTCTTGCCCCGGCGTGGCGTGCGGGGCATCGCCGCCGATGCGCTCGTGGCGTGGGTGGAGGTTCTATACCCAGAGCATACCCGCGAGCATACCGACTTGGGCACGCAAAAGCAGGAGCGCCCCGAGCAACCAGGAGCGCAGGGGGATAAGAGGGATAGGGGAGAGCGGGGAGAGCGGGGAGAGCGGGGAGAGCGGGGAGAGCGGGGAGAGCGGGGAGATACTGGTGTACGCGAATTAGGTGGTGCCAAGGGTCCAAAGGCGCAAACGGTCGCCGTCAGCCCGCCAGGGGGGGCGAAGACGCAAACGGTCGCAGTGCAGGAGCGAGCTGCTGAACGACCGGCTGAACGACCGACTGAACGACCACTCTGGATCAGCCTCGCCAAGAATGGCACCTATGGACATGCACTCAACGTGAGCAGCATTGCCGATATCTGTGAGAAGCGGCTGGGCACCCGCAAAGTGCATACGCTGCGGCATACGTTCGCGCGGGCGCTCGAAGATGCGGGTGCCAAAGTGTCGGACATCCAGGCGCAACTGGGGCATGAAAGCCTGGATACGACCGGCCGCTACCTGGCGCGACTTCATCAAGGGGAGAACCGCCATTTGGGGCAGGTAAGTAGTCTGTATGGACTGACACATGCCGACGTCACTCCAGACTCCATGCGAGACGCTCTGCCAGATTCCATGCCAGCTCCGCAGCAAGAGGACCATTCGGCAGAGGGAGATGCGAGTGAATCCGCACAAGACGCCTATGTCAAAAGTCGCTGAGGCCCCAGGGGAGCCAGAGGCTTGATCGCCTGTATCGCCTGTATCATGGCAAACATTGGCACATAGCACCCAACGTGGTAGGCGCCGCGGAGGCAAAGCCCTCACGCTACAGTTGGGCAAAGAGGCAGCATGCGTTCTCTCTTACTGGATTGCTCTCCTCTAGTCCTACAGTTGTCGATCATCCAACCCAGTCAAGGATGGAGATATAAGCTAGCTCTAGATTTTCTACTCAACTGTGGAGTAAACTACGCACATGTACACGATTGGTGTGTTTGCGAAGCGCGTTGGGGTGGCCGTGCGGACCGTGCAGCGCTGGGATCGTGAAGGGTGCCTGAAAGCCCGACGAACGCTGAATAATCGTCGCTACTACACTGAGCAAGATGTCGTTGCTGTGCTGGGTCATCAAGGGAAAGAAACGGCAGGGCAAGCGCGCCGATGCGTGGCCTATTGTCGGGTATCCAGCCAAGCCCAGAAACCGGATTTGCTCAATCAACGGCGGGTGCTAGAGCAGTTTTGTAGCGCACGTGGCCTCCTGGTAGACGAGTGGCTAGAGGAAATCGGTGGGGGGTTGAATTTTCAACGCAAACAGTTCCTGCGTCTAGTGGACGGGGTTGTCGCGGGTACTATCGGCACAGTGGTCATTGCCCACAAAGATCGTTTGGCGCGATTTGGGTTTGATCTCATCGCTCATCTGTGCGAAGCCCATGAATGTGAGTTGCTCGTCCTGAACACCGAGTCACTCAGTCCTGAGCAGGAGATGATCCAGGATTTGATGACGATCATTCACTGTTTTTCGAGTCGGTTGTATGGGTTACGGAACTATCGGAAGGCATTAAAGGAGGCGTTAACGCATGGCAATGGCACCACCGGCCACGACTCTCAAAACAGGGAAGATCATCGAGATTATCAAGGCGCACAAAATTCGCTTGCATCCCACCCCTGAGCAGGAGGCGTATTTGCGGCGGGCATGTGGCACGCGGCGCTTCATCTACAACTGGGGACTGGCCGAATGGCAACGCCAGTATCAAGCGGGCGAACAGCCCTCGGCGCTGGCCTTGAAAAAACAGTTCAATGGGCTACGCGGGGTGGAGTTTCCCTGGACCTACGACGTGACCAAGTGTGTCGTGGAAGGGGCGTTTGATGACGTAGGCAAAGCGTTCAGTAACTTCTTTGCCAAGCGGACGGAATATTCCCAGTTCAAGAAGAAAGGCAAGTCCCAGGAGTCATTTTACCTAGCCAACGATCATCTCACGGTTGGCGATCACTGGGTGCAGGTGCCCGTCCTGGGCGATTTCATCGTCAAGCAACGGGAAGCAAAGGGCGAAACGATCACCAAACGCGCCCAATTGAAACGGCGGTTGGGCAAGATCAATCTGGCGGAGAAGTTACGCTTTACTGACAAGACGGACAAGACGAGCAAGATCATGGGGGCGACGATCCGCTGTGAGGCGGGCTGGTGGTTTCTGAGTGTGCAGGTCCAGGTGCAGGTACCGCAAACGCCCCTTGAGGGGCCGCCGGTCGGCATTGATTTGGGATTTATGCGCTTGGCCACATTGAGCGATGACACGCGGTTTGAGAACCAAAAACCGTTACGCCATCTCTTAGCCCAAGTGCGCTACCTCAATCAACAACTGGCGCGCCGGCAGAAGGGCAGCAAGAACCGCGAGAAGACCAAACGCAAATTGGCCCGGCTGCAGTATCGCATCCGTTGCTTACGGGATGATCTCTTGCATAAAGTGGCTCATCAGATCACCGAACGGTATGGGTTCATCGGGCTGGAAGACTTGAACGTGCGTGGCATGTTCCAGAACCGCCAGCATGCCCTCTCGGCCTCGGATGCGGCGCTGGGCAGGCTAGCCCACTTGATCGAGACCAAGGCGCAGGCGCATGGCACGCCGGTGCAACGGGTGGGGCGCTTCTTCCCCTCCACCAAGCGGTGTCATCGCTGTCATCACCTCCGCGAGATAGCCGAAGACGAACGCGTCTATGTCTGTTTCAACCCAGCGTGTGGCTGGGTGGGCGACCGCGATCTGAACGCAGCGCTCAATATTTTGGAGGAAGCCCTCCGCTTGGCAAGTGTAGCCGTGTAGCGGCGGAAAGAAGCGGCGTTGCCGGTACTGGCTCGGACGGCAACGAAAAAGCAGGCCTGTGGACCTGGGGTAAGACTCGCTCACTTGGCAGTTCGCTGCGAGGGGAGAAAGCGCCTGGGGGTGAAGCAGGAACAACGAAAGATCGAAACAAGCGGGTACGTTTGTCTAGATTTATCGGAGCAGAAATGTAGATTCCTGTACCCAGATTGATGCTTGTTGCACCAACAATCGTGCGGCTGGAGATGTCATAGCCTGTGATCTGACCGCGAGTCCGATATGCAACGGATAGGGCGGATCAAGCGGAAGCGCCACAATCCCTTCCAACTTTTTCAGCAGCAGACGCGGCATCAGGGTGATCCCAAGTCCTTCACGGACCATGGCCAGGATGGTGGCACTATCGCTGGCTTGATAGCGAAGCTGTGGTCTGCTCCTTCGCGGTCCTAGCACCGCCTTCAGGAGCTGAAAGGCACACGGGCTCTTTTCGAGGATCCAGCCTTCCTCTTGCAACTCACCAGGCATGACAGCACCCTTCGTGTGGAGGCGATGTCCGAACGGCACCAGCACGCACAGCTCATCAGTGATCAGGGGCGTCACCTCGAATTTCGGAGCCGGGAAGAGAACAAACCCCACATCCACAATACTCTGCTCAATCCACTCGCCTACCTCGCGCATCATGCCTTCAAACAGCACGATTTCTACCTCAGGATACAAGGTGCGAAAACGTGTCAGCACACGTGCAAGCAAATCTGGTGAGACCAAGGAAAGCATACTGCCCAGCCGCAGCTTCCCCGCGGTTTCTCCTTGCGCAGCCTTTGCTTCTTGCTTGATCGCTTCTCGCTGCGCCAGCAGCGTGCGCACACGCGGGATGATCGCCTGCCCCACAGCGGTGAGGGCCACTACGCTTTTACGGTTGCGCTCAAGCAGAGTCACGCCGAGTTCCCCTTCGAGGGCCGAGAGCGCATGACTCACCGCTGATTGCGTCATATCAAGCGCGTAGGCCGCTTCGGTGAAACTCCCCGTGTCGGCTACCGCCACAAAGCTCTGCAGCTGAGAGAAGTTCATATGCACATTCCTCATAAGAGTATGAGCAGCATGATTTGCATTCATTATCTCAACCAGATATGCTTTTGTCAAACCAGAAAAAAAGCACAGAAAGGACGACGCTCACCGTATGCCTCTCCTCCATCTTTCCATTGATGAACTGCTGACCACCACCCGCGCGGTACGCCAGCGCCTGGACTTCAGCCGCCCAGTCGAGCCGGAGGTGATCCGCGCATGTCTCCAGCTCGCCCTCCAGGCTCCGACCCCAGGTGGGACGCAGAACTGGCATTTTCTGGTCGTCACCGATCCCGCTCAACGAGCCGCTTTAGCCGCCCTCTATCATAAAAGCGTTCACGCTCCTGGCGGTCAGGAGGAGCTCTTTGCGCACATGCTGGCAGCGGCGACTTCTGAGCAGGAAGTTGCAGACCTCACGCACGTGTTTGCCCCTGCGCGGCATCTGACCGAACACCTCCACGAGGTTCCTGTCCACGTCATTCCCTGCCTTGAGGGGCGTGGTGAGCAGCTCTCTGGGGCTTCTCTGGCCGGGTATTGGGGTGGGATCTGGCCTGCGACCTGGAGTTTTATGCTCGCAGCGCGCTCACGTGGTCTGGGCACGGTCCTGACTACGCTCCATCTCGATTTCGAGCAGGAGGCGGCACAGGTTTTGGATATCCCCTATGAGGACGTACGGCAAGTCGGGCTCATTCCGGTGGCCTATACGCTGGGAACCACCTTCAAGCCTGCTATACGCAAACCGTTGGATGAAGTACTCCATTGGGACCGGTGGTAAATCTGAACAGCAGAAAAAGGGTGTCAACGCCAATGGCCCAATGGCGATAACCATTTCTTCCGCCATCCAGGCAAGAGTACCGCAATGGCTGTGACGAACACTCGGTGTGGTTTGTTCGGCACGAGAGCGAGCGAAAAGAGAAGGTGCACTGTTCATGCCCTTACCGCCTTTGATCAGTACTGCTTCCTTTCAGGAAGCTTGTACCAACGCTTTCCAGGAATGAAGCCAACAGATGAGGCCGAATTTGGCGCGTCCAGAGCCACATCAGCACGCACTTGCTTACAGAGAGGGGTTGAGGAGTGATCTTCCGCGCAAAAATGGGTGGCAAGTGGCAGAAGCAATCGAGGAAGCCACTCCGTATGCCGTCCAACATCTGCTAGCTCGAGCGAAATGGGATTGCGATGGCGTCCGTGATGAGTTGAAAGCGTAGCGTATGTCTTGGAGACACTGGCGACTGCCGATGCGGTCGTCGTCATTGTCGTCATTGATGAAACGGGCTTTCTCAATAAAGCGCCAAATCGGTCGGCGTACAGCGACACTACAGCGACAATACAGTGGCATGGCTGGGCAGATCGAAAACTGCCAGGTGGGGGTGTTCCTGGCCTACGCCAGCTTGCGTGGGCACAGCTTGCTGGATCGAGAAGTATATCTTCCACGCAGCTGCATCGTCGATCCAATGCGGTGCCGAGAAGCGCACGTGCCAGAAGCGCACGTGCCAGAAGAGCTGGCCTTTGCGACGAAACCGGAACTGGCGCGGTGGATGCTTCACTGGTTGCTTCAGGCAGGCCTTCCTGTCGCATGGGTGACAGGAGATACGGTGTACGGAAGCGCGCCATTCCTGCGGGCTGATTTGGAAGCCCGCCTCGAGGCGTACGTGCTGGCAGTTCCCTGCAAAGAGTAGGTGGATGTGCAGGAAACTCGCAAAAGAGCGGATCGCGTTGTACGAGAGCTCGCACGAGAAGATTGGCAGCCCGTTAGCGCAGGCGCCGGGAGCAAGGAACCTTGCCTCTTTACTTGGGCACGCGTCGAACTCGCAACACCAGCGGCTCATGGATGGCGTCGCTGGTTGTTACTGGTTGTGAGTGCGACGCAGCCTGGAAGAGGGAGTCAAACCGGCAGAGATGGCCTACATCTTGGTTTTGCTCACGCAGGCACCTCGTTAGTGGAACTGGTGGAGGCATTCGGCACCTGCTGGATCGTGGAACGGTGTCTTGAAGAAACCAAAGGAGAAGTGGGGCTAGATGAGTATGAAGTGCGCACCTTTCATGGTTGGTATCGACACATCACCCTCTCCATGGTCGCGCTCACGTTTTTAACTGTCTTACGCGCGCACGTCGGACAGAACACTCTCAAAAAAAGCCGGAGCAGCCGCTCCCATCCTCAGCGTCAGAAGCAGGCGATCCTGCTCAAGCTCCAGTGCCGTCTGATCTGCCGGTACTGGTTCCTCTCAGCATTGCTAAGCTGCGGCGACTGTGCTTTCACCTCGTTGGCAATCCGTCACTCACGTTTGCTTACTATCTGGCTTGGTCATGTTGGCGACGTGCGCACCAGGCACTGGCACGGCTGTGCCATTACCAGCGCCGGTGTACTCTCGCTGGTCATTTACAACTGTAGGATTTACTGGATTGCTCTCCTCTAGGGAGACATGCAAGACATGCAAGACATGCAAGACATGCAAGACATGCAAGACATGCAAGACATACAGGGAGATGGAGGTGGAGATGGAGGTTGGAGATGGATCACGGGCGAGGAGTCATGCTTGCAAGCTTGCAAGTAGTATCCTATAGTATCCTATAGTATCCTATAGTATCCTATAGTATCCTGCCCCTTCCCCATGAGAGAGGAAAATATGAATATGAAATACACCACATATTCCCACGGCAAAGAGTGCAAGAGTCACCACAACGATAGATGCTCCTAAGATGCTCCTAGTGATAGGGAAATATAGGGGATGTTCCGAAAGCCAGCAAAACTCACTCACGTGACAGCGAAAGTCTCGTCCTCGAAGCAGGCTCAAGGCCATCTCGCCAGGGACACCGAAACCATGACGAGGGCCACAGAAAGTCTCTGGTTACAATTCCCTGCCTGGCTCGCAATCGTCGCTGCGCTGCCCACCTGGTTGCCGTTCGCGTCATACTCCGCCACCCGCAGAATCGTCTGCGCGTTCGCCCCCAACCCCGCGCTCTTCGCCCACACGCTCAGATGCAACACCGCATTCTGGCTGGCGGGAATGGCAAAGCTCCCCGGTGGCGTCCCCACCCCCGCCCCACCATTCGTCAGATGCCACATCGCGTCATACGTCCCCGCCGGTGGCACATCTATCCGCGCCGCGCCCACACTCTGCACTGGCCCAGTGGGGAAGGTATTCCCCGCCGTCTGTTCCCACGCCCCCGACGCCGGAACCGCGTTGCTCACCAGGCTCCCCGTCCCCGCGAACTGCCAGCCCCCCGGCCCAAAGAGTGAGACCGTATGCCCGCTCGTGGCAACCGCTGCGCCGCCAATCGCAAGCTGCGCACCCGTCGGCGCCATCTCCGGCTGCCCGCTGAGCGCCGTCACACTGTCCACCGTCGCCCCGCTCACCGTCGCGATCTGCCCGCCAATTGCCCCCGCGTTATCCGCAGAGAGCGTCGCGCTCACCCATGCTGGCATCCCCGCCACCGTCGGAAACTGCGTCACTTGCAGCCAGTACCACGCCTCGTGTACCGGCGTCACCCCCGCGCTGGCGATATGCGTCACCGTCCCCGCCACATTCTCGTTCAGCCGCAACAGCGCCCCCGTCAGCGCCACCCCCAGATAATTATTCGCATTGGTGAAGTGCAGGTACCACGTCGCCGTCGTCATCCCGCTCAGCCACCTGAAGCGCACCTGCCACGTATTCACCGCCGACCAATTGGGCGACCCAAAGCTCACCTGGCTATTCGCCGCCACGCTCAGGCTATTCGCCACCGTCCCCGTCGCCCCGCTATGCCCCGCCGTATAGTGCGCGCTGATACGGGTGCTACTGAGCGCCGTCGCATACACACAGCACTCATCCAGTTGCCCGCTGAAGAACTGCCCCGCGCTACTCCCACTATTCGCCGCCAGCCGCAGAAACGTCCCGCTGGCTGCAATCGTCTGGTTCCCCGGCGTCGTCGGCGTGCCGGCGCTGGCCCCATCCACAAATAGCCGCAGCGTCGTCCCATCCCAGGTGATGACGCCGTGATGGATCGTCGCCGTCGTGAGCGCCGCGCTAGTGACAAACGTTCCCACTCCCACGTCGGCATTGAGTCTGCCGGAACTATCCAGAAACATCTGGATGTAATTGTGCGCCGTGTTCCCCCCATAACTGATCAGGTTCTGCTGGCTCGCCGGGTTCGCCGCAAACTTAAACCAGCACTCCAGCGTGATAGGACTGTTCCCAGAGGGCAACCCGCTCACCGGGCAGTTCACATCCTGGCTGCTGGCCGCCGCGAACGTATAACACGTATCCGTGTCCCCCGCAATCAGCCCCGCCACGCCCTGCGTCGGGCTGCCGCTCGTCGTCCCGTTGTTATTCATCCCCCCAATGTCATAGGCCGTCGTCCCGCTGCTCTCCCCCAGCCGGTAATACCTGACTGGATCGTCCGCCTGCACAATGTCCACATACGTCGCTGCTGGGTTCAGTGTGGGCGCGGCCCCCGCCACCACCGTGTACGCCCCCACCCCCGCGAACGTCTCAGCAAACACCACGACGCCCGGCCCACTGGGTGCGCTGAACCCAGGATTGACGCACAGGTTCTGGAGCGTCACCCGGTCCCCGCGCAACCCCGGACGGCAGATCAGCGTGATCTCCACCGGCTCCCATTGCAGCCGCAGCCACGAACCTTCATCTGTGGGGATGCCAGCAACAGCCCCCACCACGTCCAGGTAGACGGGAGCCGCAGCGTTGGGGGCCTGATACTGCGCGGCAAACGGCACCTGGGGCACCGCGTGGATCCACTGCATCAGCGTCCGCAGCAACCCCACAAAGCTGGCGTAGCTCTGCCCCGGCCCCACCAGCAGCCGCAGCGTCACCTCACGGTTGTGCCGGTAGATCGCCCGCGTCAGCCGTTCCCCCTGCGTGCGGATGTTGCCAGCGCTCACCAGCGTCCTCGGCGGCGGCGGCATCTCTACCCCATCCTCCGCCGAGAGCAGCGTATAGTTCACCCCATCGTTGAGATCAAGGACAGCGCCGAGCACTGGATGATTCCCGAACACGTCAGTCAGTGGATTGGTCCAGCCAAGTTTGAAGGTGGTGACGCCAGCCATACATTCCCTCCTATTCCTGTCCTGAACATGCGCCTTTCCCCGTTCAAGGAGGAGAGGCGCACAGCGGCAAAAAACAAAAACGCCGTTCGCCCTCCATTGCCTGCGCAACGGAAAACGAACGGCGCCTTATTCAGACTCACCGATCAGACGACATTAGACGACAAACGATAGTGCTCTCGCTTCTGTGTTCGATTATAAAACAAATGTTCGAGATAGGCAAGAGTCGGCAGTATCTCAGAGACTACGGACAGACGCATCATGTCACAAATGGCAGCCAAACACAATGGCCCTTTGTACAGTGTTTTGCGCCACTCCATCCTATATACTTGCCTCTGCATCTCACCAGATAACGCTGGATACTATTACGACATGTGACATGTGAGAGGAAAAGTTTGGCCTATGACCACGCCACCGACCATGCTGCAACGGCTCTATCTCATGCAGGTCGTCACCAGGTTCATACCTGCTATTGGCTATGGCAACGTTGTGTGTTATCTCATCGAAACAAACGACGGGAAGCATATTTTGATAGACAGCGGGCAGCCGGAAGATTCCGCGGACGCTCCAGGGATGCCGCCAAGTGAGCATGAGCGCGATGTGATTGCGCAACTCGCTGATCTAGGCTTGCGTCCCGCCGATATCGATATCCTCATCTGCACGCACTTCGATGTAGATCACGCGGGACATCACGATGCCTTTCCACAGGCCGAACTCATCGTGCAGCGCGCACACTATGCGGTGGCGCGGAGCGGGCATCCGCGCTATGTCGCCGCACGGGCGCACTGGGACCATCCATCGCTCCGCTATCGCCTGGTCGAAGGCGACACTGAAGTATTGCCCGGCCTGACGCTGATCGAAACCAGCGGCCATGCGCCCGGACACCAATCAGTGTTGCTGCGCCTGCCGCAAACCGGCCCTGTGCTGCTGGCGATTGATGCCGTCGCCTTGCGGCGGCTCTTCACGCCAGAGCGTCAGAAGTGGCCGCTGGATGATGACGAGCAGCAATTGCGCGCCAGCACGCAAAAACTCCTCGATGTGGTCGAGCGCGAACAGGTGGCGCTGGTGATCTTCGGCCACGACGCAGCGCAATGGCAGACGCTCCGCAAAGTGCCGAAGTATTATGAGTGATTGGATAATTCGGATAGCAGGGGAAGGAAAGGGTTGCGCCATGCAGGATGAATGGTTGCATGGGTATGCGCTGCTGGCGCTGCGGCTGGACCGGCTGGAAGGCGTCAATTGCAACGCCATTCGCATGCTGCGCTAGGGCCGCCCCGAAAACGACATCTATGACTATCTCACCCGCTACCTCCAGGTCGCTGACCTGGAATCGCTCTCGACGCCGTTCCGCGACGCTTATTTCTTTACGTATCACTATGGCAGGCAGTATGTGCGCAAGTGGCTCGGTGGTCCACCCCACGAACGCTGCGACGCCTTTCGCCATCTCCTGCTGCACGAGGTTGCGCCCTCCGCGCTGGTTGCTGGCAACTAACCCCGATGCGCCGCGTGGCTTCACATGCTCTTGACAGGATGACGTTCTCCGATGTATAAGTCACAGAGTACTCTATGCTATAGAGTACTCTGTGAGAGGAGATGTACCGTGAACCTATCGCATGATGAGGCGCAGGCCGCCTTGAATGATATCCGCCAGGCAACGGCACAGACGCATAATCTGCTGAAAGCATGGCTTATCAGCGTCCTGGCCATTGGCATTGTCTGGACCCTCGCCTTCGCCATCGCACAGTGGCAGCCGCTTACGCCTATCTGGTCCGCCGGAGAGACCATCTTGGTGGGGGTGGTGTGCAGCAGCATTTTCTGGCAGTGGCGCGCGTCGGCTGTCCGCTTCACCCCAGGGTCATACCGGGCGCTTGTCTACAACCGGCTGCCCATCTTCTATGCGCTACTCTACGCCTTTTTTCTGTTGTGGCAATTTATGTTCGACCTGACCACCATGCAACTGGCGATGTTGTGGATTTCGGTCGTCATGCTGGCCACGATCACCACCGGACTGTTGCTGCGGCAGAACCTGTTCATCGCCTGTGGACTCGGTATCACCGTGATGTCTGCGCTTGGCTACTGGCTGGTTCCGGCCTACTTCTTTGTCTGGATCGCTGTCTTTGCCGGATTGCCATTGATCGGTGTGAGCCTGTATCTCTTGAGGCGGCAATAAGGCGGAATAACGATGGCGCAACTCAATGAGATCATCCATCAGCCGGCTCGCCTGCGCATCATGGCGATTCTGGCCGCCGTCTCCACTGAACGGCAGGTGACCTTCACGTATCTCAAGTGTGCGCTCAGCCTCACCGACGGCAACCTGGGCGCGCATCTGCACAAATTGGAAGAGGCCGGATACCTCACCATCACCAAAACATTCGTGCGCCAGAAACCACAAACCTATGTGGAAATCACCGAAACCGGCAGACAAGTCTTCGACGAACACCGGCAGGCGCTCAAAGAAATTCTCGAAGGCGGCTGATGCCTCACAGGTTGTCGCCACTGCCTCCCATTAGTTTCTAACGTTCGCACATCTCAGCCGTAAAGGAGCTTGACTATGACCACGCAACTGGCAACACAACAGACACAATCTGCACAGCAGACGCGAGAGCGCCTTTCGTTGGGTGCGCTTGCCTGGGTTGGCCCGCTGACCATCCTGACCTGCATCGCTGCCAATATCATCATCCGCACGCTCGCGGTGGCGTTCTTTGGGGTCTCGGCCACATTTGCGCCGTTGCAGCCGCCGACGATCATCGCTAGCACTATCGTCTATCTACTGCTGGCCATTGCTGCATTGCTGCTCGTCAGCCGCATCAGCGCACGCCCGGCGCGCACCTATCGCATCCTGGCGGTTATCTGCCTGCTGATCTCGCTGCTGTTCCCGCTGGCGGCTCTGACCGGCGCTTTCCCGACGCCCGGCATGAATGGGCACATCTTCGGTGCGATGATAGCCATGCACCTGCTCTCAGCCGCCATCGTCATCGCCCTGCTGCCCACAGCCATCACTCGCCGATAGCTGTGAGCAAACGCAGGCGGTAGCAGCAGGCGTGGCTTCTCTGCAAGAGCAGACACGGCGCCGCGAGATGGCGCCGTGTCTGCTCATATCTTGGCTCGGTGGGCATCGTCAGGAGCGGAATCAACGGAATCAGTTGCCCTGCGCACTCCTGGAAACGTCATTCCACTGTTCCCACGTTTTGAGCCGCCGCCCATACTCCTCGCGCACAAACTCCAACAGTCCGGTGCCCAGGAAGAGCCGAGCAGCCCTGCCTGACGCCTGACCGTTCGATCTAAATACGGCCCTCGTAGACTTCACGCAAACTGTCAATCATCTCATGTTCCCCAGCCGGTTTGGGGAAGAATGCGGTCGCCTGTTTCGAGATTCCAGTATTCCCGCAACTCTTCGCACAAGCCGTCTTCTGAGAAGCGCAAGAGCAGGCATCCTGGCAAGGTGACGTCGCCCTCCTCGCTATCGTGCATCGTCGTCCACCATTCGACCGCCATACGATTGCCGGCGACAATTGGCGTTCCCCAGCGAACTTCGATGTTATCTTGCGTAGAGGTCACGCGTTGCCAGTACGCTCGGATTTCGGCTCGCCCCCGATAGGGCGGGCGCAGAGGATGCGACTGATAGGTCGCATCCTCGGTAAATAGCTGAGCAACTTGCTCTGCATTGCGAGTGATCCATGCCTGGCGATACGCGGCAAGCCACGCTGTGCTATCAAACATTTTTTCTCCCGCTTTCTGCGCGTAACATCACTACTCTACTATTCTAGCGACAACATCGTAATTGGCGCCTGGCCAAAAGGATAGAAGCTAGACCGTCCCTTTGGGCATCAGCGACGCTAGATCAAAGGAGGGGTCCGCCAGCCGCTGCGCGTCGCCGGAGACCGGCGCGGAGGCGGCGATCAGGTCGCGCAGCAGGTCCATCTGCGCGTCGTCGTTGACCATCAGCGCCGCCCGCAAGATGCCACCCTGCACATAGAGCGCGGTGAACTGATTCTTTGCCATCTCGCCGCGAATGACCGTCTGCGCCTCGTTCGAGGGGTAGCCGAGCATATTCAGCGAAAGATCGAACTGATCTGAGAAGAAGTACGGGATGTGCCGGTAGGGTTCGTCGCCGCCCGCCATGTTGATGGCCGCAGTCGTTCCCGATGCGATGGCGTTGTCCCAGTGCTCGAAGTGCATGCGCCCGACGATGGGATCAGGATACGCCGCGACATCGCCCGCTACAAAGACATCCGCCGACTGCGTTTCCAACCGCTCGTTGACGACGATGCCATGTTTGGGGTCCACCTCCAGCCCGGCGGAGGCGGCAAGTTCCGTGTTGAGATGGATGCCCACACCGACAATCGCCAGGTCGCAGGGAATCTCTTCAGCCTGCCCTGCGCCAGCGCCAGTAGTGCCAGCAGGCGCGATGCGCACCGCCGCCAGCCTCCCATCCGCGCCAGCCACGAACTCCGTTGCCGTGTGACCATAGCGCAATGTTGCGCCGCGTTTGGCAAACTGCTGCTGGAAATACTCAGAGACCTCCGGCGACACCATATTCGGCCAGGCGCGCGGGAATGGCTCGACAATCGTTACTTGTGCGCCTTTGGTCAGCGCGCTCGCCGCTGTCTCCAACCCGATGAAGCCGGACCCCACGACGACCACCCGCTTGCCGCTGGTGAGTTGCGCGCGAATCTCGTCGGCGTCCACCAGCGTGCGCAACGTCTGCACGCCCGGCAGGTCCATCCCTGGCACGTTGAGGCGACGCGCCCGTCCGCCGGTGGCGAGCAGCAGCGTGCTATAGCGAATCGCCGTGCCATCGCTCAACATCACCACTTTCGCCCTGGTGTCCAGCGCCGTCGCCGCCGCGCCGCGCAGCACCTCCACCCGCTGCTCGCCGTACCATGCGGGCAATTGCACGTAGACGCCGCCGTTGCCATAGGTGCCTTCACGCTCGATCTCCGCACGCAGATACTCTTTGGAGAGCGGTGGCCGGTGATAGGGCCGGTGCGCCTCCTGCGTGACGAGCAAAATGCTGGCGTTGGCGTCGCGTTTGCGCAACTCTTCGGCGGCGGTGGCTGCGGCCAGGCCGCCTCCAATCAACAGGTAATCGGTCGTTCGCTCGCTGCTGGCTACTGTCATGTTATCGTTGCCTCCTGAAATCTCGGCAGTGAACTGCCGGCGCACGCATAGGCTGGCTGAAGCCAGGTTGGAATATGCGCGGCGCTACCCTTGCGGACTTTCGTCCGTTCGCGCTTGCTCCGGCTTTGAAAAGCCGGGAGCAAGTCTTCGCGCAGCATAGCCTCATGTCTTCCCATTGTATAGCGGGCGTATCGCACGGTACCACGTCCCTTTGGCCTCTCTGCGGTATAGTGATGGAACTGTGATAGAGCGCGCCTGATCGCTTAGATCGTTTCGCCACACTCTGGACACATTGGAGGCTGCCGCTGATGGACACTCTGGATGTTTTGCGCACGCCCGACGAGCGTTTCGCCAATCTCCCTGATTTCCCGTATACGCCGCGTTACGTGCAACTGCCTGATGTACGGGTGCATTACGTGGAGGCCGGTCCAGCGGAGGCCGCGCCGGTGGTGCTGATGCACGGCGAGCCAAGCTGGTCATTCCTCTATCGCAAGATGATTCCCGTCATCGCTACGGCGGGCTATCGAGTGATTGCGCCGGACCTTGTGGGCTTTGGGCGCTCCGATAAGCCGGTGGAGCGCGCAGCTTATACCTACGCGCGGCATGTCGGCTGGATGTGGGCGACCCTGGAGGCGCTTGATCTGCACGAGATGACGCTGGTTGGCCAGGATTGGGGCGGATTGATCGGCCTGCGATTGGTAGCGGAGCATCCCGACCGCTTCGCGCGGGTGGTGGCAGCCAACACCGGTCTGCCGACCGGCGATCAGCCGATGGGACGCGCCTTTCGCATCTGGCAGCAGGCCTCGCAGCGCGGCGACACGCTGAATATCGGCGCAGTCATCCGTGGCGGCTGCCAGACGGAGCTTGTGTCGGAGGTGGTGGCGGCCTATGAAGCGCCGTTCCCCGATGAACGCTACAAAGCCGGTGCGCGCCAGTTTCCGCTGCTCGTGCCAACGACACCGGACGATCCGGCGACCGAGGCCAACCGCTGCGCCTGGCAGGTCTTGCGCCAGTGGAGCAAACCGTTCCTCACGGCCTATAGCGATGGTGACCCCATCACACGCGGCGCCGACCGGCTCTTTCAGGAGCAAATTCCTGGCGCAGCGGGCCAACCACATACGGTGTTGGCGGGCGCTGGTCACTTCTTGCAGGAGGACCAGGGCGCAGAATTGGCGCAGATCATCGTGGACTTTCTGCGCCGCACGCAATAATAAATAATCGGCAGGACACAGTGAAGCGAAAGGAAACTCTGATGCCGGGTACATTATCAGATACACCAGGCGATGCGCTCGAACCTATCGACCTGCCAGATGCAGTGCTGTCGCGGCTGCGTGCGGCGCGTTCCGTTCTCGTGCTAACAGGCGCGGGCATCTCCGCCGAGAGTGGCATCCCGACGTTCCGCGCGCCAGGAACGGGACTCTGGAGCCAATATCGCATCGAAGACTTTGCCACGCCCGACGCCTGGCGGCGCAATCCCCAACTGGTGTGGAGCTGGTATGCGCACCGGCGACGGCTGGCACAGCGCGCCCAGCCCAACGCTGGTCATCTCGCGCTTGCTGAACTCGCCGCCTACTATCCGGACTTCACCCTTGTCACGCAGAATGTGGACGGCCTGCATACGCGCGCCGGCAACAAAGGGGTGATCGAACTGCACGGCAGCCTGCAACGCTTTCGCTGCTCACGCGACGACCGGCCCGTCGCCTATACGGACCCAGATGACAACAACCCAGCGGCGCTTGCTGCGCTGGAAGCTGGCGAGCTACTTGATGTGCCGCGCTGCCCGGACTGCGGCGCGCTGGTGCGACCGGATATTGTCTGGTTTGGCGAGGCGCTACCGTTGCATGACTTTGCGCGTGCGGAAGATGCCGCCAGGGCGTGCCAGGTCTGCTTCGTCGTTGGCACGTCCGCCATTGTCTATCCCGCCGCTGCGCTGCCAGAAACCGCCCGCAAGGCTGGCGCGCTGATCGTCGAGATCAATCCAGAGGAGACGGAACTCACACCATACGCCGACCTGTCGCTGCGTGGTCCGGCGGGCGTCGTGCTGCCGCAACTGGTGGCGCGCATCACGCAAAACGCGCAGGAGGATGGCAAGCATTGATTCGCTTTACCAACGCTTTCGGTACAGCGCGGGGGTGACGCCGATGGTGCGCCGGAAGCGCGCGGTGAAATGGCTCTGGCTGCTGAATCCCGTCAGGTACGCAGCCGTGGCTGGTGTCTCGCCAGCTTCGAGCAGGCGTTGCGCGCGGCGAATACGCACGCTTTCCAGATAGGCGTGCGGCGTGATGCCGGTGGCGCGGCGGAAGACGCGCACGAGATGAAATGGGCTGAGGTTTGTCTCCGCCGCCAGTGCTGGCAGCGTGATGCGTTCGGCGTAGTGGTCTTCCAGATAGGCGCGGGCCAGGGCGACGGCGCGCGGCTCGCTGCCCACCACCGGCAGCGCCACCCGCTCCGGACCATAGCGCAGCACCAGCGTCGTCAGCAGGCTGAGCCAGCGCGTCTGCCGTTCCAGTGGCGAGAGCGCCGAATCCAGCGTGGCATGCACGAGTTGCATCGTTGCCGCGATATCCTGTTCATCCACCCGCACCGTGGAAAAGAGCGGCAACTTCTCCGGGCGACCGAGTTCGCGCATCACCGCCGCCATATGCTCATTCGTGGGGTAGATCGCGCGATAGGTAAAGCCGGACTCGACGGCGGATTGGCCAGTATGTGGCTCACCGGGATTGAGGATAAAGAGGCCGCCACGCGTCGTGTAATAGATGTTGCGGCGATAGGCGAACGACTGCACGCCATCGGCAATCAGCCCTATGACATAGTAGTCATGCCAGTGCGGCGCAAAGGCGTGCGTCGTGAAATGCGCATGCAGCGCGCTGACCCCCAGATCAGCGTCGTGCAGCGCCACACTCCATTGTCGTTGTTGTTCCCTCATAACGCCCCCACCCCCAGCCCCTCCCCCGTGCGCGGGAGAGGGGAGTCTGGCCATCTACTGTCAGCATAGCACACCAGCATGCCTCACTTCTCTTTGCGGCTCGTGCGGCGTCTGCCCTTGACCTGGAGTGAACTCCAGGTTTTATAGTTGGGAGCATGGAAACACCAGTAACCGTTGCAACGGCAACGACAACGGAGACGCTAGCACTGACCATTCAGCAGGTTGCCCAGCAAACGGGGCTGAGCATTGATACGCTCCGCTATTACGAGCGCATCGGCCTGCTGGAATCAGTGGGGCGCAACAGCGGCGGCCATCGCCGCTATACCGCGCATGATCTTGACTGGATCAAGCTGTTGCTGCGCCTGCGCGATACCGGCATGCCACGCGCGCAAATGGTGCGCTTCGCGCAGCTACGCCGCCAGGGCGACGCCACGCTCACCGAGCGCCGCCTGATGCTGGAAGATCACCAGCGCGCCCTGGAACAGCGCCTGGAACAATTGCATCAACACATGGCGGCACTGCAACAAAAGATTGCCCGTCTCAAAGCGCGCGAAGCTGAACATGGGTAGCCCCACCCCCGTGCACGGTAGCGTGGAGGTCTCAAAGGAGAACAAGAAATGATGGACCCTGAGCAGTTTGAGATAACCTTGCAGGTGAATGGAACGGCGCGGCGCGTGGTCATTGACACCCGCACGACACTGCTGGATGCGCTACGCGAACGGTTGGGGCTGACCGGCGCAAAAAAGGGCTGCGACCACGGTCAGTGCGGCGCCTGCACCATCTTGCTGGATGGTCGGCGCATCAATAGCTGCCTCGCGCTCGCCGTCGCGCACCAGGATGCGGAGATTACCACTATCGAAGGCATCGCCTCGTTAGCCAGGCTGGCGGATGAGGGCGAGCAGGGAGAGCAGTTGCATCCATTGCAACGAGCCTTCATCGCGCATGACGCCTTTCAGTGCGGCTACTGCACGCCGGGGCAGATCTGCTCGGCGCTGGGCATGCTGCGCGAAGTTGAGGCCGGCTGGCCCAGTGCGGTCAGCGACGACCTGACGGCGGAACACATCACCCTAAGTGACGATGAGATACGCGAACGCATGAGCGGCAACCTCTGCCGCTGCGCTGCCTATGCCAACATCGTCCCGGCAATTGCCGAAGTAGCCCAGAGTATGAGCGCACAGACAGGAATGTCTGCGCCACCGATGGGGACATCAGGAGAAACACCCAGCGATGAGGCGGAGGTGACGCGATGAACCCGTTCCACTACGAACGCGCAGACAATGCCGCCGCTGCCGTCGCGCTGCTGGCGCAATCCCCAACCGGCACATTTCTCGGCGGTGGCACGAACCTCGTTGACCTGATGAAGCTGGGCGTGGCGCAGCCGGAGTTGCTGGTGGATGTCTCGCGGCTGCCTTATGACCGCATCGAGCCGTTGGTGGATGGTGGCCTGTGCATCGGTGCGATGGTGCGCAACAGCGACCTCGCTGCCAACCGCACGGTTCGCACGCGCTATCCCATGCTGGCGCAGGCGCTCTTGGCGGGCGCATCCGGTCAATTGCGCAATCTCGCCACCACCGGCGGTAATCTGTTGCAGCGCACCCGCTGCGTCTATTTTCAGGATGCCTCCAAGCCCTGCAACAAGCGTGTGCCCGGCAGTGGATGCCCCGCGCGGGCTGGCTATCACCGCAATCTGGCTATTCTTGGCGCATCCGAATCGTGCATCGCCACCCATCCCTCAGATATGGCAGTTGCCATGATCGCGCTCGATGCGACGGTGCGCGTGCTAGGCCCACATGGCGAGCGTATCATTCCGCTCACGGAGTTCTACCGTCTTCCCGGCGACGAGCCGCAGCGCGAAACCGTGCTGGAACACGGCGACCTGCTGACGGCGGTTGACCTGCCGCCGCTGCCCTTTGCCGTCCATTCGCGCTATCGCAAAGTGCGTGATCGCGCCTCGTATGCCTTTGCGCTCGTTTCCGTGGCCGCCGCGCTCGATCTTGACGACGACGGCACGATACGTGACGCGCGCATTGCGCTGGGTGGCGTTGCGCCGGTTCCCTGGCGGGCGCGTCGAGCCGAGGAGATGCTACGCGGTGCGCCCGCCACTGAAGCGACGTTCCGCCGCGCCGCCGAAGCCGAACTCGCCGCCGCGCAACCGCTGCCCGGCAACGCCTTCAAGCTACCGCTGGCGCGCAACACGCTCGTGCGGACGCTGCTCGATCTAACGCGCGATGTAACGGATGTGACGGAAGGAGCGACCCGATGACCAACCTGCTCACGCCAACCAAAGAAACTGCCAGTGCCAACAGTACGCTCGGCGCGGCGCTGGACCGCATAGATGGCCCCAAGAAAGTCACCGGCGCGGCGACCTATGCCTATGAGCATGCCGTCGAGCATGTCACCTATGCCTTTCCGGTGCAGAGTACCATCGCCAAAGGGCGCATCGCCGCGATTGATGCGCGCGCGGCGCTGGCGCTGCCCGGCGTGCTGGCGGTGCTGTCGCATGAGAACGCGCCGCGCCTCGTTGCCACCGATGGCGCAGAGATGGCGATCTTTCAGTCGGACGCTGTGGCCTATCACGGCCAGTTCGTCGCTGCTGTGGTCGCCGAGACCATCGAAACCGCGCGCCAGGCGGCACAGCTCGTGACCGTCCACTATGAGCAGCAGCCGCATGAGGCGGTTCTGCGGGCGGAGAGTGCGGATCTCTATAAGCCCGATCATGTGAACCCCTTCTACGAGACCGACACAGAGAGCGGCGATATCGAAACCGCGCTGGCGCAGGCAGCCGTCACGCTGGACCAGACCTATACGACGCCCGCCGAACACAACAATCCGCTGGAGCCACACACGACGCTGGCCGTATGGAGCGACGATGGCGCGCATCTCACGCTCTACGACGCGAACCAGGGCGCGTATCGCATCCGTGATACCGTCGCGCAGGCGTTTGGGCTGGCCCCAGAACAGGTGCGCGTGATCTCGCCCTATATCGGCGGCGCGTTCGGCTCAAAGGCGCGTGTTCATCCACAGGTGGTGCTGGCGGTGATGGCGGCGCAGATGGTGCGGCGACCGGCGAAGGTGGCGCTCACCCGCCAGCAGATGTTTTCAGTTGCCGGCTATCGCACGCCGACCATTCAGCGCATCCGCCTGGCCGCTGGAGCGGATGGCAAACTGACCGCCATTGCGCACGATGTGATCGAACAGACAGCAACCATCCAGGAGTTCGCGGAACAGACGGCGCTGGCGACGCGCATGATGTACGCCGCGCCGAACCGCCGCACGACACACCGGCTGGCGCGGCTGGATATGCCGGTGCCAGCATTCATGCGCGCGCCAGGGGAATGTCCAGGCATGTTCGCGCTGGAATCAGCGATGGACGAGATGGCGCTGGCCTGCGGGCTGGACCCCATCGAGTTCCGCCTGCGCAATGAGCCGCAGCTAGACCCGGAAACCGGGCGGCCATTCAGCACACGCGGTCTGGTGGCGTGCCTGCAAGAGGGTGCGCGCCGCTTCGGCTGGCAGCAACGTGACCCGCGCCCAGGACTACGCAGGGATGGACGCTGGCTTGTCGGCACTGGCGTCGCCGCCTCAACCTATCCGGCGCGGCGGCGGCCATCTTCGGCGCGCGTGCGCGTGGAGAGCGACGGGCGCTATACTGTGGCTATCGCCGCTGCGGACCTGGGTACCGGCGCGTGGACGGCGCTGACGCAAATCGCCGCCGATGCGCTCGACGTGCCTTTGGCGCGCGTGCATCTGGAAATCGGCGACACCGCGCTGCCAGCGGCGCAGATTGCTGGCGGCTCGATGGGCACAACCTCCTGGGGTGCGGCCATCGTAGAAGCTGCCCAGGCCCTGCGCAAGCGTCTACACGAGGAGTATCACGATATCGTGCCCGCCGCTGGACTCGAAGCGACCGCCGAGACCGGCGACAATCCCGCCGCGCAGCAGTTTGCGATGCACGCCTACGGCGCACAGTTCGCGGAGGTGCGCGTCAACCGCGATACCGGCGAGGTGCGTGTGCCCCGGCTGCTTGGCGTCTTCGCCGTTGGCCGCATCATCAACGCCAAGACGGCGCGCTCGCAACTGCTTGGCGGCATGACAATGGGCCTTTCGATGGCGCTGCACGAGGAGAGCGTGCTGGACCCGCAGTTTGGTGACTACGTGACGCACGACTTCGCCTCCTACCACATTGCCACCAACGCCGATGTCGGCGCGGTTGAGGTCGCCTGGATTGACGAAGATGATCGCCACGTCAGCCCGATGGGCGCGAAGGGTATCGGCGAAATCGGCATCGTCGGCACCGCCGCCGCCATCGCCAACGCGGTCTATCACGCCACCGGCATCCGTGTCCGCGACCTGCCCATCACACTCGACAAGCTGCTGCCCATGCTCTCCTAAGCAATTGAGCCAGCGATCAGCTATACTCGAAAAGCGCGAAAATCTCTGCTGCCTGCCCAACATGCTCTTTGCCATGGTCTATAAAATAGATGCAGGTCAGACGTGTTCCGCTCGCTGCCTCACTCTGCGCCTGCTCGGTAACGTGCCAGAGATTTTCCGCGAAACTCCATCGTCCCGCTCGCGGCGCGACCTGCCAGCGTTCTGCGCCCAGGCGGGCCGCATACCAGCGCAGATCATCCACCACGCTGGAGAGCCGGTTGCGCTCCTCCGGCGTAGCATGCGTCTGATCGGCTAGCCGTCCATAGGCGTTCTCTAGCCGCTCGAGCATTTCTCGCACAGTAGGTCGCTGTATCATCTTTCTCGCCCCTTTCCCCTCACATGCCTCAGTATACGGTACACTAGGTGAGGCTGCTCCATGCTCTTATGCGGTGGAACACTAGACGGCATATCAACAGCATATCAGAGGTTAGGCGTCTAATTGTGCATGGAAAGGTGGGTCGCTCGTGTCTATATTTTCCCGGTCACAGCGATACTATGATGCGATCTATAGCGGCAAGGACTATGCCCAGGAGGCGGCGTATGTGAAGCAACTGATTGCCAGGCATAAACGTTCGGATGGCAACGCGCTGCTGGATGTGGCCTGCGGCACTGGTGGGCATGTGCCATACCTGCGCGACGACTTCGCCTATGAAGGGCTGGACCTGGACCCGGAGATGCTGGCGCTTGCCCGCCAGCGTTTCCCCGATATCACCTTCCATCAGGGCGACATGACGGACTTCGCGCTGGGACGCCAGTTTGATGTCGTGACGTGTCTCTTTGGCTCTATCGCTAACGTCAAGACGGGGCAGCGATTACGGCAGGCCATCACCACCCTGGCGGGGCATCTGCGCCCTGGTGGTGTCCTGCTGGTTGGGCGCTTCTTATCGCCGCAGGAATGGATTCCTGGCTACCCGCATGCGCTGTTTGTGGACCAGCCGGATCTCAAGCTGGCGCGCCTGTGCGTCAGCAAGGTCGCGGGCGCAGAAGTCAAAGGGGGCAACGTCGCCATTCTGGACTTTCACTACTTAGTGGCGACACCAGAGGGCATCGAATATTTCACCGAGCATCACGAGCTAGGGCTTTTCACCGAAGATGAATATCTTGCGGCGTTCCAGCAAGCAGGTTTGGTGGCGCTGCACGACCGCGAATGGATGGGTGGTCGCGGCATGTACATCGGCGTGCGCGCTCCAGCTATTCCCGTTTTGGAGCGAGATCATGAGAGATGAACTGACAGAATGCGAAGTAGGTCGCGTATATCGAGGAGTAGCCGTATGGCTACCCCTGCGCAAGAAATCCGAGCGAAGGGTGGTGCATTTTACACCATCCTTCTTTATGAAATCTGCTACGTTGACCACCGCAACATGGCAGATTTCATGGGCTTGTTTGCGTTAATACTCATGTATAGAGGAGTAGCAACGCCATGCGCCAGACAGCCACACTCCTGCATCTCGCCACGAAGCAGCAATTGCAATCGGCGACGGCGCTGCTTGGCGCGGCGTTTCAGCAGGACCCGGCGAACATCTATATCTATCCCAATGAGGAGGAACGGCGGCGCTGGCTGCCCGTGCTGTTTGGCGTTGCTGTGCGCTATGCCTGGCGCTATGGCGAACTGACCGGCGCGCAGGAGGCGGAGCGCATAACGGGTGTATCGTGCTGGCTTCCCCCGGATCAGCCAATGCCAGCGATTGGGCGGCTGTTGCGCTCTGGCGTACTCCGGGCTGCCCTCCAACCCAATTGGCGTGCGCTGCTGCGCTCCAATCGCACGGAAAGCTACGCGAACGACGCGCACAGGCGCTATGCGTCGCAGCCACACTGGTATCTCTGGGCGCTGGCGGTCGCGCCCGCTGTTCAGGGGCGCGGTATCGGCAGCGCATTGCTGCGCAGTGGATTGGAGCGCGCCGACACCACCGGCATTCCTTGCTATCTCGAAACTACCAATCCCGCCAATGTGCCGCTCTATCGGCGTTTCGGCTTCATCGTCGTGAACGAAGGCGACATCCCCGATACCGGTGTGCGCTCGTGGAGCATGCTACGCCCGCGCCAGTAACAACAGTATAATGTAGTGGGCGATGCTTCTAATCTAGCGAAAGGAGAATAGACAATGACGGCGAATGTCGAGGATATTCTCAAAGATGCACGTGCGCTTTCACCGTATGAGCAGCTTGAACTCTTACAAGAACTGGCTCAATCACTGGCCAAAACGTTATCTCCCATTCCAGGCACACCACCTGAGTTCTGGTCTGGCTATTCACTAGAAGAGTTGGCTCAACAGCAGAATATTCCCGTTGTTCATAACCTCCAAGAATTAGTCATGCCAGATTGGCCCGAAGAGGACGAAGTAGATGACTTCATTAAATATGTGAAAAATCAGCGCACTGAATGTGTACAATGCTAGCGATTATCAGTGATTATCAAGGAATCGCCACCCTCCATGTTCGCACCATGTCGAAGCCGTAGCATGCGGGCATCTATTCTCTACTTGTGTCGTCTTTGCCGGTGTTATCGTCAGGTGCAGCAGTGGCAGCCATGCCGAAGCGTGCACGCAGCGCCTCCTGCCAGCCGCCGGTGACGGGCGCAGCGTCGTCCTCCGGCTCGCTGCTCCATTTCACTGCGCTCACGGCACCGCTGGTGACGCGACCGGCTGTATGTGGCTGATGTACCGGATGCGGTTGGTGCGCATAGGGCAGGCGTGAGACTGGCGGGCGGCTGCCGCTGAGTTGTTCCAGGGCCAGCAGCGCCGCCTGCCGTACATCCTGCACTGGATCATGCAGCAGCGGACGTATCAACTCGATGGCGGATTTGTCGTGCAGGCGACCTATCGCCCGCGCCGCGCTCTGCCGCTCCTCTGAGGCCGGCGCAGTGAGGTACGGGCGCAGGTCGGGTGCCAGCCGCGTCAGCTCCAGATCCGTGATGAGTCGCATCACGCGCGCGCGCTGTGGCGGATGATGAACGGCGGCGAGCGCCTGGCGGAGCGCCTGTTCCTGCGCCGTAATGTTGGTGGCGATGCCAGCCTCCGCCACGGCCAGCGCGGCATGGCGCGGACGCGAACCTTCTAGGTACGGTAGCACCCACTCCGCGACGGCAGGCGGCACCTCATCGGCTGGCGTATGGTGCAGGGCAACCGCCCAGGCGTAATGCGCCTCCAGCCAGCGATACAACACCAGCGTCATCTCAGCGTCCTGCGCGGCATAGGCCAGCATCCCCGGCGTCAATGGACGGCGCGACCAGTCCGCGCGCTGATAGCTCTTATCCAGCCGCACACCACAGGCGCGCAGCAACATCGTCTGCAATCCCGATTCACGCTGGCCAAAGAGCGACCGGCTGACCGCCTCCAGGTCTAGCGTGTTGCGGGCGACGAGGCCGCGCGTCGCCAGCACCTTCGCATCGGAGCCGATGCCATGGAAGAGCTTGAGAATATGCGCGTCCGCGAACGGCGCTTGCAGCGGCGAGAGGTCGCCGATGCGCTGCGTATCTACCACGTAGGAGGCGCGATAGTTGCCATCAACCGCCAGTTGTAGCAGCGCCAGCCGGTGTGACGGCTCTTCCGGCAGGCGGATACGCGGCTGCGAGAACTCCGCATCCAGCGCCAGCACGTCGGCCTGCATCAGGTCGCGGCAGAGCGCCGCGAGATCAGCGGCGCGTTCGATATAGATGCGGCGCTGCCAGGACGGCGCTTCGATAGGCGGCGCGCTCGTCCCCAGATAGCCTACTGTCTCTATGCGCTCAACCGGCTGTGCGGGCTTTGCGGTCTCCGTTATGGGTGTTGTTGTCGTCACTGCACCTGGTAATGATGGCTGTAACGGCGCCTGTACTCTCTCCTGTGTTCTATATCGTTCAGCGTTAGGCTCCGTTGTCTCCGGCGTCGTTGTAGTAGTCTGCGAAGTTTGCGAAATTGCTGGAGTTGGGGATATGAACACATTCTGCTTGTTGCTGGCATGTCCCTGCGGCATCCTGCGCACACGCCGACGAGGCCGCTCACTCGCCGCCTTGCCGTGCCCTCCTCGCTCGCCTGTCGTCATTTGCGCCTCGTATCTATGTCTGTCTCTGCCCGTTTAGTGATTGCTCATTGTCTGCGCGATCTATGTTCAATAGTTTCGCTTCTATCAATTTCTATTACTATATACGTCCAAACGTCACGAATGGAAAGACGCAAGGAAAGATAGACGTGTCGCTCATAACGCCCGTTTGGGTAGATCGCGTATACTACAGGCCATCAGAGCAGTAGAATCCTCGCAATCGTCGCCACAGCGAGCGGGGAGGCGTGCGATGGACGATCCCGAATTCGAGGTGAGCGATCTACGCTCACCGCCTGACTCATCAACCTCATCAAGTTCGCCAGGTTCGTCCACGCCAGCATCGCCGCCTGCGCAGCGGCAATCGCCGTTTCCCGGTGCGTTGCTGAGCTGGCGCTGGCGGCTCGCGCTGGGGGCGGCCTCCGTGTTGCTGGCGCTGGTGGTGATCGCCAGCGTCTGGGCGCCGCTGCATAACCACGCGAGTGGCTTCACTGGCTATCCCTCGCCAATTGCGCCCCCAACAGCGACACGAGTGCTGGAGCCGACACCGCTGCCCATGTCGAAGCTGCTGGCTCCGCCACCAACGAATTGCCCATCCTCGCCTGCGCTCAATACCATCACCGTTCCCGCCTTTGGTGGTTTCGTCGGCAGCACTGTGCAACTCAGCGGTGCAGCACCTGTCTGGGTACCCGAAGGCTATCTGCCGCAAGGCTCCTATGCTATTCCCCAGACGACCCCAGAGCCAACCACTGCCCCAATCTGGCCGAATATCTTCATGATCTGGGCGATTGGCCCGAATGCGCACCCAACGGTGACAGTGCGCGCCTATGATCTGCAAACCGGCGAGGCCGCCTGGTGGGCGGAGGGCGGGAACAGCCCGCAGATGCCGGTCCTCACCATGAACCCATCAGTAGATGAAC
Organism: Chloroflexota bacterium; assembly: GCA_021323855.1. GTDB lineage: Bacteria > Chloroflexota > Ktedonobacteria > Ktedonobacterales > JADMIN01 > JAJPKE01. Next base: position 23,042 of record JAJPKE010000008.1, on the reverse strand, counting down.
CAGCGGCGGTGGGGTGGATAACATATCAAACGTTACTCTTCATTCCGCATGCCGGTTGCTATAAAATGGACGTAAGCTGGCAGGGCGGTGGCTGGTCAGCGATTTTTGCAGCGGGCGGCGGTGAGTATCCTGGATAAGAGCCAGCGCGAACAAGCTGCAAGAGATGCGCGGGGATGCGGGAAATGATGAGATAATGTGGACGGGATAATGCTCAGGGGAAATCTGCCAGTCACACAGGGCAACGGACTGCTACACTGTAGGCAAGGAGGGACAGCCAATGGAAACCAACAAAACAGATAAACTCTATGAGATTCGCGCCGTCTACGACCATGACACCATCACCGTGTATCAAGCGTATAACGAGATCATCGTGCAGGCGGCGTTGCGTGCAGGGCGCTTCGTGCCGCCGTTCTCGCTCAACCGCATGACCTGGATCAAACCCTCGTTTTTGTGGATGATGGCGCGCAGCGATTGGGGACGCAAGCCAGGGCAGGAGCGCATCCTGGCGATTCGCATCACGCGCGCGGGCTGGGAAGAGGCGCTGGCGCAGGCAGTGCTGACCACCCCCAACCCGCAGGTATACCGCGACACCGGCGAATGGCGTAAGCTGCTGGATACCGCGCCGGTGCGGGTGCAGTGGGATCCGGAACGCGCGCTCTCCGGCAATGGGCTGGCGCTCTTGTCGCAGCGCAGCATCCAGGTGGGGCTGAGCCGCCATATCATCGAGCGCTACGTCCAGGTCTGGACCGTCGAAATTAACGACACCACACCATTGGCGCGCCGCATCGCCGGATTGCTGGCGCAGGGCGACACACGCCGCGCCCGCGATCTTCTGCCGCCTGAGCGAGTCTATCCACTCGACGCCGCCATCGCGCGCCGGTTGGGGATGAATGTGTAGTTCAAACAAGAGGGCTGAGTGGATATCCTTATCCTCAAACCTCCGGCCACGACTGAAGGTGTTCCAAAACAACTGGGTCCTTACTTCAGCGTGGCCAGCAAAAGGAGACGAACAGCGATTTTCAACTTGCTTCCTGCAAACCGTTGTTCTTCCGCTTCTCCTCTTTTCAGGGGCGATTTGCCAGGCCATCATAGCCAGAGCAAACCACCAAGACGTTTTCCCGCAGTAATCTGCACCTGCCGGGTCATGACGAGTGATCGTCCGCGCTCGCTGCCCGGCCCCAAGATTTCCCAGTGACCGACCCCATTGTCGGCCCCCATACCAACAGATAGCTGCACAATGCGTGCCACATATCACGCTGCGATAAAATTGCGTAGAAGCGCCATACGGGCTATGATGCCTTATGGAAGAATTGGCCTGGAAAATGCTAAGGTAGCACTGAAAAATGCTGAGGTGGCGATAGCGAGTTTCTAGGAATTTATGGACATTCTACCAAATAAGGGGGGTAGATGAGCAACAGGAAGACCAGCCGAAAGACTTCTCAGGCGCGCCGGACGCGCACTGGCGACCCCGCTGAAGAGGTTACGCCGGGGATGGAGGTTGAGGCGACGGAAGGAGACCTGGGCGAAGAAGATGTCAGCAAGCCCAGGGTCAAGGAAGTCCAGCGTGATCCACAGGGCAATATCGAAAAAGTGGTCGTGGAAAAGGGCGCGATCTTCAAGAAGACGCTGGAAGTTCCCGCCGACCGCGTGCAATCCGTTGAACCCGCTCAAGAGCCTGTTCCTCCTGCGGCTACCGGCAAGACCGCAGATGAACAGGCGAGAGAGCAGCAGCCCACTGATGGCAAGGTGATGCTGCGAACAAGCAAAGAGGAGATCAAGGCGCTCTCGGCTCGCGGCGCTGAGGAACTGGAAGAATCGGCGCCGGAGCAAGCGGAAACCCTGCTGGAGAAAGTAGAGCAGGAGGTGCCGACGACTGAGGGCTTGCGGCGTTTGGAGGCGCAAAGCGCGCGCATTGATGCCAGACGATCTCGCTCGAGACGCGCGAATCTACGGCGCACGCGCCCGGCTGAAGCAACAGCGGCAGCAGAGGCAGTGGAGACGGAGGCAGCGGATACGGAGGCAGCAGAGACAGAGACAGAGGCAGAAGTCGCATCCGCAAAGCACTCCTTTTCCTGGCGGGATCTTGGCCCCGGACTGCTGAGCGGTATGGCGGGCAACGACTCATCAGCGGTCACATCATACTCCGTCAATGGCGCAACCAACGGTTACGGCCAACTCTGGCTGATGCTCCTCTCCACCCCACTCTATCAGGCGGTGCAGTATACCTGCGCGAAAGTGGGACGCATCACACAGCAAGGGCTGGCGGAGCTGCTGCGAGAACACTATGGCCGCAAGGTGGCCGTGCCCGCGTCGCTGATTCTGATCGTGTCCAACACTGCGCTCATTGCTGCGGATCTGGTCGCCATCGGCACTGGCCTGCAACTCTTCACCGGGCTGGCCTGGGAATGGTTTGTCGTGCCGGTGGCCGTTATCCTCTGGTATCTGACGGTCTATCAGAACTTTGGCGTCATTAAAAGGATCTTCCTGGCGATGAGCCTGGCGTTTGCCGCTTATCTCATCACTGGCCTCTTTTCCGGCGCGAACTGGGGATTGGTCCTCAAAGGAACATTTGTGCCGCAGATCGGCCTTAATTTTGCCAGCATCAGCAGCGCCGTGGCGCTCTTAGGGGCAACCGTCTCGCCGTATACAATCTACTGGCAGGTGCAGGGAGAAAAAGAGGAGAAGCGCGCTGGCAAGCGCAAGCAGCAACTACGCGAGGCGGCGCTAGACATCGCCGCCGGCACGATCAGCGGCAATCTGGTGGCCTATGCCATCATTGTCTGCACCTCGGCCACACTTTTCACGCACCACGAGTCCGTCAGCACCGCCGCAGACGCCGCACGCGCGCTGGAGCCGCTGCTTGGTCCATACGCCAAATATCTTTTTGCGCTCGGCTTCATCGGCGCTGGTTTAGTTGCCATCCCTGTATTGCTAGCTAGCACATCGTATGCGGTCTCCGGTACATTTGGCTGGCCGGCCAGCCTCTGGAAGAAACCCTGGCAGAATGAGGGGTTTTATCTCATTCTCACCGGCGCGCTGATCGTCAGCCTGGTGGTGGCGTTGCTTGGCTTCGATCCCATCCAGTTGATGTTTTCCGCCAACGTCTTGCAGGGGATTCTCGCGCCGGTGCTGGTGGTGTTATTGTTCCTGGTGGGCAATAATCGCAAGATCATGCAGTCGTATCGTCTGGGCCGGCTAACGAATATTGGCCTCATCGCCATTGCGCTCGTCATGTCCGCCGCCACCATCCTGCTGTTCTATGGTCTGCTCACCGGCCAGGGTGGATAAGTCTGGATAAGCGCCAGGCAATAGGCAACCCGGCGCAGCTTTGGCCTGTCCTCTGCGACTACGATGTAGATAGGACATGCCTTGTTTCGTACTGGCATGTTAAGACTATCTATCATACGGGTGCCGCGACCTCATACGGGATACGGGATGAATCACCTGCACGGTCCGCGCTAGACTGCACTGGCTGCGCTGCGCTGATGCAGGTTCGTCGCGGCGCTCTCGCATATGCACACAACACGTGGAGAGCAGTTTCGCCATGTCAAGCGCCCCCAAGAGGCAACCATCAAAGCGGTCAACAGCATCAACAGCATCAACAGCATCAACACCGCCGGATAACCCATCCGGTCTGCGTGTCCGGCATCTGCCATCCAAGCCGGTGAAGCCCACCAGAGCCAATAAAGCCGCCAATAGAGCTACTGAACGCAGGATTGCACCGGCGACCCTTGCCACGCCGCCCGCCGCTTCCACACCTGGCTCCGCTGCGCGCGCCGCTCGTGGCGCCAACAATTCTGGGCCGCATGGCCAGGCCGCGCAGCGCCCGCTGCTGCGGATGGTCGGCGCGCCGATGCGCTACACCGCCGGGGCCGCTGGACGGACGGTTCAGCCCGCCGCGCCAGAGCACGAGCTGCCGGCTGGCGTGCGGCGGCTTGCCAGAACTGTCTTTATCAATCGCAACTTCGCGCTGCTCTGGTGGGGACAGGCCATCTCCAGCGTTGGTGACTACGCCTGGGATACGACGCTTGTGTTGTGGGTGGCGACCTTCGTGGCGAAGGGGCAGAGCTGGGCGCCAATCGCCGTCAGTGGCGTCATCATTGCGGCGGTGGTGCCGCAGATTGTCGTCGGGCCTATCGCTGGCGTCTTTGTGGACCGTTGGGATAAGCGACGCACGATGATCGTCACAACGCTGCTGCAAGCCATCTTCTCCTCATTGCTCATCCTGCCCGTGGGCGATGTCAAGTTACCGCTAATAGGACAGGCGCAGGTGCCGCACCTCTGGATACTGGGCGTCGTCTATGCCGATGTTGCCATCATCACCGTCTGCTCACAATTCTTCCTGCCTGCGCAACTGGCGCTCATCAAGGATATCGTGCCACCAGAGAAAGAAGATCAGGCGATGGAGACGAGCCAGGCGATTCAAGGGTTGGCCGTGATTCTGGGTCCGCCTATATCTGCTGCGCTGGTCTTTAGTGTAGGCGCTCCCTGGGCGCTGCTGCTCAATACGGTCTCGTTCGTCGTTTCCTTTCTGGCATCGCTGGCGATTCAAGCGCCGCCCGCTGCCAGCAGCCTCGCCCCCGGCGAAACAGGACATTTCTCGCGCGAGTTCATCGCTGGCTTTGGCTATGTGCTGCGCCATACGGTGCTACGCACCATCCTTATTTCGGAAATCCTCACCTGGTTGGGGTTCGGGTCGTTGCAAACGCTGGGCTATTTCTTTATCACGGAAAATCTGGGTGCGCCACCCAGCGCCTATGGTATCCTCGGCGCGGACTTCGGCTTTGGCGCAATTGCCGGTGCGTTGCTGGTGACGCTGCTCGGCGAGCGCATCGGGCTGGGTCGCCTGCTCTGGATGGCGCTGATCGCCTCCGGCCTCTTTGTGACGCTGATGTCACACCTGACGATGCTGGCGCTGGCGCTGGTCGCCGCCTTCTTCTTCGGCGTCTCCGCCACAGCAATCATTGTGGCGGCAGGCGCGCTGGCGCTCCGCGCCACCTCACGCGAGTACGTTGGCCGAGTCACCGCCGTCATCAATCCTATTGGCAAGTTGGCGGCGCTTCTCTCGGTGGCGATTGCTGGCTATCTGGTAGGCACCGTGCTGGCGGATTTTCATGCGACCTTCCTGGGTATTCACTTTGGCCCGGTGGATACGATCTTTACTGGCATGGGATTGCTCGCCGTCGCTGGCGGCCTCTACGCGCGCCTCTACATCAACGATGTCGCCTGAGCCAACCGGCAGGTGAATGAGCGTATGAGTGGCTACGGCACAGGCTCAGGCTCAGGCTCAGGAGTGGCTTCGCGTTGCTCTTGAACACCTGCAACCAGATTCAAGCTGTCTTTATTGTGGAGGAGCGGCGAGAACAGCACCCACACGACGGAAAAGATGCCACCGATGGCAGCGAGCCAGAGCGTGGTGCGCACGCCGATGAGAACGCCGAGCGCGCCGCCGGTGAGCGCACCAAGGGGGCGCATGCCATAGTTGACCATGCGGTATGCGCCGGAGACACTCGCGCGCACCTGATCGGGGATGACGACGGCGAAAATGGTTCCAGCGCTGATATCGAGTATCATAACGCCGATGCCGGAGCCGAATTCGGCCAGGAAGAGAAGTACCAGCGGAGCCACGCCATGCCCTGAAGCTGCTGGCACGAGCAGGAAAGGCGCAGGAAAGAGGACGCAACTCAACACAAACGCCCTGCCAACGCCAATGACACGGCTGAGAGGTCCTGTCAAAGCGGAACCGATCAGGCTCCCAACAGCGCCTGCGCTCAGCACCAGTCCGAGCGTCAGGGGTTGAATTCCGAGCGAACGCACTGCGTACAGCGTGAAGAGGGCAAAGAAGACGAAGTTAAAGTAATTGGCGGTGGCGGTGGCGCCCAACGCCGACCGCACAATTGCCGAGCGCGCGATAAAGCGAAGGCCAGCCGTGAATTGACCCCGGCCCGGAGTAGAAGGTGGTGGTTCCTGTGGGTGAATGCTCTTGAGTGACCATGCGGAGACGACAAAAGAGATTGCGTCAGCCATCAAGGCAACGGGCGCGGTGAAGAGTGCGACGAGCATGCCGGCGAAGCTCTGCCCAACCACTGAAGACATCGCACGGCTGCCGTTGAGCAAGGAGTTACCCTGGAGATAGTCGTCCGGCTTCACGATGGAGACAAACAGGGTGCTGTATGCGACGAAGAACAACACATCGAAGAAGCCAACGACAAAGGCGACGACATAAAGCTGCACGAGAGTGAGCACGCCGAGGACAAATCCCACTGGAATGCTCGCCAGCAATATGGCGCGGGCTGCGTCAGCAATGAGCATGGTGCGCCGGCGATGGCCATGATGGTCAATCCAGGCTCCCGCATGGAGAGAGAACAACAGGCTGGGAGCAATACCTGCGGCAGTCAGGTAGCCCATCTCCGCAGGATTAGCGTGCAAGACGAGTACCGCGACCAGCGGAATGGCAAAGACGGCGACCTGATCGCCGATAAGCGATACCGTTTGTCCCAGCCAGAAGCGGAGAAAGACTCGTTCATGCAGCAGATGCGGCAGGCGGAAGCGACGTCTCATACTGAATCCTCTCGCTCGTTTTGGTTGCCGGATTCCTTCTGGTACGAACCTTCCTCACGGGGAATAGCCACGTGCAACATAGTCACCAGCCGAGACCCAGCCGGGCGTTGCTCTGGTTGTTCCACGACCCGTTGCTGGTAGGGCGCTACCAGGACCTCCAACTGCTTTCCTACTGCGGTCAGTTCCTGGGGAGTCATGTGTAGGAGCAGGTCCCCGAACCAGGCTGCCTCTTGCCATTCCACGGGTTCGTCCGTGCGGCGTTCCAGCCAGCGGAACATGAGCGTAACATAGTGTTCTGCAACAACGGTGCTGAGCAACTGCACTGCTGCCGCCATCTCAGGCCCAGATGTCACCGCCGGCCACGAGGTACTCTGGGCGGTAGCGCGCCAGGGCTTCTGTCGTCCAGGGCTAGACACCTCTTCGACCAGCCCATACTTCGCCAGTTGGCGCAGGTGGAAGGAACACGCGCCAGTGTTCAACCCAAGCATTCCGGCGGCTTGGGTGGCGGTTAAAGACCCGTGCTGCCGGAGCAGGCCAACCAGCGCGAGGCGGGTAGGATGCGCCAGCGCGCGCAATGTACGCGGGTCAGTGAGTTCAATGGTTTTCTTCATAGCATACATAGTACCATTTGCAAACATTTCTTTGCAAATACTTGTTTTGATAGAAATGCTGCGGTATCTTGCGGTAAATTGGTGTAATCTGTCTGCTACAAGAGTCTACTGAATACGAAAGGCGATTGTGGCATGGTGAGCAATGCAAGTATGGCGAGCGTTGAGCGTGCGGCTGAATATATACGGCAGCACGGCAATGCGCTTCAGCAGGCGTGGCTGAACTATATGCTCTACAGCGAAGCCATGCCGGAGGAGACGGTGGAAGCGTTCCTGGCGGGGCAGCGCGAGGATGGTGGCTGGCCGCCGTTCTGGGCGCCGGACGCGACCTCGGTGGACGCCACCTGTTACCGGCTGACGCAGGCACGGCAGATGAACCTCTTTGCCACCTATCTGCAGCATCCCGCGCTGGCCCGCGCCGTCGCGTTTCTGTATGAACGCCAGGATACTGACGGCCACTGGGCGGAAGATGCCGCGCTACGCGAGGTCGCCCCGCCCTGGGCGCAACCCGACGATCCGGCAGCGATTCTCTACCTCACGGCGAACTGCGGCTTCCTGTTGGCCTTGCTGGAACGCTGGCATCACCTCGAAGGTGGAATGGCCGCCGGTCGCGCCGCCTCAAACTATCTGCTTGGCAACCTGCGAGAAGATGGAACCTTGCCCTCGTTCCTGCACACACACTGGCTGGCCGCCGGTCTCTGGTATCTGCTGGACGAACGCGAGGCGTGCAACCGGATGCTGGAAATACTGGGGCAGCGAGTGGTCAATGGCATGTCTCCTGGCAATCTCGTCTGGCTCATCAATACGTTGCTGGAAGCTGGCATGAACGATCATCCGCTCCTGGCCTCAGCAGTGTCGCAACTCATCGCGGCGCAACGCGAAGACGGGAGTTGGCCGGGCGATGATGGCCCGCAATTTGATACCACCACGACCATCGAAGCCATCGCCGCGCTGATGTCATGATGCTGGCGCGATCTATTGCAATATACGTATACATATAGTATATTCTCATGGGATAGGCGATTCTGGGCCTGCGCAGGCAGGCTTCGTCGCCTGCGTTACAGCGGCGTGTGGGCATGGATTCTTCCAGAGACCATCGCCGGTCAGCTCCCATGAGGGAGGAAACTATGATGCCCAACAAAACGATCTATGTCGCTGATGCCGACCTGCCGATCTTCGAGCGCGCCCAGGAATTAGCAGGCGAGAACCTTTCCGCCACGATTGCCGCCGCACTCCGGCGTTTCGTCTCCATCGAGGAGGCGCGCGCTTCGGGGTTTGGTGAAATCGTGGTCAAAGTCGGGGAAAACGGCCTTTTTGCGCAGAAACAATTCACCGGACGCGAACTGGCGAAGCAGCGGCTTACCGACCGCGAATCCAGCCACAGCATCTCTCTGACCGTCTACGAAACAGCAAAGGGACGGCTGGCGCTCTACACGCGCGTCGGACGCGATTGGTCCAACTGGACGCGCAAATGGACCGAGAAACATCGCAAATCCGGCGCTCAGGGCGATACCTGGGACTGGGATTGGAAGTGGGATATGGACTGGTCATCCTGGCCAGATGCGGTGTCGTGCCGGCTGGATGTCTACGAGAACGCTGAGCAATTGCGAGAACACGTCTCGCCGGAACTGCACGCTGCCGTTGTGCGCGCGCTCTCCGGCAACGATATCGAAATCCTCGATATCTGACCGATGAAAGGGATCGTTATGTCAGAAACTGTCCCAACAACACCAACAACACCAACAACACCGACAACACCAGCGACAACAGCAACGCCGCCAGTCACCCCGAATGTGCCTAATGCCATCGAGGTGCAAAATCTGGTAAAGCGGTACGCCGGTTCGCCGCAAAACGCTGTGGATGGCGTCTCGTTCGCTGTGCGGCGCGGCGAGATTTTCGGGTTGCTCGGCCCCAATGGCGCCGGCAAAACCACCACCATCGGCGTGCTGACCACCGCCGTACAGCCGACCAGCGGCCAGGTGGCGATCATGGGCGTGAATGTCGCGCGCAATCCGGTGGAGGCGAAGCAATACATCGCCGTGGTGCCGCAGATGAGCAACCTGGATCGCAGCCTGCGCGTCCGCGAGATATTGACATTCCATGCCGCCTATCACGGCGTGCCGAAGGCCGAACGCGAGGCGCGCGCCGATGCGCTGCTCCGCGAGATGGGCTTGCTGGAGCGCCAGAAAGACAAGCCGGACCGCTACTCAGGAGGCATGAATCAGCGTTTGATGATCGCCCGTGCGCTGATGCACTCGCCGGATGTGCTGTTCCTGGACGAGCCGACCAACAACCTCGATCCGCAGTCGCGTCTCTTCCTCTGGGAACGCATCCGCGCGCTCAATGCGCAGGGGTTGACCATCCTGCTCACGACACACGACATCAACGAGGCGGACCAGCTCTGCCAGCGCGTCGCCATCATGGACCACGGCAAAATCCTGGTGGACGACGCGCCGGAAGAACTCAAGAAGATGATCCCCGGCGCAACGGCTTTGGAGGTGCGCGTGCGCATCCCCGAACCGGTTGCCGCGGGTGGTTCCGTTGCTGCGGACGGCCAGCGCGCCGCGACCCAGCGTATCCTCACGGCGCTGCGCAACGTGCCCGGCGTCACCAAAGTGGACGAGGCGCAACCGGCAGCAAACAGCGCGGCGGCTGGCGCATGGGCAAACGGAGCCGGTGGCGGCGCAACTGGCAACGCTGGCGGCACACCTGATGGAAAAACCACCGGCAACGCTGGCGAGAAACCAGCCGGTAAGCAGAGTCGCAAGCGTGGCGGCGGCTCACAGTGGGCCGGTGGCGGCGGTTGGGGCGGCGGCGCGTGGGGCGGCTTTGGCGGCGGCGCGCCCGCCGAAGAAGAGGCCGAGGAGGGAACGGTGCTTTTCCGCCTCTACGCCGAAAACACCGCCGGACTGGTGATCGGCGTCAGCCAGGCGTTGGCGGAGGTTGGCGCGGAGGTGCGCGACCTGCACCTCAAGAAGCCGAGCCTCGAAGATGTCTTCATTTATCTGACGGGGAGGAATCTGCGCTAGATGGCTACCACAGAGACAATTCAGGCGCAACCGGCGCCGCCGCCTTCGGGCGCACCATCGGCGCGCCGTGAAAGCGGCTTCACCCTCTCGCTGACGGCGTTCCTGGCAATTCTGCGGCGTGATCTCGTCGTCACGGCGCGGGACTTCATCCCATTCCTCTTGCAGACGTTGATTCAGCCGCTGTTCTTTCTCTTCATCTTCGGCGCAGTCCTGCCAAAGATTGGCCTGGCGCAGGCGGGCTTCGGCGCCGTGCTGCTGCCGGGCATCGTCGCGCTGACGGTGATTACCACGGCGCTGCAAGGCGTGACGCTGCCGCTGGTGCTGGACCTGGGTTTCGCGCGTGAGATAGATGACCGCCTGCTCGCTCCGCTGCCAGTTTCGCTGGTGGCTATCGAGAAGATTATTTTCGCAGCGTTGCGTGGCATCATCGCCGGCATTGTGATCTTCCCGCTGGCAAAGTGGATCCTTGGCAGCGAGTTCAATGTGCGCACCGACCAGATTGGCCTGCTGGTTCTAGTGATGGTGCTGAGCGCGTTTGTTGGTGCGAGCCTGGGCATGATGATTGGCACGCTCATCAAGCCGGAGCAGATCGGTCTGATGTTCGCGCTGATCCTGACGCCGCTGCTCTTCACCGGCTGCACCTACTATCCTTGGAGCCTGCTGGACTCGCTCAAATGGTTCCAGATCGTCACGCTCTTTAACCCGCTGACCTACGCGGCTGAGGGCATGCGCACGGCGATGGTGCCGCCGGTGTCGGTGGTCGTGCATGGGCACGTCGTTGGCACCTATACGTTGCCGACGCTCGGCACGGGCTGGGTGCTGCTGGCGCTCTGCGGCAGCATCCTGATCTTCACGCTCATCAGCATCCGCACCTTCCACAATCGCGTGGTGAGCTAAGCCCCCACCCCCGGCCCCTCCGCTGCGCTCACCCGCCGCCGCCGCAAACCGATGGTTTGCTTCTCGTCCTGCGGACGAGCGGCGGCGGTCCCCGTGCGCGGGAGAGGGGTGCCGTAGGGCAAACGGGAGTGGCGAGGGGTAATGGGTTCGTTTGAGCGAATGGGAAGCCGGTGGTTGAAACCGCATCTGGCTGGCGTGCCGCCGCGAAGTCCTCTGCGCGGCTACAATTGCAGGCTTTTTATATCCTCTGCGACAAAAGACAAATCGTTATTGAATTGACGGCCGCCTTTGTCTCGTTCACATACCGTTGCCTCCGGGAGAATGTGAGCGTAGAGCGCCAGATGGTCAAATGGCACGGTTGCGTCGTCACGGCAGTGATACAGGAATACCTGTCTGCCCTGTGAAAGATGTGTGACGTCACCTTCCGGCAACATCACTTCCTCATAGCCAGCGTAGCGCCAACCATTCCCACCCCAGAATGGGCACGCGAGAAGGAACATGCCAGCAATCGTCTTCTTTGCGCCTGTTTCACTCATCCACTTGAGGAGAATCGAGGCGCCAACCGAATGGCCGACGAGAACAATTGGCCCCGGCATCGTCGCCAGCTCTTTTTCGAGGCGATGCTTCCACGCTCCATAGGAGGCATCTTCTTCATGCGGCATAGCCGGGTAATGAACCTCGTATTGTGGACCAAGTGAATATGAGAGGCTCGTGGCAAGCTGTTTATCCACTTCGTAAGCACCGGCTCCGGCGCCTTGAATCAAGAAGATGTGCTTCGTCATTGATACATATCCTTTCTGTTTCTCTTCTACATCTTCTCTTTTCTCTCGTGTGATAAGGAAATTTTCTCGTTAGCTATATAACCGACAACAGCACATCTTTCTCACGAGCGGAACAGTACATGCCAGCACCAACACAATGCCGCTCTCCAGGCTGCGTTGACGGCCTTCGTCGCGGCACGCGCATAGGCGCGGATTCATCCGCCGGTCACCCATTCGCCCAGGCGAACCCTTCGCCCCTCACCACGACGCGCCACCCCACAGTCCCCTCTCCTATGGGAGAAGGGAGGCCGCAGGCCGGGGTGAGGTCTCTCTGGCCCCCCCTCTCCCGCGCACGGGGAGCGCAATGTGGAAGTGCGGCGGGTGATTCAGGGGTCCTCTGCGCTCTGGCACCCCTCTCCCGCGCACGGGGGAGGGGCTGGGGGTGGGGGCTATTGACAGCGCGAACCACAGCCGCTATACTCCCCAGCATGGAAACGACACACGCCACGTACAATGGTAGCTTTTATTATTATTACCGGCAGACCCTTTGGTTGGGGAGGCCGGTCATCGCTACACGCGTGACGGAGTGAAGTTGGTCTAATACATCGCACCAGCCAAAGGGTAAGCAGAAGCTAGTACAGCTTCTGCTTTTTTGTTGCTCTTTTGCAGCATCTTGCCGATTGGAGCATATATTCACCGCCCATCTGGCCTGTGCCCGGCGAATGGTTGCGAATTGTCTCGCTATCGTAATGGCGAAAGGGAGCTAGGTATGGAACGTATGGGGAGTATGGAGTGTTCAGAACGTCGTCCGGCGTGGCGCTGCCTGGGTCTGCGCGGCGCCACCACCGTCAGCGAGAACAGCCGCGAAGCGATTCTCGCCGCGACACGCGAACTATTGGAGCGCCTGATGGAACGCAATGATCTGGCGGTGACGGATATCGCCAGCGCCTTCTTCACCGTCACCGACGATCTGGATGCTGCGCATCCGGCGTTTGCCGCGCGTCAACTTGGCTGGCAGGCGGTGGCGCTGCTCTGTGCGCGCGAGATTCCCGTTCCCGGCAGCCTGGGCAAGTGTATTCGCGTGCTGCTGCACATCAACACCGAAAAGACCCAGGCGCAACTGGTTCATGTGTATCTGCGCGAGGCAGCGACGCTACGCCCGGCGCTGGCGGATATGATGCCAACGGCAGCTTTGTAGCAGTGGAGATGAGGAAGCAGGAGGAGAAGTGGCAATGATTATTATGATGCGACCAGACGCCAGCGAACGCGAGGTGGAACAGATCAGCGAGATGCTACGCGCGCATGGGCTGGCACCGCGCCGCTCGCACAATGCCGGGCGAACGGTGATTGGCGCGCTTGGCACGGCTGGCGCAACGAGTGTTCCTGGTCTGCCGGAGTTGTGCGATCAGTTGCGAGAAGCGCCCGGCGTCGAGGCGGTGCTGCCGGTCTCGCAGCCCTATCAGCTTGCCAGCCGCGAATTTCACCCTGAACCGACCGAGGTGCGGATTCCCGCGCCCGCCGGTGAGGTGGTGATCGGCGGCGAGCAGATCGTTATGATGGCCGGTCCCTGCACCGTGGAGAGCGAAGCGCAACTGCTGGCGGCGGCGCACGCGGCGCGCGAGGGCGGCGCGACGATCCTGCGCGGCGGCGCCTACAAGCCCTCCACCTCGCCCTATGGCTTCCGTGGACTGGGTGTCGCCGGACTGGAATTGCTGGCGCGAGCGCGGGCGGAGACGGGGCTGGCGGTGGTCACAGAGGTCATGACGCCGGCTGAGGTCGAACTGGTATGCGCCTATACCGACATCTTGCAGGTGGGCGCGCGCAACATGCAAAACTACTATCTGCTGGATGAGGTGGGCCGCAGCACGAGGCCGGTGCTGCTCAAGCGCGGACTCGCCGCCACCATCGAAGAGTGGCTGCTGGCTGCCGAATATATTCTGGCGCAGGGCAACCCCAACGTCATCCTCTGCGAGCGCGGCATCCGCAGCTTCGAGCGCCTGACCCGCAACACCGTGGATATCAACGCCGTGCCGCTGGTGAAGCAACTCTCACACCTGCCGGTGATTGTGGACCCCAGCCAGGGAACGGGCAAACGGTCGCTGGTCGGCCCCGTCGCGCTGGCGGCGGTGGCGGCGGGCGCAGACGGCCTGATCGTCGAGATTCATCCGCAGCCAGACGCTGCGCTGAAAGACGGCGCGCAATCGCTGACCCTGGAACAGTACGCCGGACTGATGCCACAGGTGCGCGCCGTGGCCGCCGCCGTCAGGCGAAGTGTGGCGTTGCCCCAGACGCTGCAAACAACACCAGTAGCACAGGCTCCATCAGTGGTGGCGCTGGCCTCCGCCGGTTGATCGCTGGCGCTATGAGGTTTCACCTCGCGCGATTGGCAAGCGAGTGGGCAAAGTTAAACGTCACGAAAAAGATCAGGAGCAGCGCGATGATGACACAGACGATCACGAGGATGGTCATGGCACGCTGGCTCAGCGCGCGTTTGGCCTGCATCCTCCCCACCTCGTTGTAGAGGACGATCAGCCAATCGTTCATTGGGCGGTTGGTAGTGTTGAGCGTCTGATACGCCGGGTCAGCAGGGTCCGGCGTGTAGGCCGGGTCCATGATGAGGTCAATGATAATGTGCTGGTTGGCTGCGCCCCGGTTGGCGTCCTCCTGCTGGATGGCGCGATAGGCAGCCGTTTCCAGGCGCATACGCGCGCTTTGTTTGGCGGCGGGCGTGCAGATGCGCAGGAGAACATCGCGCCCGGCCAGTTCTTGCTGGGTGCGCGCAGAGAGCTGGCTATCGCTATCTTCCGCGTCAATTGCCGTCCAGCAATTGACGTGCTTCTCGGCCAACTTGGTGACCAGCGCCGCATAGAGCGCCTCATCACCGGCGGCATGGCTGATATAGATTTTGCCATTGCGAAGAATCATGCAGCGGCCCTCCGCTCTGCTCTCTTGCGTGTGCTAACGCGCGCTCTATGTTCACGGTGTGCGCATTGCGCGATATGCGCCAGGTATTCTGGCTATTCTGCGTATTCTGGCGTAGCCAGTATAGCCGATGTCGCCGGTAAAGACAAGCGCCTGATTGCATGGTCTCCGCCACATTTGCTCTGTTTGCTTCTCACTCGTTTTGTGATACGCTTGTCTCTGGTTTCTGGTCTGCGCCCTCGTAATCTCCGGGTGATCTCCGGGTATCTCTGGCGGCGAAGCAGGCCGGCGCATCTCCAGTGTCGCGTGAACTGGGTGCTATATCACTATTGATATAGTGTGATGAGCATAGCATGCGCCTGCCCACCCGTCAAGTGGCTGGTAGCGCAGACAGGAATGTCTGCGACTGTGGATATGGTGAGGGAGAGGGAAGATACGCACCGTTGTGGCATAGACAGTGGAGTATTGCGATAGCCGGATTTCTGAGCGGTTGGGGGTGACGCATGGCGGCGATTCTGGTCGTCGAAGATGAAACCGATATGTGCAATCTTATCAGGCACCATCTGGAAGGCGAGGGGCATACCGTCTTTCAGGCGTTCGATGGACCGTCCGCGCTGGCGCTGGTGGAGCAGCAGTCGCCGCAACTGGTGATCCTCGATTGGATGCTGCCAGGGCTGGATGGGCTGACGGTCTGCCGCCGCATCCGCGAACGCCATTTGATGCCGATTATCATGCTGACGGCGCGCTCAGAGGAGATTGACCGCGTGCTGGGGTTGGAAGTCGGCGCCGACGACTACGTGGTCAAGCCGTTCAGCATGCGCGAGTTGATGGCGCGGGTACGCGCTATTCTGCGGCGTGTCTCCCTCGATGAGCAGGCGCTTGGCCCCATCGGCGGCCCGCTCGATGCCACCAACGCCACCACGCCAGGTGCAGCAGAGACAGCCCCCACCGATGCGACGGCAGGCGTGATTGTGCGCGGGGCGCTGCGGGTGGACCCCACGACGCATCTGGCGACGCTGGACGGCGCAGAACTCGATTTGACGCCCAAAGAGTTCGATCTGCTGCTGCTCTTCGCCTCGCATCCTGGCCGCGCCTTCAGCCGTGAATTCTTGCTGGAACATCTCTGGGGCTATGATTACGACGGCTTCGACCGCACCGTAGACACGCATATCACCCGGCTACGCAAGAAGCTCGGCCCCCTCGGCGAAAATATCGTGACCGTCTGGGGCGTCGGCTATCGCTTCACCGTGTGAGGATAGCCTATCCGTCCTTGCAGGTTCACCAACCGTTGGCAGCAGTTCAGTTGCCGGGTGGCCGGAGCAGCGATCCATGCTGAGCAGGGGCATGTCCTGCTCTCTCGCATGGATGTGATGCGGAGCGAGGTGTGTCCTATGAAGCAGTATCCGGAGACGATAGAGAACCGCTGGGATGTCCTGTATCGCGATTATCCTGAAATCTACAACACCTTCGCCTCCTTCTCCTATCAGCCGAGTATACTCCAGGTGGTCAGGGAGCGATTCGATGTCGTGGGCAAGACCGTCCTCGACATCGGCGCGGGTGGTGGGCAATCGGCGCTTCCTCTGTCGCGGTATGCGGCCCAGGTCATTGGCGTCGAGCCGGAGGCAGCCATGCGTGCGGTGGCAGAGCAGTCTGCTCGGGACAACGGCGTGGAGAACGTCTCCTTCTTTGCAGGTTCTGCAGAGGCGATCCCGTTGCCGGATGGCGCGGTGGACATGGTCATGGCAATTACCGCTCCACTCGCGGTGGAGGAGGCGCTCCGGGTGGTCCGTCGGCCAGGGGTACTCCTGCAGGTAGGAATTGCTCCCCATTGGTATGGCGGAGAGCTGGATCATATCATTGGGGACCCAGCCCCTGGCCTAGAGGCCGCGACCTGCGACCTTACGGAGCGTCATGGCTTCTCAATGATCGACTTTGATTCGGTGCAAGACTACGGTACACAGAACAACATTCTCCGTACCTACGGCTTTATCTTTGGCCGTCGCGCTATCGCTCACCTCAAGCGGACGGGCCAGACGACCATCCGCTGGCGGTTCCGTATCCACTACCGATGGGTATAAGAGAAGCACGGTTGCCTGCCCCGCAGTCTAGGGGCAGGCTTTGTCACGGCAAGTGCTTCTGCGCGGATTGAGCCGTCGGCCTCTCTGCACGGGACGTATCCGCTCCTTCATACCATGACCCTCCGACGCCCTTTTGCATACTTTTGCGTCCGAATTGCTACACTTTTGCCATACTTCACACACATCTCGGTTCCATACTACGAGTGTATCCAGTCAGGTACAGCAGAGACGTGAAAACGTACAAAGCGTTCGATAGTTCAATAGCAGGGCAATCCTGTGAGAAAAGGATGTGTGACCCGTATGAGCAACGATTTCCAGCCATATTCAGA
Organism: Chloroflexota bacterium; assembly: GCA_021323855.1. GTDB lineage: Bacteria > Chloroflexota > Ktedonobacteria > Ktedonobacterales > JADMIN01 > JAJPKE01. The sequence goes on along the minus strand of JAJPKE010000008.1, from coordinate 5,857 downwards.
ACAGCCGTCGCAACAACAATCACAGCCCGCTGGCGCCAGCGACCTAACTGGCGCGGCGCGCAAGATGATGCCGAACGACTATCCCACCAGTTCCGGCGCTGCGGAGAGCATGTATGGCGCTCCCAGTGAAGAGAGCGGACAGGGGAATCCCCGGCGCATGATGCCGAACGACTATCCGCTGCCGGTTGAGCGGCGCCACACACCCATTCCGCTGCCCGTCAAGTTGCTTGGTGGCTGCCTGGCGACCGGCGTAGTGCTGCTGTTGCTGCTGGGGTGCGCCACCGCAGTGGTCACTGGCTCCATCTTCGCTGGCCCGACCGTCACGAGCACGACCAGCCAGAGCTTCAGCGTCACCGGCACGCCGCTGATTCGCCTGCACAACGACGTAGGCGACGTGACGGTGCAGCCGGGCAACAGCACTGGCGTGCAGGTTCGCGTGGAGAAGCACGCGCAGGCCAGCATCGGCGGCAACTCGCAGTCCGCGCTCAATTCGATCAGTGTGACGATGAATCAATCCGGCAGCACGATAGATATCGAAGTCCATGCCAGTGATGGCAACTTCCTCTTGAGTCATCGCTGGGTGAACCTGACGATTACCACACCGGCTACCAGCAATCTCGACTTCACGAGTTCGGCGGGTAATGTGGAGGTGGAGGGCATTTCCGGCACGATGAGCCTCAAGAGCGCCGCCGGTAACGTCACCGTCAGCGACGGCACACTGACCAGCGCGTCAACGTTCCAGACTGATGCTGGCAATGTCAAACTGGAGTCAGTAACGGCCAACGCCCATACCTCGCTGCGGAGCGACGCTGGCAACATCACGTTCGATGGCAGCCTGGGGCAGCAGGCCGCGCTCGATACGCACACCAGCGCCGGCAATGTGACGCTACAATTGCCCGCCAACACCAATGCCCATCTTACGGCTACCACCAATGCTGGCACCATCTCGATTGACTCTACCTGGTCCGTGCCGGTGAATAAGGATGCTGCCAATGCCTCGGCGAATGGTGATCTTGGGACTGGTGCTAATCCAGCGGCGACAATCACCGTTGTCACCGACGCCGGCAATATCACCATCGAGCCGAACTGACATCCGGGCTGGCATGGGTTAGACATGGGTTAACGCAAACACAGCGTTTCCGCCTGCTCAGGCGTGTACATAGATGCGTCCGTCCGTTGGTAGTTCTCCCGTCCGGGATCGGGAGTGCCACCAGCGGGCGGATGCCTTTTGCCGGCGTGCGCTATTCGTAGATGCTGAGAATTGCATCCCAGGCCAGTTCGGAGGCGAGCAACCCCAAAGCGGCGACGCTAAGCTGGGGGTGCTCCACTTCGTTCGTCGTCACCGCATAGAAGACATCGCCATCCATCAGCGTATGAAATGGCACAATGGCCCGTGCCATCGAAGAATGGACCTGGCGGCTCAACTGCTGGAGCACATGCGTGCTGAGCCGCTGATTCGTCACCAGCGCCGTCAGTGTAGTATTGCCGCCCGGCGAGGCGGTAGGCCGGTCACTGGCGATGCGCTGCTCCAGGTCACGCAGTGGGTGGAGGCGTGCTCCGCTCTGCGGGTCGCGGTTGCCCCGAACGACGTTGCCCTGCCGGTCCACGACGGCCCCCAGCGCGTTCACCACAGTAAACACCGCGATTTTCGTTTCGCCCACCTGACGAAATGCGCCGCCCTGGCCGGACGGTTCGGCGCGCGCAAAGTCGAAGACGCCGCCACAACTGGCGGAGCGTCCCGCGCCATGCGCGCCCAGTGGAAAGACGTTTGGCCGCGCGGCGGCAACAGCGGCGCGGCCCAGCGCCTTATCCGGGTAGATCAGTGTGTTGCGCGGCCCGAAGTCAAAGAGGATGGCGCCGTTGATGGCTATCGTGCCCTCAAAGGGCGACGGCTGAAGGCGCTCAAAGAGTTCGGCGGTGATGCCTGCTGCAACTTCCATCCCATAGATTGAGCCACCGGCGAAGAACAGCGCATCGGGGGTAGGGTAATCGCCGAAGCGCCCCACCATGCCGCCGCGCTCATCACAGACAGCCTCCGAGCCATTGGGAAACGTGAACACTGTGCAGCCGGTCGGCCCCTCCGCATATTCGGCAATGCCCACCTGAAATGAAGGAAAGTCGTATTCCAGCACACGCCCGGAAACACCCGTTTGCGGGACAAGCGGCTGGCTCTCATTTGTCACTGCTGCCATCATGCGCCTCTTTCGCATACGATGCGTGGCGAAACCGGCATGGCTTCAGCCGGTTCGCGCGTACTCCGGCTGTTTACAGCCGGGCGCATGACCGAATGCGCCGCTGGTGAGTGTAGCATGCAAAAGAAAATTTTCGCTGAAATTTTCTGGGGTTCGTGGCTCATTGCAAGCCAAATATGACAGGAGATGTCCGCGCAATGTGTAGAATCATTGTCAGTACATAAATTGAACATCCTACCAACAGGAGGGCCGAACGATGGCAGAGCAACCTTACCAAACTCGCTGCGACGAATTGCTGGCGGAGTTCAGAGAAACCCGCGCGGTGATGCGCGCATTCGTGGAGAGCCGCAGCGAGGCAGAGCGCGCCGCGCGTGGCACGCCGCAGCAGTGGTCCGCCAAAGACGTGCTGGCCGCCGCTGGCTTTTGGATGGACTATATGGTCGAGCGCATGGGCTACTTCGAGCGTGGCGAGCCTGCGCCTAAAAACGTGGACTTCGAGGCGCTGAACCTGCGCACCTTCGAGACGCACGCCGATATCCCCTGGCAAACCGTGGTAGACAGCGCGGAACGCTCGCTGGATAACCTGATTGCAGCGACACAGCGTTTCCCCGACGCGGAGTTCGCCGCGCTCAATTCCTATGACGACAATGAGCCAGGCGGACCGCTCTTCGGTGAGGTGCAGGCCAACGGCTTCATCTGGCCATTGCAGGAGTTCGAGAAGTATTACCTGCGGATGGGCGAGGCGGAGCGCGCAGCGGCGGTGCGGGCGCAGTTGGAAGCGGTCACTGGCAAGGAAGAACCCATCGTCTGCGACCTGATCGCTCCCGCTGCTGTACAGGCAGCGCAACAGGCGGCGCAATCGCCACTCGTCATTGATGTGCGCGACGCGAAAGAATATGCGCGCGGCCATGTTGCGGGTGCCGTCAACATTCCGCTGGATAGCCTGGAAGGCAGGCTTGGAGAGTTGGCGCCGGACCGCCCGGTCGTCACCTACTGCAATATGCACCATCCCGGCCAGTCGCGTGGTGAGCGGGCGGCGGCGCTGCTGCATGCGCGTGGCTATCGCGCCAGCGCGCTGAACGGCGGCTTCCCCGCGTGGCGCGAAGCTGGATTGCCGGTAGACGAATCTCAATGAGAGATGGCCCCGATGGCGGGCGGCATGAGTTGTGCAAGTTGGGCAGATACGCTCATACATTCATATCGCATACAGGCACTTTTCACCGTCTCATTGCGCGGGCCAGAGAGTGGGAGTTCTCATGGATTCGACGCCAGCCATCTCAGCCGTGCCGGAACCGGAACAGCCGCCGCCATCCGCCTCCGCAATGGCGGCTAGTACAGCCACGCCAGCTACGACGGCAGCGCGAAGCAGCCGCCGGATCATCATCTCCGTGACACCGCGCACGATCTGGCTGGCGCTGGCGCTGCTGATCTTCGGCGTCATCCTGCTGGTGGTGCTGAGCAAAGTGATCAGCGCGCTGATTCTCGTCTTCATCGCGCTGATCCTGGCGGAAGGCATACGTCCCCTGGTCAACTGGCTCTACCGCCGCGCCCATATCCCTCGTCCTATCGGCGTTCTGCTGATCTATCTGGTTGCCGCGCTGGTGATCGGCTTCCTCACCTCGCTGCTGATTGACCCCGTCGCCAAGCAGATTGCCCAATTCGCTACAGACATGCCGACGTACATTGACCATGCGCAGCGATTCCTGACGCAGATTGAGAAGGACCTTGCCGCCAACCCTGGCCTGCAAAATTTTCTAAAGACGGTCGTAGATAACGTTGGTCCACTTATCGGGCAGACGTTGCTGCGCCTCATCACCCTGCCTCTGAACGCGGCAGGCGGCATCTTCGGCAGCTTCTTCAGCGTGGTCGTCATCATTACGCTGGCGCTCTTCTGGCTCAGCACTACTCAGGCGCTCAAACCCTTTGTTCTCGACCTCTTTCCCGAAACCATTCGCGGGCAGGCCGATAGCATCATCCGGGAGATGTCGCAGGGCCTCGGCGGTTACCTCATCGGCACGCTGATAGACATGTTCATCATCGGTATCCTTACCGGCGTTGGGCTGGCGATCATCGGTGTGCCGTATGCGCTGCTGCTCGGCATCCTCGCTGGACTGACGGAGATGATTCCCTATCTCGGTCCGTGGATCAGCGGCTCGGTCGCCGTGGTCGTAACGCTGATATCCTCCGATCTGCCCAAAGCACTGGTCGTCATCATCTTTTTCATGCTGTTGCAGCAATTGGAGGGCAATACTATCACGCCGCTGGTGATGAGCCGCGCAGTCCACGTCAACCCGTTTACTGTGCTGGTCGCCGTCATCATCGGCGCGCAACTGCTGGGCATCGTTGGCGCGGTGCTGGCGGTGCCAGCGGCGGCGCTGATCCAGATCACCATCGTGCGCGTGCTGGCGCCCCTGGCCCGCCGCGCCAGGCAAACGACCGCCGACGTGTCGTTCTCCACGGTGGTAGCCCAACCTCCTGCGCCACCCGACAGCCAGACGAAAGAGCCAGCAAAAGCATCCACTCCGCCAGCGCCCGAAGTAGAGCTACCAGGAGACGCGCTGCCCTCGCCATCGTAACCTAATCAGCCGTCTTCTCGCTGCTCATTGAGTCATTTTATCTAATTGCTCAGGACACGTTTGCTGAAGGTGGCAATCCAGAAAGAAGCCGATCACTGCCTCCACCGCCCCCAGGCGCGCCACCCAATCGCCCAAGCGAGAGGAAACTGGAATGCGCCACTCCGTATACCTGAGAATGGCATCCACCAGGAGGACATCATCCACACCTACGTTTGGTGTATACTCGTTCTGGCAGCGGCCAGTGTACAGTATGCGATGATCGGAGGCTGGATGAACCCTGATAGAGCCGACGTAACTCCGGCGCAGCCCCTTGCACCCAACATGCCGGAGGCTCCTTTTGGCGGAAAGTTATTCGAGCAGTATCAGTTGTTCGTGGAGGAGACGGCCCGCATCAGTGACCGCCGCCATAGCACCAGCAACCTATTCCTGTCGGTCAACTCTATTCTGCTGGGCGCCGTCGCCTTGCTGATCCAGCAGAGCGCGGACAAGCATGATGCGCTGCTGCTGTTCCTGTCGGCGCTGCTCGTGGCTCCCGGCCTGATCTTATGCATCTTTTGGTACCAATTCCTGCTGAAATACGCGCACCGGCTCGGCCTGCGATTTTCCTACCTGAGCCAGCTTGAGCGCAACTATCCAGATGAGCTGCTGCCGATCTATTCCAACGACAAGCTGCGCAGCCAGAGCTTCTCACACCTGGAGGCAAGAATTCCGCTGGTGTTTCTCGCGACGTACCTGCTCGCCATCGCCGGGGCGCTCGCCTTCCTCTTTGGGCTGCTCGCTCCTCTTCAGTCGTTATTGCACGTTGCTCGCTGAAAGGAGATGTGTAGTTGTGCTAATCTCCAGGGCACGCAATGGCATTAGTCTAGTGTGGCTCGCCGTGGGCTTCTTCCTCGTCCTCACTGCGCTCTTTCTGGCGTTGCCCTTCGGGATCGTTGAAACGGCAAGCGCCCTCTACCTGGGGCTGCTGGGCATCAGCATGCTCGCCACCGGCGCTATCGTGCGCTGGGGAAGCACGAGACGCTGGCTGCGGCTGCTGGCAATCTGGGCGGCGTTGGCAGCAGCGGCGTTGAGTGTCGCGCAGGCGATCCG
>JAJPKE010000027.1 GCA_021323855.1 Chloroflexota bacterium | reverse complement strand
TCCTGGCGCAAGAATGCCCGTATCTTGCTCCAATCTTCGTCGCTTAATCGGATATCGCTCATGCCTCCATTCTAGGGGGTCCTGGCCAAATGTCAACAGAACCTAGCAATAGACTAGCCTGCTTAACCGGCTGCCAATGGCTTCCGCGTGGCGCTCCGCTCTGGTTCCCCCTCTTCCGCGCACGGGGGATGGGATGGGGGGGGTGAGGTCTATATGCCCTGCGCCAGCCGGTCCGCCAGTTCAACCGGCAGCCCTTTTGCCTGTATCTTCTGCCTGGTCGTTTCGATGTCATATGCCACGCGGCGAAACTCAAAACCGACCTGGCTGTCGTAGATCAGATAAGAAGCGCGCGCATCACCGTCGCGCGGCTGCCCGACGCTACCAGGGTTGATGATCGCGCGATAGCCGGAAGGGAGGATCCAGAGGCCGGGCGCGGGGATGACGCGCGTGCAGGGAGCCGAGAGCGGCGGGGCTTCATTCTGCCAGAGCGCCTCGTCTTCCAGGGCGCGGCGTGAGGGTCCGCCCGGCGTGGCCATCGCCAGGGCGACACTCGGAACCAGCGCGCGTTTGAGGGGAACCGTCACTGCGGTAGGGACGTACATCGGCTGCAAAAAGATGGTTGGCAGATGTGAATGGCCCACCACACAGAAAATCGTATCAAAGGCAGCAAAATTCGGCGCAGCCAGCGCGGGCGTGGTGAGATATTCCCAGATGGGGTTGGATGGGCTGCCGTGAGCCAGCGTGAAATCACCGATGCGGGTCATTTCCGGGAGCAGGTGCAGGTACATGCGCTCGTTGGGGCTAAGCTGGTTGCTGGTCCAATGCGCAGAGTTTGCGGCGCCTTCGCTGAAATCTCCCAGGTCCAGCTTGCCAATGGCGGCCCAATCGTGGTTGCCAGCGATGCAAATATCACAGGCCGCCCTGATATGCCGCACGCACTCGCTCGGCTCCGGTCCATACCCCACCACATCACCCAGGCACCAGATCTGATCCATCGGCGCGCCATGTTCGGCGCTTACCGCTTCGATATCGCGCAGCACCGCCGAGAGCGCCTCATCATTGCCATGCACATCAGATAAAATTGCGTAGCGCATTGCCCTCCGTACTCCGCCCAGTACCAAGCACTTATAACCAATAGAACCGCCTGACTGAGTAAGTATACGCCGCAACGGGGCAACTTGGATAGCCGCAAACCGTATTCAAAGTGGGCATGAGGCTGGGCATGGCGGAAAGCCTGACCCAGGACTTTTGCGCAGGGGTACTGGTACAATCTGGCGGCGCAGAGAGCGAAACGGCACTTCCATACGTAGTTTCTGGCAGAGGTGATATCTGCGGCATCCCAAAGCGCGGCAGCGACCGGCTGGTGAAGATGGGCGGCGCTTCATGCTATACTATGCTTGGCGTATGTAGAAGCTCTGAAGCTCTCATCATCAACAAACCATCGCCAGGTAAACACTTGTTTCAGGTGTATAGGGGAGGGTCGCAGTCTGGAGCCTGCTGAGTTAGCAAAGACTATCGTAGATGTCGCCTCAGACAAGAAGGCGAGCGATGTCGTCATGCTGGATATCCGCGAATTATCGGTTATCGCGGACTATTTCGTGATCTGCACCGGGTCTAACCCGCGCCAGATTCAGGCGATTGCTTCAGCGATTGACGACAAGCTGGCAGAAATGGGAATCCATGTACGGGGCCGAGAGGGCAACGCAGACGGTGGTTGGCTGTTGCTCGACTATGGCGATGTCATCGTCCATATCTTCGGCCAGATGGAGCGCGAGTTTTACCGTCTGGAGCGCCTCTGGAGCGATGCTCCTACTGTGGTCTATTTGCAGTAGTGCGGTAGTGATGGGCAGTGACGGTAACTAAAGCCCTTATTTTCGATGTTTCATGTTTGCAGAAGGGTGACGGCGATGGCGACGTTGCGGAATCGTTTCTTTGTCGAGGGTATTGTGTTGGGGGGCCTCTGCGGCGTCATCCTCGGCACGCTCATCGCGTTTCAGGTGGGGAATGAGCGGGTAAATGATGCGCGCCGGCGTGTCGAGCGCGTGGTGCGCCGCGAGCCGCGTGTGCCGCTGGAATTGTTCCGCCAATAACCTCATATAGTATCAAGCGAGATTTGTCCGGGGTGCGATGCGCACCCCGGCTCCAAATTACACCATCTCAACGACATTTTACCGCTATCTTGCCGCTTCCGTGACGCTTCCAGCGTCATTGGGAGCGGTTTTCGTTGCTTGGGCTGGCGTCTCTTCGCGCGTAACCTCCGGCGCAGACTCCTGGATTGCGGCGCGTGGTGTCCTGCGAAGCAATGCCAGCCGTAGCCATTCCCAGCCCAACATGAGCAGGATGCCCGCAACCACGCCCAGGGAGATGCGCGTCAGCAGGAGTTGCTGCGCGGCGATGGCGTGGCCAGGATCGAGGTTTGGCGGCGTCGCCGCGCCGTCGGTGACGATTTGCGCGGTCAGATCAGGCGGCACTGGACCGCGCATCGTCGTCACATGGGTGAGATCACCAGCGATGAGCGCGCCTATCGTGGCATTGAGCAGATCGGTGGCGCCCTGCGGCGTCGTCCAATAGGCTGTCAGCACGACGTGATTCTGGTAGTTATTCCAGGAGAGGTCTTGCTCGAACTGGCTCTGCGTGAGATTTTGCGGGCCGCCGATGGTGTCGTTTGCAGCCAGACGGCTGTTGATAGCCACGGCGAATCCACCGATGACTGTTGTCAGTTTGTGCTCCGACAGCGCATGGCCAATGCTTTCTTCCCACGCGCTCGCCTGATAGTTCTCATAGGAGGTGGAGGCGCCGACGGGAGCTACGACGATGTAGAACGACTGCTGCGCGCGATACACTGGCGGCGTAGAGGCAAATTGGGCGAGCGCAATAGCGGCCACCAACACGATGACCAGCGCCGCCAGCCACCAGCTATGGCGAATCATCGCGCCGAGAGCGGCCACTATCCCGCGTCGCTGCGGATGCTGTTCAGCGGTCTCCATCAAAAGCTCCGAAGCCTGTGCGTAAGTAATGGGCGCGCGCATAGGAGTCGCCCGCCTGCGAATACTGAGAAGATGAGGCTGACGATCCTCTGCTGGGCCAGATCGGCGTCGCTGCGCCTGGACCATGATAATCTAATCCCGCCAGCGCGGCAAGCACCGGATGCGTCACAATCTTGCTTTCGACAAACTGCAAGAGCCGCTGGGTGAATTGCTGCGTATCGAAGGTCTGCGCGTGCTGGCGAATGACGAGCGGATCGAACTGCTCGTCGCGAAAATTGACCACCGCCTTCGCCAATGATGCCTCGGTCTGCTCCGCGAAGAACAGGCCGGTTTTACCCTCGACGATGCTGGCCAGCGCTCCGCCAGCGCCATAGGCGATCACCGGGCGGCCACTAGCCTGGGCTTCCAGCGGCGTGATGCCGAAGTCCTCTTCGCCGGGGAAGATGAAGGCGCGGCACCCGGCCAGTTGCGCACGCATCTCCTCATCGCTGATGCGCCCCAGGAAGCGAATCGTCGGGCCGGCCATCTGGCGCAGGCGATGTTCATCGCGCCCACCGCCAAAGACACGCAGCGGCAAACGCAACTGATTGAACGCCTGGATCGCAATGTCCACACGCTTATAGGGGATCAGCCGGCCACCCGCCAGAAAATAGTCACCAACGCCCGGCGCAATGCTGAAGTTCGCCGTGTCAATCGGTGGCGGAATGTAGACTGCTTCGCGGCGATAATACTTGGCGATGCGCGCCGCCACATTGGGCGAATTGGCGATGAAATAGTCCACCCGCGCGGCTGTCGCGTAGTCCCACTGGCGTAGCATCGCCACCACCGGCGGCAGCACCGTGCGCGCTACACGCCCCAGCCGCTCACGCTCTACATATTCCTCATAGTTCCAGGCCCAGCGCATGGGCGTGTGGCAGTAGCAGATATGCAACGCCTCCGGGCGCGTGACGATGCCTTTGGCGAAGGCGCTGCTGTCGCTTATCACCAGGTCATAGGCGCGCAGATCAAGTTGCTCGAAGGCAAACGGGAAGAGTGGCAGAAACGGCTGATGATGCTTCTTGACGAAGGGCAAACGCTGCATAAAGCTGGTGCGGATATCCATCGTGCGGAAACGCTTGTCCACACGGTCCGGCGCATAAATCGAGGTGTAGATGGGCGCCTGCGGAAACAACTCATGGAGCGTGAGCAGCACCTTTTCGGCGCCGCCCATCTGATTGAGATAGTCATGTACCAGAGCTATTCGCACACGCTCACTCCTGAGTTTCGTTGGCTTAATAGGCGCCGCGACGGCTTAACACAGCGGGAATCGTCTGCAACATGATCTGGAAGTCCAGGCGCAGGCTCCAGTTTTCGATGTAATAGAGGTCCATCAGCACCATCTCATTGAAGTCAATGTCGCTGCGGCCACGCACCTGCCACAGCCCCGTCATCCCCGGTGGCAATTCCAGGCGCGCCTTTTCCCAGTCTTCGTAGCGTTCATATTCGCTTGGCAGCGGCGGACGCGGACCAATCAGGCTCATGTCGCCCTTGATGACGTTCAGGATTTGCGGTAGCTCATCCATACTTGCCATGCGAATGATCTTGCCGACGCGCGTGCGGCGGGGGTCATCTCGCATCTTGAACTTGCCGCGTTGGTCCGCCGGTGGCTGCACCACGCGGAGCCGGTCCAGCATCTGATCGGCGTTTACGAACATCGAACGAAACTTGTAGCACTCGAACGGTTGGCCGCGATAGCCCAGGCGCGTCTGCCGCAGCAGCACCGGTCCCGGCGAATCGAGCTTGATCGCCAGCGCAATCAACAGCCAGATGGGCGTCGAGACTACCAATATCACCAGCGCGCCAACAAAATCTATCACGCGCTTGACCCGATATTGCCAGCTATTTTTCAGGCTGCGCTTGATGCCGATGAGCGGTACGCCCTCAATGGCATCCACGTCAATACGCGAAAGGCTCAGTTCGTAGAGGTCCGGCACCAGCTTAAAGTCTGCGCCAGCCCGTTCGCAGATGCGCACCGTGCGCAAAATCTGCTGATGCTGGTGCGACGGTAACGCGATGATGACCTCAGTGATGCGGTTGCCACGAATCACCCGGTCGAGATCGGACATCGTGCCCAGCACCTTGAAGCGCCCGAAGTCGGCGGGCGGACCATCCAGGTCATGTATGAAGCCGACGACGCGATAGCCAAGATACGGGCTAGCCGCCACCTGCTGCATCATCAGCTTGCCCAGGCGGCCCGACCCGACGACGATGATATTGGTCAACCCGACGCCGCGCTTATAGAGCCAACCAAGCACAATAGAAACAAGCAAACGCATGAGGCTGACGGTAATGATGATCGTCACCCAGGTGAACGCGACGATAGCGCGATTCTGACTCAAGAAGAGATCAGTACTGTGAAAAATATAGTCAAAGGCGGAGAAGATAGCAAAAGCAGTTGTTGTTACAGAAGCGATGGCCCAGAACTGTTTGAACCAGGCGCCGGTCGCGCGCAGGCGATAGAGACCCTTGAGCCAGAAGAGCGCCAGCAAGCCAACCGTGACGACAATTTCTAACTGGCGAAATTCGGAGAATGGCTCGTTGATGAACGGCGTGGTAATACGGACGCCGTACAGCACCTCGAAACGCAGGTAGTACGCGACAACAAACGCGAGATTGAGCGCGAGGGCATCCAGGAAGAACAGCAATATCTTGCCTATCGTGCGGCGCGCGCTACGCCGTCGCAAGCGCTCATCAACGCTATAAACTGGCATGACGGGCCGCGCCTGCGGCACAGGCCACGCGGGGACCGCCTGGGATGTTTTGGTCGCACTTGGCGTCAGTTGGGATGCTGTTGTCGCTGTTGTAATCTCTTGATCTAAATCCACCGCACTACCTTCCCCGTTGACCAGGATGTTTGCCGGCGCTCTGCGCAGCCGCTTCATAGACCTGTGCGCAGGCGTTTGCTGCTTGCAGACGAGAGAACCGTTGCGCCCAACGTGGTCCCTCGCGCAGGGCACGAAGACGCGCGGCTCCGTCTGCTAGACTCCCTTGCATGGCATATGCCAGGGCCTGCCAATCATCGGGGTCCACCTGAACGGCAACTGGACCGCCCGCTTCCGGCAGGCTGGACCTATTTGACGTGATCGTCGGCGTTCCACATGCCAGTGCCTCAGCGACTGGCATGCCGAATCCCTCATACACCGATGGGTACACGAATAACTCTGATGCAGCGTACCACAACGGTTGCTCTTCGCGTGAAACGTAGCCAGCAAAGGTGATAGCAGGCTCCAGGTGGAGCGCACGAATGCGCTCGAAGATGGCGTCGTAGTACCAGCCTTTGGCTCCCGCCAGCACCAGGTGCGGCGCGGCAGGGTCGAGTGTGCGCAGCCGGGCATATGCCTCTAGCAAACCGGTGATGTTCTTGCGTGGTTCGAGCGTGCCAAGAAACAGGATGTAGCGGTCTGGAAGCTGATAACGCGCACGAAACGCCGCCAGCGTTTGCTGATCCTCGCAGGGGCGAAAATCGTCATCTACGACGGGGGGAATTACCACAACCCGCTCCGGCGTGACCTGAAAATATTCGATGAGGTCGCGCTTGGTGGCTTCGGAGACGGCGATGATGCGCGTGGCTCGCCGGGCGCTGCGGGCAGTGAAGATGCGCTGATAGGTGCGGCGCGCGGGGCGGAAATACTGCGGGTAGCGCATGAAGGCGAGATCGTGGATGGTGACGACCGAGGCGCAAGGCAGCCGCTCCGGCAGCACATTGACCGGCGAGTGAAACACCTGCACGCCACGCCGCGCCAGTTCGCCCGGCAGCGCCGTCTGCTCCCAGCGGATGCGCTGAATGGGGCTACGTGTGGCAGCGCCCGCTGGCACAAGCTCCAGATTGCTGCGCCCTGCCAGGGGACTCGCCTGGGCTGCTTGCGCTTCGCCAGCATTCACGAATGCCGTATATCGCTGGTCAGTTGCGCGCTCGCTCAGCCCATCCAGCAATGTGTAGGTATAGCGACTGACGCCAGCATTGCGGTAACTTTGCGAGAAAGAAACGAGCTGGGCATTGATCGCTACATGCAGTGTTTGGCTTTCCACACGCTTCACCTTCACCCACACATCCATCGCATCTATCGAGGCGTCTTGCCCTGCTTATCATGTGTTGACGGTTCCTGCGGGGCCAGGTAACGCGCGCCCCCGCAGAGGTACCGATACGCTCAGGCGCTGCCCGGCATATACTCAGCCTGCGCGCCGTGCCAGACGACGAGCCAGCGGCAATCCGCGCGTCCAGGCGGCATAGAGGACGGGATGGTAAATAGCATCATAGGGACCGATCCAGGACGTTTCCGCAGGGCCAAACCCTTGCTTGAACTGCGCAATGCCTTCGTTGACGCGACCGTTGAGATCATAGACCTCATAGCCCGCCTGTTTCATCTCTTTGATGGCATGCCACTTGAGCAGGTAATTGCTCTTCCATTCCTGACCGGCATCCGCCACGCCGCCATAGAACTCGACGGCATAGCGACCGGCGCAGACCATCCATAAGAAGGAGAGCGGCGTGCCCTGGCGCAAGGCAACATAGAGATACTGCCGGTCGGCGGGATAGCGCCGGTACAGGTCCTCGTAATAGGCGCGCGGATGCAGACCGAAGTGCGCGCGTCGCGCTGTCTCTTCATAGATGCGGTAACATGCGGCCAGATACTCGCCGGTGGTATCGCGGATGATCGTCGTCTCTTCGCGTTCGGCCTTGCGGATGTACTGGCGCGTCTTGGAGCGCATTCCAGCGAGTATCTCCTCTTCGCTCTGGCGCAAATCGAGCGTATACGTGTCAGTCACCTGCACGGTTTCGCCGCTGGGCTGGAAACCGGCGGCGGCGAGCGCGTGTTCGCTGCCGGCAAGCCAGGCGGGGTCCACCTTGCAGAAGAGGCTGCGCTGGCTGCGCCCATGCTGGCGCAACCCTTGCGCCAGTGCGCGCAACGCCTCTGCGTCGGTAGGGTGAACGACCGGACCGCGCGGCACATAGGTCATCGTCACCGGCAGGCCAGGAAACGGGCGCGTCAACACCTGCGCGCCCGCGCGAAACGTGGTGCCGTCATAGAGCGCCAGCCGGTGCGCACGCCAGCCCGTCGCCGCCTTCACCTCACCCCAGCCCCAGCACTGCAACGGATGTCCGACGGGATGATTCGCCACCAGCGCATCCCAGGCCGCTGCATCAGTACACTCACGCAACTCCATGAACTCTCTATCCCTTTCGCCAGCTTGTGCGTTTGCGCGATTCCTCCGCCGACCTCTGCATGTATCGTATAACACTGTGTCTTCATCACGCATGGGTTATGCCCTTCATGAAGAAGGGAGCGCATACCCGCTGACGACATAGGCGACAGACTAGGGACGAGCTACAAGCGCCACAAAGCGGGAAATCGCGTACAATGACGCAGTGCGAGCCGTGTAAGTCTCCTATTGAGGCAAACGCATCGCTGCCCGGCATGTAACGTCAGCGGGCGGAAATTCACGCGCAACACATGGCTCGTAGGCTGGCATAGGGAATGAGCGAACAGGAGAAACGCGCATGAAAATTGCGGCGCTCTACGATATTCATGGCAATCTGCCCGCGCTGAACGCTGTGCTGGCGGAACTCGACACCGTGCAACCAGATATAATAGTGATTGGCGGAGACATCGTTTCGGGTCCGCTGCCACGGCACACGCTGGAACGCCTGGGTCAACTAGACATCCCTGTGCAGGCGATTCGCGGCAATGCCGACCGCGAAGTGGTTACGGCGTTCGATGGCCAGCCGTTCGCCGCGACGATGCCTGAAGACGTGCGCGACATCACGCGCTGGACCGCGCAGCAGTTGGAACCGGCGCAGCGCGACTTTCTGGCGCAATTGCCTCAGCGCATCGTGCTTCAGATTGAAGAGTTGGGCGATATTCTGTTCTGCCATGCCACGCCACGTAGCGATGAGGAAATCTTTACACAAATCACGCCGCAGGAACGGCTCGATTCCATTTTCAGCGGCGTCACCGAGCAGATCGTCGTCTGCGGGCATACGCATATGCAGTTTGAGCGACAGGTAGGCGCGACCCGCATCGTCAACGCCGGCAGCGTCGGCATGCCATATGCGGAGTATCCAGGCGCCTACTGGCTGCTGCTTGGGCCAGAGGGCCATGAGTTTCGCAGAACCGCCTATGATACACAGGCGGCGGCGCAACAGGTGCGCGCGAGTGGTTATCCGCAGGCCGAGGAGTTCGCGGCGGAAAACATCATCAAGGTGCCAACGGCGGCGGAGGCAACCGCTGTCTTCGAGCGCATGGCGGAGAGGAATTGAACGGCAGTGTTTGGTTTGCGCTGCCACCAGCGGACAACCTCAACATGTGCGACAATAGCAGTCGCATATGCTGACTATGCTGACGTTGCCTTATTCAACCTAGTTCAACCCGAAGCGAGAGGGGGAACGCGGCTCAGATCGGCCTAGCAGTCC
Source organism: Chloroflexota bacterium (assembly GCA_021323855.1). Taxonomy (GTDB): domain Bacteria; phylum Chloroflexota; class Ktedonobacteria; order Ktedonobacterales; family JADMIN01; genus JAJPKE01. The sequence goes on along the minus strand of JAJPKE010000027.1, from coordinate 167,022 downwards.
GGCTGGGGTCCGCGCATAACACAATGGATGATGTTCGCTTTGATCGCCAGTTTCGCACGCCTTCATCTGAAGGGTACTATATGGTCCTCAACACCACTCGTGTTGGCAGCCTGGACCTGCATTTCACCTCGACCACGGTGCATTGTACGCTGGTCCTCGAACGAGAATTGCCCGCCGCAGACCTCGCCAAACTGATCGAGCAGATAGATGAAGATTTGGTACTTTCTGCTGATACCCCGCGCGATGATTTTTTGGTCAGCGTCTATATTGGCAAGGAAGTCGGGTTCTTCAATGATGATTTCCGCGCCGATCAGGAGGAGATTAGCCTGGGTGGTGAAGAAGACGAAGAGGACGAAGATGAACTCGACGAAGATGAAGATGACGAGTTGGGAGACAACAGCACCAGGCTGCCATAACTACCATTACAATACCAGGCAGGTATGACGCTGATGGCATCACCGAACCCTGTGCAAGAAGACGAAACTAGAGTGGAGACGCCGACGCAAGCTGGTCGGCGTCTGCCGCCTCTTCTCTTGTTTGAGCGCATGCGCCGCGCCGGGAGGACGCTGGCAAACAACGAGCGTGCCTGGCGGTATGTTGGCGGCGGCGTAGTGGTTGCGCTGCTCACGACAGTCGCCGTCTTGCTCTATTACCTCAACAAGCCCGGCCTGGAACTGGACCCCGATACGCCGACCTACGTGACGGTAGCTCAGTACTATGCCACCAAAGGCTGGGGTATTGATGTTGTACGGTTGCCTGGCTATCCAATTTTGATGTGGCTGGTGTTCAAGTTTGCTGGCGCAAATAATCTTGGCGCAATGCAGATTACTCAGGCGGCGCTCTTTGTGGTTGCCACCGTTGAGCTATATGTGTTGCTCTGCCTTATCCAGCAGCGGATCGCGATTGCCGTTGTCGTGGCGCTGCTGGTGGGCACGAATCTCATTATGCTCTCGTATGTCAAAGCCATTCTCTCCGAAGGGCTGGAACTCTTTCTCGTCGTCAATCTGGCGCTGGCGATAATCTGGTATCTGCAACGCCCCGGCTGGCTGCGGCTCTGGGTAATTGCTGGCATTGCGCTGGCGCTCTTCATGACCCGCCCTGAATGGATGTACTTCCCTGCGCTGCTCTTTCCCTTCCTTTTTCTCGTTGCCTGCTGGCAAGGCAAATGGCGTCAGGTGTTGCCGCATGCGCTGGCCGCGCTCATCCTGCTGTATGTGGTGCTGGGGGCCTATATACACAGCAATTGGGAGACAAATCAGTGCAACTGTGTGACGTATGTCCAGAACATCAATCTGCTGGGCAAGATCATGCAGTATCACATGCAGAACGAGGCGCCGCCGCAATATGCCGCGATGGCACGACTCGTCAATCGCTTTGTCTCGCGTGGCGATGTGGACCCCTGGGATGTCAAGCGTAGCAACTACGCGCCGGCCATGCTAAACGGCTACGAACTAATGGGAACTTATAGCCAGGCGATCATCCTTCACCACCCGGTCGAGTATGTACTGAAATCAGTGCCAGTCGGCGTGTCTTCGCTCGCCACCACCGCGCCCTTCAAACCAATCCATACCCACGGTCCCAATGCCACGTTGCTGGATAAACTCCAGGGATTTTCGATGCTCATCCTGAGCAGTATGATCCTCTTTCCCATCGTGGCGTTGTTCTGGTGGGTATGGCTGCTGCGGCGTCGCAAAGCGGCATCCCTCCTCGTGCTGGGGATGGCGGCGCTGTCCCTGATGGGACTCTATGGATTCGCGGTGACGACGCTTGGCGGCTACGTCTATTATCCACGGCTGCACACGCCGTTCGATCCGCTGATGATCGCCGTCGTCTGGGGGAGCCTGCTGTTAGGCGGTATCTGGCTGTGGGCGCGGGTAGCGCAGTTGCGACGGTGCTAAACCAGGAATCTCAGTCTTCCAGCAGGCCACGCCGCATCGCATACTTCACCAGTTCGGCGCGGTTGTGCAGGTTGAGCTTGTCCATGATATGCGTGCGATGTGTATCCACCGTCTTGGGGCTGATGAAGAGCCGCTCGCCGATCTGATTATTGGTGTAGCCCTCCGCCACCAGTTTGAGGATTTCGCGCTCGCGCTCCGTGAGCGCGCTATAGCTGTCGCGCTCCTCGCCGGTGCGCACCCGTTGCAGGTAATCGCTGACCATCATGGATTGCGCGGAGGGCGAGAGATAAAAGCGCCCGGACGACACCACGCGAATGGCGGAGATAAGGTCGGTATCGGCAGCTTCTTTCAGCATGTAGCCTGAGGCGCCGGCGCGGAGCATCTGGAAGAGATATTCTTCGTTCTCGTGCATCGTCATCACCAGCACACGCACATCGGCGAGCAGTCGCTTGACCTGCCGCGTCGCCTCAATGCCGTTACATTCGGGCATCGTAATATCCATAATGATGACATCCGGCAGCAGCCGTTGCGCCTCGCTAATCGCCTGCTTGCCATCGCTGGCCTCGCCTACCACCTCGATATCCGGCTGCGCGTTGAGCATCATCTTGAGGCCGGCGCGCAAAATCGTATGGTCATCTGCAAGCAAAACCCGTATCTTTTCCTGGGAGCCTTCCGGGCGCATCGGTGCATCAGTCGCGGTATGCGCCTTGATGTAATCTATCAGGTCGTCTTTCATCGGCGTGAAAACTTTCGCTTGATCCGCTGATCCGCTCGAACATCTGCGAATCGCATCCTTCACTCTACCATTATTACGCAGATGCCGGGGCTTCGGTGCGCATTGGGCGTACCAGCGGAATATGAACGTCAATTGTCGTGCCGTTGCCGGGGCGCGAGGCAATCTGCACAGATCCGCCGAGCAGCGACGCGCGCTCCATCATACCAGCCAGCCCCAGCCCGCGATCCTGCCACGGGGTGCGCAGGACGGCCTGCGCATCGAAGCCCTGGCCGTCGTCGCGGATGTGGATGAATACCTCACAGTTGCTCTCCTGCGCCGTCACCCAGACGGTGTGCGCCTGCGCATGCTTGGCAGTGTTGGTGAGTGACTCCTGCACAATGCGGTAGATGGCCGTCTCCGTCTCCGGCGAGAGGCGTTCTTTCAGGCCGCTGGCGCTGAACTCCACGCTGATGCCACACTTCTGCTGATACTCTTTGATATACCAGCGGAGCGCCGGCAACAATCCCAGATCATCCAGCGCACTTGGCCGTAGATCAATGCTGAGGTTGCGCACAGCGCGGAGCGTCTGGTGCGCCAGCGCGCGGGTCTCGGCAATGCGGACGCGCGCCTCACTCTCGATGCACGTTTCTTCCAGCAGCGCCAGACTGATGAGCAGCGAGGTCAATATCTGGCTGGTCTCGTCGTGAAGTTCACGCGCAATCCGCTTCCGCTCCTCTTCCTGCGCGTGCAAGATCTGGCTGGCGCGCGATTTCCCCAGATCATCCAGCGCCGCCAGCATCGTGTTGAACGCGATGGCAAGTTGATCGGCGTCGGCATCCTGCCCGGTGATCGGCGCTTTGCGGGTGAGGTCGCCAGACTGGACGAGGCGCATCGTTTCGCGCAGACGAGTGAGGGGATAGAGCGCCACTTTGAGCAGCACGAAGTTGATGATAACGCTGATGAGCAGGCCGGTGGTGACAAAGGCGACCAGCACCCAGGGGCGGCTGGTGTCGTGCAATTGGGTGGCCAGATATGTGCCCAGCGTTGCGCCAATTAAGATGACGACACTGTTTGCCAGCAACACCTTGTAGAGCAGCGGCAAGTTCAGCAGCGTGCGCAGCCACGGCACGGCCAGCAGGCCGCGCGGAAGCTCCACCTGTGTTCTGGCGATGATGTCATCACTCATGGCCATGCCGCTCCTCTAGGGTCCTTTGCATTGTATCCCTCAGCGCGCCACCCTGTCAAAAAGAAGCCCCCACCCCTAACCCCTCCCCCGTGCGCGGGAGAGGGGTGCGTAGACGCCACTCTATTCCCTCTTGTATAGGTTAACGGCTGGCGCGGAGCGAGAAGAGCAAGGGCATCGTGTTCTGCGGGCCGTCCACTGAGGTTGGCCAGCGCCACCATCCGTCAGCGTCCTGCACGAGCGAGGGAAATTGCTGATAGAAGCTCATCGGAAACTCGTGCAAGAAATCGAGCCGCAATCCGGCAGCGACGAGCGCAGAAACGACCTCACCCAACCCATAGCTCCAACTAGAGAGCGCAGCAGTCGCGCCATCCACACTAAGCGTCACCTGCTCTTGCTGCGGCTGCTCCGCATGGAAATACGAGCGCGCGACACGAAACACCGTTCCAGGAGCATTCGCTTTATCGTCCACACTGCGGAGGGAATTGGTGGTCGGGTGCATGTCTACCAGATGGAAACAGCCGCCAGGTTTGAGATAGCGCGCGACAATCTCGGCCCAGCGCGTGAGGTCAGGCATCCAGCACAGCACGCCATAGGTTGAGATGACGATATCGAACTGCTCGTTAAGCGTCTCAGGCAGCGCATAGAGGTCTGAACAAATGAAGCGCGCATCCAGTTCCGTTTGCGCGGCCAGCGCCTGCGCCTCCGTGATTGCCGTCTGTGCGAAGTCCACCCCTGTCACCAGCGCGCCAAGCCGCGCCCAGGAGAGCGTATCGCTGCCGAGGTTGCAGAGCAGATGCAGCAGCGACTTGCCAGCGACCTCGCCCACCTCTGTACGTTCAATACTGCGCAGGCTAGAGCCGGTCGCCAGGAATGTTTCGCGGTCTTTGTAATGGTCAGAGGTGGTATTGTGAATCAGCCACTCATTCCAGATGGCGCGGTTGGCCTGCGTATAATTGGCGTCGCGTGTCTCATTCTCCATCGTCATCCTCCCGGTTGGTGTTGTGCATTGTTGCAGAACAGCAGAACAAATGTACCACAATCAGACGAGATGCTAGCGACATCGAGGTAGGGTAAGATAGGCAAATCATCCGCCCTATGGTAGCATGGCGCGGAGGAGGTGGCATCGGGTGGAGCAACGGGCGCAGCACGCACAACCAGCGGTAGAAACGAGCGAGACACAGCCTGACGTTCAGGGTGAGCGTCGCGCTATCGGTTTGCTCGACCGCGTGGCATGGCGCGATGCGGCAATCGTCTGGCTGTTGCAGCGGCTGGCGCTGGCGACGCTGACCTACCTGGTGCGCTGGCGGATTGTGCCGCGTCCACCAAATGCGCCGTATCCGACCGGGAGCGAACTACTGCATGTCTGGACGAATTGGGACAGCGCCATCTACGCCACCATCGCAAAGAGCGGCTATACGCATCTGACGCAGGCGGCGTTCTTCCCGCTGTTTCCGCTGCTGGAACGCTTGCTCATGCCACTGACCGGCGGCAATGCTGCGCTCGCCGGACTCTTGATTGCCAATATCGCCTGTTTCGGCGCATTCGCGCTGCTGCGCATCCTGGTGGAACGCGAATATGGGCGCACTGTGGCTCGGCGCACGTTGCTCTATCTGGTACTCTTCCCCTATTCGCTCTTCCTGGCCGCCGCCTACGCCGAATCGCTCTTCTTGCTGCTGAGCGTTGCAACATTCCTGGCGCTGCGCGAGCGGCGCTGGTGGCTCGCCGGACTGCTGGCGGCGCTGGCGACACTGACGCGCCCAGTGGGAATTTTGCTGCTCCTGCCGCTGGCGTTGGAACTGATAAGGAAACCTCACCCCCAACCCCCTCTCCTTGTGGGAGAGGGGCCGCGAACGAACGATTCCCGCCTAAGTGAACCAGGTGAATGTCTGGCCCCCCTCTCCCGCGCACGGGGGAGGGGCTGGGGGTGGGGGACCTTTGCCCTGCTATTGCCCATCCTGGCGCTGGTTGGCTTCAATCTGGCGCTGGCGCCGCGCTTCGGGACACTCACAGCGACAACAATGGCGCAGCAGAGCGGTTGGGGACGCCACCTGAGCTGGCCGTGGGATGGATTGCTAAGCGCCGCTTCGGCGCTCCCCAGTGGCGCGCCGGTGCTGCGATTCACTGTTGTGCTGGATATCGGTTGGACGCTGCTGTTCGTCGTGCTGGCGCTGGCAACACTCCGCTGGTTGCCGCTGCCTTACGCGCTCTACGCCTGCGCAACGGCGGCGCTGGTTCTCCTGACACCAATGCACAAGCCGGGACTACCCTGGGCGGCGCTGGCCTCGAATGGTCGCTTCCTGCTGGTGGTGTTCCCCATCTTCATGCTGCTGGCGCGCTGGAGCGACGGGCGGCGCTGGCTACATCTGCTCATCGTCGCCCTTTCGCTCCTGCTGTCTGTGTTGCTGGCGCTGGCCTTTATCCTCGGTGCCTTCGTCGCGTGACAGACGCCCTCTAGCTAGCGTCGTTGAGCGAGATGACCATTTGCGGCTTCTCGATCTCATGATCGGCGCGCGTCGGGATAACAGCGGTGCCGATGGCGAAGAACTCGATGACATGGGCGTCCCACCCATACGTGCCTTCGAGGATACGCGCGCCGACAACGCCCTCCGCGCCAACCTGCTCCGCCTCGTACTGCATGCGTTCCATCGCCAGCTCGCGCGCATCATAGACACCCTGCGTATAGTTCGCCATCTCGACATTTTGCCCGGCGATCTGTGAGAACCACTGGCGCATGGACTGCACGCCGACATGATAGACACAGGTGCCCATCGTCAGCGCCAGCGGACGATAGCCCGCCGCCAGCAGCGTGCGGAAGTCCTGGCCGGAGAGGTCACTGGTGAAAGGCTTGCCCTGTGAGGTACGATAGCTCTTGCCATCGCGTGCGCGCACCGCTGTGCCGACCGCCTTAAACTCTGCGAGGTTCTGGCCCCAGGCGTATTGCAGCACATCCAGCCGCACGCCAACGATGCCGTCGGCTCCCAGCGCGTCCGCCTCGGCCTCCATACGGCTCATCGCCAGTTCGCGAGCGGAATACATTGCCTGCGTCAAGACGCCAAGCTCCATGCTCTGCCCCAGGCCGGAATACTGGTAGCCGATGTGATAGATTGACGTGCCGACCACCAGCCCGACGGGATCGAAACCGACCTCCTTCACCAGCAGAAACTCATTGACCGAGAGGTCGCTGGTGAAGAGGCGTCGCCCGCCGGATTCGCGGGTCTGCTGCAAACGTTCCAATGCGCGTTGCGGAAGTTGAGTGCTGGGATTAGGCGCCTGTCCGGGGCCAGGGTTCCCTGTATTCGCGGGCATCGTTTTCCTGCTTTCTCTGCTGTGTTCTCACGTCAATCTTGCTGTTCAGGTTGTTCAAGATGCTCAGGTGAGCAACGAACGGATGGCAGCCTGTTCGCGGGCACTGGTGGAGGCCAGTTCAGCAAGAGCCTGACCGAGCGCGTCAATCCAGGCGTCCAGCGGCAACTCCTCGGTCTTGAGCGCGATGCCTCGTACCACATGCGTGCGTGAAGCGAGCGGGCGCCCATGCTTCAGATGTAGCTCCAGCCGCCATACGTCCAGATCAATAGTCATGCCATTGACGGCGCCATTCCCAAATATGCCATCACGATACAGCCGGACACGACCAGGCAACGCTCCCGCTAGCTTCGCACCCAACGCTGGAAGCCACACCGATAGATCGTTGGCATCGGCACGCAGCGACGCCGCCAATAGCTCGAAGTCCATCCCATTCACACCACCGGTCGGTTGAGCATTCTGTATGTCTTGTGGGCGTTGGAAGTTCTGTAGGTCGCGCCCGCTCCCTGTATCACGCTCGCTCATCGTTCTGCCTCTCTGCTGCTTGTCCGATTGCCAGAAACTCTATACGCATTATGTAGCACAGACCCATGAGAAGCAATGTGCGGGCTGCTAGGATTTACGACTGGGCGCTATTGGCTAACTTTGATAACACAGGTCCATCGCTTCAAAATTGCGTGTTTTTGCTTATCACTGGGGGTTTGATAGGATAAACCAAATTCACTATACTTTCCGCAAAAGAAAGTTTGGTAGTGCGTCTGTATCTCCAAGAAGCCAGGTGGGCTTCGCCTATCCGTCCATCACAGGAAGTTGCTGGCAGACAGTAGTGCTGACCATAGCACGAGGGAGAAGTAGTAATGTCACGATCTTTGCGCTCGTTATTCGTATCCCTTCTTTTGGTAGGATTACCATTGTTGACTACACATTCTGTAGATGCTCAGCCTACAGCCGTACTTGCGGACGGGCACTTTGCATATACGGGTAGCCCACTTTGTCCAAGTCCACTTGCAACATTCGATCCCATAAACGCAACAAGTGCTGAATTGCAATTCTACGGATTGCCCTTTCGACCACACGGCAATGCTCAAGCACTTGCTCAGTGGACAGATATGGTTCGCCATGCGAAGCATCGTGTATGTGGTTCAACGATTTCGGGTAATGCCTATGCGGGATCCAAGCAAAGCCGTCCTACCTCGCTTCAGATTGGTAAAATAGGAAATGCTTTCGCCAGTCCAGGTATTTGGGCAGGTGTGGTAGCAACTGATGGCGGTTTTGATTGGGTTTTCTCTGATTAGACAGTGCCATGTTATTCATCGTCACCTCTCAATGCTACAGCGGTTCAGTGGGTGGGTATTGGCGGCTACGGCACGCAAAATCTCTGGCAAGCCGGAACTGAAACCGATCCCGCAGAGGGGTATCGATTTTGGTGGGAAGATTATCCTGCAAAGCCCCAGCAATACTATGGCCCATCTGTAGGATGCGGAAACCACGTAGCTGTACAAGTTGATTACAACCGCGAGTACGCTAACCAGTCCTACTTTTACATGTCGAACTATTCCAACAACCAGTATGCAAGCGGGCATATTGGCTTTAAACCCAACTCCAATTCCGCTGAGTGGATTGATGAACGGACATCAAGAGTGAGTGGCTGCCCATATGAGTTGGCTAATTTCGGACATACTGATTGGTCCTACTCTCAGGCAGAATCAACGCTTTATGGTAATAGGTTACTTCCAATCTCTTCGTATAGTTACGATTTCCTGGACATGTACAACAATCCTCCCGGCGACTACACGTTGCTGGCAGCATCACCTTTCGGCCTAAACTCCGATGGCAAGAGTTTCACCGATCAGTGGTACAACTTTGGTACGCAACCTTGCTAACAAGGGTGAGCTGCTTATGCACCAGGTTGGGATAATTTTCCCCAACTTGGTGCAATTTTTGGCATTCTATTGCACGCAGATGGGGAACTAGCATTAGTGGCCTAGCGTCAAATGAACATGGCCATTGGTTTCTTTTTAGCATATTGTTATCTGTGAAAGTCTAGGGAGGTAGTTCAGATGAACTGTACGGCGGTGAAACAGCGGTGGAATGTCTGGCGCGCATCAAAGTGGCGTCAAATTACTTGGCTCGCCTGCTTTAATGCCCTGATTCTTCTTCTCACGAGCTGCGGTCACACGGCCTCTCCTGGTGCGCAATCGAATACCACTCCTGTCCAGGTGATGTTTCAGACTACCACCACTTACGAACAAGCGGTAAGCGCAATAAGTGATCTTGGATTACGTCTAACTCTTCCATGTCGCAACTCTGTGGCATATACCGGAGTGGGAGAATCATGGATACGTTGGACATCCGTGGAGCAAAGAGATAATTATAGTAATATAGGTCATATGCTCTGGCTTACCCCTACTTCTCTCTCACCGGCCAATTGGCAGAACCGCCTGCAAAACCTCCCAATCTTTAACAAATTTGCCCCCATCGGCAACCTAAGTTGCAATGCCCATATCGCTGATGCAACGCCGACTCCAACTGTGCCCTATTACCTGCTTCCTAATCAAGTCAATACCTACGCACGCATCACATTCGATAACCAGGCTTCAGCATATGATGTAGCAATAGCAGCGGTAAGTGACTTAGGCTTGCGATTGGCTGATCCTTGTTACGAAGCATCTGTGGCGAAAGGCACTCCTATTCCCTGGCATTCAATGGGACAGGAATCATCTTTTGCTACTTCTCACTCATTGATCGTTGCTACAACCACTGATGCCTCAGATCATTGGCAGAGCCAAGTGCAGTCTATCAGTGGTGTGAGAGATATTGAGTCTCCTTTTGTAATGCACTGCTCATGATTCGCGCGGCATAGACGCGGTTGGCGGCGTAGAGAGCGAGCCAGGGAGCGAAGGCGAAATAGTTGGGTGGCGAGCGAAAGGCGAAGAGCAGCGGCACCAACGCCAGCAAAAGCGCGGCATCGCCCAGCCGCGCATGAAAGTGCGCCTGAAACCAGAGCACCGCCACCAGCGCCAGGAGTTCCAGCGCGGCATAGAGCGCAGGCGGACCATAGGGCAACAGATGGCCGAGCGAAAGCGTCATGATGCCGATGCCCTGCGGAAAGAGCGGGTCCGACATCGGCAGGAAGAGGCTCGTCAGCCACGCGCCTGGACTGGCGATGATATACGGCAGATTGGGCAGCAGAAACGCTGCCAGCGCCACGCTGCCCCAACGCAGGGTCTCGCGCCAGCAGGAAGTCAGCAGGATTTCCAGCAAGAAAAATGGCACGAAGAACCAGGAATACTGCTTGAAGGCGCAGGCCAGCCCCAACAGGGCGGGTGCCAGCCAGTGTTGCCAGCCCGCTCTCTGTCGCAGATGCCACGCCGCCAGTAATAGCGCAATACATATGATCTCGGTATCCACCGGCAATGAGTAGATGATGCAGCAGTTAGCGGCGGCGGTGAGCAGCGCCGCCGGACGCAAACCGGGCGGCGCAAGCCAGGCAAGCCAGGCAAAGACGCCCCAGCAGACCAACAGGTTCAGCAGCAAGATATTCGGCAAGCCAGCCCAGATGAAGGGCACATAGAGCAGGAACGAGAGCGCGGGATAGCTATGCAGCGTGCGCGGATCAAACGAGCCGTCAGTCGCCTGTGGATTGGCGAGATAGCGACGCCGCATGGCAACGAGTTGATCTTGTGCCGGCGAGTCGTAGCCAGTGCCGAAGAGGCCGCGGCGGAGAGCGGTCGGCAGCGCCTGCGGATACTCGCGTAACGCTACCATGAACATGTCGTCGCTGGTGTAGGGATTCTTTCCAGCCAACACGAGACCTGCGTTGACATGGGTGAACGAGATCACATCATTGACATAGGTTTGCGAGGCAGGATATTGAATTGCCAGAGCTAATGTGCCAGCGAATACCGCGAAGGTGCCCAGCATCAACAACAGCGCGGCGACATAGATGAGCGCGCGCAACCAACGATAGAGACGTTTCCAGGCGGGCGGAGCGGAGATTGGCATACCAGCGGCGATCAGGCTGGCCATGCCCGCCAGCGCCGTCGCCAGCACCAGCGCCACCTGTGGTTTGGTGGTGCCTGGCGTTGCCCCGAATACGCGGCTGCTCCCCGCGAACATCAGCAATCCGCAGCCCAGCACAATCGCCGCATAGCGCAGCGGCAACCTGCGCCAGCGAAACCACCGGCGCTGCGCTGGTTGAGCCGTCCTGACAGCAATGGGCGCGTATTCTTGCTGGCGCACCTGCCTCATTACTCCTCGCATTCTCATGTGTTCAGGCGCTTATCCGCTTGCTCCGTCATGGGCAAAGCCTTGCGGGCAATTCGTGCCTGCTGCAACTCTTCAGTCAGTTGCTCGCCTCTGCCAGCAACCCAATTGAGCAATATCTCAACGCTCTTGCGCACTTCCGCGTCGAGTAAGAGGGTTTTCGCAGCGGATGCTAGCATAGCGCCAACCTGCTTTAGTTCTCTATGGGCGCTCGTTTTCCCCTCCCATGCGCCGAGCATTTGAGGATTGAGATCAATGGCGCGTTCGTAAGCTGCTAATGCTTCTTGCGGGTGTTTCAGGTCAAGCAATATGTCGCCTTTCCCAACCCATGCGGTGGCATTCTCAGGTGTAGATTCGATCACTTGCTCAAACGTTTTCAGCGCCTCATCATAACGCTTGAGCGCGCGCAGTTCGATGCCTTTTCCAAGCGCCGCCTCGATATTTTCCGGGGCAGATGTTAGTATCTGCTCATACGCAGCCAACGCCTCGGCAAATCGCTGCTCGTCGTGGAGCGTCGCAGCTTTATGCAGCCAGATGACAGTCGTATCGCCCTTCGTCAGCGCCTGGTCGTAGGTTTCGAGCGCCTCTTGGTAGCGTTTTTCTGCTCGCAACACATTGCCTTTGGCTATCCAAATGTCTTGTCGGGTGGGGTCCAATTTGAGCGCCTGGTCAATCGCTTTGATGCTCTCCGCCGTTCGACCCTGCTCATACAGGATGGCGCCTTTACCTACCCACGCATCTATGAGAGTAGGATCAATGGCCAACGCATTTTCGAGCGCATCTAGTGCTTTATCTTGATGTTTCATCAGCCAAAGCGCCGCCCCTTTTGCAAACCAGGCGCGCGCATGTTGAAACTGGAGACCAATGGCATGTTCGCTCGCCTCCAACGCCTCCTTCGCACGGTCAAGCTCGCACAGCACCAGCGATTTACCCGCCCAGGCATCCACATTCGCCGTATCAAGCGCTTGCGCGCGTTCATATTCCTTCAGCGCCAGTTCGTAGTGTTTCTGTTCCAGCAACTCATCGCCACGACGCACCGCTTCTTGCGCCATCTTTGCCGGCCCTTCGATCTGTGGCCTCTGAATGTAGACTTCAATGCCCTTGATAACGGCTTCCATATCCATAGGAAACCCACTCCCTGAACGCACCTCGATAGCATTGCGATAGGCCAGCGAAACGAGGGAAGCGGGGAGCTGCTCAGGTTTCGGCATGGCGCGACCGCCGACCAGTATGGGAATAATTGGGAGTGGTTTCCCAATCGCCTGTTCGATCTCTAGCTTTACATAATCTTCAGGTTCGTCTATACGCCGTATTCCAGGCGTATCGCCACCCTCCCATTGAGGACCAATCACTGCCAGCAGAATGCCGCTCTGCTGAATGAGTTCTTTGATATGTTCGCGGAAATCGGCGCCCGCTGGAATCGAACTAATATCCATCAATACGCTGCCGCCACCAAAATGTGGAACAAGGCGATCATGAATGCGCCCAGAGATGTCTGCGCTGTCACTTCGCCTGTATGAAATAAAAATCTTGCTCACTCTCGGATCTCCCTCCAACTGGACAGCAGTGAGTTTAGAAAACAATAGGCATACCAAATTCGCCACCCAATACTGTATGGTCTATTTCTAAACAAAGCATGAATTGTGCCTGAAACGAAGATAAGACCATCTAGCATGGCGGTGACATCTTAAACACAAATAAACCTGGCGAGCGCGGAAGAGGATGAGCTATAATACGAGGATGAGGCAGACGCCGTTGTCTGCCCCACCACTCGTGATCGCACCGGCACAGCCATTCACTGCTGAACGACCGCAAGCCTCGCGCCGCTACGCAGCACGCCTCATGCCAAGTATGCAGAGTCACTACAGCCACTACGATCACTACGATAGGTCGGACTTCACTCGCTGCGCCACGCGATAGGCCAGCGCCATCGTCGAAAGCATCGGATTGACTCCAGAGGCAGTGGGGAAGCCACTGGCGTCAGCGATGTAGAGGCCGCGTACTTCGTGAGTCTGCCCATATGGGTCGGCAACCGACGTTTTGGCGTCTGCCCCCAGGCGGCAGGTGCCCATTTGATGCGCCGTCCCCATGCCCACACGGTTGACGACGATGCCGCGCTGCGCAATCTCGCCCAGATAGCGGTCCAGTTGCGGCGGCGATACTGCGCCCGGTTTGCGCCCCTCAGCGGTCAATAGCAGCGGCGGCGTATGCAACGAAACGGCGCCTATGCCGCCACCAGCGAAGATGATGCGCGTCACCTCCTGCAAGCCACGTATGAGATGCTGCCGGTCGGTTTCATTTGGCCAGTAGTGAATAACCGGATTGCCGTGGCGATCAAGCGTAATTTGCCCTTCGCCGGTGTCGCGGGTCAATACGATGTAGGTCGCCATGTGGCCGAGTTGAGACATCAGTTGTTTGTGGCTCTGCGCGTTGGCCCAGGGCGTGAGCAGGCCCATCAATCCTGGATGCGCGGGCATCACCTCGAAACGCACGCCATAATTCCCCTGGAGGTGGGCGAAGTGCGGCGAATAGACCGTCTGAAGCGACCCCTTCCACGGCTCTATCGGCTCTGCGTAGAGGCCCGCCATGCCGGAGACTGGATGCAAGCGCAGATGCCGCCCAATGTTGGGGTTGGTCAGCCCCGAACGCAACAGCAACGCTGGCGATTCCACCGAGCCACCGGCAACTATCACCACCGGCGCGCGCACGATCACTTTACGTCGCGCGCCCGTCACATCGTCTGGCGCCCAGCCCTCCACGCCAACCGCACGCCCGGCCTCAGTGAGCACGCGCTCCACCTGGCAGCGCACGACGAAACGCGCCCCACGCTCACTGGCATCCTGCAAGAACGTCAGCATGGTGGATTGTTTGCGCCCAAACTGGCAGCCATAGCCACAGGCTCCACAGCGTTGCTCACAGCCGGAGGCGTTGCGCGGAATGGGCTTCCATTCGTAGCCCAACGCCTCGCAGCCACGCTTCAGCGCCGCATTGTTGGGGTTGGGCGCGCTATCGTCGGTATTGATGCCCAGGCGTTGCTCAGCGAAGGCGAAACCCCGGGTGTAGTCGTCCGCAGTGATGCCACTGAGTCCGTGCTGGCGTTCCCACTCCTCTAACACATCCAGTGGCGTGCGCAGCGATGTACTCCAATTGACCAGTGTGCCGCCACCAAGCGCAGAGCCAGCCAGCACAATCATGCCAAGATCAGCGGTGGAGAGCATGCCGCGACGCAGGTAGAGAGCTGGCGTCATCTCTGCTTCCAGACCGCTGAAATCGGACTCGCTATAGTAGCCGCCCTTTTCGAGGATCACGACATCTTTGCCCGCCTCCGTCAGTTGCGCCGCCATCACGCCGCCGCCCGCGCCGGAGCCGACGATGACGGCATCAGCGGTGAGCGCCAGGTCGCCAGTGACAGGCAACGGATGGATGCGCTTGGGCGCAGCCTCCGGCGTGGGCGGGAAGGGCGGGCGTTCGTAGCCCAGCGCCGGCCAGTTGGGGTTGAGTCCATCCTCGCCAGGGGCAGCGTAAAAAAGAAACAGCGCCAGCCGCTTCACCGCCTGGAATCCCTGGCGCAGGTCGCCACGCGAATGAGTGCTCATTTTGCGCAGCGCCGTCTCGCGCGCCGCCAGCGACATCTGCGCAAAACCTTGTGGCCGGCCCGCCAGCACCATGCCGACGAGCGGATTATTCAGCGTGTCGAGCAGCTTCTTGAAGTCTTTGCGGGTCTCCGGTGTATCCTCGGCCAGCGTTTCTGCGATCAGCCGGGCAACCGGTAGCTCACGCATCGAACGTGCATACAAGCCATGTGGGTCTGTTTCGCCCTCCGGCGGTGGCATGGCGGGCGCCAGAGCTTCACAGATCGCTTCCAGGGTTCGCATTTCCATCGGCGTAAGCCAATCTGCCGTTGTCGTCGTGGCCGCTTTGTGTTGCGTTGTCGCCATCACCGGGACCCTTTCACTTCGCCTACTTCGCCTTCACCTGCGCCGCAATGCGGCTCCCAACGACCGGAGAGTATAGATCAGATTACTGCTACGAGATACGAGAGCGTACAGGGTTTCCAGGGTTTCATGGAAGTGCCGCCATTGTACACGGAAGGAGAAGCTTTTGGGAAGAGGGCAAATAAAGCGGACAATTAGAGGAGATGAGGGATGCCTCAACAATTTCCATCACACAACAGCGGAATCTACCAGCGGGCTACGCTCGTGATAGATTCCGTGCTGAGTCATAGGAAAGGCTGGAGAAGGGCACAGGGAAGCTGGGAAGAATGACATCCCGCTGACAAGGGAATGGTTCTTCAGCGATAGCGAACGCGCAGCATGTGGCCGCTCGTTAGTACGAGTTCACACAGGAGCTGCTGGCGTTGCTATATTCGGTTTGCAACTCGAAGGACTGGCCGTTGAGGTTGGTGAGACCTGCCGAGAAGTCCCAGGCGCATTTGTCGCCGATCTCCTGACCGGAACTATCTAGCCAGCCGTTGCCTGCCTGGGGATCGGTGATTGCCTCGAACTGCTCGTGTGATGTGACATTGGCCAATGAGTCGCCGGCCAGATTGCCATTAGGCGATTGGGGCACGTTACAACCGGAATTTATCGGATACGCCATAGCAGCGTAGGCGACATTGATCGAGCTATCCCAGTTGTGATAGGCGCAGAAGCCACCAGCGGTATCAGAGCAGCTACCGCCGCCATTCACATAGTCGCCATTCGGCGTATAGACGAAGTAGGTGGCATTGGAACCATCCGTCGGCCAGCCATTCGCGGAGATGGCGTTGCTGACCTCGTTCTGGATATCCGAATCTTCGACGGTTGGGCCACCACACGATTGATCTGTGGGTGGAGTGGAGGTGTCTACCCAGACGCCGGAAACTGAATTGCTGTTGCTGACGTTGGCGTTGTTGTCGTAGTACTGCGTCAGGATGTTCTCGAACGAGGTGCCACCCATGCTGTTGAAATAGTTCTCGACAACCTGCCCATCTGCGGTGACGCCACCGGAGCCGTTGCTCCAACCCGGCCCCCAGAAGATGACATAGACCACAGGGTTCTCTTCCACCGGGCCGCCGTTGTACATGAGGTCGTTGGGGCTACCAGCATATGGGTGCCTGTTATGGTGCATCTTCCGCCAGTGCTGGAGGGTTGGGAAGAACACAATGTGGTGATGATGGGAGACTGGACGCGACGTATGCGCGCCATGAGCCGCCATACTGGCGGCGGCTGCGGAGGGCGCCCCCAGCGAGAGCAGCGCCACAAGTGAAACCAGAGGAACGGCGAAGATTGCCAATCGCTTCATGTCTGTATTCGCTCCTTGTGAGTCGAAGACAACATCTCTCACTCCCCATTGAGTAAGAGCGCCGGTTAGCAGGTTAGTGCGACCCCTTGCCGCGAGATGTCCAATGGTGTTCCCTAGATCATAGATTCCCGATGCCCAAGTCCAGCGGTTGACGCTTCTCTGATAGCCCTCCTCGTTGCTCAGCAATAATGCGTATCACCACACGAGATACACATTGCGAGCAAGTGTACCTGAGAGCGAAGCAAATGTCAAGGATTTGTAAAGTCTGTAGCAAAATTCGTTGTACAAGATGATCTGCGGGCCGCTATTTTCCTACATGAGGGTATTCTACCAGCCGTGCAAGCAACAGTAATGCAGCCAGCGCCCACCAGAAGGCCAGCGCCAGGTCTGACGCGAAATAGGCGCTATCCACCATCCCATGTACAACACCAGCCAGCACCGACGCGGCAATACCCAGCGCCAGCGGTCCGGTGGGCAGGCCTGCGGCGGCGAACACCGCAGCAGGAGATGTATCACTTTGCGCTATAGTTCTTCTTTGCCACGTTCGCCAGATGCGCCAACTCTGCTGCGCGACCACAAACAGCAGCACGAGAAACCCCACCAGCGCCAGTAATCCGCCGCTCAGCCAGAGGTCGAGCAGCAGATTGTGCGGGTGCGACAGGTCCGGCTGATAAAAAGCGGGAGTGATATGGCCGTTGATCTTTGGAATCCAATAGGGATGCGAAGTATAGAGATTGCTGTAGTAATACAGAAACTGATCGGGACCAATGCCAAAGACAAAGTGATCGCGGATCATGTGCCAGGAAGATTGCCAGAGCAATGTCCGCACCTCGCCGGAGCCACCATGCCCTTGCAGCAGCAGGTTGCTCAGCGCCACCCGCTGCCAGAGCGCGATGACAAGACAGACGGGCGCCAACGCCAGCGCCACGAGCCGCATCCAGCGCGATAATACACAGACGACCACCAGGCAAGCCAACGCGGCGGCAATCCACGCGCCACGCGAATCGCTCCATACGAGCGCCGGAAGATAGAGCAGCGCCAGCAGCAACGCCGCCAGTCGCAGACGCGGCTCTGCCGTCCGCGCGCAGGCCAGCGCCAACGCCAGCGGCACCGCCCGCGCCAGCCATGCGCCCAGGCTGTTGCTGCTGCCATAGATGATAGCAGTCGCGCGCGGCGCGCTATATGCGACGAGCCGGTTGCCGTGTGCGAGTGGCGTAATTGTCACATGCAGCCAGAGCGTCTGCGCTAGCGCCAACAACGCCACCAGCAGCGCCGATCCCAGGAACGACCAGATGAGCAGCGCCAGCGCACGCTGGCTGCGCCCATAGATGAGCAGCAGCATGAAATAGAGCAGCGGCTCCGCCACTTCCCAGCGCCAGGCACGCAACGCCTCCGGTCGCCGCCGCGCCACCAACACCCCCAGTGAGACACCCAGCACGAAAAGGACAGCACTAGCTATCGTCAACGGTCCAACGCGGCGCACCAGCACGCGAATATGGCTCAGCGCCCAGGCGCGCGCTGGCAACCGCCAATGACGCCGCCAGAGCACCTGGACGAGATGTGCCAACGCCAGCGCAACACAGACCGCCAGCACAATCTCACTCAGCGGAAATACTTTATCATTGAAGAGACGCTTGGGCACATACCAGAACGGGAAAGTGAGCGGCAACAGAGCAAGCGCCAGATCGAGCCGGCCCCAGGCTAGCACCGCAAAGATCAGCAGACCTGGGAGCGCCAGCAATGGCGCAGGCACGAGATAGAAATACGCCAAGCATGCGATCATGCTGGCAATCAGCGCTGCCTGCCGCTGCCCCACCGTCCAAGATGCAGGCGCAAGCAGCCGGTGGGCGACAGTGATGCGGGAATCCTGATGCGACATGATATCCCCATATCCTCTTTCTCAGGTGCGCTCTTTGCGATGCTGCCCAGGTCGCCCATACTGCGGCTGCGAACCTCTGGCATCACCGAATACGACAGGTCCCGCGTTATTGACCGCCTCCTCGAGACAGTGGTACGATACTCTATCGTATAGGTTGTTTTATGCACATTGTTGGGAAAGACGCTGTTCTGGCGTCCAGTATTTCGTTATTCCGTCGCGTAGCGTGTCTCCTTGTAGCCTCAGCCGTGCCTCCTCTTGCATGGATATAGTACAACGTGAGTACCGCGTCTATCTGGGAGATTGTTTCTCGCCACATCATCAAGGCAGCCACCCATGAATACCGACCAGCCGAAGAATTCCACCATTCGCACGCTTGAGCCAGCGTCAACGCAGCCATACGAAGCGACGCCCGCCACTGCCATAGCCATAAGCGCCGATGAGAGCGGTGGAACCTACGAAGTCACGCGCGATGATCTGCGCCGGACGAAGAAGCACCTGATCGCGGAGCTGGAGCGGCTGCGGGCGCGTGTGGCTGAATATGAAGCCAACGCCCAGACCCAGGAGCGTGACGACCGCCAGCGCGCCTATTCTTACTTGAGCGCACACCTGGCGTTCACCGATGCGGTGCTGGATAGCCTGGATCAGGGCGTCATTACGATAGATCACAACAGCCATGTTACCCTGATGAATCGCGCTGCCCGCGACATGTTGGGGTGGGGAACTGGCGAGTCGCTTGGCAAGCCCATTCATACGCTCATCCACTGCGACAACCCACCTCAAGCTCATACGCATCCTGAACACCCTGAACACCCTGAACATTCTGAACACTCTGAACGCGCTAAAGACGATGGCCTGAACGCCTTTTACGCGCGCCATGATGAGCAAGCGTGCCCATTTACTGATAGCAGGAACTGGCGGCAGGTACCGGAAATCCCGCGCTGGCCGGTGCTGAGCGCGTCGCATCGTTCTGGCGTCATTCGCCGCGAACATGATATCTTTACCCGCAAAGATGGTAGCCACATTCCCGTCGCCTATAGCATCTCACCGATTACCTGGCACAAAGAAATCACCGGACTGGCAATCGCGTTTGAAGATATCAGCGAGCAGCAGCGTATCGAGCAAGAACTGCGTGAGAGCGATAGCCGCTTCCAAGCGACGTTTGAAGCCGCCGCCGCAGGCATTGCGCTCGTTGCGCTCGATGGGCGCTTCATCCAGATGAACCAACGATTCAGCGAGATGATGGGCTATCCCCAGGAGGAGCTATTTCAGCGCACCGCGCAATCGTTGATCTTCGACCAAGATATCGCTGCTGCAACTGAGGTTGCCCACCGGCTGCTGAACAGCGAACAATCGCACATCGCCAGCGAAAAACGCTATATTCGCAAAGATGGCACGCTGCTCTGGGTCTATGGCAGCGTTTCACTGGTACGCTCGCCAGCAGGTGAGCCGCGCTATTTTATCAGCGTCATCGAAGATATCACCGACCGCAAACAACTCGAAGCCGAACTACACACCAGCAGACAACAGGCAGCGGACCGCGCGACGCAACTGGAAACCGTTTTCGAGGCTATCGCCGACGGCGTGATCGTGCTGGATGGGCAGGGGCGTCTCCAGCACACCAACGCTGCAGCGCAGAGGGTGTTGACGCTAATGACCAATGGGCATGAGTCGCCAGTGTTGGACTTTGCACAGTGGCAAGCCGCCACGCTGCGTAATGAGCGGGGTCAGCCGTTCACTAAAAACCAGCTACCGACCGCCCGTATCGTACACGGTGACGTGTTGACGGGCGCCAATGCCATGGAGGCGCAACTACAGACACAAGATGGGCGCACGCTGCACTATAATATCAGCGGGGCGCCGCTCCACGACTGCACAGGCGCTATGTCCGGCATCGTCTTGATGCTGCGCGATGTGACCGACCGGCGACGACTCGAACGCGAAACGCAAGTCCGCACCCATCAACTGGAAGCAACGCTCGAGGCGATGAGCGACGGCGTGCTTGTCTATGACGCCTCTGGCACTATCATCCATATGAACCGGGCGGCGCGACGCATCTACGGGATAGACGCCCAGCCCGACTTCAGCGGATTGACGGTGGAGGAACGGGTCAGCAGATTGCACCTGCGTGACGATCAGGGGCGTGCCTACCACAAAGGACCTGAGATTCTGCGCAATATCCTGGCGGGAAACGCGCTAAACGACGACCAGGCGATCCACCTGACGATGACGACGCTCGATGGGCGTTTCGCCCGTATCCAGATCACTGGCATGCCCATTCATGACGAGCAAAGAGCGATCAACGGCGCGGTTCTCGTTGTGCGTGATGTGACAGAACAGGCACAGCTTCAGTCTCGTTTGCATCAGATGGAGCATGCGATTCAGGAACATCCTGTGCAGAGCGAAACATCCGATGAATTTCTGACGCTGGCCAGCCAATCGCTCGAAGCGCCACTGGCGAATGTTCACCGGGCGCTGCGCAGACTCGCGCTACATACGGAACACTACCTGCGCACACAGCGCCGACAGGCGGCGACGGCAAATAGCAGCAGCAGTGCAAGCGATGGCGCAAAGCTGCGCAAGTATCTGCATCAGGCGCTACGCGAGGCTGAGCAATTTGAGCGCACCTTTAACGAACTACTCGACGTGAGCCGCATTCGCAGCCGCCAGTTGACGCTGCATCTGGCTCCCTGCGACCTGCTGGCGATTACACGGCAGGTGGTCAAACGGCTGCAAACAGCGCACCCCATGCGTGATATCCGTCTCGTTCCGCCCGCCAATCGCAGTCGTCTGCCGGTTCTGGCGGATAGCGCGCGGGTGGCGCAGGCGCTGACGCGCTATCTGCGCGACGCACTGCAATCCGCCCCGGCAGATCGCCCTATCACCATCACCCTCAATGGCGAGTCCGATGCGCAGGGCAGGTGGGCGCGGGTCGCCGTACAAGATGAAAGGCAAGCCGCCACAACAGACCAGCGGTTCGGCTTCGACCTCTCTATCTGTCGGGCATTGATTGAGTGGCAACGCGGACAGGTAGGGATGGAAAGCGCACTGGAAACAGGCGCAACCTTCTGGTTTGCGTTACCACTGATCAGTGGATAGTCTTGCCACTTACGATCAATCAGCGATGTGTAGCACGATGCGTCCGCGCCCGTGACCTGTCTGGCTGAGTTCATGGGCGCGGCTCGCCTCTTCGAGCGGGAAAACTTGCGCCAGTGTCACGCGGATTTCGCCCGCAGCGATCAGGCTGGCAATCGTTTGTAAGAGGCTGGTGGAGGGGTATGGCTGCGTCGCTGTGTTCTTGATGGCGCGAATACCGAGCGCCTGCGCCTCCTCCTGCGATGGCGGCTCGATCAGCGAAACCAGCACACCGCCCGGCCTGACAACCTGCATGGAGCGCCGCAGCGTTTCGCCACCAAGCGTATCCAGCACAACATCAACATCTCGTGCCACCTGCTCGAATGGCACGGTGGTGTAATCAATCACAGTTTCCGCGCCCAGCGAACGCACGAATTCCAGGTTAGCAGTCGAAGCGGTTCCAATCACCTGCGCGCCTTTCCAGCGGGCGAACTGGACCGCGAACGAGCCGACGCCGCCCGCCGCGCCATGAATCAGCACACGCTGGCCAGCTTGTACCCTTGCATTGTCGAAGAGCGCCGTCCAGGCGGTCGTTGCGCCGCCGGAGATGCTGGCTGCCTCATCGAAGCTGAGCGTATCCGGCTTGAGCGCCAGCGTTTCGACGGCAGCCGTTACATACTCGGCATACGCGCCCGTCGCGCTGCGCCCAAAGACCGCCTGCTCCGGCGCGAAGGCCGTCACGCCAGCGCCAACCGACTTCACCACGCCTGCGAATGCGCTGCCAGAAATATAGGGAAATGTCACCGGCTGAAAGGAGCGGAAAAGCCCCTGGCGAATTTTCCACTCCACCGGCAACACACCCACAGCATGCACTCGCATCAACACCTCGCCAGCTTGCGGCTCCGGGCGTGGCGCTTCTTCCAGTCGCAACGCTTCAGGTCCACCATACGCATGAACATGAATCGCCCGCATCGTCCGCTCTGTCATCTTATATGCGCTTTCTTTTCCGTCATGAACTCGTTCATGTGCAGAGTGTAGCGCGAGCAGATGACCTATCCATCCGGCAATGAATCAGGTTTCTCGTGTCCAAACGTTCAGGGGTGAGCCTGTTCCAAAGAACATGCCTAAACGTAGTTTAGGGTAAGATAAGTCTACTCTCTACTTCCGCACATAATTTTCATCATTGGACCAGTAGCTCCACTAGCTTTTGACGCGGACCAACAGGTAACGAAATCGGCCAGAGACAGGATGACCTGGGATGAGTGAATAATCGTTCCAACTGAGCGTATATACGCCACTCAAAGTATGCGGGATTTTTCGGTTTTTTGTCGTACCAACGGTAGCATTCGATGCCCACTCAAGTCTACCCGTAAGAATGGCTCCCTCATGGATGCGAAAGGCCGCATCAATAGAGCTTTCCCTTGCAGAAAGCGTCCAATAACTGCTGTCGTTAGTAAGAAGGACTGCATAGCCACTAGCAGTTGGATACGCCCTAACGATTCGCTCTAAACGTGAGATATCTTTAACAAAGTCATAGCGTTTAATGTCTTGCGCCGCCTGGTTCTTGAGTACATAGGTCTCACCGTCTATGGTGGTCTCTATCTCGCGTTTAGCATACTTCAGTTCAATTGCCAACTGGCTATCTGTGCCTCTCACCCATAAATCTAGATAGAGGGATTCACTAGGGATTGGCCTACATTCCAGGCGAACAGAAAGTTCAGGATGCAGTTCGTGTATCCGCCAGGCAAGCGCGTGCTGAAAGTCGGCTTCTGAATGGAACAGAGGCCGTACTTTTGCCAAACCAGTCAATATAATTGGCAGATCAAACATAAAATAACCCTCGCGCACCATTTCGGGCTTCCTCTGCTGTTAGAGAGCGTCGGCCAAAAACAGCCCGGTCGCTTTGGTGATGCGAATAGCGCCGTCAGTGGCGATCTGCTGCTCGATCTGGCGACTGAAGCGTTCTACGAGGTCCGGCGGTAAGTCGAGACCGGCGGAGATCGAGCGCAGATAGGCGATCAGCGGCGCAGCCTCAGTGACGATCAGGCCATCCGGAATCGTATCGAGGCGCACATTGGCGAACGCTGCCTCCAACTGCTCTGCGCCGTTTTCCAATGTGAACCCTTCTCCCTGAATCGCAGGCATGCGTTGCGCCAGTGCGGGGAGAAGGTCTGGCCGGTATGCCGCGATTTCCGGTAAATACGGCGCAATCATCTCATCGAGTTCGCGCATGTGCCCCGCGCCGTTGGTGGCGGCAAAGAGGTGCCCGCCAGCACGCAGCACGCGCCGCAATTCGGCCAGCGCGCGTGGGCGGTCCGGCACATGATAGAGCATGTAGTCGGCAACCACTGCATCAAAGGAGCTATCCGCAAACGGCAACTCCTGCACATTGGCGACGGCCAGCGTGAACTGTTCGCTGCGCGGCGCGACGGCAGCGCGTGCCGCCTCGATCATGCCGGGCGAGAAGTCGGTCAGCGTGACGCGCCAACCGGCGGGCAGGCGTTCCAGATTCTTGCGCCAGAGATCAGCGGGACCGCAGCCCACTTCGAGGATCTGCGCCTCCGGGCCGAGCGTGTCGAGCAGGTGAGTGAATATCCAGTGATGCAGGTCTTCACGGTTGGTGCTGAAGCGTTCGTGAAGCTGGATGCGGGCGTTGAGATTACCCGCGTCGGCATATTGGGTATTTAGCAAGTAGGATGCTTCGGTAGATGACACCGCTTATTCCCCCTCCAGCATCGGAATCTTCACGCCCAGCGTCCGCGCCGTCTCGATGGCTTCGTCGTATCCGGCGTCTACATGGCGCATCACGCCGGTGCCGGGGTCGTTGGTCAGCACGCGCGCCAGCTTCTCGGCTGCCTCATCCGTGCCATCCGCCACGATCACCACGCCGGCGTGCAGTGAATAGCCGATACCCACGCCGCCGCCGTGATGGAACGAGACCCACGACGCGCCGCTCGCCGTATTCAGCAGCGCATTGAGAACAGGCCAGTCCGCAATGGCATCGGAGCCGTCGCGCATCGCCTCGGTCTCACGGTAGGGCGAGGCGACGGAACCGGAATCAAGATGGTCGCGCCCGATGACGATAGGCGCCTTGACCTCGCCGCGCTTCACCAGTTCATTGAAGGCGACGCCCGCCTTGTCGCGCTCGCCATAGCCGAGCCAGCAGATGCGCGCAGGCAAGCCCTGGAAGTGGATACGCTCCTGCGCCATGCGAATCCAGCGGGCCAGCGCCTCGTCTTCCGGGAAGAGCCGCAGAATCTCTTCGTCGGTGCGGCGAATATCGGCAGGGTCGCCAGAGAGCGCAGCCCAGCGGAACGGTCCCTTGCCACGGCAGAAGAGCGGACGAATGAAGGCAGGCACGAAGCCAGGGAAGTGTAACGCATCCTCCACGCCAGCACGGAGCGCCTGCCCACGCAGATTGTTGCCATAGTCGAAGACGACTGCGCCTGCCTCATCCAGATCGAGCATGGCGCGCACATGTTCGGCCATCGAATCCAGCGAACGGCGCTCGTATTCCTGGGGGTCGCGCTGGCGTAGTTCGGCGGCAGCTTCCAGCGACATGCCAGCAGGAATGTAGCCGTTGAGCGCGTCGTGGGCGGAGGTCTGGTCCGTCACTAGCTCGAAACGCACATTGCGCCGCACCACTTCGGGGTAGATTTCGGCGGCATTGCCTAGCAAGCCAATGCTGCGCGCGACACCCTGTGCGCGATACTCCTCGGCGCGGCGCAATGCCTCATCCAGATTCGTCACCATCTCATCAAGATAGCCGGTATCCAGACGGCGCTGGATGCGTGTGGGGTCTATCTCTACGGCGAGGCAGACACCCTCATTCATGGTGATGGCCAGCGGCTGTGCGCCACCCATGCCACCCAGGCCAGCGGTCAATGTCAGGGTATGCTTGAGCGAGCCACCAAACTTCTGGCGCGCGGCCTCGGCAAAGGTTTCATAGGTGCCCTGCACGATGCCCTGCGAGCCAATGTAAATCCAGGAGCCGGCGGTCATCTGGCCATACATCGTCAGGCCCAGCGCCTCCAACCGGCGGAACTCATCCCAGTTGGCCCAATGCGGCACGAGGTTGGAGTTGGCGATCAGCACACGCGGCGCGCCTGGATGCGTGCGGAAGATGCCGACGGGCTTGCCGGACTGTACCAGCAGCGTTTCGTCGTTCTCCAGGCTGCGCAGCGAGCGCACGATGGCGTCGAAGCAGTCCCAACTGCGCGCCGCTCTGCCGGAGCCGCCATAGACCACCAGGTCGTCTGGCCGCTCCGCTACCTCTGAATCGAGGTTGTTCATCAACATGCGCAGAGCGGCCTCCTGCTGCCAGCCTTTGCAGGTCATCTCTGTGCCACGCGGCGCGCGAACGGGCCGGGGTCCGCTCTTGCCGGTCGTATTCGTGTTTCCCTGGCTCGCCATTGATCCAGCCGGTTGCTGCGTCATCGCCTCTGCTCCCTATGCTCAGAACTGTTATCAGCGCAAACTGCTACACAAATTGCCTTCGCACGATAACATGCGCGAGGCGACGGCGACAAGAGCGTCAAGAACAGGTAGGGCGACAAAAGACGAGAGAGGCGACAAGGGCGCTACGGCTGTGTATACTGGAGCTATCTCTCTGCATGATCTATTTTCTTCAGGAAGGGGCTGCATGTGGCGCATTTATATCCTGAAAATGGCCCGGCGAAAGAAACCACCAGTTCCGCTGAAATCCTTATCTATGAGACATTACGCGACCGACTCGACAATCAGTTTCAGGTCTATCATGCGCCGGTCTGGCAGGTAAAAGAAGAGAACGGCTATATCTCCAATGGCGAAGTGGATTTCATCATCGTTCATCCTGAAATGGGCGTCATCTTGATGGAGGTCAAGGGCGGCAGCATCAGTTACGACGGCGCCGCCGGGCAATGGATTAGCACCGATGTCAACTGGCAACCGCACAACATCAAAGACCCCTTCAAGCAGGTGAACGCCTCGATGTATGGGCTACGCAAGCGACTGCGCCAGACGGAGAAATTGAAGGCATTCGCCAAAGAATACGCGCTGAGCTATGGCATCTGGTTTCCCGATACCTACTGGACGCCCGGACAGGTGGCGTTGCCGCATATCGCCGATGAGATCGTCCTCGACGCCAAAAACATCCATGATCCGCTGGAAGGGTTGCAGCGCATCGTGAGCTATCACCAGAAGCGGCCACCAGCGCGTATGAGCGACGCGGCGCTGGCAGCGCTGGCAGGCATGCTCGCGCCTACGGTGCATGTGCAATCCACGCTGGCGGCGCAGATTGACCGCGACGCGCCACGCATCGAGCAGTTGACTCGTGAACAATTCGAGAAGCTAGATCAACTGTCGCGCTACCGGCGGCTCGCCGTGCGCGGCAGCGCGGGCACCGGCAAGACGGTGCTGGCAGTGGAGAAGGTTCACCGGCTCGCCGCTGCCGGGCTGGATGTGCTGTTCCTGTGTCGCAACAGCTTTCTGGCGCGCTGGGTGGAACGCCGCTTCAGCCAGGAACCTGACGAGATTCGCCAGCACATAGACACCGCCTATCTCGAAGAACTCTGCGCGCTGCTGGCGACCAACGCAGGCATCGCCTATCAGGTCGGCAACGGCGACAGCGATGAGAAAATCGCTTCATCGCTGAAGGCCAGCTTCGATGCCCTCAAAGCGGAGAACAAGGTCGTCGCCTATGACGCGATTCTGGTGGATGAGGCGCAGGATATTGGCCGCCCCATCTGGCCCTATCTCCAACGGCTGCTACGCGACCAGCAGGATGGTCTGCTATACGCCTTCTACGATCCGGCACAGAGCGAAAACGGCCTCGACGACGATTGGAGTCCACCGCTGGGACGTGGCAAACGCAACAAGCCGCTGACCATCAACTGCCGCAACACCAGGAGCATCTTCGCGCTGATGCAGCGCTTCTACACCGGGCTGGATGATCCGGTCTGCCTGGGACCGGAGGGCAGTCCGGTGCAGTTCATCGCGCCGGAGCAGTGCAAGCCGCGCGCCGAGTTTGCCGGTGACTACGAGAAGGAGGCGCTGGCACAAACGCTCGACCGGCTCATCGGTGAAGAAAAAGTCGCGCCGGAAGATATTCTCATCATCACCTGCCGTTCGCGGATGAAGAGTCGTTGGCTGCATCAGCGCCAGTTGGGTCGCCACAAACTCACCTGGCAATCAGACAAGATGATGCCGGGACACGTCGCGCTCTCGCTGGTGCGTTCGGCGAAAGGGCTGGAACGCAAAGTAGTGATTCTCAGCGAACTGGACGGCCTGGAAGGCATTACACGGCCCCGGCGCGATAACCTGCTCTACATCGCCATCTCACGAGCCATGTTCCACCTTATCGTACTGGGCACGGAGGACACTCTTACGCCGCGATGAACTCGCGTGCGAAAAAGCGCAGGGTGTTCAGGTCGAGGATGTCAGGAAAACCGAGAATCAACTCCTGGACACCGGCAGCCTCCAACTCCGCCAGACGCCTGCGGATGGTATCAGGACTCCCGATCAGCGCACCAGCGGCCACCGGACGGCCACGCAGCGCGGCAGGGAACTTGGCCTGCGCCTGCTCGTCGGTCTCGCCGAGGCAGCAGAAAGCCCCTGCTGTGCGGCGGATGCTCTCATAGTCACGTCCGACTGCCTCGCAGTGCGCTCTGAGGACGGCGAACTTGTGCCTAAGCGTCTCCGCATCGCCAAAGACGTTGCAGGCATCGGCATAGCGTGCGACCAGCCGCAGCGTCACCTGTTCGCCGCCACCACCGATCAAGATGGGAATATGCGGCTGCTGCACGCCTTTGGGCTGATTGATCGCGCCGCGCACATGATAGTATTGGCCCTCGAAAACCGCTTCTTCCTGGGTCCACATCGCGCGAATCACCTGCACCGCCTCGCCAAGACGCCGCAACCGCTCCGGGGTGTCGGGGTAGTCGTAGCCATAGCCACGATACTCGTGTTCACTCCAGCCCGCGCCGATGCCAAAGTTGAGCCGCCCATGACTCAGCACGTCTACTGAGCTGGCCATCTTGGCGAGTAGCGCGGGATTGCGGTAGCCAGCGCACGTGACCGTCTGGCCGATGCGGATACGCCGGGTGTCGCGCGCCAGGGCTGCGGTGGTCGTCCAGCACTCGAACGTGATCTCTTGCGAGGGGCGAGGCGTGGTGTGAAAGTGGTCCACCAGCCAGGCGGAGGTGAAACCTACCTCTTCGGCGGTCTGCGCCACGCGCGTCATCCTCTCATACGCTTCTACTGGGTCCGCAATGCCCACCAATTCCATGTTCCAGCCCTGCGGCAGCGATACTCCAAATTGCATTGTCATCGTAGTTACCTCCATGCAACTACTATGACCGCACGCGGCCCAGATAACCAGCGTGTGATTATCGTAGGATTGCGAGTGATAGGATAGCGAACAAAAGCAGTGATGAGCTAGAACTCCGGCAGCTACATGGCGCCATTCGTCTGATCTTCGCGCAAGAGTGCGGCAGTCTCGGCGTCGGCGGGGAAGAATGACTCGATGGCGAGTTCAGCGACAGTGATATCGAGCGGCGTGCCAAAGGTTGCCACGGTGCTGAAGAAGGACAGCTCACTGTTGCCGTGGCGCGGACTGCGGATATGCAGCGAGGCGACGAAATCGCCGGGACGTGGAAGCTCAACATCAGGCATGGGCTGGTCGCAGGGATAAGATTGCAGTTCATTGTAGAGTTCGGTGAGCGCAGGGTCAGTCGTCAACGCAATCTGGCGTTTCAAGCGGCTGAGCAGGTGCGCCCGCCACTCACCCAGGTTGATGATGCGCGGCGCGAGGCCGTTGGGATGCAGAGCAATTCGCAGGCAATTGGCCGGATGCGCAAGCAACTCCGGAGCAGCTCCTTCGGTAAATATCGAGGTGCTGGCGTTCATATCAACGATAGTTCCGCGATAATCCACTACCAGCGCCGGATATGGCTCGTGGCCGGTCAACACCTGACGCACCGCCGCGCGCACCGCCTCCATCTCCGGCGAATCCAGCGCGGTCTCGGCATAAGCGGGAGCATATCCGGCAGCCAGCAGCAAATGATTGCGCTCACGCAGCGGCACATTGAGTTGCTCGGCAAGATGCAGCACCATCTCACGGCTCGGTTTTGCGCGTCCCGTCTCTACGAAACTGAGGTGGCGCGACGATATCTCCGCCTGGATAGCGAATTCGAGCTGGCTCAGCCGTCGCTGCTCGCGCCACTCGCGCAGCAGTTCACCAACTGGACGCGAACGCTGCCGGTCAGCCGCCGCCTGCTGCCTATTTCGATGATCGCCGCTGCTGACGTCTCTAGCACGCTGCACATGCTGTACATGCTGTATACCCTGCATTTCGCTCTCTATCTCTTTCTTCGCCAGGACTGCGTTCGCCTACCGGTCCATTCGCGCCACATCCATCTCACGTTATCAAGAGTACTCCCCATACTCACGCTTTCGCCATTACCTCGCAGGTAATTGTGATGCGTCAATTGCGCAACTACAATGTGCGCCGTCACACGCTGACCCTGCATCCCGGGCTAAGCCACGAGCAGGCGTGACTGAAATTGACCCTCTTAGCAACCTCACTGAAACGAGAAAAGCGCACATGACAAGTACGTATCAACTCCACGAGACACAGGCAGCCGAGGCGACCAAAGACGCCAGGCAGCCGCGCATAATTGCTGGCCTACGCCACTGGGCCGCGCTGATTGTCATACTCTCCGGCACCTTCATGGTCGCGCTGGATTTCTTCATCGTCAACGTCGCCATCCCCTCGTTGCAGGTGGAATTGCACGCTAGTTCAGGAGCCATTCAACTCGTCGTTGCCGGCTATGGACTGGCGCTGGCCGCTGGACTGATTACCGCTGGACGGCTGGGCGACCTCTTTGGGCGGCGGCGCATGTTCGCGCTCGGCCTGGCACTGTTCACGCTGACCTCGGCCATCTGCGGTCTGGCGCCTACGCCGACTATTCTGGTGCTGGCGCGCGTGGTGCAGGGGATGGCGGCGGCATTGCTCTCGCCACAAGTGCTGGCGATGCTTGGCATTGTCTACACCGGCGAAGATCGCGCCCGCGCCTTCACGATGTATGGGTTGGCGCTGGGCTTCGCGGCGGTCCTCGGCCAGTTAATCGGCGGCCTGCTGATTCAGTCCAATATCGCCGGGCTTGGCTGGCGTACTTGCTTCCTCATCAACGTGCCCGTCGGCATTGTTGCGCTGTTCCTGACGCCGCGCATCCTCGCTGAATCGCGGTCGGAGCGCCGGGCGCGGGTTGATCTCATCGGGGCAGTCCTTGTCACGCTGGGGCTGGTCGCCATTGTGCTGCCGCTCATCGAGGGGCGCGCGCTCGGCTGGCCAGGATGGACATGGCTCTGTCTGGTGGCTTCGATGCCGCTAGTGCTGGCGTTTATCGTCTATCAGCGCCGGCTTAGCGCATGTGGACGCGCGCCACTGCTCGAACTGTCGCTGTTCCGTGAGCGTGCGTTTACTGTCGGCCTCGTGACCACGCTGCTGTTCTTCGCGGGAATGGCCTCGTTCTTCCTGGTGTTAGCGCTCTATCTGCAAGAGGGTCGCGGCCTCAGCGCCCTCGCCGCCGGAACGACCTTTACGCTGCTCGGCCTGGGATATCTCGTGGCCTCGCTCTACGCGCAGCGGTTTACGCGCAAGTGGGGGCGTCAGGCGCTCGCCATCGGCGCGCTGGTCATGGGTGCAGGTCTGGCGGTGCTATATATCACCGTCATGGACATGGGTGTCACTGGTCCCATCATACTGCTTGCGCCAGGGCTGCTGCTGGACGGCGCTGGCATGGGTCTGGTCCTCGCGCCACTGAGTTCGTTAGTGCTGGCAGGGCTTGCGCCGCAATACGCGGGAATCGCCGCCGGAGTCCTGGCAACGATGCAGCAGGTGGCCAATGCGTTTGGCGTGGCGATCATCGGCATCATCTTCTACGGCACGCTTGGCCAGCGCAACCCACTGAGCGCCTATCCACACGCATTCGGCGCCAGCCTGATCTATCTGATCGCGCTTGCCGTCGCAGTGGCCATGCTGCTCCAACTGCTACCACGCAAGCGATAATGATGGTTCCCTGGTTATCTGGAGCGGTTGAGCGTCGAGAAAAAGCCAAACACGGCGGCAACTGCTCCCATAAACCCAATGTACCAGAGCAAATTGAGTTCGCTCTTAAGGGTAAAGGGTTGATATTGCATATCAGCTAAGGGATGAAAGGGGAGTAAATAGGCCACAATTGCAGCGCCATTGCAGAGTCCCATAACCAGAAGAGCGGCGACGATAGCGAAAATGATAGCCTCGCGCAAGCGATGTGTACGCATCAGCTTCTATTGCCTCCTTTCCCTGCTGACATATACGTCAATCGCTCGCCTGTGCTCACCCAGAACAGGTGTATAATGAAGGAATATTGCGAGCAACAGCCAATAGGGGGCGAGGAGATAGAGC
The DNA here is from genome assembly GCA_021323855.1 of Chloroflexota bacterium. Classification (GTDB taxonomy): domain Bacteria; phylum Chloroflexota; class Ktedonobacteria; order Ktedonobacterales; family JADMIN01; genus JAJPKE01. The sequence continues at coordinate 134,994 of JAJPKE010000027.1, read as the reverse complement.
GATGAGCGAAGCAACCAGCATAGCAGAACTATTCGAGACGATGAGCTATGGTCCCGCGCCGGAGTCGGCAACGCCCGCGCGGGAGTGGCTGGCGGCACATGCCCCACGGCTCGGCCTCTTCATCGGCAACGAGTGGCGTGCGCCATCTGACGGCGACTATTTCCCCAGCGTCAACCCGGCCACCGGGCAACCGCTGATCGAGATTGCGCAGGGCAGCGACGCGGATGTCGCAGCGGCGGTGACTGCGGCACGCGAGGCGTTCCCCGCTTGGAGCGCGACACCGGGACACGTCCGCGCGCGCTACCTCTACGCCATCGCCCGGCAGGTGCAGAAACATTCGCGTCTGCTCGCTGTCTTGGAGACGATGGATAACGGCAAGCCGATCCGCGAGACACGCGATATTGATATCCCGCTGGTCGCGCGCCACTTCTATCACCATGCCGGTTGGGCGCAATTAATGGCCAGCGAACTGCCGGATATGCGGCCATTGGGCGTCGTCGGGCAGGTCATCCCCTGGAACTTCCCACTGCTGATGCTCGCCTGGAAGATTGCGCCTGCGCTGGCGACCGGCAATACCGTCGTACTCAAGCCGGCGGAATTTACTTCGATCACCGCTATCGCTTTCGCTGAGATTCTGCAAGAAATCGGCTTGCCGCCGGGCGTCGTCAACATCGTCACCGGCGACGGACGCACCGGCGCGGCGCTGGTCAATTCGCCGGATGTCAACAAGATCGCCTTCACCGGCTCAACCGAGGTCGGGCGCATCATCCGGCGGGCGACGGCGGGCAGCGGCAAGCATCTATCGCTAGAATTGGGCGGCAAGTCGCCGTTCATTGTCTTCGAGGACGCCGACCTGGATTCCGTGGTCGAGGGCGTGGTGGACGCCATCTGGTTCAACCAGGGGCAAGTCTGCTGCGCTGGCTCGCGGCTGCTGGTGCAGGAGGGTGTGGCAGAGAAGTTGATAGCGAAACTGCGCACGCGGATGGAGAAGCTGCGCGTGGGCGATCCGCTGGATAAGGCCGTAGATATCGGAGCGATCATCGCGCCGGTGCAGCTCGAAAAGATTCAGCGGTTGGTGCAACAAGGCGTGGATGAGGGCGCAGAGATGTGGCAGCCGGGCTGGGCCTGCCCAACCGATGGCTATTTCTTTCCACCGACGCTCTTCACCAATGTCTCGCCAGCGGCGACGATTGCGCAGGTGGAAATCTTTGGGCCGGTGCTGGTGACGATGACCTTTCGCACGCCCGCCGAGGCTGTTGCGCTCGCCAACAACACGGCCTATGGGCTGGCGGCGAGCATCTGGAGCGAGAGCATCAATCTGGCGCTTGATGTGGCGCGCGGCATCAAAGCTGGCACCATCTGGATCAACAGCACTAACGTCTTCGACGCTGCCTCTGGCTTCGGTGGCTACCGCGAGAGCGGCTTCGGGCGCGAAGGTGGCCGCGAAGGACTCTTCGAGTACCTGCAACCTGCCTGGGAGACGACCCCCACCCCTAGCCCCTCCCCCGTGAACGGGAGAGGGGAACCAGGCTCCAACGGCCATAAGCGCGGCAAAAAGCACCACGCCGATATCTCCGCCTCTGCCGCCGCCATCTCCACCAACGGTGCTACCACGTCCCCCCTCTCCCGCTTAACGGGGGAGGGGATGGGGGCGTTCCCACCGATTGACCGCACGCCCAAGCTCTTCATCGGCGGCAAACAGGCGCGACCAGACTCCGGCTACAGTCGCCGCGTCTTGAGCGCAGAGGGGCTGCTGCTTGGCGAGGTGGGCGAGGGCAACCGCAAGGACATCCGCAACGCCGTAGAGGCGGCGCACGCGGCGGCTGGCTGGGCGAGCGCGACAGGCCACAACCGCGCGCAAATCCTCTATTATCTCGCGGAAAACCTTGCTACCCGTGCCGCCGAATTCGCCGCGCGCATCGCCGCGATGACGGGCAGCGCGCCGGATGAGGCGGCAACCGAGGTGGAGCGCGCCATCGAGCGGCTCTTCACCTATGGCGCCTGGGCGGACAAATATGACGGAGCCATTCACCAGACGCCAATTCGCGGCATGACGCTGGCTGTGCCGGAACCCATCGGCGTGCTGGGGCTGGTCTGCCCGGACGAGTATCCGCTGCTGGGTTTCGTCTCGCTGGTCGCGCCAGCCATCGCAATGGGCAACCGCGTGGTGGCCGTCCCTTCCGAACGCTATCCGCTCAGCGCCACCGACTTCTATTCGGTGCTGGAAACCTCTGATGTGCCAGCGGGCGTCGTCAACATCGTGACGGGCGCGCGTGAAACATTGGCGAAGGTGCTGGCTGAACACGACGATGTGGATGGCATCTGGTACTTCGGTCCGGCAGAGGGCGCGTCTGCCGTGGAAAGCGCCTCCGCTGGCAACATGAAACGCACCTGGACCAGCGACGGCGCACACCGTGCCTGGCTAGACGCCACGCAGGGCGAGGGACAGGAGTTTCTGCGCCAGGCCACGCAGGTCAAGAACATCTGGGTGCCGGTGGGCGAATAGCACCATGATAGTCACATGCTCACGAGGCGGCGCTTACGTGGCGGGCGCGGACGGTAGGCGTGCGGGACAGTGTGGGTCAGCGTGTTCAGCGTCCAGACGCCGGTGGCGCGCGGCGAAGCGGCGAGCGGCTGGCTGATGTTGGGGACCGTGTTGGTGGCGGAGGCGGTATTTGCGGCGGCCAGCAGCGCCTCATCATCGAAGACGACCGTGCCGATGGGCGTCCAGCGGAAGTGATAGCGTGGATAGCGCATGCCTATCTCGCGCGTGCTGGCGGTCTGCGGATTCCACTTGACGGCCAGGGCAAACTGGCCATCCGGCCTGCCGTGCAGCAATGGATCGAAGCGCCCGCCGTGGCGGGTTACGCGGCTGCGCAGGCTGATGGTATCAGGATCGTCCACGCTGTTCGCCCAATCCACCAGCCGCTCGATATGATAGCTGGAACGGTAGCGCAGCGGCACCTGTCCGTCGGCGGTCAACGTGGCATCGCCAAGCAGCAGCGCCACATCGGTTACATGCTGGTCGCGCAGCAGATGCTCGATATCCAGACTGAGCAATCGCTGGAAGAGGTTGGGGTCGTGGGCATAGATCGGTGGCGCCTGCATCGCCTCCGGCAGATTGATGTTGATCTTCGCCGCCAGTTCGCGCAAGTCTTCATAAATGTAGGCAGCGACGCGCTCGGTGGCGCTCAGCAGCGATTTCGCCGTCATCACTTCGATGCCGACGGTGTGGTGAATCGTCGTTTCCGAGGTCGCGGCGTAGGTGGTGACGGGTCCCACACTCATCGACGCGCTCGTGTTATTGCTGTTGTTCATGCTGTTCATGCTGTACATATTGTTCATTCCGCTAGTAGTTCCGCTCATCATGCGGCTCCTCCCTGAGCGCCGCCCAGCGCGCTATAGAGGCAGGCGAAGACGGTAAAGAGACATAGCACCGTAATCGGCGCATTGAGTTGTTCTTTCAGCAGACCGATGAACAGTCCCAGCAGCAAAAGCAGCCCGTAGGTCAGCAGCAGCGGGCGAATCTTCGAGGTGTTGGTAATGGCGCGCAGCCCACGTATGATGGCGAAACGTTCGCCATAAGGCGTTTCGATGAGCCAGTGGACCAGTAGATAGAGCAGGAACCAGATCGCCGCGCAGCCCGCGACGATAATGAAGACCTGCACGATGCCCGCATAGTGGCCGAAGCTACAAATCAGCGAGCCGGCAACACAGGTGTTCCCCGGCCCATACCAGTAGAGGTAGTAGCCAACCAGAATGACTGGATTGAAGAGGACCGTCGCTAGCAGCGCCAGCCGTGGTGAGCGCGTTTCGCTGCGCGCCTGCGGTTGGGCCGACTGAAGCGGCGCAGACGGCGGATACTGTGGCAATGATGAGTTATGTGATGTATTTGGATACGCCATTGTGTTTGGACCTCTACTGGCCGTCAAATGAATCCGCGCCTAAGCGCCTGCGGCAACGAAGTCTTGCGCGTGTAGGCTAGGACCAGGCAGGTATCATGAGACGCCTTGCGCTGGCTTATACCAGCTTGGGCCAGCGGGAATGTTGGTATGCGCGTCCCAGCCGGCGGGCCAGAACGCCGGAATCGCGCCGCCCGGCTGAAGCCGCAGCAACCCTAACCATTCGTCGTCGTCAATATGCAACAAGACCGAGCCGGACGCCTGATCTTCTTTCATGATCGTGCGGCGGAACTCTTCACGCGCCGCCACGAAAAGACCGCTGCGAGGCGCGGGCGTCGCTGGTTTATAGAGTATCGCCGCCTGGCGCACGAGCCGGTCGAAAATGCCAGAAGACTCCGAGGCGGGCATCGCTTCCAGCGCCGCGCCGATGCTCACCATATCGCCGGTAAGGTACGGCTTCACCACTGTCAGGGCGAACTCACGCACCGGATGCTTCAGTTCTTCCGGCGTCGTCTCCAGCAGATTGATGCCCTGCAACTGGTTGCGCAGATACGGCAGCATCGAAGCGGTAGTGCGGTGCCAGTCTGCAACGCCGTTGGTGGTGCGCCCAGCGATAGATTCGTTGCTGCGTCTGATGGAAACATCCTGCTCAAAGCGGCGCAGGTTATAGTCATGGCGGCGCAACACGTGCCGGTTGGCGAACAGCACATCACGCCGTCCCGTTGCGCCATCGAAGAGGTCTTGCTCCACGCTTTCAGCATCACGCTCCATGACCTCCGCCACGCTCGTCAGGAATGTACTCCACTCCAGCAGGCGATCCAGCAGACGCCGCACGCGATGGTGCAGGCCGGTGAACAGTGCAGCGCGGCGCATATCCTCATAGAGTTCGCACTGGTAGGATTGCACGCGACGGTAGAGCAGGCGCAGATCTTCCGCCGCCTGCCGCTCCAGCCAACGTTGATAGGCGATGAATCCCCAGCCAAGCAATCCAGCGATCAGCAGCAGCACCGCCGTCAACACCGGAATCGCCAGCAGGTTGTGCGCAAACCACTGTTGCGGCAGCAGGAGTTGCCCCAGCAGCACGCCCGCAGGCACAACGCCAATGGATGCGCCGATGATCGCCGCAATCGAAGGGCGGCGGCTACGCTGCCAGCGATAGCGCAGACTCAATTGATCTATCAACTCTTGCACCCAGGCTTGCTCTGTACCTGACGTTTGCGCATCTCTTGTATCATCATCCGCATCTGTCGCGTCAACATTGCCGCTAGCTGCGCCGCTCTGCCACGTGGAAACTGAGCCAACTGGAACAGATGAAGTCGGATTGGAAGCGCGCGCGCTCTTCTCCTGCGCCTCTACGGTCCAGGGGCCGAGGGAGCGCAATTCCATATCGGCAAGGAAACGCTCAAAGGCCAGTTCGCGGTTCTCGCGCTTCGTCGCCAGCCGGTCCTGCTCGACGGCCAGCAGTTGATGCACTTCGCTCATATAGGCGCGCGCCTCGGCAATGCCCGCAACGCCGCGCACCATGAGGTCGTTCGCCTGCTGGCCCAGGTCGCGCTCACGCTCATGTTCGTAGCCTTCCCAGCGCGCGCGGACGGCATCCTGCCATTGCGCAAAGCCATGCGTGGCCTTCTCGTTCTGCTGCGCCAGCACCTCCGGCAAATCCTGATAATCGTTGATGAAACGTCCGAACTCCGAGTAATTGAAATGACGGAAAATCAGGCCGCCATCGGGCTTTTCGCGTCCGAGGCCGCCGGACTGCGCGAGCGCGGCGGCGCTGAGATGCGGCGAGGGTCGCCCGCCACGCATCCTGGCGTCGCTATCACGAATATCGCCGTTGAGGTCAGCAATGAAAGCGGCGGCACGCTGCTCTGCCTCTGGGAAGTTGGCCGCGCGTTCGTCCGGCGTCTCGCGCGGCGCCCATTCGCGCAGGAGTTGCGCGCCGAGCCGGTTGGCGCAGTATTGCTCCGCCTGCGCGCGCGGAAACGTCAGGCGGCACGCGCCCATGCCACTGATGCGCTCATAAGGATATTTCACCATCTGCGGCAGGCTACGGCGTAGCGACATCTCGAACTCATGGGTGATGGTCATGCCGGTTGCCGTCATGACGAAGATCGCTTCAGCCGCCGCGAACGGCACGTCATAGCGCCCGGCCCAATAAGTGCGCTGCTCGCCTTGCGCCTCGAAGAGATAGGCAAAAGACGCCAGCGCCTTTTCGCCATTGGTATCCATCAACAGCGCGTCCCAGGGCTGGCCGCCACACAGGTTGTCGTGCGCTTGATGCGCCACCGGATCGTGCGGAGGAATGTTTGCCAGCGCCAGCAGCACCAGCGCCTCGACATGCTCGCTTGCCATCGCCATCTGAATGATGTCGGCAATCGGCACCAGCAGCGGCGACTCTACGGCGGCGGCAATCCAGACGACCGCCGACATCTTCGAGACGGCAGAGACATCATCCTGGATACGAGTGATCGTCGCGTCATCCAGCACACCACTGCGCGGCACAGTTCCCGGTGGCACAGTGCGCGCATCCTGGCCGCGTAACGCCTCCACTACCAGGAGCGGCAGCGGCGTCGGCGGCGCACTCGTGGCCCCATTGCCAGTGAACGCCGCATGCTCCATCACTGCTGTCAGGTCCGGGTCGAACCAGCGCCCGATGAGTTGCCCCTGCGCATCGAAGGCTTCATCCTCGACGGCAAGCACCGCTACGCCAGCCCGGCGGGCAGGGTCCAGGCTCGGCAGCAACAGCGCGAGTTGCTCGCCAATCTCTTTCCCCGCCGCGCCGACGCAGACAACAATCGTCGGGCGGAAATGCAACGGTATGACCGTACTCACGAGTTCCCTCTATTTCCCGCTTAGCACCAACCGCTCATCGCATTTCTACTGGTCTATTGACCTACTGGACATCAGGTGGCTGATTGCTCCGATAGCCAGAGAGCAATCCACCGGTGCCGCTGCCCTGGTCTGGCGCGCGATGATTCTGCGCGCCCGCTGGGCCGGTTGCGCCATAGCGCCCACCACCAGAGACGCCCGCCAGTGGGTCGCGATAGACACCAGCGCCATTGGTCCCATTCGCGCCATTCGCGCCATTGGCGCCGTTCGCCACGTCGCCGCCCATCCATTGTGGGCGATTGCCTGCGCCGCGATGGATATTGCGGATGACCCGTTGTGGCAGATTACGGCCCTGCGGGTCGCCCAACGCCTGACCACTCATCACCAGCCGCTCCATCTCACCACAGCTAAAGACCGGAGCATTGGTGCTGCCATAGACACCTGTTGTGACCCCCAACCAGGCATTCTCGTGCTGCAAAAACTCGCCCATGCTGCTGTTGATTTCCTGGAAATAGTCAGGAATCGTGCCCAGGCTGATGCCGTGCTGGCCATAATCGAGTTGCATGCGATGCGGGTCTATTGCCTTCGAGAGCATCGGCGCGGACCCCTGGCTGGCGACGGTGCCGATACGGTTGCGTGCGCGCTCCAGGATGCGCTGCTGCGCGCCGTCGCGCCAGTGCATGCCAAGATAGAGGCTAGTGCTGAGATTGGTCGTGCCGCTGGTCCAGAGCTGATCCTCGAAAGCCACCAGCTTGCGTGCCAGCCCACCGATATGCTGGAGATGCGTATACAGCACATCCTCCACCTTCACATCTTCGCGCTCATCCTCGTTGACACAGCAGGTGCGCACCAGATCGAAGAGGTTCATACGATAGAGCTGCGGTAGATAGAACTCATCACGCAGGAATTGCACCAGCCGGTCGCGTAGCGCCTCTGGGTCAATCACCATCAGCCCGCTCTGGTCGTGGTAGCGTTCGTCCAGCCAGGTCGAGAAGTTGCGCGCGTGGTCCTCCGCTGTGGTGCTGGCAGAAAGCTGCTCATAGAGCTTCTGCACCGGCGGCGAGGAGCCGTCTGGATTCTTCATCCCCTTCATCAAGGGCAGGTCAAAGATATGGCGGCGGTGGACGTGCATATCATCCAGTTCGCCGCGCCAGGCCGTCGAGGAAGTCGCCGCTGTGGTCAACTGGCGCGTCACGTCATTGCTATCCAGCTTGCGGCGATACTGCGCCGTGCGCGCCAACTCGTCGTCAACATAGTGCAGCAGGCGCTGCAACAACTGGCGGCGCTCATCGTAGACGGCGGCCTTGACATTGCGGCGCTGCACCCGGTTGAAGTCGTCCGTTACCGCTGCGATGGCGCGGTCACGACGGCCCATGATCGGCCACGCCTGAAGCATTTGCCGCCAGAGAACGTGATCGAGTTGTGCGCGGCGTGGCGCGTTCTGATCGCGGAGCGCGTGCAGCGCGGCGGTGTAGATGCGCTGGCGCGATTGCAAGCGGCGCAACTGCTCGCCAAGCGGCTCTTTACGGATACTGCTGATCTCACGCAATTCCGATGCTTCGAGCGCCTGCGATTCTTCTTTGAGCTTATTCGTCACCAGTTCGATCTGCTCGCGCAGCCGTGCCTCGTAGCCATCCAGCTTGGCGCGGCCCGCCGACTGAAACTGCTCATCCTTGAAGGGCGGCAGTGGCGGCGGCTCCAGTGCGCGCTCCCATTCGGCAACGCGACCCATCTCTTCGCTATTCAACTCAAAGGTGGCGCCGCTCATGTCGCCACGGAGATATGGAAGCACTTGCGCAGCGGTCAACTGCGCGAAGGCTGTGGCCGTCTCCACCGCCGGGAAGGCTACTTCCAACGGACAGGTGGTGCCGAACATCGTCGGCAGCCCGTTGCCGTCATAGTTGCCCAATGTCTTGCGGTCCACCGCCTTCGAGCGTTCCAGGAAACCGACGCCAGACGCATTGGTGATGCGCATGAAAATGTCGAGGCCGATGATACGCGCCGCGTGCTGCGCCGAGGTCATATTGGTCTGCCCGAAGAGGAACACCTCATTGGCGATGGTATCGCCACGCAACGTGTACGGCGTCTTCATCAAGTATTTCTTATAGGGACCACGGTGCCCGCTGGGGTCGCTGGGGTCCGGCTGGCCACGCGCAATGCTCAGGGCGATTAGTTCGAGTAATGTCGCCGTGCCATTGCTCTTGCGCCAACTGACATCGTTGGATTCCGCCTCGGCAATGCGTTCCGGCAACAGGCAGAAGATATTCAGCCGGTGCTTGAGGTTGAGTTGCAGCGCGCGATGGCGTGTCATTACGGCGATATCCGGCAAGATACCGCTGCCCGTGCCGCCGCCCAGGAACGACACGATGTTGATCTGAATCTCGGTGACGGGCGTAGCGTTCTGGTGCGAATCCAGCGCGCCAAGCGAGGAGAGCGCCGTATCCAGCAATTGCTCGATTTTAGCGCGGTCCGTACATGCAGCGACATGCCCGTTGTTGCGGATGCCACCAGCGCCGTTGTCAAAGGCTTCCGGCGTCTTGTTGGGAATGTAGGTATGCTCGGCAATCTTGGGATCGAGTGGGTCGGCATAGGTGATGCCATGCGCGATGCTGATCTTGAGGTCGAACTCCTTGAGGACGCCAGGGTGCGCCTTGCGGAACTGCACCACCTCAGCGGGCGGCGAATCAATATCCAGGAAGACGAGCGCCACGCGGCGGCGATCATGCTCGGAGAGATAGACGAGCTGGTTCATCACTTCCAGCGCCGAATAGGCGGGGGTGCTGCCCAGAAATATATTGAGCGACGGCACCTTGATTTGTGGCTCAATCAGCGAACGCGGTTGATCTTCCTCGATGGCCTGCGTGTAATCCACTACCATAACAAACACCCCCTGCACTTTTGGACCTCACCCCCGGCCCCTCTCCCATAAGGAGAGCGGAGATCAGAGGTGCTGCACATGGCAAAACAGTTCCCAATAGCTACCAAGCTACTAATCGTCGTCATCGTAGCGCGAGCGACGGCCCCGTCCGCGCCCGCGTGGCTTATCGTAGTCGTCGTCATCGTCGTAGCGCGAGCGGCTGCGGCTACTGGCGCGGCGCGACCGGCGATCATCGTAATCGTCATCGTCGTCATCGTATGAGCGGCGGCGCGCGAAGAGTCCTGCGCCACGCCGTCCGTGCCCGGCGTCATCGTTATCATCGGTCGCCGGGCGCGTGCCCAGTACCCGCTTCATCAGTTCGGCGCGCGTGTCGAGCTGTCCATCATCACTCTCCGCGCCACGCCTGCCGCCGGCCTCCACAGTGTAGCGCACGCGGCCATCGCTGCTGGAAAGTTCGGCGTTGGCGGCGGAGAACCAAGTGGTGGGCACACTGCCACCTGCCTGACGATAGTTGTCACGGGCGTTAGTGCCGCGCACAGAGACACGTCCACCACGCCCGAAGCGGAAACGCAGGCCAGGATCGAGACCCATCTGACCGGACTCTACGATGCTCGGCTGGAAGAAAGCCAGCGGACGCCGCGCCCGCGCGAATTCGTCGGCGCCGCCAGGCGTGCTGACCACTGCGCCGCGCGGCTTCGGCGCCAGGATATAGCGGATGAGCAGCACAATGAAGGCCAGTATCAGCAGATAGAGCAGCGTGAAGAGATAGGCGCGCAGGCGCTGGCTCATGGTATTGGGCACGATGGTGACGTTGACCGTGCGCGTCACATGCGTCAGGTCGCCATGCGAGACGTTGTACGCGCCCTGTGTCGTCAGCGCCAGCGTATACGCGCCGTCGGCATCCGAGGGGAAGACCAGATGGAATGCGCCGTTGCCATCGTTGACGAACGTTACCGGAACCTGCGTGGTCGAGCCTGCGCGGGTCGCCGTGCCAGCCACCGTCGCATCGCTATACGGCTTGCCGTTGAGTTCAATCTGCCCCTTCACCACGGCGGAGGGTTGGGCTGGAAGCCCACCGAGCGGCCAGCCGCTGAAGAAACTGACGAACGGCAGGCTATAGAGCAATTCCAGCGGCTTATCCCACTGTGTGACATCCACGCTGACCGGCTGTGTTGTCGCCTGCCCCTGCGCGCCGATCAAGAGCGCAGACGGAAAGAGGTCCACCCGCACGATTTCCTGCGCGGTGAGGACATCCTCGCTGGCGGCGTGCGCCTTGACGGTGATCTGATACGAGCCGGTCGGCGCGCTACCCGGAACCGTCACCGTTGCGCTGTAGGTGCCGCTGCCGCCCTGGTCCGCCAGCACGACATCCTGCGCAAAGGGCGTCGCCGTATCGCCAACGTAGGAGACGGTGCCCGTCAGGCTGAACTGCCCGCCACTCACCGGCGTGCCCTGGTTCGTCAGTTGCGCTGAGACGGTGAACGGTTCGCCCAGCGCCAGCGGTCCACTGGTAGAAGGCGAGGTCAGCGCCAGTGTCAGCGCAGATACTTTGAGGCTATCCATCAGGAAGAGGCCGCTGCCGTTGACATCCAGCTCCCAGGCGCCCTGTTGCGGCGTATCCAGCGAGAAAATCGCGTAGTGTGGATCCGTCGAGACGAAGGCCCCGGCGGCGGGCGGCGGGATGCGCTGGCCGTTGGGCGCCAGCACGGAAACGGTAGTTGCCGGATTGTCTTTGACGACGACGATATCGAGATGCGTCACATACTGGCCGACGCTGAAATTACGCGCCGTGACGCCGCCGTTCAATTGCGTTGGCGGCACATCCGGGCCGGGTGAGCGGCCATTGCGCAGCCGGAAGATATCGAGGAAGAATGGTGTGATATTCAACGGCGAGACGCCAGGGACGACACCGTGGCCGTCATCATAGAAGCGGCCTGAGGTGGCGCTGGCGAGTCCGCTGAGGAAGGGATGAAAACTCTGATCGCTGCCCAGCGCAATCGTGTCAATCGGCCAGTTGTGCGCCTTGAACTGTGGCGCGAGTTCTTGCTGAATCGCGCTGATCTGCGCGTTGGTGTCGGGATAGGGAGTGCCGTCCGTCAGCAAGATGACGCTGCCGCTGATCGCGCCGTTCTGCGTGGCGCTGGCGAGCATCGCCTCTGCCTTTGCCAGCGCGTCATAGGTGGGAGTGTCGCCATCTGGCCGGCAGCCGTTACTCTTCTGCTGGATGGCAGCGCGTAGCCCCTGGCGCGCGTTGACCGTCGCCAGTTCGCGCGGCGTCAGCCCCCAATCCACCGTCGAGCCGAAGTTATGCGGGCCACCGCTGGCGCCGTTGCTATCCAGCCCCACAACACCCACGAAGTCGCCGGGGCCACTCAAATCAATATACGCATTGGCCGCAGAGCACCGCAGACCGTTGGGGTCGTTCTGTGCCATCGAGCCCGACATATCCAGAATGATGACCGTTACATGGTTGGCGCTGGCAGCACGTTGCGTGTGGCTGGTCATGGTCAGAGGGGCAGCCGCAGATGTCATCGGCATCGCCAGCAGCGTCACACCGCCTGACAGCATCAGCGCCAGCACAAACATCAGCGCGCCCGCCGCGCCCCGACTGATCCTTCGCACGTGTTCCATAGGCAGTTACCGCCCTCTATTCAAACACAACATATTATGTAAATCTAGCATAACCGGCACGATATGGTTAACCCCGCTCTTCCGCAAGATTGGGACTAAGACGCGACCTCCTACTAGCCGTTTCACGTCTGACGCCCACACATTTCCAGCACCGCGCGTACCGATTGGCAGATGCAATAGCTGCTATGCGTAGTATACGCGCGGTGGCCGCTTGGGTGACAAAAATCTGGGAGAAAGAGGAAAATTCGCTAAAAGTTCGCTATTTTTACGTACTTCCGCTTCCTGCACAAGTGCTGGCAGCGCGTCTATTGCCGCATAGTGATCGGTGGCCCGACTCTTGCATTTATTTGCGATGCGCAATGCGACCAAATTGGAAATGGTCCTTCTACGAGGCAAAGGCGTTTTCTATCATCTCGATGATCTTGCCGGAGGAAACTTCATATGCAAGAGCTTATACTGCCAGTAGTGGGCCACTGCCGCGACTGTGGCGACGACCTGAGCAACGATATCAGCATTTGGGCGCCAGAAAGCTGGCTGCTCCGCTATGAGACCGACCGGCAGTTGCAGCGCGGCATAGACCGTGCCGTCGTGCAACTGGTTCTCACACAGCACAAGCCTGTTTGCCAGGGACGCAGTGCCACACGCCAGCAGGCCGCGCAACCTTCTCAGCCGATTGCGCAGCCTGCGTGAAATATACCCGCTACAACAGTTCCCGCAAACCCTGGCCGGTGTACGAGCCGGAGACCTGGGCAATCTGTTCGGGCGTCCCCTCAGCGATGAGCTTGCCGCCCGCTGCGCCGCCTTCAGGTCCGAGGTCTATTACCCAATCGGCAACCTTTACCACTTCCAGGTTGTGCTCCACCACCAGCACGGTATTGCCCGCATCTACGAGCCGCTGAAGCACACCCAATAGCCGCGCTGTATCCGCCAGATGCAGGCCGGTGGTTGGCTCATCCAGCAGATACAATGTGCGGCCAGTGATGCGGCGGCCCAACTCTTTCGCCAACTTGACCCGCTGCGCCTCGCCGCCCGAAAGTGTGGTAGCGGGCTGGCCGAGTTGTAGATAGCCCAGGCCAACATCTGATAGCACCTGAAGGCGCGAGCGCGCGGCGGGAACATCCTCGAACAGCGCCAGCGCCTCCTCGACTGTCATATCGAGTACCTGAGAAATGTCGTGATCCCGGTAGTGGACGGCAAGCGTTTCATGGGTGAAGCGGTGCCCTTGGCAGGCCGGGCAGCGCACCTCCACATCCGGCAGCAATTGCATTTTGACGGTCAGTACACCAGCGCCTTCGCAGCGTTCACAGCGCCCACCGGGAACGTTGAAGGAGAAGTGCCGCGCGGATAACCCACGCTGTCGCGCCTCAGCGGTGGCGGCGAACGCCTCGCGGATTGGCGTGAATGTGTCAGAATAGGTCGCCGCGTTGGAGCGCGGGATGCGCCCGATGTGTTCCTGGTCAATGGTGATGATCTTATCGAGATGCTCATAGCCTTCAATGGCGTCATGTTCGCCGGGAGCGTCGCCAGCGCCATAGAAACGCTGGCGCATGGCGCGATCCAGGATGTCAAACACCAGCGTAGACTTGCCGGACCCCGATACACCCGTCACCGCAACGAACAGGCCAAGCGGTAGACGCACGGTGATGTTCTGGAGATTGTGCTGGCGCGCGCCATATATCGTGATAGCGTTGCCATTTGGCGTGCGGCGGCGCAGAGGAACGGGGATGGACGCTCGACCGGCAAGGTACTCACCGGTCACTGAGCCGGGCTGCGCCGCGACCTCGGCAGGCGTGCCAGCAGCGACTACCTGCCCGCCATGCTTGCCCGCGCCCGGACCGAAATCCACCACATAATCGGCTGCGGCAATCATATCCAGGTCATGTTCGATGACGAGGATGGTGTTGCCAAGATCACGCAGGCGGCGCAGGACCGCAATCAGGCGTTGGGTGTCGCGGTGGTGCAATCCGATGGTCGGCTCATCGAAAACATAGAGAACGCCACTCAGTCCGGAGGCGAGCAGAGACGCCAACCGCAGCCGTTGCGCCTCGCCTGCTGAGAGCGTCGGTGAGTCGCGTTCCAGTGTCAGATACCCGGCCCCGACTTCGAGCAGTCGCACGATGCCCTCACGCAGTTCTTCCAGGACGGGACCAGCGACGAGCATTTCATCGTGACTAAGAACGGCGGGGAGATCGTGTAGCCATGCGCTGAGGTCGCCGAGCGGCTGCCGCGAGAGCGCGATGATGGTTTGCCCGTTGACGGTGACGGCGCGGCTTTCGGGGCGTAGGCGTGTGCCAGCGCAATCGGGACACGTCTCTGTCACCAGGAAGTCTTCCAGCTTGTCGCGGTAATCAGCTTCGTTGATGTGCTCATTGATATGTTCGGCGTAGCGGCGTAGAAGGCTGGTGGCCACGCCCTCGAAACGGCCCTGGCGGACGGTGGCCGGTGGCTCGATGGTTGGGAAATGGCGGCGAAAACGCTGGCTCTCCACGCCAAAGAGCAGCAGGTCGCGTTGCGCTGGCGGATACTCTTTGATTGGCACTGCAACATCGAACGTGAACCCGTAATGATTCGCCGCCGCCCGCAAGATAGACGTGTTGTAGTCGAGATAACGGCTATCCCAGCCGGAGACTGCGCCATCCAGCAGGCTCTTCTGCTCGTCAACCAGCCGTTTGATATTGGCCCGGCGAACCACACCCAACCCGGTGCAGGTTGGGCAGGCACCCTCTGGCTTGTTGAAGGAAAAGTGCGCCATACCAATCTCTGGAACCGGCGCGCCGCAATGCGGGCAGGGAAAGGTTTCCTCCGGCGCAGCGGCATCATCGTCCACACTGGCATCACTCTCCCACGCTGCGGCGGATGAATCGAAGGAGGGCGCCACGTCCTTGCCACAGGCTGGGCAGGGGCGATGTCCCAGGCGGGCGAACAGTTCGCGTAGATAGGCGTACACGTCGGTGGTGGTGCCAACCGTGGAACGCGGGCTATGGTTGGTGAGATGCTGGTCTATGCTGATAGAGGGCGAAAGTCCAATGATGGCATCTACCGGCGGTTTCGCCATGCCAAAGGGAACGATGCCAAGCGATTCCATGTATTGCCGGGTGCCCTCTTTATGCAGGATGTCGAACCCGACGGTAGACTTGCCCGAACCGGAGAGTCCCGTCAGCACGACGAACTGCTCTTTGGGAATCGTCAACGTGATATTTTTCAGGTTGTGCAGCCGGGCGCCGCGAATGGTGATGTGAGCAGGCATCTGACCTCCAGAGTTGGGAGAGTAGGTGTTGAGACTGAGAACATGACGTCTCACATAGTCACTCTAAAACCCTGGTGTGGTTAGGGAGGGTTTGGGGATAGAAAGACGAATAACGATCAGTAATCCCCGGCAGCCCGCTTTTGGGCCATTTCTTCGATCAGCGCAATGAGTGTGTGGGCGCGCCGCTCCTGCTCGGTGAGGGTGGATATCCAGCGGTCGGAGGCCAGGCCAGCGTCTTCGTCGGGGCGCGGCGTATCGAGAGCATGGCGCAAATCGCTCTTTTCGCCCCGGTCGAGCTGGATCAGCATACGCAGAATGGCAGACGTGCTATAGCCGGAGCGAGAAAGCATACGAATGACACGCAAGCGGCTGATTTCCGCTGCGCCATAGCGCCGGTAGCCGTTGGCAGGGTCGCGCGGGATATCAATCAATCCGTTGCGGTCCCAGCCGCGCAACACATCAATTGTGACATGCAGCGCACGTGCCGCCTGTCCAATAGTGAGCGACTGGGGGACTGTGCCGGTGAGCGTGCCGGTCGCCCAGCGTTCGAGCAGATCGGCGGCGATTTCAGCCTGGGCACGCTCCGACTGCACCAGCGCCAGGTGCTTGTATGCAAGCTCACTGGCGCGTTCCAGATCGCCAGCAACGGTTGCGCGAACGATGCGCATTCCCGATTGTCTCAAAGCCAAGCCGGGATGCTGGCCGATACATACCTGATAGGCCACGCGCAAGCAATCGAGGTGACGCTGGGTGAAGCGGCGATAGCCAGATGGGCTGTATTCAACGGGCGGCAAGAGGCGCCGGTCCACATAGCGGCGCACGGTATTGGGATGGACGCCAACAGCCCTGGCGAGGTCGGAGGTACGCAGATAGCGCATGGATGGTATGCCGGTAAATCCAGAGAACTGAATAGTTGACAACACCGGCGCTGGCCCCGTAGGGACTGGAGCGCCGGTGTTTCACTTTGCGACATAATTTGCGACATAAATTGTAGCACACAAAACAGGCTGGTATGCCGCGCCTCAATTATGGCTGACAGGCCCACTCGCGCCAGCTATAGCCGTCGCGCGAGAATATCTGATACGCCGCATGGATGTTCGCGTTCGCGTCATACGGTGAGTAGCCCGCATACGAGGTGCCGTCCCAGGTGCTAGGGTAGAGTATCTGGAAGACGCCCTCCGCGTGGCTGTTGCCTATCGCGTAGGGATTGCGCGCATACGGGTCGTAGCCCGATTCACAACGCGCCACATTCAGCGCACCTTGCGAGTAGCCGCCGAAGACCGCCACAATCTCATTGATGATCGCCTGTGTGCCGGGGCCGGAGCCGGTTGGCGCGTAATAGACAGGAGTCGCCGTCGGCCTGGGGGTGGGCGTCGCTGTTGGCACCCAGGGAACCGAGTTGGCATATGCCTGAAGCGGCCCAAACGCCGCGAGCGTCTTCCCCAGCGGCGAAGAGACTGTGAACGCTGAGAAGAGCAACATCACCGTCGCCATCGCCACGATAAACTGCACGATGAACGGGCGTGGACCCTGGCGACGCGGCACAACTCTGGCGGAGTTGAAGCGTGGAGGACGCTTCGCGCCGCGTA
This sequence comes from Chloroflexota bacterium, assembly GCA_021323855.1. Classification (GTDB taxonomy): domain Bacteria; phylum Chloroflexota; class Ktedonobacteria; order Ktedonobacterales; family JADMIN01; genus JAJPKE01. The sequence goes on along the minus strand of JAJPKE010000027.1, from coordinate 117,918 downwards.
TGAAGATCGCCTGCGATTGCGAGGCGCTGGGCAATGCAAGCTGGCGGTCCCGCGACCGCACCGGAACCAGTTGTGTGGTTGCCGCTTCGGTCTCGTCCATCGCCGGCAGAACGCGCGTTGCTTTGCCATCTTTGCCAGCGGGAACGGCATCCGCCATGACATCCGGCAACACCAGTTGCGCCTTTATCATTGATTGCGACAAAGATCGCGACGCCTCGCGCATGCCAGGCATACCAGGCTCGCCCATCGCCAGTTCGCCAGGCGTGGCTGCGTTCATACGTGGCTGCGCACCGGTTATTTTCTGTTGCCCGGTGGCCAGAGTCCTGACCTGGGCAGTTTTGGCCGTTTTATCGCCGGGGCTTTTCTTGTTCTCCAGCGTTTGGGTCGCCTGTGTGGAAGTTGCAGACGTTTCAGTGGTCTGAGACGGTGTACCAGCGGTCGTTGTTCGGGATGAGGGACCAAATGACGGCAATACCGGCACAGTGTGTTGTTGCGTCGCGGTGAGCGCATCCGCCAGCGAGACCTTGCGCCTGCTATCCTTCTTTTTCTCCGTCTTCTGGCGTTGCTCTCGCGCCATCGCCTCCGCCCCTTTCCTCTGTACACTGCGACCTATTGCGAAAGGCGTAGACCATCCTGGCAAACCGTGAAGTTGGAAGCCAGCCAGCGTACACGCCTTACATGTCAGCCTTTCAAGCCTTCACCTAGCATGGCATGCGCACCAAACCAGCGTCAACGCCAGCCCCCATTTTACCCACTCACCTCCTCACCACTTCACCTCGCTCAGCCCGTCAGCACCGGATCGCTGTCGCTATCGTCGATACCGTCAATACGCCGTGCGGCACTGGCTACCGCCTTCAGCAGCAGTTCGACATCCCAGGGCTTATTGATGACCGGCACAGAGAGACTCGAGAGCAAATTGGCGAACGCCAGGGTCAGCGTTCTATTGCTGGCTGTTATCAGCACAAAGGCATACCGCTTCAACAGCTTGCCATCGCCGGCTATCGCTCCCAGCACTCCTGCGCCATCCAGCCCCGGCATCATCAAATCCAACAACACGACCATCGGCACCTGGCTCTGGCGCAAGCGTTGCAATGCCGCCAGCCCGTCACGCTCCTCCTCGACGGTATATCCTGCATCCTCCAGGGTGAATCGCAGCGTTTCCCGGATGGCTTCATCGTCATCTACAATCAGCACGTGTGTCACACGATACCCCCCGACACGCTCGGAATCGCGCCCCTCTCGCCTGCCCACGCGAATGTCCCCCCACATCCCTTGACTTTTCTAGCAGGCGGGTATAGACTCTCATCCACAGGATGAACTTATATGTTGTTTTTGCGTCAGAGGATAGGAGCCATAGACATGCAGGCTACGTACTCGATTCCCCGCGACCTGTCGCTCCTATTCGGTCGTTTGACCGAGATGGAGCGGCTGATTACCACTCAAGAGTGGTGGATGTATGGACGTGTCTTGCCAGAGGCCAGACGCATCGCCGAGATCACCAGCCTGCTCGCCGCTGCACGCGCCGAGGTTGGGCAACTGTTGGAGACGCTCGGCTATTCGCAGGCGACCCACCTGCGCTATCCTGCCACCGGCGAACTGCGATTCGCCCAGAGCTTTGCTGGCGATAGCGGTTGGGCGGTGGCGCATCGCGAAGAGGCAATCAGCGCGTTGCGCATGGCCGCACAGGATGCCCCCGCTATTCTTGTGCAGACGGCGCGCATCGCGTATCATCTGGGCGATGGCACGGCTGCTGCGCTGATTCGCCGTGTGCTCAAGCGTGTCGCTGAACGGCTCGATGAGATACGTCAACTGGCTCACGGCTTCTAATCCCCTCAAGCGCCATTACGCCATGCCTGCCTTTTACCTACCCAAAGCTGCTGATTGGCAGCAGAATCGGGGCCAGACTGGCGCGCCGCCGCTTGAAAGCGCTGTGTGATACGAAAAATGTATAGCCATCGCTGGCAATCTGGCGTTGAATCAGCTTGCTTGCCAAAGGCTGTATTATGCTTCGCGTAGCGTTATCGCCAATATATCTCATAACGATTGACAAGCATCATAGTGGCAGGTCCATCGCGTAAATGGGCCTGGTACCTCTGGGGGATGGATCGTGTCACAACAAGAACAGCATGAACGGCATGAACAACAACGCACCGCCAGGCAGAACGTCAGCAGTGGCGCGCCCTGGGAGGCGGTCGTCGGCTATTCACGCGCCGTGCGCATCGGCAATGTGGTGCAGGTCTCCGGTACAACCGGCATCGGCGCAGACGGCAATGCGGTCCCTGGCGGCGCGTATGCGCAGGCCCATCGCGCGCTCGAGATTATCGAAGCGGCGCTCCGCGAGGCCGGGGCGACGCTACGCGATGTTGTGCGCACACGCATGTACGTCACCAACATCGCGGATTGGCAGGAGATTGGCCAGGCGCACGGCGAGTTCTTTCGCGACATTCGCCCGGCGGCGACGATGGTGGAGGTGAGCCGCCTGATCTCGCCGGATATGGTTGTCGAGATCGAGGCGGAGGCTGTCATCTCCAAACCACCAACGGATTAGCAAGCTGGCAAAAACTGGTTAGTGAAGGCAGCGGCGTAATCCGGTGGACTTTTGAGCGGCTGATTGTTCGCATCGCTCAGCGCGCCGTGGTCATACATGAAGCGCGGGTAGTCGGTCCACTTCTCCAACGTCTGCACCCCCCAGCAGGAAGCGTCTGCAATGTAGCGCGGGCTGAGGTAGTTCTGGCTGTCGTACACCAGTTGCTTATCGTCGAACGTGCCAGTGGGCGCGGCTTTGATGAGCAGGTTCGCCGCATCCTGGGCATGCTGGGCGGCGTAGGTGTAGCCCTCGGCGGTCGCCTTCATGAAGCGTTTGATGACATCAGGATGCTGGGCGATCAACTGCTGATTGGTGATGATGACCGGCGAATAATAGTCCGGCATGCAGTAATCAAGCAGCGGAAACACATTCAGGGCAAGCCCCTGGCGTTGCGCCTCGATGCCTTCCCAGCCCATAAAGACCCAGGCGAAATCGAACTGGCCGCTTTTCAGCGCGGCGATGGGATCGAGGCTGGTGGTAACGTTCTGGAAGTTTGTGCTGGGCGCGCCGCCGCAACTCAACACCTGCGCAATCACCGGCTGCTCATAGGGCGCGCCGAACCCGGCGTAGCGTTTGCCAGCCAGCTTAGCAACGGTATCCAGCCCCGATGATTTGAGCGATACCAGCGCCGAGGTGTTGTGCTGGATGACGGCGCCAATGGAGACGACCGGCAGACCGGCGGCGCGGGCGCTCGTCACCCCTTCGGTGAAGCTAATGCCGAAATCCGCCTGCCCGGTGCCCACCAGTTGTTCCGGCGCAATGGTGCTGGAATAGGGCAGAAGTGTCAGGTCAATGCCCTGCTCCTGATACCAGCCCTTCTCCATCGCCACATAGATGCCGGTGTGATTGGTGTTGGGCGTCCAGTCGAGCGCCAGCTTGACATGCGCCACCGGCCCTGTGTACGTGGACGAGGTGGTGGTTTTTGCGGCGAAGTTGCAGCCGCTGAGCAACAACGGCACGGCAAGGACCGCGCAGGCGCACAACGCCACCAGCACCCGCCAACGCGAACGAACAAGAAATGATGATGACTGCATGTGACGATACCTCTCGAATGTAAACGCAACGCGAACGCTAGAGGCCACTACCGGCTACTACAGACCGCTTTCGCGTCCCTGGGCGTAATACCAGGGCAGCGCCAGCCGCTCGATCAGCGCGACGGACAGGAAGAGCGCGATGCTCAATACCGCCGTCACGAGAATGGCTGCCATCTCCGCCGCAGTGGCGAAAGAATGTTGCTTGAGTTCGATGAAATAGCCCAGCCCTGCGCTGGCGCCGACATATTCGCCAAAGATCGCGCCGATCACGCTATACGTGATGGCGATGCGAACGCCGGAAAAGAGCGACGGCAACGCGCCAGGCAGCCGCACCGACCAGAAGATGCGGACCGCGCCAGCGCCAAATGTGCGGTAGAGCCGCAACAATTCGGGATCAGCAGCGCGCAGGCCATCCGCCAGCGCGACGACAATGGGGAAGAAGCAGATCAGCGTAATGACGATGACCTTCGAGACCAGCCCGAAGCCAAACCAGAGGACCAGCAGCGGCGCAATAGTGATGATGGGGATGGTCTGCGATGTGACGAGCAGCGGATAGAGCGCGCGCCGCAGCCAGGGTGAGAAATCTATTACCGTCGCAAAGAAGACGCCAGCCGCCAACGCCACACCAAAGCCCACCAACGTCTCTTGCAACGTCACCAGCGTGTGCTGCCAGAGGATATCGCGCTCACTCAGCAGCGCCGTCCAGACGGCCAGCGGCGTTGGCAATTGTTGTGGGTCAATGTTGGGCTGGCTGGCGTACCACTGCCAGAGCGCGACCAGCGCCGCCAGCACGACCAGCGCAGGCACGATGGCGCGCGCCATCAGACTACCCCATTCCAGCGACGCGAGCGCGCCATTTCTGTGGACTGGATAGGCGATTCCGGTATCCTCCGGCGTGGTGAACGAGCTGGGAATGACCTCCTGGGATTTCACAGGTTTCAGTTGCGTAGTCATTGCGCTGCCTCCATTCGCCTATCCGCTACCATTGGCGTGCCGTTCACCTCCATGCCTTCGGACAGCGCCGCCAGCAGTTCAGCCTTCAGCGCCAGGATGTCTGGCTGCGCCAGCATCTCCGGCTGGCGTGGCCGCGCCAATGGCACGCGCCGCTCTAGCTGCACATGCCCCGGACGCGGCGATAGCACATAAATACGGTCGGCCAGCAGCAGCGCCTCTTCCACATCATGTGTGACGAGCAGGCAGGACATCTTCAGCCGCTCCCATACATCCAGCAGCCAGCGTTGCAATCCGGCACGGGTGAGAGCGTCTAACGCGCCAAAGGGTTCATCAAGTAGCAGCAGGTCACCGCCAGCCAGCACAGTGCGCGCAAAAGCGACGCGCTGGCGCATACCACCGCTGAGCGTGGAAGGATAGGCGCGCTCGAAGCCATCCAACCCGAAGTCCGCGAAGATGGCGTGGGCACGCTGGCGCGCTACGCGCCGCGAAACGCCCTGTGCCTCCAATCCCGCCGTGGCGTTGTCGAGCGCACGCCGCCAGGGTAAGAGCAGATCACGCTGCGGCATATAACCAGCGCGGCCCAGCCGCCGCGCGCCAGCATCACCATGCAGCGCAATCGTTCCCGCCGCTGGCTCTTCCAGGCCGGCAACCAGCGCCAGCAGCGTGCTTTTGCCACAGCCGCTCGGCCCTACCAGCGCCACAAACTCACCTGCCGCCACTGTAAGGTTCACGTCTGCCAGCGCCGTCAACATGGCGCCGCCGCTGGCGTGGTAGCGCATCGAGACGCCGCGCACATCCAGCAATGGTGTGGCGCCGGTGGTGACATCTTGCGGTTCGGGTATCTGCATCCTGGCGGTCTGCGCTTCCATCATGTCGTCACCGTCCCTCCAAATCCCGGCGACCGCGCGAAACGGGCAAAACAAAAAGGACGCCGGCTCGATGCCAGCGTCCCTTATGGGCAGAACGCCGTACCAGAAAATAGTTTGTCTCGCCATCCGGCTAGTCTGGCACGTCGGGCTGCTGCTCCCTGCGCTGGCATTACCCAGATCAGGTTCCGTCGGTCGGTGGCGGTTCGGCCACCCTCTCAGCCTGGCTCCCCAAGCTCCCGTTGCGGTGGGAATCTCTTCGTTTGTGCAATACAGTCATAGGTTCAATAGCACGCGGCGATGGGTAGTGTCAAGGGCTGGGATTATCCCAGCGGCAGCGCCAGGTGAAACGTGCTGCCGTGGCTGATGCCGCGCGACTCCACCCAGAGCGCGCCCTGGTGCGCCAGGGCAAGTTGCTGGCAGATGTAGAGGCCGAGTCCAGTGCCCTGGATGCCACCGGTGTTGCGGGCGCGATAGAACCGCTCAAATACGTGCTGCAAGGCATCCGCTGGAATGCCAATGCCCTCGTCTTTGATGGCAACATGCGCGAAGTCGGCGGGCAGGCGCCTGCGTCCGCGTCCACGTTCTCTGATGCCGATGTTCGTGCCACGCGACAACACCCCAAGGGTCACGCGAATCTCGCCGCCCGCCGGACTGTACTTCACGGCGTTGTTCAGCAAATTCGCCAGGATCTGCTCAACGCGGCTCGCATCCCAGAGACCTTCCAAGTTGCCATATGACGATGGCACAGTATCGTCGAGGACGATCTGGTGGTCGTTGGTCGCTTCCCGCTGAAGCTCCACCAGGCGCGTCACCAGCGGCACGAGCGCCATGCGTGCGGAATTCAATTGTAACTGGCCCGCCTGAATGCGCGACATATCGAGCAGATCAGACACCAGCATATTGAGCCGCGTCGTCTGCGATTCTACGCTATCCGCCAGCTTGTTCAGCGTCTCTGGATTGATGGGCAGATTCTCGCTGCCGGCCAACCGTAGCAGGTGGCGCTTGAGCATCTGCGCCTGCCCCTGGATGATCGTAATCGGCTGGCGCAGTTCGTGACCAGCAACCGTGGTCATTTCATCCTTCAGGCGCTCTTCTTCCTTGACCACGCTGATATCTTGAAAGGCGATGACTGCGCCGCTGATTGCGCCCACTTCGTCACGCAGCGGTGTCGCATGGACCAGCACGGGCATCATCTGTCCGTTTTCCCGGCGCACAAGCAGATCGTCGTTGAACAATGGCGCTCCGGTCAACATGACACGCCACTCAGGCAATTCTGGCCTGGGCAGCGGTTTGCCATCCTCGTTCAACATGTCCCACTCTGGCGTGACCCGTACCCCATGCGCGCGTCCACGTTCAACCGCCGAGCGATTGCGCGCGAACGACAACGCCTCACGATTGTAGACCACCAGCTTGCCAGCGCGGTCGCGCACGATCACGGCTTCGGCAATCTGTTCGATGATCGTCTCAAATAGTTCGGTGCGAAGCTGCGCCGAGAAGATGGCGGCCTCTGCGCGCTTCCGTTCGCGCACCTGCGCGGTGCGGTCGCGTAGCGTGACCAATACCTCGGTCACTGGCTGTTCCGTTTCGCCCAGCGGCACGATGTCATAGCTCCACCACATCGCTGGCGTTCCGGTTGAATCGTTCAATTCCAACGTCTGCGCCAGCAACGGTGTCCCGCTGAGCGCCACCTGCTGTAACTGGTCCAGCAGTCCATGTCGAGCGAACCAGGGCAACAAGATAGTACTCTGATCTCCATAGAGGTCGGAGGCAGGGCGACCGGTGTAGTGTTCATAGAGGTCACGCACCACCCGGTTGCCGACCCTGATGCGCTGGGTTTCGACATTCAGCACAAACATGCCGACGGGAGCGTATTCGATCATCTGGTTAAAAAGCTGGTGCGTCTCCTGCTCAGGCGCTTCAGAGAGCGGCGCGGGGTGCGAGGCAGAGGACACGGAGGCCCTGGCGATGGCATTGGCGCTGGTATTCGCATCCAGGTGGGTTGGTGGCTGCGACGGCAGAGGATAAGGAGTCATGCTGATACCCGCCTTATCGAGTGGTAGAAAGATCGTTCATGTGGCACACCTGGATTAGCCCGGATTAGCCTGGGTTGGCCTGGGTCGTTACTATCCTACGTGTTTCGCAGTTGCTATGCCGAGAGAGTACGCAATACGCGATGCTCGCGTTCCCTTGATGATACAATGGACCAAGAAATCCACCTTGCACGAAACGTCGTAGAGATGTCCATACAAGATTCACAAGAGACGGCGAATGCGCACGCGCCTGATCCAGATGCGGCGCCAAACGCAGAAAGGCGATTGCGCGTCCATACACAATTGCTCGCCTGGTATGCGATAGAAGGGCGTCGTCATTTGCCCTGGCGCCACACACATGACCCCTATGCTGTTCTCGTCTCGGAGATGATGCTGCAACAAACACAGGTGGAACGTGTTCTCCCGAAGTATATCGCGTTTCTAGCGCAATTTCCATCCCTCGCCGCGCTCGCCGCTGCGCCGACCGCCGATGTCATCAAAGCCTGGGCCGGCCTGGGCTATAATATGCGCGCCGTCCGCCTGCAAGAAATTGCGCGTCAGGCCGTCAGCGCCTACGGTGGTTCGCTGCCGGCAACGCTCGATGGCCTGCTGGCGCTGAAGGGCATCGGTCGCTACACCGCCGGAGCTGTCGCCTGTTTCGCCTTTGAGTTGCCAGTCGCCACGGTGGATACCAACATCCGGCGCGTCCTCTGGCGCGTCTTTCGTGGCATCGAACCGCTGCGATGGCCCTCCGGCGAGCGTGCGGCGAGAGAAACCTTGACGCTGGCCGAATGGGCGCTGCCGGTGCAGCAGGCTTATGACTGGCAGCAGGCATTGATGGACCTGGGCGCCACGATCTGTGTCAGCCGCCGCCCCCTCTGCGAGCGTTGCCCGCTGGCAAGCGAGTGCGCCGCCTTTGCCGAGACCGCGCAGTTGACACTCTTCCCCTCCGGCGAAGCGTTGGCGCGTATCCGCGACGAACGCGCGGCTGAGCAGGAGGACGAGGGCGACATGGAACAGCAACGCCGCGTCGCTGAAACACCTGCGGGCTATGATGCCGGCGGTGGAAACGCGAGTAATGGGAATAAACGTCGAAGCCAAGGCAAAACTTGCAAGACTGGAAAAAACGGCAAAAAGAGCGAACCGTTTGAGCAGAGTTCGCGCTATTTCCGTGGCCGCGTGGTGGGTGCGCTGCGTGCGCTAGAACCGGGGGAATCGCTGCCGCTGGCGGAAGTTGGGCTGCGTATACGCGCGGACTTCGCGCTGGACGATCCAGCGCAAGTGGCATGGTTGCGCACACTCGTGGAGGGATTGGCGCGTGACGGATTGGTGCAGTGGATTGCGCCAATTGCGCCAATTGCGCCAATAGAGATGGCTGAATCGGCAAAAACGCTGGGGGAAGACGCAGGCGACGTGCTGGCGTTGCGTATCGCGCTGCCATAATGCCTACGGTACTCGCCGTATATCCTTTGTATGCGTAACAATTGATTTTCATCACTGCGGTCATGATGGTTCACCACTGTGAATGGCAAAATCTCAACCGTCTGTCAATCACATGGCGACGACATCTGTACCGGCTGGCGCTACAATCAAGAAGAAGGCAGCGGAGGCAATACGCATGCAGAGCGATAACGATAACGATAGCAGTGGCAGCGGCAATAATGACGGCGACCGGCATGATACACCGGCATTCACGAATCCATTGACCGTCGCCGGCGCGCAGTATGGGGTGGATGCGACAATTCGCGCCGCTGGCGGCTACTGGCCGCCGCTTGCCAATCTGGCGCGGCTCTTTGAGGAGTGCGGCGAACTGGCGCGCGTCGTTAATCTGGGCTATGGGCCGAAGCTCAAGAAAGATGGCGAGGCAACGGTTGCGGCAGGCGAGGAGCTTGGCGATATCCTCTATACCTTGCTGGTGCTGGCGAATAGCCTGGCAATAGATGCTGAAGCGGCGCTCACCGGAGCCATCGCCAAAGTTGAACGTCGCAACCGCGAGCGTGGCGGCGGCGCACAGGTCACTGCTGAGGCAGTTCCGAGCGCGAGGGTTTCTCCCATGACCACGATGACCACAGCCACTGAGGCGCACATGAAGCGCGTCTTACAATCGCTCGACGACGCCATCTCAGCCATTGAGAACGCCGCGACGCTGGCCGAGGCAGCAGAGCAGGCACAACAGGCTGAAGCGGTTGCGGAACAGCCCGCGACACCTGCGGAGCCATCCGCCGCTGATCCATTACAGCAAGCCTATCGCGCGTTTGTGGAGTCGCAGCCGGACTATCAGGCGCTCTACCACTATCGCAATGCGCTGGCGGAGCGGCTACGTGCAGCGACTCGCACTGTGCCAGATGCCGTGACCCTGGTGACAGAACCGCCACACAATGATGAGCCATCATCACATTGACTAATGCGCGATAGAGCGATGAGAAACCTAAGCGAAAGGTGTATGTTGTATGCGGCCCCCAAAGTGGGCGTTCTTCATTCTGGCGCTGGTTGCCTTCGAGTTGATCGCTGATGTGCTGGCAAAACAATTTGCACTGAGCGGTAAATGGGTCTTCGCCGTGACCGCCATCCTGGGGTTCATCTTGGCGAATGTCGCCTGGCTCGTGAGCCTGCGGCTCGGCATCGAACTGAGCAAGGGCGCTATCCTCTTCTCGGTGCTATCGGCCATTGGCGCGGTCGCCATCGGCCTCATCATCTACCAGGAAAAAGTCAGTCGGTTTCAGTTCCTCGGCTTGCTACTGGGCGTCATCGCCATTGCGCTGCTCACTGTTGGGTAGTCGCTGCGGTGGGGCAGACATTCCTGTCTGCCAGCCATAACTGACGCAGACAAGAATGTCTGCGCTACCAACTATCAAGATATCCAGCTTCATGCACCACTCGTGTGATAGCATGAGGCATCTAACGATGATGTGAGGTGTGTCTATCAACTGAGCAATTGCTGCAAATGTTGCCAGGCGCCGGCAACGCACAATCTGGCGCAAGGAGCGGATGTCATGTACAGGCGAAGGCCACGATACCGCATCATCTTTCCGTTGTTGGCGGCGTTGCTCTTGAGCGCATTGGTGACAGCAGCACTCGCGCGGCTTGGCATCACGGCGCTGGCGATTGTTGTCTTTCTCTTGCTGGCAATCATCTTCTTTATCCTGCTGGGCCTCGTACCCACGCGAGTCGTCACTTCACCTCCTCCGCCACCGTGGTTGCGCCCGCGCGGTCCTGGCGGCAGGCGCGGCTCCGGCGATGGCAGCGGTGTGCGCGAGCCACGGCGCCCGCGTCCGCCCTACATGCCGCCGATGGCTGAGGCGCTCGACCCCGATCACCTGCCAACTTCATAAGTGTTCCTGCTGTGCTGTCCTCACGCGCTCCTGTATAATGCCTGAAACGATAGATGTTTTGTAGGTAGCATAATGGAGAGCAGGAGCGCAGTGTTCATGGCGACCGAAGGGCAAGAAGAACAGCAGAGCCAGCGCAATCAGCACGAACAGCATGACCAGCAGCCGGAAAAAGACCGGCTGAACGATACCAGCGCCTATCAGCGCTGCTTCGCCTGTGGCGCGCAGAATCCATCGGGGCTACACCTGGTGTTTTGGAGCGAGGGCGACAGCATCGTCAGCGAGTTCACGCCTGAACTCGCCTTTCAGGGGTTTCCTGGCGTGGTGCATGGCGGCATCCTGGCGACGGTGCTAGACGAGACGCTAAGCCGCACAGCTACCGTTGAGGGGCGCTGGATGATGACCGGGCGGCTGGAAGTACGCTATCGCAGCGTCGCGCCGCTGGGCCGCAAGCTGCGGGTCAGCGGGCGCACCATCGCTTCGCGGGCGCGTGCCATCACCGCCGCCGGTGAGATACGGCTGGCGGATGAGCCGGGAACGCTGATCGCCACGGCTGAGGGGACATTCCTGCCGGTGCCGGAAAACTACAAGGATGATGTGCTTGGGCGCTACCCGGAGCTAACCGACTTCTTCGACATCTGAGCGACCTGCGTGAGCCGCCCTAGCAGGCGTTGCTCGTGGAGGGGCCAATTATACGGGAAGTTATACGAATCATTCTATGGGTTGTCCGTTGCCAGTCCGCTGCGGTTTGGGTAGACTGCTTCTGAGCGGAAATGGGCGATGCACTTGATACTATTTCGCCCACCCGTCTCATGTCTCATTGTCACAGGCTTCGACCGACGATACACGCATTTCCAGCGAGAGGAGCGTGCCCTATGTCATTGGAGACCACGGCGGGGCTGCCGGAGATGGCAGCATCCAAAACCGCAACGCTACCCCGGCGCACCATCGGCCAGCTTGTCGCCATCAGCATCTTCTGGTTCGCGCTGAACTTTCACTGGGCGGCGCTTCCCCTGTTGATCGTGCCCAGCCAGGTCGTGGGGCTGCTCTTTCGTGAGGCTCCCGGCGCGACGCTCGCGGCCCGCGCCACCTGGATCAATGCGCACGAAGGGCTGGCGCTGGCGCTGGTCGTTGCCCCCGGCCTGATCGTCGCACTCATCACCAATCCCTTCTTCGGCCTGCTTAGCGACCGCACACCGGGGCGGCTGGGTAGGCGCCGCCCGTATATTCTCGGCGGCACGTTGCTCAATGTCGTCGGGCTGGCGGTGATGGCCTTCGCGCCGCTGCTCTTCATCACTGGTGGCAATGGCAATGCGTTTCCGCCCAGCCTGATTGTGCTGATGCTCGGCCTGATGCTGACCCAATTCTCCAACAACGCCGCCGCCGCACCGTTCCATGCGCTGCTGCCGGATATGGTTCCGGAGGGGCAACGCGGTCTGGCCTCCGGCATCATGGGACTGGCCTACTGGCTTGGCACGATCTGCGGCGCGCTCTTTCCGGCGCTCACCGGGTTCAACACCACGGCATTGGAGAACGGGACGCAATCATTTGACGCCTTCCAGCATGCTATTGCGCTGGCCTATGTCATCACGATGGTGGTGATTGTCGTGATGGCGGTGCTCACGGTCATTTTTGTGCATGAGACGCCCTGGCAGCCAAATGCAGCATCCGCGCGCCAGCAGGCCGAGGAGCGCGGCACCAGCCGCACGTTGTTGCTGACCATCCTGGCGGTGATCGTGGTCTGCGGCGGCGCTATCCTGCTGCTGCATGCTATCCCCGGCCAATCGTTGAACACAGATTCGCTCAGCATCCTTCAGGTGATCGGCGTCTGCATCGCTGGCTATGGCGCAGCACGCGCATTCCACTTCCATCCACGCCGCAATCCCGATTTTAGCTGGGTGGTGCTGACACGCATGCTGGTGATGATGGGCGTCTATATCGTCGAGAACTTCCTCTCCTACTACATGAAAGATGTCGCCCACGCCTCCAATCCAGCAGCGGCAACCAGCGAATTCATCATCTTCCTGACGATCTCCGCGACGGTTAGCACGGCGATTTCCGGCTGGGCATCGGATAAGGTTGGCCGCAAGCGCATGGTCTATGTCTCCGGCAGCTTTATGGCGGTGGTCGGCGCGGCCTTCGTGCTGGCGCCATATCTGTTGCCGAACAACGTGCTGCAACTGGCGCTTGGCGCGGCGTTTATCTTTGGGCTGGGCTTCGGCGCGTATGTATCGGTGGACTGGGCGCTGGTGGCGGATGTCTTGCCCAATGAGGCGACCTTCGCCCGCGACATGGGCGTCTGGAACATCGGGCTGACGCTGCCGCAGGTCTTCGCCGTCGTCTTTGGTGGCTGGCTATTGACGTTGGGCGTGGCGCTGGGAAACCCCAGCTTTGGCTACACGCTGCTCTTCGTCTTCTTCGTCATCTTCTGTGTGCTGGGTACGGTGACGATCCGCAATATCAAGGGCATCAAACGGTGACAGTCCTCACCCCCTGGCCCCCTCTCCTCGCGAGGAGAGGGGGAATCATAGAGACGGCCACTCTGCCTGGTCAAAGCCACCATCCGAGGGCCAGGAGCCGTCGCTAGCGTTTTGCAGGGTGTTGTAGTTTGAGCGTGCGCTACCCATCCCATAATTGGTGCTTCTGCCATTGTTCGCGGGATCCGGCGCGTAAATGTTGGGGGCCGGTGGCCGGAGCGGCGCAACGGGGTTCTGGGGATTCTGGGGATTCTGGGGATTCTGGGGATTCTGCGGTAGATATGGCGGCTGTGGCCAACCACCTTGTTGCGGGCCATCGGACTGGTAGGTTTGCCTGTTGGGCATGGAGACCACGCCACCAGCCGGGCGCGCTGGCACCTGGCTGGCAGGGCTAAGCGATTGCGGCGCCGGTGTTTGTCCGGGAACGACGCTGCGCCCATTTTTCAGTTGCGTGACATCCCATTCCAAGAGCAGCAGCCGGTCCACCTGCTGCTTGAGGTCGCGCAACTGGCCTTCCAGATAGGCCACATGCTCTTCGAGCGCGCGTACAGTATCGGTGGCGCCAGCATTGTAGGGAGCATTCGACCCATTCTGCGCAGCAGGCGTCCCCCGCACGTTATCCCAGCGATTGCGCACCACCTGCGCAAAATCGAGTTGCTCAGCCTGCCCGCCTCCCACGGTGGCAGCGGCATAATTGTTGGGTTGCATCCCCATCTGGTTTGGTCCGGCCACCTGCGCGTGATCGGCAAGCCGGTCGAGCGTCCGTTGCTCAAAAATCGCGCTCAGGTACACCAGCAGCGACAGCACAAAAATGGCAGTATGCAGCAGATTATCGGGAAGGTTGAAGGCGAAGACCTGTAATATGGCTACCTGTAAAAAGCCCAGCAGCGCCAGCGCGCCATAGAGGACGCACATCATTGCCGTGTAAAAGCGCGCCGAACGATCCGAGATGAGGAGACCCGCAACTACGCCTATCGCGCCGGTGAGGATGTGGGCGATGTTATGCAGCGGATTGACGCCGAAGACACCGAGCAGCGCGCCGTGCGGCGTCAGCGCGGGGATCCAGCCGAGCAGGCCAACAACCAACAACACACCGCCAAGAAAGAGCGCATAAAGACGGGCAACACTGTTGATTTGTGGCAGTTGCATAGCACCACCTTATTCCCATACCTCTGCATACAACACATGTATACACGTTTACATACCAGGCAGCAATAGTTCGAATGTCAGACAAACACTGTATGAAATTCGATCAGATGACGTTAGCTCGACACGCTACCAAGAAGCAGCGGACTTGTCAAGGGGGGCTGTTCGCTCCAGATGTACGCGCTCAACAGTTCTGCGCGGATGGATTGCGCCTGCTCAGCCGTGCGCGCATGCACCTCGATCAGCGGCGCACCGGCTTCGAGATGGTCGCCAACCTTCGCCAGCAACATCAGACCGACCGCGTGATCTATCGGGTCGCCCTTGCGCTGCCGCCCCGCACCCAGATGCACCGACGCCATGCCAATATGCTCGGCATCAATAGCCGCGATATAGCCACTTTGTGGCGCTGGCACGGTTTCACGCACAGGAGCAACCGGCAGGCGCGATGTGTCCTCGATCTGCGCCGCTTCGCCGCCCTGCGCCGCTACCACTTCAGCGAGTTTCGCCAGCCCGGAGCCATCGCGGATGGCGCGTTCGGCGCTCGCATGGCCCTCCGCCTCATCCGCCACCAGGCCGGCCATCGCCAGCAGAGTCGCCGTTTCATGCAGGCAAATCTCTGTGACATCTGCCGGACCTGCGCCACGCAAGATGTCCACCGCCTCCGCCACCTCCAGCGCATTGCCGATGGCGCGGCCAAGCGGCTGCTCCATCGCGGAGAGCAGCGCCACCGTGCGAACGCCAGCATCTATGCCGATACGTACCATCGTCTCAGCAAGCTGGCGTGCATCCTGTTCATTCTTCATAAACGCGCCGGAGCCGACTTTGACATCCAGCAAGAGGTGAGACGGCCCAACCGCCAGCTTTTTGCTCATGATGCTCGCGGCGATCAGTGGGATGCTCTCAACGGTGCCTGTTACATCACGGAGCGCGTACATCTTGCCATCGGCGGGCGCCAGTTCGCTGGATTGGGCGGAAAGCGCGAGACCATGTTTGCTCAGCAGATCAAGGAATTCGCTCTGGCTGAGTTCGGTGCGCAGGCCACCGATGGATTCGAGCTTATCCACCGTGCCGCCGGTATGTCCCAGCCCGCGCCCCGTCATCTTGGCGACGGGCAACCCACAGGCAGCAACCAGGGGCGCAACCGCCAGCGTCACCTTGTCACCGACGCCGCCGGTGCTGTGCTTATCAGCCACCGGCGTCAGATGCTCGCGCACGAGCAGTTCCACGCCGGAATGCAGCATCGAGAGCGTCAGCGCGACGGTCTCTGCACGGCTCATTCCACGCCAGAGAACCGCCATCAGGAAGGCGGACATCTGATAGTCCGCCACCTCGCCACGGGTATAGGACTGCACCAGCCAATCAATCGCCTCGGCGGACAGCGCCTCGCCATCGCGTTTGCGGCGAATCAGGTCAACGGCGTTCATGCCAGCCACTTACGCGGTCCCCTTCTGGCGCACTTCGCCGCAGCGCACGCAGCGTTGCGCCGTGCCACGCTCATATTCATCCACGCCACCATCTTTGCGCAGCACTACCATTTTGACATCGCGCCACTTATGGCCTTTGGTTGCGCAGCGCTTGGCGCCCAGCGTATCCATGCCCATGTCGGCGAGTTGGCCAGCGAAACGCGCCCAGAACGGCAAATCACGTATACCCATGTCTGCAATATCCCCTCGATGCTCCAAAACGACAGCGCCAGATAGCCGGACAGATGGTGAGATGTCAGGAAAGCGACGATTTTGCCGTCATTCGTGAATCTGCTCACGATTCCAGGGGCGGCCCTCCGGCAGATGTGACCGCATGGCGGCGACGAGTTCATCGAAATGTGGAATGTCATCCCGATAGACGACCCAGGCGCGATGCAGCCCGCGTTCGCCTACACGCTTATAGACCGTCAGGCTGACCGATGTGCCGTTCTTGAAATGTTCTTCTTTGATCTTGGCGATGTTGGCCCAGAGAATCGTCACCGGCTCACTATTGCCGCTCGCTTTGCCCTCTCTGCGCGCGACGCCCTGTTCATCGAGCGTGATCGTAAAAGGTGTGGGTGCGACGATACGTAGATACCAGACAAAGCAGCCGATGAAGACGACGCCGATGATCGTGCTGACCACCATCGAGGCGCCCTGCGACAGCGCAATGACGAAGAATACCGCCGCCGCCAGCGCCACGCCGATGCCGGTGAGCCAACGTTTGCGGATGCTCACACCGGGGCTGGCCCACTCCCTGCGTTCGGCTGGCGTCTCAGATTGAGCGCCGGTTGTATCTGTTCTATCTATCGTCGCCATCTCAGTGTTCCTGATTTTTTGCGAATCGTCCCAATTCCATTCTAAACCTTCGAGAAGATGGCAGCAACACAGGGGGCCATTTGCTTATTATCTGTTACCCCCTTGACAACCAGATGCCATCACATTATTCTAAATACTTAGAATACTCCAAAAATTTGGAGAAAATTTATGGCAACCGACCGCGCTGACTTGATACTGCATCCTGTGCGCCTGCGCCTGCTGGCAGCGGTGGCGCGTCGCCAACTCACTGCGCGCCAATTGAGCGAACTGCTGCCGGATATTCCCCAGGCCACGCTCTATCACCATCTTGGCAAATTAACCCATTCGGGACTGCTGCGCATCGTCTCTGAACGGCAGGTGCGTGGCGCTACCGAGAAGATGTATGCGCTCGTGGAAGATAACGCCGTTCTCAGCCCTGCTGATATGGCGAAGGCTTCGCGCGAGGACCATCTGCGCTACTTCACGCTCTTTGTCGCCATGCTGCTTGGCGATTTCACCCGCTACCTTCAGCAAAGCGCGCCAGAGGAGCCAATCAATCCGCTTGCAGACGGCGTAAGCTACCACCAAACGCCACTCTATCTCAGCGACGAGGAATTCGTGCAGGCCGCGACAGCAGTTGCCCAGGCGCTCATGCCATACTTGCAGAATGATCCATCGCCGCAGCGGCGTCGTCGCCTGCTCACGATGATTGTCTTCCCAGACGCCGACGCCCCACAGAACAACACGACTGAACAGAAATGAGGCGACATCATGGCAGCATTCTCCTGGCCGGAATTCGGCATTTTATTTGGCGCCGGATTGATCGGGATCGCCTGTGTCATGCCGTACACGCTGGCGCTTGGCGGCGATGCGCTCAAAAAGGCGCAAGAGAAGATGCACCGGCCCATGTGGGTGCTGATCCTGCTTCAGAGCGCGCAGGGCGTCGTACTCGTTGGCGTGGCAACCGGCCTCGGATTGCTTATCGCGCATCATATTGGGCTGGGCGCGCCGTTGCTCGAAGGATTGTTAGCCGGCAAAAACGTGGGCGCGCAGGCGCTGACGATGATCGCCCCGGCCTTGATTCTCGGCATTACGTCATCAGTGGTCATGCTGATCTTGGAAATTACGGTGTTCTGGCCACGCCTGCCCAAGACTATGCGCGAAAATTTCCCCATTCCGGCGCTCTGGAAACGCTTGCTGGCGTCGTTCTATGGCGGGATTGACGAGGAGCTATTGCTTCGCCTCTTCCTGCTCTCTTTGCTGGCGTGGCTGATTGGTTTCGTCTGGCATCTGCCTGGCGGCTTGCCGACGGTTGGCGCGTTCTGGCTTGCCAACATCCTTGCGGCGGTGATCTTTGGGCTGGCGCATCTACCAGCCACCGCCGCGCTGGTGAAGCTGACACCGCTATTGGTCCTGCGCGCCATTATCCTCAACGGTCTCGTCGGTGTCGCCGCAGGCTATCTCTTCTGGCGCTATGGCCTGGAAGCGGCGATGCTGGCGCACTTCAGCGCCGATCTCGTGTTTCATGGCATTGGCGACTCCATCGCCCAGAAGATGCGTTCGCAGTGGATGTCTACACCTGCACAAGGGTAAACAATTACGAAAGGATAGGAGCAAACAATGACTCAGCTCAGTCCATTGATTCCGTTGATTTTCATCATCCCGTTGATAGCCTTTTGGCTCTGGATGTTCAACGACATGTTGAAAAGTGACTACCTTCCTGGCCTGATGACGAATGACGCAAAGCTCGATTGGATGGTCGCCTTCATTCTTTTCAATGTGTTCGCGGCAGTCGTCTACTATGCCCTTGTCTATAGACAGCGGCATTAATACGATTCGACTCTACTCGTGGACCCCTCACTTTTTGTCACATTTTGCGCTCACCCATTTGCTGGTTCGGGCCGGTTCTGAAAGAGACGTATTTCTCGCGTCGTGGTTCTACATAACTAGAAGCTGGACGACCCCTAGACATCGTGTGGTATACTAATGTGGGTCAGAAATGACATGCGATTATGTCATGTGCTGGCTCAGGCAAACAATCAATATTTGTATATGCCAGATATCGCACAGGCATAAAATGTGCGGTGCAGGCGTAGAGGTGCTGGGATGGCGGATGGCGCGCACCGCGCGCTTAGAGAGTACGAACAGATGGGCTAACTGTTGTAGCCTGATCTGCCGCCGACCTCGGTGCCTTTTTTGTTGCAAACGAGTCGCACTTTTATGTTAAAAACAGATGCCGTTCGCAGCGTTGCGTATGGTGTCTCAGGAGGATAGGGCTGTGGGGCTTTTTGAGCGGTTGGGGTTCCCAGCCGGTCGTGCAGCCAAAGTGATTGATGGCCAGCACCCGGAGCCGGGCCAACCTAACGGGAATGCGCCAAAGCCGGATATGTTGCCGCTGACCGAAGGCGAAGACGGGCAACGTATCCAGACCAAACGTAACGTTCTTGTCGCCATCAGCGGTAAGAAGGTTGATGATGAAGTCGTTTCGCTGGCCTGTACGCTGGCCAAAGCGAAAAAAGTGAACGTCTACGTCGTCTATGGAATCGAAGTGCCACGTAAGCTGGCGCTTGACGACGAAATGCCACAGGAAACGCAGGCGGCCAACGAGGCGTTGGACCGCGCGGCATACATCGCTGAGCAGTTGCATGTGCGCATCCAACCGGAGATTTTGCAGTCGCGCAACTTCGGCCAAAGCCTGGTAGACGAAGCGGCGGCGCATGAATGTTCGCTGCTCGTCGTGGGGTTGCCGTATCAGCTTGGGCTTGGCGGCCACTTTGATCTCGGCAACACAGTGGACTACGTGCTGAAGAATGCGCCCTGCCGCGTCTGGACGATTCGCGGCCAGCGTTGCGAAACCGGCGGCGCCGAGAGCGCAAAAACCACGCGCCAGGAAGCGATGCCTGCAAGCCGCTAAAGGAACCGACCCAAAAGTGAAATCAGCCGGTGGAGCGAATGGTACTCGTTCCACCGGCTTCTGTGTGTCCAGAAAGCGCACTATACCTCATCAAATCCTTCGAGTTCGCGCTTGGGATCGCGGATCATCAGCGATTTGACTGCCTCGCGCACTGGTTTGCCCTCAAACAGCACGCGCGCCACCTCCGCAGTCACCGGCAACTCAACGCCCAGCTTCTCCGCCATTTGCAGCGCCGCACGAGTAGTCGTCACGCCCTCCGCAACCGTATGGCGCTCGGCCAGCACCTCCTCCAGCTTGCGCCCTTTGGCAAGCTCCAGGCCGAGGGTACGGTTACGGCTCAATGGGCTGGTGCAGGTGGCGATCAGATCACCAAGCCCCGCCAGACCGGCCAGCGTCAGCGGATTGGCGCCAGCCGCCAGTGCCAGCCGGGCGATTTCCGTCAGCGCGCGTGTCATCAGCGAGGCTTTGGCGTTGTCGCCATATTGCAGGCCATCGTTGATGCCAATGCCAATGGCAACGATGTTTTTCAGCGCGCCGCCAAGCTCTACGCCAACCACATCATCGCTGGTATAGAGGCGAAACGTGCCAGTGGAGAGCGCGGCGCGCACCCGCTCCGCCGCCGCCGCATCACGCGAGGCTACTACAGAGGCAGCCGGCAATCCCTGCGCAATTTCCAGCGCCAGATTCGGCCCGCTCAGCGTCGCGGCGACCGTTCCGGCTGGCGCTTCCTGCTCGATCACCTCCGTCATGCGAAGATTGGTGTCCAGTTCGATGCCCTTGCTGGCGCAGACGAGGAGCGCGCCCGGCATAAGGTGCGGAGCTAAAGCGCGCATATTCGCGCGCAGGCTTTGCGACGGCGTGACGAGCAAGACGATATCGCGGTCGCGCACGGCATCCGCCAGATCCGCCGTCACCCGCAGATTGGCCGGCAGAGGAAATCCCGGCAGGTAGGCGCGATTTTCGCGGCCCCATTGCATCTCCGCTGCGCGCTCTGGAATATGCTCCCAGAGCGTGACATCGGCAATCGGTTCACTGGCTGATGCCCCGCGTGACCTGGCATGGTGTATTCGTTCGAGTGCAACGAGACGGGCAAGAGTCGTTCCCCAGGCGCCGCTGCCGATAACTGCGATGTTTGCCATGTTTGCCATATGACGAAGGCCCCTCTGCTGTCAACAGTTCTGCGTCTTCGCTGGCGCAGAACGACGATGATGTTGATGATGACAACGTTGACGATCATGTCTGTAGTGACGTCGGCGCTGAATTCGCTGAACTGGTGGCTCAGATGACTCACGTGATGCGGGATATGGTATACGATGTCTCGCTGATGTCAGCATATCGCATAATTGCCCCGCTGTGGTACACATCTTCTTATCAACCTCATACGGCTATGCTGGCAGTATTGGCTCAACCGCGCTGAGGTTGCGTGCTACAATAGTGGGTATAGGCGACGTGCAAACTATCAGGAAATATGCCAGCCATTGGGCCAGGCTATGGGCTATGGCTACAGCGAGACGAGTGAGACAGTGAGACAGTGAGGTGAACGGTGATCGAGCGGCAGACGGACCATTGCGAGTATTTGCAATTCGAGCAGTTTGCCGCCGTACCTGGCCTCGTCCATGCCGTTTTTACACGCCGCAAGGGATTCAGCGCGCCACCGTTCGCCGGTCTGAACGCCAGTTCGGTGACGGGAGACGACCTGAGCGTCGTGGAGCGCAACAAAGCAGCTATCGTTGCCACATTGGGAATGCCGCTGGTGGCAACCAAACCTGTCCACGGCGCGCAGGTCGCGGTTGTGGAGCGCGAGACAGCAGCGGAACGCTCCGGCGACTGGCTGGAAGCGTTTCGCGCGCGGCTGCGGATCATTGAGGCCGACGCGATGCTCTCAGATCAACCGGGGTTTGCGCTCTGCTGGGCCTATGGCGATTGCGCACCAATTCTGCTGTATGATCCCGAACACGCTGCCTTCGCATTGATTCATGCCGGTTGGCGGGGGACGGCGGCGGGCGTAGCGCCGGCGGCGGTGGCAGCGATGACGGCGCGCTATAGTTCGCGTCCGGCGGCGCTGCTGGCGGGGCTGGGACCAGCCATCGGCGCGTGCTGCTATGAGGTCAACGAGACGGTGCGCGCCACGTTTGCGCGGCATCCGCTGGCCTGGGAATGCGCGCGGTTCGTCCAGCGCACGCCTGACCCCGAACGCGCGGATGCAACAGGGCTGTTCCTGGATGTCGCCGCTTCCAATTATCAGCAATTGCTCGCGGCAGGGATCGCCGCTGAGCATATTGATGATTCGGGCTATTGCACCGGTTGCCGCACTGATCTATTTTATTCGCATCGCTGCGAACCCTGGCCAAGTGGGCGGTTCGCCGTCGCCATCGGCTTGCGCGCAGAAGCAAGCATGAAGTCGTAGCGTGGAGCAGAGCAATGCAGATGGCTGATACAATGGCAGAGCGAGCGGAACGGATACGCGCGCAGATTGCGGAGGCAGCGCGGCGCAGCGGACGGACGCCTGAAGCGATCACCATCGTTGCCGTCTCCAAGACCATGCCAGCGGAGATGATACGCGCGGCCTATGCGCTCGGATTCACCATCTTTGGCGAAAATCGCGTGCAAGAGGCGCAGAGCAAAATCCGGGAAATCCAGGACATTTCAGCGATGCCGGATATGCGCTGGGAACTGATTGGCCATCTCCAGACCAACAAGGCGGCGCGCGCCGCTGAACTGTTCGCGCGCGTGCAGAGTGTGGATAGTTTGCGGCTGGCCGAAACACTAGATCGTGCCGCCGCCGCGCAGGGGAAGCGCCTGCCGGTGCTGATCGAGGTCAACGTCGCGGGCGAGGCGAGCAAATCGGGCTTCGCCCCCAACGACCTCCGCGCCGCCGCCACCGCCATCGTCCAGTTGCCACATCTGCTGCCGCAAGGGCTGATGACCGTCGCGCCGCTGGTAGAGAACGCCGAAGCGGTGCGTCCAGTGTTCGTGCGGATGCGCGAGTTGCGCGACGAACTACGCCGCCACGCGCCCATCCCTGGCGAGACAACCGGCGGCTGGAATGAGCTTTCGATGGGCATGAGCGACGATTTCACTGTCGCCATCGCGGAAGGCGCCACCATCGTCCGCATCGGGCGTGCGCTCTTTGGCGAACGGCCACAGGCGGCGAAGGGATGACAGCGATTGCGGCCCTATTGCGCCTATTGCGCTACTGCACCTATCGCATTCTGGTATTATGGGATACAATAGTCTGCACTTAGCCCGATAGCGGTCCAGCGATGGAGAGGAGGAGGCCAAGATGGAAGCAGGGGATGTGTTGTTTGGGCGCCGGATACGTCAGAATCATGCGCTCGAACATGCGACCGTCACGATTCTGACCCGTGATGACCCAAACCTGACGTGCAGCGCGCGCTCCAACTCACATGGCTTTACCATCTATGCCGATCTCGATCCTGTATGGGTGCGCCGGGGCTGCGAAGAGGCGCTCACGCGCCTGCTGGCGGGTGAGGCGGAACTGGCGATTCATCCCAACTGTGGCACGAACCTGGCGGTGGGCACCTCGCTGGCCATGATTGGCTCGCTCTTCGCCCTGACGGCGATGCGCCCACGCACGCGCATTGCGTCAGCGGTCGCCAGCTCGCTCGCGGGCATTATGATGGCGCGTCCGCTGGGTGAAATGGTGCAGCGACATGTGACCACCCTGCCTGATTTGCACGACGTGCGCATCGTCGCGGTGCGCCAGAAGCGATTGTTTGGCAAGCGCGTCGTGGAGGTCTTGACGGCCACCACCGCCGCCGATAAGAGTTCGTGGTCATACGTGGATATTATCGAATAGACGGCTGAACTGCATGGTACACTACAGCTAATTCTTCAAGAGAGCAATGCTGTTGGTGGCTAATGGGTGAGATGTACAAGAGGGCGCAGAGGAGTCAAATAAGATCGTATGGTCATTGCATTTTCTCTTCGCGGTCTCATTGATGATTTTTTCCGCCTGCTGATTCTCTGCATCTGGATCAGCGTCATCCTATCCTGGATTACCGCGTTCATCCCCATGCCGCCGGATAATCTGTTCGGGCGCATCTCTCGCTTCTTCGATAAGCTCACCGCTCCCATTCTCCATCCAATTGCCCGCCGGATTCCGCGCGCCGGCTTCATGATGGTTGACCTGAGCCTGACCGTGGCGCTCATCTTTAGCTGGTGGGTGCTGGTGCAGTTGGATGGTCTGATTCTCTCCGCGCTCCCGGCGAACTGGTAGAGCTGGTAGAGTATGAAGTCCTGGGATACATCAGCGGAGAAGCCGTCGCGGCTGCGCATTGCCGTTCGTGTCACCCCACGCGCCGGGCGGGAAGAGATCACCCGCGATGGCAAGACCTTGCGCGTGAAGCTGACCGCGCCGCCAGTAGATGGCGCGGCGAACGAGGCGCTTGTGTCGCTATTAGCCGCGCGCCTCCATCTCGCCAAGCGCGCGATTGAAATTGTACGTGGCGTGAGCAGCCGCGAAAAGTTGATTGAGATCACTGGTCTGAGCGAAACCGGGTTTTGGAGCCGTCTTGGTTTCTGACAACCCATCTCCCACCTGACAAGTCCTGCTGGCGTTGCCATTCTCCCAACCATGCGATACACTAAGATGTTGGGCCTGGCAGTATGAGCAGTTATACGAACGAATGCTCCTCCGCAACGCATAAACCGCAGTAGTTATTGGGAACTGCCGAGGGCGGCGCATGATGTTGGGTACGACTGGAAGCGATGGGAAACGATTGGAAGAGACTGTAGCCCTCTACACGTGCTACAGGTTGGGAAAAGAAGATGACAGACGAAACTGGTATCGGAATGCTCGAAGCCAGTGGTGATACGGCGGAACAGGCGGCGGAGGCGGAGGGCATCAAACGTTTTGCGGCGCTGGGGCTTGGCGAAACGACGATGAGGGCCATTGCCAACCTCGGCTATAGTGAGCCAACCCCGATTCAAGAACAAACGATCAGCGTCCTGTTGGAAGGACGCGATGTGATAGCCCAGGCGCCAACCGGCACCGGCAAAACAGCGGCATATGGCCTGCCGATCATCGAACGGCTCGATGAAGAACAATTACAACCACAGGCGCTGATTGTCGTGCCGACGCGCGAACTGGCGATTCAGGTATCTGAGGCGCTGCACGCGCTGGGGCAATATCGCGAAGTGGTGACGCTGCCAATCTACGGCGGGCAGCCCTATGAGCGCCAGTTGCGTGCGCTGGCGCGTGGCGTGCAGGTGGTAACTGGCACCCCCGGACGCATCCTTGACCACCTGGGGCGCAAGACGCTTGACCTCAGCGCGGTCCGCACGGTCGTACTGGATGAAGCCGACGAGATGCTGAGCATGGGCTTCATCGAGGATATCGAAGCCATTCTGGCGCAACTGCCCACTGAGCGGCAGAGCGCACTTTTCTCGGCGACCATCCCGCCACGTATCGCGCGGTTGGCCGAACAATATATGCACGACCCGGTGCAGGTCAGCGTGGCCGCGCGCGAAGCGGTGGCGCCGCGCGTGCGCCAGGTGTATTACGAGGTGCCCGGCCACGCCAAGCCAGAGGCGCTGGCGCGCGTGCTGGACCTGGAGCAGCCGGATTCCGCCATCGTCTTTGTGCGCACACGTCGCGACGCCGACGCTGTTGCCGAGCAGTTGAACGGCCTGGGTTATCTGGCGCAGGCGATTCACGGCGAGATCAACCAGGCGCAGCGCGAGCGCGTGCTTGACCGGTTCCGCAAGGGGCATACACAGTTGCTCGTGGCAACTGATGTGGCAGCGCGCGGCCTCGATATCCCCGATGTCAGCCATATCATCAACTATGATTTGCCGCTGGACGCCGAATCCTATGTCCACCGTATTGGACGCACCGGACGGGCAGGCCGCGAAGGCGAGGCGCTGACACTCGTGACACCGCGCGAAGGGCGGCAACTGCGCTATATCGAGCAAGCCATTCACCGCCGTCTCCAACGCCTGCGCCTGCCCACACCCGCTGATGTCGCGGCGCGGCGGCGTGCCGCCTTCCGCGAAGATGTGCTGGAAATTCTAGACGCCGGGCAACTCGATCCGTTCCTGGCGCTGGTGGAAGACCTGGCGGGTACACATAATCCGACGGAGCTAGCGGCAGCGGCCTTCAAGATGGCGGCGCAAGCGCGCGACGCCGGTCGCCACGGCGGTCCAGAAACCTGGCTTGCCGCAATGGTGACACCTGAAGCCGCTCAGGCTTCAGCCGCCGAAGAAGCGGAGGAAGAAGAAGCGGGACCACAACGAACGAAACGAGGCGAAGCCGGTGCGCGTGGACGTAGGCAGCGTGGCGCGCGCGGCGACGGCGAGATGGTGCGCCTCTTCCTGCGCGTTGGGCGGCGCGATGGTGTGCGACCGGCAGACCTGGTGGGCGCCATCGCCAACGAAGCGGGTGTGCCTGGTGACGCCATCGGCGACATTGACCTCTACGATAACTTTTCCTTTGTCGAGGTGCCGGAGGAGACAGGACCGGCGGTGATTGCCGCCCTCAACGGTACGACGGTTCGCGGGCGCAATCCCCGCGCGACCATCGCCCTGCCCGACGACGGCAGCCAGAGCCGGGAGAGTGACGAGCGTTCGGCGCGCGACCGGCGCGATATCGGACGCCGCGCCTATTCCTCTGATGACCGTTTCTCTGGCGGGCGTAAACGTGATCTCCGCGATGATATGCGCCCGCTGCGCACGCCCTACGCCACACGACGCGCGCCAGCGACTGGGCGCAAGGGTCTGGGACGCCCCTTCGGCGACCGGCATGAGCGCGACGACCGCCGCCGCCACGCGCGCTAAGCGCATGACCGGCAATGCGGTAATGCTCGTAGAGAGAAAAGGGCGGCATGAACGAAACAACGGGATCATTAGCGGCGAGTCCAAAGCGGCCAGCAACGATTGCCGAGGCGGCGGCGCTGTTGCGCTCTGGTGGCATATCATCCAGCGAACTCACCCGCGCCTGCCTGCAACGCATCGCCGCGTGGGAGCCATCCATCCAGGCATGTGTCACCGTCATGGAAGACACAGCGATGCAGGAGGCAGTGAACGCTGATGAGGCGCTCGCCAGGGGGCGGGACCGGCGTTTGTTGCTCGGCATCCCGCTGGGCATCAAAGACCTGATGGCGACACACGGCGTGCGCACGACGGCTGGCTCGCGCGTGCTGGCAGAGTGGGTACCAGATGAGGATGCCACCGTCGTCACCAGGCTGCGCGAGGCGGGGAGTGTACTGCTCTGCAAGACGAACACGCATGAGTTCGCCTTTGGCACGATCACGCCGCCGACACGCAACCCCTGGAACACCAACCATGTGCCCGGCGGCAGCAGCGGTGGCTCAGCGGCGGCGGTTGCCAGTGGCGAGGTTCTCGGCGCGCTGGGCACGGATACCGGCGGCTCGATTCGCATTCCAGCGGCGGCCTGTGGCGTCAGCGGACTCAAGCCAACCTTCGGACTGATCAGCCGCGCAGGCATCATTCCGCTCAGTTGGTCGCTCGATCACGCTGGCCCGATTGCGCGCACCGTCGAGGATTGCGCGCTGCTGCTCGATGCGCTCGCCGGACACGACGCCAGCGACCCTGATAGCGTGGAGGTGCCGCTGCTGGATTTCACCGCCGCCCTCGCGCGCAATCGCGAGCCGGATGAGGCGATTCGAGGCACGCGCATCGGCATCCCCACCAGCTACTTCTTCCGCAGCCTCGATCCAGAGGTTGAGCAGGCGGTGCGCGCCGCTATTGCAGTCTATTCCGGCCTCGGCGCGATCATCGAAGAGGTGGCGATTCCCGCTTCGATTGACGAGATGTTTGAGGTTTTTCGCGGCATCGAGAAGCCGGAGGCGTTCACCTATCATCAGGAACAGGGCTGGCTGGACACGAAGGCCGATCTGTATCGCCCCGTCACCTATGAATTGATTCGCGCGGGCGGCACGTATAGCGCCTTCGACTATATTCGCGCGCAGCGGGCACGGCGCGACTTCACCACCGCCATGCGCAAGCTGCTGGGCACCGTTGACATGCTGCTGACGCCGACGCTACCTGAGCCAGCCCGCCGTGTGGACCGCATTGACGTACCCGCCATCTACAACGGCGTGGAGGAGCCTGCGGGCTATTCGCTGCGCTACACCTATCCGTTCAACCTGACGGGTCAGCCCGCGTTGACGGTTCCCTGCGGCTTCACCGCCGCCGGTCTGCCGGTGGGGTTGCAACTCGTCGCTGGGCATTTTAACGAGCCAACGCTGTTCCGGCTCGGCCACGCCTATCAGCGCGTCACCGGCTGGCACCAGCGCGTGCCTGATGTTCCTGCGCCACTCGCTTGACGTAGGTGGATGAAACCGTGCAGAACACCGCAAAATGTGGTATACTAACGGCAGATATGCGCGCAGCCATTGTGCGGATATCGCTTCTTCGGGGATGTCGGGTTTCGACAGACAGTAGAAGGGAACGTTTGCAGGTCGAGGTGCCGGTACGCACTCTCGTTAAACAACCGGCAAAACTATAGCTGCCAACAACAATCGGCCAGCTCTCGCTCTCGCTGCCTAAACACCAGTGAAGCGCGTCCGCCCGACCTCTGCCTGACGGGTCGGTACCGGGCGTCACACAGCCAGGCTGTGATAACCAGGATTGCTCGCTAGCGGTTATCAAGACTAAGTGAGCAGGCTTCTACGCAGCCCGCCGATGGGGGGCGTAGGAGCGTCATCAAAACGTCGGCTAAGCCTGTAGCATATCGTTTCAATCACCTGCTTGGACGGGGAGTTCGACTCTCCCCCATCTCCACCCTAAAACGCCAGGAATTAAGCCTCCTGGCGTTTCTCTTTGGTGGCATTGACGACAGTTATATGGCTGCCGCTCTAATCTACCCCTAGTCCTTTGTTTGCTTATTGATTGTACCCTATGGATGCTACTGATCAAGGACATAGGGGTGTGGGGCTACCGCAGCTTGTCCACACCCCTCTGCCATATCGTTCTTGAACCAAATCTGCCAGACGTTGCGATTCGTTGCAGTGGGAGTTACCGCATCAGGTGGTTTCTGCTGCTCAGGTAGAGTTTGGTCCATCTTGTCATTTCCAATGGGTTGCCAGGCAGCCAATAGTGACGCAGCCATTGAAGTCTGGAAGTACTCATTCCTATGTGGCTCACTGGCTAGTCCAAGGATCCGAGCAGCAGCTTCACAAAGCATTTTTGCTATCTCTCGTTCAGCTCGATTCGTAAGGGGTATCAACTCGTGCTGCGCCAGTTTCCAGCAGACTGCAACCAGTGTGCAGAAGTATGCCTTAGCATGCAGGTACGGACGCTTTGCCAGCAGTGCCTCACGAAAGGACCCTGGAAGAAGTGCGACCGTCAAACTCTCCGCCAGCACATCACCTAACCTACTTGGGTCGCAGCTTTCGGCGGCTGTGAGGTCGTCAAAACATTGATCCAATACCTGAAAAGCTGCGATGTGAAGTGCTGCACGCTCGCGTGGCGCAAGTTGTCGGCGTAAAGACAAACCTGTAGTCATTTCGGTTCCTGGAAGCGCTCGTAAGATGGTAAGTAATTGGGCAATAGTGTTGGGTGAAAGGGCATCTGGTGTCTGGTTTGGCGAGATGAGGCGCGGCAGCTTTCTCACTTCAGGTTCTTCCGGCCATAAATAGGGGTGGATAGCGCGCTGCCCAAATGGACAGCACCAATCTGCAAACTCGAGATTTGCAAGACCCATGTGCTCGGCAAACTCCGCTTGCATCAGCCATCATATGCTGGATCGAAGAGCATCTCGAAATCGAGATCTTCGAAGAACTCATCCTCAAAGGAACTATAGTCTGCGTGATTCCCCTCGATTTCAAGCTGAACTTTAGCCTCCTCGATCAGGATGTGACCTGCCAATTCCTCCGCGACGCAAGCGTGCTGTATCCGTTCATGCTGTGCCAATTGCCAGCCAACCAAAACGATGCACAGGTAGAGTTTACGCACGACCGATGATGTGTAGCGTGGTAGTCGTGCATGTGGATAGAACGTGCCCAGAAAGCCATTTTCGAAGGTATTGCCAGGTTCATTGAGAAGATCAATATCTTGGAATATTTGGTCAACAGCGATAATACTTGCTGTATTCAGAGCCTTCGCAGCCGTCGCGTTGAGTGTCTTGCGATATGCTGGGATCGGCCTTGTCACGGGATGATGCTTGCGCTTCGTATCCTGGTTGTCTTTGCCTTTCATATTGCCCTCCGTTGTGTCATAAATAGGAATAGGTTGCTGTTAGCAGTATATATGAGCAAGCAAAATCAGAGTAGTAAGGTCACTACCACGTATATTTGGATAGCACACGCTCCCCGCAAATCATAGTGTCGCTGTTCTTCCTGTCTTCTAATCTCCTGCCCATCCGGCGCTGATGCAGCTTGACAGGCAGCGTATGGTGTATAGTGAAGCCCAACAGGGAATCCGCCCCGCGCTTTCGCATTTTCATGGCAACGCATGAATAGCATGAGCGGCTTGAAACTTGAGAACCCGGAAGAAGCCTGAATCAACTGGCACGACGCCCACTGAAAGGAACCATCAGCATGCTGCGCTTTTGGCCGTTCCGTCGCAAACCTGACCGGGCCGATATATCTGCTAGCGGCGATGTCCCGCGCCGCCGCCTCTTCGGGCGCGAATATACCGCTGGCATCCCCTATGCGCTGCCTTCAGATCTGGGCGAGATGAACCGGCTGGACTTCCAGCATTTTGTGCTGCGGCAGGCGTTCAAGGGCAATTACGCCGCGCCATTACATGCGCCATCTAGCATCCTCGACGTTGGCTGTGGCACCGGACGCTGGGCGAAAGAGATGGCGCTGATCTTCCCTGGCGCGAATGTCGTTGGGCTGGATATCAAAGAACCTGTCACCGACGAGCAAGGACAGAGTAGCACATCCACGCCTGATCTACTCCCAGAAAATTATCGCTTCGTTTCCGGCAATATTCTGGAAGGGTTGCCATTCCCGGACGCTTCGTTTGATTTCGTGCATCAACGGTTGCTCTTCTTTGCCATCCCTGGCGACCGCTGGCAGTTTGTCATCAATGAACTCTGCCGTGTTACCCGTCCCGGCGGCTGGGTTGAGGTGGTCGAGGGGCATTATGGCTACGATCCGATGGGACCGGCGGCACAATACATTGCCGATGCGATGCTTCCCGCCATGCAGAAGCGCGGCATAGACCCGCGCAACAGCGCCAACCTGGGGCAGTTTCTTCAGCAGGCGGGATTGCAACAGGTGCAGCAGCGCATGGTCAAGCTGCCGGTTGGTGACTGGGGTGGGCGGCTTGGCAAGCTGGTAGCCGTAGACGTAGAAACGTTCATCCAATCCTCCAAGCCGCTGCTGCTGGCGCAGGGCATGTCTGAGAGTGATGTGACACAATTGGGCGAGACGATGCGCCAGGAATGTGAGCGCCTGCACTACACCTGGCCTTTCTACATCGTCTACGGGCAGCGCCCCGGCTGATATATCGGAGATGGATGAGAGAAGGCGCCACTGTTTGCAATTGTACTCTGCCATAGCTAGTGAAAGGGCGCTATCAGGAGTCATCATATATGGGTATCACACCTTCCGACCAATCCCAACAAGGCACGTCGCGTATGCGTATCCGGCCAGCATCGAACGGCGACTGGCCGCAGATTTGGCCTATTTACGCCCAGATCGTAATGGCGGGCGAGACCTATGCGTATCCTGAGCCGCCAGTCTTTGAGGTTGCGCGTTCGCTCTGGATGGAGGAGCCACCAGGACAGACCGTGGTTGCCGTCGAGGATGATGTGGTGCTTGGCTCAGCGAAGATGGGTCCCAACCGTCCGGGTCGCGGCGCGCATGTGGCGACTGCCAGCTTTATGGTGGATCCGGCGTATCATGGGCGTGGCATCGGGCGTGCGCTGGGAGAATACGTGATCCAGTGGGCGCACGATGCGG
This sequence comes from Chloroflexota bacterium, assembly GCA_021323855.1. Taxonomy (GTDB): domain Bacteria; phylum Chloroflexota; class Ktedonobacteria; order Ktedonobacterales; family JADMIN01; genus JAJPKE01. The sequence continues at coordinate 86,420 of JAJPKE010000027.1, read as the reverse complement.
GCTACCACAGCATGCAGTTCAACGCGGTCGTGGAGACGAACACCGCCGCAGTACACCTATGGCAATCACTTGGCTTCGAGATTCTTACGACAGTTCCAGAAGCATTCAACCATCCACGCTACGGCCTGGTCGGGTTGCATGTGATGTTCCAGCGCCTGGCTGGGAAGGCTGAATAGTATGGCTGAGATGACTAATATGACTGAGATGGCGGCAAACGAGCATGTTGGGCGATTAGATCAGCAGGTGGCGTTGATTACCGGCGCAAGCTCCGGCATCGGACTGGCGATAGCACGCGCGTTTCTGGCGGAGGGCGCGCACCTCGTCGTAGTTGCCAGGCGGCAGGAGGTGTTGCAGGCGTTAGCGGCTGAAGCGGCGGCGCTGGGGCGTTCCTGCGCGGTGGTCGCCGGCGATGTGCGCAACGAGGAAACCGCAGAGCAGGCGGTTCAGGTGGCCACCGCGCAATTCGGGCGGCTCGATCTCCTGATCAATAACGCAGGCGTGGGCATCTATAAGAACCTGGCGCAGACCAGCAGCGAAGATTATGACACGATGATGGATACCAACATGCGCAGCACGTTTCTCTTTACGCGGCATGTGGTTCCAGTGCTGTTGCAACGTGGCGCGGGCACGATCATCAACGTCGCCTCGATGGCCGGTGTGATGGGCTTCCCCGGTGAGGCAGTGTACTGCGCCACCAAATTTGCCCAGGTGGGCTTCACGCAGGCGCTAGATCGGGAATTGCGTCCGCATGGCATCAAAGTGGGTGTCGTCTGCCCCGGTGGCGTCAAAACGGAATTTGCCATCGGCACCGGACGCACGGCTGAGGGCGTCGCCGCATCGGGCATGTTAGAGGCCGACGACGTGGCGCGCGCCGTGCTGCTGATGGCAACCCAGGCCGCCGGTTCACGCATCATCGAGATTCGCATGCGCCCGATGGTTGAGCCACTGGCCGGACGTGATCCTGAATAGTGAAAGCAACATATATCTGAAGCATACCTTGAAGGCAACCCATGACACTTAATACACTCAATACTGTGGGCTTCGGCTGTTTCGTGGCGGGCATACTACTCATTGCATGGAACACTTGGGCAAGGAGAAGATGGCAGGCTGGCCATGCGTTTCATCCGATCTTATTTGGATCGAGTATATTCCTCGTGACAGTAGGGCTGGCGATCAACATCGCCAGCCAGCTACAGTGATACGAAATTGCCGCAAGGTTTTGCTATGGTGGGGCAGACATTCTTATCTGCCAGAGAAAACGATGCGAACAGACACCTGCTAAATAGCGCAACTATCGCCTTCGCAAGCGTTGGCCTCATCGTCGCTATCATCACTGCCGACCAGCGTGAGCGGGTGCGCAGCCGTCCAGGCAGTTTCCAGCGCCTGGAGAAACACCTCCGCCGGCTGCGCGCCTGAGACGCCGTACTTCTCATCTATCACGACGAACGGCACGCCACGAATACCGAACGCCATTGCCCGCCGCTCATCCGCAATCACCTCATCCGTATAGGCGTCGCTGTTGAGTACAGTGCGGGCTTCGTCAGCGTCCACGCCGACTTCTGCGACCGCCTGCACCAGCGCCTCGGCATCGCCAACGGGCATGCCCTCGGTGAAATAGCCCTTCAGCAGTCGCTCTTTGGCCTCATTCTGGAGTCCACGCTCATTGGCGAGATGGAGCAGGCGATGCGCGGCGAAGGTATTGCCAGGGCGGGCGAGATCGAAGCGATAGGTGAGTCCTTCCTCAGCCGCCAGGTTGGTGACACGAGCGTTGAGCGCAGCGGCTCGTTCGGGCGTCGTGCGCATCTTCTGCGCCAGCATCTCGTCCAGCGTGCCTGGATACTGCGGCTCCGCATCCGGGTCCAGCTCGAAGCTCCGCCAGACGACCTGCACCTGATCGCGGTGGGGAAATTGCGCCAGCGCAGACTCGAAGCGACGCTTGCCGATGTAGCACCACGGGCAAACGACATCAGACCAAATTTCGACGTTCATGAGTTCCCTCTGAATGGTTGGATAGTGCATAAAGAGACTCAAACGACCAACCACCACTCTACGGCGGATGTCTATGAATCCCAATACTTCCCAAAAGATAGTAATATTGTAGCATAGGCGGCGGCGTTCCTGCCACCAGCTATCTTTGCAGAGGAATAAGAGACGCAAAGACTGTAGCTAGCTGGCAAACATCCTCGCCAGCCAGCTACAGCAGTGAGAAGAAGACTCTAGCCCAGTAGCGCCGTCATGATGATAGAGGGCACTTTGAGTGGCGAGGGCGCGGCTTCCAGCATCGTCAACTTGCGGAAGGCGTTCCTGGCGGCGGCGCCGTGCGTCACGAACCAGACCGGCACCGGGAAGGCGCGGAAGGGCGCTCGCAGCACCGACTTCTGGGGACGTGAGAACATCAGCGTGTTATGGACGACACCCGTGCCCGACTGGATATCGTTGAGAGCGTGGCCAGGGAATGCACCCCAGGTGGTGATGCCGACGGCATAGCCTGTCGCCGCCCAGTAGTTGACGGCCACAGTCCCATAGCGCAGATCGGCAATGGCCTGCTCCACCGCGCGCGCAACCGCTGGGTCTTTAAGCGAGGCGGGATGCACCAGCAGCGTTACATTCAGCGTACCCCAGAGCTGCTCATTGGCGAAGGTAACGGCTTTGGCGATATAGTCGGGCACGCTGGCAGCGTCGAGCGGTGTCTCCGCAAAGATGCCACAGAACGCCTCGGTGGTGAAGGTGATGTCGTCGGTCTGCTCCGGCGCGACGCCAGGGATCAGCATCCAGGGCAAGGTGTCGTTTGTTGATGCGCCAAACTGCTCAGCTTCTGGATGGGCAGCGGCGAACGATTGGTAGCGGTCGCGTGCGCCGGGGTAATAGGCGCTGCGCGTTGGCACGCCAGCAAAGACTTTGCGCATGCCATCCAGCAATTGCTGGCGCTGTGACCAGCCAGCGTGCGTCAGAATCACGCGCGTGGCGTTGCAGTTGAAGCCAGCATTATTGGTGAGCATCGTCACCAAGTGCTCCGCCTGATAGGCGATATCGCTGGCGCTCCACGGCCCCGGCACCACAATCACTGGGCTGACATTGCCTAGTTCGCCGGTAATCGGCTTGGTAAGCAAGGGCGTATTCGCTGCTTTGCGCGCCGCGCCCTCCGGCCCCGTGCCAAAGACGATGGCGTCGAAGGTCTTGTCGGAGCCGGTGATATGCACATCGGCGATATCGGGGTGGTTGCAGAGATACGCGCCCTCAGCCGCGCCGCCATGTACGATGCGCAGATAGCCTGGCTCGATCAGCGCGCGCAGGCCTTCTTCCCAGAGCGGGCCAAGATAGGCGTTGACGGGATTGGTCTTGAGGATGACCACCTCATCATCCACCAGCAGCTTATAGAGCGCGTCCAGCGGACCAATACTGGAGACGTTGCCTGCACCCAGCACCAGCGACACCTTGCCGCTGTGCTGCTTGTCGTGGTAGACGACGGCCTGGGTCTCTGGCAGGTTCTCTTTGGTCACACCCGGCTGCATCCAGATATCCGCCGTGACACCAGTGAAGATGATCTTATCGTAGGTATTCTGCGGGAAGACCCGCGCGACCACCTGACCATCGGGGCGCGTGGTAATGGGTCCGGGGATACGTGGGCGGCCAGTGGCGCGAATATCTGCCAGCGATTGCCGGAACTGGCGTAGCTCTTTCATCACCGAGTAAGGGCCGTTGCTCCACTCTTCTCCTGCGGCTGGCGCATCAGGCGCAATGCCCTTCGCCTGAAGGCAGGCCGCCACCCAGCGATCCGCCACGGCAGCGACATCATGAATAATCTGGTCTACGATAGCGATACGCTTGGTGACATCCAGCGCCACCCAGGCGTCTTTCTGCGCGTTGAGCGTCTGAATCGCTGCGTCCATCGTTTCGCGGTCGGTCGGCGGAATGGCGCCCGCAATGGTGGGAAACTGTGGAGCGCCGGTCTGGGTTATCGTCGCCATCGAAGACACCTCCCATGAATCCTGCTGAATACTGCGCAGATCAAGCGCATCGGGAAGGATGAATGAGCATACATTAGCGTTGCCAAGAAGTATACACCGGCGTGTTACGAGCAGATGTGTAGCTGGCTACATGTTGCATTGCTATTGTTAGTTGTGCAGCGCGGGCAGATGGGCCATCGCCCTCGCAAGCGAGCTATTGGCTTTGCCCCATTCCGAGAGGTTTGCGTTGAAACGCCTGATCCCATCAATGCGCGTCGTCTCGTCCAGGTCGTCAGGGGAAATCACTTGCCTGGCATACTCGATGACATCCTGAATCACCCGCTCCCAGAGATAATAGGTGAGGGCCATCCAATCAATCTCCGTTAGGCCATAGCCTTGAAAAAATGGCGCAATATCCTGAGCGCCAGGCTCCGGAGCGTCGCCAACGAAGATGAAATCATGCTCTTTGGGGGCCAGCATCACATCATCCCAATCAATCACAAAGACCTGATGCTGCGGGCGGCGGATGATATTACTCGGATGCAGGTCGGCATGGCAGATGACATATGGACCCGCTTGCGTTTGCAGCACGCCCGATAGCTTTTCCAGCGTGGATACTCCGCTATGAATCATGTCGTAATGCGCCAGCCAGCTCGCACGCAACTGCTGCGCACACTCGCTGCCGCCCTCAACATAGATATGTTGCGCTTCAAGATTACGCACGGCCCGGCTATACCCGCCTGGATCGAAGGTCTCTCTGCGCAGCAACGGAAACCGCTCAATGGGTGGCGCGAGTTGGTGCATCTGGCGGACAACCGCTCCTACCGCTCGCCACTGCGCATCGGTCATCGGCGGCTCCCAGGTGGTTTCACCTTCAATGAAAGGGTAGACGATGATCGTCCACTCACCAATTTGCGTCCATAGTCCCTGGCTGTGCGTGGGCATCGGCGCGACCACCGCAGCGATTCCCTGATCGTTGAGATAGCGTGGAATGAGGCAACTGAGTTCATAGAATGAACCGGACTTCGCTTTGAGCAGATAGGCTGCACCCTGCTCGCTCACGACGCGGTACACGCCTGCCCTGATATCCTGGCCGAGCGGCAGAAACTCCAGCGTGGCGACCGAGACGCCGTACTCCTGCTCAAGACAGGCTCGCAGGTGTTCCTCTGGAATATCCGGCTGCTCTAGCATTGTCCCACCCTTCTATCTCATCAGTTTTTCAGCCCATCACAGTACCAGATGTATTTTCAGTCGCCGTTTTGCGGGCGCGAGGATTGGGCACCCAGAACTGGAACGCCAGCAGCGCCAGCGCGCCCGTCATTGCGGAGACGATAAAGACCGGCGTATAGCCCCAGCGGTCCGCCAGCCAGCCACCGATGAGCGGCGCACCGATGGCAAAGGGCGCATAGCTCACCGAGGCCAGCGCCACATAGGTCGGGCGGCGCGACTCCGGCCCGAACTCGGTAATCAGCGTGAAGCCGGCCATGTTGACGGCGGCGGTGTTGAGGCCGAAGAGCAGAAAGATCAGCGCATAAAGCCAGAAGCCATGCGCCCACAGCGCCAGCGCCGCCGAAATCGCCGTCGCCAGCGACCCCCAGACCAGAATCGAGCGATGGCCGAAGCGGTCACCAATCGCGCCCCAGAGGAAATTGCCGCCAGTCATGGCAACGAACAGCACGGTGCTTTCCACGCCGACCTCGGCATAGCTAAGGCCGCCGAGTTTGAGCGCCGTGATGGCAAAGAGCGCGCCCGCCATTGTCGAGATGCCCACCAGACCGTTGCTGACGATCAGCCGGCGCAGCCCATCGTCGCTGCGCACCAGCGCCCATAGCTCGCGCGTCTGCTGGAGAACGCTTCGCTGAACCGCAATTGTCTCACGCGGTGCGCTGGTATCCCGCCCGGGTGATCTGACTGATTTTGCCCGCACCGCACGCGGAGGCTCGCGACCCAGCGACAGGAGGACGAACGACACCACCATCGCGGCGAACGTCAGGATGAAGCAAAGCGCGAAGTTCAACGGCCACGGCTCCTGCGCCAGCAGCGCCGCCGCGATGGCAGCGCCGCCGATGCCCAGCACGCCGCCTAACCCCGTCCAGAAACCAAGAAAACGCCCCAACCAGTTGCCAGGAATCGCGCGGGCGATCATATCCAGCCAGGCGGGATACGTCAGCCCGCCGCCAAAGAGCGCCAGAAAGACCATCACAAAGAAGAGCACGAGCAGCAGCGCCGTATTGCTATGCGCCAGCCAGAGCGCCCCCAACCCTAAAACGAGGTAGGGCACCCGTTCGAGAATGGTACACACCAGAATGAACGGCAGCGCATGCCGGAGGCGCTCCACCAGTGGCGCGACGAGTAATTGCGGACCGAAGAGGCCGAGCGCGCGAATGGCAGGGATCAAGGCCACCAGAAAGTTGTCGGGTGTGAGATGATGCACGAAGAGTGGCATCACGGTATAGGCCGAGGAAATGCTCAACCCCAGGCTGAAGAAGGCGATATCAGCGCCAAATACTGTAAAGTTCCACCTGGTATGGGCGGGTTGCGCTACACGAAGGTCCGCGCCTGTTCCCACGGACACAAAAAAGCTCCAATCATCCGTCTTGAATGTTTGCAGGTTTATTCGCTGTCAAACCAGTATGATAGGGGACATACTGCTGATTTCAGCATATCATGCCGCATGTTACACAGTCCAGAGGAGAATGTACCGATGGCCGGAACCAGTGGAACCAACGAGACTCACAGGACGCTCAGGATCCCTGAACGCTGGGGCTTCACGCTGGCCTACTGGCGTGGCCGCACGCCGTGGGATAGTGGTGTCGTGCCACCGGAACTGCGTGAAGTTATCGAGAACGCAAACGCGCCAGCGCCGGGTTACGCGCTCGATATCGGCTGTGGCACCGGCACGAACAGCCTCTATCTGGCGCAACACGGCTGGCAGGTGACGGGGATAGACTTCGCCGGCCCGGCAATCAAGCGCGCCAATGAGCGCTTGCGGCGCGCTGGCGCACTCTCCGGCTCCGCGCAGTTTCGCAGGGCGGACGCCTCGCGCCCCGAATCGTTCGACACCGGCCATCCGTGCATACTGCTCTTTGATCTTGGTTGCCTGCATACGATTCCGGCGGAGAAGCGCCCAGGCTATGCGACTGGCCTCATACGCGCCGCCGCGCCGCATGCTCTCTACATGCTCTATGGCTTCGCGCCACGCCTGCTGCGAAGCAGGCTCATTGGCATTACCGAAGATGAGGTGCGGGCGCTCTTCACGCCCGCCTTCGAGATTGAACGCATCGTCGCTGGCAGCGATGTCACCCGTGGCCGCGCCGCCTCCGCATGGTACTGGCTGCGGCGCGCAGGCTAGCCGCCCGCGCTGGCATGGCCCAGAATCGGCGTCTGTGTCTTGCCCTGCCCCGCCACGCCCGGCTCCGTCATCGCCTCCGGCTTGAGGATTTCCAGCAAGTCAGCCTCCGGCAGCGCGTGATGCTCGCGCACGATGTCGCGGATATCACGCCCCGTCTGCACCTGCTCTTTTGCCAGCTTCGCGGAAAGCTCGTAGCCGATGTAAGGAGCCAGCGCCGTCACGAGGCTGGCGCTCTTGAAGGCGTATTCCTCGCAGCGTTTCTCATTGGCGACGATGCCCGTCACACAGCGCGTGGTGAAGGCGTCCATCGCGTTCTTGAGGATGGTCAGCGACCAGAGCATGTTATGAATGATGACCGGCATCATCACATTCAGTTCGAGCTGACCGGCCTGCGCGGCAAAGGTAATGGTCGTGTCATAGCCAAGCACCTGGAAACAGACCTGGTTCAGCATCTCCGCCATCGAAGGGTTGACCTTCCCCGGCATAATCGAAGAGCCAGGCTGCACCGCAGGCAGGACGATTTCATAGAAGCCGGTGGCGGGACCGGAGGCCATCAGGCGGATGTCGTTGGCGATCTTCGTCAGGTCAGTCGCCAGCACTCGCAGCGCGCCGGAGACCTCGACAAACGACGCCATGCTCGGCGCAATCTCCACCAGTGATTCGGCGTTGCGGAATGGGAAGCCGGTCATCTCGGCAAGATGCTTGACGACGCCGCTGATATAGGCCGGCTCAGCATTGAGGCCGGTGCCGACGGCGGTGCCGCCGATATTGAGTTCGTAGAGCGTTTCGCTGGCATGCTGGAGCCGCTTAATGTCGCGCCGGAGCGTCAGACCATAGGCAGCGAACTCCTGCCCCAGCCGGATCGGCGTGGCGTCTTGTAGATGCGTGCGCCCGGATTTGACGATATGGTTGAATTCGCGTCCCTTCTCCTCGAAAGCTGCCGCCAGCCGTTCCATCGCCGGTAACGTCTCGCGGATCATCAGCAATGTGGCGACGCGCATCGAGGTGGGGAACGTATCATTGGTGGATTGCGCCATGTTCACATGATCGTTGGGATGGACGAGTTTGTAGTCGCCGCGCTGCCCGCCAAGAATCTCGATGGCGCGATTGGCCAGCACCTCATTGGTGTTCATGTTGTGCGAGGTGCCAGCGCCCGCCTGATAGGCATCCACTACGAAATGCTCATGCCACTGGCCGGCCAAAATCTCGTCTGCCGCCTGGCTGATGGCATGGGTGATGCGCCCGTCCAGCCGTCCCGTCTCCTGATTCGCCAGCGCCGCCGCCTTCTTCACCAGCACCGTCGCGCGGATCATCGCCGGATGGGCGTGCAACCCGCTGATGGGGAAGTTTTCCACCGCCCGCTGGGTCTGTGCGCCGTAGAGCGCGCTTGCGGGAACGGCGACATCGCCGAGTGAGTCGTGTTCGACACGGGTCGCTGTATCCTGTCCGTTCGGTTGTGTCATGCGTGCAATCTCCTCAAGAAGCGTCGTTGCTTGCCTGGAGCCACAATATGCCATCATGAACTATAGCAAATACAGTCATGCTGGCGCGCGGCCAAACACTCGAATTCTATCACGCGCCACCCAGCATTCACACACACCCGACTGTCACCGGGTTGTCGTTATGCCCGCCTTCATGCCACAATGCCATACGGCAGTACATTCCATTTCATAGCTCGAAAGGATGGAGGACAACGATGTTCTTCCGACTCAGCGATGAGCAACAAGAGATACGCGATTTAGTGCGGCGGTTCGCGCAGAACGAGATTGCGCCGCAGGCCGAACGATGGGATGAAGAGAATCACTTTCCGCGCGAAATCTTCAAGCCACTGGCCGAGATGGGGTTAACCGGTTTGTTGGTTCCTGAAGAGTTGGGTGGTTCGCAACTATCGCGGCTGGCTGGCGCGCTGATTTACGAAGAAATCGGCAAGGCGGATATGTCCACCGCCGTCTGGCTCTCCGTGCACAATATGGTGACTGGCCTCATCAACAAGTTTGGCGATGAGGAGCAGCGGCTCCGCTGGGTTCCAGGGATGACGGGCGGCGACCTGCTTGGCGCGTTCTGTCTGAGCGAGGCGCACGCCGGCTCCGACGCCGCCAATGTGCGCGCGACGGCCATCCGCGACGGCGACGACTATATCCTCAACGGCACAAAGTTCTGGGTGACGAGCGCAGGCGTGGCCGACATCTACGCAGTGATGGCGCGCACCAGCGACGCGGGCGGGCACGGTATCTCTACGTTCATCGTCGAGAAGGATACCCCAGGCTTTAGCATTGGCAAGCGCGAGCGCAAGATGGGTCTGCACGCTAGCCCCACCGGCGAACTGATCTTCGAGCAATGCCGTGTACCAGCGAAGAACCGGCTGGGCGAGGAAGGCGACGGGCTGAAGATTGCGCTTTCCTCGCTCGACGGCGGACGCATCAATATTGGCGCCATCAGCACCGGCGTCGCGCAGGCAGCGTTCGAGGTCGCCACGCGCTACGCCGGTGAACGCAGCGCCTTCGGCCAACCTATCGGCGCGTTTGAGGGCATCCAGTTCATGCTGGCTGATATGGCGATGAAGATCGAGGCAGGACGGCTGCTGGTCTATGAAGCGGCGTTCAAGATGGATGAGGGCGAACCAGCAGCTTCGATGCACGCGGCGATGGCCAAGTGCTTCGCCAGCGACATCGCCATGCAGGTAACGACCGACGCGGTGCAGGTGCTTGGTGGCGCGGGCTACGTGCGCGACTGGCCGGTCGAACGCTACATGCGCGATGTGAAAGTCGCCCAGATTTTCGAGGGCACCAACCAGATTCAGCGCCTCGTCATCGCCCGCGCATTGCTCGGCGAACTTGCCGCTGGCAAGTAAATGAGCTATTGCCCCAGATAGTTTAGCGCCAGTTGCGACAACAGTTCGATGCCCAGCGGCAGGCACGCCTCATCGAAGTCGAAGAGCGGGCTGTGGTGTGGGTGATCGAGATGGCGCTCATGGTTGGCAGACCCCAGGAAGATATAGCAGCCAGGCGCGGCGTTGAGGAAGAAGCTCATATCTTCCGCGCCCATGACCGGCGGCGCCGTGATAACCTGCTCCGGCGCCACCAGCTTCTCCGCGACCGAACGCGCGAAGGCAGCCATTGCGTTGTCATTGACTGTCACCGGATAGAGCGTATTGATACGCGCGTCGCAGGTCGCCCGGCTGGCCGCCGCCACCTGTGTTGCTATCTCAACGATGCGGCGCTGCAAGAACGCGCGCGTCTGCGGCTTGAGGGCGCGAATCGTGCCATGCAGTTCGGCGCGGCTGGCAATGATGTTGTGTTTGGTGCCTGCGTGGAATGAGCCAACGGTGATGACGGCGGCGTCCAGCGGGTCAACTTCGCGGCTGACGATGCGTTGCAGTTCATTAACGATGGCCGCGCCGATGGCGATGGCATCCACTGCCTGATGCGGCGCGGCGCCGTGGCCACCGACACCCTCGACGGTCAACTCAAATTCGTCGGCGCTCGCCTGAAGTGGACCGCCCTGTACCACCAGCGTGCCCACGGGATGATCGTTCAAGAGATGCAGGCCAAAACAGGCGTCTACCTCTGGATTGGTCATCACGCCTGCCTCGATCATCGGCTTCGCGCCGCCTGGACCCTCCTCCGCTGGCTGAAAGACCAACTTGACGGTGCCTTTGATCTCGTCGCGCCGCTGCATCAGAACCTCAGCGACGTTTAGCAAAATGGCGGTATGCCCGTCGTGGCCGCAGGCGTGCATCGCGCCAGGGCGCTCCGAACGGTATTCGGCGCCGGTCTCCTCAGTCAGCGGCAGCGCGTCCATATCCGCGCGCAGCAGCACACAACGTCCGGGCGTCGCGCCGCGAATCAGGCCGACCACCCCGGTCTCCGCCACGCCAGTCTGCGGTTCGATGCCCAGCGCGCGCAACCGCTCCGCCACGTAGGCAGCAGTATCATACTCGTGGAAGCCTAGCTCCGGGTTGCGGTGGAAGTGACGCCGGTCGGCCACCACCTGTTCGCGCAATGCCTGCGCCGCCTCGTGAACGGTCATAGAAGTCATCATTGGTTGCCTTGTTCGCCTCCGTATTTCTGCATCAGGTGATCGGTATAGTTGCTGTAAGCGTCTGCCAGCGCCGCGTTCTCGATGATGAGGATGTTCTCAGCGTTGAACTCGGCGCTGTTCGAGAAGTTATAGGAGCCGGTGATGACCGTATCGTCCACCACCAGCACTTTGTTGTGCATGAAATCGTGCCGGCTGGTGGGACTGTACAGCGTCGAGTTTTTCCCGACGAGATGGGCCGCGCTGATAATGTCTTCAACGGCGTAGATCTTCCAGCGGTTATGCGGCACATCCTGCCACTGCTCCAGCACGCTCTCCATCTGTGTACGGTCGTAGACACCGCTCACTTCTGCCTGGTTATACTGCAATACCTCACCCAGCGCCGAGAGCAGCGCGCCTGAGTTGAGCAGCATGCTACAGATGCGTACCCGCCTCTGCGCGCACGCGACGCGGCGTGCCACCTCGTAATCAATCTCGCGGCCACGCCCCGGCGAGAAATGGATGTCAACAAGTGCCGGTTGCCCGCCGTAGCGCAGTGTCACTGGCGTCGTGTCGAACGCCCCACTATTGCCGATGTCGCCATCCTGCCAGAGTTGCTCAAAGTCGCGGGCATAGTAGCCGGCCGCTGGCTGCGAGGTCAGTTGCAAGAGGTTGTTTTCCTGCAACGTCCAGGCGTCGTCGGTGAGATTGGTAGAGCCGGTCCAGACGGCTGCGCCGGGCAATGCTGCATCGCGCACGATATATTTGTTGTGCATCAGCTTCATGCCGCCGATGCGTCGCCAGGGATACCCCAGCGATTGCACGAACTCGCCAGTGCCATTAGGCGCCGGGTCCATACCATGATGCAACGGCGGCGATGAGGGCTTGTCAGCGTCATAGGCAATACGAATAGCGACGCCTGCTGTTGCGCGCTCACGCAACGCATCCGCAATGATGGCGCGTGTCTCTGGACTCAGCCGGAAGTCATAGATAGCGAAATCAAGGCTCCGCTCTGCGCCGCGAATGAACGCCGCCAGCCGTCCGGCTATCTGAAGCGCGGTCTGTTCGCCTTCCGCCAGAAAGTTAACCGAGAGTGTATCAGGTGTGTTCATCATGTTATTGTTCCAGTTCCGACATCTGTTTGGTGGCCTGCCGCAGCTTGTCGTCGGGGGTATGGTTGGCACGGCCAGTGGCGGCCATCCGCTGCTCCACCTGCTGCTGAATAGCCTCCTCAATGATCGTCACCACCTGATCCAGGTCATCGGTGAGCGTCCAGAGGGCGAAATCACGCGGGGCAATGGTATGTTCTTTGTTGAGCAGCGTGGTCTCCAGCCAGGAAGCCAGCGGTTGCCAGAAGTCTTTGCCCATTAGAATGATCGGCGCTGAACGTTCCAGTTTGCCGGTCTGCGCCAGCGTTAGCAGCTCGAAGAGTTCGTCCAGCGTGCCATAGCCGCCGGGGAAGAAGACATACGCCTCGGCGGAGAAATCCAGCATGACCTTGCGGCTGAAAAAATAGTGGAAGCTCATGCTCTGTCGCACATAGGGATTGATGCGCTGCTCCATCGGCAACTGAATATTCAGCCCTACCGAGGGACCGCCCGCCTCGGTCGCGCCCTGGTTGGCCGCCTGCATAATGCCAGGACCACCGCCGGTGACAATCGTGAAGCCACGCTCTGCCAGCCGGTGCGCCAGTGATCGCGCCAGATGATAGGCGGGATGCGTCTCCGGCAGCCGCGCAGAACCAAAGATCGTCACGTTCTTGTGGATGCGCGCCAGAAAGGTGAACCCCTCGACGAACTCGCTCATGATGCGAAAGATGCGCCAGGTAGGGTTATGCTCATAGTCGAACATGAACGTGCCTGGCGCGGGTTCCGGTTGTTCAGACGGTTGCGATGGTTGTGATGGTTGCGATGGTATAGGTGGCAGCGATGGCTGGGATGGCATGGTTTCCCCTCATCTTTTCGGCTGGATGCGCTGTACTTGCTGTTTCGTACTGAGCGATGGATAAACAATGGTAGCCGATGCGTACAGGCTGCTACGATGTATCCTGGTACCCTATCGTAGCACAAGCTGCTGAGCCGGTGGCATTGAGTTTGCTCCCGCTGTTACCGTAAAACGCATCTGACATACAAGATACCCCGCCTCATACGGGATCACGTCCAGTATGCGCTCGAATTGGAGACGTTCATGACCATTTCGGCTGATTCTGCGGACTATCCGCGCATACTGACTGTCGCCACCGCCTTCCCACCCTATCACTATACGCAGGACATGATGTGTGAGTATGCGCGCGAACGCATACTTGGCGCGGACTGGCAGGCGAACGCTGAGCAGGCCGCCAACGCACGATTGATCGAACGGCTCTTCGCTTCCAGCCGCGTTGCGCACCGGCAGAGCGCGCTCGACCTGCGCGCCTATCATGCGGAGACGCCGACCACCGGCGCACGCATGGCCACCTATGAGTCCGCCGCCTATGCGCTGGGCCGGGATGCAATGGAACAGGCGCAACGCCAGGCAGGAAATCTGCGGGACGCGCGTGATATCAGTGATTTCATTGTCGTCTCCTGCACAGGCTATAGCGCGCCGGGACTCGACATTCAGTTGGCGCGCGATCTTGGCATGCCGCGCGATGTACGGCGGTTGGTCGTTGGGCATATGGGCTGCTTCGGCGCGCTCGTGGGGCTGCGCCAGAGCCTCGCCGCGCTACGCGCGCATCCGGACGCCACTGTCGCCATGCTCTGTGTCGAGCTGACGACATTGCACTTCATGCCAAGCCTCGATCCTGAAGTGCTGACCTCGTTCGCGCTCTTTGGCGATGCTGCCGCCGTGGCGCTGCTCGGCTATGATGAGCGCGCCAGCGGCCCGCAGGTGGTGGATACCTACTGCGCCGCCGACTTTGCCACCGCCGATCAGATGTCATGGAAGATCACCGACCAGGGCTTCGTGATGACGCTCTCGCCGCGTGTGCCCGTGTCGCTGCGCCGCAATATCCTGGCAGTGATGGACCACCTGCTCACGCCACATGGACTGACAATCTCGGATGTCCGTCACTGGATCATTCATCCCGGCGGTCCAAGCATCCTGGATGCGATTCAAGGCAAGTTGGAGCTAAGCGACGAACAGATGGCGCTCTCCTGGCAAGTCCTGCACGACCACGGCAACTGCTCCTCCGCGACGGTGCTGCTGATAGTGGATGAACTGCTGCGTTCGGGCCGCCCCAACCCCGGCGATTGGGGCGTGATGATGGCATTCGGTCCCGGTTTGACGCTGGAAACCTGTCTCTTGCGCTTCTAGCCGATGCCACACTACACGATCAGGCGCAGCAGGTAGCCAGGGCGCAGCACCGCCGAGGCTGGCAGGAAATCGCCGGTGACGGCAACCACCGTGTCGGCCATTGCCGGTCTGCGGTTCATGATGGCGGCGATGTGGTTCATCAAAGGTGGCGCCTGCACCGCTGCCTGGATGATGCGCTCGACGGTGCGCTTGCCGCGAAACTCTGCGCGCAGCAAATGCTCATACTGCGCCAGGATGTTCGCGCTCAGGTCGTCGTGTTCCAACGCTGCGTTCGCCACCTGCGCCGCCAGTTGCGCGCCACGCAGCGCACGATAGATGCCCTCGCCGGTGAAGGGGTCATAATAGCCACCAGCATCGCCTACGAGCAGCATGCCATCATCAGAGCGTCGCCGCGCCTTCACACAGATGCGGCTGATCGTCAATGTACGCCGGACAATCGTCAGATGATCGAGCCGCCCGCGCAGCCGGGGAAAGCTCGCCAGCGTCTCGATGAGGAAATCTTGCGGACGACCGGCTAGCCTCCGCCCATCGCGCGCCTCATCCACCACCATCGCCACATTGCATAAATCACCATGTTCGCCGCTGTCTGGCGATTCGAGCGGCGCAAGGCCGACATAGCGCCTGTTGGCGACGTGCATCTCGCCGTAGTCCGCCAGCCCTGCGATGCCGCGCATATGAGCCACCAGCGCCACCTTGCGCATGCGCGTGGGAATGTGCAGGTTCAGCCTCCGCGCCACCGTCGAGTGAACGCCATCCGCTGCCAACAGCAGACGTGCCCGCACCGGCTCGCGTTCGCCTGATGGCGTCAACGTCCAGCCGTCAGCATCGCGCGTCAGTTGCGCCAGCCGCCAGTCCTCGCGCAGTTCGGCTCCGGCAGCGGTGGCTGTCTGCACCAGCGCGGCATCCAGCCGTAGACGAGGAACGGCCAACCCCGTCTCGAAATAACTATGGCCGTTTGCGTCGCGTGTGGCAGCAAAATCGCCCTGAAAAACGCGCCCATTCGGCGCATAAATGCGAAAACCGCGCAAGCGCCCCGGATGGATGGCGAGCAGGGAATCGAGAACGCCAAGTTCGCGCAAAAGTGGCTCGGCGGCGGGGCTGAGGTATTCGGCGCAGGGCTTGTCACGCGGAAACGTCGCCTTGTCCAGCAACGCAACCCGCCAGCCGGAACGGGCAAGGAGGCTCGCACTGGCGGCGCCCGCCGGTCCCGCGCCCACAATCGCCACATCATAGCGATCTTTGCGGTCTTTCTCGCTCGCCATCGCGCCTGCCCTTTGCTCTTCACTATAGTTTCTGCCCCCACCCCCAGCCCCTCCCCCGTGCGCGGGAGAGGGGTGCTCATCGCCATGCCGACCATTTCAGTCGGAGCGTCCCTCCGCTGTGCGCGGGAGAGGGGAGCGCAGGCGCGGGCATTCAGCCGTGCGCAGAATCGGGAGCGTGCAGGCAATGTTTGACCCGAACCTGCGGAGGCAGGTTTCGCGGCGGGACGCCATCCAGCCGCGAATTCATTCGCCTGTTGACGCACATGGCGCATGCCAGGAGAGCGCCAGCCGAAACGGGAAGCCAACCCAGACACGCGCTTTCCTCAGACCGGCGCGGTCTGCCAGCGTGCGCAGTTCCGGCGCGGTATAAGCGCGGCGCACGGAGGCCGGTGCATCGTGCCGCGTCATCGGGTGCATGCGTAGCGCCTGCGTCAGCAGGATGGCGCCTGCATACGCCAATGACGAACGCGCTACGTCAAAGACCAGCACGGTTCTGCCGGCCCGCGCCAGATTGCGCAACAACTCGACCGCGCGCTCAGGATCAAAGTGATGCAGCGCCAGCGTGCAGAGCGCGATATCAAAAGCGCCATCGCTATAGGGCAGATGCAGCGCGTCCTGCCGCTCTACTTGTATCGCTGGTATCGCTGGCTGCGCGGCCACTTGCTCCCGCGCGACCGCGACGATTTCCGGGCTTATATCCGTTGCGATGATGTGCGCTTCGATGCTATTGCGCGCCGCCCAACGGGCGATAGCCAGCGGCATATCCGCTGAACCGGAGGCGACATCGAGCAGCGAGAACGAGCGCAACTGCTGTTCTCGCACTATTCTAGCGACGGCGCGCACAGTGTAGGAGGTCCAGCCGAGCAGCGCATTGATACGGCGAATATCGCGCAGATTATGGGCCAGTGCCTGCGCATCGAGAGATTCTTCGGCATCGAGCAGTTCGCGTATCTCTGCGTCGCGGGTCCGCATGCGTTGCTGCCTTTCACTGTGTGATGCTATTCTCGGCTATAAACAGCCGCGACTTCCACTCAGGTGAAACTGGACGGATAAAACGTTAGAATATAGTCGGATTAAAGCATATGGCAGCCATCTTCTGGCAGGAGCATTCGAGAGATATGATCAAAGCAGAACAGACGCCACAACCGGCAAGCGCGCCAACAGCATGGAGCTACTGGGTCAAGACGGCGCGCCCTTTTTCGCTGACGGCCACCGTCAGCCCGGTGCTGGTGGGCACGGCGATAGCCCTCTACGAGCAACATTTTAACGCGCTCATCTTCATTGCGACGATGCTCTCCTGTCTCTTTCTCCAGATCGGCGCCAACTATTTCAATGAATATTTCGATTATCGTTACGGGCTGGATACGGCGCAATCGCTCGGCGCGACGACGGTGATCTTCCAGGGCAAGATGACGGCACGGCAGGTGTTTCTTGGCGGCGCCGGCTCGTTCGCGCTGGCAGCGCTCTTTGGCCTTTATCTGATCCTCGTGGTTGGCCCGGCGATCATCCTTTTCGGGCTGGCAGCGATGGCAATAGCGTATTTCTATAGCTCGAAACCGTTCAAGTTCGCAGCGCGTGGCCTCGGTGATCCGTTGGTGTATCTGGCGATGGGCTTCCTGATGACCTGGGGCGCGTATTACGTGCAGGTGCAACGCTGGTCGTGGCATGCCTTCGCCGCCAGCGTGCCGGTTGGGTTGCTGGTGACGGCTATCCTCAACATGAACAATGTGCGCGACTATGAGGACGACCTGGCGGTTCACAAGCTGACGCTGCCGGTGCGGTTCGGGCGGCGTTTCGGTGAGCGTTATCATGCGGCGCTGCTCATCGGCGCATATGTCACCACAACGATCTTCGCGCTGGTGGGGCTGCTGCCGATCCTGGCGCTTGGCGTCTGGCTCACGTTCCCGCTGGCCTACACCAATGTGCGCGCAGTATTGACGGCGACCGACCGCAAAGCCTTCATCGTTGGGATACGCCAGACTTCGCGGCTACATTTGGTCTTCGGCGTGGCCCTCACCCTTATGATTGTGCTGGCGACGCTTGTCGGCATCAAATATTAGCCATCAGGATGGCGAGCTATCCCAGCAAATACCTGGTCAACCGTCCGCTCCGGCCAATCAGGGGGAATGGGCATGCCGGCAATCGCCAGTGCATAGTAGCTGCCAATGAGCTGCGCTACCACCAGCTCGATATCTACCCCATCTACCCCAGGCGCAAGTTCCCCGCGCGCCTGGGCTTCCTGCAAGATAGAGCGAATCATCTGTCGCCGTGACGCCACCACCTGCTCGCGGAGCGCCGTGAGCAGTTCAGGTGTCGTGTGTTCTTCAGCCAGTGCAGCGCCGATGATCGGCAAACTATAGGATGCTGCCATGCTTTCCCGAAAGTGACGCAACTGCGCCGTCAAATCGTGCCGCACATTTCCTGTGGGAGATGGCAGAACATACAAGCGGCGCGCGTGAACGATTGCCGCCGCAGCCAGCGCCGGCTTGGAGGAATAGCGCAGGTAAATGGTTGCGCGGGTCGTCTGCGCTGCCTGCGCGATATCATCGAACGACATATGCGCATAACCGACTTCCCCCATTAAGCGCAGCGTCGCATCGAGAATACGTTGATCCAGCGCCACCTGACGTGGCCTGCCACGAGATCGCGTTGAATCCATGTGCTGTATCCTTTCCGCTGGGGCGACTTACCATATTGCTCATGGCTCTTGTTGCTTTCGTAGCTCAAAGGCACTGATTGACTAAATATTATACACGGTTGTATAGTATTTAGGAGAGGCAGGAGATGCCTCTTTCTTTACCGCTTACCAATGACAGGAGTATCCATTATGGCAACCTATCCGGTTGTACGTCTCTCTAAAGGGCATTTCGAGGCCGCCAACTATGCCGAGGTTCGCCGATTGGCTGAAGCAGAGGAGGCAGCAGTAGCGCCTTCGCTCAAACAATTGCGCGGCTTGATTTACTATAGCGCAGGCGTTGATCCTGTCACGAATACATTCATCAACATCAGCATCTGGACTGATATGGATGCTGCGAAGCAGATGAACACGCTGCCAGCGATGCTCGCGCAGCGACCCATCATGGAGCAGGCGGGCGTGCAATTCGACCGTATCGCCAACTACGAACCCATATGGGCGCTCCATGCCACTGAACTGAAACAGGCGCTTGGCTCATCTATCTCATTCAATGAGCGACCCCTCTCTGAATGAGATAACCGCACGCCTGTGATCGAGAGTGGCAGGGCAGACAAGAATGTCCACCTGCAACATGCGCGTTGGCAGACAAGAATGTCTGCCCTACCACCTTCCCCTTACATCTCAGAAGGCTATCAGTCCTCATCTGAGGGAGCAGAATCTGACATCTCACCGTCCTCTCCCTCGAAGTTGCTATCAGGTTGCATCGCATCCGCCTGTTGCTTGAGATAGGCCAGCAGGAAGTTGTCGAGCATGCCGTCGAGTACGTCGCGCGCCCGGTTCGAGCGTTCGCCGGTGCGGGGGTCGCGCGCATACTGCGTTTTGGCAAGATGATACACCCGCGCCACCTCATCCTGCGGAGCAGCGCCTGCCGCCTGCCGTTCGAGCAGCGCCGCAAGCAGGTCACAGGCTAGCGATTGCGCCTCATCAGGCTGCTGCGCCTGCACCCGCACGCTCAGCCCGCTCACCTGGTCACGCGCCTCCATCACGGTATGCGCAGCGCGGTCCTTTCCCTCTTTGCTCTCTTTACCATCTTTCGCGTCTTTGCTTTCACGACTGTCGCGCGGGCGGCGATCAACGCTGAGTTCGCTGAGTTGGAAGGCGCCGTGTGGGCCATGTGCAGACGCGCCGTTGCTGTTGTCATGCACTGGCACAGGCAACACCTCTACTCGCGCCAGTTGCACACGCGCCTGCGCACGCCCCCGCTCTTTTGCCCCGCTCTCCTCGCTCTGGAGCTTATGCAGGCCTTCTTCGCCGCGCAGAATCGCGCTGATATTCGGCCCGCGCAGCAAGAGAATCGGGTCGGCTCCTGGCTCATGAATCGCCGCGACCTCGTGCCCTTTGCGCGAAGCCCATTTGAGATACATCTCGCCAAGCGTCTCCGGCCAGTCGCCAGCATCGCGGGCGCGCGGCATCGTCACTGGCGTGATGCAGAGATAGACGGCATCAGCGGCCAGCGTATCGCCATCACCAGCGAACAATTCGAGTTCCGCCAGCGACACATCGCGTTCCAGCGTCTCATAACTGTTGGCCAGCCGTGGCAGACCGGCGGTATCGTTGTGCCGCCGGATCATTACGGCAACTTCTCCCAGTTGCTCTGCGCGATTGCGCAGATTGACAAAGCGGTCGGTGACGCGCTCGATCTGATAGATGGTCGAGAGAATCTGCCGCGCGCGATCATTCTCATCCCAGAAGCTGGGCTTGCCAGTCTCCGCAAGTAACTGTTGCGCGCGATGTTGCAGCGCCTCATAACGCGCGCCGTTGATTTGTCCCTCGATGCGCTCGCGCAGCGCCACAATCGCCTCCTGCAGCTTGCGCAGGTCCATCGTGCGGACACGCCCGCTGGCCGTATCGGTGACGGCGGTGCGTTCGTGCGGCTCTGCCGGCGCTTCCTCGCGTTCGACCTCCGCTACGCCGTTCACTGGAATGATGGCAGCGTCAATCTTGCCATCCACCACGCAGAGTTCCAGCAATTGCTCGCCGGTGGACGGCTGCAAGGCGATACGCCGCGCCAACGGCAGCAGCACCAGGTCCTTGATGGCGCGCTGGAGCGGGCGCGCGCCGTAAGCTGCGCTAAACCCCTGTTGGAGCAACGTATCGAGGACTTCTTCACGGAAGTCCAGCAGGATGTTGCGGCGCAACACGCCCTCACGCATCAGCGCCTTACCCAGTTCGCGGCGCGCGATACGCCGCATCTCGTCCAGGCCGAGTGGCTGAAAAACGACGATCTTATCAAGCCGGTTGATGAATTCCGGGCGGAAATACTCCTCGACGGCCTTGCGCACCTCCTGGGCGCGGCTCTCGGCTTTGGCGCCCGCGTCAATAAAGCCAATGCCGCGATTCTCGCTGCCGTGCGTGCCGATGTTGGAGGTCATAATGATGATGGTGTTATGCAGGTCCACCGAGCGCCCGGAAGCGTCGGTCAGGCGCGCATCATCGAAGACCTGCAAGAACAGGTCAAAGACATACGGGCTGGCCTTCTCAATTTCATCCAGCAGCAGCACCGAAAAGCTCTGCCGCCGTTGCTTCTCGGTCAGTTGTTGCAAGAGATCAGGCACGCTGATAGCTGTCTTATATTCGCTCATATCGAGCCGGATGAGCTTTTCTTTGCTGCCAAAGAGATATTCCGCCAGCGTTTTTGCCAGTTCTGTCTTGCCAACGCCGGTTGGCCCGACGAAGAACAGCACGCCGAGCGGACGCCCTGGATCGTTCAGTTCGGCCTTCACCAGCGTCACGACATCTACCACCGCATTGACGGCTTCTTCCTGCCCCACCACGCGCTCATCGAAGTAGGCGCGTATCTCGTCCTGGCTCAGCGGCACCGTATCCGAAATGATCTTCTCCGGCAGGCCGGTCATCCGCGAGAAGGTCGCGCTGACCACATCAGTGGTGACGATCACGTCGCCGGTGGTGGGTTGTGCAGGTTGGGAACGCTCGGACTTCTGCCCATCCTGCTGCTTGTGCGCCTGGGCTGCCTCTTCCAGCAGATGCGTCGCCTTGCCGGGGAACGCCTGATACGGCAGGAAACGGCGCGTCAGCTCCAGCGCGCGCTCGATGGCAGTGGCTTCAATGCGCACCTTGTGTTCGCGTTGCAGGTCGCGCGAGACTGCCGCCAGGATGCTCTTGGTGGCGTCGCGGCTTGGCTCTTCGATCTGAATGACGTTGAAGAGCTTCATCAACGATTGGTCATCGGCGAGCGCCCGCGTGCCATAGCTGCCGCTATTGTAATTTTCCGGCGAACTTTCGCCGACCACGACGATTTCTTGCCGCTCCAGGTATGGGCGGATAAACGTCGAGAAGCCGTCTGATTTGTCGGAGGCGCGGCCAGCATCACGCAGCGCCCAGATATCCTCGAAGTACAGGATGAGGCGCTTGCTCTGCTTAAAGCCGTCCAGCAGTTCCCCCAGCCGTGTCTGCCATTCGCCGAGATATTTCGTGCCCACCATCACCGCGCCAGTAGAGATCGAAATGAACTTCAGGTCCAGCAGCGCGGATGGCGCCTGATTCTTGACGATGCGCGAGACCACTTCGTGCAGGATCGCTGTTTTGCCCACATCGGCGGGGCCGAGCAGTAACAAACTGCGCCGCGCAGCCAGGCTCTCGAACACTTTCGTGACTTCGGCCTCGCGTCCATAGGCGCGCGCCACCTGGCCACGCTTCGCCCGCGCTGTCAGGTCGGCGGCTCCCATGCCAACGAGATGCTCGATGATGGATGCGTCATTCTCATTCGTATTCCGGCTCACGCGCTGCCCCTATTCCAGTGCTCTCTGCTATCATCTGCCTGCTATCATCCGCCCTATAAAGAAGTGTAGAGATAGGTTGCGTTTGTCCTCTTGTCCTCTTGCCTCATGCAGCGCCCATTGGCTCGCTTCCGTAGGATGGTCTGATGCCCGCTACTGATTGCTGATGTCTCACCCTTCCAGTATACCGCCGTCTCGCTTATTGGGCAAGCGGCTGAGAGCAGTTGGAAGCTCACGCCAATGTGCATCAGGAGGCTAATCCCATCAGTAGCGCAGACCTTCGTGTCTGCGTTGGCTTTTCTGGCAGACAGGAATATCTGCCCCGCCAGTAGCGAGAACCGTGCTACATTGGTTCAGACGGCGCGCGGTGCGATTTTGCAGTACACCTCGTAGGTCTGCTGTGCGATGCGCTCTTGCGTGTAGTTCTCCAACACACGCTGGCGGCCTCGTCGCGCCAATTCAGCATAGAGCGCGGGATCAGCGAGCAATCGCTGGACGCAGGCGCTCAATTCATGCGCATTGCCTTCTTTGAAGATCAGCCCTGCGTCACCGATGACATAGGGGATTTCGCCGCTATCGGAGCCGATTACCGGCGTCTCGCAAGACATCGCCTCCGCCAGTGTGCGGCCAAACTGTTCCTTCCAGTTGGGGCGGGTCAGCGACGGTAGCACCATCACGTCCATCTGCTCCAATTCGCGCGGCACCTGCGCCGTCGGCACGCCCGGCCTGAAGATGACGCGCGAAGCTACACCCAGCCGCTCCGCCTGCTCTTCGAGGACGCTCTGCATCGGTCCGTACCCGATGAACAGGGCACGGCAATAGTCAGGCAACAGGCTGAGCGCCTCTACCATCGTCGTCAATCCTTTCTCTTCTTTGAGGCGGCCAATATAGCCCAGCGTGAAGGGGTCTCCGGGCTGGCGTGGTTGGCGTGGCGCGCTCCGCCGGTAAATATCCGTATCGAAGCCGAACTGTGGAATCACATAGAGCGATCCCTGATAGCCCTTCTGTTTGAGGACTTCGCCCGCCTCGCGGTTGCCGGCTATCGCTGCGGCGGCATGGCGATAGTTGTATTGCTCGAACTGGCGAAACGGCGGTGGATAGCTGCGGAAGAGATTCTGATAGGCGAAGAAGAGCGCGCGCGCCTTGTTTCGCTCGGCCAGCCGCATTGCCTGGAACGTCGCATAGTTATATGGCTCCTCGTCAATATGCACCACCTCCGGCCTGACCTCAGCCATGATGCTGCCTAGTTCCGGATAGTGATGCAAATGATAGTTGCCATTGAAGCGAATCGGGGTTTCGATCATGCGGTAGCCCGTGGTATAGAGCCGTTCGAGAGTCTGCTTACTACCATCGTCATGCAGCCAGTAGGGAGGCGTCACCAGCGTCAGTTCTGCGCCGCACTTCGCCAGCTCTTCCAGTTTTCGCTGCGATGTTCCGGCCACCAGAGCTTTCGAAATCATCAAGACACGCATGACGTATCCCCTTCAATGGCATTTTACGGACAATGGACCCTGCACAGAGATTCGATGCCAATTTTACGCCACCGTGCCGCTCAGAACAATTCCCCAGGAAATCCGGCAGCCGCTACACGCGCCAGCGCGAGACGAAAAAAGCGTTGCCAGTTGCGTGTACATGTCATGCCGGCTCGCGTATACTGGGAACGAGCCGCAGTACCGACGCCGTTCTGCTGCCCATATCCTATGTCGCTCGTCCTGGGCGTGGCGTGCCCTCCAACGTGGCCGGGAGTATCGCAGATGATAGACTTTACCATTCCGCCGGACCTGGATGACCTTCGCACCCGTGTAGCAACGTTCGTGCGTGAGGAGATATTGCCCGCCGAGGAACGCATGCCGGAGGGCCATCTCGATGAGGAGGCGCTGGCGCAGTTACGGCAACGCGCACGCGACCTCAAGCTCTGGGCGCCGCATCTGCCGCCAGAATGGGGCGGCCTCGGCGTTGGCCCGCTGGGCATGGCGCTCATCAGCCAGGAGTTGGGCGTCAGCGCGATTGCGCCGCTGGTCCTCAACTGTTCAGCGCCGGATGAGGGTAATATGCACCTCCTGGAGAAGGCCGCCACCCATGAGCAGAAAGAACGCTATCTGCGTCCACTGGCAGCGGCTGAGGTGCGTTCCTGCTTTGCCATGACGGAACAGGCTTCCGGAGCGGATGCCGCCGGGCTGAAGTCGCGCGCCGTGCGTGACGGCGACAACTGGATCATCAACGGCGAAAAGTGGTTTATCACCGGCGCAGCGGGCGCAGCGTTCGCCATCGTCGTCGCAGTCACTAACCCCGATGTCGCGCCGCAGAAGGGCATGTCTCTGTTCCTGGTGGATGCCGATACGCCCGGCTGGGAGGTCGTGCGCGAGATACCGGTGATGGGTACCCACTCGCCGGGCGGCCACTGTGAGGTGCGGCTCAACAATATCACCATACCGGCAAGCCAGATGCTCGGCGCGGAGGGCCAGGGCTTCGCTCTGGCACAGATTCGCCTGGGTCCGGCGCGGCTCGCCCACTGCATGCGCTGGATTGGTATGGCGCAGCGCGCGCTGGACATCGCCACCGCACGCGCACGCACCCGCAAAACCTTCGGCGCGCCGCTAGCCGAACGGCAGGCAATCCAGTGGATGCTTGCAGATTCAGCGATGGACCTCTACGCTGCACGGTTGATGGTGCTACACTCCGCCTGGCTGATTGAACAGGACCGTCCCTACCGCCAGGAGGTCTCGATGGCAAAGGTCTATGTCGCTGAGGCGCTCGACCGCATCGTGGACCGGGCGATTCAGGTCTGCGGCTCGCTTGGCTATTCGACCGATCTGCCGCTCGAACGCTTCTACCGTGATGCCCGCGCTGCGCGCATCTACGATGGTCCCTCTGAGGTGCATCGTATGGTCATTGCACGCAATGTCCTCAAAGCAAGCAAAGACGAGGACGGCAGCACCAAGAGCGCCTGTGGAGGTCTGGCATGAGTACGCTTCCCCCGCTGGTGGAACCCGATGCGCTGGCGCGCTATCTGAATACGCAACTCGACGCAAGTGATGCGCCGCTGGAGATCGAGCGCATTCGTGGCGGCCACTCCAACGAAACGTTCTTCGTGACACGCGGGCAGGATGAATGGGTGCTGCGCCGCCCGCCACGCGGTCCGCTGCTGCCCACGGCGCATGATGTGGCGCGCGAATACCGTGTGCTACGCGCGCTGGCGCCAACGAACGTGCCAGTGCCACAGCCGTTGTTGCTCTGCGAAGATACCAGCGTCATTGGCGCGCCATTTTATCTGATGCAGCGCGTGCCCGGCGTGGTCATCCGCACGCAGTTGCCCGCCGCTTTCGAGGAAGATGTCGCGTTGCGCGCTGGCCTGGGGCTGGAACTGATTGACCGGCTGGCGGATTTGCACGCGGTGGACTGGCAGCAGGTGGGGCTGGAAAACTTTGGCAAACCTACCGGCTATCTGGAGCGGCAGTTGCGCCGCTGGAGCGGCCAGCTCGACGCCTCACGCACTCGCCCCACACCCGACCTCGACAGCGTGACCATCTGGCTGCATGAGCATCTACCAGAGTCCGGCCCGGCAACAATTGTGCATGGCGATTACCGGCTGGACAATGCGATGTTTGCGTCTGAGCCACCGGCGCGCATCCTGGCGATTCTCGACTGGGAGATGGCGACGATTGGCGATCCACTGGCGGATTTGGGCTATCTGCTCTCCTTCTGGCGCGAACCACAGGATGCTGAGCCAGCGTTGCAAGACGATGCCTGGAATGTCACGGCGCTGCCGGGCTTCTGCACACGCGCGCAACTGGTGGCACGTTACGCCGAACGCACGGGCCGCACGATGGAGCATGTGCCCTTCTACGTGGCGCTGGCCATCTGGAAGCTGGCGATTCTGCTGGAAGGCAGCTATGCGCGCCATCTTGCCGGAACTACCGACGACCCATTCTTCGCCAGGCTTGGTGAGGGTGTGCCAGCGCTGGCCCGCCGGGCGCTGGGCGTCTGCCGTGGCGAGTTGCGCTTCGAGTAGTAAGCCCCCACCCCCAGCCCCTCCCCCGTGCGCGGGAGAGGGGAGGCAGAGGCGCGGATTCATCCGCCGGCCTACGGTTCATATCATTTACAAGAACAGGATACCTGCTGATATGACGATAAATAGTGAGACAGGCGCGGAGACGTTACCGATTGAGCCAAAGGCGGCGGAAGAGGCGAGCGCAGACCCGTTTCTCAGTCTCAAACGCGGCGCGACCGAGATATACCTGATCCGGCACGGCGACGCGCTCCCCGGCGCAGAGGAAGTGGTTGGCGGCGGCTACGATGAGCAGGGATTGAGTGAACTGGGGCGCAGGCAGGCGCGGGCGTTGGGCGAGCGTCTGAGCGGTATGCAGCTTGCAGCCATCTACAGCAGTCCGATAGGCCGTGCAAGGCAGACGGCGGAGGCGATCAGCGTGGCGACCGGCTGCGACGTGCAGCTAGATGACGAACTGCGTGAGGTCGGACTTGGGCCTATCGGCATACCCTCGGATGCGGCGGCCAATCCAGAAGAACGCGCCAAATTGCTGCGCGACCGTTTGCGCGAAATCGCTGTAGTCGCCGCACTCTCTGGGAAATGGGCGGATATTCCAGGCAGCGAGCCATCAGTAGCTCTCCGCGCGCGAGTGAGGGGCGCCATCGAGCGAATTGCAGGGCAGCATGCAGGTCAACGAGTCGCAACGGTGAGTCATGGCGGCGCTATCAACGCCTATCTGGCGGCGATATTGGGTATCGAGCGCGATTATTTTTTTCCAGCCGCCAACACCTCTATTTCGGTGGTGCGGGTGAAGGGGCAGCGACACATGCTCTTCGCGCTCAATGATATCAATCACCTGCGCGAACCTGGACTCTTCACGTCTGACGCCATCGCTTAACAGGCGCCCGTATGGAGTAGATGGCTACCAGCTCGTCAGACCGAGCACCGCCCAATAGAG
The DNA here is from genome assembly GCA_021323855.1 of Chloroflexota bacterium. Lineage (GTDB taxonomy): Bacteria > Chloroflexota > Ktedonobacteria > Ktedonobacterales > JADMIN01 > JAJPKE01. The sequence goes on along the minus strand of JAJPKE010000027.1, from coordinate 59,170 downwards.
CGCGGCGGCTCCGGCGTCGCTGGCGGCGGCGTCTACGATGACACGCGCGCTGACAAGCAAATCTTCGCTGGGCATCTCAGAAAGCCGTGTCGGCTGCTCTGTCTCGAAGAGATCGTCATGGTCATCGTCGTCATCGTCGGAGATATACCACTCACCGCGATGCTCGATCATCGCACCAGCGGCGGCGAACGGCGCAAGCAGCGTGGAGGTTGCATCCAGCGCGTCCGCGATGCCCAGGCGTCCAGATCGGTAGCGCAGAGCGATATCTTCTACCTGTATGGCGTGCGGTTCAGGGCGCGCGTTGCGCTGTAGGGCGGGCAACGTCTTGGCAAGCCATTCACCATCCGCCACCGTCAGGCGTGGAAGATAGATGCTGGTTCGCACGCGACGCTCGCTCTTCATTTGGCCGGGCCACATTGCATGTCTACCTGTGTGGTGTGTCATAGTGCCACCTTCGGTTCTCCAGATGCGCTCCAGGTTCTCTCCAGGGGCAATACGTTCCGATCCCCCCCAACCACAAATCCCACTAGCTGCGTATACGAACAGTGCGAAAAGCGTCATGCCAACACAGGCGCGTCTCTGTTTGGTATACGGTGGAAACGGGCCACCGTTGCAGTATCATTGCAATATCGTTGCCTATCTCCCACCCAATGAACCGCTGCCGTTATGCTACCACGCGCTCGTGTCGCTTACCAGTCAACAGCACGATACCCGATCCCCACAATGTGCGTGCGATCCGGTGTAGAGCCGAAAAATGGCGAAAAATGGGCACAGTAGAGACGCATAAACTGTCACAGGATATGCTATTGGCAATTCTCCTGCCGAAATCGCACGGAAACATGCAAGGGAGAGGCGAGCGGGGAATTTCGCACGACGCAACACCGATACAACCCAGCCCTATTCCTTGCAATTTCTCGCTGGCTGATGCAGGTTGTACGAGCAGAGATGATCCTTCACTTCTGTGTCTAAAGATGCGCATACGTCCGGTTTGGGCAGGTGCATTCAGGGTCAGTTGAAGAAGCGGAAGCGCAGCAACGCCCACATCGCAGCAAAGCCATCGCGCCAGGTGATCTTCTTGCCCTCGGCATAATCGCGGCCCGCATAATAGATCGGCACCTCATAGATGCGATATCCCCGCTTCAGCACTTTGGCGGTGATCTCCGGCTCAAAGTCAAAGCGATTGCTCTTGATGCGCAAGCCCTTCAGCACCGGGGCACGGAAGGCTTTGTAGCCCGTCTCCATATCGGTGAGCATATTGTTGTAGAAGACGTTGGTGATGAGAGTGAGCATCTTATTGCCCAGGTAGTGATGCAGCATAAATGAGCGGTGAATCCCCAGGAAGCGCGAGCCATAGACCACATCGGCCACCCCATCGAGGATCGGTTTGAGCACCACGCCAAAGTCATCGGGGTTGTATTCGAGGTCGGCGTCCTGGATGATAATGATGTCTTTGGCCACCGCCCCCAGCGCCGTGCGAATCGCGGCACCTTTGCCCTGGTTCTTGGCATGGTAGAGGATGCGGACGTTGTCGGGCCAGGCGGTCTGTTGCAAGAGGTCGCGGGTGCCGTCCTTCGAGCAGTCATCCACAATGATAATCTCTTTGGCAAACGGTTGCTCTTGCACCCGCCGCACCACTTCCGCAATCGTCTGCCGCTCGTTGTACACCGGAATGATGACGGATATCTCCAACGGTCGCCCCATCCCTCGCTGCGGCTCCGTCTGTCTCTGCATTTCCATCTCCACGCTACCCCGCCTTTTCTTTAGAATAATTCCTGGATGGATACGAATATCCACATACTCTAGTGGCATCACTGGAGCGACGCTACTGACATCGTGGGCACTACTGGCCTCGATGGACCTCTACCATTACACCAAATATCCGATTGAAATGGTAGAGATGGCGCCAAAAGAACCAGAAGAAACCACATCTGATGGACCTACTATCAGGATGAACGGGCCACGCAGACGTATGCACCCAGGTAGACCAATAGACCCAATAGATATGGTACACACGCTGGATAAACGATACAACAGCCGCAAACCCATGTGGTGAAACCCATGAATTGGCTGGACACACCTGCTATGATGATGAGACGTGGCAGAAAAAGTCTGTAGTACTTGAACGAGATCAAGAGGCATCCATGTCATCCATGAATGGCCAGTTTGCAGAAGCGCAGGCAAAGCAACCCGCTAGCGGCACGAGCGATAGCAGCGTCCGGGTGGTGATTGAGACGGCCAGTATTATCATTGGCATGCTCATCAACCTCCTTCTGATCCCGCGCCATTTATCGAGCGACGCGGTTCATCGCTTCCAGGCGCTGAACCAATTGCTGAGCGCACATACCCTCTCCACCGTTCCCTATTCGCTTGTGGGTCCGCTCTTTGCCACGCCACTGTGGTTACTGGGGAAACTCTACAAAACGCCGCAATGGTGGATTCAGTATTATAATTGGCTGCTCCTCGCGCTCGGTCTGGTGGTGTTCTATGTCTTGCTGCGCAACCGCATAGACCGTTCTATTCTGCGCACGTTTCTGCTGTTGATTGTCTTTGCGTCGCTCTGCGCCCAGCAGGTCACGGACTTTGATGGCGAGATATTCACGGCGCTGCTGGTCATGATCGGCGCGCTGCTGGCGGCGCAACGGCGCGGCAAAATTGGCTGGCCGCTCGCCATCCTCGGCGTTGTCAATACGCCAGCAACGCTGCTAGGCCTGGGGTTGATGAGCCTGAAGCAGATCGCGAGTTCGCGGCGGCTGCGCTATGTGCTGGTGCCGCTGGGAGCCGTGGCGATAATTGGAGCGGAGAACTGGCTGCGCCGGGGTGCGCCGCTCGCCACTGGCTACGAAGGCAACGTTGGCTTCCGCACGGTGATGCCCTATTCCGGTCTGCCAGGATTCAGCTATCCGATCTTCTTCGGCCTGCTCTCGATCTTGTTCTCGTTTGGCAAGGGTCTGATTTTCTACATGCCCGGCCTCTTTCTGCCGGTCCGCAAACGCTTGCTGGCGCTGGGCGACCAGGGCCAAATGCTCTACGCCGCATATCAATTGTGGCTCGCCTTCTTGATTGGGTTAGTGTTGGTCTACTCGCATTGGTGGGCTTGGTATGGCGGCTGGTACTGGGGGCCGCGCTTTTTCCTTGCTGGCTCGCTCATCGCCTGTTTTGCGCTGGCGCTAGCAATCAAACGTCCCAGCGCGTCGCTCATCGTCAATCTCATCACGCTCGTCGTTCTGGTCCTTTCATTCTGGGTAGGCATCAATGGGGTGGTCTTTGACCAGAATACGCTGGCAAGCACCTGCCAGGCGAATAACTATGCGCTGGAAACGCTCTGCCACTACACCCCCGAATTCAGCGCCCTATGGCGCCCGTTCGTCGTCTACGAGCCGCTGTCTACCCGCAGCCTAGTCTACATTGGGTGCAGCGTCCTGGTCTTCGCGTATGTCGCCTTCCCGTTGCTGCGAGTAATCGCCCGGCAACTGGCCGAGGGTGCGCGCCACCTGTGGGCAATCTACGGACGGCAAGCCTGGGGCATATGAGAGCCATGCAGGAGAGTCTGTGTTTGCATGTCCACTATCAGACAGCGTCTTCGCAGGCTCTCCTCAATATCATCAATAACAGGCTGAAGTCATCATAGCTCTAAAGGGCGAACATGATGCCACATTCGAGCGTTAACTAGCGTCCTTCACCCGTTATAAGTGCTTGGGGAAATGCGTTCGTCACACCTTGTCAGAAATCGCCATTTAGAGTTATACTGCCAACAACCGCACAATACATAAGCGATTGCAAATGAACAAGGAGATTTCAGATGCCCTCCTTATCTATTTTTATCAGTCACTCTCATTTCGACAACGCTCAGTGCCACAAAATTCGAGACTTCTTGCAAAAGGAGCTACCGCAGCCCAACGATATCTTCCTCGACGAGACTGAAATACATGCCGGCGACGACTGGTTTCGACGTATTTCTAATGAAGTCATTACTCGCCCGATTTTTCTGGTGGTGCTCAGTCAACGAAGTATCGTTGCCGAATGGGTAGCTGAAGAAACAAACCTCGCGCTGTCACGCACAATTAAAGATCCGAACCGTAGAATTATCCCTGTTCTCATAGACCGTAGCCTACAGATACCAGATGATATAGATCATCTATCACCGCTGCTTACGTTACGCCAGGTGATTGCCTTATATGATGGTGTCCCGGAGAGCAACTGGGATGAGTTGCTGCGTGCAGTTCAGGGACAGTCTTCTAATATGGCCCCGCCTACAACAGCAGTTCACGCGGCGGAGTTGGAATTTGCCCGCAATCTCGCCCTTCAAGTCCACGAGGCGGTCGGCCAATCGAGCTTTCGCATTGCCGTCAAACTTGGTCGCGAGGCAATAGGGTTGCCAGGGAATGAGCGTGATGCCACGTTATGGGGAGACGTAGGCACAGCACTCATCAAAGTCAACGAGGACCAGGAAGCCTTACAAGAAGGCTTAGAGATGTTGAATCATGCCATTCAAATCAATCGGTTGCGCCCAGATCTCTGGCAAGCCAAAGCGCAAGCGCATCTGAAGCTGCAACAATATCGGGATGCTCAACAGGCATGGGACCGGGCGTTTATTGTCACCGGAAATCTCGAGGAACGGCTCAACATACTGGATACTGGATACACTGCTTTGTTCGACGCAAAACAGTGGAATGTAGCTCAAGAACTCGTAGCTGATGGTTTAGCGTTAAGCCAAAACAACTGGATCTGGCAAGAGCGACAGCAGCTTGTTCGCCTTCAGCAGGCGCAAGAATCATATGAGGCCGCTCTCAAGCGCCAAGACTGGAAAGCTGCGCTTGATGCGCAAAAACAGGCACAGCAAATCTGCGAATTCGTGTTGAAGACTATCTTTCCTAATAAATATTATGGCTATTCTAAAGAAGAGCAGGACAAGGAGCGGCGAAGAACCAAATGGATGGATTCCGAAAAGCAGTGGCAAGATCAGCAAGAACGGGTCTTCCAGACACACTTTAATGCCGCTTTGCAGCGCAAGCAATGGGATGAAGCGGACGCAGTTTGCCAGACGGCACTGCAAATTGGAGTCAAGAAGACCCAATGGCAGGCACGCCAAAAACTGATTGCGCTGACTCAGGCCCAAGACCGCTATGACACAAGTCTGGCTAGCCAAGACTGGGACACTGTTCTCGACGCTTGTAAACAGGCGCAGAAAGCCTGCCAGGATGTATTGAAGACCATTCCTGATTATTTTTATTATTCCTCTTACTCTTCCTCTGAGGAGAGGGAAGACGTGGAGAAAGGCCGTGCAGAATGGCAAAGCTATCAAAAGAAGTGGCAGGATCAGCAGGAGCAAGCGCTACAAGCGCATTTTGATAACGCCTTGCAGCAAACCCGATGGGAAGAGGCCGAACAAGTTCGCCAGATGGCGTTCCAAATCAGCGATAAACGAGATCATTGGAGCACTACCGCCTTGCAGGCGCGCTTTGATGCGGCCATGCAGCATAAGGACTGGGAAGAGGCCAAAACAGTGTGTCAAATAGCGCTGAAAGTGAACTCCAGTGACTTTCCCTGGCAGATGCGCGAAGAAGAGATTCGCCTGGCACAGGCCCAGGACCGCTATGATATGGCGCTTTTGGCGCAGCAAAGGGGCGCAGCGCTTGCTGCTTGTGCAGACGCATTCCAGGCTCTCACTCAGGCGTTTATTCGCTTGAAACGAGATTATTACTATGATTCGTTGCAATTGGGAAACGCAAAAGCGGAACAACGCCCCAAATGGCAAGACCGCTGCAAGGAGTGGCTGGATGTCGCTAATGACGCCATACAAGTAGCAAGCGAGCATTTTCACCGAGCTTTGCAAGCGCAACAGTTTGATGAAGCAATTGGCATCTGCAACAACGTTCTCGACGTATGCAATGTGGCGCTGGCGAAGATGTTCCCCGCCGGCTATGACTCTGGTTCTCTCGAAGAAACGCAGTTCACAGAACAGCAAGATACATGTAAATCCCATCAGGCAGAATGGCAGGAGTTGAAAAAACAAGCGCAACAGGCGGTAAGAGACACACAATTAGCGGGCTTAGCAGCCAAAGGATTTAAAACAGCGGTCGTTTCCCATAAAACCGTCATCATCCCGCCAGTGGCTGAAATTTATGAAGATGGTCAAGTCGAGTTCTCTATCGGGATATATCCTGTGACGGTGGCGGAATATGAATGCGCGGTTCAGGCAGGGGTAGTGCCCGAACCGCATACCACAAGGTTTACCGAAGACGCCCCTCCTGAATGGCAGAATAAAGGGTTTACCTGGCAGGACCAATTAGCTCACCTGGATCACCCGGTAGTCATGGTAAGCTGGAACGATGCAATTGCCTATACAAAATGGTTGTCAAAAATGACGGGGGAGCAATGGCAACTCCCGACGGAAGCCCAATGGGAAAAAGCCGCGCGCGAAAGCATCATCATTGGCACGTCATATCCCTGGGGCGCAGCATATGTCGCGGGATTTGCAAATATTCCAGACAAAAATACGGAAGGCCACTTGATATTTAAACAAATCACTACTCCTGTTGGCGCTTATGTTAGCGACAAAGTAAGAGGCAAAATCTATGATCTGGCGGGCAATGTGAGAGAGATGACCAGTACCTCGCAGAAAGGGATGGCTATCTTCAAAAAAGCTGATACATTCTCACTCCGAGGCTATTCATGGCTACATCCGGCAAAATCCGAAGGGTTGGCCTATAGCGAAAAAGTGAGCACAGATGATCCAAATTATGCACATGGGCGCCTGGATGTAGGATTCCGTTTGGTGCGCAAAAGGTAAACTCAACCTGTTTGGATGTGTAGAAATAACGATACGATAGGGGAAGCCGGGCACAGCCCAACTCCCCTAAAAAGCACGACCCTGCGAAACAAAAGGGAGATTGTCCACCCACAACGAATGGCAAGGAAGCGAGCGATAAGGAGCGGGACTACTCACTCCTTCCATTTTCATTGTACAGCGCACAGGTGGCCTTGCGGCAAGCCTGGGGTTGTGCCATATAATCGCAGGCCGAGACCAGAGGCATATGTAAGTCGGAAGCAACATGCCTCATGTGCGTCATGAAGTGAATGGAGTGGAACGATGACTGGACATGCGGTGGTGATCGCTGGCGGCGGTCCAACCGGGCTGATGCTGGCGGGCGAGTTGGCGTTGGCAGGCGTAGACGTTGTGGTTGTTGAGCGGCGCGCCAGCCAGGAGCTTATCGGCTCGCGCGCGGGTGGTCTGCATGCACGCACTATTGAGGTACTCGATCAACGCGGTATCGCTGGTCGGTTTCTTTCACAGGGGCAGGTAGCGCAGGTCGCCGGATTCGCCTGGATTCGTTTGGACATCAGCGACTTTCCCACCCGGCACCCGTATGGACTTGCGTTGCGGCAGAACCATATTGAGCGCATACTCGCTGATTGGGTCAGAGAACTGGGAGTGCAAATCGCTTACGGTTGTGACGTGACGGGTTTCACGCAGGACGACACCGGCGTCGCCGTCCAGTTGTCCAACGGCGAGTCACTACGGGCACAATATCTCGTCGGCTGTGATGGCGGTCGCAGCCTGATCCGTAAAGCAGCCGGTATCGCGTTTCCAGGGTGGGATCCGTCAATCAGCAACCTGATCGCCGAGGTCGAACAGGACCCGATGGCCGGGGAGCCAGCATGGGGCACTCGTCGCGATAACAAGGGTATTCACGCGCTCTCTCGCCTGGAGGACGGGAAGCGTGTGGGGGTCATGGTAACTGAGCAGCACCTCGGTTCGGGCGGCGAACCCACGCTGCGTGATCTCAGCGAGGCACTCATTGCCGTCTATGGGACCGACTACGGAGTACACAACCCAACCTCGATATCCCGGTTCACTGACATGACACGGCAGGCGGAGGTCTACCGCAACGGGCGGGTACTGCTGGCCGGCGACGCTGCGCATGTGCATTATCCGACAGGTGGACAGGGCCTCAATATCGGTGTGCAAGATGCGGTGAATCTGGGATGGAAGCTGGCGCAGGTAGTGAAGGGAACGTCACCAGACACGCTGCTGGATACCTACCAGGCTGAGCGTCATCCGGTCGCCGCCCGCGTGCTGCATAACACGATGGCGCAAACCGCACTACTTCGCCCAGACGACCGCATAGACGCCTTGCGCGACACCGTGGCCGAACTCCTCAGTATGGATGAGCCGCGCAGGCGATTCGGTGGGATGATGTCTGGCCTGGATATTCACTATGATCTCAGCATCGGTGAAGGAAGTGAGGGACACCCGCTGCTCGGGCGGCGCATGCCCGATCTCGATCTGGTCACTGGCAACGGCCCGCTGCGAATCTTTACGCTGTTGCACAATGCCCAGCCGGTGCTCCTTAACTTCAGTGGGACTGGCGACGCTGGCGGCTTCGGCATCGGTCCGTGGGCGGATCGGATACAGGTAGTCGCCGCAACGTACACTGGCGCATGGGAGCTTCCGGTACTTGGCGCGGTCGCTGCTCCTACCGCAGTGTTGATTCGACCCGACGGCTATGTGGCATGGGTAGGAGCCGTGGGAGCGGAAGGCCAAACAAATCCGGCCTTCCGGGGTCTCCACGACGCGCTCACCACCTGGTTCGGACCACCAACTGCGGCGTAGGGGAGGTCTGACAGGCCTCTCACCGAATGATACGAAAAGTAGCCTTCTCGCACGGATTCTCAGTACACGATGATCGGTGTGCCGTAGTCAAGCCAATCGAATGCCCACTGCTCCGCGTAGGGGCTGTACGGCACGTTGATGCAGCCATGTGAGCCGCTATTGAACGCGATAGGATCGTAATGCGGCAGGTTGTTGTGGCCGCCAAAGTCGGTCCTCCACCATGCGTCGTGCATGAAGAAACCATAGTCGGAATACAGCAAGCCGTAGTGGATGGGCGTGGGATTATAGTAAAAGGGACTGCCCTTCGGGTATGGCGACTTATCAAGGTAATTTGTCGCCTTGCCCCATGCGCAGTGAACGCCTGGAGGTGAGGGCAGGTCAGGATTACCCGTTGTAACTAACAGGCTTGCAACAAGCTTGCCATTGTCGTACATCCGCGCCGCCTGTTCCCACAGTGAGACGACTACTACCTTGCCGCTCATAATCCCATAGTGCTGCATCAGGTTGAGGTCTTCCTCGTGGACCTGGTTAGCGGGTGTCTTGTCGCCGATATCTTGTAACATCGCTTGGAGATTCGTGGTGAGCATCTGAATCTCCTCGTCAACCGCCTGGTAGTCCGAGAGCGTCTGCGCGTATTGAAGGCGAGCCTCCGCGTCGCCGATACCGACCTGGCAGTCGGAACATTCGGAGTTGGGCTGCTGGATGGCGTATTCATAGTCATCTGCGTAGCTGACACCATCGTATGGATCGTAGATCGTCTTGCTCTGGCCCTCGGCGACGAGCGATTGGAGCGTCTTGAGGTCTGCCTGCGTTTGCACCTGGATGAGCGGCAGCGCCATCGCCTGTGTCTGCTGCTGGATAGTCTTGTCGAACGCCGTGTAGTCCGCGAGTGTTTTTGCTGCCGCGAGCGCTTGAGCGTCCTGCTCTGCCTGCTGCTGATAGCGCGTATCCTTGCCACCATCCTTCTGATACGTCTGGACGTTGGTCTGGAAGGTTTGCAATAGCATCGCCGCTTGTGTGGGCAGGAGCTGGCTCGTATCGGCCAGGAGCTGTGTCGTCTGCGCGCGTATCAGCAGGATGAGCGCCTCGTAGTCCTGCGCTGAACTGGCAGCGCGGAAGAGGTTGAGGTCCTGCGTGGGCCACTGCTGAAACTCAAAGGTAGGCTGAACAGTCGGCGTCACAGTCACCGCCGGGTCGGGCGTAAAGTAGTTGGTGGTATCACCTACCGCGCACTGCAAAGGCTGCGGCTGTGCGCTGGTGAGGCCAAACTCAGACTCACGGCTGCTGATCTGCGTATCCAATGCCTGAAGCTGCTGATAGACCGGTTTGATGTCGTTGACGGCGGCAAGTTGCGCCTCGACGAAGCGGGCTACCTGGAAATAGGATTTGGTCGTGGTAGCGGCGGTCAATTGCTGCTGCGCCTGTTGGTACCGGGGCACATACTGCGTAATCTCCACGAAACCCTGCTGCTGAACGTTCTGGATGGCAGTGTTGAGCTGCTGGAGGTCATTGGAAGCCAGCGCCTGGGCCTGGGCGGGCGCCATCTTCTCGTCGGCAAGTACCTGGTTGTAGAGCCGCGTATAGCCTGCCGCAGCGGATTGATAGCTCGCGTCGGTGCCGCTGGTGGCGGCAGCGGCGAGCTTATTCTCCTGCGCCTGGATGGGTGTGAGCAGGGAGCCTGGAACGAAATAAGTTGTGCGAGCCGTCTGAAGCTCGCGGTCGAGCAGCGCTTTGTTGCGCTGGGCGACGTCGTGTGCGCTGGAGTCACATGCGCTGAGAAGCACACTCGCCAGGATGATGACAAGACCAAGCGCCGAGAGAGTACGGAAAGAGCGCGTCGTGCGCCAGTGGTTTCTCCGGCTCGCCGAGCGAGCCACTCTCGCAACGAAATCGTTGTTCTGTTCCAAGTTCAACATCCTAGCTCAAGGTCCTCCACTCCACACCGGACCGCAACGGCGATGACAGTCAACCCGCTACGGCATACCCCTGCTACTGAATACAAAACGCTAACAAAGCCCAATACAAATGATGGGAACGCAATGGACGTTTCTACTACCCTATCACTGAACACGCATAATGCGCGAGATGGGTTACATCTGTGGGCACATATTTCCTATGTCCCATGTCCGATACCCCTATGCACGAGTATACCGACCTGGCGCCCTTCGAGCATGTCGAAAGTGGGGCGAGCAATGAGGCGCATTGGCATGGCAAGCCTCCTCCGTCTCACCTATTCGCACATCTTGAGCCACTTGTGAGGCAAGATGCACGAACAGACATTGCATACATACGAATGCTGCCTTCCAAAGCAGATTGAGACATAGCTTGGGTGACTCTGTGAGGTATGGATGAGATGGCTAGTAATAGGCTTACTTATTCCCTCGCTAACGGGAAAAAGCGCAGAGGGTAAACAACAAGAGGTGGAAGTCAGGCGTTGCCCAACTCCCACCTCTGGTATGGCTCCGGGACGTGGATTCGAACCACGGTTGACTGATCCAGAGTCAGCTGTCCTACCACTAGACGATCCCGGAAGGATGCTCGCCAGCGTGATCATGTCTCGATCACTCCTGGCGAGGAATACCATACCACAGCTATTGTATCTTTGGCAAGCCCTGCCCTACGATGCGATCATTCTCTATGCACCCAACCTTATTCATATGCGCTTGGGTCTTTTGAGAGCCTATCTGCCAGGCGCGTCGGCTCCGGCAGGCGATAGCCACGCAGGCAGCGCATGACCAGTTCGACTGCCGTTGCCAGATCCACTCGATGCCCGCTGGAAATGAACAGCGGATTCGTGCGGCTCTTGGAACGCAATACCATCCCAATCATTTCGCCGCGATCCATCAACGGCGCACGATCACCAGGATTTGGACCCGGCTCATGATATGAGCCAATCAAACGGGACTTGGCGCAGCCGATGCTTGGCATATCCAGGTACACACCCAGATGGCTCGCCAGCCCCAGGCGACGCGGGTGCGCATAGCCCTGACCATCGCACATGAGGATATCCGGGCGCACCGTGAGCTTTTCCAGCGCATCCAGCACCACCGGCACCTCGCGGAATGAGAGCAGCCCTGGGACATAGGGGAAGGCGCTCGCGCGTGCCGCCACCACTTCCTCGACCACTTCGAGCGCCGGAAACGTGAGAACGACAATCGCCGCCCGCGCTTCATCACGGTACGACGCATCAACGCCCGCTATCGTCTTGATCTCAGCAAGCGCAATCCCATTGGTCATTTGCACCTGCGAGCGAAGGCGTTGCTGGATGGCAATCGCTTCACCCGGCGTGACATCCCATTGGTGCATGGTGTTCCTCACAATCCTTTCCCGTAAAGCAACAGAATTTCGCTCCAAATCCGCAGGGGATGGTATGCCTATTGCTTATTGTAGCAGATTTGGCCGGTCGCCAGAGTGGGGACAGCTTCGGCGCATTCCCCACTCGTTATCCTTGTCTAGTGGTCTGTCCCAACGTGATTTCGCTTGACGCTCCGGCTGCGCCGCAGTAGTATGCAAGACATCCCACGATACCCTACTACCCTGCAATGGAGCGGTGCGTATACTCGCAAAGGAGCAATGGTGTGATGTGGTGGCGACGTAAACGGCAGACAGAACCTATCCAGAATACCCAACGTTCAGCATCTTCCGCTGCTCTCGACCCACCAGCGACCGTGCCGCCGGGACAGCAGACGAAACGCGGCTTCCGTTGGATTCGTGGCCGCCGCTATGTGGAAGGTACCACCTACATTGGCCCCAAAGACGCCAGCACCGACCAATTCCTCGATTTCCAGCATTTTCTCGTGCGCCGCATGCTCGGTGGCAATCACCTCGCACCCCTCTGGCAGCCAGCGACCATTCTGGACGCAGGCTGTGGCACGGGTCGCTGGGCAGTGGAGATGGCGGCGGAGTTCCCTGATGCGCGGGTGATTGGCCTCGATCTCGTCCTCCCCGAAAACACCAGCGCCATGCTGGCATCGCTGGGCGTGCGCTCCGCGAACGTCTCCTTCGTCGAGGCCGATCTGCTCCAAGGGGTACCGTTCCCAGACGGCATGTTCGACTATGTGCATTTTCGCTTCATGTACGATGAGTTGCCAGCGGCGCGCTGGCCGGATATCCTCCGCGAACTCGTGCGTGTCACCAGGCCAGGAGGATGGGTGGAGTGCATGGAGCCGGGCGTCGCTGTCTATGATCCCGGTCCCGCCTATCTCCTGACCAATACCTGGGTGGCTGATCTCTGCCGGCAGCGCGGGGTGGACCCCGACCTCGGACCGCAACTCAAAACATTGCTCCACAATGCCGGCCTGGTGCAGGTCTCCGAGTGTGTGATACCCAGTTTTCCGGACCTGACGCTCACCCGCGAGCGACGCCTTTGGCAGACGCAATCGCTAGGGGTCCTCGAAGGCGTCTTCCGCGACGCCATCATCGAGGCGGAAATCGTCTCGCCAGCAGACTACGATGCGGCGCTACGGGCATTACGCGCAGAGTTTGAGCAGGGCAAGCACGCAAACTCTGATCTGGTCTATGTCGTTTTTGGCCAGCGTTTACCACTCGCCGGTCTCTGAGCAGCATACGCGCGCCTCACTGCCGTATCTGCACGGACCTCACGGGCCGAGATTTTTATCTGCTACCATAGAAGGACAGAGGCATCTAGTCCATCTTTTCCATCACATTACCTGGAGGGCTGCTATGCTAATTGTGGATGCGCACGAAGATATTGCGATGAATGTGCTGCATGGTGGGCGCGATATCCGCCAATCCGTCGCCAAGATTCGCAGGCGCGAAGATGAGATTGCGGCGGCGCGTGGCTGTGCGCTGATAGACAGCCCGGACCTGGCAATGGTGGCGCTGCCTGAACACCGGCTGGGCGGTGTCGGCCTGGTCTTTGCCACGCTCTTCACCATGCCCGCTGCCCTCGACACGATGACCGCCAACGCACAGGAGCAACTGCGCTACTATCACGACCTGGCAGCGCAAGATATTGGCGTGCGCCTCATCACCAATCAGCAGGAATTGCAGCAATTGACAGTGGACTGGTCCGCCGCCAGGACGCCGGATGACCGTCCCGTGGGGATGGTGATCTTGATGGAGGGCGCCGACGCCCTGCGTGAGCCATCCGATCTGCCGGCATGGTATGCGCAGGGACTACGAATCGTCGGTCCCGCCTGGCGCGGCACCCGCTATGCCGGTGGCACCGGCGCTCCTGGCCCACTGACTGACCTGGGGCGGGCGCTGCTGGTAGAGATGGAACGGCTGGGCGTCACCCTGGATATGAGCCACATGGCGGAGGAGAGTTTCTGGCAGGCGATTGAGCAGTTCCACGGCACGATCATCGCCAGCCACTCCAACTGTCGCGCGCTGGTGCCCACCGACCGCCAACTTAGCGACGAGATGATTCGCGCCATCGCTGAACGCGACGGTGTGATCGGCACTGTCATGGCAAATTCCTTCCTGGTGGCGGGCTGGGGCAAAGAAGACAAGGATGGGAACGTGAACAACTCGCCGGTGACGCTGGCAGATGTCATCAGGCACATTGACCATATCTGCCAGCTCACTGGCTCTGCGCGCCACTGCGCCATTGGCAGCGACTTCGATGGCGGCTTCGGCGTCGAGAGCACGCCTGAAGCGTTCGATTCCGTGGCGGACCTGGAAAAGCTGGCCAGCGCGCTTGCCCAGGCTGGCTACAGCGAGGACGATGTGACGGGCATCATGGGCGGCAACTGGCTGCGACTGCTGGCGCGTGCATTGCCTGTCGCATAAATCACTTTTCCTCGCGTGCCGCCTGGTCTACCGCCGCTTTGCCAGCGTTCTGCCAGGCGATGTCATCCAGCGGCGCATTGATGAGACCGGCGCGCGCATCGCGGAAGAGCTGTTCCAGACGCATCGTGCGTTGTAAGCCAGCGCCGCCGACGACACGCAACGCAAGATCGGTGACACGCACGGCATTGTTCGTGGTGATGGACTTCACCAGCGGTCCCTGCGCCTGGAGCGCCGCACGCATTTCCGGTTCTTTGGCAACACTAACCCAATCGGCGGCCAGGCCGTAGAGCAGGCGATGCGAGGTCAGCAGCAGTGTCTCGATCTCGCCCAGCCGCAGCCGCACTGTCGGTAGCTCGCCCACCGGCTTGCCAAGCGCGGTTGGCACGCGGGTGGCGGCGAAATAGACAGCTTCGTCGCGCGCCGCCAACGCCAGCCCCGTATAGACGGCGGCGAGCGTAATAGACCCCCAGGGCAGGCCGAGCGCCGCACGTGGATCCGGCGTGCCAACGGGCCGCCTGTCCAGCAGCGCCTCCGCGCCGACCAGCACATCCTCCATCACCAGATCGTCGCTGCCGCTGGCGCGCAGAGCCAGCGCATCCCAAGTCTTTTCGATGCGCACTCCCGGCGCATCGTTCGGCAGGAGAAACGTCCCAAGCTGGGGCGTTTGCCCTTCTTCTCGAATTGTTGCCAGCAAGAGAAAATAGCGCAGGCCCGGTGCGCCGGTGGTATAAATTTTGCGCCCGGAGATGCGCCATGTACCGTCGCCTGCCGGCTGTGCGGTGGTCGCCGGCAGGCCGCCATGACTGGGGCTGCCCAGTTCCGGCTCCGCCTGGGCAGCGTTGAGCAGCGCGCCCTGCTCCACGATTTCACGGAAGAGGCGCGGCGTATGTTCCGGCCAGAGGTGGCCCTCCGCCAGTTGGCCGACATTGCTCAGGTGCATGCCCAGCACCAGCGCCGTCGAGGCGTCGCCCCAGGCGATGCGTTCGAGCACCTGCGCGTACTCCAACTCGTTTGCGCCGAATCCACCGTCAGCCTCGGGAACGGTGAGCGCAAGGAACCCGGCTTCACGGAGGTCGGCAAAGTTTTCATGAGGGAATCGTGCGTCGCGGTCGCTGGCTTTCGCGCGGTCGCGGAAGCGTTTCGCCAGCGTCTCTGCCTGCGTCAAAATTTCGCGTAGGCGCGTCGTCGTGGGAATATGAACGTATGGTGGTATCACTCGTCTGTATCCGATCTGCTTCTGTTCCGTGCTGTCCAATCCTGGAACGTATCTTCTCTTCATTCTAGGATAAACTATCAAATGGCGAAAATGCCATGTAGTCTATGCGCTTGGACGGTATGAAAAGTATGAATAGTAGAGATGAGGTGTATCGCGGTTGCTCATGAATGCGTGTTACAATGTGGGCGCGCGCAACTGTTCGCTGGCATCGAACAAATAACGCATACCAGAGCAAAAATACTGCGCTAATGGACATTTGGGAGAGGTTGAGTGCACAATGGGTGAGCATGAGACGGCAGCAACGGCGCTGCAACGTACCCCCCTCTTTGAGCGGCATCAGGCGCTGGGGGCGCGCCTGGTGGAGTTCGGTGGCTGGGAGATGCCCGTGCAATACAGCGGCATTATCGAGGAACACCGCGCCGTTCGCGAGCGCGCCGGCCTCTTCGATGTCAGCCATATGGGCGAGTTTCGCATCACCGGCTCCGGCGCGCTGGCCTTCCTGCAATCGCTCGTTCCCAATGATGTCAGCAAACTGGCGATCAATCAGGCGCTCTATACGCAACTCTGCCTGCCGACCGGAGGAACGGTTGACGATTTACTGATTTATCATCTTGGCACAGACGACTATATGGCGGTGGTCAACGCTGGCACAATGCCGAAGGATTGGGCCTGGTTTACGGAACACGCCGCCGCGCATGCCGATGTCACGCTACGCAACGACTCCGCCACAACGGGATTGATTGCCTTACAGGGTCCGGCGGCGCAGCGCATTCTTCAGCCATTGACGACCACTGATCTGCACACCATCGCCTATTATCATTGCCAGCCAGGAACAGTGTCCGGCATCGAATGTCTGATTTCGCGCACTGGCTATACCGGCGAAGATGGCTTCGAACTGTATTGCTCCGCCGGGCAGGTGGGCGCGCTCTGGGATGCGCTGCTGGCGGCGGGTCGCCCGGAGGGATTGTTGCCAGCGGGCTTGGGCGCACGCGATACACTGCGGCTCGAAGCCGGTTACTGCCTCTATGGACATGAACTGACCGAAGACATTACCCCACTCGAAGCCGGTTTGGGCTGGAGCGTCAAACTGAACAAGGAGAGTGATTTCATTGGCCGGCAGGCGCTTCTGGATGAGAAGCAACACGGATTGAAGCGCAAGCTGGTGGGCATCGTGCTGCGCGACCGTGGCATTCCACGAGCAGGCTATGCTATCATGCGCGAGGGCGAGCGCATTGGTGAAGTGACTAGCGGTACGATGTGTCCGACGCTCGAACAGGCGGTGGCGCTTGGCTACGTGCCTCCGGATGCCGCTGCGCCTGGCACGCAACTGGCTATAGAGATTCGCGGCAAGCCGGTTGCAGCGGAGGTCGTCACACTGCCGTTCTACAAACGCGCGAAGTAACCCCTCATGTGGGGCGCTTTGCAGTGTCACGCGCACGCTTGATATACGTTCTTCGCAGGTGCTATCATCTGTAACAGCTTAGCGACAATAAGGTGGTGATTACCATGAGCAGCGCAATTCCAGGCGACCTCAAATATGGCGAGACCGATGAGTGGGTGCGTGTGGATGGCGACGAGGCCACCATCGGCATCTCAGACTATGCACAGAACGAGCTGGGAGATGTCGTCTATCTCGATCTGCCGTGGGATGACGCTGGTTCGCGCACGATCAAGGCCGGTGACCATATCGGCGACATCGAATCTGTCAAGGCGACCTCGCCGTTATTTAGTCCGGTCAGTGGATTGATCCTCAAAGTGAATGAGAGCCTGCGCGATCAACCGGAATCGGTCAACAGCGAACCCTATGGCAAAGGCTGGTTGCTCGTCATCCGGCTATCCGATCCCTCGGAACTGGATAAGCTCATGGATGCCGCTGCGTATGAGGCGTTTATCCAAACACGCAAACAGTAAGTGGATATGACTGAAGTTGGCAGCGAAAATGCGAGCGTCTGGGGCTAATTAAGGGGATATCCGTGCAGATAGTCCTAGTTGCTACTAGCCACGACGTACCGGTTTCGTGTGGTGGCACAGATGGCGATATAATACACATGTATAGTTAGGAGTTTTTGGAGCTTTTGCCACTCCTGACAGTTTGGAGCACTACTTCTCATGGAGTCGCCCGATTTTCGTGAGAAACTATGAGGAACAATGAAGCAATGAGTTATGTCCCAAACACCACTGCCGAGCAGCAGGCAATGCTTCGTGCGGTAGGGGTTGAGACGATAGAAGACCTATTGACAGCAACATCTATCCCGGAACAGGTGCGGCTCAAGCATCCTCTTGCGCTGCCTCCAGCCCTCCCGGAACCCAATCTCAAACGACTGATGCTGGGAATATCTGAGAAAAACGCCGATCTAGACCACTACCTCTCTTTTCTTGGCGCCGGCAGCTACGATCACATTCTCCCTAGCGTCGTCCCTCATCTTTACAAGCGCGCAGAGTTCGTCACCTCCTACACGCCGTATCAGCCAGAGATTAGCCAGGGCATGTTGCAGGCCATTTACGAGTTCCAGACGATGATCTGCCAGATCACCAACATGGACACTGCCAATGCCTCGCTCTATGACGGCTCAACGGCGGTGGTTGAGGCGGCGCTGCTGGCGATAGGCACGGCCACCAACGGCGAAGTGCTGGTTTCGCGCGCGCTGGACCCGCAATACCGGGCGACGCTGCGCACCTACGCCTGGGCACGCGGCTTCACGCTGCGTGAACTCGAACTTGAGCAGGGCGTCACCTCGCTGGCGGCGCTGGAATCAGCGCTAACGCCGGAGACGAAAGCCGTCATCATCCAGCATCCCAATTTCTTCGGCAATCTGGAAGAGGTGCGCGCCATCGAGCAGTTGGTGCATCGCACCAATGCGCTCTATGTCATCGCCATCACCGAACCAGCGTCGCTCGGCGTGCTGGCCGCTCCCGGCGACTACGGCGCGGATATCGTGGCGGGCGAAGGGCAGAGCCTGGGCAGCCCGCTCGGCTACGGCGGCCCAGCGCTGGGTTTGTTTGCCACTAAGCAAAACTTTGTGCGGCGCATGCCAGGGCGGCTCGTCGGCAAGACGATAGATGATCGCGGCCAGGAGGGCTACGTCCTTACGCTCCAAACCCGCGAGCAGCATATCAAACGTGAGCGCGCTACCTCGAATATTTGCACAAATCAGGCATTGCTGGCGCTGGCGACGACGGTGTATCTGGCGGCGCTCGGCAAGCAGGGATTCCGTGAACTGGGGGAGCAATGCCTACGCAAAGCGCACTACGCCAGCGAGCGTATCAGCGCCATACCTGGCTTCACGATGCTATTTAACCGCCCATTCTTCGATGAATTCGCCGTCAGCGCGCCGTTGCCCGCAGAACAACTCAACGCTGAGCTTCGTGAGCGCGCCATCATTGGCGGGTATGATCTCTCACGCGAATATCCAGAGTTCGAAAACGCGATGCTGTTTGCTGTAACGGAAGCGCACACACGGGAAGATATTGATTCATTGGTTGCGGCGTTAGAAGACATCGTAGGGAGTGCGGAATGAGTACAGAGCAATTGATTTTTGAGAAGGGTGCGCCTGGCCGCCGCGCGGCGACGCTGCCGGAACTCGATATCCCATTGCGCCCGCTGGAAAGCCTGCTCCCTGCCGATCACCTGCGCGCGGAACCTGCGCCGCTGCCGGAAGTCAGCGAGATCGAGATCGTTCGCCATTTTACGCATTTATCGCAGCGCAACTTTGGCGTAGATATGGGCTTCTATCCTTTGGGGTCCTGTACGATGAAATACAACCCCAAGTTGAATGAGGATATGGCGGCGCTGCCGGGATTTGCGCGGGTGCATCCGCTCGAACATGAGAGCCTGACGCAAGGCGCGATTCAACTCTTATTTGAATTGGAACAGTATCTAGCGGAAATTTCCGGTATGAAACGCATAACGCTTCAGCCTGCCGCTGGGGCGCATGGCGAGATTACCGGCCTCATGCTCATCAAGGCATATCATGAGCATCGCGGTGAGGGACACCGCAATATCGTCTTGATTCCCGATGGCGCGCACGGCACCAACCCCGCCAGCGCAGCCCTGGCCGGCTACAAGACAGTGGAGCTGCGCTCGGATGCGCGCGGCGGTGTGGATGTTCACCATCTGGAAGAGGTTCTGGCCGCCCACGAAGGAAATATTGCGGCGCTGATGATGACCAACCCGAATACGCTGGGCTTGTTCGATGAGCATATTGTCGAGATTGCCGAGCGAGTGCATCGGGCTGGCGGTCAATTGTATTATGACGGCGCGAACGCCAACGCTATCATGGGCATCACGCGCCCCGGCGACATGGGATTTGATGTCGTCCATTTCAACTTGCATAAAACCTGTAGCACGCCACATGGTGGTGGTGGACCAGGCGCCGGTCCGGTGGGAGTGGCAGAGCATCTCGTCTCATTCCTCCCCGGGCCGCTCCCAGCGTATGATGCCGAGAGCGACACCTACTACTGGGCAGAGAATGACCCGCTTTCAATTGGCAGAGTGCGCGCCAATTGTGGTAACTTTTTGGTATTGGTGCGCGCATATACCTACATTCGATTCAATGGTCCTGATGGGTTGCGACATGTGAGTGAAAGTGCCATCCTGAATGCGAACTACGTTATGCGCGCGTTACAGGATGCCTATGATCTCCCATTTGATAGAGCCTGCATGCACGAGTTTGTGTTCTCTGCCAACCGGCAGAAACGCAACGATGTCCATGCGCTCGATATTGCCAAGCGTCTCCTCGACTTTGGGGTGCATCCGCCGACGATCTACTTCCCGTTAATCGTGCCAGAGGCGCTGATGATCGAGCCAACGGAGACTGAAACCAGGGAGACGCTGGACGAATTCATTGGTATGATGCGGCAAATTGCGCGTGAATCAATTGATGAGCCTGAGAAGGTGCGCCAGGCTCCCTATACGACGGTAGTAGGACGATTAGATCAGACCCTTGCCGCCCGGAAGCCAGACCTGCGTTGGGCTGGTAGCGCCGTCTCTCAACCTGCTTCGCCAATCCCATCTCGGGTGCGGTGATTTCCGTGATATACTAATGGGTTTACTCGTTCAAGGGCCAACAAAACATCGCCTGGCTCTTGAGAGATGTATCAAGAAAGGAGGAGGAACGAACACACATGAGTGTGGGCCGTTCGTTTGTTATTGCGTCAAACGGTTTTCCCTGGCATGGGTAGCGCGTGGGGCATGGTCGAGGTCCTGCGGCATCCATCGCGTTACTGCACTCCTGGTTTGCCTGTATGTTTGGTTCGCATGGTCCCAGTCCGGCGCGTTGGCGCGTTAGCATATCATCTCTTGTAAGAGAAACGAGAGAAACGCAAAGAAATGGCGCGTGAGCGTGTAAAACTTTTCTGAGCAGCGACTGGGGTACAATTTTTCGGTAGGAGTATAACTGTGACTGACGAAATCGCCCTGTTTATTGATTTCGAGAATATTCGCTATAGTCTGATCAACGTTCAGCGTCGTGAACCCGATCCGCAAGAGTTGATCGCTATGGCCCGCAGGTTTGGCACCGTGATGGTGGCTCGCGCCTATGCGGATTGGACCCGCCAACCTGAGTTCTTCAAGGGCAGCCTGACCGCCGCCATGATTGATCGCGTAGATTGTCCGGCGAAGATCCGCGAGCGTTTCCGGCAGAATCAGCCGGGTGGCGCGTATGGGCAGCCAAATCCGTATGCGCTCCAGTCGCACAGCGGCGGCATGAATCAGCAAGAATTCGGCGACGAGGAGCGCGAACTGGTTGACGAGGGGCTGGATGCAGAGATGACGATGGACTCCGCAGCCGCCGACCAGCACAGTTCAGCCAACCTCGACACGAGCGCCGATGCTGATGACGAGATGGAGCTAGCTGACGACACCCTATTGGATGATGAACAACGTGAGCGGCAGGAAGCGCCAGCCTATACCTATGGCAATTCCTATGGCTATGGCAATGGTGGCGGCTACTATCCCGGCCCGCAGCCGGTGATTACGCAAAGCACTGTTGACCTGAACATGCTCATGGACATCATCGAAACCGTGTTTGACCGCCCCTCCATCAACACCTTTATTCTGATGAGCGGCGACCGCGACTTCACGCGCATCTGCGCACGCCTCAAGCTGCGCTTGAACAAGCGGGTGATCGTCGTCGGTGTTCCTGGCACTGTCAGCCGTGATCTGATTAGCGCCGCTGAGCAGTTCATTCCGCTGGGCTACGGCACGGGGAGTGGCCCACTGCAATCGCCCAGCGCCAGCTATCAGGGGACATCATACGGCGGCTATGGTGTATCGCTTGGGCCGGTGGCGCCAGATGAGCCGGGGTTCATCCAGTTCCTCGACTATATTGACCGGCACTGGTCCTGGCGCACGGTTGGCGGTGTCGCCAACTTTATTGGCGATCCGTTCAATCCCAAGAATCGGTTCCGGGGCCGCCTGACCCGCGAATCTGCCCGCGATCTGCTGCGCGAATGTATTGATGAAGGCATGCTGAGCGTCATGACCGATCCATCCGGCAGCGAGAATCTCCGCCTCAACCGTCAACACCCTGTGGTTGAGGAGGTCCTGGCGGCGACAGCGGAACACAGCACGGCGGACCGCTTCAGCGAACGCTATCCGGCGCAGTCAAACCAACCGCAGTAGATCAACGGTTGGAGCGATAGTTCGCTGAGGAGACTGTAAGTGGACAGGCGAGGGGCGCATCTGGTGATGCGCCCCTCGCGCTTGCTTTTTCGTTTTTCCGCTTTCATCGCCGCGCCTGAGAAAACGCGCGACGCTGGCACGCCTTCTCTCGCCCAGCGGTATCAGCCTTACTTGGCATCAATATGCTGGCGGCTCGCTGCTCCCCCCTTCCGGCCAGCCTGCCGTGCTTCTTCGCTGGTCCACTCGTGGGCCGTTCCCTGCGTGTGAGCGGCGCGTCCGCCTTTGCTCGCTATTTCTCGTTGCTTAGACGGATCCATCGAAGCAAAGCCTCGTCCACGTCCCTTACGTTCTGTTGCCATTCCGCGGTCCTCCTCTGTCGCCAGTTGCCAGATACGGCATACCGGCACCCACGCGCCACCCTATCTCTTACCATAGACACTGTTGGCGGCGCTCTGCCGTGGTCCAGATAACAATAACGGCGTTGCAGGACGCCATCGCGCACCACGCAAAGAAAGCGTTGAAAGGCCGATGGCGCTCTTTGCAACTCAACAGCGCCATTGTAGCAAATCGCGCGCCGAATTGTCACATCTCTGCGGCAATATCTGAGCAATCTGAGCAATCTGCGTCATCTGCGTCATACTGTCTGACCGGCAGTGCTTAGAGTTCATAGGAGCCGGTGTGCGCTTCTTCCAGGTAGCGCGCCAGCAGCGTTGCGGCGGCGTCCAGGTCATGCAGGCTGACCATCTCATTGACGGTATGCACATAGCGCGACGGGATGGAGAGCGTGATCGCCGCTGCACCGCTCCGCGCCCGCTGCATTGCGCCTGCGTCGGTGCCGCCGCGTGGCAACACTTCGAGCTGATGGCTGATGCCGTGCTGCTCCGCCACATCTCGCAGATGGCGCACCAGCTTGAAGTTGGGGATGAACGATGAGTCAAATACTTTAATGGCGACGCCTTCACCAATCCGCGTGATGGCTTCGTGTCGCGCGCTGCCAGGGATATCCTGCGCCAGTGTGGTGTCGAGGGCAATCGCCACATCCGGCTCGACGGCGTAGGCTGCCGTCGTCGCGCCGCGCAGGCCGACCTCTTCTTGCACCGTGGCGACCGCAATCACATTGACCTGGTGTTTCCCCAAGCGGCGCAGCGTCTCGATCATTGTAAAGACGCCAGTGCGATCATCCATCGCCTTGCCAATGACATTGCTGCCAAGCACCTCGCAGGTGCGGTCCAGCGTCACGGAATCGCCCAGCGACACGGACTCTTTCACCTCTTCTGCTGGCAATCCCAGGTCCACATAGAACTCATCGAGCTTAGGAGCGCCCGGCTTCTCATCGCCGAGCAGATGAATCGGCTTGGTGGCAGGCGTCAACACACCCCGCAGCGATGCGCCACCAGCGGTATGCACCAGCACTCGCTGCGCCACCAGCACGCGCGGATCGAAGCCGCCCAGCGGTTGCAGCCGCAAGAAGCCATCATCGTCAATATGGCGCACCATGAAGCCAATTTCATCCATGTGTGCCGCAAGCATGACGCGGCGGTTGCCGCTGCCACGTTTGATGGCGGTGACGTTGCCGAGCGCGTCAACCTGCAATTCGTCCACCAATGGCCGCAGTTCGCTGATGACAAGTTCACGAATACGTTCTTCACGTCCGGCGACGCCGGGTGTTTCGCTCAAACGTTTGAGCAAGGCGACATTGACCTGCGGCAGCGGGCGCTGCTGCGCTGGCGCATCGTGTGTCTGCTGCGCTGCGCCTGTTGCCGACGACTCTGTTGCGGTGTGCTGTTTTGCCCTGGTCACACTGGTCTCCCTTGATCCAATACAGTTGACTTTGCCTATGTTGCCTATGTTGCCTATGTTGCCTATGTTGACGGTCGAGGACACAAAAATTATACCTGCACATATCATCCCAGACGCCATAGACGCCATAGACGCAGCAATGCGTGTCCCACAACACTATCAACTTATGACAGCTTACAACGCGAAGCAACATCAGGGGCTTGCTAATAGAACGAACGTTCCGTATACTAGACAGAACATGCCTATGTCAATAGTTGTCAATAAAGCGGCCTGTTATTCTTCAGGCTGGGGGAGTCTGCATGGCGCTTGTAGAGCTACAAACCGGACACGATATTCTCGTCGTTGAAGAGATTTTCCCTGGATTTTCCGCCCTGGCATTGTTCAACCACTGGATACAGCCAGACCTGCTCTGCCTCTGGTGGCCACCGGAGGCAGAGATTGATGCGCGGCTGGGGGGCGCGTATCACCTGACCTGGCCGCAGCAGAACTGGCATCTGCGCGGCCACTATACCAGCTTCGAGCCAGGCAAGACGCTGGGGTTCATCTGGCGCTGGGACCACGAGCCAGCCGAACTCCCCACGCGCGACGTATTGATTCAGTTCGCGCCGGACGCAGGCGGCGGCACAAAGCTCACCCTCACCCATAGTGTCTATGGCGACTCGGCGGAAGAGCAGGAGCAGCGCGCGAGCCATCTTGCTGGCTGGCAATATTTCTTCGACCGCCTGCAAAATATCCACCACTTTTGAGGTATCCTCGCGGCAGTAAACTGCCGGCGCACGTTCGTTCTCGCGGCAGTAAACTGCCGGCGCACGGTGAACTGGACTGAAGTCTTGCGGCGCCTGTGGTGGCTTTAGCCTTTCCCGCGCGTGCCCCGGCTTTTCAAAGCCGAGAGCGCATAAAAAAACGCCGGACCCGCGCACTGAGGCACGCGCGTCCGGCAGTCAGTTGGCCTATCGAAACGCAGACAGAATGTCTGCGCTACTACAAATTTCCTGTATCCTACGGGTATACGCCGCGCAACTGCGTGGAATCTGCGACGCGCCGGATGGCAACCATATGCGCTGCGGTGCGCATGTCACAGTTCTGGTCGCTGGCGAGCCGCGCGACATCAGTATAGGCGCGCTGCATGATGTGGCTCAGTTTCTCGCTGATCTCTTCCTCCGTCCAGAAGAAGCTCTGCAAGTCCTGCACCCACTCGAAATAGCTGACAGTGACACCGGCGGCGTTCGCCAGAATATCAGGAATCACGCGGATGCCACGCTCGAAGAAGATTTGGTCGGCCTCAGGGGTGGTTGGGCCGTTGGCCGCTTCCGCGATCAAACGCGCCTGAATGCGTTTGGCGTTCTCGCTGGTGATCTGTCCCTCGGTGGCGGCGGGAATCAGCATATCACAGGGCACTTCCAGCACATCGGAAGAACTGATACGCTGGGCCTTCTCGAAGCCGACGACCGACCCCGTCGCGCGCTTGTGGCGCACCACCGCTGGGATATCCAGGCCGCTCTCGTCATAGATACCGCCCTGGCGGTCGCTGACGGCAACAACCAGCGCGCCCTCTGCATGCAGCAGTTCTGCCGCGATGGCGCCCGCGTTGCCGAAGCCCTGAATCGCCGCCCGCGCGCCGCGCATGGGCATCTTCATATCTTCGGCGGCCATCTTCAGCACGGCGACGACCCCGGTGGCCGTGGCTTCGTTGCGGCCCTCGCTGCCACCGATGGCCAGTGGTTTGCCGGTGACAACGGCGGGAACCGAATAGCCAGCGTGCATGGAATAAGTATCCATGATCCAGGCCATGATCTGCGCGTTGGTGTTGACATCCGGCGCCGGAATGTCACTGGTTGGGCCGATCAAGACGGAGATTTCAGTTGCGTAGCGGCGGGTCAGGCGCTCCAGCTCCGCGTTGCTGAGCACTTTGGGATCAACGGTGACACCACCTTTGGCGCCCCCAAACGGAATATCTACGACAGCGCATTTCCACGTCATCCACATCGCCAGCGCCCGCACCTCATCGAGGGTGACGCCGGCATCATAGCGGATGCCCCCTTTGGCAGGGCCACGGTTGATGTTGTGCTGGACGCGGTAGCCCCGGTACATGCGGATGCTGCCATCATCCATACGGACCGGGAAATTGACAATCAACTCGCGCTTTGGCTGACGGAGAATCGCGCGCATGTCTTCGGAGAGGTTCAGCCGGTCGGCGGCGACCTCGAACTGCGCGACTGCTACGTCAAACGGATTTGGACGCGAGTCGCGCACATTGTCCCCCATTGGCACAGAGACCTCCTTTGGTTGTGTGCAATACAACTCGAGGCGCAGCACAAGCGCCGCGTCCTGGGCGGGATGATACCCCGTCGTATCGTTCACTCGAATCGTCGCTACCCTCGGCTCAGAGGCTCACGGCGCTCCGAGTTTGCCCAGCAAGAGCGGGCTGACCATATCCGGCCTGGCGCGGCCTCTGGTGCGCTTCATCACCTGGCCCACCAGGAATTGCACCGAGGCTGTCTTACCGGCATGGTAATCTTCAACGGCTTTGGGATTATCGGCAATCACTTCGTCCACGATGCGCTCTAGCTCGCCGCTATCGCTCATTTGGGCGATGCCTTCGCGCTCCACCACGGCGGCGGGCGTATCGCCGCTGGCGAACGCCTTCTCAAGCACTTCTTTACCTTGCTTGCCGCTGATCTTGCCACTCTCGATCAAATCGAGCAGTTCGGCAAGGCCCTGCGGCGCGACACGGCTCTCCGTAATATCCAGACTTCCGGCGTTGAGCAGGCGGCGCAAATCGCCAAGCGTCCAGTTTGCCGCTGCTTTGGCGCGCGCCGCAGTATCAGCGGATGTGCCAGCCGCGACCGCTGCCTCATAGTAGTCTGCCAGCGCTTTCTCGGCGGTCAGTTGGCCAGCGTCACGCGCGCTCAAGCCATACTGCTCGACGAAGCGCTTGCTCTTGGCGTCCGGCAGTTCGGGCATCTGCGCGCGGATGCGCTCCACCCATTCGCGGCTGATGACCAGCGGCGGCAGGTCCGGCTCCGGAAAGTAGCGGTAATCGTCGGCGTATTCCTTGCTGCGCTGCGAGACAGTGACGCCGCGATCTTCATCCCAGCCGCGCGTCTCCTGGTGGATGACGCCGCCGCTGCTCAGCACTTCGATCTGGCGGCCAATCTCATAGCTGATGGCGCGCTCCACCGAACGGAACGAGTTCATATTCTTGATTTCCGTCTTGACGCCAAATTCCTGCTGGCCGCGCGGGCGAATCGAGACGTTAGCGTCGCAGCGCAGCGCGCCCTCCTCCATTTTGCCAGAACTGACGCCAAGATACACCAGAATCGTGCGCAGCTTCTCCATATAGAGCCGCGCCTCCTCGGCGCCGCGAATATCTGGCTCGCTGACGATCTCCATCAGCGGCACACCAGCGCGGTTCAGGTCCACCAGCGTGTAGCTGTTTTTGCCCTCGCGGTGAACCAGCCGCCCTGTATCCTCCTCCATATGCACGCGCGTAATGCCGATGCGCCGCTCTTCGCCGTTGACATCGAGCAAGATGTAGCCATTGCGGCTGATGGGCCGGTCGTATTGCGAGATTTGGTAGCCTTTGGGCAGGTCCGGATATCCATAATTCTTGCGGTCGAACTTGCAGAAGTCCGGAATCTCGCAGTTCAACGCCAGCGCAGTCATCATGATGTAGTCTATCGCCTGCTCGTTGATGACCGGCAGCACGCCTGGATAGCCGGAGCAAACCGGACAGATGTGCGTATTCGGCTCGGCGTTCGCATAGTCCGCCGGGCAGCGACAGAACATTTTGCTCGTCGTGAGCAGTTGTGAGTGAACCTCTAAGCCGATGACAACCTCGTACTCCACCGAAGTTGATGTCGGTGCTGTAGCCATTGCCCTATGTCCTCTGTATCGTAAGGTATCGTATCAGAATTCAACGATGATTATGCACGAAACGCCCAATGCGTTCGATAGCCTCTTCCAGCTTTTCTCTGGCGGTGCAGTAGGTGCAGCGCACGTAGCCCTCGCCCGCCGCGCCGAATGCGCTGCCCGGCACCACCGCCACCCGCTCCTCGAAGAGCAGCTTCTCGGCGAAGTCATCGGAACTGAGGCCGGTGCCAGCAATCGAGGGGAAGGCGTAGAACGCGCCGTGCGGCTCATAGCAGGGCAGCCCCTGCGCGTTGAGGCCAGCCACGATCAGCTTGCGCCGCTCATCATAGCTGGCGACCATCATGCGCACATCATCTTCGCCATGCAAGACGGCTTCCAGCGCCGCCGCCTGGCTCATCGTCGGCGCGCACATGATGGCGTACTGGTGAATCTTCAGCATAGCCTCCAGGATGTGTGCGGGCGCGGCAACGTAGCCGATACGCCAGCCGGTCATCGCATACGCCTTCGAGAAGCCATCCACCAGAATGGTGCGCTCGCGCATGCCGGGCAGCGCGGCGATGCTGACATGCTCCGCGCCATAGACGAGACGGCTATAGACCTCATCGCTGAGAACGACCAGATCATGCTCCACAGCCAGCTTCGCAATCTTTTCCAGTTCGGCGCGCTCGATGACGGAGCCGGTGGGGTTGTTGGGATTGCCGAGCAGGATCACCTTCGTGCGTGGCGTCAGCGCGGCCTCGACGGCGCTGGCTTCGAGGGCGAAATGGCTCTCCACCGAGGTCGTGACTGGGACGACGGTGCCGCCAGCAAAGACGATATCTGCCTCATAGGCGACATAGCCGGGGTCCGGCACGATTACTTCGTCGCCGGGGTCGAGTAGCGCGCGCATGGCGGCGTCTATGCCCTCGCTGACGCCGACCGTCACCAGCACTTCGGTCTTGGGGTCATAGGTGACGCCATAGCGACGGGCGAGCAACCCGGCAATGGCCTCGCGCAGCGCGATTGTGCCATAGTTTGAGGTGTAGTGGGTTTCGCCCTCGTTGATAGATTGGATGCCTGCCTGGCGAATATGATCGGGGGTGACAAAATCGGGTTCACCGACGCCCAGCGAAATCACATCATCCATCGTTGCGGCAATATCGAAGAACTTGCGAATGCCAGACGGTTTGACCGCCTGCACGCGCTGCGACAAGACTTCATGCCGGACCAGGCTATCCATTATTCAGGCTCCTCATCTGTAGCCCCCACCCCCGGCCCCTCCCCCGTGCGCGGGAGAGGGGAGCCAGAGGGATAACGCGACTGCTCATTCAGGCGCGGAAGAAGGGGCGCAGATCTATCTCGTATCTATCTCGTAAGGAAAATTACCCCGCTACGCAATGATAGCACATTCCAGCGGTTCGACCGCTTGCGTTGCTATCGTATGACGCATTTGTGATTCGTATGCGATTCATCGGCCTTTTGCCCGTCTTCTTGTTTGTCATGTAACGTTTGTGCGAAAAGCTGCAACCAACATCGCGGTGGGGCGTAGGAATTGGTGACGAAGCATTATGCAACTCAGGCAAGATGCTCCACACTGGCACGAGTGTGATGTACCTGCTGTGCCGGAGACAGATAGAATCAACAACGTAACAACAAGTGAGAACAAGCAAGAGGCGGAGACCAGAACCATGTACAACCGATATTCGAGTCCCACTGTGCTGGGGATAGACGAACGATTTGAGCGCCCGCTGACCTATGTGCTGGGCTGGATCACCGGCATCATTTTCCTGGTGATCGAGAAGCGCAATGCCAATGTGCGCCGCCACGCCTACCAATCACTGGTGATTTTCGGCGGGCTGAGTATCATTAGCCTGGCGCTGAGCCTGATTGGTGGCCTCTTCGGCGCCATCAATATCCCGCTCATTAGTGGGATCATCGGCTCATTCACTGGCATCCTGGGCTGGCTCGTCGGTCTGGTGGGGGTCGTCGCCTGGGTTGGGCTGATTATCCTATCGTTCCTCAGCCCGGAGACGTTCATCGGCAACCACCGGCGCGACCTGGTGTAAGGCCCCCACCCTCGACCCCTCCCCCGTGCGCGGGAGAGGGGACCGTGAGGCGACCTATTCTGGCGCTGGCGTACCGTTTGTGGTGCGCCAGCGTTTTCTGTTGTGCCAGCATCGCGGCTCTGAAGAGCCGGAGCACGGGAAAGGGACTGAAGTCCTGCATGTGGCACGGAACGCTTCTCATTGTAGCTTTAGCCCACCTTAAGCATGCGTCGGCAATTTATTGCCGCGATTCCCAACTTCTCACTGCCGCGTCGGCTTAATAGCTAGCCCATGAGCTACGTGCGCTGGCCAAAGGCGATATGGAACGGCGAGAGGCAATGCACCTGCGGCGAGGCGGTATCGCGTGCTGCCTGTTCCATTGCCTCGTTGTACTGTGCGACCGTTGCCAGCCCCTGCGCCTCCAGCAATCCACCATAGCTACGCGCGCCGTTGAAGAAATCGGTCGCCAGCAGCTTGCCTACCCTGCCGCCATACTCGCCAAACGGCAACGTAATTTTGTGCGCCTGCACATTCACCAGCCCTGCCTCCTGCAACAGAGTCCCCACTTTTGCGCCGTCCGCGAAGACGATGCCGCGCCGCGCAAGCATCGTCACAATCCATTCCATGATGAGGTCCATCGCTGGCCCACCCTGCTCCAGCGTCGTCGCCTCCACAGACTCCACCCAGCCGCCAATTCGCGTGACCCGCGCCAGTTCACCGACGACGAACGGCCATTTGTCATGAGGAATCGCCAGCACCAGCAGCCGCATATGCACAAAATCGAAGCTGGCGTCGGGGAAGGGCAACCCCTCGAAGATATTGCCGGCGACAAAGCGATAGTTAGGTGGCAGCGGCTCACTGGCGGCTCCGCCGGATGCCGCCTCATCAACCGGCGGCACGTTGACATCAATGCCAACCACCTGCGCCTGCGGGAAGAGCAGCGCCATTTCGCGCGCCCAGCGTCCGGTGCCTGCGCCCACATCCAGAATGCTGCCGGGATTGCCGATTGGCGCGGCGTAGTTGCCCTTGAACGCCTGGCGCAGCAGAAAGTGCTGGAAATCCAGCCGGTTCATCTCTTCCAGGTCGCGCGGCAGGGCATACGGAATGCCGCGTGTGAAGGTGCGACCGCCAATCGTTGCCATCATAGACTGCTCATCGGCAGCCGTCTTCTTCTTGCGAAACCAACCAAACCAGCGCATGCAAATCTCCTCCACAAGTATCCTGGATAACCCAGATATCCCAACCAGGTATGCGGTATCTCTTCACAGCATACATGCGTCGTCAAGTGGACATACCCGCAGGCGCTGCATTTTCGCGTGCTATACTCATCTAGATGCGCTCATAGCGCGCACGAGCAGAAGACACACACCCTGTAGAGAACTCAAAGGAGAGTCTTATTCCTATGTCCACGGCAACGCCGGCAGCGGCTGAACCCAAAACCTATCTCAACTATATTGGCGGCGAATGGAAACCCTCGGTCTCCGGCCAGACTTTCGATAACATCAATCCGGCGCGGCGCAGCCATCTCATCGGGCGCTTCCAGCGTTCGGACGTTGCCGATGTGCATGCGGCGATCAAAGCAGCGGAGGCGGCCTTCCCCACCTGGAAGGCGTTGCCCGCGCCGATGCGTGGCGACATCATCCTCAAGGCCGCGCTGATCCTGGAACGCGACCGCGACCGCATCGCCGCGCAGATGACGCAGGAGATGGGCAAACCGCTGAAAGAGACGCAGGGCGACCTGCAAACGGCGATTGACTTCGGCAAATACGTGGCAGGCGAGGGACGCCGCGCGGAGGGTGAGGTCGTTCCCTCGGCCATCCCCGATAAGATGTGCCTGACGGTGCGCCAGCCGCTCGGCGTCGTCGGCATCATCACGCCGTGGAACTTCCCGATGGCGATTCCCGCCTGGAAGACCTTTCCGGCGCTGCTGGCGGGCAACACTGTCGTGCTAAAACCCGCCAGCGATACGCCACTCTCCTCGGTGGCGCTGGTGGAGGCGCTGATCGAGGCGGGCATCCCCACCGGCGTGCTGAACCTCGTGACGGGACCGGGTGGCACTCTCGGCGATGCGCTGGTGACGGACCCGCGCGTGGCGATGATCTCGCTCACCGGCTCAACCGAAGTGGGCAAGCGCGTCGCGGAACTCTGCGGGCGTGACCTGCGCCGGTGCAGCCTGGAGCTTGGCGGCAAGAACGCCGTCATCGTCATGGACGACGCCAATCTCGCGGAAGCGGTGGCCGCCGTCTCCTGGGCGGGCTTCGGCACCACCGGCCAGTGTTGCACAGCGACCAGCCGCGTCATCGTCCATGAAAAGGTGGCGCAGGCGTTCGCGGAGAAGCTAGCGGCGGCGGCAGAGAAGCTGCGCATCGGTGACGGACTTTTGCCCGAAACCGATATGGGGCCGCTGGTCAACCAGGGACGGGTCGCGGCGGTGCATGAATACACGGAGATCGGCAAAGCCGAGGGCGCAACGCTCGTCACCGGCGGGCGTCCGCTGGCGGAGGGCGTGCTGGCGGAGGGCGCGTTCTATGCGCCAACCGTCTTCACCAATGTCAAACCGGAGATGCGCATCGCCCAGGAAGAAATCTTCGGGCCGGTAGTCTCGATCATTCCAGTGCGCGACTATGAGGAAGCCATTCGCGTGGCGAACTCGACGATGTATGGCCTCTCCTGCGCCATCTTCTCTGAGAGCGCGCGCACGGTGCAGCGCGCAATGCGCGACATCAACGCCGGCCTGATCTACATCAATGCAGGCACGACGGGCGCGGAGCCACATCTGCCCTTCGGTGGCACCAAGCAGAGCGGCAATGGGCACCGCGAGCTTGGACATAAGGCCGTCGAGGAGTTCAGCGAGACGAAGACCATCTTCATCTCGTATCCACAGGTTGGCTAACGCTTCTCTGCGCTGGCAGCGCGGGTTTTCCGGCGATTTGCAGGCCAGCGCCGGGGCCGGTGATGAGATGGATGGGGCGGCGCGGGCGCAATCCCGCCGCCCGCAGCCAGGCCGCCATCTCCGCCAGCGACCAGGTACCCGACTCGCTGGTGACGGCGAAGTAGAGATCGGTCAACGCGCCGATCTGCCCGCCAGCGCCAGGGGTCGCGGGCCGAATCATGTCGCCGAGGATGACGATGCCGCCGGGTCGCAGCGCCCGCGCCACGCGGCAGAGCAGGTCACGATTGGCCTCATCGCTGAAATGATGCACGAGATTGGCAATCAGCACCACATCATACGTCTGCTCGCCCAGTTCCGCCGTCAGCGCATCGCCCGCACGGTGGACCACGCGGTCGCCCATGCCTTCGCGCGCCAGCAGCGGCGCCGCGTATTCGATGGCCTGCGGCAGATCGAGAATCGTCGCGCGTAGATTGGGATGGCGGCGACAGAAGGCCACCGAATAGTAGCCATGCGCGCCACCGATGTCGAGCATGTCATGCGCGCCCTGTGGCAACCGGACGCGCAACGCCACCTCAGCGGCGGCGAGGTTCGCGCCGGAACGCATGCCCCGCTGATAGAGCGCCCACTCCTCACCCGCCATCTCCTCGTGGATATGGACCGGCTCACCGCTGCGCACATACGCCTCGGTCTGCTCGATGAAACGCGCGTCTAGCAGTTGCAGCAGAATCGCATCGTAGAGCGAGTGGGGGCTGTCCTTGAGCAGCCACCTGCGTGCCACCGGAGCCAGCCGGTAACGTCCGGCGGCAAAACGCAGATAGCCCGCGCCGGTCAGCGCGCTCAAGAGCTTCTCCATCGCCGCCGGATGCCCTTCGCACTGCGCCGCAATCTTCTCCGCAGGCAGCGGCCCGGCAGCCAGCGCCTCGAAGACGCCGAGCTTCGTGCCCACCATGACGGCCCGCGCCAGCAGCAGCGCGATGATCGTATCCAGCAGCGGCGTTGGCACGAGACCCGTCCGCAGCAGTGCCCATTCCAGCGGGTTCTCCGCAACCGTACCCAGCTTCATCGCCCTGTCTCGCTTTCGCCCGCCTGCTCGCTCTCGCGCAGCTCGCCAGCCAGCGGCAGACGCGCATGCACGACGAGGTTGCCGCGCAGCCGCAGCCGCCGCTCCAGGACGAAGACGCGCTCCAAACGGTGCAACTGCTCAGGCGTGCGCCCCGTCACCATCAGATTCACCGTCAGCACACCATTCGGCGCGAGCAGGCGTGCCATCTGGCGCAAAAACGCCGTCGCCAGCGCCCCAGGCACGAGCCGACCCGCCTGAAAGAGGTCCAGACAGATCAGGTCATAGCCGTCATATTCATGACGGAGAGTGGTTTCGCTCTGCTCCGCAACCCACGTGAAGGCATCGGCCTCGATAACGGTTAACTGTGGGAGATCATCCAGCCCGAACTGCGCCCGCGCCACCGCCAGCACCTCCGCCTCGCGCTCGATGCCAGTGATCTGCGCTTCGGGGCAGCGCCGCGCCAGCAGATGCGCTACTGTACCGCCACCGAGGCCTAGCAGCAGCGCGCGGCGGGGGCACTGCGCCGGCAGCAACAATCCCCAATAGCCACCGCCGGGTCCGGGACGTGGCTCACCGGCATCACGAATCGGGATAGGGTCAGCGCCAGCCTCATCGGGTCCAGGCACTGAGACCGACTGCACCACGCCACCAACCTCCAACGCAATGCCCCAGCCATCGCGCGGCGCCACCGAAACCGGAATCCGGCGCGACTGGGCGCGGCGACGTTTCTTCGTCATCGTTGCTCTACCTGCTGTCTCTGCTGTTTCTCTTGTCTCTTGTCGTTCTCGTGTTCGCAGCGCGCATCTCTACGTGAGATGATACCGGGTACGAACCACCGTATTCAGTGAGCAGCCGCGCCCGGCAACCAAAGCAGTGAAAGCAGCAATTCGATGACCAACGAACAACATGAACAACATGAACACCATGCGCAGACGCCACCAGCGCCAACCTGGCTGGACCTCTACGACTACCGGGTGCGGATGGCGGCGCTCTATCGTGAACGCGCCGCCGCGTTACGAGCGGGCGAGGACGCAGCGACTGTCTGCCAGCGATTTCGCCAGCAGAAGGACGCACTCTTCGCCAGCCACCCGCAGTCGCCCTTCGCTGACGATGCGCGCAGCAATTTTACCGGGCTGCGTTATTTCTCCTATGACGCCGCGTATTGCGTCGAAGCCAGCATGACGCCGATTGCCAGCGAAGAGGAATCCAGCAAGGTCGAAGCGATCAATGCGCCGGTGACGCCGCATCGCCGCGCCGCCTATCTAGACTTCACGCTTGGCGACACACCAGTGCGGCTGACGGTCTTCTGGCTGGATGTCTATGGAGGTGGCCTCTTCCTGCCGTTCCGTGACATCACCTGCCCTGCCGAAAGCTATGGCGCTGGCCGCTATCTCTTCGATACGGTGAAGGGCAGCGACTTCCTGCGACTGGATGACGCACAGGAGACGTTTGGCTACGCTGGTGGGCGCGTGCTGCTGGACTTCAATTATAGCTATAATCCTTCCTGCGCCTATGACGAGCGCTGGGTCTGCCCGCTCGCCCCGCGTGAAAACTGGCTGCCGGTTGCCATCCGTGCTGGTGAGCGCAGCTATCACACCGCGTGAAATCTGCGGGAAATAGAGTGTGATTCTGCGGTATGCTTACCGTCACAACGTGCAAACTCCGAGACCAAAGCGCCAAGAGAAGGGACCAGAAGAGAGCAGTATGCCACCCAAGAAAACAGATGCGCTACACAACGATATCCAGGAGCGGCGCGCGACGTTGGTCGAACTGCGCCGCCACTTTCATCAATATCCTGAAACCGCCTACGAGGAACGCCAGACGGCAGCCAGCATTGCCGAACACCTGCACCGTAGCGGTCTGGAAGTGACGGAAGGCGTCGCGGAGACCGGCGTGGTGGGGTTGCTGCGTGGCACGGCTGCTGGCGATGGCGACCAGAACGCAAAGACATTGCTGATACGCGCAGATATTGACGCGCTACCGGTGACGGAGGAGACGGGGCTGGACTACGCCTCGCTCACTCCTGGCAAGATGCACGCCTGCGGTCACGATGGCCACATCGCCATCGGCCTGACCACTGCCGCCGTGCTGGCGACGCGCAAAGACCAGTTGCATGGCAACGTCAAATTCGCCTTTCAGCCTGCGGAAGAGCGCATCGGTGGCGCTGGCAGGATGATCGAGGATGGTGTGATGCGCGATCCAGAGGTCAACGCGGTCATCGGCCTGCATATCTGGAGTCTGACGCCGGTGGGAGATGTCGTCGTGCAGGCAGGGCCGTTCTTCGCCAGCGCCGATGAGGTGCATGTGCGCATACGCGGGCGTGGCGGCCACGGCGCGATGCCCCATGTCAACGTAGACCCCATCGTTGCGGCGGCGCAGTTCGTCATGGCGACGCAAACGCTCGTCAGCCGCGAAATCTCGCCGTTTCATCCCGCCGTCGT
Source organism: Chloroflexota bacterium (assembly GCA_021323855.1). Taxonomy (GTDB): domain Bacteria; phylum Chloroflexota; class Ktedonobacteria; order Ktedonobacterales; family JADMIN01; genus JAJPKE01. The sequence goes on along the minus strand of JAJPKE010000027.1, from coordinate 22,870 downwards.
CACCTTCGGCTCGATTCATGGCGGCACCGCCTTCAACGTCATTGCGGACGAGGTAGAGCTACGCGGCACCGTGCGCACCTATGATGCTGCCGACCGCGAGCATATTCTGCGCCGCCTGGGTGAAATTGCGCGTGACACGGCAACAGCTCTGCGCGCCGAGGCAACGTATGAAGTGGTGCGCGGCTGCCAGGCGTGCGTCAACGATCCCGCTATTACGGAGCTGGTGCGCCGCGCTGCAATAGCCACCGTTGGCGAGGCGCATATTCCAGATGGCGACCAGCGGCAATCGGTCAGCGACGATATGGCGCTCTTCTTGGACGCTGCGCCAGGATGCTACTTCCTCGTTGGCGCCGGCAACGCGGAGAAGGGCATCACCGCGCCGCACCACAGCCCGCGTTTCGCCATTGATGAAGATGCGCTGCCCATCGGCGTCGAGGTGATGGCGCGCGCCGCGCTGGACTATCTGGGCAAATAGGATGCAAGACAGCCTGCTGCATACAGAAGTAGTATCCGCTACGCCTGCTCTCGCAGCAGGCTGTATAGTGTTGGGAAAGAGAGGTTTTATGGGTTTGTAGGCAGAGGAAATAGGGCATGACGATCTATTTCAGGATTCCCAAGAGCGTTGGATGGTTTGCGTTCGTCCTGTTGCTCTCTCTCGTCATGGTAGCCGCCTCATTGCCGGTCACGCGCTTGTTGTATTCACCCCGTATGCAAGGCGAAGATCTGCCATCAGCGAATGCGGCGTTTCCACTTGGCCATCTTATCGGAGGATTCAGCATCAGCAGTATGAGCAATGCCGCAAGTGCCGCCTCCGATGGCGTTCAGACCATCTTCACCTACGGCCCCGCGTATCCATCAAATAGCGCAATGGGGCGCACCATTGGCGCAACACTGCACATGACACAGGTGGAATCGCAACCGTGGGAATTGCTCTACCAGTATGAATGTCATCGCCTTGTCACACTGCATAAGCCCTGGAACGGCTATTGTTCACAGGATTATCCAGAGATGACGTTGAGCGCGCTGCTGGCGGGCGTCAAAAGCGATATCTTAACTGCACGTCAGAACAATCAGGTCGTCGGCGTCTGGATTCTCGACGACTGGCCCGCTGCTGATCCTGGCGGTGCTGCCTCCATTCTGCCGAGCATCGCCCAGATCATTCACTCCTTCGCGCCGCACATGCCCACCATCTGTGGCTTCGGGGCGGAGCTTGGGCCGCATCATACCGACATCTTCGATTCGGCAGTATTTGCCAATTATTCACCGGCAGCATGCAATGAAGTCGCTCTCTATATCTATTCGGAGCCAGTGGCCAATGGCGCCACTACAACCACGTTCGATTGGTCCATGAGTACGCTGCTGCCCAAGATTTGGTCAACGCTGCGGGCGCGCGGCTGGAACCTGCGCGCGTCCCCAGTAATTGGTATTCCGCAAGCGTTCGGCGGGGCGCGAACCAGCACACCGAACACCGTTGAGGCGACTCCTACCGCCAGCGAGATAGCGCAGCAGAGCGCGAGCTTTTGCAAAGCAGGCGCCAGCGGCGTTGTCTATTATGCCTGGTATGATAGCTCGCTGACAAATCTGCAAACGCCAGCGAATAACGCGGCCATCGAGCAGGGAGTGCGAGCCGGTATCCAGGCATGCAAAACCATCTGGAAGCAGGCATGAGACAGCAGAGCGACATCATAACAACGACATAACAGCCGAGCTTGACATCTCAGGCAGCGCGAAGTACGTTGACGACACGGCGGGAGAGCGAAACTCTTCGCGGGCGCGTGGCCTGCCGGCATCGCTGGTCCGTCGCAGGATGAGGAGACCCGAAACATGGGACGCATTATCGTTGCCAACCGGCGTGGGCATCAAGTCGTAGAGTGGACCGATACCGACACCGAAGAGGCCCGCCTGCAAATTGCCGAGGCTGAGCGTATTCTGCGTGAGGCCCGCGAGCATGGCTGCATGGTGTCCAAGAAAGTGGATGGGCAGCATGTGCTGGATACGAAACCCTTTGACCCCAGCGTCGAGGAGTATCAGATTATCGCGCCCATCGCTGGCGGCTAGTTCAGCCATTTTTCACATCATGTGTGACGCATGACCCATTTCAACCAGTTCATCATCTGGTGGCGCCGGCTCCTGGGGCTTGATGATCCCTACCCGGAGCCGGCTGACCCAGCCATTGAGCGGCCCTGGCGTAAACGCTGGGATTTCCTGCCCAAACGCAGCGCCGGACCCGGCTTCACCCGGAGCGACTATGCTGCTGCACGTGAGCGTGCGCGCGAGGTGGCGCGGGCCACGCTGGGCGACGACCTCTGGGAAACACTGCAGTATCAGGGCTACCTCGACTTGCCGTCGCGCATCACCCCCGGATTGACGTATCGCCTTCGCGTAGGCCGACGCATCGAGGTGCTCTGCGAGCCGGGCGTGCGCTCACCCTGGCGCTTCGACTACCTCTGCATCAATCCCACGTATCCACTGCCGGAAGAAGAGTTCTTCGCCCAGCTTTACCTCTACGTGCGCGACCGCGAAGATATCATCCGCCGTGTCGCCGCGCCCCAGCCCTGGGATCAGATGCTTGGCCGAACCTTCTAGGGGCATGTCATCGCTATGATATACTGCCAACAGCAGACAAATAGTATCTAGCATCCGTGGAAGGCGGTGTTTTATGAGCCAGGAGTCAGCGGCCAATCCCATCGAGGAAATTGTCGAGTTCTTTTCACAAGCGCCATCCCGTGAGGAAATCGCAACTTTTCGCCTCTCCGATTCATCGCAGGACCACATCCGCGCCTTGTTACATAAAAATTCAGATGGCACATTGACACGCGATGAGACGCATGAACTCGACAAAATCATGGCGCTCAATGATGTCATCTCGCTCATTCGTGCGCGCGTCCGCCGCTCTAGCGGGCAATTGTCCGCCCCTTCATCTCGATCCAACGTATGAGCGAAACATACATTCCTGTTGCACTGCGGCGTGCGGTCATTGCTCGTGCGCGCAACTGCTGTGAGTATTGCGGTGCGCCTGATGATGCCACGCTGGTTTCGCATGAAGTAGATCATGTCGTTGCAGAGCGGCATCAAGGCAAAACAGTCCTCGAAAATCTGGCATATTCCTGTTTTCGTTGCAATCGCCTCAAAGAGACTGACTTAGCTTCGATTGACCCACTGACAGGGAATATCACGCGCTTGTTCAATCCGCGTGCAGATCGTTGGAGCGAACACTTCCGCCTGGATGGCGCAACCATTGAGCCGCTCACAGATATAGGCCGAACGACCGCCTTGTTTCTGGACTTCAACGATGCGCAGTGGCGCGCTCTACGCGATGAACTGATCGAGCAGGGCCGCTATTCACCGCTGCCATAAAATGCCTCGCCCAACTACTCACTGGAAGAGCAGTAGTCGTGCGAGGCTGTTCTGCTCGCTACGCCACTAATTTCTCTTTCCGCTCTTTGGGCAACGGCCAGCCGGGGAGCCACCAGTTCCAGCGACCCAACAGGCGCATCGTCGCCGGGACCAGCAGCGTGCGGATAATCGTCGCGTCCAGTAGTACAGCGAAGGTCATGCCCAGGCCGATCTCCTTCGTCGTCAGCAGGCGGGTGAAGATCGAGGAACTGGTGAAGATGGCGAAGAGCAACGCCGCGCCGGTGATCGCCGCCGCCGTCTGCTCCAGCCCATGCGCCACGGCATAGGTGTTGTCATGCGTGCGCAGCCACTCCTCGCGGATACGCGAGAGCAGGAAGACTTCATAGTCCATCGAGAGGCCGAAGACAATGCAGAAGAGCAGAATCGGCACTGGACTGTCAATCGTTCTCGTGCTGGTGAAGCCGAGCAGTTGCGCGAAATTCCCCTGCTGAAAGACCAGCACCAGCACGCCATACGATGCGGCAACCGAGATGACGTTCATCAGCACGGCTTTCAGCGGCAATAGCAGCGAGTGGAACATCAACAGCAGCACGAGATAGGTCGCCACCAGGATGAAGATCAACGCCGTCGGGAAGTTCTGGAAGAGATAGCGTGTGAAATCCAGCGAGCCAGCCTGCTGCCCCGTCACCAGCACCGTCAATCCCTGGCACTGGGCGCGATTGGCGCGTAGATGGTCTATCAGCGCCTTGCCGTCGTTGGAGTCGAGCGGCGCATTGGTGTTGACCGTGATGACCGTCATATCCTGCGCCGTGGTCGAGGCGACGAAGCGCGCCAGCCCCGGCTGCTCCGCATAGGCGCCGCTGGTATAGAGCGCGGCCAACTGCTGCGCGGAGAGCGCCTCTGCGCCAGGAACCGTCTCTGGGCGCGTGATGCTGGCGACGCTGGTGACATGCGGCTGCGCAGCCAGCCACACGGTCAGCGCGTTCACCTTCGCCAGATTGGTGGCGCTGAGAATGTTCGAGCCATCCGGCGACTGCACCACCACTTCGATAGGATCATTGGTCGTCTGCGGATACTGCTGGTTGAGGATGGTCAGCCCTTGCATCGCTGGATTGTCAGCGGGCATCGAAGCGAGATTGGGCGTGCCGATATTCAAGGACAGCACCGGCAGCGCAAAGACCACCAATAGCGCCGTCACCGCGACGATCACCAGCACCGGACGTTTCATAACGCCGAGCGCCCAGCGATGCCAGAAGCCGTGCTGCATCTGGCCGGCTGGGTCTTTAGGCGCGGTCAGCCGTCCCAGCAGCGGGATGCGCAGCGCATTAATGCGTGTGCCGACGACGCCGAGCAGCGCCGGTAGCAGTGTCAGCGCCGCCAGCATCGCCGCACCGACCACGCAGATACCCCCGATGCCAAAGGCTGACATGAACTCCACGCCCATCAACAGCAGACCGCAGAAGCCGATGATGACCGTCAGGCCGCTGAAGAGAATGGATTCGCCGGAGGTTGCCACCATCCAGCCGACGGCATCGCCTACGCTGCGCCCGCGCGTCAGTTCTTCGCGGAAGCGGCGCACCATAAAGAGGCTATAGTCAATCGAGATGCCCAAGCCAACCGAGGTCACGACGTTGAGGACGTAGACGCTGACGCTGGTATGCAGGGCAATAATATAGATGACGGCCAGCGCCACCGGCACAGCCACCAACCCCAATACTAATGGCAGCAGCGCGGCAAGCAGTGTCCCGAAAACGATCAACAGGACGATCAGGACGAACGGCAGCACGTCGCGCTTGGTCGTCTCTGTATCCCTGGTGGCGACAGTGGTGAAAGCGTCGCTCAACGCCTGATCGCCGGTGAGGTATGCTCTCGCGGGCGTTGCGCTGGCTGGCACGATCTTCTGGAAGTCCGCCAGTGTGGGAGTCTGGCTGAAGGCGACGGTGACATAGGTGGTGCGTCCATCCTTGCCGGGAGTCTCGGCAGGCGTCACCGAGACGACATGTGGAAAAACGCGCGCCTGCGCTATGAAGCCGTTAACCTCACTCTGATAGCTGGGATCGCTCACTGGCGTCGTATTGGACTGAAAGACAACCTCCAATTCCGAGGAGGGCTGATGCAACTTTTGGTTGACGAGCGTATCGGCGCGGGCTGATTCGCTGTTGGGATTGCTATAGCTGCCGGCATCGAGCGCGGAGCCGAGCTTCGCGGCGAAGGGCACGCTGACGAGCAAGCCGATGAACCAGAGCGCCAGCACGAGCCAGCGCAGACGATAGATGAAGCGACCATAGGCGAAACCAACGCGATAGATGCCGAGCGGCTCATCGCTGACTGGCATTGCCACTTGCATTACGCTGGCCTGGTCGCGCTGTTCGGTCTGTTTATTGGAAATCACGTGACGTTGCCTTTCATAAGAGAGCTATAAAAGAGCCGGCGGTTGAAACCGCGCCTGGATGGCGTGCCGCCGCGAAATCCGCCCACGCGGACTCGGAGCAGGCACTTTCTGCGCTCCCCTCTCCTCGTGGGAGAGAGGCCGGGGGTGAGGTCTTATCTGGTCTCCCCTCCCCCGCGCGCGGGGGAGGGGCTGGGGATGGGGGCTATCGAACAGCTATCCGGCTCTGCTGGAGATATTTCAGATAGAGGCAGAGGCGGGTCGCGGCGATCATCCCGACGGTGAAGGCGAGCAGGCCGATGGTGAACGCATCGAGGATGGGCGCGGGCGCACCGGCGGTGAAGACGCGCACAAGGACACGCGCGGCCAGCACGGCGATATAGAACAGGACACTCACTACCGAACCATGCACGATCAGACGATGCGTATCAGGGTCAATGTGAATGTGGATGATGGCGCCACGCACCACACCAACGCCCAGACCAATCACCAGACCAGCAACGAGAACGAGCGGACCGATGATTCCTTCGCTCCAAAAGTTCCCCGGTAGGCTGGTGTAACCGACGATCAGATACAGCAGCGGCACAATCCAGAGTGTGTTTGGATTGACGCTGCGCGTGAAGAGCTGGCGACCCAGCACTACCACAACGACCACGGCGATGATGACGATGGTCTGCGGCGAGAGCGATGTAGCTGATGCCGAAGTCAACATAGCGGCTATTCCTCCTGACGACCCCAGATGAGCAGCGCGTTTCCGGCGATGCCCGGTCGCGCATTGGGTTGCTGTTGTTTCTATGGAGAAGTGTAGCCGTGAGGGGTGGCATCCGGCGTCGGAGCGCAGGTTGATTTCCGGGTGGAGATGCTAGAGGAGGAAACTCAACCTGTGGGTGGAGATGAATCAAAGGGGGGAATCAATTGGCATGGGTCGGCTGACCCATCAAGCTAAGCCACGCTGGCGGGCGAGGACGAGCGCATGGGCACGGTCGCGTGCGCCAAGCTTGGCGAAGAGGTGGTTGATGTGCGTCTTCACCGTCGCTTCGCTGACGGTGAGCGTCTCAGCGATGTCAGCGTTGGTGCGTCCCTGGGCGATCAGCCGCAACACCTCGCGCTCGCGTTCGGTGAGGCCACTGTCGTCATCAGCGTTGCTTTGCGCATTATGTGTCGCGCCGTTGCCGTTAGGATCGCGCTGCACACCAGCCAGCAATTGCGCTGCGCTCTGCGCCTGGAATAGCACCTGCCCGCGCGCAACAGTGCGAACGGCGGCACAGAGTTCTTCGGCGCTGGCGTCTTTGAGCAGATAACCGGAGGCTCCGGCTCGCACACCATCTACCACCAGTTCCGGCGTATCGAAGGTGGTCAGCAAGACAACGCGCGTAGCAGGCGAGAGCGCACGAATCGTCTCGGTCGCGGCAATGCCATCCTTGCGCGGCATGCGGATATCTACCAGCATCACATCCGGGTGTTCGCGCGCCGCCAGTTGCTCCGCCTCCATGCCATCCGCCGCCTCGCCTACCACCACAATATCCGGCGCAGCCTCCAAAATGATGCGCAATCCCTCGCGCAAGAGTCGCTGGTCATCTGCCAGCGCCACGCGAATCTTCTGATCGCTCATGTCCCCCACCCCCAACCCCTCCCCCGTGTGCGGGAGAGGGGAGACCAGATAAGACCTCACCCCCAGCCCCTCTCCCACGAGGAGAGGGGAGCGCAGAAAGTGCCCGTTCCGAGTCCGCACCGGCGGACTTCGCGGCCAACGGCCAGCCAGGCGCGGTTTCAACCGCCGACCTACTTGCGCCACCCATCACGGCCAACCAGCTTCACGCCGCGCCCTGCTCGTGGAGGTTGGTCTCCGCTGAGAGTGGCAACTGCATCGTCACGCAGAAGCCATTCTCCGGCGTTGGTCCAGCCGTGAGCGTGCCGCCCAGCGCTTCGGCGCGCTCACGCATGCCGAGTAATCCCTGGCCACTGCCCAGCGGTTCGGCGGGCATAGTTTGAGGTGTGCCATCGTCGCGCATGGTCAACGTCACCTGTTGCACCTGCCAGCCAAGCTGCGCGTACAGATGCGTGGCCGCGCCGTGGCGATAAGCGTTGGTCAGCGCCTCTTGCAGCGCGAAATTGAGCGTCTCCACCTGCTCTGCGGTAAGCGGGCGTGGCATTCCTTCTTCCGTGACCTCGCACTTCACGCCGGTGCGCTCGGTGAAGCGTTCGGCGGTGGTGAGCAGGCGCTGACGCAGCGTAGCGGAAATAGTTGCGCCTGCTGGCACCTCGCGCAGCAGGCCGACCACCTGACGGCTCTCAGCCATGCTTTCGCGCAACAACGCGGCCATCTCATCGAGCAACCCCGCCGCACGTTCGGGTTGCTGGCGCACGATCTGCCGCGCCGCCTGCATCTGCACGGAAAGCATCGTCAGCGAATGGGCCAGCACATCGTGAATATCGCGGGCGATGCGTGCCCGCTCGCGCGCCGCCGCCAGTTCACTGGTATGTTCCATCTCAGCGCGCAACTGCGCCTGTGCTGCGCGCAATTGGAAGATCGCCTGTGTGCGCGAGCGGAACATTGCGGCAATCAGGATAAAGGGCAGCAACAGGGATAGCTCAAAATAGTTGAACCGCTGCACATTCCAATGGCCGGAAGCGATCATCATATCCAGCCCGTTCGTCCAGATAAAGATGAGCGTGATAACCAGTGTCATGCCGATAGCATATCGCACCGGCAGCCGGGTAACGGTCGTCAATACCAGCGTGACGAGGGCAACATTGCTGGCGTCACCATGACTGACCGCATACAACACCAAACAAATGACCAGCGTGATGGCGGAATAGAGCAGCATTGCCCGCACCGTGGGCGCAAAGCGCACGAGGAGGGCGGCGACGACACTGGCAAGATAGAGCAGTTCGACGACAGCTACCTGCCCAGGAGAGGCGGTACGCGCCATGCTGACGGCAATCTGGACCGCCAGCACAGCGAAGATGGCAAGTCCAATGATGATGATCCACTGTTCCAGTGGCCCACCAATGAACATGCTCGTATTAAGCGTCTGCTGCGGCTTGCGGGCATCTTGCTTCGCCATAGGCGCCGTCCTCCTCTCCATAGCATACTGGCTCATTCAGGGAAATTGACGCCCTGGCATGAGCCGTCGCCGCTATTGTAGCACGTGTCACCTGTGTCACTTTGTGGGAGCTAGGCGGGGCGATATCCGGCAGCCTCGGCCTCTGCTGCCGTCGCAAAGAGACGATTGGGCAGCAGACGCTGCGCAGCGGGCGCTTCCAGCGGCGCGCAATAGATCTGCGTGCGCCGTAGACCCAACACCCACCGATGGCTTCCAAGCCGTGCAGCGACACGCTCCACCCACGCGGGATAGTCCGCTGCATCTGTGGGGATAGCACCTTCCATCGCCAGCAGCCGCTGCTTGAGCGGCAACCCTGGACCATAGCCGGTCAGCTTGCCGTCGCTGCCGACGATGCGCTGGCAGGGTACGAACGGCGCCACAGGGTTCGCCCCGTTGGCCGCGCCAACCGCGCGGGTAGCCGCCGGTGCGCCGACGATCCGCGCAATCTCGCCATAAGAGCGCGTTTCGCCATAGGGCACGCGCGCCACCTCCGCCCAGGCGCGACGGAAGAACGGCGCACCCTGCGGGTCCAGCGCGACGGTGAAGTCGTGCAGCGTGCCGTCAAAATAGGCAGCCAGTTCTGTCAACGCCTGCCGCAAATGCTGTTCCGCCGCCTCATCGCCGCCACTCGTCTCGACGACGATCTTGCCTATCTCGCCAGCAGTTGTGATGGCGGGCGCGGGAATCTTCGTGCGCCAGTCCGGCAGCCAGCTTTGCCGCACTCCGGCGGGCGAGGCCGCCACGCGCACAACCCCTGCCCAGGTGCGCACATGTCCTAGCGCCAGCGCGCTAGCAGTTGCCGTTGCCTCTTTATGTGTCGCCGTCGTCGTACTCATGTCAAGCCCTCTCTACTTGCTCATGCGTTCTACATTCCTATCCAGCATAACACGCTGAGGGTATGGATGGTTGCACCGAGTAGCATATTGCTCATCCTATTGACACGGCGCTCGCTGGCATGTTATGCTTGCCTGTGTGGAGGGCAAGTCTGTTGCTTTCTAAGATAATGGCGGCCCCGAGGTGACAACTTCACCAAGAGGCCGTTAGATCGCGTCGTCAGTAAAGCCGTCACGCGACCCAGATTCCCATATTACCGTACATGCGGAAACCAACGCAACGGGCGCTCATGCTATGCAGGCGCTCAGCCATTCAGCATAAAGGCTCCGCTGAGGTATTGGGCAATGGTGATGGCTCCTGCTGACGACGCTCACGAAAGGTGGGCGTTTTTTATGCGCCGTCTCATCGGGTTCTTTGGGTTCTTCGCGCGTCTCCTGCATTGCTCCAACCACCACGCCGCCGTCTCTTCGTGCTATCCGTTGCCCTATCCGCCCGGCTCTCTGGCGGCGCGCTTGGCTAGCAAACCGCCGCTGCCAGATATCGAAACCTGTACTGGCTGGCAGCGCCGCTCTATCCATCTGGCGCTCGACTATGGCGTGATCGCGCATCGCCTCTTCACCGCTACGGCGCGTGGCTCCGGCGTGCGCGTCTACATCGCGCTGGTGGTTGGCGATGGGCAGGGTCACGCTTGCTCACAAGAGGCGGAGTATCAGCCTGGCGTCGAACGCTATGTGCGCGTGGACCGAACGCGGCGTATCGTCTGCAACTGCCCATTGGGTGAGCGCGGCAAACCCTGTGCGCATGCCGGCGCGATCCTGCTGCAACTGCTGTCATAGCGTCCCAGCGGTGGGGGTGGCCGGTTCGCCTGCCATCCCCCTCATTCCACCATCACACATAGCTCAGCGCTGGCGGCGAGGAGATGGCATAGATGCTGAAATCGCTGAAGGCGGCGCTGCTCTCATCGCCCACGAACAGACCAACCTTGCCGCTGGTGGCAATGGGCGGATGACCAAAGTTGTAGGATGCTGGGCGGACGAATACGCCACTAACACTGCTCGTCGCAAATGAGCCGAGATAGTGGCCATTGGCATAGAGCAACACCACCTGATCGCGCACCACCGCCAGCAGACGATTCACCACACCAGCGCCGCTATTGATGGCATTGCTGGCGCCTGTTGCCAGTATGTCACTGGAAGGAGGGTTAGATTGAAGATACGCCTCAGTTGCCGGATAGCGATACAATGACCACTGGTGCGTGAATGGATAAATGGCGAACGCCAGCAGGTTTGGCCCATTCGCGCGCAACACCAGCCCAGCTTCCATGTACGATTCATGGGGCGTTGATTGCACCGTCACCGCAACTGCCACGTTGCCGTAGGGTCGTGGAAGCAGCGCAGTGAGCGAGTTACCACCAATCGGATCTGGCGCATTCTGTGCTTCATGCGGCGAGAGCTTCGGCGCAGTCATTGTATATGCGCCATTGGCGAAACCAGCCTGCACATACTGGTTCTGCGCAGTTGGCTGTATCGCCGGCAGATCAGCACTAGGGGTCGTGAGCGCGTTGTGATAGAGCAACGGTGCAGCCACAACCTGCGGAGCCAGCCCTGCAAAATACGACTGCTGCCAGTCATAGACCCATTGCGGCAGGAAGAACGCACTGACCGCCAGGAGTAGATATATCAATACCATTGGAACCACCCAGCGCCACGATTTCCGCATGGCGCGCCGGTTCGCCGCCTTAAACGCTCTCCGCGTCTCCGCCGGCACGGACAGCAAAGGCTGTCCAGTCCACGACGCACGATGTTGGTGGGTGGAGCCTTTGGCGGCAGAGGGGTTGCGCAAGGGTTTCCCGCTGCGCGCAACGATGATACGCCCCAACTGCTCTAGCTCCGCGTATTCGTCATCCTTCGAGTTGGTGAGTATCTGCCAGCCCAGGCGCGCCTCGCCTGCGTCCACCAGAAAATAGACATAGGTTCCGTTGTAGCGGCTCTGGTGGCCAACGCGAAAAAACGAACGCACAGCATCCCAGGGAACCACTGTGAACGGCTCCTGAGGATAGCGATGCCAATGTAGTCCAGCGGCATCCGCAATGATGGTCAGGCGCCCTTTCTTGCGCTGCAACAGAATCACCATAGCAACGAGGCTTCCAATAAAACCAACGATCCCCAAGGCCCAAAAACTCCAGAAGATGAGGTCATTATCGAGAGGGAGACCAAGCACATATGGCATCCACATGAGCGATAACATACAAGGTGCGGTCAATCCCATGACCGCCATTGCGATCTGCCGCTGGTAAGGACTCGATAGACGCCGAAGTCGTGTAAATCGCAGTTCATTCGCGTCCAGTTCTTCGGCGGTCATTGGCGCAGGCTGATGTTCTGCAAGTGGCGCTTGCTCTCCGTCTCCCGTCGCCAGCGTTGTGAGTAGCGGCGCGAGCGCATCTTCCGGCCAGGACACCTGCAAGCGTGTGAGGCGAACGAGGAGAAACGCACCGCCAGCGATGAACGTTGCAACGAAGAGCGTATACCCCAAGCGATTCCAGTTGCCGGACTGCCATCCAGCCAGAGATGCCTGCCAGAGCAGCCAGAGCAACGCAAAGAGAATCAGCACGGCGACGGCATCCAGCAGGCGACGGATACGGGGCGGCGCGGTGTGTGCGTTATCCGCCGGATTGGACGCCAGCGCGCTCAGCACTTGCTCTTGTATCATCACCATTCGCTCGTTTCCCTCATGCTTTGCGGCAACGAGCGATGAACGCGCAGGGGACGTGTTGATAGCCAGGTACCTGCTGAACTAGCGCAGCGCTGCCCTGTGGCTCGATGAGGTGTTCTGGTGGCAGACCCGCCTGGATAAGGGTGTTGAGATAAGTACTGATCGTGCGATGATAGGAGCCAACACGACCGCGCACGCCGGAGGTATCGGTGGGCCGCCAGAACCCCTCGGCAAAGTAATCGCCAGACTCGCGTACCATTGTGCCGTCTTCACGAGTCACCCAGCGCGCATGGGGCATCTGCACGCAGGGATGGGCGAGCGAGAAGATGAACCAGCCGCCGGGTCGCAGGATACGATGCACCGTTCGTACAGTTGCCGTAAGGTCGGGAATATCCATCAACGCCATGTTGCAGACGACGCCATCGAAGCTGGCATCTTCTAGAGTAGCGCCTACCTGGGCGTCGTCCTGCTGGTAGATGATAGGATGCGCTGCGGCGACCTGCTTGCGCTGAGCGATGGCGAGCATCTGGGCGGAAAGGTCAATGCCCACCATCTGCGCGCCACGCTGGGCGAGTTGCCGCGCCAGCATGCCCTGTCCGCAAGCCAGATCGCAGATGCGCCGGTCGCGGAGGTCGCCGGTTGCGCTGATGATCTCCAGCATCGCCGGGATGATGACATCAGCGAAGAGCGGTTGTATCCGCAGCCACTCGTCATACCATTCGGCAATTGAATCGTAGGATGCCGTCGTCATCGCGCAACCTCCGCCGGTACGTCCGGCTAGCTTGCGTGCTGCTTGGCTTCTGCGAATCGCTCGACAAAGGTGCGGGCGTCGGCCTCGGAGAATGATTTCAGCACTGGCTTACCGTCAACGATGACCGTCTCGAAGGACATCATCTTTTTCTTGTTGTAGGTGAAGACGAGGCTGCCATCCTGATATGCCACCGATTTGATGTCTTCAAGCGGATATTCGATGACATGGTGCAGCAGGTTATCTACCGCGTTCGTGACGAAATTAGCGAAGCGCGCCGCCAGCCCGCCCTTTTGCACGTCTGCATCGTTCTTCAAGTCTTGCTGCATCTCGCTCTGCGCCTGCTTCAACACACTATCGGAGAGCTTCATGAACACTGAATGATCGGTTAGCACCAGTTCCACGCCATCGTTTGCCGTTCTGATCGTAAGAGGGATGTCGCTCATGGGTTCGCTCCTTTGCTTGCAGACAAAGAACGTGCAATCAAGCAGGAAGGATAGCCGCAGTGAAAGATGACAGGCGAGGTACTCGCTGGCCGTTTTCCCAACGCTGAGTATAACACAGGCAGACAATTACCGCACTTATTCCCAGGGGCTGATTTCCCAATCGTCGCGAGCATCCTCAACGGGCAGCCAGGCGGGAAGCGGCGTCACCAGCATACTCGCCAGCACGCTGACGTAGGGTTCGTACTGTTCGCGCAGCTTGATGAGCTTCTCTGTCGCATGCTCATTATCACAGAACGGCATCCCCGCCTCGCGCAGCAACACACGCAACTGTTCCAGGTCGGCAGGTGGCAGCCGGTCAACTGACAGCTTCTTCGGCGGCTCGAAGGTGATGATCTGGCTGAGGTCCACCGCTGCGTGGCGCGCAATCGCAAAGGTCATACGCGCCTGATGCTTCGGCACATCTTCGAGTCCTGCCAGGATGACGGCACAGGTATCGAGGATGACGGTCAGCGCGCCGAGCCAGGATTGATTGTCATGCTGCGAGCGAAAATAGGCGAGCGATGGATACGACAAATGGCTCTCCATCAGTTCCGCTGCCCACTGCTCCCACTTGTTCAGAAAGACCATCAAGTCATCGGCGGGCAGCCCGGCTCCATGACGGCGCAGTAGCGCGCCCGCCGTCGGTGGCGAACCGGCGCGCGCATCGAGCTGCGATACGTTCACCTCGCGCCGCGAAAACGCTTGATAGAGTATCGGTAGGTAGCTGATGACCAGCGCCAGAAAGCCAAAACCGATGCCCGCCTCGATCACCGTGAGCAGACGCTCAGGCGCATTCGCCGGCGTCACATCGCCCAGGCCAAGCGTAAAGAACGTGGTGCCACTGACATAGAGATCAGTACCGAAGCCAGGGTGTCCAGTAGGGGCATGCAGCGACGATCCCATCGCCCAATCGAGCAGGCCAAAGCCGAAGACCAGCCCCGTCGCCCAGCAGACCAGCAAGAACAGCAGCGCCAGCGGACCGTAGAAGCTCAGGAAGCTCTCGCGCTTGACCTCATTGCGCATGCGCCAGGCGAGCGCTCGCCAGGGAGTCCAGGTGACGCGATAGACAAAGCGCGTCAGCCGTATCTTGCGCCGCACCCGGCGCGGCAACACTATCGTCTCAAAGGTATCCCACAGCACGGTCAGGATCAGCGCCAGCGCCACCACCGCCGCCAGGATTGCCATAAACTCACTCATAGCGAACGCCGTCTATCCATTTCACGCTACTGGCGCATCCTCGCCGTTGTCGTATGTATCTATGTATTCCTGTACATCCATCGCACAGCATACCGCGAAACAGCAAAAAATCACATCAAACAGGCATGAAATATGGACCTGAAATATGGACCTGAAATATGGACCTGAAATATGGACCTGAAATATGGACCTGAAATACAGCCATGCCTCATCTGTATCTATCACCTCAACCCCATCCGCGCCGTATAGTTGGATGGTGGTTGACATCGAGCATCACCCATCACACAACGATTGAGATAGACACGCAGCACATATGCTATGGGGGAGCAGGTATCCAAATGGCGAAGGCGAACGCGCCGGTGAAACCAAAACCAAAGCCCAAACAGGCGCGCATCTCTGCGCGGCGCGTTATGGGATTGTTGCGTCCATATGGCTGGCTGCTGGTGATTGCAGGGTTCCTGCTGATCGTCACCAATGCGCTCGGGTTGCTCTTTCCGCTGGTGATCCGCACGCTGCTGAACACCGTGCTGGTGCAACGCAACGCCGGACAACTCAACGCGCTGGTGGGACTGCTGGCGATTATCTTTCTGGGGCAGGCGCTGGTCGGCACGGTTCAGGGCTACCTCGTCACCTCGATTGGCGAGCGGCTTTCCTTCGATCTGCGCACCGGCCTGTTCCGTCATCTGCAACTGATGCCGCTGAGCTTCTACGATCAACGGCGCACTGGCGAACTGATGAGCCGTGTCACCAATGACGTGTCGCTGCTGCAAACCTCGCTGACCAGCAACATCTTGCCGCTGGCCTCAGAGGTGGTCGTGCTGGTAGGTAGCGTCGCTATTACGCTGGCGATCAACTGGCGTTTTACGCTGCTTGCGATGGTCGTCGCGCCGGTGGCCGGATTGGCGGCGGCGCTGCTGGGGCGGCGCATCCGGCGCACCACCCGCGGCGTGCAGGAGGGGCTTGGCGACGCGGGTATCGTGCTGGAAGAGGCGCTCTCCGCGCCGCGCGTGGTCAAGGCGTTCAGCCGCGAAGACTATGAGGTCGGGCGCTTCAATACGCGCATGCGCAAATCGCTGACGCAGGCACTGCGCCGCGCCGCCGCCCAGGCAGTGCTGGGTCCGCTCAGCGGACTGATTGCCTTCGCCGGTGTGACGCTGGTGATCTGGTATGGCGGGCAGGAGGTCGTGGCGGGACGGCTGACAGCGGGCGACCTGATCGCCTTCATCTTCTATATGGTGCTGGTCATTGGTCCACTGATCTCGCTCTCCAACATCTATTCGCAGATTCAGGCGGCGCTGGCGGCGGCAGAGCGTGTCTTCGAGTTGATGGACGAGCCAACCGAGGCCGCGCTGGACGACCCACACCTGCCGGCGTTACCGACGGCCAGCGGGCAGATATCGTTTGCGCAGGTCTCGTTCACCTATCCTGCCATACCGGATGAGACGGGAACGATCATCCAGCGGCCTGCCGTCCTCAAGGACGTGAGCTTCCAGGTTGAGCCGGGGCAGGTGGTGGCGCTGGTGGGGCCGAGCGGCGCCGGCAAGACAACCACGCTCAGCTTGCTGTTGCGGCTCTATGAGATTGACAGCGGCGCGATTACACTGGACGGGCACGATATCCGTTCAGTGAGCGCACAGTCGCTGCGCGAACAGATGGCGCTGGTGCCACAGGAGCCGGTGCTATTTGGCGATTCGATTGCCGAGAACATTCGCTATGGCCGGTTGGACGCCACAGAAGAGCAGATTCGCGCAGCGGCAGCGGCGGCCAACGCGCTCAGCTTCATCGAAGAGTTACCGGAAGGGCTGGCGACGGTGGTGGGCGAGCGCGGCGTGAAGCTCTCGGCGGGGCAGCGCCAGCGCATCGCCATCGCCCGCGCGCTGCTGCATGACCCGCGCATCCTGCTGCTGGACGAAGCGACCGCCTCGCTGGATAACGAGTCTGAGGCGCTGGTGCAGGAAGCGCTGAACCGCTTGATGCGGGGTCGCACGACACTGGTGGTGGCGCACCGGCTGACGACGGTTGAACGCGCCGACCAGATTCTTGTGCTGGATCACGGCGAGATCGTCGAGCGCGGCACTCATGCGGAGTTGATGGCGCTGGACGGCCTCTATGCCCGCCTCTACACGCGCAACTTCGAGGATTTGGGCGCTGTGGAGGATGAGACGGCGGCAACCAGCGCGAGTGGCTCACGGTAAGGCGTGCCACTGCCGTGCGTGCTGGTAGCCACGGCTGGGAGTGATAATCGGAGGGGGCGGCTCGACCGGCGCGCTGAAGATTATCGCCTCTGGCACGTCGTGGACCAACTCATAGAGACGCCGCCTGCCAATGAGTTGCTCAGCGATGTGCAGGCCCAACCGCACGTATGGCTCATCTGGGGCCGGCGCCTCTGACGCCAGCACATGCGCCAGATTGCGCTGCAAGAGGATGTAAGCGGTGCGCTGTGCCTCGATGCCAAAGGTGCCGTCCAGGCTGGCGAGCGTCACTTGCAGCAGCGCGCCCGCCTCGATCAGTGGCAACAGCAAATTGGGATTGCGCTGGATCGCGCCATAGCGTTCGACATGAATGAGAACCGGAACGAATCCCAGCACCCGCAATCGCTGAATCTGCTCCGGCAGATGCGCGGGCAGGCGTTGCATGCGCTCCGGCGGCTTGCGGGATGGCGCAAGGTCCAGCAGCACATAGGGGCTATCGTTGATCGTCGCGGCGATATTGCGCACGAGCATTTCTTCCACGCCATATTCCAGCCGTAGCACATGCGCCGCATAGAGCCGCACCGGGCATCCAGCAGATTGCGTCAGATGCGTGAACGCCCGTACCCGCCGCTCCAACTCGCAACGAGAGAGAGTGCAAGCTGGGGATAGCGCAGACGACGGCTGGAAATCGGCAGCGGCGACGATATCGGTCACGCCTTCGCGTACCAGTTGCTGCACCGCCATCAGCGCCTCTTCGAGGCTCAGCGGCTCATCCTCGCCGAGATTGGGCAAATTGGGCAGGACGCGAGCCAGAATATCCACCATAGCAAAGCCGTTCACCATCGGGCGCCCACCTTTCATCCCTGGACTATTCCCTGTTAATACCATCGGCACATTTCTCATATGATAGTACGTTTTACAATTCCATATGATAACAAATTGTACTAGCGCATAATAATTCATCCACGTAATGCGTATAATGTCTTCAAAGATATTTTTCCATCTCGCACGTCTCATCGTTGACCCTTTTCACCATATCAAGGGGCTGCTCATGCGTATACTCATGCTTGCCCGTGATCTGCCACACGCAACGACGGCAGATTCCTCCACCACGCTGCCAGTCCTCCGTTTTCTGGCGAATGAGCATCAGGTGTCGCTGCTGGCCTTTGCGCAAAATGGCCACGCCGCTACAGCCTCGCGGCGCGACGAACTGCAAAAGCTGTGCCAGCGCATCGAGGTTTTGCCACAATGCACCGGGTTGTTCCATGTGAGCTTCTCGCTGACGGCGAGCATGACACATGGCGACTCCTATCTGATGCGCCGCACATACTCCAAGCGCATGGAGACAGCAGTTCAGCGATTGCTGCGTGAGGAACGGATAGACGCCATTCACCTGGATCATCTCAGCATGGCGCAGTACGTCCCCGGCTACTGGCAGCGCCCCATCATCCTCGACGAACGCCAATCAGCCTGGCGCGATGTCGCCCGCCGCGCGCATGAAAGCCTATATCCCGCGCGGCGCTGGTTCTTGTGGCGCGAGGCGCGGCGCGTGCGCGCACTGGAAGCTGCGGTCTGCCGGCGCGCGACGGTGACAATTGCTGGCAGCGAGATGGAACGCGCGGCGCTGGAGCAGGCGATTGGCACGCCCTGGCGCATCCATATCGTGCCCGAAAGCGTGGACCTTTCAGCCTTCGAGTCGCTCTGGCAGCAGCGCGCGCCGGAGGCCGGGCGGCTGCTGACGCTGGCTCCCGGCCAGGATGCAGCGACGCAACGGGCGCTCACCCGGTTCCTTACCGATGTCTATGCCATCCTTAGCCATCACCATCCGTTGCTTTCGCTGGATACCCTGACGCGCGCCGTCTTGCCCTGGCATGTGCGCAGCCTGCCGGGGTTACATATCGCGCCGCCGGATGGCGCAAATGAGGCGCTCTGGCGGCGCGCCGCCGTCTACCTGGCGCCGCCGCTGCCACAGCATCAGGCGCAGCGCGGCATCCTGGGCGCGCTGGCCGCTGGCATTCCGGTGGTCGCGCATCCTGCCGCCTGCGACGGGCTGGCAGTGCTGGAAGGCGAACATCTGCTGATGGCGCAGACGCCCAGCGATTTCGCGGCCTGCATTGATTGGCTCTCGCGCGAAGTGAGCCACACGCAGAAGCTCATCATGCGCGGTCGCCGTTTGATTCAGGAACGCTACGACTCCTCGGTGGCCATCGAGGGATTGCGCACGGCCTATGCGCATGTGGTCGCGGCGACGCAGGGGATTGACGAAAAAACTGGTAGCATCAGCCAGGCGAGTCTGGCGGGAGGCTCACGATGCGTGTTTTGTTCGTAAGCGCCTATCCACCATCGCGGCTGCATGCGCGCTCCTTTGGCTTCGTCACGCAGTTGGCGCAGCGCCATGAGTTGATGGTCATCTGTCTCTGCCATTCACCACGCGACATCACCGATGTCAGCCGGTTGCGCGCGCTCGGCGTACAGGTAACTCCGGTCTTTGAGGAGCGCCGCCATGCCATCATGCGCGCCGCCGCAGCCGTGCTGAGCGAGCGCCCGCTGGAGATGGCGTATGACGCCGCGCCGCAACTGCGCGAGGCCGTGCAGGCGGAGGTGAAGCGCGGCGGCGTGGGCATCGTGCATGTGGAGCATCTGCGCGCGGCGGGCGCTGTCGCCGGTCTGCCGATTCCACTCGTCTGGGATGCAGTGGATTGCCTGAGCGAACGCTGGCGCGTGCGCCGCGAACGCGAAGCCTACCTGGGATTGGGCACGCATCCACGCCGGGTGAAGCGCGCGCTGAAGGGCATCGAGCAGCGGCGCGTCTCAGACTACGAGCGACGGCTGATCGGCATGTTCGAGCGCGTGCTGGTGGAGTCGCCCTACGAGCGGCAGGCGTTGCTGCGCGCTGTCAGCACTGATGACCTCACAACGGGAACCCCAATGGATCAGCAAGATGGCAAGGAGGCCACCTCTCCCTTCGCTGGACGTGTCGAAGTTATCTCCACCGGCGTTGACCTGGACTATTTCAGCCCTCGCGCCGAACGCAGGCATCTCAACCGGCTGGTTTTCAGCGGCAGGATGAACGACGCCGCCAACGTTGCCGCCGCCGACCTGCTGGTGAACACGATCTTACCGGCGATCTGGCGCGAGCGGCCTGATGTGCAACTGACGATCACCGGCTGCAATCCGCCACGCCAGGTGCGCGCCTACGCCAACGATCCGCGTATCACCGTGACGGGCTATGTGGACGATGTGCGCCCATATCTGGCCGGCGCGGCGCTGGCGGTGAGTCCGCTGCCCTATCCGACCGGCATCCACAATCCAGCACTGGAAGCGATGGCGATGGGAACGCCGCTGATTGCCAGCGAATCAGCAGTGGCGGGACTCTCCATCGTGCCGGGACGCGACCTCTTGCTGGCGAGCAGCACCGAACGATTCGCGTATCTGGCGCTGCGGCTGCTGGATGACGGCGAGCTGCGTCACTCACTGGCGCGCAACGGTCGCGCCTACGTAGAACGCTACCACTCCTGGCCGCTGATGACGCGCCGGCTGGAACAGGTCTACCGCGAGGCGTCCGGCTACAACTTCACCCAGGCGACCAGCGCATCCTTCGCCATGCCGCAGATCGCGCTTTCGCCACTGGCAAGCGGGTGGTAACTCTGCTCAATACAAGGCCAGCGTCAACTGAATACTGTTGACGAGACAATAGATGAAGACACTGCCCTTGTGCCCGCAGCAGTTGTTGCCTGTGCTATCTGCCGCACAGTCACACCGCAAAGTGCCATTGAGATATTGGTAGCGAACGACATGCGGGTGGCCACGATACTCATAATTCCCGCGCTCCACCACAAACCATATTTCTTTTCGTAGCGGCACATTGAGATAACGCACGTGCCCAACGATGCCCAACTCAGTTGCCAGTTGAATTGCGCGAACCACCCATAACCCCTGCGCCACATCTCGCTCTTGCTGCGCATTCATCTCGAAGTCTCCTCTCCTGCACTGTTTGGTCCGCATAACCGATTGAACAAAGGTGTAGTTGAATTGTATCAAATTTGATATTGATTTGCAATGCTATTGATATTGCAAAGGAAAAGCTGTGCAATGGTCGAATTTGCGCGCTATACTGGGCGCGAAAGGAGGACAAAACCAGTGCCCGACGAACTACCGCGCAAAACGCTACGCGAGTGGCGCGAAGAGAACTATCTGACGCTCAAAGAACTTGCCGAGAAAATCGGTGTGCGCTTTCAGACGGTCTGGAATTGGGAACATGGGCGCGCAAAACCTGAATTTCGCAATGTGCGGGCACTGGCACAGGCATTGAACATCTCTCCCAAACAGATTATTTTCATTGAGCAGGAAGACAAGGAGTGACCTTTATGATGACTGAGCGAATGCAACATCTTCTTGAAAGGCTTGAAAAGCTCCCACCAGAGGAACAAGATCGCGTCGCTGTTGCCATGCAGGCTATGCTGGACCAGGCGCCCGTTACATCAGATAATGTGCGACCGGAAGTTATGGCCGCTTTTGAGCAAGTGATGGAGCATTCCACCAACGTATTGGACTATCTGCAAGACAAATAATTCTCTTTGGCTGCGTTCTCTCTTGATCGTCGCTTGTAAGCGCTGAGGCCGCATGGTATACTACCAGCGCAATTGGCTGGCAAATTTTTTCCACTACACAGTATTTCATCTCATCTTGTGAGTGCTGATTTGTGCTGTTCGCAGGAGACGCATCGCCATGACCACGCCCAGCAGCGATACCTTGCCCCGCATCTTTGTCAGCCACAATCATCAGGATAATGCGTACTGCCGGGAGTTTGTGCTGGCACTGCGTAAGGAGATAGGCAATGATGAGGCAGTCTGGTACGATGAGGATAACCTGGGCTGGGGTAAACTCCGGCGGGAAATTGACCGCGAATTAGCGCAACGCCAGCACTTCATCGCTATCCTCAGCCCTACTGCTGTAGCATCCGATTGGGTCAACGATGAGATAGATGCTGCCATCGAGTTGCGGCGACGCGGCTCGATGCAGACCATCCAATTTGTCATCGCCCTACCTTGTGAGATGCCCCCATTGTTGAGCAATTATAAGCGGGTAGTATTGCCCGATGGTCAGCCATTTTCAGCAGTAGAAGCCGCTCATAAAGCGCTGGCCGTGATTCGCCCAACTGCACCCACTTCTACCATTCCTGCGCCTCTCGTTGCCCCCACGCCTACCCAACAACCACAACCACGACTTCAAATGCCTTCAATCGCCTCCAATCATTTGCCTCAGCGATTGGCCAGCTTGGGTTTTACTGGATACACCACCCAGGTCAACGACAAGCTCGTCGAGTATATAGTGCCACCACTCTGCGATGTGCCCGCTGGACCGTTCCTGATGGACGATGACAAGCATAGCGTCACGCTGCCCGCCTATCAAATCGCTCGTTATCCGGTCACCGTGGCCGAATATGCCTGTTTTGTGCGTGCCGGCTATGCAGAGCCGGTCGGCTGGCAGACCCAACTGGGCAACCTCGACCATCCGGTCGTCTCTGTCTCCTGGCATGACGCCACGGCCTATGCCGCCTGGCTCGTCGAACGCACCGGCCAGCCCTGGCGGTTGCCTAGCGAAGCGGAATGGGAGAAAGCCGCGCGCGGCAGCGATGGCAGAGAGTATCCCTGGGGCAACCACTTTGACCAGAACCGCTGCAACACCCACGAGACCGGCATCGGTGGGACCACGCCAGTGGGCAGTTACGTCGCGGGCCGTCAGATCATTTTCCCCACTGGTGAGCGTCAAACGCTCCAGAGTGGCGCCAGTCCCTATGAGGTCGAAGACCTGGCGGGCAATGTGTGGGAGTGGACTGAAAGTAGATA
>JAJPKE010000016.1 GCA_021323855.1 Chloroflexota bacterium | reverse complement strand
TATCTACTTTCAGTCCACTCCCACACATTGCCCGCCAGGTCTTCGACCTCATAGGGACTGGCGCCACTCTGGAGCGTTTGACGCTCACCAGTGGGGAAAATGATCTGGCGGCCCGCGACGTAACTGCCCACTGGCGTGGTCCCACCGATGCCGCTTTCGCTGGTGTTGCAGCGGTTCTGGTCAAAGTGGTTGCCCCAGGGATACTCCCTGCCATCGCTGCCGCGCGCAGCTTTCTCCCATTCCGCTTCGCTAGGCAACCGCCAGGGCTGGCCGGTGCGTTCGACGAGCCAGGCGGCATAGGCCGTGGCGTCATGCCAGGAGATAGAGACGACCGGATGGTCGAGGTAGCCCAGTTGGGTCTGCCAGCCAGCCGGCTCTGCATAACCGGCGCGCACAAAACAGGCGTATTCGGCTACCGTCACCGGATAGCGGGCAATCTGATAGTCTGGCAGGGTGACGCTGTGCTTGTCATCACCCATCAGGAATGGTCCGGCGGGGATGGCGCAGAGTGGAGGGACGATATATTCGATGGATTTCCCATCTACGATGGCAGTCTTCCCCACAAAGCCAAGTGAGGCCAACCGCTCTGGGAAGTGATCGGACGCGATGGGTGGCGCTGGTGGCGGCAGCAGTTCGCGCCGCGCCTGCACAACTGCTGGGTTGTTGGGAGCAAGCCGCCCAGCGGTGTCGAGGCATGAGCGCACTTCGGCATCATCGTCGGCGACGCTGCGGGCGAGACGGGCGCGGGCCAGCCAGTCCTCGGCGGTGGCATCGGGGCGGGCAGTGAGGCTGCGGGCAACGGCGAGAGCGTCGGCGTCGCGGTTGAGATGGGTGAGGGCATCCAACCGCATGGAGAGCGCCAGTTTCTCTTCCGGCCTGAGACGGGCATATTCATCGCAGCGCCAGAGCAATTCGTTCCATTGCGCTTGTTGCTGAAGTAAGAGCAGATAGAGGTGTAGGAGATTCGCCCGCTCATCTGGCCTGGCAGGCAGGCCCAATCCGCGCTTGAGCCATTGGGCGGCGTTGGTCTCATCTTTCAGCAACAAGGCTGTGTGGGCCGCCAGGGCCAGGGTTGTCACATCATCGCGGTCGCGTTGCAGCGCAATGGTGAAGGCGGATAGAGCAGCAGAATTATTTTCTCGCGCATATTGCGCCTGACCGAGTAGCCGGTAGAGTTCGGCGGGGAGCGCGTCGGCTGGCGTCTCAGCTTGCAGGTACTCGGCGGTATCAATCACCTGATACCAGTCCTGCGCTTCGTAGGCGGCGCGCAGACGCTGCATCTGCTGCTCAATGCGCGCCGTCTGTGGGTCCGGCGTGGGTCGCGTTGGCACTGCCGATGGAGTCGAGGTCATCGCTGGTGGCGGCGTGGAAGTTTGCGTGACGCCGAGCCAGCGGTCAAGCTGGCGGATGAGACGGTCTACATCCGTGCTGAAATCGGGGTCGTAGCGCACCTGCGCGGCGTGGAACTCGATCAGTTCGCGCAGGCTCTCCGGCAGGTCATCGGCATGAGGAAGCGTGGCATTGTCTACGAGAACGGGAATGACGATCAGGCCGTTGCGCAGACCGGCTTCGATCTCGATGCGCACGAAGTCGTTAGGGTCATCGAGGCGGCGCGCGCCGTCAGGCGTGGTGAGGGTGAGCCATTGCTTGCCGATGATGACGAGTTCGACACGGCACTCTTTGAGTTTATCAGCGAGATAATCGGGGAATCTGACGCCATAGGGGATGTCGTCCACATCCTTGAATACCGCATCTTTGCCAAAGTGCGCGGCGAGGCGTTCATAGAGGCGGCCACAGGTGGCGGCGCTGTCGGCGCGGCGATACGAAATGAAGATGCGGCTCATGGCGACCTCACGATGATTATGGCAGCTATCAGGTAGTGATTGTCGTTGCACTTTGAACTATAGATGATTGCTGGTGGCAGTGTAGCACGCGAGCGGTGCGGCGGGCAAGCGGTAGCCAACCATTTTGTCCGCTATGTCAAAATGGTCGAAATTGGTAGCGGGACAGAACAGGTCATAGGAGAAAATCAATTATCCCTGATATGGAATAGGCCAGGAAAATTAGCATCCCCTTGCCAATCAACCAGCACCTCAGCGACACCTTGCGCTTCCCCGTCCGCCTGTTCTGAGTCCGCGCAGGCGGACTTCGCGGCGGCACGCCATCTAGCCGCGAATGAATTCGCTGGCCCAGGGCACGCATATGTGAACCTGTTGCCCTCACCGGAATCGTTTGCTCTGCGGCAATCTGGCACCCCTCTCCCGCGCACGGGGGAGGGGCTGGGGGTGGGGGCTACCTGCGGTCAAATTGCCTTTCCAGCGCGGCGAGGCTGATATGCACCATCGTCGGGCGGCCATGACAGCAGCTTTGGTGCGCATCCACGCCTTCGAGCTGGCGTATCAGTTCGCGCTGCTCCTCCGGCGAAAGCGTCTGCCCCGCCTTGATGGCCGCTTTGCAGGCGACGTTCGCCAGCGCGTGCTCCTCCCAGGTTTCGCCGTGGCTTGCCGCCTCCTGGTCCGCGCCTGCCAGTTCAAGCAGCAACTCGCGTAACGGTTGCGGGCGCGTCTGCGTGGCAAGGACGCCAGGAAGCGCGCGCACGAGAACGGTGCTATCACCAAACTCCTCGATCTCGAAGCCAATGTTCCGCAGCGCCGGTAGATGCTCCTCCACGGCTTCCAGTTCGTGGACGGTCAGCTCCACCGGCACCGGCTGGAGCAGCAGTTGCGAGGAAACCGCCTGCGCGCGCCATTCGGCTATCATGCGTTCCAGCAGAATGCGTTCGTGGGCGGCATGCTGGTCCACCATATACATGCCGTCCGGTCCCTCGGTGATGATATAGCTCTGCGAGACCTGCCCCAGCACACGCAGCACCGGCAACTTATGCCCACCCACCGGCTCATCCGCCGCGACCCCAGGCACGGCGAAGCCACCAGCAGCGCCACGTAGCGGCAACTGCTCTGGCTGGCTCGCAGTCGGGGATAGATCGCCGCGCGCCGGTAGTTGGCTGCCGCGATCTACACTTGATAGATCGAGATGCGCCTGTTCCGGTGGCTGTTGCTGTGTACGCGCCGTTTCCTGTGGCGCATTGGCAGCATGTTCATCTACAGGCGGAAAAGCTGGTGGAACGCTCCACGCGGGCACGCCAAAGGCGCGCGGTGAGACTTCCGGCGTCTCGGCGGTCGCCAGCACTGCCGCGCGCACGGCTCGCTGCACCGCCGCATAGACCATGCGCTCGTGCAGAAACTTGATCTCAGTCTTGGCGGGATGCACATTCACGTCCAGCAGCGCCGGATCGAGCGTGATGTTGATGACGGCGATGGGATGGCGGCCCACGAGCAACAGCGAATGATACGCCTCCTCGACGGCATAGCTCAGTGTGCGGCTCTGCACCCAGCGCCGGTTGACGAAGAACGAGAGATAGTGGCGTGTCGCCTTATAGCAGGAGGGCCGGCTGACGTAACCATTCACCTGCGGGCGGTCGCTGCTGGTTGGCTCTGACATTGTGAACGTCTCATCTTCGGGCGCAGCCAGCGGCACCATCTGCTCGGCCACGCTCAGGCCATAGGCAGCGACCAGCACGCTGAAGAGATTGCCGTCGCCGGGCGTGGCGAAGACCTGCCGCCCCTCGTTCTGCACGGTGAACCGCACCTCCGGGAAAGCCAGCGCGTATTGCTCCACCAGTTGCACGGCGCGTCCGGCCTCGGTTGCTCGCGTCTTGAGGAACTTGAGCCGCGCGGGGACTGATGCGAAGAGGTCGCGTACCGTCACGCTGCTGCCGACGACGGCTCCGGCTGGTATCACCTGCCCCATTTGCCCTTCATCCAC
The DNA here is from genome assembly GCA_021323855.1 of Chloroflexota bacterium. Lineage (GTDB taxonomy): Bacteria > Chloroflexota > Ktedonobacteria > Ktedonobacterales > JADMIN01 > JAJPKE01. Next base: position 150,355 of record JAJPKE010000016.1, on the reverse strand, counting down.
GCTTAGTTGCGCGCCGAGTTCCACGCCATGTGGCCGGCTGAGCAGCGTGACCCGCGCGACCGAGGCGATGCTGGCAAGCGCCTCACCACGGAAGCCGAGCGACCGCACACGCTCCAGGTCCGCCAGCGCGCCGATTTTGCTGGTGGCGTGCCGCGCAAAGGCCAGCGGCAGTTCAGCGGCGGGGATGCCGCAGCCGTCGTCAGTGACGCGAATCAGTTGCAGACCGCCGTTCAGCAGTTCAACGCGGATTTGTTTCGCACCGGCATCCAGCGCGTTCTCTACCAGTTCCTTCACGACGGAGGCGGGCCGCTCGATGACCTCACCGGCGGCAATCTTGGCGGCAACATCTGGCGCAAGTTGTTGAATCGGCATACGGACAACCATCCTTTTGGCAGGAACGCGCGGCGTCAGTAATGCTAATTGTATCGCAAGGAACCTCGATGACTACAGCCATTGCCAGATGTTATACTGCTCATGTGGGTTAGCATCGCGGCTATCTGTCAATCAGGTCGAATCAGTCCGCAAAGATCGGTGCATGGCAGAGTACTTAGGAATGGAGCGACATTATGCAGACCATTGAAGGATACGTGCGCTTCCAACATGGCGGCTGGTACGTCGGAGAGAGCGGCGTTCAGGTCTATGGCGTGATTGCGCTGTGGCAACAGGGTTTCTCCCCAGAAGAGATTCAGAGCAGCTTCCCGGCTATCTCTCTGAAAGACGTGTATGGAACCATCCTTTACTATTTGGAGCATCGAGAGCAGATGGATGCGTTTTTCCGAGAGCAAGATGCGCTGTTCCAGCAGAAGAAAGCTGAGAGCGAGGCGCAAGACCCAGCATTCTATGCTGAGATGCGCGAGCGCATCGCCCGCTTCCGTGAGAGAGAAGGGCAAGGGCGCGCCTCATGAGCCAGCCTTTGGGAACAACAGGGCAAGCGCCGCGTTTCCTCACTGATATGAATTTCAACGCGCGCATTGTCACGGGGTTGCGTCGTCGCGCGCCAAGCATTGATTTGGTGACAGTGCAAGACCTAGGACTCCAAAAGACGCCAGACCCAGCATTACTGGCAGAGGCCCAGCGACTTGACCGCATCCTGCTCACTCACGATATCAATACAATGCCCGGTTATTTTGCTGATTTTCTCGCTAGTTTATCAGAGAATGAGCATAGTCCTGGGGTGATGTTGGTGGCGCAAGGGCTTTCTATTGGAGTCGCTATTCAGGAATTGTATATGGTCTGGGCATGCAGTCCCCACGAGGAGTGGCGAGACCGATTTACCTACTTGCCCCTTTAGCCCTATCAGGTAGGGCTTCGATTTGTTCAGATTATCACAGGGTCACATGGATGTGCTGATGTAGGTTGATTGCGCAAACATCAATAGACCCCGTATAATGGGGAGGATGTACCGTGCGATGGAAGCAGCAGCGACAACCACCACACCATCGGTAGAACGCACAACACGACATAGACACATTGGGAGGTTTCGGAGCAATGACAGCGAAGGTCATTACGCCCGTAGCGGGCACTGGCGCCCGCAAATTGGATCCGGTTGAACTCTACCGGACGATGGTGTTGGCCCGCACCATCAACGATGTCCTCAAAGCGCGCAAGGTGCAGGGCAAGTTCCCTTTCTATATCGGCTGCGCGGGGCACGAATCGGTCGCCGCGATTGTCGCTGCGATGGACGATGACGACTGGCTCTCGTTCTATTATCGCGACCTCGCCGGCTGGCTCCAGCGCACCGATGATGTGCATGCCGTGCTGCGCGCCGCCTATTCGCGTGTCACCGATCCGATGTGCAGCGGGCGCAATATGCCGTCCCACTACAGCAGCCGCAAGTATCATGTGCTGCCGACCTTCAGCGAGGTTTCGGGTCTGGCGCCGTTCGCTGGCGGCGTCGGCTGGGCATTCAAGCGCGACAACAGCAAGCGCATCATCACCTTCTTCACCGGCGACGGCGGCGCAGCCACCAACGACTTCAACGTGCTGTTGCGCCAGGCGACGGTGCATAAGCTGCCGGTGTTGATGGTCGTCTGCAACAATCACTGGGCGATCATGACGGAGCAGCAGGCGCAATGGGCCGGTGACCTGACGGCGCAGGTGCGCGCGATGGATGCCATCGCCGTGGATGTGGACGGCGTGGACCCGCTGGCAACCTATGAGGCGGCGCGCGACTTGGTGCAGCGCCTGCGCAACGGCGAAGGTCCCGCCTTTATGCATCTGCACGTCGGCCTGCTGGACCCCCATTCCAGCAGCACCGATATTCGCCGCTATCGCACCCGCGAAGAGATCGAAGAGACAACGCGCACCAAAGACCCGGTGAAGCGCATGGGCGAACTGCTGGTCGCGCGCAAGCTCATCAGCGAGAGCGACATTGAGCGCATCCGCGATGAGGCGAAGGCGCGGATAGATGCTGTGGAGGAAGAGGTGCTGGCGGAGCCGGAGGTGCCCGGTGATCGCGTCACCGAGCGTGTCATCGCCATCCCGCCCTACGAACCGCAGCCGACCAGCAGCGCGAAGAAACAGATCCAGATGGTTGAGGCCATCAACGATGCGCTGGTGGAGATTGTCAAGCGCGACCCTGGCTTCTTCGTCTTCGGGCAGGATGTCGGCAGTTCGACCGGCGGCGTCTTTAATGCAACTGCCAAGCTGGTGAAAGACTATCCGGGCACGGCCATATCCAGCGCGCTCAATGAGCAATTCATCGCGGGCATCGCGGCTGGCTGTGGCATGGCGGACGACAAGGCGCGCTGCGGTGAGATTCAGTTCGTGGATTATCACCAGTCCGCGACACAGACCATCCGGCTGGCGGCGCGCATCTATTACCAGTCCTTTGGCGACTGGAACTGCCCAATGCTGCTACGCATGAAGGCAGGCTCCGGCGGCGGCGGCCCCATCTCGGACAGCGGCTCCGGCGGTGGCGCGTTCGGCCACTCGAACGCCGGTGAGCAGTGGTTCACTACGGTGCCAGGGCTGATTACCATTTGCCCCTCGAATCCCTATGACGCAAAGGGCCTGCTGATTCAGGCGTCGCTCTCGAAGTCGCCGGTGGTTTTCCTGGAACGCGGGCGGCTCTATCGCGCCGATGTGCCGCATGTGCAGAAGGGCGGCGATCCGATTCCCGAATTGGCGGAATTGTGGCAGGTGCCGGACGGCTATTACACGGAACCCATCGGCAAAGCGCGCACGATTCGCATTGGCAACGGCGCGCCGCTGGCAACGATTGTCAGTTGGGGCATGATGCTGCTGGAATCGGCCATCGCGGCGACCCGCTACGTGCAGGCGCACGGTGGCGCAGTAGATGTGATTGACCTGCGCACACTAATGCCCTTCGACGAAGAGGCCATCCGCCAGTCCGTCCTGGAGACGAACCGCGCGATTGTGGTGACGGAAGAGTCCGATCACGGTGGCTTCGGGCGGCACATCCACTCCTGGATTGCACAGAACTGCTTCTGGAAGCTGGACAATGCGCCGATCTTCATCTCGGCGGTTGCCGCGCCCGCTGCGCCCTACAACGCCCCGGAGGAGACGGCGTTCTATCCGACGGCGGAGAACGTGCAACACGCGCTGGAACAGCTTGCCAGCGAATAGACCTCACCCCGCCCTGCGGGCACCCCTCTCCCACAGGAGAGGGGACCGTGGCGATGCGTTGTGGCATTTTGGTGACGAATTGCACCTGCGCAGGCCAAATGAAGCAGAAATTGTTTGCCATCAGCGCAACCTTTTCGCACGCGGCCCCTCTCCTCGCGGGAGAGGGGGTAAGGGGTGAGGTCCTCCTAGCGCCCATAAACGGAGATATGCGTGTGGCTGGCAGCGGTAAACGGTTCGCGGTTCCAGCCACTCCAGCGCTATTTTCAATGGACGCTGAAGAGCGAGAACCACCAGAGGGGCAAGGAATGTGGAAGTCTCATTGCCAGGGTTATTCCTCGCGCATTGGGGTAAAGAGCACCGAGGTTGGTCTGACCCACTAATGTGAACCAGATGTCCACCGCGAGTAAGAGCAGGCACATCAGGCCAAACGCCACCCGTAGATTGACGAGTTGTGACAGTGACATCCCATGCCGTTGTGTAAGCTTGGTGAATGTGGTGCGCAGGGAAGGCCAGCAGCGCGCGAAAAGGCTGGCGACGCAGAGCGCAAAGAACGGCTGACATTCAACGGTAAAACGCGCCGGTAAGGCATACGCCTGGTTGACATGCGGCGCTACGGCGGAAGAAGCAAAAGCAACGAGAAAACCGAATATCCAGAGCAGCGTGATAATGGCGACTTTCAGGTGGTAGCGTGCCAGCGCAATCAGACCTGCAGGCACCAGCAACATGAGCGGCGCCCAGGGAATCAAGCCGCTTTGTCCATCGAGGAACATCTCCTGATAGATGAGCAGCATATGGCCAATATCTGGCGACGCATAGGACGTAGATGGATCAGCTCGATATTGTGGATACCATGTCCCAAAGTAGTGATGGCTGTAGAGCGCGATGAGCAGGAAACTGATGGCGGGCAAAAGGCAGAGGATTCCTGCTGCCAGCCATGCTACGCCAGCGCGCGCCTGCTGAGCTACTTCAGATGATGCCTCTTTTGCTGGGTTTGCCAGTGAAGACACGGCTGGCTGTGGGTGTGTGCTGGCCCTCATCAGTAGGAAGAGTTGCACGAGCGCCGCAGCGATGATGAGCAGCGCCAGCGGCGCATATTTGACATGGAGCCAGGGGAATAGCGCCGCCAACAACCCTATGCCAGCCGCCGTTATCAGGCGTTTTGTTCCCTGCGCGGCAGGCAACACGCGCAGAATGAGGACGAACGCGACCATGCCTACAAGCGTTGCCAATGTGGAAGGAAAGAGTTGCCCGGCAAAGAGCAGCGCCGGCAATGAGGACAGATAGGCAATCGTCACAAACACATCAACGGCCCGCGAATGCCACAAACGATCTGTTTCCTGGAACATGAGAAGCGCCGTCAGCGCGGCAGCAATGGACTGTACAGCGACAATGAGGAATCGCCCGCCAAGCGCATAGAGCAGCCCGATGATTGCGGCATAGCCGGGCAGGTAGGCTTCCATCTCGACACCATTGCCACGAAAGTCGTACACGCGGTCAAGCGGAGCGTGGTTGAAGAATTGCCGGTATATCTGGGGGTCCGACACAACGCGATTCATCTCAACGGTATGCAGGTGAATGATCGCATAGCCTTGCAAGAGGTAGGCTGGCTCGTCGCCTGTAATGTGCAGATTGATAATGAGATTGATGCTCGCAATGAGAAAAATGAACAGCGTGCCAAAGAACACGCCCAGCGGCCAGCGGTTCCTTCGTATCCATTGCCGCATTCGCCATGATCGCGGGAGCGTTATGCTGGCTGCATTTGCGGCATCTCGCAATTCATCCATCAACCACTCCAAGAGAACACCACTGGTATTGGTCTCTACTGCTCAGTTTATCACGGCGGTCAATGCGTATGGCGTTCTCTCGTAGTACGCAAACTGGCTGACAAGACAAAGGCATCGCTAGAAGGTAACGCTAGCTCAATGAGGCGCGGAGCCGGGCGATGCCAGCCGCGACGCCTTCGGCGTCACCATAGACGGAGGAGCCAGCGACGAGGACATTGGCGCCGGCGCGCACGGCCAGCGGCGCGGTCTCGGCGTGGATGCCACCATCCACCTCCAGGTCGCAGGATGCGCCATGCTGCGTTATCATCGCGCGCAGCCGTTCGATCTTCGGTAGCATGCTCTGGATAAAGTCCTGGCCGCCGAAGCCAGGGTCCACCGTCATGTTGAGAACGAGGTCAACGTCGTTGAGGATTTCCTGTAGCGTGGCGAGCGGCGTCGCAGGGTTGATAGCGACGCCGGCTTTTTTGCCCAGCCGCTTGATCTGCTCGACGGTGCGATGCAGATGGGGCGAGGCTTCCTGATGCACGATGAGCAGATCGCCGCCGGCATTGGCGAAGTCCGCAAGATAGCGTTCCGGCTCGACGATCATCAGGTGAACTTCCAGCGGGAGGCGACAGTTGCGACGAATCGCCTCCACCACCAGCGGGCCGACGGTGATGTTGGGCACGAAACGCCCGTCCATCACATCAATCTGGATGCGGTCGGCGCCCCCGGCCTCCGCCGCCTGCACCTGTTCAGCCAGCCTGCCGAAATCCGCAGAAAGTACCGACGGGACCACGAGCGCCATAAGTTCTTGCTCCTTGTCTTGAGTGGTATCGCTATCAGTCACTATGAATCAATATGCTTGCTCAATTGCGCCGCCGCCGCGCGATCAACGAACCAGTAGAGGTCGCCGTCGGTCGGGGCAATGCGCTGCGAGGGGTATTCATCGGGATTGGGCGGCCCTTCGAGCACCTGCGCCAGCGCCGCCGCCTTATCCGCGCCTGCCGCCAGGAAAGCGACCACCGCCGCATTGTTGATGACGGGCACAGTCAGTGTCAGACGATAGGTGTCCAGCTTGGGCACGTAGTTGGCAACCACCAGATGGTCCGTCACATCGAGCGCGGCGGTATGCGGAAAGAGCGAGGCTGTGTGCCCGTCTGGCCCCATACCCAGAAAGATCAGATCAAATTGCGGAAGCTCGCCAGACGCAAGACTGAACGCCGTGTACAGCTCATCTTCGTATTGCGTGGCTGCCGCGTTTGGGTCGCTCAACTCCGTGTGGATGCGATGAATCTGCGACTCGTCCACTGGCACCTGCGAAAGCAACGTCTCGCGCGCCATGCGGTAATTGCTCTCGGCATCGTCAGGGGCGACGTGGCGGTCATCGCCCCAGAAGAATTGTATCCTCGACCAATCCACCTGATCGCGGTAGGGCGGCGCGCTCAAGAGCGCATTCAGCGCCTTCGGCGTGGAGCCGCCACTGAGAGCGACCGTGAACGAACCAGAGGCCGCGACTGCCTGGCTCAACTCGATGAAGAGTTCGGCGCCTGCGCGGGCAACGCCGCCCAAATCGTCGAAGACCTCGATATGCGTGCGCTGATGTTCTGGCATCGCTCTCTTCCTTTATCTCAACAGTTCATTAGCGAATTTTTCCTGTGCCGACAAACTGCGCCGCCGCCGTCAGCGCCTCCTCATAGACTGAATCATGCCCCAGGCTGCGCAACTGCTCAGAGATGGGTTCGCGCTCGCCCACCGAATCCAGGTGAATTGTCTGCGATGGCACAGCGATATCGGGGATGTGGCAGAGCGTTGTCGCGTGAGCGAGGTCTTGCTCACGCGCCACCGTGAAGGTTGCGCGTTTGCCTTCGAGCCGCGCGGTGATATGAATGGACATCAGCGCACCGGGGCGGACCCACGGCGGCGCGTCTTGCCCGGCATTGAAGGTGGTGGCGTAGATATCCGGCTCCCACCAATTGCGCTGATTCACGCCATAGCGCGGATTGACTTCCAGCAAGATCGCCCGCCCGTTGGTATCGCGCAGCGTATGCTGGCGGTTGGCGTCCATACTGCGAGCGTGCGTCTGCTGCGTCTTCCAGCCTAGCCGCGAAGCCAACCAACCGGCAAAGAGATAGGCCTGTCCGCTGTTCTCCTGCGCATCCTCTTCGCCAGCGGCGAAATCCACGCTGACGCGCTCGGCGGCGCTGAGATACGGCAGCACCGCCGGGCTGTCAAAGAATTGCGCCACCAGATCGCGCCAGGGCGCTTGCGCCGTCCAAGAAGTGTCGCTGATGGCGCAGCGGGCAGCCTTGCGTAACATCAGGTTTTCCAGCGCGCCCAGGCTGCGTTCGATATGTGTCATCTCACCGATATCCACGATCAGCCGGTCGCTGCCATCTATCAGCGATTCCAGCATCTCGCTGCCCCAGGGCGGCTCACCGCTCCACCAGAGAAAGGCGGGCAACCCTGAGACGATCAGCGGCAACACCACGCCCGGCAGGTGCTTGATGGCGTTGCTCTGCGCCGTCAGCACGATATCTTCGCCATAGCTGTTGGTATCGGTGTTGACGAAGGTGGCAATCTGCGCCTGAATCTCATCGCCCTCATCTTTGGGATCGGCGGCGACGATGACGGCGCGCGAGGGGTGCTGCGAACTGAGCGTATGCACGACTTCCAGGAGATGCCCGGCGTAAGTGCGGCTGGTCGTATAGAGAACCAGCGTCAACACGCTGTTGCGCGAGACGGCGGGAGCGCCGGTCGCGGCGAGGTGGGCATTGGCGTCGCGCCACATGTTATCTAACTCTTGCTCGACTTTGCCCAATTCCACCGGGCGCATCGTAGCAAATGGGTCTTGTACCTGGGTCATAGTCGCCTCCACGTCCGGCCATCGCGTTCGATGAGCGCGTCCGCCTCCTTTGGTCCCCACGTTCCCGGCTCGTACTGCGGCAACGCAGCAGCCAGCGAACGCGACCAGGCATGCTCAATGGCATCTATGAGCTGCCAGGAGTATTCCGTCTCATCAATACGCGTAAAGAGCGTCGAATCGCCAAGCATACAATCCAGCAACAAACGCTCGTATGCTTCGGGCGGCTCGACGCCAAAAGAGCTACCGTAGAGAAAATCCATATTCACACTGCGCAACTGCATCTCTTGACCAGGCACCTTTGCCTCGAACAGCAGGGAAATCCCCTCATTGGGCTGGATGCGTAGCGATAACACGTTCGGCTGCATCTGGTCTGTGCCCGTCCCCTGAAACAACAGGTAGGGCGGGCGTTTGAACTGGATGGCTACCTCGGTGATGCGTTTCGTCAGGCGTTTGCCGGTGCGAAGATAAAAGGGTACACCGGCCCAGCGCCAGTTCTCGATGGCCAGCTTGAGCGCAACGAACGTCTCGGTGCGTGAATTTGGGTTAACGCCCGGCTCCTGGCGATAGCCGCGCACGACCTCGCCGCCCACCATGCCCGGCCCATACTGGCCACGCACGGTATCAGCGGCGATTTCCGCCTCGGCAAACGGCGGGATCGCCCGGAGAACTTTGACTTTTTCATCGCGCACAGCGTTCGCGCCGAAGTTTGTCGGCGGCTCCATCGCCACCAGCGTCAACAGTTGCATCATATGGTTCTGCACCATATCACGCATTGCGCCCGCTTCTTCATAGTAATCGCCACGGCTATCCACGCCGATATTTTCCGCGACGGTAATCTGCACATTATCTACATAGCGACGGTCCCAGATTGGCTCGAAGATGCCATTGCCGAAGCGCAGCACCATGATGTTCTGCACCGTCTCTTTGCCAAGATAATGGTCAATGCGGTAAATCTGATCTTCTTTGAACGCTTTGTTCAGTTCTTTATTCAGCGCCATCGCTGATTCCAGATCATGCCCGAAGGGCTTTTCGACGATGATGCGTGACCATCCCTGGCCGCCGTTGCCATCCTGTGAGGCCAGACCGGCGCTATTTAAGAGGTCGCCAATGGTGCCATAGAAGCTGGGAGGCGTCGCCAGATAGAAGATATGGTTGCCGCCGGTGCCACGCTCCTGATCTAGTTGTTCGAGCAGCTTCGCCAGCCCTTCGTAGCCGCTTTTGTCGTCGAATTGCGACTGGTGGTAATACAGGCCCTTAGAGAAAGTATCCCAAACTCTCTCATTGACCGGACGCCGCCGCGAGAATTGGTTGATCGAATCGAGCGCCTGCTGGCGAAACTCTTCATTCGAGAAGGGGCGCCGCGCCACGCCGACGACGGTGAATTGTGGCGGCAGGGGATGTTCCAGCGCCAGGTTGTAAAGCGCCGGCAGCAACTTACGGTGTGTCAGGTCGCCGGTGGCGCCGAAAATGACCATTACGCACGGCGCAACATTGCGTGCGCTCCGCATTCCAACACGCAATGGATTCTGGCTCTGCTGGCTGGCAAGTGCAATTTCCATACCTCATCCCTTTTCCACGCGACCCCGCCCTCCGGCGTGGCACAGTAGTAGCTTCGCCTGATCGTTACACTCACTTGGTGATATGGCCAGTTTGCGTTCAAGCCTGATGCTTCACGCCGCCCATCTCACCGTCCTCGAACTTCACCGCGTGGCCGCCGAACTGATTGCGCAGCGCGGCAATCACCTTCGCCGAGAAGGATTCTTTCTGGCGCGAGACAAAACGCTGGAGCAGCGACAGCGTAATTACCGGCGCTGGCACGTCCTCATCAATCGCCGCCTGGACGGTCCAGCGACCTTCACCGGAATCTTCGACATAGCCGCTGATCTTCTCCAGCTTGGGGTCCTCGGCAAAGGCCAGCGCCGCCAGATCGAGCAGCCAGGAACGCACGACGCTGCCATTCTGCCAGACGCGCGTCACTTCGCGCAGGTCCGGCGCAAACGGCGACTTTTCGATGATTTCAAAGCCTTCGCCATACGCCTGCAACATGCCGTACTCGACGCCATTATGCACCATCTTGACGAAGTGACCAGCGCCGTTCGTGCCCATGTAGCCATAGCCATTCTCCGGCGCCAGTGTCTTGAAAATCGGCTCGCAGTGCTCAAAAATCTCGCGCTCGCCGCCAATCATCAGGCTATAGCCAACCTTCAGGCCCCAAATGCCGCCACTGGTGCCGCAATCCATATAGTGCATACCGGCGGCCTGCACCTCTTTGGCGCGGCGCACGGTATCCTGCCAGTTGGAGTTGCCGCCGTCTATGATGATGTCGCCCGGCTTAAGTAACGTCATCACATGATGCAGCGTATCGTCGGTGACCTGGCCGGAGGGAACCATCAGCCAAACGATCTTTGGCGTGGCTTCGAGCTTCTGCACCATCTCTTCCAGCGTATACGCCGGCACAGCGCCCTCGGTTGCCGCCTCATCCACCGGACCCCTGCTGCGGTTCGAGGCGACCACGCGGTGCCCGCCTTTGATCAGACGGATTGCCATATTGCCGCCCATGCGGCCAAGCCCATAGATGCCGAGTTCCATCGCATTGCTCCGTTTTCTTAGAATTGGCCTCCTGCCCGCTATTGAGCAGGAAAGCGTGACAGCTAACCAAGCTGCGCCGCGTCTACCGCCTGGCGCAGTTCACCCAAGCCATCCGCAATGCTTGCGCCGAGATTGATGCGGATGACGCGGCGCTGGTGTTCTTCCAGCGTCTGAAGGTCGCCCAACGCCTGCGCCGCTTTGAGGACGCTGAACGTGTACGGTACGTCGGGTATTGGCGCATCCTCCTGGTCTTTGGCGACGAACTGGAAGAAGACGCCATTGTTCGCGCCGCCCTTGTGCAGTTGGCCTGTCGAATGTTGGAAGCGCGGGCCGTAACCGAGCGTGGTGGCGGCACGGCAGAGATCGCGCATACGCAGGCGAATATGCTGCAAGGTCGCATCCGTTTCCGGCGTGCGTTCGATGAATGCCATCAGCGCGATGTAATCGCCCGGCTTCACCTGCCGCAGATAGGATTCGATAGCCGCCTGCAATGACACCGCATCGCTGAGCAGGCGAGCTTCGTTCTCACCCGCGATGATGCTGATGCGCTGTGTGCGCAGAATGGCGGGCGGATCGGGAATCTTGCGCGTTTCGGCATAGTCGGCCAGGATAGCGTTGGTCTTGTCTTTTGCCTCCTGCACATTCGGCTGATTGAAGGCGTTGATCTGAAGGAACGCGCCAGCAATCGCCGTGGCGAACTCCCAGCGGAAGAACTCGCCGCCGATGTCGTAGTGGTCGCGTACCGGCAGCGTCACCACTGGCTGACCGGCGGCTGACAACGCGGCGATCTTCCGGTCCTGTTCGGGGTCAGCGTCGTGTTCTGTACGCAAATAGACGAAGAGGCGATCATCGCCGTAGTTCTCCGGCGCGCCCAGCGTCTCGCCCTCGACCGGGAGAATGCCCTTGCCTTCTTTGCCCGTGCTTTCGGCAATCAACTGCTCCACCCAGTAGCCGAAGGTGGCGACCGGCGGCGACATCACCAGCGTGACTTTGTCATGCTTGTTCAGCGCGAGCGCGCCCATCACCGTGCCCAGCCACAAGCCAGGATTGTCGCTTGTCCCGGCATCCGGACGGCAGGCGTAGCGCATGGCATCGGCGCGTTCCAGTAGCTGCGCGACATCCAGCCCAATGATTGCGGCGGGCACGAGGCCGAAGAACGAGAGCGCCGAATAGCGCCCACCGATGTCCGTGGGATTGAGGAAGGTGTCGCGGAACTGACGGTCTTTCGCCAGTTGCTCCAGCTTCGTGCCTGGGTCGGTGATGGCGATGAACTGTGAACCAGCCTGGTCGCCAGCGGTGGCATGCACCTTCTCGTAGAAATATTTGAAGTGCGAGAGCGTTTCAATCGTACCGCCAGACTTGGAAGCGACGATAAAGAGCGTGTGCGCCAGATCAATCGCGCGCTCGACACTGAGCAACGTCGCGGGGTCCGTGGAATCGAGGACATGCAGTTGCGGCTGTCCCGCTGCGACGCCGAACGTTTCGCGCAATACCTCCGGCGCGAGGCTGCTGCCGCCCATGCCCATCAGGACGGCGTGGGTGAAGCCAGCGGCGCGCACATCGTCACGCAGCGCGTTCAGGCGGGGCAGCGCCGCTTTCATCTCGTCTATGACGCCAAGCCAGCCCAGCCGGTCAGTAATCTCACTCTGATCGGCGGGCGCGGGCTTCCAGAGATTTGGGTCTTTCTGCCAGACACGCTGCGCGAAGTGCTGATCGGTCGCCTGTGTCAGCGCGGCGTCCACTTCGACCTGATGCGAACCGAGCGCGGCTTTGGCGGCGAAATCGTCTGCGGTCGCGGCGGCGCTGGCAGCGGCAACGGCGTTGAGCGGCGCGGTCTCGGCCTGGGCCATCTCGGCGCGCAGCTTCTCGGTCTTGCCCTGCGTGCTTTCCATCAGCTTGGTATATGAATCGAAGAACGACTTGACGCCCTCGAGTTCGAGTTGCTTCGTCACCTGCGTCATGTCAATGCCGGCTGCCGCCAGCTTCTGCATCGTCTCTTCTGCGGCGGCGATGCTGCCTTCAGCATCGAGCGTGCGGCGCGCTTCGCCGTGATCCTGGAAGGCGATGATGGTCTGCGGGGGCATCGTATCAACGGTTTCGGGGCCAATCAGTTCTTCGACGTAGAGGACATCGCGGTAGGCGGGATTTTTGGTGCTGGTGCTTGCCCAGAGACAGCGCTGCGGCGCGGCTCCCCGCTCTTGCAGCGGAGCGAAGCGGTCGCCATGAAAGATCTGTTTGTATTTGTCGTAGGCCAGCCGGGCGTTGGCGATGGCGGCGGTGCCGCGAAGCGAGGTCAACTGCTCGCGTTCGGCCTCATCCTGTGTCTGGCTGATCTTCTCATCCAGCAGCTTATCCACCAGTGTATCTACGCGGCTGACGAAGAAACTGGCGACCGAGGCGATATCCGTCACCGGCAGCTCATCCTTGATGCGATGTTCCAGGCCGCGAATATATGCCTGCGCAACCTGTTCATAGACTTCCAGCGCAAAAATCAGCGTTACATTGATATTGACGCCTTCGTAGATCATCTTCTCGATGGCGGGCAATCCTTCAGCCGTCGCCGGAATCTTAATCATCACATTGGGGCGGTCCACCTTCTTGAAGAGGTAGCGCGCTTCGGCAATGGTTTTCTGGGTATCGTTGGCGGCGCCAGGGGAGACTTCCAGGCTGATGTAGCCATCCAGATGTTCGGTGCGGTCGTAGACGGGGCGCAGCACATCGGCGGCCATCTGAATATCCTGGATGGAAAGCGCCTCGAAGATGGCGGGAGCATCATTGACGCCGCGCCGCACCAGGTCGCGAATGGCCTCATCATAGTCTGCGCTGTCATCAATAGCCTTCTCGAAAATCGTTGGATTCGAGGTAACGCCGACGACCGCATCCTCTTCGATCAGGCGTTGCAGGTCGCCGGAGGTAATCAGCCCGCGCCGGATATTGTCATACCAGATGCTCTGGCCCAACTGTGAGACCATCGCTAAGCGATTTTCAGCCATAACACATTACCCTCCAAAATATGCGGACTCCTCTATCACTGTACCACGCTGTACTACGATACCTTCCAGCACAGGGCAGGCCAGAGTCCCAGAGTCTACGCGCGATTCCAGCAGGCCGCTCCCGCTCGCGCCTATGATGCTGCTCATGCGTGAGAAGCGACGCGCGTGTTGTGAGCCAGCAAAAAAGCGCCGCCGTGGAGGTGATCCCCCACACAGGCGACGCTGCCGTAAAACCAACAAAATCGTCAAAGTCATCCCGCCATTTCCCAGATGGCGCCGGTGCCGCTGTAAAAACATGCGCGATGCCTCGATTACCAATAATTCAGGCCAAAAGGTAGTGTACTCGTGCAGAGCTATCAGGCGCAAGCTCAGCCGTTTCTATGCACTCCCCCTCTCCTCGCGAGAAGGGAGCAGAAGAAAGGTTATTTCCGGTTCCTCCTCGCCTTGCGGGAGGGAATCAGCAGGTGAAGTCGCTCTGGTTCCCCCTCTCCCGCAAGGAGAGAGGGCCAGGGGGTGAGGTTTCCCTTGACGGGCCGCGAAGCTCCTGCATACACTTGGCTATACGCGCGACCTACGGGGGCCGCCGTCCCTACCAACACCCAGGGGGCGCAGCATGGCAGATATCCTCCAATCACCAGCGCGACGATTCGCCGATCTCACTCTTCCTGCTTCACCGTATAGTCACCCGGAGTTTTCCCGGCCACCGCTCGTCTATCCCGATGTCCCGTTTCACGAGATGCTGGCACGCACGGCGATGCGTGCGCCGGAACGGCCAGCAATCTACTGGCGCGACATCACGCTGACGTACCGCGAGTTGTACGCGCTCGCGCGCTCGACCGCCGTAGGGTTCCATGAGCTAGGGCTGCGCAAAGGCGATACGCTCTGCCTGCTGATGGCGAACCGGCCCGAATACTCGATTGCGTGGATGGCGGCGAGCATGCTGGGCGTCGTCCTCAGCCCAATGAATCCCTCGTACAAAGAGCGCGAGGTAGCCTATCAGCTCGAAAACAGCGGCGCCACCGCCATCCTGGTGCAGCGCGAACTGTTGCCGCTGGTGCAGGCGGCGCGCGCCCAGGCGCCACGGTTGCGACACATCCTCGTTACCGGTAGCGCGCCGGTCGAGGGCGATGCCAGCGTCATTCCCATCGGGCAGTTGATGCGCGCCTACTCGCCTGCGCGCGTGCCTGTCGTGGAGATACGCCCCAACGATCTGATTGCGTTGCCCTATTCCAGTGGCACAACCGGGCTACCCAAAGGCGTGCTGCTGACGCACCGCAACCTCGTCATCAACTTCCACCAATTCATCTCCGCCGCGCGTGTCACCGAGAGCGATGTGTTTCTTGTCTTTCTGCCGCTGTATCACATCTACGGCGTCGCGCTGATGGGGCAGGCGACCTTCTCCGGCTCCGCGCTGGTGCTGATGGAGCGGTTTGTGCCGGATGAAGCGTTCGCGCTCATCAAGAATCGCGGTGTGACGATTCTGCCGCTGGTGCCGCCGGTGCTGTTGGCCTTCTCTGGCATGCCCAACCTCAGCCGTGAAATGTTCCCGAATGTGCGCCATCTGCTCTGCGCCGCCGCGCCGATGGCTGTCGGACCAGCGCAGAAGGTAGCTGATACACTTGGTATTCCGGTGATTCAGGCGTATGGCATGACCGAAGCCTCACCATTGACACACCATAGCCCGCTGGAACTCGATAAGATCAAGCTGGCGTCGGGCGGCATTCCCGTGAGCGATACTGAGCAGAAGGTAGTGGACCTCGAAACCGGCGAGCGCACGTTGCCTGTGGGCGAGACCGGCGAAATCTGCATTCGCGGCCCGCAGATCATGCAGGGCTACTGGCAGGCGGAAAGCGATACGGCGCGCGTCCTGCGGAATGGCTGGTATCACACCGGCGATGTCGGCTACATTGACCACGAGGGGTACGTCTACATCGTGGACCGCGCCAAAGAGATGATTAAGTTCAAGGGCTTTGGCATTGCGCCCGCCGAACTGGAAGCCGTCTTGCTGGAACATCCTGCTGTGAGCGAGGCGGCGGTGATCGGCTGGCCGGATGTCGAGGCTGGCGAGGTGCCGCGCGCCTTCGTGGCAGTCCGCCCCGGCGCCACTGTCACCGAAGAGGAGCTGACCACCTTTGTCAACGGCAAAGTCGCCAACTATAAGGCAATCCACGATGTGGTCTTTGTCGAGAGCATTCCCAAGACGGCATCCGGCAAGATTCTGCGCCGCGAAATCAAAGCGATGGCGCAAGCGCAGGGGTAGACTTCGGCACTTGACCGGCGGTTGAAACCGCGCCTGAATGGCGTGCCGCCGCGAAACCTGCCTGCGCAGGCAGGTTTCGCGGCCCGTAGGCCATCCAGGCGCGAATTTATTCGCCGGCCATCCCTGTGGTCAATCGTTGGCCGAGGGCGATCAGCCGCATGGCGCGGATTGCGGTGGCGTGCAGCAGTTCCGCTGCACGCGCCATGCTCTCCTCCAATGTGAGCGGGCCGTCGCAGATGGGTAGCGCCGCCGCAATACCCAGCGCGGCGAGGGCATCATCGCTAGCAGCGAGGCTACCGGCGAGCGCAATCACCTGCGCGCCCGCCTGCCATCCCACTTGGGCCACCGCTCCGACCGCCTTGCCATAGGCCGTCTGCGTGTCCAGCCGCCCCTCCGCCGTCACCACCAGGTCCGCGCCATGCACTGCGGCTGCGAAGTTCAGCGCCTCCAACACCAGTTGCGCGCCGGGGACGAGCGACGCATGGGCAAAGGCGAGCAACCCCGCGCCAAGGCCGCCAGCCGCGCCCGCGCCGGGTATCGCGGCGACATCTGTGCTCAGGTCGCGCCGCAGGATATCTGCGTAGTGCGCCAGCGCCGCGTCGAGTTCCTGCACCATCTCCGGCGTCGCGCCCTTCTGCGGACCATACACCGCTGAAGCGCCCTCCGGCCCGGTGAGTGGATTGGTGACATCACAGGCGACCTGCACGGTTGTATCTCGCAGCCGCACATCGAGGTTGCTGATGTCTATGCGTGCCAGCCGTGCCAGCGCCGCGCCTCCTGGCGGCAACTCGCGCTCCTCCGCGTCCAGCAGATGCGCACCGAGCGCCTGCGCCATGCCCGCGCCGCCGTCGTTGGTGGCGCTGCCGCCGATTCCAATGAGCAGCGTTCGGCAGCCGGCATCGAGCGCCGCGCGCATCACCTCGCCGGTGCCGTAGGTGGTGGTCAGCCGTGGGTCGCGCCGTTCAGCGAGAACTAGCGGCAGACCGGAGGCGGCGGCCATCTCGATGACGGCGGTTTGCTCCTGGGCGGCGTTGCCATGTTCGCCCAGGATGCCATATTCGGCGCGCACCGGCTCACCCAGCGGACCGCGCACCATCGCATAGCGCAGTTGCCCCCGCGTGGCGCTCACCAGCGCGCGCACCGTTCCCTCGCCGCCGTCGGCCACTGGAATGACGAGCAGTTCAGCTTGCGGGAAGACGGCGCGTATACCGGCGGCTATCGCGTTCCCCACGTCGCCGGCATCCAGGCTACCCTTGAGGGCCTGCGGCGCAACCACAATCTTCATAGCGAGCCAACCTGTACCGATACCGGCGCGCTAGCGATTGACCCAGCCGGTGCGCCGGTTGACATCTTCCCAGGTTCTGCCAGTCATGTCCGGCAGGATCGTCAGCACCACATCATAGCCGGCCACGATGCCTGCGTAGAGCATCGCTTCTGGCCCTTCCTGCGCTTTCTGCCAGCCATCCAGTGCGCGCGTGCGGTCGCCGACGATCTGCTGCCAAATATCTTCATCTGCCATCTGCACACCAGGGCCTTCCAGGAAGGTCGAAACGCTGCTGAGGACCTGCGCCTGCCCCTGCCAGTTCAAGATATTCTCCTGGGTATCAGCTTCTTGCGCCTCATGCTGCGCGCGATTTGCCCAATTACGCAATCGCTGGCTGATCTGCTCTCGATTCACGCCTGCTCTCTCCTGATTTCCCGCGTAAAAAAACTCAAAAACTCAATACTAGGTCTCGGCTGTAAACAGCCGGGGCACGCACGAGAACGGCTGAAGCCATGCGCTGCTATGTGCCGTACTGTGTGCCTTCAGGCCCTATCGTTCGTGCGTCGGCTCTTTTAGAGCCGCGAATACGTTGAGTATCATAGACTATCTCTGCCGAAGAATAAGTATAACACGGATTGACAGCAACGAGCCGGGGGAAACGATGTACAGCGCCATGCGGCCACGCCTGATCTTGCTTGCCTGTGGCACGCTCGCTCTGACGGTCTATGCCTGGACAGCGACCCTGGCGGGCAACGCGCCGCAGCCACTCGGTACGCTGTTGCATACGGCCTGGCTGGCGGGAACCATCGCGCTGCTCCTGCTGGCCGCATGCGCACGCCATCTCCATACACCAACCATCCCCTCGTTAGGCTATCGCCTCACCTCGCGGGCGCTGGTGGTGCTGCTGGCGCTGGCCTGCGCAGGCAGCATCAGCCTGGGCATTATCACGGCTTCTGGCATTACGCGCGCCAACCCCAGGTATAGCTCCGACGCCGCCGCCTTCAATCACTTCAACGCGCAACTGGCGCTGCATGGCGTCAACCCATACACTGCCGATGCGCGCTTCTGGCATGCCATCGGCCAGTTTCCCGATGTTGGCGCGACCCCTCTGCGCGCCGGACGCTACGCTGGCAGCGCATATGGCCCCAGCCTCGACCAGATCGTCCTTGATGTGCAGCAAGAGCTGGCACATCCAGCGGAACGCGGACCCGAATATGACCCGGCGACACTGCACAGCTATCCGGCGCTGGCGTTCCTGATCTATCTGCCGAACGTCTGGGCTGGTTTTCCCAGCACCGCGCCAACTGGACTGCTCTTCGTCGTGCTGTTTGCGCTGGCCGCCGCCTGGGGAGCGCCGCGTGACCTGCGGTTCTATCTGTTGCTCATTCTGCTGGCAAACGAGTTTTTGCTGCTCGGCGCGCTCCGTGGCTCCTTCGGCTTCATCGCGTATCTGCCAGCAATCATCGCCTGGCGCACGATGAATCGTCGCTGGCTCTCACCCGCGCTGCTAGGGCTGGCCTGCGCCGTCAAACAGGTCGTCTGGCCGCTCGCGCCGCTCTATGCGATTATCATCTGGCGGCGGAGTGGACCACGCGCCGCGCTGCAACAGCTCGCCGTCGCGCTGGCGGCATTCCTGCTGCCCAACCTGCCGTTCATCATCGCCTCGCCTGCCGCCTGGGCGCAGAGTTTGCTGCTGCCGCTGACCTTGCCGCTATTCCCATCAGGCGTCGGGCTGATCGAGTTGACGCATACCGGTTTGCTGCCGCTCTGGCCGCCTGCCGTCTATGCCGCGCTGGAGGTTGCGGCGCTGGCGGCGCTCTACCTCTGGTATGCGCGCGCCAAAACGCCGCCGCGCCCAGAACTGGCGCTGTTGCTCTCGCTCTTGCCGCTGCTGCTGGCCTGGCGGAGCCTGCTGGACTACTTTATCGTGCTGCCGGTGCTGGCCGTCTACGCCGCACTGCCATTGCTGCGTGCGGAAACGGCGAGTAGCCAGGCGCAAGAAAAACCAGCGCCGGAATCCCATCTCGCGTAGATAGGATTCCAGCGTCGGCAAAGCTATGTCAGACGACAGCGGCTATTCCCACTTGAAGGTCAGCGCCGCTGCGACGATGAAGATACCTGCCCAGATCAGCAGTAGCAGGATGTTGCTGAAGGAGACGCCCTGTTTGGTGAGCGCGCCGGCGAGCGAGTTAGCGAGCGCCGCCGAGGGCAACGCATTGGAGATGTTGCCAATGACGCCGCCGAGCGAACCAAAGACGCCACCGAAGAGCAGCAGGAAGAGGAACAACCCATTCGCGCCGGCCAGCGTCGCCTCCGCCCGCAATGCGCCAGCCATCAGCATGCCCAGCCCAGCGAACGCCGCCGTTCCCAGCAGCAGAACCGGCACAATCAGCCAGAACGCGCCAGCCGGACGCCAGCCGTAGAAGATGGCGGCTACTAGCACAAGCGAGATCACTTGCAAAATTTCTACTCCCAGCACGGCGACGATCTTGGCCATCAGCAGACCCCAGCGCGGCAGCGGCGAACTACCCAGGCGCTTGAGGACGCCGTAGTAGCGATCATACGCTGTCGCAATACCCAGGCTCACCATGCCGCTGGACATCACGGCCACCGCTAACACGCCCGGCAGCAGCGTGTCAATCGGCATTTTGAAGAAGCCGCGCAATGCGATGAGCAAAAGCAGTGGAATGATGAGCGTCACCAGCACGCTTTCACCGCGCCGCAGCGTCATCGTCAGTTCGGCGCGCGTCTGCGCCAGCACCGCCTTCGAGAGCGGCGCAGCGCCAGTTGTGTTGGCGGATGCCTGTGCGCTGGTTGTCACATTCGCGCTCATTCCCGCATCTCCTTCCCCGTCAGCCGCAGGAAGACATCTTCCAGCGACGAGCGACCAACGCGCAGTTCCGTTAAATCGGCTCCCCGGTCGCGCAGCCAGGGCGTCAGTTCGGCCAGCAGCGCGCGCGCGTCGCCGGTTTCAATCGCATACTTGCCGCTCGTCTCTTCGCGTGCGCCACGTGAGGAGGGCAACTTGCCAAGCGCCACGACATCCAGGCCGGGCGTGGCGCTGAAATACACTTCGGTCGTCGTGGTGGATTGGCCGCGCGTCAGGCCCGCTGGCGTATCGAGCGCAATCAGCGCGCCGTTGTCTATGATGGCGATGCGGTCGGCTAGCCGCTCAGCCTCGTCCATGAAGTGCGTCGTCAGCAGCACCGTGGTGCCCTGCGCTTTCTGCTCCTGGATGATATCCCAGGTAGCGCGGCGGGCCTGCGGGTCCATGCCAGTCGTCGGCTCATCGAGGAAGAGCAGTTTCGGCCTGCCCACCAGCGCCAGCGCCAGCGCCAACCGCCGCTTCTGGCCGCCAGAGAGCTGGCGGCAGCGCGTGCGCGCCGCGTCGCGCAACCCCACCCGTTCGATCAGTTCGTCGGGCGCAATCGGGTTGACGAAGAACTCAGAGAAGAGCCGCAGCACCTCATAGGCGCGGAGCGTGGGGTAGACGCCATCTAGTTGCAGCATGACGCCGATTTGCGGCTTTAACTGGCGCGCGTCGGTGCGTGGATGCAGACCCAGCACGGCAATGTTGCCCTTATCCGCTGCACGGTATCCCTCTAATATCTCGACAGTGGTTGTCTTACCAGCGCCGTTTGGACCCAACAATGCGAAAATCTCGCCCTCCGCCACGGAGAACGAGAGGTCACGCACGGCCATGTGTTCGCCATAGGACTTTACCAGCCCCTCCACCTGTATCGCTGTGCGCGCTGTTGTGCCTGCGCCGGATCCCGCGCCCGGCGCGCGTGTTTTGGCTGCACTCATCTTCTAACCTAACAATTATCCCGATAAAGAAAGGCTCGTATCGTGTGAGCTTCTGTTCTGATGTCCATGACACGAACCGCGATCATACCACTCTAAACCATACCCAAGCGCCGCCCTACACGCAAGGACCAAACTTTTTGTACACCCAGGCGATTTCGCTCTGGGTGAAATGCTCAGTATACTTACGGCCAACCATAGCGATGACGACAACGATGACAGTGAGTGATATCGGTGAATTAAACACCATAACACGGTGAGGACGAGACACCATGCAGCCAGAGACGCGCACGAAGACGGCCACTCGCAATACGTCAGCAACAACCGCAGCAAAGGCAAAGGCTGTGACACGCGCGCCCTGGCCGGACGATCTCGATCAGCGTGTGCGTAATGCGCTGGCGCTGCCGGATATTGCCACGTTGCCATCTGTACCATACGATATCGTTATCATTGGGGCAGGCGTCGCCGGACTGAACGCGGCGTTGGGCGCGCGCTCTGCGGGAGCGCGGGTGCTGGTGCTGGAAGCGGCAACGACCATCGGCACGGGCGCGACGGGGCGCAACGCCGGTATTCTCAGCGCGGGCATCAATATGGGGCTGGCGGATGTGCCGGAAGGCGACCCGGACGCCGAGATGTGGCCAGCCACCACCAGGGAACTGCTCTCGCTGGTGGAGCAGGCGCGCCAGCCCGATGCCCTACTGATCGCCAGCCTCACCGGCGCGCTGAGCCTTGCCGAGAATCGCACCGCCGCTCGCCATCTGGCGCAGGAGGCACGCGCCCGTGTGAATGCCGGGCTGCGGGCGGAGATGTGGTCGCCCGATCAGGTGGCTGAGGCGACGGCGGGTCGCCTCAACACCAGCACACTCGTAGAGGCGCTCTGGCTGCCTGATGAAGGACGCATCCAGCCGTTGACGCTACTGGCGCATCTCGCACAGAAAGCGCGGGCGGCGGGAATCACGCTGGCGGGCAATGCGCGTGTCGCCGCCTGGGAACACACCAATGCGAAAAGCACTAAGAGGACAAACGCACGCTGGCGCTTCTCGCTGGCGAATGGCGCAACCATCGAGGCGCCGGGGCTGCTGCTGGCCGTCGGGCCAACCGCCCAGCCGACCGGCAGGCTCTACGCGCTGGCTTTCCGCGCCAATCTGCCGGATACATTCCCCCTGTTCTGGGATTCCGCGCCGTATACGTATTGCGATTTCCGTCCAGGGCATGGCCGCCTGACGGTCAGCGGCGGGCGCTATGGCAAGCCTGGCGCTGCCCAGCGCGATTACGTCTATCACCGGCGGCTGGCGAATGCCGCACGCCATTGGCTGCCGGAGCTTGCCAGTAAAGAGCCAACTTATACCTGGGCGGTGGATATTGCCGTCACCTCTGATATGCTGCCACGCGCGCGGCGGCTGGACGGCCACGCGCCAGGGTACTCTATCGAGGGGTTGGGCGCGTTGGGTGTGCTGCCGGGGACAGTACTGGGGCGACGCGCCGGTGAGCAACTAGCCCGCGAACTGGCCTAAGCAGAATAGCGAAAGTCTTGGACGGAGGGGCAGGTTTGGATCCAGAGAGCAACACGAACTCGATACGCTGCTCGTCCGAAACTAGCGCCAATCTGCTGAGATTGAGGGAGGTAAGAGGAACACTATGCCTAAGCGTCCTGTGATGTATCTCTGCGAGTATCCGTATCCGATGCTGATCCTGCCCTGGCCTTCCGGTGTAACGATTGGTGTACAAGCCGGAGGAATTGCCTGCACTGAGCGCAGCGTTGAAGGACTGCTCGTGCCACTGCCCATTGGTCACCTCTACAATCGGCAGGAGAACGAACTCATGAGGCTTGCCGAACGCCTGGAGACCCTTCACCCTGGATGCGCTGGGAGACCCATTACCGCAGAGGAAGCTGATCGGTTAGACACGGCTTTTGTGGAGTGCTTTATGCCGATCATAGTCAATAGAGCGCGCTTGCAGGTCAGTACGGAAGCATGGCTACCTGTCCGCATACGCGAGGCAGAGGCCGTCAACGGCTATGATGAACTGAGCGACTTCGCTGGGATGGAAGCAATCTTGACCTGGCAGAATTGTGATTGAAATGACAACAGTGAGAAGGATGAGCAGGGGTTAAGCGGAGTGGCACACGTTGTGGGTTGGTCGAAAGCTTGGACCATCTGAAGCACCGCAAGGATGTGATACCTTCGTACTGAAAGCAAGAGCATTGCAAGTCGTACGAGAAGGCGAGGTATACGGCATGTCAGGCCAGCGCAGGTCTGCTGGTGCGCATCAGCAACCAACATCCTATCCTGATGTTAACGCGGTGCTACACGACCTGCTGGCGCGCATTCAAGCCATCCTCGGTGCGCAGTTGGTTGGGATGTACGTGGTGGGGTCACTCGCGCTTGGCGACTTTGACCCGCAGCACAGCGACCTCGATCTCATTATCGTCACCGTTGGCACGCTCTCAGACGAGACGGTTGCCGCCCTGCGAGACGTACATCAACGCTTTGACCAGAGCGCATCTGCCTGGGCCGCACATCTGGATGCCGTCTACATTCCCCAGGACGTATTGCGCGAGCCGTTTCCAACCGCTGCCCACTATCCCGTACTGGAATGGCCTGAACCCCTCGTGCTGAAGCCCCTGGAGAGTGGGTGGCCCATCCAGCGTTACACGCTACGTGAACATGGCATCGTGGTCAGCGGCCCGGACCCACGCTCACTGCTGGCCCCCGTCCATCCCGACGGTCTGCGTCAGGTGTCGGTGGCCATTGTCAAGCGGTGGCAAGCGCAGGCGCACAGTGAGCAGGAGTGGATAGCCTGGTTGAAAGAACCAGCCAATCTCACGTTTGTGGTACTCACGCTTTGCCGCCTGCTCTACACGCTCGATACTGGCGCTGTCGCATCCAAGCCAGCGGCGGCGCGCTGGGTGGAGCGGACGCGGGCGGCGCGCTGGAGCAAACTGATTGGTCGTGCAACCACCGAGCCACCCACCAATGCTGCTGATGTACCAGAGGATGCAGTAAACGACATCCTCGCGCTTCTGAAGTACACCGGCGAGCAGTATCAGCAATGGCTAGCATCTTCAGCCACCTGACAGACGCGAAGAAGGTGATTTGTCAGACAGCAGGGCTGGGATGCGGCGCATTTGCAGCATTTGCGCTGGTAGTCGCTTCGCCACCATCACTGCTCGCGCCGCTCGTATCATGGAGCGACGTGGCACGCTGCTGCACTGCTGCACGCTCTCGTTCCGCACGCTCGCGGCCACGCTGTGGCAAACGCTGGCGGATGAGACCCTCGAATCCCTGTGCAAGACGTGCCCCCAATGGGCTGCGCACCTGCGTAGCGAGAGGT
The DNA here is from genome assembly GCA_021323855.1 of Chloroflexota bacterium. Lineage (GTDB taxonomy): Bacteria > Chloroflexota > Ktedonobacteria > Ktedonobacterales > JADMIN01 > JAJPKE01. The sequence goes on along the minus strand of JAJPKE010000016.1, from coordinate 125,895 downwards.
GAGGTCCAGACATCCGCGAGTGTCAGCACTGCGACCTGGCCGTCGGTGAAATATGGATCGCCGCCACCATTGACACCGTGGGTCTCTTTGCCAAATCCCGGTCGGGTAGTCTCTTCCACCAGATAGCCAGTCTGCGCCAACTCGGAGACGATCAGATTGCGCTCAGCATCTACATCGGGTGCTATACCGTGGGTGGGCAGGTGATTCGTCTTCGAGAGTTCGACCTTGCTGTCTTTGGTTCCACCGCCAACCCAAATTGGGCGCCCGTCTGGACCACTTCGCCCGGTTTTCCAGAATCGGATATGATCCCGCTGACGAACATTGGACCCTGGGCGCTCGAAGGCCAGATCCTCCTTGTGGCCGAACAAATAGAGGTTGCTAACGGGTGCGGTAGAATAGCCTCGACCCAGCACCGAGTCCACACTGATCCGCGCGGAGGTGACCAGATCAATCTCATCTGCGCGATACCAACCGGCAGCAGCAAAGGCCGCCCCAATCTGGCCGTCCGTCCCAATGCACTCAACATTGATTGGGTCGCCGGACTGACCGTAGCGATTGAACGATGTCAAAGGCAGGTCGGTAGAAGGCAGCCCTGCGGATACCTCGCGTCCGCGAGCGGAACTCTCGTGGAGGTGGCGCTTCTCGCGCATGATGCGCCGTGTAGCCAAACCGGCGGCGGCAAGCACGGCTGCTGACGCAATTCCGCCCCCAATAACGAAGCTGGGAACTCCTCTACGCGGAGAATCAGTGCTAACGGATGTCTTCATTTCCACACCTCCACTCCATGGCTTCGTGCTACGTGCTATGTGCGAAGCGCTCGCGGCGCTGCTCACAGGCAGCTCGCCAAAGGGATGATGTCAACGGGCATAAGGAGCCATCGCAGTTCCCTGCAAAAAACATGCCCAGCCCATAAGGCATGTACAAAGCCTGGCCAGTTGGTGGCACTCACATTGCCGGATTGGAAAACTCAGCAATGCCGAGCCAAGCGCAACTCATGGGCATCATCATGTGATACAAAACTACACGCTTCTTCTGGTTCGTTGAACCCTTGACATTGCAAGCTTGTTGCTGCATCAATCACTGCTGGATGCCATTGCCAGAACGCCACGCAACTGCCTATAATCTGCCAGCAGTTTCAAGTTGCTGCTTCAAGACACCATTGAGGACATCAAGGATACCGCCTGCATGTATCAACGCCATACCCTGCCCAACGGCCTGCGGCTGCTGACTTATCACATGCCGTTTGTGCATTCGGTGAGCATCACCCTCTTTTTTCGCGTCGGCTCACGCTATGAAACCGCTGAACTATCCGGCATTTCTCATTTGATCGAACACATGATTTTCAAAGGGTCCGAGCGATACCCCACAGCGCAGATCATCTCTGAAACCATCGAGGGGGTCGGTGGCGTGCTGGACGCAGGCACCGACAAGGAACTGACCGTTTTTTCTGCAAAGACCGCCGACCGGCACTTCGATCTTGCCCTGCGGCTGTTGGCCGATATGGTGCAGCATCCACGTCTGGAACCGGCGGAACTGGAGAAGGAGCGGCGCGTCATCATCGAAGAACTCAGCATGTATCACGACAGCCCGCAGGATTGGGTGAGCGTGCTGGCGGATGAAACCGTCTGGCCGGATTTGCCGCTGGGGCGCGAGGTAGCGGGCACGCGGCAGACCGTTGAGACGATTTCGCTCGACGCCATCAAAGACTACCTGGCGACGCACTATACGCCGGGCAATCTGATTCTCAGCGTTGCTGGCAACATAGACGACGATCATGTAGTTGCCGCCGTGCAAGAGCTTTTCGGCGGCTGGCAGGCGAAGGACGCGCCCACCTGGCAACCCTGCCCTATCCCGGCGAACGCGCCGCGTGTGCGGCTGGAATATCGCAAGACGGAGCAGGCGAACCTCTGCCTGCTCACGCCGGGCGTTGCGCACGCCAGCCCGGACTATTACCCGATCATCCTGCTCAACGCGATTCTTGGCGACGGCATGAGTTCGCGCCTCTTCCTCGAAGTCCGCGAGCAGCAGGGGCTAGCCTATGATGTCAGTACGGCTCCCGTCAGCTTCTACGACACCGGCACCTTCGTGGTCTACGCGGGAGTCGAACCCAAGCGCATCGAGGCTGCGATCCAGGCGATTCTGAAGGAACTTTCGCGCGTGTGCAACGAGGAAATCAGCACGAATGAACTGACGCGCGCCAAAGAATATACGAAAGGTCGCATGGCGCTGCGTCTGGAAGATACACATAGTATTGCTTCGTGGCTGGGCGGGCAGGAAGCCTTGCTCGATGAGGTTCTTGAATTGGACGAGATTATGCGCCGCATAGATGCTGTGACCAGCGACGATCTGCGCCAGCTTGCGCAGCAGATATTCCGCGACGAATGGCTGCGCCTTGCCATCATCGGCCCGCATAAAGACACGGCGCAGTTCGAGCGCATTTTGCGCCTCTCATAGCGCCAGCCAGCTAGAAAATACATTCTAGCTATTAGCTATGCACAGTGTGCCGCTTTACAGCGAGAGACAAACCGGCATATACTGACCGGGTGTAGTAGTGGGTGGGAGGCGCTGTTGTGTCGTCAACAGACAGCGATCATGCGAGGCAAGATACAGCGCAAGATACGGGGCACGATGCCGATGAGTTGTCGCGCCTGGGCGAGTTCGGCTTGATTGCGCGGCTCACCAGTGGACTCGAAACGCGGGACGATGTGGTGCTGGCGGCGGGTGACGATGCGGCATTGCTCGATACTGGCGCGGATGCGCTGCTCGTGGCGACATGTGATGCGCAGGTGGAGGGCAAGCACTTCATTCGCGGCCTGGCGACTGATGAAGAGATCGGGCACAAGGCGCTGGCGGTCAACCTGAGCGATATCGCCGCAATGGGAGCAGAGCCACGCTGGGCGCTGGTCTCGCTGCTCATCCCAGATGGCCTGATGTTGGACGCGCTAGAGCATGTCTACGCAGGTATGCGGGCGCTGGCACGGCAATACGATGTTGCGCTGGTCGGCGGGAATATCGCCGCCACCACCGGGCCGTTCTGCATAGACATCACGCTGCTGGGTATGGTGGCGCGTGAACGGGCATTGCGACGGGATGGCGCGCGTGTCAATGACGCCATTCTGGTGACAGGCACACTTGGCGCGGCGGCGGCTGGTGTGTTATGGTCTATGACGCATGCCAGTTTTGTAGATGATGCAAGTTCGGCACCTTTTTCGCTAGAAATACGTGAACGAATCCGCCGGGCGATGGTCGCTCCGCGTCCGCAAGTGGCCGTGGGGCAGGCGCTGGCCGCGAACGGCGCTGTGACGGCGATGCTCGATATCAGCGATGGGCTGGCCGCCGACCTCTGGCATATCTGTGAGGCGAGCCAGGTTGGTGTGGTTCTGGAGGCGGCGGCGCTGCCGGTGGACCCGGCAGCGGCGGAAGTGGCAACAGCATGCGGGCGCGATCCCCTCTCGCTGGCGCTGTATGGTGGCGAAGACTACGAGCTGCTCTGCACAGTTGCGCAAGCGGACGTTGCGAAGGCGCTTGCGGCGATTGCAGGCGCAGGTGGAACAGGTCACGTCATTGGCCGTGTTGTAAATAAAGCGGACGGGATGCGTCTGCATTTCAGTGACGGCAGGCTCGAAACACTTGAGCCGCGTGGATGGGATCATCTACGCTGAGCCAGTGAAGCTCGTCTGCTGCGCCGGGTTGGGCCAGTTGGGTCAAGGGCTACGCGAGAGGTCGGGCGCTATGGAGACGGTGTGGGGGCAGGACGACGTGGCGATGTTCAGACAAGAAGAATCTCTCGATGATGAGATCGGTGTCCTCTCTGATGAAACCACCGAGCTTGGCCTCTACGCGGAAGAAATCTTCAAGAACGCCTCAGCGGCGCTCTATCCCAATGCTGCAGAGGCAGCGCAGTTTGCGATAGAGACCGAGCGCGTCTGTGCGCAGATTTATCGCTCGATTCACCAGGCGGCGCTGACGTTGCTGGCCGTGCATATGCCGGCTGGCGACCAGTTGCGCCGCATCGTAGAGTTACAGCAAATCGCCGCCGAGTTCGCGCGTATTGCCGACGACGGCCGCCAGATTGCCGAACACGCGCTGTGGCTCGGCGGGAACACGGAGATGGAGCTTGCGCGTATCAGCGGCAATGACAGCGGCATGACCCTGCTGGTGCAGATGCTCAAGCAAACGTATGTCGAAGTGCGCGGCTGCGTGATGGTGACGACGCTGCGTGGCTCGGCAATGGCGCGCCGGCTAGTGATGGAAGACGCAGAACTTGACCAGTGCTTCTTGGCGTTCAAGCGCATGATCGAAGTCGCCATAGGCGCGTTTCCCCGCAACGCCGCACGCCTGCAACGGCTGCTGCTGATCGGCGTCTGCCTCGAAGATATCGGCAACCGGGTGGTCGCCATCTGCCGCACGCTACTCTATGAGTCGCCACAGGCTACGATGTAGGTAATCGTTGCTCGATTCTTGAGATCAGGGACGATTGGCGAATCCACCAGGCCCCATTTCGAAGATTAGCAGCAGCGCGCCAAAGGCAACGATCCCTGCGAACCAGACTGGCGCCAGTTGAGCCAGCGTGCTGATTGCTGCCAGCGCCAATCCGACGATGGCGCAGAGCCAGCGGGCCACTCGACCCCAACCGGCCAGCATAATCTGCCGTCTTGGTAGGAGTTCGACGGCCCACCCCGTTTCAGCGAGACCGGCAAAGGCAAGGGCAAGTAGAAACAGCGGATGCCCTCCCTTGCCAAAGACGGCGATGACCAGCGGTAGAGCCACCACCACTAGGCCAGCCAGTCCACCGAGCCAGGCCACACGTTTGTGGCTCGGTGGCCCCCAGAAGAAACCTTTCATGAACCAACGCACCAACTGACTCATCTGCATCTCCCCTCAGCACCTCGTGATATAGTAAGATCATCAGACAGTGAGATTACCGAATAGTAAATCTCTCTGACAATATAGTAAGACTCCCTGACTTGTTTGTCAAGACCAGTATTGAGAGGAGAAGTGCGATGTCTGGTAAATTGGATGAGCAACACATGCGCGTAGAGGAGACGAAAGCGCCAGACGTGCCGGAGGACCGACGCATGATTGGCGCGTTGCTGCGCATTCCACGCGAGGCAGCGACCCGACAAGTGCTGGCAGGGCTAGCAGAGGCCGGTTTCGGTGATATTCGCCCGGCCCACTTTACGGTCTTCCAGCACTTGCCGCCTGAAGGTATCCGGCTGACGGCGCTCGCCGAGGCGGCGTTGCTCACTAAGCAATCTATGGGCTATCTGGTGGACGACCTTGAGGCGAGTGGGTATATCGAGCGCGTTCCTGATCCAGCCGACCGGCGCGCGAAGGTTCTGCGGCTCACGGCGCGCGGGCGAGCCGTCGAGGATACTGTGCGCGAAGTGATCCGCCAGATCGAGGCGTCGTGGGCGGCTCGTCTTGGCCAAGATGAGTATCAGCAGTTGGTGCGACTGCTACGAGCGTTGATTGCAATTCTTAGCGAGTGATATTCACTCTACTCTCGATGAGAGTCTTTGTGCATGCGACGAGACGCTACAGATTGTCATCAAATGGTGGCTCATGCCGTTCGACGATGGCGCACAATTCTGCAAGCGTTGCCAGCGCCTTTGCGCGCGTCTCCGGGGTGAGCGCCGTATCCTCTGCAAACTCATCTTCGTCCAGCACGATCATGCTGTAATCTGGATTTACCCAGAGATCAAGCAATAAATCGCGGTTGGAGAGCGTATGATCTACGATCTGCGCTGGCTCCGTGATATTGCAATACCAGCCTTTGCGCCTGCCATCCGGTGACGCAATCTCAAAGATGTTATACCAGCGGTCGGTAAAGTACCACTCGGTGAAGTGGTCGCCCGTCTCAAAGGTGGTATAGCCCAGCGCCAGCGCCGGGCGTGTCCAGCGCGCATCGAGCCGCAGACCATTGGGCAACACCTCAGCTACCACTGCATCATACGTGAGCGTGCAGACGCCACGTGTATCCAGCTTCTGCACAACGATACGCGCTCCAGGCTGCAGTTGAGACATACTTGGCATAAATCCTATGCCTCGCCCTGCGCCAGCAACCGCTCCGGAGCGAACAGGTTGGCATATTCCTGATACTCCTGGGAGCGCCCGGTGATGTCGCCGGCAATCATGCGCGCGGCAAGCAGCGCGTAGGCGTTGCCGTGTCCGGTGTAGCCGCCAGCTATGTAGCAGCCGGGGACGCCGGGAAGGTTGCCGATGAGCGGCAAGCCATCCGAGGAGAACGCCATGATGCCTGCCCAGCGCCGCTCGATCTGCGCCTGTGGCTGGCGCAGCGTCTCGCGGAGAAAGCGTTCGAGTTGATCCTGTACGACGCCGCCCGCCGTCTCATCGCTCGTATATTCCGTCGCAAATGAGGTGTTGCGCCAGCCACCGATGACCAGCCGCCCATCCGCAAGCTGGCGAAAATATTCGTAGCCCTCATTGGCGTAGCAGGGGCACTCGAAAAGCCGCTCGCTGACCGGCGCCGTTGCCAGCATCTGCCCGCGCGTCGGCTCGATATGTTGCGCCAGCCAATCAGCGCCGAGCAGCTTCCCTACTTCCGGCAACCAGGCGTTGGCCGCCAGGATGAGCGTGCGCGCGTTCAGCGTGCCGATTGGCGTCTGCACGATGAATCCCGTCGCTGTGCGCTCTATCGCGGAGACTGGGCTGTGATCGTAGAAGACTGCGCCCGCATCGCGCGCCAGCCGCGCCAGTCCCGTCACCAGCAGCGCAGGCTGAATCTCGCCATCCTCCGGGTAGTAGATGCCGCCCTGGTAGTGCGATTGCAGGCAGGCGGGGAGTTGCGCGCGCTCCACCAGTTCAGCGTGCCAGCCATCGGCAGCCAGCAACGCGACGCTACGGTGGTGCTCCGCAAACTCCTCCTCGGAAGCCGCGATGCGCAGGCTGCCGGTGCGCTGGTAGCCGCATGACCAGCCGGATGCGCCTAACGCTGCAATGATCTCGACGGCCAGCGCATTGTTGGCCTGAGAGAACGCCCAGATGCGCTTGCTGCGCTCATGCCCGTAACGTTCGATGGAGTCTACATACGTCTCAGACGTGCCGCCGAGCAGAAAGCCGCCGTTGCGTCCGCTGGCGCCCGCCGCCACGGCACGCGCCTCCACGATGGCGACCTGCGCCCCAGCCCGCGCCAGCCAGAGGGCCGCAGACGTGCCAGTGATGCCAGCACCGATGATGGCTATGTCGGTTTCGGCTGCTCCCTGCAACTGGCCCGCGCTCGCGGGTTCGCCTACCACTTGGTCACGTTCGGCCTGCCAGTATGAGACGCTTCCCATTGCCACAACTCACGCTTTCTCTATCATCAACCACTCACCAACGCTGCATATGAGAATTTGTATCAGCATAGCACCAGCGGGCCATCCATTGCGCTACCTGGTTGGGATATACGCGATATCGCCGGTATAATCTCAACTAGAATAGTCGCAAGAGACATGGATCACCTCATCAACTGAGAGGGAGAGCAGCGGCTATCATCATAGAGGAGCTAAAGGCGAAGATGACGCACCCAAACCGAACAGCCATTCCTTCGATCACGCCAGCCGAAGCCTGGCGGCGCATGCGCGAAGAAGGCGCCGCCTTGATAGATGTTCGTGAGCCGGATGAATACCAGGAAGGCCACGCGCAGGACGCCGTCAGTATTCCGCTGAGCGAGTTCCGGGAGCGATACACTGAGGTGCCGCGCACAGGCGACGCGCTTTTTATCTGCCACACCGGGCAGCGCAGCCTGATGGCCGCGATGTTCATCCAGCGCCAGGGCTGGGACCACGCCATCAACGTGGAAGGCGGCACGGATGAGTGGGAAGCCTCCCACCTCCCCATGCAACGATAGCAACCGCCCTATTCAGGTCAGGGTGTGAGGTCGCCAGGAGCGTCGTCCATATCGGGCGGGGTATCTGGATGCTGCTTCGGCGTATCGGAAGCTGGTGGCTGCGCCGGATGCTGTTCCAGGTGATGCAGGCGCGTGGTGATATCGGTCTGCGTGCGGTTTCCGGCGCGCTGTTCCTGTAATTCGGCGACAATTGCGTCCATGCCGACGCCCAGCGACCCCTTGACCAGCAGTAGATCGCCCGGCTGGGCATGCGCGCGCACATACGCCGCCGCTTCCTGGCGGGCGCGCGCCAGTTCGCCCGGCTGCGAGAGCTTCGCGGGATAATAGTGAATCTGCTCTGGGCGCATGCCAGCGTCAGCGGCGGTCTCAGCCGTCGCCTGCACCTCCGTGCCAACCAGCACCAGTTCGTCAACCGCCGCCGCCGCCGCCAGCCCGACGCCGGCGTGTTCACCATGCGCATAGGAGCCGAGTTCCAGCATGTCGCCAAAGATGAACCAGCGCCGCGCGCCAGGCGTCAGGCTGGCGCGTTTCAGCAGTTCGATGGCCGCCTCGGCGGACTGGCGATTGGCATTATAGCTGTCATCTATCAGCGTCGTCCCGTTGATGCCCGCTTTGATTTCGCCGCGCCGCTTCATCGGACGTATTTCGCCCAGGCCAGCAGCCACCGCCTGTACGCTCATGCCGCAATTGAGCGCGACGCCTGCCGCCGCCAGCGCCGTCGTCACCGCGTGCGCGCCAGGCGTGTTGAGAACGACCCGCGCTACCTGATTGCCATAGGAGAGCGTAAAGCGGTAACTGAGGCCCATTGGCATGATGGGACTCACCCGCTGCGCACGCACAGCGGCGTTGGGCCGGTGCCCATATGTCACCACACGCGCAGACGTGCGCCTTACCATCCTGCGCACGACGCGATCATCGTCGTTCAGGACGGCGACGCCATCGCTAGGCAACGCCGCCACTGCCTCGCTCTCCGCTAGCGCCACATTCTCCATGCTGCCAAAAAATTCTAGGTGTTCCGGCCCGACGACTGTGACGACGGCAATATCGGGCGGCGCAATGCGACAGAGGCGCGCGATTTCACCCACCCATTGCGCGCCCATCTCCAGCACGGCAAAACGGTGTTCGGGATTCAGACGTAGCAACGTCAGCGGGAGGCCGGTTTCGGTGTTCAGGTTGCCATAGGTTTTGAGGGTGGGGGCCAGCGATTGCAGCAGCCACGCGGTCGCCTCCTTGACGCTGGTTTTGCCATTGCTCCCCGTCACAGCAATCACGCGGACCGAGGGATGGCGGCGCAGATGTCGCTGTGCCAGACGCTGAAGGACATCGAGCGGGTCCTGGACGACGAGTTGCGGGATGCCGCGCGCCAACGCCTCCTCGTGCGGTCTGCTGCACAGAATCGCCGAGGCGCCCGCGCGCACCGCCGCGCCAATGAAGAGGTGGCCGTCGGTCTGCTCCCCACGCAATGCGATGAAGAGTTCGCCACGCTGCACCATCCGGCTATCAATTGCGCCGCCTGCGAAGCGCATCGGCAGGATGCCACCGATTGGCCGCGTATTGGCGGCGGCAATCAACTCGTCTCGCGTAAACATTCCCTACCCTCCTCTACAAATTCCTCGAGCCGCCATCCCATAGAAAAATACTATCGTATGCTTTGCCAACATGCAAGTTTGATGCCGTTTCTCGCCGCCTGTTCAGCAACTGCATAGATACAACGGATGAGGCGGCTGGTAATGGTCTACTCTGGTCTACAGTGGGGCGTTTCACATTGGATTGAGCGAGGGAATTTGCCCAAACAGCCCAGGAAAAAGCGGCTGCTACATAGCAGCCGCCGGTTATGTGTTGATGAGAAGGATCGCTTCAGCGCGCCTTCTTCTCAGCTTGCTGAGCCTTCTCAGCGCGGTCAACTGGATAAGCCGGGCTGTGCGTGCCAGGACGCACGAGGTTTCGCACCACTTCCTTGACATGGCCACTGGAAAGGCCGTAGAGTTCGCGCAGGATGGCCGGCGCGCCATGCTCGACGAAGATATCCGGCAGGCCGATCACCTTGAGGCGCACGTCGTGCAGGTCATGGGCGTGCAGCAGTTCGCTGACCGCGCTGCCAAAGCCGCCCATTGCCGACCCATCCTCGATGGTGACGAGGCAGCGAGTGGCGCGGGCGAGGCGCAGGATCAGTTCTTCATCCAGCGGCTTGGCCCAGCGCGCATTCACGGCGACCGCGTGAATATCCTCCTCGCTCGCCAATTCCTGAACCGCCTGAAGCGCGGGAGCTACCATGTTACCAAAGCCCAGCACTGCGCACTCCGCCTGCTCAATCTCATCTTCCGGCGTCAGCAGTTCAGCCTTGCCGATGGGGAGCATCTGGAATTCTTTATCGATGGCCACACCCAGGCCAGAGCCGCGAGGATAGCGGAGCGAGACCGGCCCCTCCATATAGAGCGCCGTATAGAGCATATGGCGCAGTTCGTTCTCGTCCTTCGGCGCCATGACGTGCATATTGGGAATCATGCGCATGAAGGCGATGTCGAAAGCGCCCTGTTGTGTATGCCCGTCTTCGCCCACCAGGCCGGCGCGGTCCATCGGCAGCACCACATGCAGGTTCTGCACGCACACATCGTGGATGACCTGATCGAAGGCGCGCTGCATGAAGGTCGAGTAGATCGCCGCCACCGGGCGCATCCCTTCGCAGGCGAGGCCGGCGGCGAAGGTGATGGCGTGCTGCTCCGCGATGCCAACATCAAAATAGCGTTCCGGCAGCGCCTCTTGCAGCTTATAGAGCGAAGTGCCCTCGGCCATCGCCGCCGTGATGCCAACGATAGTGGGGTCTTTGCGGGCAAGCTCCACCAGCGCCTCAGCAAAGACATCCTGATATTTCGGTGGCTCACCCTGCTTCTTCTTCATCTCGCCGGTGAGCGGATCATACGCGCCGGGACCGTGGAACTTGGTCGGCTCGGCCTCGGCATAGTCGCAGCCGCGCCCCTTCTTGGTAATCACCTGGATGATAAGCGGACCGTGCATCTCTCTGGCGTTGCGGAACACGTCAATCAGATGTTGGGTATCATGTCCGTCGAAGGGGCCGAGGAAGGTAAAGCCAAGCTCCTCGAAGATGACGCCGCTCTTGCTGGGCAACACAAACTCTTTGGCGCTGCGTGCTGTACGTCCAGCCATCTCTTTCGCCAGATTGCCGCCGGGGACATGATCCAGCGAACTCTTGACGACATTGCGCAAGTTGCGGAAGGTCTTATCCGAACGGATTCTGCCAAGATAGGTGTGCAGCGCGCCGACGTTATCTGAAATGCTCTTGTCGTTGTCGTTGAGGACGATGATGAAATCTTTGTGCATCGCGCCAGCGTTATTGATGGCTTCGAGCGCCATGCCGCCGGTTAGCGCGCCGTCGCCGATGATGGCAACCACTTTATAGTCTTCACCCTGGAGATCGCGAGCGGCGGCCATGCCGAGCGCCGCTGAGATGGAGGTGCTGGCGTGGCTGGCGCCGAAGGCGTCGTACTCGCTCTCATCGCGGCGCAGATAGCCGGAGAGTCCGCCAAGCTGCTTGATGGTGCGGAAACGGTCACGCCGGCCCGTCACGAGCTTATGCGGATATGCCTGGTGGCCAATGTCCCAAACCAGCTTATCATGAGGGGTATCGAAGGCGATATGCAGCGCCAGTGTCAGTTCCACCGTCCCCAGGTTTGGTGCCAGATGCCCGCCGCGCAGGGCCACCGTTTCGATGATTTCCTGGCGCATCTCTGCGGCAAGTTGATCTAGCTCCACCGGCGACAGCGCCTTGAGTTGCGCCGGGCTATCAATAGTATCAAGAATACGTGTCACTGGAGAGACTCTCCTTCATGCCTCAATTCGAAGCCAGATAGATTCCTGGCGATCTGCATGCTCTGGAGATGCCGGGAATGACATAGGACTGCGCAATTGATGGACGATCTGCCTCGTTGCAGTGGTCCCTCTGCGCCCGCTGGATGCTTGTGGTTGCTCATAGGGTTGCTCAGAAATGCCAGCAGGAAAACATGAGCGGCAACCGCCGGTGATCCAGACAAAATAAGTACGACATACGCGCTAAATAACGCGCATAATCTGATGATTACGCCCTCGCACATCATTATAGGGCACACCAGCTATGTCAACAAACAGTGTCGCACATGCTGTCTTCCACTTACGTGCGCAAAAAATCTGCACTCAAGTGCAACAGCGCAACGCCTGTATCAAGCTGTACACAACCGACATAAAACGAGCCGCTCACGATAGCTGGCATGTGGCGGGCAAGGCGCGGGCAAGGCGCGGTCAGAGCGCGGGCAGAAACGGAGCCATCACAACATCCATGAAGCTGCGCTGGCCGGCTGTTTGGCCAGCTCCTCTGCGAGCTGTTTCTGCGCCCGTTCGACAATCAACTCAATGAACTTGTTGGCGCTCCGCCAGCGCGCCGACTCCTTCTCTTCATCATATTTGTTCGCGGTGACGATCTGCCGGAGTTCCGCCAGCGAGCACTGCCGCAGCCGTGCCCGCAACGCCTCTTCGCCGCCAGCGTCCAGCAGGTCCACGACATCCAGCGTCTCACCCGCGCCAAAGACTTCCAGGAGTCCACTGCGCGCCAGCGCATCGCGTACCTGATCCGCAACCGCCGGGTCAGCCTTCGCGGCATCCGCCATGCGCTTGAACAGGATATTCATTTGCTCCACATCATGTGCGTTCACACACAGCCCCCTCTGTTCTCCCCCGATATGCGTGAAGTATGGTTGACCATAGCTTCCGCCAGCGATTGTATCTATCAAGGGCAGAAACCGCAAGCAACACAGGCCGAGTATCCTACGAACGTATCTCGTCGTTGGTTCTGATTTTCAGCGCCCTTCTCTTGCAGGTTCAGGGGGATGAACGCAATTGACGCCTAGTAGCTGCCTGGGGTTAAATGGGAATGAGACACACGCACCTAGTCAGAAAATGAGGTCGGCCAATGGGGGTCTTTCGCGCCAGCACCATGATTTCCGCTCCTGTGTCTACGGTATGGGATTTTATTATCCTGCCGGGAAATCTCCATTTATGGGGACCTTACACTCAACCAGCCAGCGGTGCTGACCATCCCCTGCAAACGGGCGATAGGCTGACCCTGTCTCGTCGTGATTTCCTCCGCAACACTACTCAAGTGCTGCTCGTCGAGCAGGTGATTCCGTATCACTCGTTTGAGCTGCGTGACCTCTCGCCGATGGCCAGGAGAATGAATGTGACGGCCACAATCCGTGTCGAAGCGGGCAAAGACCGCGAAACCACCTGGATTGAGGAGGCCATCTTCTACTCGCCCGGCAAGAACCGGGTGGTGCAATGGCTGGACCGCCGGCTGATAAATCCTCTCTTGCAACCGCTGGCAAGCTATGGAACACAGAAGGCATTTCGCCGCTTACAGGCGGCTATACACAACCGCTAAGGGCAAGCACCACGAAATCCCAGGTCGCTAACGTGCCAGCAATCGCTCTAGCAACGGCTCCACTAACTGCCGGTCGCGCAATCCCTCACGCCAGCGCGACGGTATCGCGCCGATGCCGTCGCGCAGCCCTGCGATACCACCCGCGATGCAGGCAGTGGTATCGGTGTCGTGCCCCAGGGCTATCGCCGCCTTCACCACCTGCTCATAGCCGCCCACTGCCTGCACCATACGCGCAGAGCGCAGCGAATCCACCACATAGCCGCGACCGTCGCCAACCGGAGGGTCATCCGGGCGAATGTGATACTCTAGTTCGGCGCGCGCTGGCGACTCATCGGGATAGATTTCCCGCAGCGCCGCAACTGCCTCGTTCCAGGGGTCGGCGGCAACGGCCAGCACACGCCGCGCCCAGAGACAGTAGAGCGCGCAGCAGACCTGCACGCGCAGATGCCCATGCGTCACGCAGGACTGCGCCTGGGCGTCCGTCACCAGTTCAGCATCGCTGCCACGATGCCAGAGCGCCAGCGGCAGCACGCGCATCAACGAGCCATTGCCCATCGAATAGTTCTCCGCTGAGCCAGCCTGAAGCGCAGGTGTGCCAGCTCGCAACGCACGGAGCGCCTTGCCCGTCTGGATGCCAACATCAAAGACGCGGCCATCCACCGCAAAATAGCCCTCATCGTACCAGCGGAGCAATCGCCTGCCAAAATCTTCGGCGTCGAAACATTCACATTCGAGCAGCGAGGCGAGCAGGCAGAGCGCCTGCGCGCCGTCATCCGACCACGTGCCCGGCGGCACATTATGCGCAGCAGAGAAATCCGGCGGCGGCGCGAACTCAATCTGCTCGTAGGGAGGCAGGTCTGCTGGCTCATGGAACTCATACGGTACGCCCAGCGCATCGCCAACCAATAGACCGATGAGACCCCCAGCGATAGCGTCGTTCTGATTCGGCATAGCAATTCCCCTTTGCTTATCCGATTCCGGCAACAGTATACAACAAGCGCTTGTATACTGACACAGCGATTCTCTGGCAAGTATATTTTTATTCTCAATACGACAGAGCTGATGCCAGTAGAAACAACATACCGAAACCTGCTATGGTAGTTCTGAATGGCGTGTGGGCAATGATGCTCTCGCCATCATCACGGTGTTCACGTTGGGGAGGAGATTCTGCATGGCTGGTGTGGCAGACATTATCATTTGGCGGGCAACTGAGGCGGATATGCCAGCGATACGAGATATTTTCTATCGCAACGAAATCGCCGGTGAGCCGCCGGATAGTCCGGACCTCCCTGAGCCGCGCCTGCTTGCCGGCCATGCACATCTGCTGGCGACCGGCGAGATTTGGATTGCCGAACAGGATGGACTGCCGATAGGCTTCACCGCACGCATGGTGCGCGGGTCAATCGCCTATCTGGCGGACCTCTTTGTTCTGCAAGCGCATCAGTCCGGCAATGTGGGGCGGCAATTGCTCACTGCGGGTTTCCCTGATGATGTCGCCATCCGTTGCACCATGAGTTCGACTGATCCGCGCGCTCATGCGCTCTACACGCGCCTGGGGATGCGCCCACAATGGCCGAACTACTGGCTACGCAGCGCCGCGAACCGGCGCGACACACTGCCCGAAACTGATATCCATCTGATCGAAGCGGAGCCGGATGACGCCGAATGGGCAGCCTGGGACGCCAGATACAGCGGTCGCCAGCGACCAGAGGAACACGCCTACTGGCTGAACGAGTGCCACGCCATCCGCTTCTGGTTTGAGCGTGCCGGTCAGCGCATCGGTTACGGGCAGGTGCAGCGCGTCAGCGATGGCTCGCTCTGGCTCCCCGATGCCTATACGCTTGGTCCCATCGGCGCAGAGACCGAAGCCGACGCGCAGGATTGTGTGCTGTCCGCCGCCGATTGGACGCTCCGCCAGGGCCGCGTGGTGCGCGTCGCCGTGCCTGGTCCACATCCGGCGCTCAAGCCGCTGCTCGATGCGCATTTCGAGATCACCTACATCGAGACGTTTCACTCATCGGCCAGCGTACCATTCTTCGATGCGCGCCTCTATCTACCGCCCGGCGATCTATTCTAAACTGAGCGTTACCTCCAGCATACATGGTGGCGACACGCGACCGAGCGGCACACGCAGAAGCGTTTCATAGCGCCGCTCAGTGGTGAGGATGGTTGCGACATCGAGCGCGTTGCCGTCGAGGGTGGCCGACACCACAGTTGGTCGGGCGTCGCCTATGCGCTGTGGCAGGTGAAACTCGACGGTCCAGTCGCGCGGCTCACGTTCGTATGCGCCCTCTGGCGGGGCAGCCTGGAAGGTCAGGCGGTTGCTGTCGCGGCTGGCGGTGAAGCAGGTACGCCGCCATGCGCCCTGCTGGTAGGCTGGCGTCTCGCCATCATCTTCATAGAGTTCGCCCTCAGCCTGCGCCTGCGCATCCGTCCCCAGGTAGCAGGCCAGCGTCAGCGGCTCATCGGCCAGTTCACCGACGTATTGCATCACCGGACCTAGCGGCAGGATCGCGCCCTCCCGCACGAAGAGCGGCAGCACATCCAGTGGTGACTCCACACGGCGGCGCAACGGCCCGGCGATGCGCTCGCCGGTCGCCCAGTCCACCCAGGCGCCGCGCGGAAATTGGACGAGCCGCTGCGGCTGGTTTTCTTCCATCACCGGCGCGCAGAGCAGATCGCCGCCAAGCAGATGCTCGTCATCTATATTCAGCAACGCCTCGTCGCCGGGGTAGGCATAGGCCAGCGCCCGCGCAATGGGCGCGCCGGTCCGTGCCGCCTCCGCCATTGCCGTGTAGAGATACGGTAACAAGCGATAGCGCAGTTCGATGGCCGCGCGGCACATTGCTTCATATGGCTGGCCGAAAACCCACGGCTCCTGCTGCGGTGTCATGAGCGCGCTGTGATTGCGGAAGAATGGGAAGGTCGCGCCAAGCTGCGTGAAGCGCACCAACAGCTGCCCCGTTGCGTTCTCCCAGAAGCCGCCGGTGTCGAAGCCGACGAACGGCACGCCGGAGAGACCCAGCGCCAGGCACATCCGCGAGGCCAGCCGCAGATGCTCCCAGACGCTCTGATTGTCGCCGGTCCAGAGGGCGGCGTACCGCTGGACGCCAGCGTAGCCGGAGCGTGTCAGCACGAACGGTCGCCGCTCCGGACGCAGCCGCGCCAGCCCCTCATAGGTTGCGCGCGCCATCTGCATGCCATAGGCGTTGTGGAAGGCGCGATGCGAGAGCGGCGCGCCCTCCGGTCCGTCTGGATAATGCACAGCATCCAACAGCAACGTCGTGCCGCGCGGTGTCCCGCCATCCGGCACGAAACGGTCGGTCAGCGACGGCTCATTCATATCGTCCCAGATTGCCGTCACTCCGGCGTCGAGCAGCGCGCGATGACGCTCACCCCACCACGCGCGCACCTCGGCGCGGCTGAAATCCGGGAAGGCGCTTTCCCCCGGCCAGACGACGCCGGTGAAGAGCGAACCATCAGCGTTGCGCACGAAATAGTCGCGCTCCAGGCCATCGGCATAGGTGGGATCGGTCGGATCTGCCTTGACGCCGGGATCAATGATGGTGACGGCCTTATAGCCAGCGGCATTCAGTTCGTCGAGCAGCTTCTTTGGCTCTGGGAAACGCTGCGCATTCCAGGTGAAGACGCGGTAGCCGTCCATATAGTCAATGTCGAGCCAGAGCGTATCGCAGGGAATGTGGCGCTGGCGGAAATTGGCGGCAATCTCGCGTACCTGTTCTTCCTGGTAATAACTCCAGCGGCTCTGCCCGTAGCCGAGCGCCCAGCGCGGCGGCAACGGCATGTGGCCGGTCAGATCAGCGTAACGAGCCAGCACAGCGGCAGGCGTCGGCCCGGCAAAAACGTAGTAGGTAAGCTCGCCGCCATCCGCGCCGAAACTCAGTTGATCGAAGCGTGTTGCGCCTGCATCGAGGTCGCTGCGCCAGGTGGTATCACAGAAAATGCCATAGCAACGTCCAGCGCGCAGACCCAGCCAGAACGGAATCGCAGCGTACATGCCGCTCGTAGCGTCGCCGTGCGGCTGCGGCGGATCAGTGTTCCAGTAGACGATCTGTTCGCCGCGCCGGTCCAGCGGCGCCGTGCGCTCACCCGCGCCCAGCACATGCTCGCCGGGGGCCAGCCGCTTATGGCAGCGCACGCTACCCGCTGGCCGTCCAGCCCGTGCTGGTTCGTTTGCGCCATACGGCGCGACATGGCCCATGCCTTGCGTCTCGTCATCTTCAGCGAAGCCCGTGCCATCAGGCCACTGAAATGCCACGCGGAACGGCTGCGTGGTAATGGTGACGTGCATCGCTTCGGTAGTAAGTGTGATGACTCCGGTTGCGTCTTCGCTGGCAGAAACGGCAACCTCCGGCCACTCCTCGCGCACGACGGCCCACGAACGCGCCGCCTTGACTCCCGGCGGCAAGAGCCGCACCCGCGCCAGGTCCGCCGCCAGCAGCGTCACCTCCGCACGCGCGCCATCTGCTGCCATGAAGCGCCAGTTCGTCGCGTCATCGCTCTCACGTGCTTCGCGGGTCACTGCGCCGATGGGCTGGTAGGCGTCAGGTGTCATGGGTTGCTCCTCGGTAGGATGTATAGGATGGTTTGTGTTGTGGATGTTTTTCAATTGTAGCGAATCGGCGCAAAACAAGCGCAATTGCAGCATGGTACACGCAAATATTGGGTGGAAAGCAACACAGCAATGTGCTATGCTGTGGCACCGGCAGGATGCGAAGCAAACGAACTGTGGCGCATTGGCAAAGTGATGGTGAGGTGAGGCGGGGGAAAGGAGCGGTAGCACATGCTGTTTGATGATCGTCACTGGTGTCTTGGCGTGCCGGCGCTGCTGCTCCTGCTGGCTGGCGCCGCTGCGTGCGTTGGCCTCTGCCTCGCCGCGCTTGGGCTGATTCATATCACATGGATCGCCGGGCAATCTCCGCTCGCGCTCTTCGCACAGGGAGCGGTCGGCCTGGCGGTCTGCATCGCCCTGTCATGGTTGCTCATCGGCGCAATGCGCACGGCACGCGATCATGTGCGGCTGCGTCTCGCCGCTATGAACGGTGCGGCGGATGCGGTTCCACGTGCGCGCCTGCCTCTTGTTGCCAATAACAGCGAACCCAAACGACTGCTCATCGAAGAACGCAAGCCGCTCGATATCGCCTGGGGGCGCGTGCGCCTGCCATTCCACCGGCGTCCACTCAACAGCTATGGCGAAACCGGACTGCCATTCTGGGCGCAGTCGGCGTTACAGGGAAGCGCAATCGCTGTTCTCCTGTTCGAGGGACTGCTAGTGCTGCTGTCGGCCATCGGATTACTCTTGCTCAGCGGCGTCTTTATCTGGTCGCTCGCGCTGCTCGCGGCATATCTGCTGGCGCTGGCTCCTGATCCGCTCGGCGCGATGGCGGCCACCTATGCCCCTGCCTCCACTGATCTGCCGGATGTCTTGTTCTTCGTAGGGCTGGGCGTCTTTGTGCTGCTAGTCGCTCACTTGCTGCTCCATAGCTGTGTCTATCGCATCACGGCAACGGCGGAGGGCGTCACGCGACGCGAGTGGTGGGGGCGGCGGCGCACGATTCGCTGGGCAGATGCGCGCCACTTCGAGGTGATGAGCCGTAGAGATAGCCAGTCCGCCGACCGGCGCATACGGATCTACCGGCTCTACAGCCGCCACCGGATGATCTGGTGGAACGACGGCAGCCCACAGCAGCAGCGACGCTGGCAGGTGCAATCGCTGCTGAACTGTGTTGAAGCGCGCACAGGGCTGGCACTCTGCACCTTCGAGCCGGCGCTGATGCAGTCGCCGCCGCCAGCGTCGCCCGCGCGAAGACGAGCGAGGGGGCAGCGAGCGCACCCCGCGCACAGAGTAACAACGCCGCGATTTCAACTTCAATTTCAATTTCAGTGGCATGTAGCGCCGGAACAGCGGCTCTGGCGCATCGAACGCGCAGCGCTACGCAGGCGCAATAGCCGCGCTAGCTATGCGGTTGCCTTCACCCTGGCAATCATCTGTCAATTGCTGGTAACAGCCGCCACCGGCGACCATCCGCCGGCCACCAGCGCGAGCATCAACCGCTGGCTGGAAACGCTGCTGGCGCTGACGGCGCTGGCATTCGCCCTCGGCTGGCTGGGCGTGACCATCTATACGCTGGCCAAACCGTTCATTCGCGCCCACCACGCACGCAGACGAACGCAAACGCAGGCAGAAGAGGTAGCATCACCATCGCTCACAGAGGCCGGTGTCTATGAGTTCCGGCAACGCATGGCGTGGCGGGCGCGTATACTCTGGATGCTCACCGGCGTCTTGTTGCTGCTGGACGCCGTGCCCTGGCTGCTCTGGGTGGGTGACATGGTGCTGCTCCATCAGGCGGCGCACGCGCACATCACCAGAGCATTTCTGGTGTATAGCGCAGTGCTGCTGGCGCTGCCGGTGTGCATCGGCGGCGTGCTGTTCGTTAGCGCATTGATTGCCGCGCCGACAGTAGTGCGCGCCGACGATGAGGGCCTTAGCCTGTGGCATGGGCGCAGGCGCCGCGCATTCATCTCCTGGGAGCGCGTTCTTGCCAGCACGCTGCTCTATCGCTATGATGTGCCATTGCGCTACCGCGTGATCGGCCAGGGCAAGACAATTAGCTGGCCAGCTACCGCCGCAACGTCACGCCAGCGCCAAACGGGACACAAGCATCGTGACGTACAATCCGTTACACCTGCCGGGCTGGCGGCGGTGATTGCCGCGCGCACCGGGCAGCAGACGCGCATCTGGCAGCTTGGCGCGGAGGGGTGACACGCCTCTCACCAGAACAAACTGCCTGATTAGTAGAGGGGGAACAATTCATGAGCCAACAAGCGCCAAACACGCCGTTCAGATCCGGCTGGTACTCGTTCGATCTCGGCCAGTACCGTCCCTGCAACAGCACCTATTGCTATTATCCCTATGAGGGATTGCCGCCGCTGCCTGCCACGGCGCACACAGATTCCCTGGACTGGCTGGGTCCACTGGATGAACATCTCGATCAGGAGATGGAAGTGCATCGTCCCCCGGCAGAGCAGCGGTCGGACCTGGAGCAACGGGCGCAGGCTCTTGGCGAGCAGGCGCAACAGTTGGGGCTGACATTGCCAGTGACGTTTCTGCCGTTCATGGCATCGTCTGAATTACAGGACCGCATTCCTTCCTGCACCGCCTGCACCTTTGGGCTTCCCCAACAAATCGTGAAGTGTCCGGGCAGCGAGAACGGCTATGTGATTCGCTTTCTGAACGATCAACAGGATGTGCTGCTCTGGTATCTCTATCTTACACCTGCTGGCGACCATTGCGTGATTGTTGCGCCGTATGAGTTCTATGAGCTTGCCGAGGAACCTGAGCAGGCCGCAACGTACAATGACGAGCAACGCAAAGCGATTCTCGACAACACCTTCGTCTGCTCGCCCTCATTTGGGGAGTTCCTCTATCGCTTCTGGCTGGAAAACTCCATCTGGTTCGCGCTCAACGACGGCACGCCGCTGACGGCTGACCAGCAACAATACGTGTCACACTACGCCACTGCTAAATGATCCAATCGCGGCGCTCCGCGAAGGCAGCGAGCGCGCGCTCCTGCGCCGGATTCTCGACGGCGCCGGGGCAGACGGCGCGCAGTTCGCGGAGCGCGTCCGCCGGGGTGGCGCCTGCGCGGATGAGATACGCGGCGAGAATCGAGCCGGTGCGTCCCTGGCCCATCAGACAATGAACGGCGACGGACCGCCCCTGCGCGCGTTGCCGGTCAATGAACTCCAACGCCTCAAAGAATTGCTGTGGCGTTGGCGGCGCGAGGTCCGCGATGGGCAGGTGCAGCGCCTCGATGCCAGACGCCGCCAGCGTTTCGCCATCCAGCGGCGTCTCCGTCAATGAGAGCAGCGCGCCGATGCCGCGCTCGCGCAGCCAATCCAGGTCAGCGGCCAACGCGCGCAGATCAGGCGTCGCGTCGCCCATACCGATACGACCACGCCCACCCGGACGCGAACAGCCTGCCAGCACGCCATCCACCAGCCAGTAAAATCGCTCAATCGCCATAGAGCAGCATCCTGTTTATCCTCATCATTGCGGCCCGGAAAGTTAGTGCTATTTCTCATATACCTCATCCACGACGGTGTGGTATCCGACAAACTGCCAGGAATCCCCTACCCGTCCGATTAGTGTGTTTTCGGTATAGGGTAGATGACCGTGCGCCAGTTGTTGGCAAGCGCGTCTCTCCAATGGGTGTGTTACACTGCGGCGGAGCGCCTTTTCTGGCAGCGAGATAGCGCAACGACGCGGGAGATACAGGAGACATCAACGATGATTGACTTTGAGTTGACCGACGAGCAACAGGCGATGCGCGATCTGGCGCATACCTTCGCAGAGCAAGAGATACGCCCGGTGGCGGCGGAACTGGATGAGCGCGAAGAGTTTCCCTGGGAGTTGGTGAAGAAGGCAGGCGAACTTGGGCTGACCACCTTTGCCTTCCCCGAAGAACTAGGCGGCCTGGGCATCACCGACGAACTCACCAATTGCATCATCACTGAGGAGCTTTCCTGGGGCTGCGCGGGCGTCGCCACCGTGCTTGGGGGCACACATCTGGCAAGCATCCCGATTCTGCTCGCGGGCAGCGACGAGCAGAAGCAACGCCTGCTCAAGCCTATCGTCGAGCGCAATGGCCTCTGCGCGATGGCGCTGACAGAGCCGGGCGCTGGCTCCGATGTGGCGGCGATGACTACCACCGCCCGCCGCGAAGGCGACACCTATATCCTCAACGGCGCGAAACGCTTCATCACCAACGGCGGCATTGCCGACCTCTATGTCATCTTCGCCGCCACCGACCGCGCGCAGGGGCATCGCGGCATCACAGCGTTCATCGTCCCCGGCGACACGCCCGGCGTTAGCGGCGGCAAGAAAGAGAAGAAGCTGGGCATTCGTTGCTCGCATACCGGCGAGGTCTTGCTGGATGATGTGCGTGTGCCGGTGGAGAACCGTCTTGGTGAGGAAGGCAGCGGCTTCAAGTTGGCGATGACCATGCTGGACCGCTCGCGCCCGATGGTAGCTGCTATTGCGCTGGGCATTGCGCGCGCCGCCTACGAATATGCGCGCGACTACGCCAAAGAGCGGGTGCAGTTTGGCAAGCCTATCGCTGCGAACCAGGCGATCCAGTTCATGCTGGCCGATATGGCGACCAAAGTGCAGGCGGCGCGGCTGATGACATGGTGGTCTGCTCGCGTAACGGAGACGGGGCGTCCGTTCCTCTATGAGAGCAGCATGGCGAAGAACTTTGCTTCCGATGTGGCGATGGAGGTGGCGACCGACGCCGTGCAAATCTTCGGCGGCTATGGCTATATCCGCGAATATCCAGTGGAGAAGCTCTTCCGCGACGCCAAGATCACGCAGATTTACGAGGGCACCAACCAGATTCAGAAGATCGTCGTTGCCAACCAACTGTTGAAATAAGCGATTGGCGCATATGTGCGGCTTTAGCCGGTATACCAATGGTCCCGCATGTTTCTCTCATGCTGGGACCATTCGTTTGAGCAAATATCCACAACTATCTAGAGCTATCCCGAACACAGCATGTCACCCAATATTCACGCATGCTTGACGTGCCAACTGGCATGCAATACGCTTAGAGGGTGTGCGTAAGCAATCGAGAGAAGGATTGGCGAGGACTACGATCATGGGCGTCCGGAAATCATCAGCGCCGCGCGAAAGCGCGCAACGGCAGCGGCAGGCGAAGGAATCCGCGATACCGGCTGCCCCAAAAACGCCACACACACCACGAACGGCACACACTTCACGTACTTCACGCTCATCGGGCATGAAAGACCAGCCTGCGGTGGTTTCCTGCCCGAACCTGCTGGATCTACAAGCGTTGACGCCAGAGGCAGCGCGGCAGCACGTGGATCGCTATCTCCACGAGGTGATGCCCGCCGAAGAGGCTGATGACTTCGAGGCGCTCAGCTATCGCTGGGAGTTGCATCTGGTGCCGATTGACCAGCTTTGCCTGCTGCGCACGGTGGACCTGGCGCGCGGGAAGCTGCGCAGCTATCGCGCGGTCATCCGGCGCGGCGGGGGCTTTCCGCCGTTGATCGGCCTCGGCGGCGATGGGAAACAGGTTACTGAGAACGTGCTGCTCTGCGACGGCTATCATCGGGTGACGGCCATGCGTGACCTGGGCATTCACTTCGCCTGGGTCTGGCTCGCCACCGGCCTGTGGAAAGAAGCCGACGCTTCGCCGGTCTCGGCGCTGGCTGGCTGCGGCGCGTAATTTTACTCTATATATGCGGCTCTCGCGGCACTGAAGTGCCGACGCACACGATGAAGGCTAAAGCCAATTTGTCTCACCGCCCTCCTACCCGGTGAGACTTCAGTCTATAGTATCGTGCGCCGGCACTTCAGTGCCACGTTGTCCATATCGTGCGTCGGCTGTTTACAGCCGCGAGCGCCCCACAACTCAGCGCCTCTCTGAACACGAGCAAGCTCATGAACTGTACTTGTCATAACAGCAAGGAATAACCCAAACACCTCTCAGTTCGTATGTTTTTGTGAGCAGGCTGTAGCCTGCCTATACGCTAGCCAGGGAGCCGACTGATGGGAGAGCCAGGTGTGACGCAGTTCATTTCGGCGCTGACCCGAATATGCTATGCTGGCTCGGGTCAAGAGATGCTGCATGGTAAAGTAGCGTTTGTGTAACGCCGCTATCTGCCGGCTGCGGCACAAGCAATAGTTGAGCAAAAGCAACGTACAAGCAACGTGGAAACAACGTGGTGGGGAGCAAAATCGGCATGATGCGTCGTCACACGCCGGACGAAATTCGTGAGCGGGCCATGCAGGCCGCGCTCAAAAAGTATGATGAAGGATGCGCTGATTGTTCTGCGGCCTATCTGCGGCTCGCACGCGAGAACGGCGCCACAGAAGATGAGATACAGCGCGCCGGAATGAGTCGCCGGGGCTTCATGCGTTTTGCCGGACTGGCGCTCGCCGCTGGCGCCACCGCCATCTCCGCGCGTTCGCTAATTGGGATTAAATCGGCCAATGCCATGCCCATGCCAAACAACCTCCAAACGGGCGTCAATGGCTATTTCGGCGTTGATAGCTGCACCGCGCCCGACACCGCAACCGCCCAGAGTATGCCACTTCAATTCTATATCGCTGAGCTTGGTGGCACCAACAATAGCGTCGGCTGCTTCAATCCTGATACGGCGGCAATGGTTGGCGATCAATATACCCACGGCTATTGGGGCTTGTGTGGTCCTAATCTCGCCACGTCAACCACGCCGTTCGCGTATGGCCAGCAGCAGGCGCAGGCAGCCGTCACCGCCTGGCATAACACGCAGGGTATCGGCGGCCTGACGCTCTTTGCCGATGTCGAGTCCGGCTTTGGTGGTTGGGGCGACGGTGCGACACAAAAGGATATGGCAGCGGTCCTCGATGGCTTTCTGACGGGGGTTGCCAACGAGCAATTCGTCCCCGGCGTTTACATCAACGCCGCCAGCCGCGACGCATGGTTCCCCGATTCCTACGTGCCCGCCGTCCCGTTCGTCTATTGGGTCGCTGGCGGACAGTACGCTGGCATGATGTGCCCACCCTGCGCGCCGGATTGCGACACGCTGACGCCGGTCTACAATGCCTGGAACGCCGCGATGCAGCAGGAAACATTTGCTGGACAGGGCGCCGTCATCTGGCAATACTGGCTCAGCCAGTTCGGCTGCGGTGGTGACTTCAACTACTCGCCACAGACTGGCTATCAGAAGTTCGTGCCGGTTCCACCCAGCACGGTGCCGGTCTCGGTGCCAACCTTCAGCGCGCCAACGACACCCACCGCAACGCCTGCAACCCCAAGCGCCACACCGGGGCAGTAGCGTTTTTAGGCGATAGGCGCATAGGTCGCCACGGTAGCCAGCATATCGTCGAGATCAAAGGGTTTCGCCAGGAACGCGACGGTGCCTGCCGTGTCGGTGTTGAGCGGCAGGCTGCTCATTAGCACAACAGGAATCTGCCGTGTGCGCGGATTGGCGTGCAGCAGGCGCACAAACTCGATGCCGTCCACCTCCGGCATATTGCGGTCGCTCAAAATCAAGGCCGGATGTTCGCTACGGGCAATCGCGAGCGCAGTGTGCCCATTGGAGGCGCGCAGGACGTGGTAGCCTGCGTTACAGAGCGTTTCGGCCAGCAGATTGGCAATGCTGGCCTCGTCGTCTACGACAAGGATGGTCGCGCTGGTGTGGCTCTTCAAGGGAAACACCGATTCTTGCTGAGTTCGCTCATGCGAATGTGCTGGGTGTCTGGCGGAATATGCTCTGCTCATAGGATGCCGTTACCAATCCAGGCTGGGTCGCGCTGCTGATCTTTCTACATGCCAATCATGTCTGATTGTTTGGATCGCCCAATTGCCAGGTTGCTCTATCGCGCGTATGAAGTGTGCTGTGGTCTAAGCGCCCGGGATCCATCACGATGGAGATGCTCGTGTCACGCATTGCCAATACCTGAAAATGGTCTATGGCAAAGATTGTGCCAACAGAGTTCATTGCTTGCCCCCTGCGCTCAGAAACGCACCGAAATGATTGAGATAACGATTGAGATGTGGCAATTTCTGCCTAGCTCGTATCGCACATCAATCGCACATCTCCGCTGGCGAGCCGGTAGAGATTGGGTAGAGATGCAGTGGAGATAGCAGGTTGAGTAGATAGACCAAATTGCTGACCTGTGATACCATACTATCAGATTGACCACTCACGTCTCAGCACTCGATTGAGAAGACCGTCCGTGTTGTCAACGGCGCCAACGCAGGGACATTACACCAGGAGGAGTTACCGCAACACGTATGGCTGGGAAAAAAGTGTTCCTCTGTTTTGCCGCTGAGGATAGGTTCCGCATTGCGCCGCTGATGGCCGCCTTCACTGCCTGGGGAATCTCTCCCATGATATTTGACCCCATGCGGCAGCCGCCCGGCCAGCTTCTGCCGGAGACGGCGCAGCAAATCCAGGAGTGTGAAGTTTACCTACGGCTCTGCACTGGCGCAACGCGCCGCTCGCCGCAGGTCGCCGCAGCGGATGCCACGTTCCGCAAGCTGCTGGCGGCGGACCCCAAAAAACGCAAACTGGTCAACCTGATTCTGGACCCCGCCTATGTGCCGGACGCGCAGGATAAGGCCACGCTCTATATTGACACGGCAAACAAGATGCGCGCGCTCTGGCTGGAAGAGCTGGCCGCGCCGCTGGGCGTGGCCACGCTGAAGCAGCGCATCAGCCGTCGCGCGCTCGTGGGGATGGGCGCAGGCATCGGGCTGGCGGTGGTCTCCGGCGGCGTGACGGCGACACTGCTCGTGCAGCAGCAGCAGGCGAAAGACGCGGCAAAAGCCCTGCCCAAGATCAACGGACTCTCCGGCCAACCCAGGTGGACGATTCCGCTGGGCAGCTACAGCGACCAGAGTAACGTGACGACCAGCCTCATCAACGACAATGGGACGTATTACGCCACTGCTGACATACTCGGTCAGACAGCAGATCTCTTCGCCCTTTCGCTGGCAGACAAAACCGCGCGCCGTATTTCGCTGAAGATTCCTGCGGACGGGCTGCTCAACACGTCTCTGCTGAATATCGCTGATGGATTGATTTTCGCCGGCTATTCCGATGGGCCGTTGAACACGATTTTTCATCCAGGTGTGTATCACGTCAGCGATGGCTCCCTTGCCTATCAGTTGAATGTGGCGGACTATAGCTCGCCCGTCATTGCCGGTGATAGCTTCTACAGCCTCACACTTGACACTTCCGGCAACACGTTCGTCTCGGCGTTTGCGACGCAAACGGGCAAGCTGCGCTGGCAGCACCCCATCGTGCTGAACTCCTCGGCGCTTTTTGAGACCTCTGACCTGCTCACAGTCGCCAATGGCGCGGTGTACGCCAGCGCCTATGACCACACGCTCACCTGCTACGATGCAGCAACGGGCAGGCAAAAGTGGCAATTTCTGGCGCAGGGGCAGATGACGGCGCCGGTGATCGTGGATGGCGTGGTCTACGCCGGTGCGCGCGACGGCTCGCTCTATGCGCTCGACGCCGATACCGGTCATCAACGCTGGCGCAGCAGCATTGGAGCTGGAAAAGTTGCGCCGCCAACTGTCAGTGATGGCACAGTCTATATTGGCTCGATAGAGGGCTTTCTCTATGCCTTCGACGCCACGAACGGCGCTGCATACTGGAGTAGCCTGCTGGGTGGCGTAGAAACGAACCTCTCGGCCTTCGAGATAGACAGCGCACCAGCACTCTATCGCAATGTGGTCGCTGTTGCCTCGCAGGGAACCCTCTTTGCCTATGATGTGCGCAACGGTAGCTCGCGCTGGGCGTATGACTCGGTTCCAGGGGGCCAGGGCTTCATCAGCCCGCCGGTGGTCGCTCAAGGGCTATTTCTCTTTGGCGGTCCGAACGGCAAAGTCTACGCAGTGAATCCATAGACGCATCTTAGGCGCATCATAGAGGAGCTGTTTCGCGTGTTTGGTAACGGAAAGATTTTCATCAGCCACACCCACCAGGATAACGCGGTCTGCGATATGCTGACCGCCGCGCTGGATGTCTGGCAGCTCGATTACTGGATAGACCTCGGCCAGCTCTCCGCCGGGCAGGAGTTGTTTGCGCATATCCACAAAGCGCTGACGGAGCGCGACATCTTCATCCGCGTCTGCACACCAGCGGCCCAGCAATCGCCCTGGATGGACCAGGAGGAGACGCTGGCGCGGAGCCTGCGCGCGCCCAACCGTAGCGGCAAGCGGTTCATCATCAATCTGATTCTGGCGCCGGGCTACCGCCTGACCGAGATCGAGCGGCAGGATACCGTTATAGACGCGACACAGACATCGGCAGAGCATTGGATTCATCAACTGCGCAAGGCGCTCGGTATCCCCGCGCCAGGACGTAACCTCAACCGTCGCGCCTTCATCGGGCTGGGCGTCACCTCATTGGTGGCGCTGGGGGCAATGGGCGTCGCCGGTAAAGTGCTGCTCACTCCGGCTGCCATTCCAGGATATAGCCCGCAGGTATACATGCCGACCTCTACGCCGCAGCCGGGCGCCTCGCGGATGATATGGAAATATGGCATCGGGACAGATTCTCTTACCCTGCAAGGAGTGGGCCTGAGCGTCAACGAGAGCGGCGTCTACGTCGTGACCCCGCATATGGTGTCTGCTCTTGGCCCCACGGATGGCGCGCTGCGCTGGCAGCAACAATCACTTGCCCGATTCCCCAGCCAGACGGCGCCAACGCTGGCGGGGAATACGCTCTATGTGCTTGGCACTGAAGTCAATGCCTTCCCGACTCCGCTCCTGCTGCTTGCGGTGAATACACAGAATGGGACGCAACGCTGGCAGGCGATGCTCGATCCTGATACCGGCGACAACGCAATCTACGCTACGGCCCCGGTTACCGTGGCGGGAAATGCAATAATTGCCCAATATATCAACACCAACAGCGCAACCGCCGTACTCGCTGCCTTCGATGCCACCACGCATGCGCCGCTCTGGCCGGCAAAGCAGTATAAGATTACGACAGCCACCCTTGTTGCTGTTGTCCCAGATCCGGGACTCTGGGCCGCGCCCACCGTCTCTGGTAACGTGATCTATGCGAGCCAGCCAGATGGCAACCTGTACGCCTATAATCTCACCACCGGGCAACTGCTCTGGTCCTATACGCCAACTCCCAGCGGTATCCCCATCCAGGCGACGCCAGCAGTGGTGAACGGTGTGGTCTACGTTGGCCGCGACGATGGCTATTGCTATGCGGTGAATGCGACGAACGGCACGCTGCTCTGGAAACAATCATTGGGCAGCGACATTGTGGGCGTATCGTCGCCTACGGTCGCCAATGGTGTAGTCTATCTCTGCGCTGGCATAACCAGCTCCATCCCTGGTAATCCGACAGGTCCACAATTTGATATGGTGTGCGCATTGGATGCGCAGAGTGGCCAGATACGCTGGCAGGCGCATCCATCGAAGTCAGCGTATGGCGGCCAGTTTCCAGCGTATCCTATTATGAAACAGCCGCTGTTGCTGAACGGCACGCTCTATGTTACTGGCGCGCTAGCGCCGGTCACCTGGACCAAACGCGATGTGTTGTATGCGCTGGATAGCACGAACGGCAACGTCCAATGGACCTATGTGGTAGACGGCGCAGGCACAACTACTGACAATAGTGGCTTCCCGTCGGCGCCGGTGGCCTACAACAATGTCGTCTACTTCGCCAGCAGCGACGCCACGGTCTATGCGCTCTCGACGCGCTAGAGGAGAGACCTCACCCCCTAACCCCCTCTCCCACAGAGAGAGGGGGAACCAGGCGACGCACTGGTAGTTCGTGCGCCGGCTATTTACAGCCGCGAATGTGAAAGTACTCATGTCATGGAGTTATATCGCGTCAACCACGACACCGCCGCCGAGGGGCGCGGCGTGGTAATCGTTATAGATGTCATTCGCGCCTTCAGCGTGGCGGCCTACGCCTTTGCCGGCGGCGCGCGTGAACTCTGGCTGGTGCGTGAGGTGGAGCAGGCGCTGGCGCTGCGCGAACGCGAACCGGCGGCGCTGCTGGCGGGCGAGGTTGGCGGGCGGCAGATTCCCGGCTTCGACTTCAGCAATTCACCCGCCCAGATGGCTGAAGGCGATGTGCGCAACCGCCTGCTGATCCAGCGGACGGGCGCAGGCACGCGCGGCGCAGTTAGCGCCATCAATGCCGATCATTTGCTGGTCTGCGCGCTGGTGAACGCTCGCGCCACGGCCACCTATGCCGCGCAACTCGCCAATGCGGCGGATGGCATCATTACCTTCTATCCCACAGCGACGCTTCCCGGAGAAGCAGACGAACCAAACGAGGACGAGTATTGCGCGGATTATCTGGCGGCGCTGCTGCTGGGCGCGCCGGATGCCGACGCCGTACTCGCCGCCAATATCGAGCGATTGCGCCAACGCGAGCGCTTCGGCATGTTTGCGCAAGGCTACCCGGATTGCCCCGCCGAGGACGTACCCGCTGTGCTGGCCGCCAACCGCTTCTCCTTCGCAATGGAAGGCACACGCCAGCACTGGCACGACATCGAATATGTCAGCCTGCGCCGCGTAGATGTGCCGAAAAAACCTCTCACTCGCTAACTTCGCTCGTCTCTGCCACTAGCTCGTCGAGGTTGGCAATGGGGTTGGGATTGATGGCGGCCTCGGCGCAGTGGCGCAGGTCCATCTCTTCCAGCACCTTCTTCTTGCCCAGCACATGCTTCACCAGCGGGAAGGCGCGCGCCAGTTGCTCCGGCGTCAGATCGTAGCCAAGCTCCTTGAGTTGCGCGTTGAGTGCGGCGCGGCCAGAGAGCTTGCCGACGTGCATGCGTAGCTCAGATGGCGGCAGGCCGATATCTTCCGGGCGCATGATTTCATAGGTGCGCCGGTCTTTTAGCACGCCGTCCTGGTGGATGCCGCCGCCGTGGGCAAAAGCGTTCGCGCCGACAATAGATTTGGTCCACTGCGGCTGCATGCCCGAAAGACGCGCAATCAAGCGACTGGTGGGGATAATCTTAGTCGTGTCCACACGCACATCGAGGTCGAGGTCGGTGCGGCGCGTGCGAATCGCCATCACCACATCTTCGGTGGCGGCGTTACCGGCACGCTCCCCCAGCCCGTTGAAGCAGGTATCCACCCGTTCCGCGCCATGTTGCAGCGCGGTCAGCGCATTGGCGACGGCCAGCCCCAGGTCATCATGGCAGTGCGCGGAGATATGCACGCCGGGAAATTCACGGCGCACATCGTCCACGAGTTGACCGAACTCCCGCGGCAGCGCGAAGCCGACGGTATCGCAGAGCGCAACGAAGCGCACGCCCTCCGCGACGACCGCGCCAACCACTTCCAGGATGAAGTCATGCTCGGTGCGTGTGGTATCTTCCAGCGCGAAATCCACGTTCTCGGTATACTGGCGTCCGCGTGCGACAGCGGTGCGCGCCAGTTCCAGCACCTCGGCGCGGGTCTTGCCCAGCTTGGCCTCGCGGTGCAATGGCGACGTACTGATGAACGGGTGAATCGAGCTATGGTCGGCGTCTTTGACGGCCTCCCATGCGCGGTCTATATCGGCGGGGAATGAGCGCGCAATCGAGCAGATTTCCGCGTTGTGGACATTGCGGGCGATCAGGCGAATCGCCTCGAACTCCGGCTCACCGGAGATGGCGAAGCCGCAGTCCAGCGTATCGAATCCCATATCGGCGAGCGCGCGGGCAATTTCGAGCTTCTCCTCAGCAAAATAGTTGATGCCGGGGGTCTGCTCGCCATCGCGGAGCGTCGTCTCGAAAAACTTGATGATGCGTGGCATATGCTCTCGTCACCTCCTGAACATGGCCAGCGGTTGAAACCGCGCCTGAATGGCGTGCCGCCGCCAAGTCCGCCGACGCGGACTGGAGACAGGCATAGACCTGCTTGCCCCTAACCTGCGGAGGCAGGTTTTGCGGCTGAAAGCCATCCAGGCGCGAATTCATTCGCCGGCCACTTAGTCCAGCCAGCTATACGGATAGTTCGCGTCGTCCAGCGCCTCGGCGTCGGCGCTGAGCTTGAGCGGGCGGAAGGTGTCCACCATCACCGCCAGTTCCTCGGTACGTTCCGCGCCTAGGCTCTTCTCCACCGTGCCTGGATGCGGCCCGTGTGCGATGCCGCGCGGATGCAGCGTGAACGAACTAATGTCAATGCCGCGCCTGCTGCCAAACTCACCGCTGACGTAGTAGATCACCTCATCCGAATCAATGTTGCTGTGATTGTACGGAACCGGCACCGAGAGCGGGTGATAGTCCAGCTTGCGCGGGCAGAAGGAGCAGACGACGAAGTTCGGCCCCTCGAAGGTCTGATGCACCGGCGGCGGCTGATGCACCCGCCCAGTGATCGGCTCGAAGTCGCTGATGTTGAAGGCGTAGGGATAGAGATAGCCATCCCAACCGACGACATCCAGCGGGTGAAAGTCGTACACATAGGTCATCACTTCGCCGTTGACCTTCACATGCACCTGAAACTCGCCGCGTTCCGTGTGCTGCGGCAATTCCGTTGGCGGGCGCAGGTCACGTTCGCAGTACGGCGAATGTTCGAGCAACTGGCCGAACTCGTTGCGGTAGCGTTTCGGCGGCTGAATCGCGCCACCAAATGCCTCCACCACCAGAAAACGCTGATCGTCGCTCTCCGGCTGCACACGCCAGGTGGTGCCGCGCGGAATCACCAGATAATCGCCCTCATGATACGGCAGCAGGCCGAAGGTCGTTTCCAACGTGCCCGTGCCCTGATGAACGAAGAGCAGTTCATCGCCCATTGCATTGCGATAGAAATAGTTCATCGTCTCATTAGGCCGCACCACAGAGAGCGTGCAGTCGTTGTTGAAGAACATCAGCTTGCGGCCAGTGATGGGATCGCCGCCCGGCGTGATGTCTTTGGTCTGCACATGGTGATGGCGATGCGTCTCCTGTTTCCACTCCTTCTGGCACACATCGCCGTAACGTTCGACGCGCGTGACGCGAGTGGGCGGGAACTGGTGATACAGCAGCGACGAGACGCCGCTGAACCCCTCCTCACCAAAGAGTTCTTCGGCATAGAGGCCGCCATCCGGCTTACGAAACTGTGTGTGCCGCTTGTGCGGCACCTCGCCAAGCTTATAGTACGGCATACTGATACGCCTCCTGAATAGAGAACCGGCGAATGAATTCGCGGCTAGATGACGTGCCGCCGCAAAACCTGCCTTCGCAGGTTCGGAGCCGGTATGCCAGTCATGCTTGCTCCTAGTCCGCGCAGGCGGACTTCGCGGCTGGAAGCCATCCAGGCGTGGTTTCAACCGCCGGCCAATCTACAGATTGCCGCGCAACGCCTGCTCGCGCTCGATGGCCTCGAAGAGCGCCTTGAAGTTGCCCTCGCCAAAGCCACGCGCGCCTTTACGCTGAATGATCTCGAAGAAGACGGTTGGGCGATCCTGCACGTTCTTGGTGAAGATTTGCAGCAGATAGCCATCGTCGTCGCGGTCCACCAGAATGCCCAGCTTCGCCAGTTCTTCGATTGGTTCGTCTATCTTGCCGACGCGCCCTTCCAACTCATCATAATAGCTGGAAATCCCCTGAATGAACTCTACGCCCTGCTCAGTCAGCTTCTTGACGGTGGTGATGATGTCGCCGGTAATCATGGCGACGTGCTGCACGCCCGGCGAGCGGTAATAGTCCAGATATTCTTCGATCTGCGACTTCTTGCGGCCAACCGCCGGCTCATTGATTGGGAACTTGATCTTGCCGTGGCCGCCCTCCATCACCTTCGACATCAGCGCGGAATATTCGGTGCTGATGGCCTCGTCGGTGAAGTGAATCATCTGGGTGAAGCCCATCACATCTTCGTAGAACTTGACCCACTCGTTCATCTTGCCAAGCTCGACGTTGCCAACCACATGATCTATCGCGCGGAGACCGCAGTCGCGCGCCAGTTGTGCTGCTGTCGGTTCGATGGCGCGATATCCCGGCAGGAATGGGCCATTGTAGTTGCTGCGTTCGATGAAGCTGTGAATGGTCTCGCCGTAGGTGTAGATGGCAGCGCGCTTGACCTTGCCATGCTGATCTTCGGTGACGGTCGGCTCCATTGCGCTCTTTGCGCCACGCGACAGCGCATTGTGATACGCCTGCTCCGCGTCAGGCACTTCCAGTGCGATATCTTTTGCGCCGTCGCCGTGCAGCAGCGCATGCTGCGCAATGGGACTCTCCGGGCCGAGGCCGCTGCTCAGCACGAAGCGAATCTTGCCCTGCTGGATGACATAGCTGGCGCGGTCGCGCAGGCCCGTCTCCAGGCCGGCATAGGCGACCGGCACGAAGCCGAAGGTGCTGCAATAATAATGGGCGGCCTGTTTGGCGTTGCCGACGTAGAACTCGATGTGGTCCCAGTTCTTGATCGGCATGAAATCGGCATCAGCCATAAGTGAAAAACTCCTTCAGAGAGATAGGTTGCCAGGCATCATAGCGTATGGTGCGTCTCTGGTGATGCACGGTGATGCGTTCACCGGCGCGTGATGAATGCTCGTGGAGGAGTGGGCGGCGAATGTTCGCGGCGAATCGTGTCATTGATGTAGGTAGGATCGTTGAGGTAGGGGGGCAGACGCAGGGTGGTGCGGAGCGCGACGCTATCAAAGCAATCCGGCATCCCTGCGAAACGGCGCATGACGCCACCGCCATAGGCTCCGTGCGCTCGATACGGGCGGTGAGTTGCCTGGATTGTCTCTGTTCGCTCTAAATCTGAACCAGTTCCTTGCCAGCGGATATCCACCAGAAACCCCTTTGTTTCTCGTTCGTCCCCCGGACACTGCCCCATCTCAGCAACCGCAGCATAGACACAAGGCTGCTGATGCTGGCATTATAGCACGATATAGCTTGGGCATCGGTTTCTGGTGATAGCTAGTGTGTAGGTTTGCTGTGTTATCATAGTTACTGCTCGCCTTTGTCAGACACTTACTAGGTGGATACAGGAGGTTCAACGTGATGGAGATTATCAAAAACATGGGTTTATCTGATGCTTTCCGCCCATCTTATAATTTCCTGAATCGTGCCTATACAAAAATAATGCTATTATTGGTTACGCTTCTAATCTTTTCTGCGCTGACTGGCTGTGACATACAACGATCATCGGCTCCAATAGCTCCATCACCTACTAATACACTCGTTCCGATTACCACCGGGCAGCAGGTAATTGAACGATCACAAACGGCGCATCTGCTTGATGCCACCTTTACGCTCTCTTGGATCATAAACTCTACCTCAACTTTCGTGAAGAATGTCCCCCCAATATTCGGATCTGGCAATGGAAAGCTGACCACACATCCTCGACGTGACGAAATCTTTGACCAACAATCTATTTCGGGTGAAACATCTGTTTATGAAGAGGAAACGATTGATGATTATGCAACTCAAACGGCTTACTTGTGGGATGGGTTTCCAGGCGAACAACCTAACTCTAATTGGATAAAAACCGAAGACAATGCCCGTATGTTTAGTCCGCCGGGAGCGGCCCTTATCTATCTGCATCTCAAAGCAGCGACATTAGTGGGGGCCGAGCAAGTGAATGGCACTGAAGTATGGCATGTACGCGGTACCCTCGTAGATAGATTTAATACAGGAGTGATCTATGAGACTGGAGTAATTGATGCCTATCTACGCCAAGACACCTACCTTCCTTTCAAGATGCAGATACATGTAACATCGCCTGATACTTCAGAAGATTATACTTACTTGTATACTGCACTCAATTCTGGCATCAGTATCAGTCTGCCACGCGCAAATGAGATTATCGTTCCAACCTCTTGAGCAATTTTACGAGGTTCTGGCAGGTGAATCCTTACCAGAAGGCGCTAATATTCTTTGAACGAGAGCAACTGTGAGAATGTTTTTTCATCATCTTTCACTGTTCATGCGGTAGCCACCCGGTCGCGGTAGGGCTGAGGTGGCATTCCCGCTGAGGAACAGATGAAGCATACATGTTGTGTCAACGGATGCGGCAATCGCGGTATCTGGTATCGTTGCCCGTATCAACTCTATTGCCGTGTTCATCGGCAGTTTGCGGCAAGCAATGGCCCGCTCTATGGATGGGACCACGACGGCAGGAAAGTCGGTAAGCCACGCGCCTGGGCAGAGACGCGCCGGGACAAGGAAAACGGCTGGCATGATCTGCGAAAGCCGCAAGAGGATGTGATCAAAGAGGCGGCGCAGGAAGACGCGCTTTCAGCGGCAAAGGAGGCCAGCCATGCGTAAACGCTACCGTGCGCCAGGACGTGGCACCTGTCCGCTCTGCAAGCCGGAAAAGATGGGCTGGGAGCATCGCTGGAAAGCCAAAGAAGAGGCAGGGTTGCGCGCCTTCGAGGAGGTGCGCGCGCGCACCCGCTGGCAAAACTGGCGCGAAGAGTTTGGTGAAGACGCTCATTGATCTCGTGCAAATGACTTTTTCATTGCCCTGACATTACCCCTTGACAAATCACGAAGTTCAATTTATACTGAACTTCAGAATATATTGAACTTTTGGGAAGGGAGCAGCGCAATGACTTCCTATCCGGCAATCTTTGGGTACGGAAATCAGGGGGCAGATGAACCAATGAAGATCGGTGTCGAGGCGGGAGCTGCATATGAATGTCTGCTGACGCTACACGTCATCACCTGCGTTGGCGACTATGAAGCCTACACTGTTGGTCGCGCCTGGTTCGATGCAGCGCGCGCGGCGGCTGGCCCAGAGTTGCTGGCAGATATCGAACGCTTCACTGCTGGCAGCGATACCGTCTGGGACCGGCTGCTTGGGCTGACCAGTACGGTTCCTGCGCCGCACGATGTATCGGCGCTGCTTGCACACCTCGAAGCCACCGACGCGCGCGAGATTCGCCTGCATCTGCTCGGTTACTATGACCGCTCCTGCCGGCACACGACGCCAGCCGAGACGATTCTGCGTGCGGCGGAGGGCGATGACGAGGCGCAACGCACCTACCTCAAGGCGGCGTCATTGTCGAATGACATTCCCTGGCGATCTGCGCTGCGCCATCTGCTCGAGCAGGATGCGGCGGCCATGAAGATGCAACTGTTGGCTATTCTGAGCCGCTGGTATGCGCTAGTTTTTCGCCGCCAGGAAGATGAAGTGATGCCTGCGCTCGTGGCCGATGCAAAAGCGAAAAGCGCGCTGGCAAAACAGATGTCACTTCAGCGATTGATTTTGCTGGCAACGCAAGACTACGAGTATGTTCTGGAGCCGGGCGTGCAGCGAGTGATTCTGATTCCAACCGCCATTATGCGCCCTTGGACGGTTCTCGCCAGCCTGCCCGATACGCGCCTGATCTGCTATCCCCTCGCCAGCGAAGACGGCAAACGACATGGCGATGCGCCACCCGACCAGCTCGTGCAACTCTACAAGGCGTTGGGCGACGAGCGGCGGCTACACATCCTCAAAAAATTGGCGACGGAGAGTTACACGTTGCAAGAACTTTCCGACCTCTTCGGCATCGGCAAAACGACAATGCTGCACCATCTGGTCGTCTTGCGTGGCGCTGGATTGATCGAAGTCCGCGAACCCGGAAAACACTATCGCCTGCGCGCTGAAATGCTGCCGCGCGCTGCTGAACAACTACGCGCCTATCTAGGTGCGAGCGCTGATCCATCAGGAGCCACGCAATGACATCATTAACTGGCACGCGAAATCCTGCCTTGCTACATGGGAATCTCTGGCGTCATGCCGATTTCTTGCGGCTGTGGCTGGGAGAGACCATCAGCCTCTTTGGCGACCAGATCACTTTGATTGCTCTACCAACGATTGCCATCCTGCTCTTGCATGCTACTGCCTTTCAGGTCGGCGTATTAGTGGCATGCAGCCGGATCACCTCATCAGTGGTGGCGCTGGTGGCCGGCGTCTATGTGGACCGCTTGCCTCGCAGGATGGTGATGATCGTCACCGATCTTGGCCGCCTGTTGACGCTTGCGACGATTCCCGTTGCTTTTCTCTGTGGCTGGCTTACGCTGACGCAACTCTATGGTGTCGCCATTCTCACTGGCGGCCTAGGAGTCTTCTTTGATGTTGCCTATGCCGCTTATCTCCCCTCGCTGATCGAGAGAGAGAACCTGATCGAAGGCAACGCACGGCTGGCGGTCAGCGACTCGCTGGCGACTATCGTTGGTCCCGGTCTGGCTGGCCTGTTGATTCAAGTGTTTGGAGCGCCTCTGGCCGTTGTCGCCGATGCGCTCTCGTTCCTCGCTTCTATAGTCGGAATTACCTCGATTCGCACACAGGAGACTGAAACAACGCAGGACGGCCATCGCTGGACGCTGCGCCATCTCTTGGGAGAGCTACGCGAAGGGCTGCGAGTGACATTCGGACATCCAGCTCTCGGTCGTCTGAGCATGAGCATCGCCCTCTCGAACGCTGGGATGGTGTTGGGGAAAACGATTTTCTTACTCTTTGCCTACCGCACACTGCATCTCCAACCAGGTATCGTCGGCCTGATTCTCGCCTCCGGCGGCGTGACGGCGTTGCTAGGGGCGATGGTTGCAGCAACACTTGGCAAGCGTCTGGGCATCATTCCAACGCTGGCACTCTCACGCATCATAGATGGCGGTTCACTGCTGCTGGTGCCGCTCGCCTTGCTCGCGCCGATGTCCGCCGTGCCAATCCTCTTCCTTGCCTGGATGGTCTCTGGCTTCGCTGGCCCGATCTGGACTGTGAACAGCAGCAGCCTGCGCCAGCGCGTGACGCCTGATGCGCTTCAGGGGCGCGTAGCGGCCACCATCCGCACAGTGGCCTTTAGCGGCTCAGCCATCGGCGCGCTCATCAGCGGCCTCATCGCCGCGCTTGCTATTACGTTGGCGGGGCAAATCAACGGCCTGGGACTGGCGGTTGCTGTTGGTGGCGCGCTTGCCGCCTCATCAGCGTTCTGGGTCACCCGCACGCCGCTAGATGAAGAGCGCGAACTGCGCGCTCTTCGCATGCACATTTAGAAGAAAGAGGAAACCCATGGATCCTATCCGACTGTTCTCGATCATCTCCTGGATTGCCTTGCCAACAGTGATGTTCGGCGGTTATTCGTTGCTGCAATTGCGGGTGCGCGGCAATCCCTGGCTTACCCCTTTTCGGGCGTCGTACTTCCGCCTCGGACACGCCCATGCCGGGGTCTTGCTGGTGATGTCATTGGTGTACTACACCTATCTGGCTCAGACCACCTTCCCTGGGGGTCTGAAGCTGGCGGCATGTATCCTCTTGCTCATTGGCCTCCTTGCCCAATCAGGCGGGTTCTTCCTGCACATGATGATAGGGAAGCCCAAACGTTCCTCGGCTGGCACGCTGGTCACAATCTCCGGGGCATCGTTGCTGGCCCTTGTCACTTTACTCCTTGCCGTTGGACTCATCGTTGCCCATCCGATGTGATGGCTCGGTATACCCGTTCTCTGAGAAAGAAAGGTTGATCTTTATGGCTCCCTTGATTGTGCTGCTCGCAGCGTTGCTCATCTTTCGTGGACTAGGCGCCCTGGGCGTGCCTCTGTTCCTTACCTGGTATGATTCCATCACCTGGGCGCTTGCCCTGATGATCCTGTTTACCGCCAGCGCCCACTTTACCTCTATGAAAGAGGACCTCATCAAAATGGTGCCGAAGGCGTTCCCGTATCCACGCCAGATCATCCTTGTTACTGGCATTCTGGAGATACTGGGGGCTATTGGCTTGCTGATTCCGCGGGTTCGGTTTGCCGCCGGCATTTGCCTGGCCATCTTGTTCGTTGCCATGTTCCCGGCGAATGTCAACGCTGCCCTGAAGCATGTCCCCTTGCGTGGCAGACGGGCAACACCGCTGTGGCTGCGCCTGCCAATGCAACTCCTCTTCATCGCGCTGGCGGTGCTGGTCGCGTTGGGATAATGATTTGACCTCCGGTTGAGCCTGCAACAGCGACCATACTACACCAGTTCACGCAATAGAGAGTATAGCCGCTCATATCAGGGCGAATCCTGCCCACATGAGCGGCTATACTTTATAGCATGAAGCGAAAATCTTGGATGATTCGAACGACTTGGATGATTCGAACGAGAGGACATAGATGGTGATGCAAGCGCAACCGTTTACCATTGCCGTTCCGCAGGCTGATCTCGACGACCTACAGGCGCGGCTGGCGCTGACCCGCTGGCCCGATGAGGTGGCTGGCTCCGGCTGGGCGTATGGCGCGAATCTAGCGTATATGCGCGAACTCGTCACCTATTGGCGCGAGAACTATGATTGGCGCGAGCAGGAACGCCAGCTCAACGCATTCCCGCAGTTTCGGGTGAATATAGATGGCACGACGATTCACTTTCTGCATGTGCGCGGCAACGGTCCCCATCCGCTGCCGCTTGCCGTGACGCACGGCTGGCCCAGTTCATTTACCGAGATGCTCGATATCTTGCCACGGCTGACCGACCCCGCGCGATTTGGCGGCGACCCTGCTGACGCCTTCGATGTCGTTGTGCCGTCACTGCCCGGCTACGGTTTCTCAACACGGCCACCGCAGGGCGCGCTCACTCGCGCGCAGATCGCTGACCTCTGGGTACATCTGATGGTAGATGTGCTTGGCTATCCGCGTTTCGGCGCGCATGGCGGCGATGTCGGCGGCGGAGTGACCAATGCACTGGCGCGCTTCCATGCGCAACATCTGATTGGAGTTCACCTTCTCAGTGTTTCGGCAAGCCTGTATCGGGGTCCAGGCGCGCCGGAGCTATCCGAGCGGGAGCGAGAGTTCTTCGCAGAATATGATCGTTGGGATATCGAGCAGGGCGCCTATGCGCACATCCAAGAAACCCGACCGCAGACGCTTGCCTATGGCCTCAATGATTCGCCAGCGGGCTTGGCCGCGTGGATTGTCGAAAAGTTTCGCGCGTGGAGCGATTGCGGCGGCGATGTGGAACGACGCTTCACCAAAGACGAACTGCTAACAAATATCAGCCTCTATTGGTTGACGCAGACGATCAATTCGTCGTTTGGCCCGTACTTCGTCCAGGACGACACTCCACCACTCGCCAAAGGTGAGCGCATCGAGGTGCCGGTGGCAGTCGCGCTCTTCCCCAAGAACATGGACCATCCCCCGCGCGAACTGGCCGAGCGCGGCTATAATTTGCAGCGCTGGACGGAGATGCCGCGCGGCGGCCACTTCCCCGCGCACGAAGAGCCTGACCTGCTGGCAGAAGACATCTGCGCCTTCTTCCGGTCTATGCGGTAGCAGGCGCGGCTTTGAAAAGCCGGCGCACGATAAAGTAGACTAAAGTCCGCCTGATAGGGCAGCAGTGTCCCCAATGGCTTTAGCCTCTCCAATCCGTGCGCCGGCAGTTTACTGCCGCTCCTTTGTTTTATTCACCAATCAGCTTTTTCGCGAGGTTGTTCGCCAGCACGATGCTATAGTTCTGGCCACGGTCCTG
This sequence comes from Chloroflexota bacterium, assembly GCA_021323855.1. Classification (GTDB taxonomy): domain Bacteria; phylum Chloroflexota; class Ktedonobacteria; order Ktedonobacterales; family JADMIN01; genus JAJPKE01. The sequence goes on along the minus strand of JAJPKE010000016.1, from coordinate 84,707 downwards.
GGGATAGACCTGGAACATGTTCGCCATGTAGAAGTTGGGGATCGGCGTCTCGTGCGGCGGGATGTGCGCCTTATAGTCGGTGGTGACGATGGGCTGGGCGAATGGCGCGGCAAAGCTCCACTTCTCGCGGATCCATTCGGGCGAGAACGCGGGATTGAGGCGACTCAGGTGCGGCAGATACTGCGCCAGCGTCTCCTCGGTGGTCGCGCGCATCGTCGAATGATCCATCGGTAGATAGCTGCCGAGATAGAGCAGGTGTCGCCCACCATATTCCTCAGCGGGGATGTAGTTGGTATGCTCCACGGCGGCCAGGAACGGGTAATCCGGGTCAGTGATGCTAAGCCAGTACACATCTTTCAAGAGGGGACGGTCCAGCGCCAGAATCAGGCAATGCGCGCCATACGCTGCGCCCCACTCATACTGTTTGCGGAAGTCTGCCGGCAGGTCCGGCGTCACCTTGAAGGTCACGCGCGAGGCGAGCGTCGAGACGACACGATTGTACTGCTCCTTGCCGAAGCCGGAGATAACACGCAGGGTATCGCCACCGGCAGGCTTCACCGATTGCACTTCGGTATTCAGGCGCACCTCGCCGCCGTGCGCCTCGATGGCCGCCACCAGCGCCTCGTAGAGCGCCTGAAAGCCGCCTTTGAGGTAGCCGAGCGAGTTGGTGCGGCAGTGGATGCGGCCCCACATCCAGGGCATGGCAATCTTATCGGCATAGGCGCCGAACTTGCCGCGCAACTGTGGCTCCCAGACCACCTCATAGGCGCGTTTGCCCATCCAGCGGCGCAGCCATGCCGCCGCCGTCTTCCCTTCCAGCATACCCGGACTGGGCAGCACCTTCAGGAACGCGCCACCAGCTCCCAGGCGCAGGCGGTCCAGCAGCGGCAGCGGCGTGATCGCCAGTATCGCGCCAACGCTTCCGGCCAGCCGATAGGGCACACCCTGGTAGAGCAGGCTGCTATTCGGTTCGCCCCAATAGAGTTTCTCACCCAGACCAAGCTCTTCGATGAGGGCGACGGCGGCGGTATCGGTGCGGAAGAGGTGATGATAGAACTTTTCGAGATAGACGCCGCTCTCGCCAACAGGGAATCCCGCCGCCAGCCCGCCAGCCTCGCCCTCGCGTTCCATCACGACAACACGCTCGCCCGCCAGCGCCAGCCGGTAGGCCAGCGTCAGGCCAAGCGCGCCGCCGCCCAGGACCGCCGTTCCGCTCGTAGTCATGCTGCCCTCAAATTTCTAGACCTCACCCCCTACCCCCTCTCCCATAGGAGAGGGGCCGCGTGCCAAGTGTCGCTGCCTACCGGCTCTCGCTCCCCTCTCCCGCGCACGGGGGAGGGGCTGGGGGGGGGGGCTACCGTCGCCCGACGCCGTAGTTTGGCGCTTCCTTCGTGACGACAACATCATGGGGATGGCTCTCGCGTAGCCCTGCGCCAGTGATGCGAATGAAGCGGGTGCGTGTTTTCAGCGCCTCGATAGATTCGGCGCCAGTATAGCCCATCGCCTGCCGCAAGCCACCAACGAGTTGATAAATCATGTTCGTTAGCGGTCCTTTATATGGCACGCGCCCCTCGATGCCCTCTGCAATTAGCCGCGACTCATCTTTGACGCCAGCCTGGAAGTAGCGGTCTTTGCTATAGCTGCGCTGTTTCATCGCGCCAATAGACCCCATGCCCCGATAGTCTTTGTAACGCTCGCCCTGCGAAATAATCAGTTCGCCTGGACTCTCATCAACACCCGCCAGCAAGCTGCCGAGCATCACACTATCTGCGCCTGCCGCGATAGCTTTGGCGATATCGCCGGAATACTGGATGCCGCCATCTGAGATCACCGGAACACCATACTTGGCGGCAACTTGGGCGCAGTCAAAAACAGCGGTAATTTGCGGAACGCCGGTGCCAGCCACCACGCGCGTTGTGCAAATCGAACCGGGGCCTATGCCACATTTTACGGCATGTGCGCCCGCTTCGATCAAAGCTTCGGTTGCCTCGCCTGTCGCCACGTTGCCGACGATGATCTGCGCGCGAGTGCCGAAAGTTTTTGCCAGCTTACCAGCGGTCTCGATCACCATGCGTGAGTGGCCATGCGACGTGTCAATCACCAGCGCGTCCACCTCTTCGGCAACCAGCGCCTCGCACCGCTCGAAGGCATCCGGCCCGACGCCAACCGCAGCAGCAGCGCGCAGGCGGCCCTGGCTATCTTTGGCGGCCAGTGGAAACTGTACCTTCTTCTGGATATCTTTGACGGTGATGAGGCCCTTGAGCATGCCATGTTCATCCACTACCGGCAGCTTCTCCACTTTGTAGCGATGCAGGATGTCGTTGGCCTGCTCCAGCGTCGTGCCGACCGGCGCCGTCACCAGACGCTCGCGGGTCATTACATCTTTGATGGGCTGGTCGTGGTTCTGCTCGAAACGAATGTCGCGGTTGGTGAGGATGCCGACGAGCTTGCCGCCTTCGGTGACGGGGATGCCGGAGATGTGATACTTCGCCATCACCGCCAGCGCGCTACGCAAGGAATCATCAGGCGCCAGCGTGATGGGGTCGGTAATCATGCCGGACTCGGAGCGTTTGACCTTATCCACCTCTGCGGCCTGATCTTCGATGGAGAGGTTGCGGTGAATGACGCCGATGCCACCCTCGCGCGCCAGCGCAATCGCCAGCCGGCCCTCCGTCACGGTATCCATCGCCGCCGAAAGTATCGGAATATTGAGCGTGATCTCCGCTGTCAGCTTCGTTGCAGTGTTGACATCGCCCGGCAGCACACGCGATTCCGCTGGAATCAACAACACATCATCAAACGTCAGCCCTTCCTTGCCAAACTTCCATTGCCACGCCTCGTCTGGTGTTGCCACGCGAATACCTCCCCGAACCAGTGCGGTTGTTGCTCGCTTCCACTACCCAATGATATTAAGCAGGCGCTCGAATCCTAATGACGCCGGGGTGCTGGGGAAAACGCCGAAGGTACAGCAGCGTCTCTATCGCCCATCGTCCGGCAGCGGCGGCTTCGAGCGAGGGTATTTGACAATTTTACGACCAAAGGACAGCTATTGACAATGAGAGACTGGCAAGATATACTCACACCAGCGGCTTGGTACGATCATTTGGGTCAAGACCGTGGGGTCGTCCCCTGCTGTCCGATGGTCTCGTTGGTCGCCAATCGCTGGTGAGTCCAAGCCGTCCTCGTCAGAGGGCGAAGCACCTTCAGGACTCCAAGTAGCTCCCACGCCGCAAGGCCAGGGAGTAGTGGCTGTTGTGGTCAGCCTGCCGCAAAGGCGAATCAAGTAGGATAGGCTTCATTGTCTATCCGAACGGATACTATTTGAGTAAGCATATCACGCACCCAACCATCGTCGCAACGTATAAGACGATGGTTGGGTTTGTCATTGCTACTTCGTCCACCTGAATTGTACAGGCGTTCGCTGATAGCGCCACGCGGCGAGCAAGAAGAGAATGCCACCCAGCAACCACCAGGGGTCCCAGAGCCAGATATGCCAGCGCAGTCCGACCCAATCCACCGGACCGCTCACATGAAGCAGCCCACTCAGCACTGCGCCCTCGATGAGCAATTGCACGCCGCCATAGAGCGCCAGCCCGATGCCACCTGTCCACGCCAGGATAAGCTTCAGCCGGCGTGGCAACCAGAGCGCCCAGGGCCGCACCAGCGTCAGCGCGAACAAGCCACCGATGACCTTCGCTACGCCGGTAAGCCAGACAATCGCCACGAATCCCGGATTGTGTGCCTGCGCTTGAATGGCGCTTCCCAGCGTCTCCACGCCGAAGTTGCCGCCCGCCGCCCAATAGAAGCTCATCAGCGCAAAGAGCAGCGCCCAGCCGCAGGCAGCGTAGGCTGCCCAGGTGGTGCGCCTGAACATGTGTGCTGTATTTTCTGGACGCGCAGCCGTCTCTGCCATTGCTTCCCTCTGCCTCGCGTCTTTTCCTCGGTTGCCTGTCACCCAATACTCAGCGGCTTGCAGTATCAAGTGGTTGCGTCCGCAGGGAACGCTCGAACTCTTGCAGCCGGCGCATCTGGCGGTGATTTGGCGCGGCCTGCCAGCGTTTCTCCTGAATTAGTTCCATCGCCTCGTGCGCGCCCAGACCATCCGCCACGAGCGCCGCCGCCGTCAAGAGGACACTGCGTCCGACGCCGTGTTCGCAGTGGATCAGCACACGCTGGCCGCTATTGCGCTGCCGGTTGATCCAGCTTGCCCCTTCTCGTAACTGCTCCACAGAGAGCGGGTATGTATCTGGTGTCGGCAGGTAGAGCAGTTCGATGCCCTCGCGCCCCATCGCCGCTGCGTCATCCTGATGCTCGGAGCGCGTATCCACCACGCGCGTCACGCCGACCTTCGCCAGCCGGTGAATATCCGCCGGCAAGACACGCCCGCCAACGGCCAGATTCGGCGTCACCCAACTCATGTTCAGCCGGTCCGGCAGTGGGATGCCGATTTTCGTTGCAAAAGCTGCCTGCCGCGAATCTTCCGGGAAGACGCGCACCGCGACGCGGGTCCAGGTGCGGTAGAGGACACGCACCATGCCCATGAACAGCCAGCGCACGAAGTTCTTGCGCAAGAGCGAACCGCCGCTCAACGCCGGCAACTCCACCTCCGCCTTATCTGCCGTATCTGGTGGCGCAGGAGGGATATCAGACGAGGTATCAGCCGGTATATCTGGTAGATCAGACATGTGTTCGCGCCGTTGCTCAATGTTAGAGGACACGCAAAATCTCCTTAAAATAGCCAGTGTATCAGGCAACGCGCTCAAGAACGGACACGCCGTCGCTCTTGAGAATCCGCTCCAGCGCGACGATGGCACACTCGATCTGCCGGTCGTCCGGCTCGCGCGTCGTCAGTCCTTGCAGCGCCAGGCTCGGCGCCATCAGCCAGCGCACCACAGGGTAGCGATAATATGTTGCGCCCAGCCGCATCAGTTCATAGGCAATCGAAGCGATCACCGGCACCAGCAGAATGCGCGACAAGATCAGCAGCGGCAGGGGCGGATGGCCGAGCAGCGCAAAGACAAAGATCGAAAGCACGACGACGATCAGCAGGAAGCCCGTGCCACAGCGCGTATGCACCCGCGAGGCGCGCCGCACATGCTCCACATCCAGCGGATCGCCAGCCTCATAAGCGTTGATCGTCTTATGCTCCGCTCCATGATACTCGAAAACTCGCTGGATACTTGCCAGCCGTCCAATCGCCGCCAGATAGCCAACGAGCAGCGCCAGCCGGATCAGTCCCTCGACGATCAGGCTCCACCAGCCGCTGCCAAAGCCAAATATCCGCTGCACCAGGCCCACAGCGCCCAGCGGCAGCAAGAAGAACAGCCCGATGGCGATTGCCAGCGAGAAGATCAGCGTCACCGCCAGCCCCGCGCCACCGATACCGCTCATCTGCGTCGCCGTCGCTTCGACCACTGCGCTGGATGTGCTGGACATGCTAGAAGTGGCGGATGTTGTGGATACGGCGGGCGCGCCGCTTGCATCAGGCATCGCCTGCTGGTCGCCCTGGGACTTCTGCGCCGCCTCGGATGCGCTCATCTCATCCTGGATGTAAATGTTGGTGGCGAAGCGCATCATGCGCGTGCCCAGGATCAGCATATCCCAGAGCAGCAGCAATCCACGCACAAACGGCCACTGTGCCACCTTGTTGCCATAGAGACGCGGGTTGAGTTGTTCCTCATGCACCAGCACCTCGCCGGAGGAGCGGCGCAGCGCCACCGACGCAGTATGGCGACCGCGCATCATCACACCCTCGATCACCGCCTGACCGCCATAATTGTACTTGGGCATCGGCACTATCCTTTTTATCCTCTTCGTCCGGCTATGCGGGACGTTGCTGGTCATGTCCAGGATAACATCACGATAACGTATCGCGTCTATGATGAGTATGAGCACAAGAACGACGATGCGTTGATATCTGCGACGAGCAACATCACGATGACATCACAGCGCGATAGCAGGTAGCAGGTAGCAGATAGCATGTCCGCTGGCTGCGGTCGTCTGTAGTCACATGCGGCGAAATGCTCACACCTGCTCATGACTGCGTAGCATAGCATCATAGCATCGCTGGGCCAATTGTCACGTACCGTAGCGTATTATACACATGGGAAGGTGCGTGCTGAGATTCATCGCTGCGTGGTATGGCTCCTAATTCTCTGGCGAAAGTCAGTCGTCTGCGGGAAGCATCACGCACTGCGCAGCACACCTTACGCCACCACATACCGACAACAACCTGATAGGAATATAACCCATCATGCGAGTCATGCTTTTTACGGATACGTACCCACCGCAGGTGAATGGAGTGGCATCGTGCGTCAATACGCTCGCCAGGAGTCTGAGCGAACACGGACACAGCGTGATGGTTTGCACGGTGCTGGCGCGCCATGCCCGCGCCAACCAGCGCACACACTTGAGCGTCGAGGAATCGTTTCCCGTCGTGCGCACCAGAGCGGTTACCATCCCGCTCTATGGGGATATCCGCATTGCGGCGCCGGTCAACCTGGCAATCAGGCGGCTCGTGCGAAGCTTCCGCCCGGATGTCATCCATTGTCACACGCCATTTAGCATCGGCTGGCAGGGCGTGCAGGTCTGCAACGCCTATCATATTCCGCTGATCGGCACCCATCACACGCTCTTCGGCGAGTATGTCGGGTCCTACTCACGCCTGGGAACCGAGGTCAATGCCCGCCTAGCGCGGTGGGTCCGGCGTTATGTCGCCGCTTTCTACAATCAATGCGACCTCACCACCTCCGCTTCACGCTTCCTGGCGCATGATCTGATCGCCAGCGGCCTGGACCGCCAGGTGATGATCGTCCACAATCCGGTGGATACGCAGCGGTTTCACCCGCTCCGCGAGGCGGAACGCCAACGGATAGCGCCCGGCGGTCCACGGCTGGTCTATTTTGGCCGTATCGCCGCTGAGAAGAACCTGCATCAGCTTATCACGCTGGTAGAACCGTTTCTGCGCCGCCATCCAGCAGCCTCGTTTGAGATTATCGGCGACGGGCCAGCGCGAGGCGGCGTCATGGCGTTTGCACAGCAGCGTGGGCTAGAACATCAAGTGTGCTTTCCCGGCTGGATGCGTGGCGAGGCGCTGGCGCGGCGTGTGGCAAGCGCGGATATCTGCGTCTCCGCCAGCCTCACGGAGAATCAGCCGGTGTCGCTGTTGGAGAGCTTTGCCTGTGGGGTACCGGTGGTGGCGCTGGCGGCGGCTGGCGTGCCAGAAATTGTGGTAGATGGCTTCAACGGCTACCTCATTGCACCCGGCGATACCTCTGATCGTTTCGCTGAGCGCCTTGAGTCGTTGACCAGCCATCCGGCGCTGCTCCGCCGGATGCGCGCGAACGCTCGCGCCACGGCAGCCCAATATTCGCGCGAAGCCTGCCTTGAAACAACGCTCGCCGCCTACCGGGAGACGATAGCGGAGGCGGCGCACCAGCGCGAACAGCGCAGCGCGCGCTGGATGTTGCCCGCTGCGCTGCCGCACCTCCTCGATTAAATCAGGGATGCGACGATGAGCGCGCATACAAAAGCCCGCGCGAACGATCTGTGTTCGCGCGGGCAACTGTTCAGAACAGGCAGGACTGCCTGGGATGGTAATTGATTAGGCGTTGTCGTCGTCGCTGATGTTGAAGCGCTTGCGGAACCGCTCCACGCGCCCTGCGGTATCAAGGATGCGCTGCTGGCCCGTATAGAACGGATGGCACTTCGAGCAAACGTCAACCCGGAGCGTGGGCTTGGTGCTACCGACCTTGAAGGTATTGCCACAGGCGCAGGTGACGGTTGCTTCTACATAATTGGGGTGAATTCCGGCTTTCATGGGACTCCTGCGGCTCTCATGCCGCCTCCGTTAGTGTCGCGCCATTGTCAAACCCCGGACGGGTCTGGCGCTACGCGTACACCCCAGTATATCACATTGCCATCCAGACGGCAACTGCTTTTCTGCGATCAGCGCGCGCCGATGGTTGGCCGCCGCACTTTCGACAGCTATCCGATAGGCAAAACAAGCAACATGTACTATACTATAGTTGCCTACGCGACTAAGCAACATACTGGACATACAAAAAGCGTCTCGATGGAGTAACCGGCTAGCATGTGCGTGGGATGAGGGATCACGAATGGACATTGGTACAATCATCCGGCGTCTGCTCGTCTATCAACTGATGCGCTATCGTATCGCGTGGCTGCTGTTCAGTCTGCTTGGCTTTTATCTGGCCGCCATCATGTTGTTGCTGGTCAGCGCGCAGCAGCAGCATACACTGAGTGGGGCTGCTCATACCTGTGTGCAACAACGCGGCGATACGCTGGCGTTCACGTTGGATGGGCAATCCTTCGCGACAGCGCGCTCAGCGTTCACGCCAACGCTTCCTGCGAATCTATGCGATCAGACCTCCATCACCGTCCTCTACGAGACCAACTTTTTCCATGATCCGCCCACTCTCGATGCCGTGCAGTTTACCGACCCGCAGACTGGCACGATTCACCACTACACCCGCGCCGGTCTGCTCGACTTTGAGACGGCGCACCGCCTTCAGTTCATCCTCGGTGGTAGCCTCTTCAGCGTCAGCGCGCTGATGCTGCTGGTGGCGCTCTACTGGCCGCGCGTCGGCTATCTGATGCAGAGCGGCGACAGCGGGCCGATTCCCGCTACGTTCATCGCGCAGGTTGAGGATGATATTCGCTGGCTGGACTCGCTGCCCTGGGGCGTTACGTCGCCGATGGATGCAGAGACCGCCCAGGAGCAATTCAATCGCGGGTTGGCGCTGGTGCGCGGCTGGCTTGGCGACGAAACACGCCTGCTGGACGGCATCGAATGGCTGGTACGCTGCCCTCCATCTCTGGCGTATACCGGCGCAGCGGAGGCCGCTTTGCAGTGTTCGGCCTGCGATGTGTCGCGCTATGTGCCACAGGGCACACAGTACGCGCTGCGTATGGTGCGGCGGGCGCTGGCGCTCGACCCCACCAGCGACGATATACGCCTCACCTATGTGCAGGCGTTGGCGGCGCTCGGCGCTGGCAACGACCCAAACGCTGGTCGCGCGCTGCGGCTGGCGGAACGCGAACTGGTCGCGCTGCGTGGGCGTTGCGCGGCGCATCCGCGTCTGCCAGTCGCTGTCGCCGCCATCTATCTGGCAAAGCGCCACTATCGCCCAGCCATCGTTGCTCTGCGTGCGGCGCTGGCCGTCGCCCCCACGCAGCTAGAAGCTAACGCGCTGCTCGATCTCTTGGCGCAGACACTCTTGCGCGCGGGCAATCTGCGCGAGGCACTGCGCCTCTTTGTCCTGCTCAATCTGGACGGCGACGAAAGCTTCTTGCGGCTGCCTGCCGCACGTCGCCGTCATGCGCTGCATGCCCGCGTATATTGAATCAGCTTGATAACAACTGATATATCCTCAGTTATATTCTTGGCATAGCAGGTGACTCGTGGGCTATAGTGAAGGCATAAAGACGTTCGAGAGGGATGGACACTATGAAAGCGGAAGATCACCGTCTTGCGGCAGAAGATATCGAAGCCGTGCTGCCGGATTTGACTGCTTCAACGGCTGGCCCGCGCGCTAATCGTGTCCTGATCGAAACGTATTATGGCTCAGCTTTCCATTGGATTGCATACAAGTGCCAAACGCAACATGGAAAACACAAGGAAAATCACTCTAAACTGGTGACATACCTGCGTGATATTGGTGAACCGGCTGTGGGCGAACAATGGCAAGTGTTGGAAGAGATTCGCAATGGCGGCTGGTATGGTCATCAGCACTTAACAGGCGATGTGGATCAGGCGCGCGATTTGTGGCAGGAGATACGGCAATGGGCGCTCAGTTGAGTACCGGCGGAGATATTGAAGAGACTGCTATATCCGTGAATGAGCCAAAGGTACGAAGTGACGTTCCAATTAACTCTTCCGAGAGAAAATGGCGAAATCAAGTGCCCTCCTGGCTGGATAATGAATCTGCGGCGCTGGTCCGATCAATTGTAGCAGTGGTGGCGCAGCATCATAAAGATCTACGTGCGGCCATCCTATTTGGCTCAGTGGCGCGGCATGAAGAGCGGCCGCTCGATGATCCTGAGCCGAGTGACGTTGACCTTCTGCTTATTTTTGACCTCGAAACTGAGCTAGAACGTTTACCGCTTGAGCGGCGGCTTGCCATTAGCCATTCTATCGGCCTGGCACTTGACCAACATCATGATCCACCACGGGAAGTCAATGTCCTCACCGCGATACGGGATCTGGCTGATTGGGATACAACGTTTGTCGAGAACATAAGGCGTGACGGTATCGTGCTATGGGCACGAGATGAATTACCGTTTCTTTCAGTTGCAACGGCAGAATGGCCACAGCAGCATAGAACTATGCGATAGAGATATCTCTGGCACACACCCATACACAGCTACCTATGACACGAGAGGCATGTTTCCATGTTGCGCTTTTTGACGGCTGGCGAATCGCACGGCCCCTGCCTGACCACCATTATCGAGGGGATTCCCGCCGGGCTAACCTTCGGCAAGGAGGCGATTGACGAGCAGTTGCGTCGCCGCCAGGGTGGCTACGGGCGCGGCGGACGCATGAAGATTGAGCGCGACGCCGTGGAGGTGCTTTCCGGCGTGCGGCATGGCTATACGCTCGGCTCGCCCATCACGCTGCGCATCGAGAACCGCGACTGGGTGAACTGGCAGGAACGCATGAGCGCGCAGCCAGTGGCGACGCCGACCGAGCCAATTGAGCCGGTGACGCGCGTGCGCCCCGGCCATGCCGACCTGACAGGGGCTCTCAAATATGGGCACCAGGATGTGCGCAATGTCATCGAACGCGCCAGCTCGCGCGAGACGGCGGCGCGGGTGGCCGCTGGCGCTGTCTGCCGGCAACTGCTCGCGGCGTTCGGAATCGCCATCCATAGCCATGTTCTCGCTGTTGGCGGGGTGGGCTATCCTGCTGGTGCAGAACCGGAACTATCCGCGCTCGACGCCGATTTCTGGGCGCGGGTGGATGCCTCGGAGATGCGTTGCGCAGATGCCGGCCTGACCGCGCGCATGATCGAGCGCATCCTCGAAGGCAAGCGCCAGGGCGATACCTGCGGCGGCGTCTTCGAGGTGGTGGCGTTCGGCGTGCCGCCCGGCCTGGGCAGTTATAGCCAGTGGGACCGCCGCCTCAGCGCACGCATTGGCCAGGCGCTGCTCAGCATCCCTTCGGCAAAGGGCGTGGAGATAGGTGGGGGCTTCGCGCTGGCGGCGCTGCCCGGTTCGCAGGTTCACGATGTCGTGCGCCACGATGAGGCGCGCGGGTGGTATCACCTAAGCAATCACGCGGGCGGCATCGAGGGCGGCATCAGCAATGGCGAACCTATCGTTGCGCGCGTCGCCGTCAAGCCAATTCCTACGCTGGCGCATCCGCTGCCTTCCGCCGATATCGCCACCGGCGAGAACATCGAAGCAACCCGCTACGAACGCAGCGATGTCTGTGTCGTGCCTGCGGCAGGCGTGGTTGGCGAGGCAATGCTGGCCTGCGCGCTGGCGGATGCGTGGGTCGAGAAGTTCGGCGGCGACAGCCTGAGTGAGATGCGCCGTAACTATGAGGGCTATCTGGCAACCCTCGCCCACTGATAAACGTAAATTCCGGTGCAAAATTGTGAACTATTCCCTTTGACAGCCCCATGCGCCGGTGCTACACTCCGCTTGAGTGAGCATAATGATGAGGATGCGTTGCCATCCTCCACTAATAGACGTGTCCGTGGGATAGGAGAGGCTTGAGGCATGAATGTAACGATTCGCAGGCTGACGAATGCGTTCATTATCTTCTTTCTGCTCATTAGCGGCGTTGCGGCCTATGTGCAGATTGGCAATCAGGCATTCTTCAATGGGCCGGCGCTTGCCGCGAGCAGCCTCGATCCACGGGTCTGCGATGCGCCGGATGACCAACCTATCCGTGGCACCATCTACGACCGCAATGGCGTCAAGCTGGCCTGGACGGTGCGCGACAACAACGCCCGCTGCGGCTACCGGCGCGTCTACGCTGACCCGACGCTTGCGCCGCTGATCGGCTACTTTAGCTACAAATATGGCGCGGCTGGCCTGGAAGCTCAATTCAATGATTATCTGGCCGGTACAGGCAAGGGCGCATCACCCAACGACGAACTCAACCGCATCCTGCACCGCCCACGTCATGGCAATGATCTCTATCTGACGATTGACGACAAGGTGCAGCAGAAGGTCGCCGCGCTCTACGAGAGCAATAGCGCCGTGCTGCGTGGTGGTGGCGCCTGCACAGACAATGGCAACGCCAACGGTAGCATCATCGTCGAAGACCCGAACACCGGCCAGATCATTGCCATGTACAGCTACCCCTATTTCGATCCTAACAAGATAGATGACCCAACCTACTGGGCGCAACTTCAGAGTGACCCGGACCATCCGCTGCTGAACCGCGCCACACAGGGTCTCTATGACCCAGGTTCGACGTTCAAGACCGTCACCTTGATGGCGGGACTTGATTCCGGCCAGTATTCGCTCAACACGCCATTCAGCCTCAACGACGCCACAACGTTTACCACCAACGGTGAGTCGTTCCCCTGGTTTGACTATTTCAATGGCACCTGGAATGGCATATTAAACGACAACTCGTTCCCGATCACGCTGCAACAGGGCTATGCCTACAGCGACAACACGATATTTGCGCGCGTCGGGGTGAACATCGGCGCGGATACCTGGCTCAAGTATGTGCGCGCGCTCGGCATTGCCACGCCAGGGACCGATGTGTCGCCGGTGCCTTACGACGGCGTTTCTGTGCAGAGCAGCGCCTATAATCAGTTCGATTCCAACGGCCAGCCGACGCAATTCACCTCCAATCTGCTGGCGGCTAGCGCGTTTGGTCAAGGTGAACTACTCATTACCCCGCTAACGATGACCGAAGTGGCAAGCGTAGTTGCGTCCGATGGTTACCTGTATGAGCCGCACGTCGTCAGCCAGATCGTTCCGTATGGTGAGAGCCGCAACGACGTATTGCCCGGCGGTGATGGCATCATCCCCGATAAGGTGCCGTATGGTGGTGGCCCGATCATCCACTCACAGACGGCTCAGGCGATCCGTGCAGCGATGTGGTCGGTGGTGGACTACGGCACAGCTAACTTTAGCCCTAATCCCGTCTCCGGCATCAGTCTGAAGCAGTCTGGCACACATGAGGGCGGCAAGACGGGCACCGGGCAGAGCGGCAACGAGCAACCGGAAACCTGGTGGATTTCGCTGGCCCCGGACGATCAGGCGCCGGGCGGTGCGCCAGCCAAATACGTCATCAGCCTGCACAAAGAGAAGAGCGGTGAGGGCGCCTGCCAGGTCTGGGTCGCCGACGATCTCTATCAGTCGCTGGGAGCGTAGAGACCTCACCCCGGCCCCACGGTCCCCTCTCCTGATGGGAGAGGGGACCGTGGGGCACGCGAACGATGTACTGGCAAGCGTTAGTGTTCACCTACGTGGAATAACCCACCCCCAGCCATCGCCAGCCATCCCCACATGCGCAAGAGAGAAGTGTCAGTTCGCCAGCGAAACGAAACTCCGCCAGCGGCCCCTCTCCTATGGGAGAGGGGGTTGGGGGTGAGGTCTATTCAACTCCGCGATGCACGCCGCCAGCCGTTGTTCTGCCCGCGCCAGTTCTGGCAAAGCATCCAGCAGGTCAGGAGTCGCGTCGCTATCGCCTTCCGGCAGGGTATCGGCGCGTGCCAGCAGCGACCAGAGCGCCGCCTCGCGCTCCTCCGCCGTCTGGCTGGGTTGGGCAAAGAACATGCTCGTCGCCAGTCGCAGCCGCAGCGTTTCTGGTCGCTCACCGAAGGCCACCCCTGGCAGCGTGGCGATGTCGTAGCGGTCCAGCAGCCGCCGCGCCAGGTCCACACTGGTCATCACGCCCTGGTCCACCAGCGCAGCGCGGAGCGGTGTAAAGTCTGGATAGAGATAGAAAGCGCCAGCAGGACGCGCGCAGCGCAGTCCGGCGCGTTCCAGCGCCGCATGCAGGCGATTGGTGACATAGCCATAGAGACGCGCGGAGCGCCGCAGATAGGCGCGCAGGTCATCATCTGGTGTGTAGGCGATCACTGCCGCCTCCTGGATGGGTGCGCTGGCGGCTGACCAGACCTCGCTCGCCAGCGCTCGCAACGCAGCCATCAGCTGCTTACCGCTCTCGCGGCGTGGTAGCGCCGCATAGCCCAGCCGCCAGCCACCAGCCGCGAAGCCCTTCGAGAGTCCGCCGGTGACAATCGTGCCTTCGGGATAGAACATCGCCGGTGAGACGTGCGGACGCCAGCCATGCGCCAGTTCAGCATAAATCTCGTCGCTGACGATGGTGACGCCCTTATGCTTTGCCCAATCCGCCAGCGCCTCGGCATCCTCGCGGCTGAACATGCCGCCGGTCGGATTGCTCGGCGTATTCACCACCAGCACACGAGGATTGGCTCCGTTGTGCTGCGCCCGCGTGAAGGCCGCCGCCAGCGCCTGCGGCGTCAGCGTGTGGTGATCGCGCTCATCTGTCTCCACGCCGATCACCTGCCGTCCTGCCAGCCGCGCATGCGGCGCGTAGCTGACCCAGGAAGGCCGGGGAATCAGCACGTCGCCATCGAGTATCTGAAGCAGCGCATAGAGCAGCGGCTTGCTCCCCGGCCCAACGATGATCTGTTCGGCGTCATACGTCAGCCCGCGTTCGCGCCCCAGATAGTCAGCGATGGCCGCGCGCAACGCCGGAATGCCCTGCACCGGCGCGTAGCCGGTCTGTGTGGCGGCTTGCGCCAGCGCCTCGCGCAGTTTCGGATGCAGTGGCAACGTCGCCTCACCGAAGCCCAGATGTAGCACATCATGTCCGGCGGCGCGGCGCGCGGCAATGGCCTCGTTGATCTCCAGCGTCGGTGACGGGCTGCGCTTCTGCGCGCTGGTCGTCAGTTGCAGCGGCTCCGGCGTCTTATTCTTGTCTCTGTTGCGGCGCGGCTGCGCATGCCCCGCGTGTTGCGCAACACTGCGCGCGCTACGAATAGTGTGGGCGCTTTGCGTGTTTTGCGTGCTTTGGGGACGGCGATGCGCCGGTGGATTGCTCATAGTAGTGGCCTCTATGCTCATAGTGAGTCGGTGTTGCATATCATGAGGCCATTATGGCGCACCTGCACACTGTGAGGCAATGAGAATCCGCTACTAGCTCATACAGTAGCGCTTCGTACCTGCCGGACGCTCGCCAGTATCGCGCAGATCAACAGCAGGAGCGCGCTCGGTACGAAGAAAAACGCCAATAGGCCGATGAGCAGCGCTGTCGCCAGGCCGGAGGCGAATCCAATCATCGGCGCGCCAACCACGATAGCGGCGAACAGCAGCGCCGTCACAATCCGTAGATCGCGGAGCCGGTCGGTGCGCGGCTGCCGCACATGTTGCACGGTGACGACAATAGCCCAGAGCGACAGCAGCGTGAAAACCGTCATAAACATCAGCGCCGCCTGTG
Organism: Chloroflexota bacterium; assembly: GCA_021323855.1. Lineage (GTDB taxonomy): Bacteria > Chloroflexota > Ktedonobacteria > Ktedonobacterales > JADMIN01 > JAJPKE01. Next base: position 69,250 of record JAJPKE010000016.1, on the reverse strand, counting down.
GCCCTGCCGCTTGAATGAGATTGTTGGCGTGATAGACACTGGCGAGTACCTTCACCTTGCCATCCGGCAGCCGCTCGGTCACAGTGCCGCCACCTCCACCAGCAACCGGCAGCAGCGTGCCGCCAATTGCACAGATCAATCCCAACACACCTGCGAGTAGCCCACTGATGAGTTCTGCGCGTCGCATCTCGTCCTCGCTTTCGCTATATACGCCGAAGTCACATCAAACTCATGTTCTCAACTACAGTGCCTGAAGTAGCTTAGAAGACAAGCTTGGATTATACTTAGGAATGCTAACTTCTAACGTGGCAGATGCAGTAGCCAGGCAAATCAGATCTGGTGCCAGATGGCCTGTATATTTAAGGCATCCAACACCAACTGAATATATTACAGAATGGCAATCCCTGCACAACCAAATTGTTCACTAAGCCAGGAAATTTCCACCTGATAAACCACCTGTCGGTGTCGGCTGCGTCCGTCTATTTCTGCCACCAGCACTCAACATTACTAGCAGTATCCCAGCCACGACCATAATGAGGCCAATCACAGCCTCAATCAAAGCTTCTATGAGTGGGATCTGCCCTAAACTATCCCCACCATTCTGGGAATTTGCCAAATACATATATTGGGCCGTGTAAGCACTTCCGTGAGAGAGCAAGTAAGCGCCGATGCTTAGTAAAATAATTCCTCCAACGACTTTGGAAAGACGGCGAGACATTAGTGCCCGCTGTTGTTCTCTGTTGAGCATCGGACCTACTCCATTCATGACACCAATTACTGCCCCAAGCCCCAACACAGCAGCAGTAAAACAAATAAGCAGGATACCAAATACCTGCGCACGACTTACTGCCTGATCAATCCATGGATACCATTGCGCACAGTTAGGGGAGGAACACGTAGCAACTGGTTGGAGGTCAAGGTAGGCTCCATACGTGCGCTCGCCAAGGGCAACTGCGAGCGCACCAAGAATACCTGCCATGAAACCAATCCACCATATACGGGAACGAGGAGATGAAATCAAAAGCAGCAGCACAGCCTCGACTGCAAGAACTATGGCACATGCGCCAGACAGCAAGGTCCATACCTTGAGGGTATGCAATGTTGTGATAAGGTTTGTCATAATCTCATACCTTTCAAGACGAGGGCAGCAGATTAACTGTGCCGTTTGCCTAGAGAGTGTCAATAAGTCGTCTATTGCTCATAGGGGTGCCTTATGCTTCATTAGATGCGGACAACACAGATCAGCCTGCTTGCTCGCCGCAATACATTGAAGCCGGAAACGGGTCTATGGCACTACACTAAGCTTGCGCAACAAACGGGCGGACGCCGACGAGTACTACTTGAGAATACCACTCGGCATCCACCAACCGTCATGCCACTAGAACAGAGGCCATCGAAGTTAGGTTGTTGATTCGCTCACCAGCCATGCTCATGCGGATTAAGATAGCCTCCCGTCTGACTGACTCACCAGTTGACATAGATGAACGCAAACAGCATCTCGTGCAAGGAATGGGGTGATGCGTTGGAGAAAGAAAATGACGACTGGGTACGGGAACAGCCATCACAATACCAATACGAGGCATCAAAAGTGTCACACTGGTCGTTGCTCCAATTTCCGTGGTCGTAGCCATCCGGCCATCCTGGTTGTCCAGGACAAGCAGGGGCACTGCTATAGCCAATGCGATGATTGTTACTCTGTCCGCCACTGTTGCTCATATAGGTCGCTTGTGACTGCCAATCTAACGGGTCGCAATTGCAAAGCGAACCTATCAATGTCCAATCAGTACCGTTCAGTGCACTCGGGTGATCGTGGTTGGTTATGTCAGTCATGAATGATCCTGTGCCCATCTCAGTGGACTGGGTGCAGAAACCACAAAAGTAATCCGAGAGCTTGGTTTGATCGTAGGTCAATGCACCATGTGGCGTTGAGAAGGTAACAACGTCACTCACATACAACAGTGGGGGAAAAGCAGGATCTCCCTGCTGGACTTTCTGAATCGCGTACCGTGTGATTAGTCCCCCCATACTATGAGCAACAATCTTAACGTTGATGCCAGCAGACGAGAAACTATTCCACAGGAACCAGGCGAACTCACAACTTACATGTTCAAGTTTCTCATGATTGGTGCCTACCGTCGGATCATTGTTATTGGTACCACCATAGCCATTACATTTCGGTGCCCAATTATTGTAACGGGTACTCAACTGGAAACCGAGTGCGCCCTGTTGCGCATCAGAACCACAACGCACGTCTTGATCGTAGTATCCCACGGTGTAGAATTGTCCCGTCCAGAGGATCTCGTCGCTTCCTAAGCCAATATGCCAATTTTGGAGGTAGGAGATTGGATTGGACCACAACCCGCCAGATCCAGTACAGGTAATACTGCTGTTATAGCTAATACCATGGATAAACACAATCGGATCAGTGCCATAGACGGCATGAGTGTTGCAGTTACAGCCACATGGCGGGCAGACGATATTGCCAACTGCGCCTTGTTTTGTTTTTGGCTTGACCCGTGTAACGCCATGCTTGAAACTGGCATTGCCGCCGTGAAGAAAATCAATGCCTCCTACTGTAGAAGGAAGGACATGGCTCGGAGGATTGCCCGCTGCATGGACTTGCTGCTGTAAACCTCCAGCCAAGCATATGGTGAGTGCGCAGATGATCGCAAAAGCGGCGGTCAAATGCCGGGGGAATGAACTACTCTTTTTGCTAAACACCCGTAAAACCCTTTCTAGCGTAGCGCTTTATACCGCGCTCCAATTGCGTGGCATCAAAGTTCTCGTGCCCAACTGTACCTGACCGCTCCTCGTAAGTACACCGAAAATACGGAAAATAAGCCGGAATATCATCCGGAAAATAGTGTGGAAAACGGGGCTTGCAACTCAGCAAAAGACGTGAGAAGATAGGGGCGCCGTTCACGCGGCTTGCTTTGAAGCAGGAATTCGGATTGTTTGACATGGAGAAGGGATAGTCACCACATGGGGAATGATGTAAGCGCGCTGGGCCGCCTGTTGCGGCAACATCGTCAGGCGCTTGGGTTGACGCAGGCGGAACTCGCCGAACGCGCGGGCGTCAGCATTGATAGCATCGGCAACCTCGAACGCGGCGTGCCACACCTTCCACGACGCGAAACGCTGGCGCTGCTGATCGAGGCGCTCGATCTCTCGCCGGATGAGCGGACGGCATTTACCACGCTCGCCGCCACTACGCGCAAAGCCAGGAGGTCTGGCAGCGCCAATAGAGAATCAACAACCGAGCCGCAAGTGTCATTCGCCCCAGCATCTTTAGTCAGCCATCGTCTCTACCCCCCCCGTATCTCAGCATGTTTGTCTCATCCCGTTCCCGCCGCCGCATCGCTGATTGGAAACGAACGCAAACTCAGCGCCATTCACACGCTACAATAGGTCGCCCGCTTCTAGCCAGTGCAGGCAAGCTTCGTCGCTCAGAAGGCGCCAGGCGCGGATATATCCGCCACCCCGCCGTTCCCCATCTCCCGCGCACGAGGGAGGGGTTAGGGGTGGGGATTCTCATATTTTTGGAATAGCTCTTGTGATACTCTTGTGTTGTACTGGTACAATGTCGTACACATAGAGCGCATCACATTGCCACGCACGCTATGCGCGGGGGGGATACGAGTGGCAGGCAGATGCCGTTGTCGTTCGGGGAGAGCGCATCGTTCAGCGGAGGTCATGCGCCGCTACACATTCAGCCTGCAATGTCCAGATCATTTTCTCATCGCTATGTCGTTTTCGGTCGCGTTCTCCTGGTCTCTTCCCGCCTGTTGGGAAATTGCCAGATGTCTTGTGTGAGATTTGCACAGGACATGACGTATTGTAGGTAAGCCCGCGTGCTGTTTTCTGGAAAGCGGGTTGTTTTGTCGGGCGCGTATCCCCGGCGCGTCCTCGTCTGGCGGTAAGCGCTCTCTGTCGTTTCGTGTTCATTTCTTATTTGGAGGTGCGGTTAGCCTATGCGCCGAATTGTACGAGCCTTTGCCAAGGGATCACTCGTTCCCATAGCGGCAACCTTTGCTCTGGTGCTGACATTGGCCGCCTGCGGCAGTGGTGGCAGCAGTGGCAACAAGAATATCCAGCTTGGCACGCTGCTTCCCGTCTCGGGCACCGACGCCAGCGTTGGCCTGCCAACCCAGTATGGTGTAGACCTAGCGGTGAGCCAGGCCAAGTTGCCGAACGGCTACAAGTTGACTGTTGACCACCAAAACTATGAGGGTGCAAGTGGTCCGGATACTGGCATTGGTTCGACAGCCGCTCATGCGCTGGTCAGCAATGCCAATGTCGTCGCCGTGGTTGGCCCATTCAACAGCGGCATCGCCAAAGTGGCGATTCCGATCACCAACGCCGCCGGCCTGACGATGATCAGCCCGACCAACACCAACCCCGGCCTGACACTTCAGCAGTATGCCGATGCCAACGGCATCAACTTCAGCCTGCTGCACCCCGCTGGCAAGCCGGATGCCTACTTCCGCATCTGCGGTAATGACGTGGCCCAGGGCAAGGTGGATGCGCAGATTGCCGCCGCCCCGCCAATCAGCGCCAAGACGGCCTTCGTCGTTGACGATGACACGGTCTATGGCAAAGGCCTTGCGGACTTCTTCACCACCACATTCACCAGCAACGGTGGAACAACGGTCGGGTCGCGCACATCCATCACCTCCGCCCAGATCAGCAACGTCTCGTCGCTGGCCTCGACGATTGCCGGACTCAAGCCGGATGTCGTCTTCTATGGTGGTGTCACCTCCGGTGGCGGCGGCGCGCTGAAGAAGGCGCTGGTGGCTGCTGGATATAACGGCCCGATGGTCGGCGGCGACGGTATCGCCGATGACCCGGCCTGGTTGCAGACGGCTGGCGATGCGGCGGTCAACACCTATGGCACCGTTGCCGCGCCAGATAACTCGCAGTTGACCTCTGCGGCGGCCACAGCATTCAAGAGCGCCTACACCAGCTATGTCTCCGGCAAGCCGGACAACACGCTGCTGCCGTACAGCGCAATGGCGTATGATGCTGCCAATATCGAGATCCAGGCGATCACCAACGTCATCAACGCTGGCAAAGATGTCACCCGCGCCAACGTTCGTGATGCGGTCGCCGCTATCACCTATACCGGTCTGACGGGCACAATCCACTTCGACTCCAACGGCGACAACGCCGGCCAGAAGGTGTTCAGTGTCTATGTCGTAGACCCGGCGACAAAGCAGTGGGTCTTCAAGACGCAGGTGAACGACTAATTGGCGTCATTAGCGCAATGAGCGATTCACTCGTCTAGAGGGACCTCACTCGTGAGGAAAAGCGGAGCAGGCCTTTCACATTGGGGCCTGCTCCTGCTATACTTCTGACCACCCACCATATCGTTTCTGGCGTTTTCAAGTCACAATCGTTTCGATACGTCCTCGTAGGTAGGCCGTCGCAGCTAGAAGGGCGGATAACTATGCTCACGCTGGCCTCGGTGTTTGCCGCAAACAGCAGCAGCAGCAACATCTTTCTGCAACAGATCGAGAATGGGATCACGCTTGGCGCGATGTATGCCCTGGTCGCGCTGGGATATACCCTGGTCTACGGCATCATCGAACTGATCAACTTTGCGCACGGTGATATCTTCATGTGGGGCACCGTGATAACCTTCATCGTCGTGCAGATGATGGGATTGAACCATCCGTTGAGCGGGTTTGCTCTGGTCGGCGTGCTACTGTTGCTCATCATCATTGGCATGGCAGTTTCCGCATTTCTGAACGCCGGACTCGAGCGCGTCGCGTATCGCCGCTTGCGCAAAGCGCCGCGTCTGGCACCTTTGATCGCTGCCATCGGCGCCTCGTTCATCCTCGAAACCATCGTGCAACTCTGGCGCGGCACCAATTTCTATGCCTTCCCCGATATCTTCCCCCACGGCGGATTCACCATATTCGGCGCCAGAGTGAATTATCTCGACATCTTCATCGTCGTGCTGGCTGTCGCCATGATGTATGGCCTGGCGCGCTTCATCAACACCACCAAACTTGGGCGTGCCATGCGCGCGACGGCGCAAGACCCCGAAGCCGCCGCCTTGATGGGCGTCAACATCAATCGCACCATCTCCATCACCTTCCTGATCGGCGGCGCACTGGCCGGAGCGGCTGCTGTGGTTTATAACATGTATATTGGGCAGGTGTGGTATCTCACCGGCTTCCAGCTTGGCCTGATCGCTTTTACTGCCGCCGTTCTTGGTGGCATCGGCAATATCTATGGCGCAGTGTTTGGCGGTTTCCTGATCGGCTTGATTCAGTCGCTGGCGATTCAATTTATCCCTGGCGGGTTCCAGTGGAGCCTGGCGGTTGTGTTTGCCGTGCTGGTTCTCATCCTCGTGTTCAGGCCCTCTGGTCTGCTTGGCCAGCAGGTTCCGGATAAGGTATAAGGGTGTAGGGGGAGTAGGAGAAGCATATGAGCGCAACCAACATTCGCGCCCAACTTTCCGATAGTATCAGCGCGGTACTTTCTAACAAAATCGCGGGTCGTGAGCTACGCTGGTATCTCTCCGGCTGGCGGCTTGGCATCATCCTGCTGGTGGTATGTATCATCCTGCCATTCGTGCTGGATGGCATAGATCCCAGCCTGGTGACCACCTCCATTGCCATAGGCACCTATATCATCCTGGCGCTCGGTCTGAACATCGTCGTCGGCTATGCCGGTCTGCTGGACCTCGGCTATGTCGCCTTCTTCGTGATTGGCTCGTATACCGTCGCGGTCGGCACCTATGGCTTCCTGCAGAATGCGCAGGGCAAATCCATTCCCATCCCAAGCTTCAGTGGGCAGTTGTTCTGGCTTTTGATACCACTGGCTGCGCTGCTGGCCTGTCTTTTTGGCATTCTGCTTGGCGCGCCAACGCTGCGTCTGCGCGGCGATTATCTCGCCATCGTTACACTCGGTTTTGGCGAGATTGTGCCCATTGTCTTCCAGAATGTGCCGTGGTTCTTCGGCCAGTTTGGTATGAGCGCCAGCCCACCGCCGGATGTCGGCCCCATTACCTTCTCCGATCCGCTCAACCAGTATCCCTTCTACTATCTGACCCTTGCTCTGGTGGTGCTCGTCATTCTTGGCGTGACCTCGCTACGTGGCTCCAGCATTGGGCGCGCCTGGATCGCCATTCGCGAAGATGAAACGGCGGCATCGGTGGCTGGCGTGAATCTTGTGCGCACGAAGCTGATGGCTTTCGGTCTTGGCGCGCTGGTCGGCGGCATCGGTGGCGCGCTAAACGCCGCCTTCGTCTCTTCGATTGCTCCCTCAGATTTCAACTTCAACATCTCCATCACCATCCTCATTATGATCGTGCTGGGCGGCCTGGGTAGTATCCCTGGCGTGATCGTCGGCGCGATTGTGCTGCGCTTCGTTGACGTATACCTGCTCGGCAAGATCAACGATGCGGTGCATGGCCTCCCGCTGGTCTCAGGCAGTGGCGCGCCGCTGCATTTCCTGAACAACGTTGATTTCAACACCGCCAAGTTCCTGATCTATGGCCTCATCCTGATGTTCATGATCTTGCTCCGGCCACAGGGTCTCATCCCAGACGTGCGCCGCAAGCGCGAGCTTCAGGGCATCGGCGCTTCGGCGGAGGGCGCCTCGGCGGTTGGCTTGCTGGAACGCGAAGAGGCTGGCGAAGACGAAGCCGGTGGCGAGACAACCACTGTCGGCGCCGGTTCGGATGCGCAAGGGCGGGAGGACTGACGATGCCAGAGAACGTGCTACTGCGCCTGCGCGATGTCAAGAAAGTGTTTGGTGGCCTGACGGCGGTGGATGGCATCACCTTTGATGTCAATCAGGGTGAAATCTATAGCGTCATTGGTCCCAACGGCGCTGGCAAAACCACCGTCTTCAACTTGATTACCGGCATCTATAAGCCGGATGGCGGCGAAATGCTCTTTGAGGGGCAATCTATCAGCGGCCTTTCGCCTGATCGGGTGCTGCGGCGTGGCATTACGCGCACCTTCCAGAACATCCGTCTCTTCAACAACATGACCGTGCTGGAAAACGTGCTGGTCGGCCAGCATAGCAAGATTCCTGGCAATTTGCCTTCCGTCTTGCTACATCTGCCAAACTACCAGCGCGCCGAACGCCGCGCCGAAGAGCGCGCCGTCGAATTATTGTCGTTCTTCGGGCCGTCGCTGGTGGCGCGCAAAGACGATTACGCCGCCAACCTCTCCTACGCGGAACGGCGGCGTGTCGAGATTGCGCGTGCGTTGGGGTCGGAACCTAAGCTGTTGCTGCTCGATGAGCCAACCGCTGGCATGAACGACGCTGAAACCGGCGAGGCCATCAACTATATCCAGCGGCTCCGCAGCGAGTTTGGCTTGACCATCCTGCTGATCGAGCATAAGCTCCAGGTGACGATGGGCATTTCAGACCGGATTGCGGTGTTAGACTATGGACGCAAAATCGCCGAGGGGGTTCCTGCCGAGATTCAGCGCAACGAGCAGGTGATCGAGGCGTATCTAGGGCGAAAGGCGGCGGTGGAATAACCTATGCTCGAACTACACAATGTCAACGCCGGCTACGGACCCAGCCTCGTTCTGCATGATGTCACGGTCCAGGTCAATAAAGGTGAAATTGTTTGCTTGCTTGGCGCGAACGCCGCAGGCAAAACCACCACGATGAAAACCATCTTCGGCCTGGTGAAGCCGCGCAGTGGCAGCGTGACGCTGGAAGGCGAACGCATTGACACCGTTGGCACCGATGGCGTCATCAAGCGGCGGCTGGCGCTGGTGCCGGAGGCGCGGCGTGTCTTTACCCGCATGAGCGTGCGCGAGAACCTGGAGATGGGCGCGTATATGATTGACGACCGCGCCGCCATCACACAGGAGATGGAGCGCGTCTATACACTCTTCCCGCGCCTCAAAGAGCGCGACAAGCAGGTAGCAGGCACGCTCTCCGGCGGCGAGCAGCAAATGCTGGCGATGGGTCGCGCGCTGATGGCGCAGCCACGGCTGATTTGCATGGATGAGCCTTCGATGGGCCTTTCACCGATTCTCGTCCAGACGGTGTTTGATACCATCCAGCGGATTCGTGAGCAAGGGGTGACGGTTTTCCTGGTGGAGCAGAACGCCTTCATGGCGCTCAACATCGCCGACCGTGGCTATGTGCTTCAGCAGGGGCATATCGTCCTCAGTGACACCGCCAAAAATCTGCTGACCAATGATCTCGTGCGCCGCGCCTACCTCGGCGGCTAACTGTCCTCACCCCTAGCCCCTCTCCTTGCGAGGAGAGGGGTGGCCGAGAGGCCGGGGTGAGGATTATTTCCCCAAAAGATCGCGCAGGGCTGCCGCCTGCTCCGGCGTGATCGTCTGCTTTTCCAGCGCCAGCGGAATCGTCAGCCGCGCGAGCAAACGATAGAGTTCGTCCCGCGCCCTGGCTGTATCAGCCTGCGTTTGCCCTTGTGCCCCCTGAACCGCGCCATCCAGCCAGGCGAGGTGCGCCGCCACGGTACTCGTATCGCCGCGCGCCACCGGCCCGCTCAGCGCCTGTGGCAGACCGCGCTCCGCCAGATTCTCCACAGTTGCGCGGAGCAGCGGCAACAACGCCTGAAGCGCCTCGCCGCGCGCGACACCAAACGTCTCCCAGAGCGCGCTGGCGGTGGCGAGCAGAGTCACGACATAGTTCGAGGTGAACACGCCCGCCAGATGATAGGGCACGCGATCCTCCGCGCCCAGCCGCAACACATGCCCGTCCAGCGCCGTGACCATCCCTGTCAGCGATTGCGCCAGCTCACGATCTTCAGCTTCCAGCGCCCAGTAGCAGCCACTCAGTCGCTTCAGCAGCGACGCCACCGGACCATCGAGCGCCGCGCGTGGGAACGTCATCAGTGGATGGAGCGCGGCAATCTGTGCGCCGCGCGCTTGCGCCGCCGTCAGCGCGCGCGCCGGTTTCGCGCCACTCAGATGGACGACGCGCTGGCCGCTGCGCCAGGGTAACATCTCCGCCAGCGGTGTGATCGCATCATCCGGCACGGCGAGGAACACCAGATCACAGGAAGTAACGACCGCTTCAGCGGGCAGCGCCTGCGCCATGCCTTCCGGCAGCAAGGCGACGAGCGCAGCGGCATGGGCGATTTGGCGCGCGGCAATAGCGGTGATATGTGCGCCACGCGCCGCCAGCGCGCGCGCCAGCATGGAACCGACCGCGCCCGCGCCGACGAAGCCGATGGCGCCAAGCGTGCTCAGGTCGCCAGAGGCATCGGCGGCGGAATCGGCGGGTGTGGCACTCAATCGAGGTAATCCTTCAGCACGCGGCTCGATTGCGGATGGCGCAGCTTGCGGATGGCGCGCTCCTCGATCTGCCGAACACGCTCGCGGGTGACTTTGAGCTTCTGGCCGACTTCTTCGAGCGTATAGTCATGGTCATCGAGCAGGCCGAAGCGCAACTCGATCACCTCGCGCTCGCGCTGGGTGAGGTTGCTCAGCACACGGCGCACCTCGTCGCGGAGCAAGGCGCGGTCGGTGGTCTCAGTCGGCCCCTGCACCTGCGTATCCTCAATGATATCACCGAGCGAGTTCTCTTCTTCCTCAGAGAGTGGCGCATCCAGCGAGAAGACCTTCTCCGCCCAGATCAGTAGCTCGCCCACGCGCGCACCGGAGATGCCTAACGCCTCACCGATCTGCGCGTTGGTCGGTTCATGCCCAAGTTCCTGGTAGAGCTGGCGTGTCATGCGCTTGACCCGCATCACCTCTTCCATGATATAGACCGGCAACCGCACGGCGCGTGTGCCTTCGAGAATCGAGCGCGAAATCGCCTGTTTGATCCACCAGGTCGCATAGGTGGAGAATCTGAAGCCCTTGCTAGGGTCAAACTTGCCGACGGCGCGAATCAGGCCGATATTGCCCTCGCCGATCAGGTCTTCCATTGGCAGACCCTGGTTGGCGTATTTCTTGGCAATGCTGACGACCAGCCGCAGGTTTGCCTCGATCAACTGGTTGCGGCTTTCGCGGTCGCCCGCCTCCACCCGCCGCGCAATCTGTAGCTCGTTCTGCGCAGAGAGCAACGGGATACGCGCAATCTCGCGCAGATACATGCGCAGGCTATCGCTCTGGGCAACCCCACTCAGGTCTGAGGTGTCGGTGTCTATCGGCGTATCGCGCGCCGCGCGGGCAGCGCGTTCCGCCTCATATGTTGCTGTGCGGTCGTCCATATTCATCATAATCGTTCGCTCCGCTGGGACCCCTGCGCGGGCAGTATAGCACTGACGCTGCCCCGTCGCAAGAGCGCCGGACGGAAATATATACGACAACCTGGCCCTTCATTCCCATCGCTATGGGCTGGAAGTACCAGTGAGACTGCGAAATCACGAGAATTGCCCGAAACGCAGCCCGCTCCATGTCTGCCATCGCCGCCATTGCCGTTGGTGCCGCTGCGGCGTATACTGCCGCCAAGACGCTTTACTTTTCAGAAAGAGAGAGCGACCATGCCAGCAGACGGCGCAGGCGATCAGACGAACGACCGGGCGACGACGCCCAATGTGCAGGACAATCCAGACGCGCGCAACACCCCAAACATGACCAGTTATCAGCAGGCGCGCCGCGAGTTTAGCTGGGACGTAGCTGACGACTACAACTTCGCGTTGGATACCATCGGCGCCTGGGCTGAAGACCCCGATAAGCTGGCGATGCTCTGGGTCGGCCAGGATGGGCGCGAAGAACGCTACACCTTCGTCCACTTCGACGAGCAGAGCAGCAGAGCAGCGAATGCTTTCGAGAAGCTGGGCATCCAGAAAGGTGATCGCGTCCTGGTCATGTTACCACGCATCCCCGAATGGTGGGAAACCAATCTCGGCCTGATGAAACTGGGAGCTATCAGCATTCCCTGTACCACTTTGCTGACCCCCAAAGATATCCAATATCGCGCCGACCTGGCGGAAGCGGTGGCGCTGGTGACGGACGCCAGCGGCGCGGAGAAACTGGCGCAAGTGCGCGACCAGTGCCCGACGCTGCGTGTCGCTGTCGTGGTAGATGAGCCAGGAGCGAACTGCCCCGAAGGCTGCGTTGGTTATCACCCCATCACTGATGTCGCCTCGCCTACCTGGTATGGTCGTCGCACGGTCAGTTCCGACCCCAGCCTGATCTACTTCACCAGCGGCACGGTCGGCTATCCCAAGATGGTGCTGCATACCCACGCCAGTTATCCCATCGGCCACACCCGTGTCACCGGGCGCTATTGGCTGGACCTTAAACCCGACGACCTTATCTGGAATTTGAGCGAAATGGGATGGGCAAAAGCAGCCTGGAGCAATTTCTTTGGTCCCTGGGGCAACGGCGCCGCTTTGTTCATCCAGGATGCGCGTGGCAAGTTCAACGCAAAAGAGACGCTGGACATGCTGGCGAAATATCCCATCACCGTGTTCTGCGCGCCGCCCACTGCGTACCGGCTGCTGGTGCAGGAAGACCTGAAAGCGACGACGTTTGCGGCGTTACGCCATTGTGTCGGCGCGGGCGAACCGCTCAACCCGGAGGTGATAGACGCCTGGCATGAGGCCACCGGCATCACGATACGCGACGGCTACGGCCAGACAGAGACGGTACTACTCTGCGGCAACTTCCCCGGCGAGGAGGTGCGCCCCGGCTCGATGGGCAAGCCGTCCCCAGGCTTTGACGTGGCGGTGATAGACCACGAGGGCCTGGAGCTTGGGCCAAACCAGGAGGGCGACATCGCCGTGCGTGTTAAGCCGGTGCGTCCGCTGGGCCTCTTCCGCGAATACTGGCGCAATCCTGAAGCAATGGAGAAGTCCTTCAAGGGCGACTGGTATCTCACCGGCGACCGCGCCTATCGAGACGCCGACGGCTACTTCTGGTTCGTTGGCCGCGCCGATGATGTGATAATCTCCGCTGGCTACCGCATCGGCCCCTTCGAGGTGGAGAGCGCGCTGGTGGAGCATCCGGCGGTGATCGAATCTGCCGTCATCGCCAGCCCGGACGCGGTGCGCGGCGAAATCGTCAAAGCGTTCGTGATTCTCGCGCCGGGCTACACCGCAAGCGAGGCGCTAGTTGTCGAGCTACAGGAACACGTCAAATCGGTGACGGCGCCCTATAAATATCCGCGCGAGATCGAATTCGTCACCGAACTGCCGAAGACGATCAGCGGCAAGATTCGCCGCGTGGAACTGCGCGAACGCGAACGCCAGCACAAAGCCGGCAATTAGGTCTCGACCACCGGCTGGTAGTCGTCTGGATCATTGAAACTGGGAAACTGGCGATCCAGGCTATGCTACCCAGAGGCAAGCATCGTTGCCTGCCTGACCCAAGAAACTCCATCAAAGGCCAGGTAGGCATCGCTGTCCGGAGAACATTAGCCACGCTCAAGGTAGTACTAAAGGTATGCTTGCCACTGCCGATTTACCTCTCCGCTCTGCGGCGAAACTAGCTGCGCCTTCTGATTTTCAACCAGCCTTAACATTGCGATAACCCACTGCTTCTATAGTGTGATGGCATGGGCACTTCGCGCAGCATGGTAGTAGCATCGGGCGGGAGGCGAATAACGCAGAATCGAGAGCGTTGCCAATTTCTTCGCCTCTCTTCCTTACCCCTATCTCTGCTGTGCCTGTTGTGCTGATGTACGGAATCTACGTGATCCACTGATGCAGAGGAGGACACCTACTATGGGACTGATGAGACTTCAGATGAAACGCCTCTCACGTGCGAGGTTATCCGGTTTGCTTGGCGTCGCCCTGGTGGTGATTGCTGTAGTGGCGCTTGGGCTGAGCCAGATCGCTTCCGTATCAGCAGGCCAAAGATCACTGTCGGGCGGCCCTGCGACGACCACGCCAATCAAACATATTGTCATTATTTTCCAGGAGAATGTCTCCTTCGACCACTACTTTGCCACGTACCCCTATGCGCTCAACCCTGCCGGTGAACCACAGTTTGTTGCCGCACCTGGTACGCCATCGGTCAATGGACTCGATAGCGCCTTGCTGACAAACAATCCCAATCTGGCAAATCCTAGCCGCCTGGACCGCTCACAGGCGCTGACCTGCGACCAGGATCACCGCTACACGGATGAGCAAAAGGCATTCGACCACGGCCTGATGGACCAGTTTGTCCAAAGTGTGAGCGGTGGAAGCTGTCCCGACAAGTCCATTGTGATGGACTACTACGACGGTAACACTGTCACAGCAATGTGGAACTACGCGCAGGGTTTTGCCCTGAGTGACAACTCCTATGGCACGACCTTCGGGCCGTCTACGCCAGGGGCGCTGAATCTCATTTCTGGTCAGACGCATGGCGCGACACCTGCCACACTCGCTGGCACAGTAGCCAATGGAACGGTCATTGGCGATGCCGACCCCACGTACGACGCCTGCTCACATGGCACGACTATCGCATTGTCAGGCACCAACATTGGTGATCTGCTGACGGCCCATAACATCACCTGGGGCTGGTTTGAAGGCGGCTTTGCGCCAACCTCAACGAGTGGTGGGCAGATCGTCTGTGGCGCTACTCACCAAAATATCGGCGGAGCCACGGTGACCGACTACATCCCGCATCACGAACCGTTCCAGTACTACCAATCGACAGCTAATCCTAACCACCTGCCACCAAGCTCCGTGGCGATGATTGGCAAAAACGACCAGGCGAATCATCAGTATGATCTGACGAATTTCTGGCAGGCCGTTGATGCTGGTCATATGCCATCTGTGAGCTTTCTCAAGGCAGCGGCCTATCAGGACGGTCATGCTGGCTATTCCGACCCGCTGGATGAACAGCATTTCGTCGTCAATACCATCAATCGTCTGGAAAGGACAGCGGATTGGAAGAGTACGGCGGTGGTAATCGCCTATGACGACTCTGATGGCTGGTACGATCATGTCATGGGTCCGATTGTCAGCCAGTCTAACGATGCCACAGCTGATGCGCTGACCGATCCAGGTTTGTGTGGCACAGCTAAAGCTGGCGCCTATGAGGACCGCTGTGGCTATGGCCCGCGCCTGCCACTACTGGTGATCTCGCCTTACGCGAAGATCAACTTTGTAGACCACGCAGTGAGCGACCAAAGCTCGATTCTGCGGTTCATCGAGGACAATTGGAGCCTGGGGCGCATCGGCAACCAGTCCTTTGATGCGTTGGCAGGGAGCCTTACCACCATGTTCGATTTTGCGCATGGCGGAAGGGCACAGCCACTCTATCTCGATCCGACAACGGGCGAACCAACGCACGCATAAAAACGGCAGAAGATAGAGACCCAGATAGAAAGCTCAGAACACGGGCTTTTCAACTCTGACCACTGGCGCCAGCAATATCACTGGCGCCAGTGGCTTCATAACTCACCTCTACTATCCTCGGCACCTCCACAATAGAGATTGGATGCTCCATATATCCTTTTAACAAAGCTCTGTTACCCTAAAGACGGTTGATCTTCGTCGTTGCGAAAAACCGGTTCAGGAGACCTATCTATCCATGATGCAGATGAAGCAACTCTTGGCTGCCCTCGCCGCAGAACCTTTCCTGGCGCAACTCGGATTGGAAGTCCTGAGCGCAGATTCCACTTCGGTCATACTCCGGCTGCGGTATCGCCCGCAACTCAGTAATCACGCGCAGATGCTGCATGCAGGCGCCCAATTCTCGCTGGGCGAAGCGACAGCAGTGGCGCTGGTGGCCACCATTTTCGCCGGTCACCTGGATACTATCAACCTGCTCACCGGGCAAGCCTCCATAACCTATACTTTGCCTGCGCAAGGAGACCTGACAGGCAGAGCAACGCTTCCCCGTGGAGACGCGGAACGCGCCCGCCGGGAATGGACACAAACCGGGCGTACTCGCCTATCGGTCGGCGTCGAGGTGCAAGATGAGACCGGAGCAGTCGTCACCATGCTGACAGTCACCTGTGTGGCACTGCGCCGCTACCAGGCGGAGGGTTAAGTTTCGGCCACCGGGTGGTAGTCGTTGGGATCATCGAAGCCAGCGATCCAGGCTGCGGCTTGATGACACTCGCGTATCCACGGCGGCACTCGTATGACATACTGCCTGCCGGTTGAAGGGTCATGTACCGACAGGCAGACCAATTGCTCATCGCCGGGCATAGGCACCACCAGAAGTTGACGGACGCCGCCGGGGTCCGTGTCCTGGTGGCGCACTTCTGCCTTTGCGCTCTGAAAGAAGCGCTCATAACCCAGATGTTCCAGCATCATGCGGCGCACCTCCGCGTTCTCCTCTGCGAAGATATCGTCAGTGGTGATGGATTCTGGATGAAACACGATATGCCCGCTGATGGCGACGCCATTCCAGCGCAGCCGGAAACCGCGACTCGACAGCGGCAACGCGCGCCAGGGCAGGCCGCCAATATCGAGCCACTTGCGCACACGCAGCCGCTCCGGCAGCGCCAGTGAAGCGTCACAATCGCGGAGGTCCAGTTCATCCAACTCGCGCACGCCTGGCGGCAGTGAGCGCAGCCGCATGCAGCCGCGCATATTTAGCCGTCGTAGCCATGGAATGCCATCACTCGGCCAGCGTTGCAGCGCCGTGCAGCCAGCCACGCTAAGATTACGAACTTGTAGGCCATCGGGCAATTCTTGGAGGGAAGTGCAGTCCGAAAGATCGAGCGTTTCGACGCTCAACGGTGGCACTGAATCCAACTGTTTGCATCCCTCCGCAGTGATGCTCTGTGTGACCCGCAGGTCTGCGGGGAGCGCTATGATCTTGCTGCCGGAGATATCAAGTGCGCGTAGCGATAATTGCGAAGGCAGATACTCCAAATTCTCACACGCTGTCACGCTCAGGTTTTCTGTAACCTGCAAGCCATACGGTAGCCTGGTGAGGCGCTGGCAGCGCCGCAGGGTAAGGTGCCGGGTTTTGAGGCCATATGGCAACGATTTGAGATAGTAGCATGAATCCAGGGTCAATGAGTTGCTCACCTGAAGGTCCGCAGGCAGCCAGGTAATCGCGCTATCATAGATTTCCAACTGCTCACAGCGAAGCCTTTTAGGCAACGCGCGCAAATCACCGCAGCCACGCAGATGCAACTTGCCCACCTGAAGATCGTCAGGCAGGCGTGTCAACGGCGCAGATTGCTTAGAACGCTGATAATAGGTTGAGAACGACAACTCACCATCCACTATCAGCCCATCGGGGGCCACGCCGCGAAGTATCGCCTCACTCGCCTGCTCCGGCTTCATGATCGTTGCCACGGGCCAACCCTTTAATCTCGTATTGTACGGATGTCCTGTGGCGTGTACTCGCGCTGCTGCCATACGCGGTAGATGCCGGCAGGCAACGTGATCGGCCCATGTTCGTCGTGAACGATGCGAACGGCCTCCAGTATTTTCAGATAGAGTTGCCCATACTGTTCCCAGATTTCGGCCTTTTCCGGCAGTTCAACACGATGAGAATGTCCTGTCGCTTCGCCATAGGCGAGGACCGGCGGCCCAGGACGCCGCTCTGCGCCTTCTGGAATCTCTTCAACCGTTTCAATCAGCACGTCGCCTTGTCGCCAGAGCATCGGTCGCCTCCCAGTCCTCAATCCACCATTTTCACCTGCAAGCTCCGCAGTATTTTAGCACAACCAGCCTCTCTTGCATCGAGGAGACCTGCGTGTCTATACTCTGCTATCTTTTGCTCTGCTGAAGTCTGGCAGCTAAGAAGGGATAACGGGGATGGCCTACCGCCAATTGACACGCGATGAAATCATCCAACTGGGGCAAGAGTTGGATGATCTACGCCATTGGGAGGGCGCGCGCGACTATGTGAGCGCGCTCTATGGGCTGGACTCCACCTATAGTCCGCATGGTCATCGGCCTCATCAGATCACGATCTCTATCGTGTCAGAGCCTCAGCAGAATTATCGCTTTCGTGATGCGGCCATTATCATTGTGACCGATGCCGAAAACAATCTTATACCCTACGACTTCTCGCGCTACTGGTGGTCGCAATTCACGCTGAACAAAGCGGCAATTGAAGAGTTTTTGCGCGACACCAGTGGCAAGTTAGCGCATGCGCGTCTCCTGGGTGATGAGGCCATCCTCAGCGCGCTGGAAGCCCTCTGCACGGAAAAACTTGGCATCGAGTTCATGGAATATGACCGCCGGCATGATCCGATCACCTACACCTATATCATTGATACGCCGCCATCCATCAGTTACACTGCCGTGTTTGTGCCCGAATGATACGGCGTTCGTCCGAAACGCTGGGTATCACTAGCTAGAAGGAGGAGTACTATGCCGGTCGGCTGCTACAGCGTGCTATACTCCGCAGTGTACGATCAATGGGCATCGCCTGTTGTCGCCTGTGTAGCTTTGTCGCTCGATGCAGAGGTTCCGACACCACCGTTTGAGGAAAGTATGGAGTTGTTCAGTTCCGCCACCCCCGCGCCGTGGATCCGTCCCGGCTTGCGTCTCAATAGCTTTCTGGAATCCGCCAGCGCGCTCGATACCGCGCTCTTCGATGTGGATGGTGTGCTGATTGACACCAGCCGCTCATATCGCTACGCCGTGGCCTATGCCTCCGAGCATCTGGTGCGCGTGGTAAACGGGCTGACCGAAGCGCCATCGCCAATGGTGAGCGAGGACGACATCGCCGCCTTCAAGATGGCCGGCGGTTTCAATAGTGATTGGGATGCGACACAACTCTTTGCCGCGCTCTGGACGGCGAAGCTGCGCGAGTGGCGCGGCCAGCCAGAGGCGCAGCTTTCGATGCAGGACTGGGCGCAGCGGGCCAGCGCAGCGGCGCGCGAGCGGCGCGGCGGCCTCACCTGGCTGCGCGCGACAGTTCCCGCCTCCGCTATCCCAGATGCAGAGACGGCGCGCTGGGCGCATGATGAGTTCTATTGGGGGGCTGACCTGGCGCGCAGGCTCTATCAGCATGAGCCGCGCTTCGCCGCAGACGCCGATGGCTTTGTTCACAATGAGGCGATGCTCTTCACGGCTGAACTCTTCACCGAGCTAAAAGAGCAGGGCATCAGCAAGCTCGGATTGATTACCGGGCGCGCCGACGCTGAGGTGAATTGGGCGGTTGAGCGTCTGGGCGCCGTTTGCATCCCCGCCCACGATCCGGCGCACTGGCACGAGAGCGAATACGGGCGCTCGCCGTTCGCCTCCATCGTCTCTGCGGACACCTATGCCAAGCCGGACCCGCGCGCCTTGATCCACGCGCTGCGCACGCTGGATGCCTCGGCGGCGCTCTTCGTTGGCGATACGGCGGATGACCTTGATCTCGTGCTGCACTATCGTCAGGAAGCGGTGGCAGCGGGCGAGCGCAAAGCGCCGGTGCTGGCCGTGTGCATCGCGTATGGCGAACAGGCGCGCACCTATCAGGAGCGCGGCGCCGACATCGTACTCACACAGGTGGGCGATCTGCCAGCGGCGCTCGCAAGTATTCGTTAGAAGTGTACTATTCGCCATCCAGCGCAGCAAAACCACCCGGAGGCAACAGGTTCAGGCTATCGGCCAGCCCCTGTTGCGCATAGGCAAACCAGTACTTCCAGGCAGAGGTCTGCTGGAGCGCCTCATCCGCCTGTTTGAGCAGCTTCAACGCCAGTTGGAACGCAGCGACGGCTTCGCGTAGCTCCTCGTATTGCGCCGGAGTGGCGAGGCCATCTTCGACCACCCCCAGATGCAACATCGCCCGGTCAATCGCATCCAGCGCCGGGCCACAGCGGCGATCAATTTCGGTTTCGTCAGCCTGCGCAGCGGTTGGGCCACGCTGAATGGCGCCGATATATTCATCATCTTGCATGGTTTTTAATGCTTCTTCCAATAATGGGAGCAGCTTTTCAGCGGCTCCTCTGGCAATTTCAATATCTACTCGTGGATAGAGTTTGGCCTCGATACCCGTCGCCAGGACAGCGGCATTCAGAATCAGCATCTCCTGGGGATTGAGCGCATAGGTCTTCTTTATTTTTAGCATGTCTTTCCGGCTCAGGATAGGGAACTGGCCGGCAACGACAAGAGAACGTTTGAGACGGCGCACTATTTCAGGAGCGATGCGATTGTCTTCAAATATGTTCGCATAGGGATCGAAGCCATCATCGTCGAGTGAATCCAGGTCTTTCCCGCGCCTGGGCGTGCCTGCTGGGCTACCCAATGGTGGACCGTCGAGGATGGCGACGAGGACGCACGCATACAGATTGTAACCGGGCGCGGGGATAATCATTGGGCGGTCTCCTTCTGCGTATCGGGCTTGCCACTCTATTGTGCTGAATGGATTGTAGATATGCTACCCACAAGCTTGTGAGTTGTGGAAGAGATACTGGTAGAAATGTACTGTATATCTCATTGCCTAATTCAGTAAGAATAGAAACCCACCTTGCGCTGAGACATTGGAATATTCCTGTCTCCAGTCCGCGCAGGCGGACTTCGCGGCAGTACGCCATCCAGCCGCGAATTCATTCGCCACGCGCCCAGGCCACGTCGTCATCTCCATCACACCGGCTCATCCGGCAGGTTCATTCAGCAGGCTCGTTGCGAAAGGTCGCCAGCGCCGTGCGGGCGATTTGCGTCGCCTCGATGGGCAGCAGCGGCGCCACCGCCGCCACGATCCCATCGAGTTGCGCCTCGCTGCCGCCGACGGCCAGGAACGCCAGCCGGTGTGACCGCAATTGCGGCGGCACCCGCAGCGCAATCAGGCAGCCGAACACGACCGATTCGCGTTCGAGCAGCGTCAGGCCGGGACGACCGAAAATGCGCCCGAAGTCATCATTGATGACCCATTCCGCCAGCTCCGCCGAGAGGGGGCGCACGCTGGAAGCCAGTTCGCTGGTTGGCCAGAGTGTGTGAAATATCTCCACACCACGCGCCGGCCAGGTCGCCAGCGCATACTCCTGCCAGGGTTCCGTCGGCGTGGGAGACGTGGGGACGCCAGAGACCGCGCGGAACGTCGCCAGCGCATTGAGCGTGCGCGGGTAGCCAGTATAGGCGATCAGTTGTAGCAGCGCCTCATAACAGGCATCCCATGAGATGCCAGCGGTCTGCGCCTCGCGGAGCATCTGCGCCAGCGCCTCCTGGTCGCCAATCGCGTGCATCGCCGCCATCCGCGCGAACGCCGCCAAGCGGGTCATTGGGTTTGTCGTCTGCTGAGATGGTTCTGTGGACTGATTGGATTGATTGGATTCATCGGATGTCATCGCTGCTCTGCTCCTCTGCTCGCTAACGCTATCCCGTGTGTGCCCCACCCCCAGCCCCTCTCGCCTGCTCTGAACCTGCGGAGGCAGGTTTCGCGGCTGAAAGCCATCCAGGCGCGGTTTCAACCGCCAGCCCGTGCGCCGGCACTTCAGTGCCGCGACGATTGCGACGATTGCGACGATTGCGACGATTGCGAATATTCGGCGGGGGCGAAGAACACCAGCACGCTCAGGTCTTCGGTGATGCTATGGAAGCGATGATCTACGTTCGCCGCCACAAAGACCAGCGAGCCGGGCGCGACGGGCACCTGCTCCTGCCCAACCTGCAACTGTGCGCGGCCTTGCACAATATAATAGAGTTCATCTTCGGTGTGCGGCTGCTGCGGATCGCTCGCCCCCACCGCCAACTGATAGAGGCCCGCGCTCATCGTGGGCAAGCGCAAAAATTCGTGATAGAGCTTGCCAGATTGTTCGCGCGCCGCTATCAGGTCCGCAAGCGTATTGCGTTGCATATCCATCGTTGGAAAACCCCTTTCGCCGGGTGTGTGAACGTCACCGTTTCCGGCGTGCATGGTACGCCGCCGAAAGGACACTTTCCAAGAGCCATTTTGCCACGCAGAAGAAAGGCCAATAATTCTCCACACCAGTCTCGGTCATTGCGTTCAGTCACGGTCATCACCCACGCATGACCCAGACTGGACAGGATGACCGAGACTGGACAAGAACTCACCTCAATCTGATACTCACCAGGTATAGAAACTATCCACACCATGCGTGCCAAGCGTCAGGGAAAGCTCGCCGCCGTGGTATATCTCATGTTCCATGACATGCCAGACAATCCACAGCCGTGTATGCGGTGGCTCTTCTTCCAGCCCTTGATTACGGAGCCACTGCTGATGAGAGGCGGGGGCTGGAAAGACCTGTTCCAGATCAGCGGAGGTCCAGCGGTCCAACGCGGAGGAGATCACGCGCCAGCTCTTCTCGAACATGGCGACCAGTGAAGTTGGCTTGTACACGGTTGGCGCGGTATTCCCCTCACCATTCTCCTCATCATCATTCCAGTCGCGGTGGGGGTCTCCTTCGCCCATCCAGAGGTGGAACCAGTTGAAGCGTGCGCCGATCATATGGTCGAGAAGCTCGCCTATTGATCGTTGATCTGGTCCAAGAGAGAGGGCGAGTTGTTCGGACGAAAGCGAGGCGATAGTTTGGGTGATGGCTCGTTGATAGTTCTCCCACCCTGGTTTGTAGAACATCGCAAGGGGTGCTACCTGGTCTGTCATAGTTGCCTGCTCCTCACTAGCTGATACCGTGCCTTCCCACTGGAAAGGTATGCTACTGGAAACGCACGCCATTGTAGCATGGAGCAAGGACCAACGCTTCTCCTATCTTGCGCACTTTTTGCCAGACAGTCACTCGCTGAGTAGTATCTCGTGCGCTCTTAGCCAGCACGGACGTTGCGGAATCGCTGGAAGGTAAGAGCGGCCAGCGCCACCAGCAGCAGACTCAATACAGCGAGGAAGAGATGGGGCACGAACCAGTTTGAGACGTTGGGAACCGTGTTCTCAACTGTGATGAAAATATGCTGTGCCTGCGCTGCGCCGGTGGTTGGGCCAATCTGATTCATCCAGGCCGTCTGATATTGATGGAGCGTTGCGAATGCGCTAATTGAACTCGTTGGATCCCAGGCGCTAAGCCAGGAAGGAGGGAGGGACTGACCATAGGTGAGATTCAGCGCGACGGGTATGATAGATGCCTCGAAAAACCAGCCCAACAGTAGAATAACTTTAATGAGCGTAGATTGGCGCGGAAAGATCGTGCCGAGCGCGAAGCTCAGGCTGCTGATGAGTGCCGTCGCTGGAATGACCATGCCAACCCAGAGTAGCAGCACAACGCCAATCTCCGGCGCCGGATAACCACTGTCAGCCAGATGGCGTATCCAGCCCACCACCAGGATGGCAGCCAACACCACAATAGCCAGCCCCAGGCTCATGAGCAGACTAACCAGATAGCGCCCCCAGACATACGCCCAATTCGGCACAGCGGTCGTCATGAGCAACTCATGGGTGCGACGGGTCAGGTCGCGCGTCACGCCATCGGCATTGACAAACGGCAGCAGCATGCACAGCAACATCAACGAGCCGAAGGGAAGTTGTTGCAGCAACCCCCACGGGCTGCTAGCCGCCACCGAGCCGCTGAAGGCGCGATTGGCAACCTCACTATTGAAAATAAATTGCACTAGCAGCAGAAAGCAGAAGAATCCGAGGACCTGAAACCAGAAGATGCGATTGCTGCTGAAGCGCCGCAGTTCCCACGTCATGACGCTCAGCAGCGGATTCGTGCGCTGGATGGTAGGCGTAACCTCTTGGGATGTTGTCAGGGCTGTCGTTGTCATAGAACGCTCCTGCTGTCGAAAGGAGTGAGTACGTGCATGGCATACCAGCACGCAGCAGTTGGCACACCACCCCTATCACGAGCCAACCTCTGAAAAGGTTCGCGTTCGGTTGCTCCCTGGCGAAGCGGCTAAAAGCACAGTGCTGCCCACCATCGCCAGTGATGCCCATGCCAGGGCGAAGGGCAGAACTGATACAAATGGGCAACACTGAAGAATAGTGGCGAGAACGACAGTCTCACTCATCCTGTCCAGTCTCGGTCATCCCGTCCAGTGTCGGTCATGCCTGGGTGATGAACGAGACTGAGACGCTATGACCAAGACTGGAAGAGTACAAAGATTATGTCGAGTGTGGCGGCGTTCGCGGCACTGAAGTGCCGGCGCACGAACAAACATGCCTCGCGGCAATAAATTGCCGACGCACGGACGTTGGGGCTAAAGCCCAGAGTACGCGGCGGCAGTCTCCGGCTTCAGCCGGTCCCCTAGCGTGCGCCGGCACTTGAGTGCCGCGAACGCCGCGTCTGCTCAGTGGAACAGCACGCTGGCGGCGCGGTTGGCGAGATCGAAGAGGCCGCCGGGAATGATGCCCAGCGCAATTGTCAGCACGAGTGAGAGCGCCAGCGCCAGCCATGCGCCCGGCGTCACATGCGCTGGCTGCGCGGTGAGCGGCTCAGCGGCGGCTGGCGTGTTGGTGGCAGTGCTGGTTGTGGCAATGGCTGGCTCAGCCAGCGCGACGCCACCGGAACCACCGCCAGATGTGCCTGCTGTGGTTGCCGCCAACACCGGCTCAGGCGCGGGCGCCACCACGACACTGGCGGGCGCTGTCGCTGGCTGCGGTTCCACGAAATACATTGCCCAGACGACGCGCAGATAGTAGAACATGCCAATCACACTGGTCAGCACGCCGATGATCGCCAGTTCCAGGTGTCCGCCGACAATCGCCGCATAGAACACATAATATTTGCCAGCAAAGCCCACCAGCGGCGGGATGCCAGCCAGCGAGAAGAGGAAGACGGCCATCGCCGCCGCCAGCCCGCGCCGTCTGCGCCCCAAGCCAGCGAAGTCGTCGAGCGTCGTGCCCAGGCCGTCGTTGCGCTCCAGCGCCAGTACCACGCCGAACGCGCCGATGTTCATGACGGCATAGCTGGCGAGATAGACCAGCAGCGCAGCGAAAGCGGTCTGCGTGCCCGTCACCACGGCGACGAGGATATAGCCGGCGTTGGCGATGCTCGAATAGGCCAGCATGCGTTTGACATTGCGCTGCGTCGCCGCCAGCACATTGCCGCCCACCATCGTCAGCACAGCGATGGCCCAGAGGATCGGCGTCCACTGCGTCTGCACGGGATGCAGCGCCACCATGAAGACGCGCGCCAGCGCCACGAACGCCGCCACCTTTGTGCCGACAGACATAAAAGCGGTGACGGCGGTTGGCGCGCCGGCATAGACATCCGGCGTCCACGCCTGGAACGGCACCGCCGAGACCTTGAAGCAAAAGCCCACCGCCATCAACCCAAGACCGGCAATCAGCAGCGGGCCAAAGCCGGAGGTCGTGGCGAGGGCATGGCCGCCGAGGAAACGCTGGATGCCCTGAAGGCTGGTCTGGCCGGTTGCGCCGTAGGTCAGCGCCATGCCATAGAGCAGGAAGCCGGAGGCGAAGGAACTGAGAATGAAATATTTCATGCCCGCTTCCTGCGAGCGATTGCGCGCGACGATGAAGGCGGAGAGGACATAGAGCGCGAGCGACAGCACCTCCAACCCGACGAAGACGATCATCAGGTTGGCGGCGGAGGCCATCACCATCATGCCAAGCGCGGCCAGCAGCAGCAGCGCATAGTATTCGCCCTGCTGGGTGATGCCCTGCCGTTCGATATAACCAGGGGAGAGCAGCAGTCCCAGGCCGGCGGAGAAGAGTATGATGAGATCGGCCAGCAGCGCCGTCTGGTCTGAGAAGATCATGCCGGCAAAGGCAGTCTGATGGTCGCCCGCGCCAATCATGATGGCTGCGCAGACGAAAGCCGCGACGACGCCCGCCACGCCGACCAGCGCCAGCGCGCTCTTGCGTCGCTGTGGCAGCGCCAGGTCCACCAGCAACACCAGCAGCGCCGCCGCCAGCAGAATCAGTTCCGGCAGGATGCGCAGCCAGTCCTGGCCCTGCGGCTGATAGGTGAATGGGAGTACGTGCATCGTCTTTCCTCTTGCCTCGTAATGCGTCGTTGTGCCTCATATTGGCTGGCGAATGAATGCGCGCCTGGATGGCGTGCCGCCGCAAAACCTGCCTCCGCAGGTTCGGAATAGGCATTATCGCGGCTCTAAAGAGCCGGCGCACACTAAAGATGGACTAAAGTCCGAAAGGTGGCGCTCCACTGGGCTTCAGCCCATCCGCTGCGTGCCCCGGCTGTGAACAGCCGGGAAACGCCAATCTCATCGCTGCCCATGCACACCAAATAACTCTACTCTGCCCGATGCTGTGTGCCTCGCTGGCGCGGTATGCGACGCCGTGATCGGCGGGAGCAACTGCTGGACGCTGCGCTCGATGCGGTTGGTCAACGCGCCGGGGATGACGCCGAAAACGATCATCAGCGCCAGCAGCGGCGCCAGCACGGCGAACTCGCTCCAACTCAGGTCGCGCAACGTCTTACGGGTGGTGCGTTTGCCGGTGCGCGTGGGCGTCTCCATGACGGTATCGCTGGCAACCCCGGTCGCCGGACCCTCCATCACACCCTGGAAGAAGCGCAGCATATACCACGCCGCAGGAATCACCACCAGCGTCCCCAGCACGCCAAAGACATAGCTTGCCTGGAACGCGCCCAGGAACGCCAGGAACTCACCGGCGAAGCTATTCAGACCGGGCAGGCCAAGCGCCGCCAGCGCCGCAATCAGGAACACGGTCGCCAGCCAGGGCAGCCGCGTCGCCAATCCACCAAAGTCCGCCAGCCGCCGCGAACTGGTGCGCGACTCGATGAACGCGGCAATCAGGAAGAGCGCAGCAATGATGATGCCGTGGTTGACCATTTGCAGCACGCCACCCTCGATGCCCTGCGTGTTCAGCGCGAAGATGCCCAGGATGATGACGCTCATATGGCTGATGCTGACATAGCCGAGCAGCCGCTTGAAGTCGCGCGCCACCAACGCCTGAAGCGCGAAATAGAGAATGCCAACCACCGCCAGAATGCTCATCAGCGGCGTCAGCGACTTTGTGGCATCCGGGAAGAGCGCCAGATTGAAGCGAATGAAGCCGTATGCGCCGGTCTTTGCCATCACCCCGGCGATCAGCACCACCACCGGCGCAGGCGCTTCGCTATAGGTATCCGGCACCCAGCTATGCAACGGGAAGACGCCGCTCTTGATGGCAAAGGCAGCAGCGAAGGCCAGGAACAGCCAGATCTGCGTGCCATGTGGCAGCGCCGTCGCGCCGTTCTTGATGAGCGTCGCCAGATCGAGGCTGTAGGCGGTGTGCGCTGTGCTGCTGACGACTGCGCCAAGCGCGATGATGCCGACGAGCATCAGCAGCGACCCAACGGCGGTGTACAGCACAAACTTGATGGCGGCATAAGCGCGGCGCGGTCCGCCGAACATGCCCACCAGCAGATACGCCGGCACCAGCATTAGTTCCCAGAAAACATAGAACAGGAACAGGTTGGTCGCCAGGAAGACGCCCATCATGCCGGTGCTGAGCAGCAGCATCAGCGCTAGGTATTCGCGCGAGCGGTCGCTGCCGCGCACGAAGCCGAGCGACGCGCCCAGCGCCACCACCGTCAGCAGCGCGTTCAATCCCAGCAGGAAGAGGTTGATGCCATCCACGCCGAGCGCATAGTTGATGCCGATCTGCGGCAGCCAGGGATGGCTCTCGGTGAACTGCATGCCGCCGACGCCTGCCGCGAACTGGACGATGAGCCAGATGCAGAGCGCGAGGTCGGCCAGCGCCGCGAGCATGGCCCAGCCCCAGCCAGCCATACGCGGCAGCGCGGCAGCGCCAATTGCGCCAGCCAGCGGCAAGAAGAGAATAACGCTCAAGATTGGAAACTGCATCGCTGCTTCTCTATCTCAAAATGACTACATCGCGGCAATAAATTGCCGGCACACGCACGAACTCGGCTGAAGCCGGGAGACCGCCTGCCGCACGCACATTGGACTTTAGTCCATCGCGCGTGCCCCGGCTCTTTAGAGCCGAGCGTACAGTTACGGATGGATGACATAGAACAACACAATCAGCGCCGCGCCGACAAAGATCGCCAGCGCATAGTTGCGCACGTAGCCCGTCTGGAGACGGCGCAGCCCCCGGCTAGTCGCACCGACCGTGCGCGCGACGCCCCGGCTGCCGCCATCGAGCGCCGCATCCTCGGCGAAGTTGCGCAGCACATTGCCCACCGCCACAATTGGCACAACGATCACCGCGTTGTACAGGTCATCTATGTAGTAGCGGCGTTCAAGGAACTTGACGAGGCCGCGCGCGGGGGCAAAGGTATGCTGGCGCACGCCGTAGCGAACCCAGGCGATGCCAATGCCAATCAGCGCGGCGGCAAGGCTCAGTAGTAGTGAAAACCAGAAGAGACCGCCGCTCAAATCCGGCGAGACGCCCAGCACCGGCGCAAGGAAATCACCGATGGCGCTGTGCCGTGGGATGCCGTCGAAGCCGCCGATAATGGACAGCACCGCCAGAATCGCCATCGGTATCAGCATCGCCGCGCCCACCTCATGCACATTCGCCAGCGGATCATTACGGCTGCCGTTGCCGTTACCGTTGCCGTTGCGCGCCACCGCTGCGACTCCGTGCGCCGGCACTTCAGTGCCGCGATACGAGCCGAGGAAGACGGTGAAGATCAGCCGGAACGTGTAGAAGCCGGTCAGCGCGGCGGTGAGGATGCCCACCGCGTAGAGAATCCACCAGACGGGATTGGTGTGCGCCTGCGCGGTGGAGAAGATGGCGGCGAGAATGGCGTCTTTGCTCCAGAAGCCAGCGAATGGGAAGATCGCCGCCAATGCAAGGCCGCTGGCGACGAACATCCAGAAGGTGTAGGGCAGCCGCGAACGCAGCCCGCCCATCTTGCGCATATCCTGCTCGCCACCGAGCGCATGAATCACCGCGCCCGCGCACATGAAGAGCAGCGCCTTGAAATAGGCGTGCGTCGTCAGGTGGAAGATGCCGGTGCTGAAGCCGCCCGCCGCCTCGCCCATGAACATGTAGCCAAGCTGGCTCATCGTCGAATAGGCCAGCACGCGCTTGATATCCGTCTGCACGCAGGCTATCGTCGCGGCGAAGAGCGACGACGCGCCGCCGATGATGCCGACCACCACCAACGCATTCGGCGCAGCGGTGAAGATTGGCGCAGCGCGGGCGACGAGATAGACGCCAGCCGTTACCATCGTCGCCGCGTGGATCAGCGCGCTCACCGGCGTCGGACCCTCCATCGCATCCGGCAGCCACACATGCAGCGGCAACTGCGCCGACTTCGCCACCGCCGCCACGAAGAGCAGCAGCGCAATGGCAGTCAGCACATCGCCGGTGATAGGTGACGGAGGAGGCAGAGGAGATGGAGCGACATTCCGCTGAGATATTCCCAAGAAGATGCGGCTGTAGTCAAGCGTGTGGAAGAACTTGAAGAGCATGAAGATGGCAAGCATCAGGCCAAAGTCACCAATGACGTTGACGACGAAGGCTTTGCGCGCGGCGGCCACCGCTGAGGGGCGCGTATACCAGAAGCCGATCAGCAGGAACGAGGCGAGGCCGACGCCCGCCCAGCCAACCAGCAGGAAGAGGAAATTATCAGCCGCAACCAAGAGCGCCATCGCAAAGACGAAGAGATTGAGGAACGAGAAGAAGCGCCAGTACCCCTCATCGTCGCCCATGTAGCCGATGGAATACACATGAATCAGGAAGCCCACGCCCGTCACGATCAGCAGCATCACGGCAGAGAGTTGGTCTGAGAGCAGGCCGAAGTTGATGGTCAGCGTGCCGGAGGCGACCCAATGAAAGAGCGTGACGTCGTTGCTGCGATTCGCAACACTCTGGCCGAGCATTGAGAAGAAGTCAGCCACGGCGCACAAGAAGGCCAGCAGGATGGCGCTGCATGCAATGCCTCCGATGACGGCTTTTGACATGCGTTTGCCAAACAGCCCCACCACGAGAAAGCCCAGCAGCGGCAGCCCCAGGATGTATGGCGTCAGATTCAGCATAAGCGTCCTACCAGCCCCTTAGCCCTTCAGCGAATTGAGATCGTCCACATCAATGCTGCGCCGGGTGCGGAAAATCGAAACGATGATAGCAAGCCCTACCACCACCTCAGCGGCAGCAACCGTCAGGACGAGAAACACGAACATCCAGCCATCCACCGAGTTGAGGAAGTGCGCAAACGCCATGAACGACAGATTGACAGCGTTGAGCATCAACTCGATGGACATGAACATCACTAGCGGATTGCGCCGCACCAGCACGCCAATGGTGCCGATGGTAAAGAGCAGCGCGCTCACGATCAGATACGCGGTAACTGGCATTTCCCCCACCCCCAACCCCTCCCCCTGGCTCGCGGCACTGAAGTTCCGGCGCGCGGGAGAGGGGAGTTAGGAATATCAATTACGGCTGGTGAGGCGGCGACCCAGCACCACCGCGCCCAGAATGGCCACGACAATCAACACGCTGGTAATCTCGAATGGGAACGAGAAGTTATGGAACAGCGCCCAGCCGAACGCCTGCGTATTGCCGCCGAGGGCAGCTATCGCGTTGGAGAGCGTATCCAATCCAGCGGCGTGCGCATCATGGGCCAGCGAACCGTTCAAGAGCGCGATGATGAGGCCGCCCGCCAGGATCACGCCGAAGCCCACGCCAGCTACCGCCTGCCAGCGCAGGCGGTCCGGTCCGTTGGTGTTGCTGGTATCCTGCGAGAGCATGGTGACGACGAACAGGAAGAGAATCATCACCGCACCGGCATAGATCAATACCTGAATCGTGGCGACGAACATCGCATCCAGCGTCAGGAAGAAGAACGCCAGGCTGAGCAGGTTCAGAATCAGGCTGAGCATGCTATAGACGGCGTTGCGAAAGAGAATGACGCCAAGCGCCGAGGCCACCGCCACCACCGCCAGCACGAAAAAGGCAATCTGCGCGCCAGTCATCGAGCCTACCTCTCCTCCTGGCCGTCTACCATCTCACCTGCATCATCTGCATCACCTGCATCACC
Organism: Chloroflexota bacterium; assembly: GCA_021323855.1. GTDB lineage: Bacteria > Chloroflexota > Ktedonobacteria > Ktedonobacterales > JADMIN01 > JAJPKE01. Next base: position 38,608 of record JAJPKE010000016.1, on the reverse strand, counting down.
TGCATCACGCAAGTCGCCTGCCTCAGCCGCTTCAACGGTTCTGGCGTCCGCCCGATCCGATGGATTGCTGGTATTGATCGTCTCGCTCCCAGGGACCAGTATCTCCGTCTCCGTGGGCAAATCCGCCTGGCCGACGGAGGCGGCGGTGGCGGGTAAACCATCGAAGAAACCCTGGCGACCGGGCAGCGGTGTCGTCGTTTCGGCTGGCGCAGGCGCAGCCCAGGCTTCCAGCGAGCCACGGGTCGCGCTGCCCACTGGCTCTAGCAGTTGCTCTTTGTGATAGACCAGGTCTTCGGGGTGCGTGCTGGCCAGCTCATAGATGTTTTCCAGCGTGATTGCGCCGGTAGGACAGGCTTGCTCACAGTAGCCGCAGAAGATGCAGCGCAAGAGATTCACGTCGTAGATGCGCGCATAGCGTTCGCCTGGGGAGATATGGTTGTCGTCGCTGTTCTCCTCCGCCTCGATGTAAATGGCGTCCGCCGGGCACGCGCCCGCGCAGAGAAAGCAGCCGATGCAGCGCTCCAGGCCATTCTCATAGCGGTGCAGCACATGCCGCCCCCGGAAACGCGGCGGCAGCTCGCGCTTCTCCTCCGGGTACGACACGGTTGTCGGCTTTTTGCCGAACTCCTTGAGGGTCGTCCCCAGCCCTTTGAGCATTTCCATCGCCATACGCTAACTCGTTTCGTGTGAATGTATTCGCCAGCCCATTATGGTCGCGCGCCAGCCTCAACGGCCTCCGCAGACGCGCCGCTCTTGTCGCCCTTGCTGCCATTTGCGCTGATTGCGCCGTTCGTTCCGTTCGTCGCCAGCGCCTGCGCCTCGATGTGGACCAGCCGCACCGATTGTGGCAGCAGCAGACCGATTTCATCTTGCGTCGGCTGCGTCAACGGATGGTTGCGACGCATGCGCGCGTAGTAGACCGCGCCGCCAACGAGCAGCACCGCCAGCCCAAAGACGCCACTGATCCACCACGGCCAGCCAAAGGCGATGACCACGGCGGTGGCGAGCAGATTCAGCACCGAGAGCGGCAGCAACACTTGCCAGCCAAAGCGCATCAACTGGTCGTAGCGGATGCGCGGCAACGTCGCGCGCAACCACATGAAGATGAACAGGAAGATGGCCACCTTCACGACATACCAGACGATGGGCAGCCCTGGAATGCCACTGAGTCCGCCGAGAGTCCAGCCGCCGAAGAAGAGCGTCGCCGCAATTGAACTGACGGTAATCATATTGATGTATTCAGCCATCTGATAGAGACTCCAGCGCAGCCCGCTGAACTCCGTCAGATAGCCAGCGACCAGTTCTTGCTCCGCCTCCGGTAGATCGAACGGTGCGCGATTGACCTCTGCCGTCGCCGCGATGCCATAAAGCAAGAAGCCCAGCGGCTGTACCAGAATGAACCAGATGCCGTAATTGACCTGCGCGTGAACGATACCTACCATGCTCAGGGTCTGCGAGAACATCAACACGCCCGCCAGCGAGAGCGCAATGCTGACCTCATACGAGACCATCTGCGCCGCCGACCGCAGCGCGCCGAGCAGCGAATAGTGATTGCCGGAGGACCAGCCGCCCAGCACGATGCCATAAACCGCCAGCGACGAAATCGCCAGGATATACAACACGCCGACGTTGATGTCCGCGATATAGGGAGCCAGCGCATGCGCCCAGACTGAGTTACCCCAGGCGGTCGTATCGCCCAGCGGCACCACCGCGAAGGCCGAGAGCGCGACGAAGACGCTGATGCTGGGCGCAATCAGAAAGACGAAACGCCGCGCCTTCGAGGGGATGATCTGCTCCTTGAAGGCCATCTTCATGCCATCAGCGAGCGGCTGAAGCAGCCCGAACGGACCAGCGCGGTTCGGGCCGACGCGGCGCTGGAACCGCGCCAGCACACGCCGCTCGATCAGCGTCATGTAGGCGAAGATTGTCAGCAGCGCGCCGATGACCACGACGCATTTGATGAGCGCCCCAATGAGTTGTATCGCAACATCAGACATACCGCGCCCTCACTCTCCCCGCCCGCGTCCGGCGACCAACTCACCGGCGGCGATGCCCCGCGCCACGCCCTGCTCCACCATCTGCCATGTCAGATACGGGCTGCTTTGCAACGCCGGGCGGCCATCGGCGGCGCGTTCGCCCGGCACCAGCGGCCAGCGCGCCCCGGAGTCACCCAGCGCGCGGCGTGTCACACCAGCGTAGATCGGCGTCGCACGGCCAATCTCTTTGAGGATTTCGGCTGGCGAGAGGTATGCCCAGTGCAGCCCCAGCGCCCGCGCTACCCCGCGCAGGATCTCCCAATCAGCCTTTGCCCCTGGCAGCGGTTGCATCGCCCGCCGTACCACCTGCACGCAGCGTTCGGTGTTGGTGAATGTGCCGTCTTTCTCGGTGTAGGCCACCGCCGGCAGCACCACCGTCGCGCGTTTTGCCGTCTCCGTCAGGAACATGTCCTGCACCACCAGCAATTCGAGCGCATTGAGCGCCGCCAATTGCTGTGGTGTCGCGTCGCTAGCGGGGTTCGCGCCCATCACATAGAGCGCCTTCACGCCGCCGGAGAGCATCTCGTCGTAGCTCTTGCCCGGCTCCGAAGGCAGCGTCGCGTTCCAGACGCCGCCGAGCGCCGCACGCGCCGCCGCATCGCTGACAGGACGATACCCCGGCAGCGTATCGGGCAGCAGGCCCATGTCACGCGCGCCGAGCGAATTGTTGTCTTCCAGCAGCGGCCCCACGCCTGCCCCCGGCCTGCCGAAGTTATCGGTGAGCAACGCCAGGTCCAGCAGATCAGCGGCGAGGTTTGCGCCGGTAGGTTCCAGCGTCGCCATCTCGTCGTAGAGGATCACTGCGCCCTTCGCTCCCGCAATCTCACGGGCAAGCTCGCGCAGCGCGGCGGCATCCACGCCTGCGATTTCGGCGGCGCGTTCCGGCGTATCCTGCGCCACCGTGGTGCGGCGCGCGTCCAGGCTGGCGCTACGCTTCTCCGCGAAGTCACCGCGCGTCAGGTTTTCCGCCGTCACGACGTTTAGCAGCGCGCGGGCAATTGTGCCGGTCTGCCCTGCCTGATAGCGGATGACGCCGGTGGCGAGGCGGTCCAGCCGGTTCGGCTCCGGTGTGACGACATACACCTGCGCGCCGCCGCGAATCGCCTTGCGGATGCGCAGGTCAACGATGGGCTGGCGGTGATAGGGGTCCGCGCCGAGAATGACGATATGCGAGGCTTTTTCCAGCCCAGCGATAGAATCGCTCCAGACCCAGGGTAGACCGTTGCGCTCGGTGGCGGGGAAACGCCCATGCCGGTGGTCAACGTTATTGCTGCCCAGCCCGGCGCGGAAGAGCTTCTGGAAGAGGTACGCTTCCTCGTTGGTGGTATGCGTCGAGCCGATGCCGCCGACGGCGCGCCCGCCATCGCGTTCGGTGATCTCGCGCAGGCGCGTCGCAATCAGCGTCAGCGCCTCGTCCCAGCTTGCCGGTTGCAATTCGCTGTTCTTGCCGCCCTTGCGAATCAGCGGCGTGCGCAGGCGTTCCAGGCTGTTGATCGCATCCAGGTCCCAGCGGCCACGGTCGCAGAGCCAACCGTCGTCTATGCTGTCGTTGGTACGCGAATACTGGCGCAGCACCTTATCCACGCGCACATCCACCCGCACGTTGCAGCCCACCGCGCAATTGCCGCAGACGCTGCCGGTCTTTTGCAGTTCCCAGGGGCGTGTCACAAAGCGATAGCTCTTGGCCGTCAGCGCGCCGACAGGGCACATCTCCACGACATTGCCGGAGAAGTTTGAATCAAAGGGCGCATCGGGATTGACGCCAATCTCCGTGCGGAAGCCGCGCTCCTCCATCACCAGGCCATCTTCCATTGCGACGGTCTGGCAGAAGCGCATGCAACGCTGGCAGGCGATGCAACGTTCGCGGTCCAGCAGAATATTCTCGCTGACGGGTATCGGCTTCTGGAAGTGGCGTTTGCTGAGGTCAAAGCGGCTGGCGCTGGGGCCGTGGCGCAGCGTGAAATCCTGCAAATCGCACTCGCCGCCCTTGTCGCAGATCGGGCAATCCAGCGGGTGATTGATGAGCAGAAACTCCAGCGTGCCCTGGCGCGCCTTCTTGACGGCTGGCGTGTCGGTGCGGACGACCATACCCTCAGAGACGACGGTGGTGCAGGCGGTTGCCAGTTTGGGCATCTTCTCCACCGCCACGAAGCACATGCGGCACGCGCCCAGCGGCTCCATCTTGGGATGGTAGCAGTAGATCGGCACCTCGATGCCAAGTTTCTGCGCCGCCGCCCAGATGACCGACCCCTTCGGCACGCTCACCGGCTGCCCATCAATTGTCAGATTGACCAGTTCTTCTTGCTCAGCCATGACTGTTTATCTTCTCATCTTCCCCAGAAGTCAGCGTTTAGCGCGCGCCAACCGGCGTTGATTGCCGCGATTGATTGGTCTCACGCGCCGTAGCAGGCGCGGGTTTGGCGTGCGGACCCACCAGGCAGCCATGCGCATAGACATGATGCAGGTATTCATCGCGGAAGAGCTTGATGCTGCTGGTGATACTGCTCGTGGCGGCGTCGCCCAGCGGGCAGAACGACTTGCCGCTGATGTTGTCGCAGATGTCGTTGAGCAGGTCTATATCGCTGGCCTTGCCATCGCCGTGTTCCAGCCGTTCGAGCAACTGCACCAGCCAGAACGTCCCCTCGCGGCATGGCGTACACTTGCCGCAGGATTCGTCGCGGTAAAACTCCGTCATGCGCAGCACCGCGCCGACGATGCAGGTGTCTTCGTCCAGCACGATCACGCCGCCGGAGCCGAGCATCGAGCCTGCCGCCGCCACCGACTCGAAATCGAGCGGCGTATCAAGCTTGTCCGGCCCCAGAATAAAGGTGGAGGAGCCGCCGGGGATGATCGCCTTCAGCTTCTTGCCGTTGCGCATGCCGCCGCCGTAGTCTTCGATCAGCGTGCGCATTGGTGTGCCCAGCGGCAATTCATAGTTGCCGGGGCGCTGCACATGGCCGCTGAGGCAGAAGATGCGCGTGCCCTTGCTCTTCTCGGTGCCATACGCGCCGTAGGTATCCGCGCCAAGTGTCACGATGGCGGGCACCGTGGCGACCGTCTCGCAGTTGTTGATGACCGTCGGCCCACCATAGAGGCCGACCACCGCCGGGAAGGGCGGCTTGAGGCGCGGGTAGCCGCGTTTGCCTTCCAGCGATTCCAACAGCGCGCTCTCTTCGCCGCAGATGTATGCGCCCGCGCCGCGCGAAATCGTCATCTCAAGATCGAAGCCGCTGCCCAGGATGTTCTTGCCGATGAAACCGGCCTCGTAGGCTTCGCGTATAGCCCGTTCCACCTGTCGCCCGGCCAGCGCCAGCTCGCCGCGCACGTAGATGAAGGCGTGATGCACTTTGGTGGCATACGAGGTGATGATGGCGCCCTCAACCAGTTGGTGCGGATTGAGTTCCATCAGCATGCGGTCCTTGAAGGTTCCCGGCTCGCTCTCGTCGCAGTTGACACAGAGATAGCGCGGCTTTGGCGATTGCGGCGGCAGGAAGCTCCACTTCATGCCGGTGGCGAAGCCCGCGCCACCACGCCCGCGCAGACCGGACTTCTTGACCTCTTCCAGCAATTCGTCCGGCTGGAACTGGCGCAGCGCCTTCTCCAGCGCCTGATAGCCGCCATGTTTGCGGTACGTCTCGATCTGATCTATGCCGGGCGCAAAGATATTTTTCATCACGATCTGCGGGCGCGGACCCAATGGCAGGGCTGGCTGCGCCGCAACCGTATCGAGTGTATCAGCCATTACTACCTGGCCTTCTTTTCTGAGGACGTAGTGTTTGCACTGTTCGCATTGTTTGCTGTATCACCGGCGCCGATGCCCGCCACGTCCCAGTTCGCGTTCATTCCTGCAACGCCCTCGTCGCGTTTGAGCCGCTCCAGCATCGTATCGGCCACCTGAAGCGACACGTTCTCCACAAAGTCTTCATTGACCTGGAGCGCCGGAGCCATACCACAGGCAGCCAGACATTCGACGCATTGTAGCGTAAACTGGCCGTCCGGCGTCGTTTCGCCCCGCCGTATACCGAGACGATTTTCCAGGTGCGCCAGCACATCGTCGCACCCCATCAGGTAACAGGAGATACTGGTGCAGACCTTGATGACATATTTGCCCTGTGGCTGGCGGTGGTACATCGAATAGAACGAGACGACCGAATCCACCTCATCCAGCTTGGCGCCAGTCGCCTCGGCTACTGCCGCAATGCCCTCCGGTGTGATGTAGCCTTCGGTGGCTTCGGCGAGGTGGAGGCAGGGCAGCATGCCGGAGCGCGGGCTGGGATAGCGCGCGCAAATCTCGCGCATCTGCGCCTTGACATCCTCTGAAATCATCAGCGGTCCACCTCTCCAAGCACGATATCAATACTGCCGATGGCAGCCACCACATCCGCGAAGAGCATGCCCTGAATCATCGTCGGCAGCGCCTGCAAGTTGGCGAACGACGGCGCGCGCACGTGCATACGATAGGGCTTCGCCGAGCCGTCGCTGACGATATAGAAGCCAAGCTCACCTTTGGGCGATTCGGTGCGCACATAGACCTCGCCCGCCGGGGGACGGTAGCCCTCGGTGTAGAGCTTGAAGTGATGGATCAGCGCCTCCATGTTGGAAGAAATTTCCCACTTCGGCGGCGGCACGATCTTATGGTCATCCACCTGCCAGGGTCCACCGGGGAGCGCATCGAGCGCCTGCTGAATGATGCGCAGGCTCTGCTCCATCTCCAGCATGCGCACCAGATAGCGGTCGTAGACATCGCCGTTGGTGCCGACGGGAATCTCGAAGTCGAAGCGCTCGTAGCCGCCATACGGGAAGAACTTACGCACATCGTAGGCGACGCCGCTGCCGCGTAGCGTGGCGCCGGAGCAGCCGAACTTGACGGCATCCTCGGCAGAGAGAACCGCGACGCCTCTGGTGCGATCTAGCCAGAGCCGGTTGTTGGTGAGCAGGTCGTGGTATTCACGTAACCGCGCTGGGAAAAGCTCCAGGAATGCGCGCACGCGCTCTGCAAACTTGGGCGGCAGGTCCGCCTGGAGGCCGCCGGGCATGATGTAGCTGGTCATCATGCGCACGCCGGAACAGAGTTCGAAGATGTCGAGGATGATTTCACGCTCGCGGAAGCAGTAGAGGAACACGCTCTGTGCGCCGAGGTCCAGCGCGCTGGTGCCCAGCCAGACGAGGTGGCTGGCGATGCGCTGCAACTCCGCCAGGATCACGCGAGCATAGAGCGCGCGTTCAGGCACCTCGATGCCGAGCAGCTTTTCGACGGCCAGCGAATAGCCCAGGTTGTTGCAGAGCGGCGCCAGATAATCCATGCGGTCGGTGACAACCAGCGCCTTGAAGTAGCTCTTGCTTTCGGCAGTCTTCTCGATGCCGGTATGCAGATAGCCGATTTCGGGCTCCGCCTTGACGATGGTTTCGCCATCCAGCGTCAGGATGAGGCGCAGCACACCATGCGTGGAAGGGTGCTGCGGCCCCATGTTGATCGTCATGGTGTCGCGGCGCATCCCCTGGCCTAGCTCTTCGCGCTCATCCAGTTGAAGCTGCCGTTCCTCTAATTGCATACGTCGCCTTCTATCCAATCACCTGCCGGTGTACGCTTGCGTGCTATCGCCTGCCGCTCCGTCTCGTCTCCTGTTTATGCCTGTTCGCGCCAACTCAATCGTCGTGCGAGATGCCTGGCCCCTTCGCCAGCGGTGGCGCCTGCGTGCGGTCGGCGGTGCGTAAGGTCTGCTGGCCGATGCCCATCGGCAAGGGCTGATCCAGCGGCACCTGCCCACCCCAGTGTGGGTCCGGCAGCACGATGCCCGTCAGCGGGTAATCTTTGCGCAGTGGGTAGCCCACCCAGTCCGCTGGCATCAGGATGCGCGTCAGATTGGGATGGCCGGTGAAGCGGATGCCAAAGAGATCGAAGACCTCGCGCTCGAAGAAATTCGCCGCCGGCCAGACGTTCGTCACCGTCGGCACGTCGGGGTCGGGCGTATCGTCGTCGCCAACCTGCACCTTCAGCCGCAGCACCGCGCGTGTCTCCAGCGAGAGCAGATGATACACCACATCATAGCGTGGCTCGCGCTCTTTCCAGTCCACCGCCGTCAGGTCCGCCAGGAAGTTATAGCGTAGCGACGGCTCATCGCGGAGCGCGCGGCAGATGTCCGTGATAGCCTGCGGGCGCACGATGACGGTCGCTTCGCCACGATGCTCGCTCACGTCTTCGATATCATCAGCGAACCGCTCGCGCAGCAGCGCAACGCTCGCCGCCGCCAGTGGATTCGTTGGCGTAAACGGCTGTGTCGTCTGCTGCTCTGCTCCCTGTCCCGCGCCCTCCGTCATACCTGCCGGGTTTGCCATATCGTTCTCCTCGCCGTCACTTCCTGCCTAATTCTCGCTGCCAAGATACGTCTGGCCGGAGACCTTCAGCGGATCTGGCGGGTTGGGGACGTGCTTGCGGATTTTCTCTTGCAGCAGGTTGATGCCATAGAGCAGCATATCGGGCGTCGGCGGGCAGCCGGGCACATAGACATCCACCGGCACCACTTTATCCACGCCCTGCACGATGGCGTAGTTGTTGAAGACGCCGCCGCAGGAGGCGCAGGCGCCCATCGAAAGCACCCACTTGGGTTCGGGCATCTGGTCATAAATGCGGCGCAGCACCGGCGCCATCTTTACCGAGAGCCGTCCGGCGACGATCATCAGGTCGGCCTGGCGCGGGCTGGCGCGGAAGACCTCGGCGCCGAAGCGTGAGATGTCCCAGCGCGAGGCGCTGGCGGACATCATCTCGATGGCGCAACAGGCAAGGCCAAAGGTGGCCGGCCAGAGCGAGTTGCTGCGGCTCCAATCCAGCACCTTGTTCATCTGCGTCAGCACGATGCCAAAGCCTTCCGGACGCTCTATGCCGCGCGGCGCGCGTGGCGTCTGTGTATTGGAAAAATACTGGACGGGCGCCCAGGGATTTGGGGTTCCTGCGTTCTGGATGTCGTCTTCTACTCCCACATGAAGGCCCCTTTACGCCAGATATAGACAAACGGCACCACCAGAATCACCGCGAAGATCACTAGCTCGACCAGCCCCAACACTTTGAGGCTGTGCATCAGGATCGCCAGCGGAATGATGGTCGCCGCTTCCACATCGAATATGATGAAGAGCATGCCAGTGACGAGATATTTGACAGGAAACCGCTGCTTTGGCGCCTCGATCTCCTCGATGCCGCACTCATACGGCGCGAGCTTTTCAGGCGTCGGCTTCTTCGGACCAAAGATAAACGTCACCAGCGTGACGAGAATGGTGAAGAGAAAAGCCAATCCCATCAGGATCAGCACCGGAATATAATCAGCCATGCGGAGCGGTCTCCCTGGAGCGATGCCAACGTATTTTGCCAGCCAATTTTGATGACACATGGTGGCAGAAATCTACGCGAAACATCGTGAACGTCACGGCGTGCATCGGCGCTGCGCATACCGCGCCACAGGATAATGTAACACGCCAGCGAAACCCTGTCAAACGCTGGGATGAGGCGCGAAACCAGTTGCCATGCGGGTTAGCGCCGCTTCTCACTCTCCGACGAATGGCCCGTTTAGCCGGGTGCGCCGCTAGCCCGAATATGCGGTTTAACGTGTAGTTTATAGAAGATATTTACTCATATTTATAGATGAGCGCCGCAAAATCACTGGGGCATAAAATCATCCAGCGACATACCTGCGCGCCGGAAATCATGCAGATGCTTCTCGTCGAGCATGCCGCCGTGCCACAGCACATGACCCGCCTTCTGCGCCAGCGCCGTCTCATATGGCTCGACGACGATGCGCTGCCCGCGATAGGTGATGCGCCGCAGCGCGCGCCAGGATTTGCCCGCCCACCAGGGCCGCCCCTCGTAGTCGCCGGTATGCGTGATTTCAACCGTACCGTCCGCCGCCTCGCGCATAGGGTAGACATCCGCTAGATACTCGCGCTGCGCATTGGTCACGAGGAAAGCGTAGGGGAACTGCGCCATATCGGGATCATGGTCAATGACGTAACCCTGCGCCACAAACCACTCTTTCCACCATTCGGTATCCGCCTCCAACGGGTGAAAGTCTATATCCTCATGCGCCCGCGATAGCCCACCGAACGCCAAATCCACCGCCAGCCCGCTGCTGATGAAATAGCGCCGCCCATGCTGCTCCGCCGCTGCCGCAATCTGCAACAGCAGCGCAATCAGCCGCTCCGTCCACGCATCAACGATATCATCTGGCATGTTGCTCTCCTAACCAAACTATTTTATTTATAGTTTGCGTCCACAGACAGTAAAGGCGGTTACGGCGGAGAAGAAACGCTGCTCTTGATGACGGAGCAAGAGTTCAGCAAACCAGGCATCGTGTTGCGCTTGCGTAATCTCCCCATGTTGCAGGGCCAGCGTAGCAGCGGGCCGCAATTCGTGGAGGGCTATCGCCAGCGGTCCATCGGTGAGAATGAGCGTAGAGGGTATGACGGTGATGTCGTGTAAACTGGCTTCCCGCATCAGCGCCATCAGTTGTCGTCCGATCCATCCCTGGCGTACATCCGCACGCTTTGCATGCAGGATTGCCCGCGTCGTGTCTGCGTCGCTGGCATCCACGATCAGCGTCTCCCAATCAGTATCATAGAGAACTATGCGCCCTCCTGGTTGCGTTACTCGCGCCAGTTCGCTGAGCGCACGTCGTGGATCGGGCAAATGTTGCAGCATCCGTTCGGAGCGGCAGCAAGTAAACGTGTCATCTGCAAATGGCATCTGCTGGACATCGCCCCGCACAAACTCAATAGGTAGCCCCAATCCTTCGGCGCGCTGACGAGCCTCGATAAGCGTCTTTTCATGGATGTCCAGTCCCACCACTCTACCAGTTGGTCCGACGTATGCAGCCATCGCCTGCACGTCGTCCCCCGTGCCACATGCGGCATCGAGAACACTATCACCAGGATGGAGTTCCAACAACTCCGTGATCTGCTGTTTCACCGCCGTCATGTACGGTAGTTGAGCCACTGTATCCAAGTACGCCATCCAGCGTTCATGCGACGCCAGCCCGTTCAATGCCGCAATCTTGTCCTCGATCTTCTCGTCTTCTCTGTTCCCCATAAAACTGCTCCCCACGGATTTCTATCCGCTGAAGTTGTACAATACAAGGTCCACTGTCAAGAACCATCATATGGGGCACCGGTGCCCAAGCATCATCGAAAAGGGGCGACACCATGAATGAAGCTGAGGTCAGCCGCTACATCACCGAGACTTTTGCGGGCGTGGATGTCGTGGTAACAGATGGCAATAGCTTCTTTTTCTACAACCCGGATAGCAACATACCACCGGATCACCGCTTTCCATTCGCAACGCTGGTGACGAGCGACATCTATGACCAGTTCTCCGACCTCAACCGTCCATCGGTCTTTCGGCTGAATATTGGCATCGGTAAAGAGACGTTTCGCACTCTCTTCGGCACGCCCAGATTACCATCGGACAGCGATAGCTCGTCTGAGAGCAGCGATACCCTCAGCAACTATGACTTCACCGCGCTGAATCAGGTGATGCCTCACCCGCTCTATGGCCGGATGTATTGGGTATGCGTCCTCAACCCCGGCGATGAGACATTTACGACGAAAGTGCAACCGCTGCTGGCTGAAGCGTATGAATCGGCAGTGGCAAAGTACAATAGACTGGCAGCCCGCCGATAGCCTCACCCCGCTGTTCAGGATGCTGCTCCTCATACAGATACGCGGCGGCGCGTGCTAGAATGGCGATGTCTTCGCGCGCATAGCCAACGAGCGCATTGCAGAGCGCGCAGAGCAGGCCGCGCACGCTCCCCGTCGTATGGTTGTGGTCCACGACCAGCGGCTCAGCGCCATCCTCACTACCCACGCCGCAGATGGCGCAGAGTCCGTCTTGCTGCGCGAGCATCTGCTGATATTCTTCAACGGTGATGCCGTACATCCCTTTCAGGTCGGAATCTCTAACGCGCTGCGGATATAGCGTGTTGTACGTCCTTCGCTTCTCGGCCTTACAGGCTTTGCAGTACGACTCGACGCCATAGAGACAAACAGGGCTTTTGTGGAAGGCGGCGAGCGGCTTGCGCTGCCCGCAGATGCTACACATCTTTTCTAATGGCAGCAGTTGGCCGCTCAACCTGCGCTGGCGTGCGGCTTTGTAGCAGTCCTTGCAGCGGCTGCGCAGCTTGAAATTGCCGTGACGGCCCTTGTTGGCGAACGCCGTCTCATCTTTCATGACGCCACATCCGATACATAGCTTCATGACGCGCGTACCCCTCTCCACTTTGCTCATTCGCCCTGATCGTGTTGTTGATCTTGATAGCCCAGTGAGGCAACGCGACACTTCCTGGCGCGCACACTGACGCTCTCCAATGGGGTGTCGCCGCGAGCGAAGGTGAGCGTTATCAGCGCGCCCGCCTCTTGGGGGTGCTGGTCGGCATGTAGATAGGCGATGGCATACGCAATGTTCTGGATATTTTCACGGGCGCAGCCGAGCATGGCGTTGCAGAGGGAACAGAGCAGGCGCCGCACTCTGCCGGTGGCATGGTCGTGGTCCACAACCAGCTTCTTGTCGCCCGTGCCGCAGATGGCGCACTTACCCTCCTGCCGCGCGAACATGGCGTTGTAGTCGTCCAGCGTGATGCCATAGCGTTGCTGCAAGTCTGTATTACGAATGCGCTCAGGATATTTGCGACTGTACTCTCTGCGTTTTTCCAACCGGCATGACTTGCACATTGGCTCTACACCATACTGGCAAATTTTGTGTTTGTGGAATGCAGAAAGTGGTTGATAGACGCCGCATTGAGTACATACACGGCCTGCTGGTTGTGGATCGTTAGAGCGGTCTCGTAACTGAGCTTTTGAGCATTCCTTGCAGACGGCACGCAGGCGGGTAACACCACGTTGCGTCACTTTATAGAACTCTGTTTTCTCTTTCTCTGCGTGGCATTTCGTGCAAGTACGCGACATGGCAACCTCCGTTCTGTGATTGGCGCAGAGGTCGCGGAACACAAAAAAGAGTGCGACCCACTGCTAACAAGCTGTGAATCGCACTCACAGATTATAATCTGTACTCCAGATTGTAGTACTGAGGTGGAGATGAAGGGACTCGAACCCTCGACCCCCACATTGCGAACGTGGTGCTCTCCCAACTGAGCTACATCCCCAGACGCCGGTTAGTATAGCACACCGCGTTTGCCGTTGCAAGTGCTAACACATCGTGGCGAGCGTCTGCCAGATCTCACTGCACCGCGCCCGCAGACAAGAATGTTCGCGCTACCACCTGCCGCGTCGCACATGGTCCCCCTCTCTGTGGGAGAGGGGGACAGGGGGTGAGGTCTAGCGATGCACCGGCGTCGGCGCCAGCGGCAGGTGCGCGGCCAGCGGCGTCAACAGCAGCACGAAGTAAAGCGCGCCAACGGCGGCCAGCGCCAGATAGATCAGCCGTGAGCGCCGGAAATATAGCTCGAAGTGGTCGTTCGCGCCGTTCGCCTCCGCCGCGATGCGCGCGCGTTCGCTCTCGCTCAACTCCGGCATCGCAGCCAGCCGCGCCTGCAAATCGCTCTTTTCCAGCGTGAAGCGTTTGTAGCGCGCGCCGAGCAGATAATACACCACAAACAGCAGATAGCCCGTAAAGAGAAGCGCCGCGATTTGCTGCACCGTCAGCGCGAGCCGGGGTTGGAGCAGCGTCGCGAACACCACCCCCACCAGCAAGCCTGCCGTGCGATAGACCGTATCCACCACATCGCTCGTTAGATCACTCACCGCCTTGCGCATGTTCGCCGCGTAGTCCGCCACTGCATCCAGCGCCCGCTGGCGCAGCGCGAAGTACTGCGCCGTATTGCCACGTAGATAGAGCGCAAAGTTCGCCTTCGCCGCCTCCAGCGCTCCCTGCGCCGCATGTTCCACCGTCGCCAGCGAGACAGATGTACCTGCTGGTAACTCGCCAGCCAGACATTCGCGCGCAATCGCCAGCTTATCCGGCGACGCATGCTGATAGGCCCACGCCGCCAGCCTCGCCAGCGATTCACCACCATCCCCGTCTGTCGCGTGCGCCGTATCAGCGATGGGAGGGTTGTTTGTTGCCTTCGCCGCGAGATGGCAGACCGCCGGACGTGGCCCCGTAAAACGCAACAGCAATTCCGTGTTGACCTCGCCGGTCACGGTGGATGCCAGATACGCCGCAGAGAGCGCCGCACGCATCGCATGTAGTTGCTGCGCCAACGGTTCCAGGCCGGGCGTGCGTTGCGCCAGGCGTAGATGCGCAGGTGTCAACGTGCGTGGCGCGCCAGGCCAGTTGCTTTCCGCCGTGTGCAGGTCTCGCGTCTCGTGGGCGCGTTCCTGAAGCTCGCGCCATGCCGCGCGTGAAAATGCCAGCCAGTGTGGATGCGTCTCTGCCTCCGGCTGGCGTGCGCCCAGCACTTCCAGCGCCATCCCCGCCAGATAGCCGGTGGCGTCGCAGAGAACGATCACCGCGCGTCCCTGCTCACATGCCAGCCCTCGCTGCTCCCAGTCCGCGAGCGCGCCGAAACGCAACAGCTTCTCCAACGACGCCGCATGGTAGAAGACGAAGACATTGGTGACCGCCAGCAGATCAGGCGAGCCGGGATATTCCGGTCGGGTCGCCAGGATTGCCCGTGCCCCGGCAACAGCGCGTGTCTTGGCAATGCTGAGCCGTATCTCTACATCCAGCTCGTTGCCCTGGCTCTCTCTGAGATGTTGCGTCTCCTCAATGAAATGCCGTAGCGCGCGCTGCGGATCGCGTCCCGCGCGCAGCGAGACCGCGAGTTCGCTGGATGACGCGCTATCCAAACCCATCAGGCGCAGATCGAGTTCCAGATCGTCCTCAAACGACGCAAACCAGCGTTTCACCGCGCCGGTATCCCACGCGAACAATTCGGTTGCTGTGAGATTGGTCGTGATTTCCAGCCGGTCGAGCGCCTCTGCGCGCGCGATACGTTCCGGCGGAAGCGCCAGCAACGCCGCCATCTCAGCCACCAGTGCGCCGTAACCTACCAGCGTGGAGAAGACGTTGGGTGTACGCTCTGCCGTAGTAGCCAGACGAGGGGCCGCGCTGGTCGTAGGTGCGACGCTGGATAGACTGGCGAGCGCATCGGGCTGGCGCGGCGCGCGATGTGTCCCACGTCGTCGTAGATCGCTCACCGTTCGCTCACCTCTTTCAACGTTGCCGACTCGATGACCAGGCGATACTTGTTCTCCGCCGTGCGTTCCGGCTCGATATGAACCAGTTCCGCAAAACGACCGGCAGGAACGATCAACCGCGCGCCGCCGTCCAGTTCTAGCGTCACGCGCTGAATGAAGGGGTCAGCGACGCTATGGTCAATTGGAAACTCTTGCGCCGCGCCGTCTTCGCTCTCCTCTCCCTGGAAGAGCGATTGCAGTGCCGCATGCAGGCTGGCGCGGAGATCGGGATGCGACGGCAGCGCGGCGGCGACAAAGGCAGCGCAATCCAATAGTTCGGCATCCAGCGCGGCGCGGCGCGCCTCATAGAAGGTCGTCAGATGCGGCGGCGTAAAGTCGTCCTGGTGCGCGGCGAGCCAGAGATCACAGCAACGCAGAAACTCGCGAGTGCGCCGCCGCGCCGAGGGCGCGAGTTCAGTTGCCAGGAAGCCGCGATAGAAGAACGCCGCCACACCTTCGGCGCGTGGCCCCGCCTGCGTATCCAGCAGTGTCACTACAAAGTCTGCGCCGGGAGCATCGCGGGTCAGCAGCGCGCACTTTTGGAGCCGCGCGCTCTCCGGCAGGAGATTCTCCGCCGAACTGATCGAGACACGCATCTGCCCATCCACCAGCTCGAAGGTGCGAATCAGCCGGTGATCCGGATCGAGCTTGAGCAGCGCAATCTGGCGCATGGGGTTGTCGCCGCGTAGATACGTCAGCGCCACGAAGTCGCCGGGCGCGATGGTGCGCGGACGCATCTGCACGAAGAGACGGCGGGCAAGCTGTTGAGACGCCGCCACGAACTCCGCCGACGCGCCGAGCAGATCGCGGCAGAGCAGCGCCACCTCACCGGCAGGCTCCGCAAAGTGCGCGCGCCAATCTGCGCGCGCCGCTGCTGCCTCGATATGTGCGACGAAAAACGTTTCGGCCTCGCCGCTCAGCACCGCCGGCGCATCCACCAGCTTTAGCTCGCCGCTACGGTTATTGAGGCTGTGCAGGATCAGCCGTTCGATGTGAATGCGCCCAACCGGTGCGCTATCCCTCGCAGGAAGAGAAATGGTCTGGCTGGTCGTCGTCAAAGTTTCACTCACTGTGAGCATGGTCGAAACGCCGGTTTGCCGTGATGTCCTCGTATGTCCGGCTGACCTGGATGGGTTGGAAAGTGCTGGTGAGCCGTCGCCCGCCTGTCGTATCGTCACATCCGCCGCCTGACGCCCTCACTAAAACACGAGTGAAAAATTGCCGCACGCTCCATATAGTGTACCATTCTCAGCCAGGTCAGAAAGAACGGTTGTGGTGGATGATGAAAATAGGGGCAATTGGGGCAGGTGAATACCAAAACCTGGGAGATACCAGAGAGGCAAATGGGTGATGGTATCACTTTTGCTAGTGCAGTCCGTACATCGCATACGGGATACGATAGGTAGGTTCAGCGGCAAGTAGCAGCGTTTCGGCGGACATGTGTAGGAGTTGGGGTGTGTTGGGAGCAGTTGTGAGCGATCAGGATTGGCACGCGCTGGATGGGCTAGTACGTATTGCCGTGTCGTTACTGACCTGATGGCGTTTCGTCTCTCGCTGTGTGGGGGAGTGGAAACGGTGGTCGCTCAGAAACCCTCCTTAGCGCGCGGCCTGCCGGATTGGAGAGGTGGGGTTTGCTGGTGGGATACGGTATTACGGAATACACGCTCGTCTTCAGGCGTGTCAGAACAAGGAAAAATGGGCGTACAGGTCGTTTCTGGGTCGTCGCGCATCCATCGCCACGTCATCTCAGCCGGCCACGTATTGCAGCGCGGCGCGAGGCGCATGAGGCAGGCACACAGCCGGCGCCCGTCTTCGTCGTGCCGATCTGTTCGACGCTCGGCCTGGATAAGACCTCTTATGAAGCCTTTCTGCTTTCGAGCGGTATCCTCGATGAAGCGCTCAAACTACTCTCGCATATGCTGCTCGCCAGTCCGCGCTCCGTCGAGACCACGCGCAAACGTATCCAATCGCTGATTATGGCCGCCGAAGTGCAGCATATCGTAGACGGAATGATCGCCTGATTGGTTAGACCTCACCCCCTGGCCCCTCTCCTCGTAGGAGAGGGGGAACCATGCGAGTTTACCCGCCTGCTCGCGCTGCTCTATCGCGCCTCCATATCTTCGGCGCGCACCTGCGCAGTGATGATGCCGCCACGCCCATCGTAGAGCGATGCGCAGTACGCGATGAGCTGTGCCAACAGCGGCGTCTGTTCCAGCCATGCACGATCACCAAGCAGAATCAGCTTGCGTTGCGCGCGGGTCAATGCCACATTCAAGCGATTCGGGTCCGCCAGGAAATCCATCCCTCGCCTGAGAGACTGCTGCTCCACCCGTCCGCCGAATGAGAAGAGGATCACCTGCCGCTCCGCTCCCTGGAAGCGGTCTACCGTATCCACCGCAATACTCGTCTCGTTCTTGGCGGCGAGCCGCTGCCGTATCGCCGCCACCTGCGCGCGATAGGGTGCGATGACGCCGATCTCCTGCGCTGGTATCCCCGCGCGCCGCAACGCCAACGCCAGCTTACACGCAATGGATGCCTGGGCGGCGCTGACCTTGCCGGCTGGCTCCGCAGGCGCGCGCACATCTACGAAGGTCAGCGGCTTCTCCGGCGCGAGCGGCAGCGCCAGCGCATCGTCCGCGCCAGGCGCGATGGGCAGCGTCGCCGTCCGTGCCTCACCCTCCGTCAGCAGGTCGCCGCCATAGAAGGCGGCGCTGGGGAAACCACAAATCAACGGGTGCATGCGATATTGCCGCCGCAGCGCCACACTGGCCACCGCACCCCACTGATCCAGCAGTTCGCTGAAAAGCGAGCGTTTGAGGCCCAGCGCCGCCGCCTCTTCGCTGACCACCAGCGGCGGCAACTGACGTTCATCGCCAACCAGAATGAAGCGCGGCGCGAAACGCAGCGCGCCCAGCAGCGCGGGTGCGGTCAACTGGCTCGCCTCGTCCACAATCGCCAGATCAAAGCGCAGTATCTCGCCGGCAGCGTCATAGCATTCGGCGGACCAGGTAGCTGTGGTGCTGGCGACCAGCGGCGCGCACTGCAACGCCTCGCGCAACTGCGCCGGTGTCGGTGCTTCATTCTGCGCCTCATCATCGCTGGATAACGCACGCGCCCGCTCCGCCAGCCGGTTGCCGTGGAGCGCCGGGTGCATATTTAGCTCGTGCCCCAGACGCACGAAATCGTGTACACCATCCTCCATTAGCCGCAGCAACACGTTATCAACCGCCTGGTTAGTGAAGGCTGCGACCAGCACCCGTTCGCCGCGCGCGATGGCATGTCTGGCAATTTCGGCTACCACGCGCGTTTTGCCGGTGCCGGGCGGACCCTGCACCAAAAGAAAGTCTTCAGCGGCCAGCGCCCGCTCAACGGCCTCACGCTGCTCCGGATTGAACTGCGCAGGCAGATCATCCAGGGGTTGCCGTGGCGCAAAGGCCGGGCGACGCGCGCCACCCACCCGTGCCCGCCAGGTCGGTGCAGCGTTCAGCCAGCGCCAGAGATTGCGCACAGTGCGGTCGTGAACGATATCGCTGGAATAGCTATCGAGGAGCGTCGGGTGGCGTAGGTATTCGCGCGCCCAGACGGTGACACCCTGGTCGCCAAGCCGCAGAATCGTGCCAGAGACGACGGCGCGGGAAATCGGATCACCCTCGCTGAGCAGCACCTCGTCACCTTCACGCAGTTCCGAGTGATTGCGGCAGCGGAAATGGTATTCCCATTCGCCGCTCGCTGTTGGCTCCGGTTCGCCAATCAGTTCCAGACCGGCCAGCGCCTGGCCGGACTCCGCGCGCTGCTGCACCGTCTCACGCCAGAGCGCGCTCACCGCTGCATCGGCGGCCAGCGATTCCATACGCAGGAGATCGTACATGTGGGCAAACCATTTTGCATCGGCGGGCGCGACGCTTTCCGGCACTTCGTCGCTCTGCGGCGCTTCCCAGCCCAACACCTGCGAGGCGCGCAGGCAATCCGTGCGCAGCATGCAGCGGGCGCACTTGCGTTCCCCAGGTGGCGGCGGAACGATGCCTGTTGTCTGCGCCAGCACCAGTTGATTGCGCAGATCGAGGACGCGATGCAGGTCGCGCAGCATGAAGGGGATGCCATAGCCTTCCGCCCGACCGGGCAGTCCACTATAGAGAATGGTTGCCCTGGGGCGCGCAGTGTCATGCGGGCGTCGCGCAGCCAGCAACGCCTGATAGCCCTGCACCTGCCAGCGATGCTCGCGTTTGGGCAGGTCGGTGCGGGCGTTGCCGGTCTTCAGTTCCAGCAGCGCGCCGCCGCGTTCATCCTGAAGCAAGAAGTCGAGCCGCCCCTTCAGCCCAATCTCCGGCGCCAGCAGAAACGTCTCCGCGCGCACGATAAGGTCGCCGCCCCAGATGGTGTTCCGTTCGTGGGCATACCAGTTCGCCAGCGCCTCCAGGTGCGGCGTGGCCTCTGCTTCCAGCACATCCGGCGCGATCTGCTGGAGCGCAATATCGGCGAGATACGGCTGCATCGCCTGCGTGAAGTGCTGCTGAAGGCTGTCAGGACTACTGAGCCTATCAGCCTGACCTCTGAGGATGTGGCGGAACGCGCCATGAATGATGTTGCCGCGCAGTGTCGCGCTGGTCGGCGGGCTGGGAACCATCCGCCGCAAAGGATACTGGCGCACGCAATATTCGGCGTTGTTGATGTCGGTAATGTTGAGCAGGTGATCGGGTTCCAGGACGACGGCGCTGATCGGCGTTGAGCGCCACAATCGC
This sequence comes from Chloroflexota bacterium, assembly GCA_021323855.1. Taxonomy (GTDB): domain Bacteria; phylum Chloroflexota; class Ktedonobacteria; order Ktedonobacterales; family JADMIN01; genus JAJPKE01. Next base: position 18,657 of record JAJPKE010000016.1, on the reverse strand, counting down.
TGGATGCCATCCTCCTCGGTCATTCGCTCACCAGCGCGCAACAGGTGATGGATGCGTAGCAGTAGCCGTTGAAGCGTTTCCGTGGGAATAGCGGCGAGCGAGCGTATGAATGGCGCCGCATGTTCCGGCAGGCTGACCACCGCCGTCTCGCCGTCTTCCAGTAGCAGCGCGACTCGTGGCGGCGTTGCGCGTCCACTACCGCCGTTGCTCCTCGTGCCAGCGTTCCCCACGCTTACCCGGATGATGCGCCCTTCAAGGCTGCCAAGGTCACAGGGATGGTCGCCATAGCCACAGAGAAAACAGCCGACAGCATCCGTCTGCGCCGCCATGTCGTTCTCCTGGCTGATCTCTGCGCTCATGCCATCCCTCCCATCTTCTTGGCGCTTCTCGCCTGCTCAGCAAAGTGTAGTGCGGCGCAGCCAGCCCGGTCAAGCCGTCACAGGGATCGTAGCTGGTTGCCACTGGCAGATCGGCTTGCCGCATGGTCCCTCCTCTCCTATGGGAGAGGGGGTCAGGGGGTGAGGCCCATTCCGGTTGACAGCGTAGGCGCAGCCGTATATAATCTTTTGGAATGTCTGCTGGAAAGGGATTGAAGTTCGATGAAGCGTACATGGCAGCCGAAACGCATCCCGCGCAAGCGTGAACACGGCTTTATGAAACGTATGTCCACGCGCTCGGGCCGTAAGGTACTCAAAGCGCGCCGGCTCAAGGGCCGCTGGCGTCTCACCGTCGTCTAGCGGTTAGATAACTGCTGGCCGCGAAACAATGGGACCATATCTGCACCGCATGCAATGCGTCTCGTGCTGGTTGATCGGCCTGGAATGAATGATCGTAGTTGATACTATGTCTTCCAGGCGACCCGCGAGACGCATTCTGCGTGCCTGCGACCTTTTGCTGGCGCTTGTATAGTGTTCCTGCTATTTTCGGTTCTCTTCCTGTGCAGCCCATGCGCCGTTTCGCGTATCATAAGAGTTGGTAATGAGTGTGAAACAGGACCAGCGCGCTGAACGTATATCTGGCGATGATCGCAATGATCTCAATGAGAGCGTTGATGGTATCGGTCGCGTCGAGCGACCGAAAGGCGATGAGCGATTCCGTCGCGAACAGCGCCTCCGCTCATCGCAAGACTTTCAGCGTGTGCGGCGGCGCGGACGCCACCTCAGCGGAACATATCTCTCGCTGAGCTATGCGCGGCAATCTGCCGGATCGGGTGCCGCTAAAGGCGCGGCGAACGTGACGGATGGTTCTGTTCGTTCCGTTGGTCCGGCGCGCATCGGCTTCTCGGTCAGCAAGCGCGTTGGCAACGCCGTGACACGCAATCTCGTCAAGCGGCGGCTGCGCGAGGCGGTGCGGCGGCGGCTGGCCGGGCTGGCTCCCGGCTGGGATGTCGTGCTGACGGCGCGACCATCGGCTGCCAGCGCAACATATCAGGCGCTGGCGCAGGAGGTGGATCACCTCCTCATTCGTGCCCATCTCTCGGCTCATCCAGCCTCATAGGCATCTGGTGAGGCAGACATTCCTGTCTGCCGCTAGCGGGGCGCTGGGGTGGCACAAAATTCGCGGGGCATTTATCATGAAGTATCTTGGCATGGGTCTCATCCGTCTGTATCAACGGACATTTTCGGTCATTCTGCCACCAAGTTGCCGTTTCACGCCGTCCTGCTCGCAGTATGGCTACACTGCCATCGAGCGTTTTGGGCTGTTGCGTGGCGGCTGGATGACAGCCAAACGTATCGCACGTTGCCAGCCGTTCTATACCGGCAACCTCTACGATCCGGTTCCGGAGCTTCCGCAGAGCAAAACAGCCAAATAGCGACAGACCGCCATCATCCACAACTCAATCAATCGTTCCTCTTCCGGCACAGGCATGGAGGAACCAGTGTGAGGAAAAGGATGAATAAGGATAATGGCATGTTTTGCGCCCAAGACCCACGTATATCGCGTACAATAGAGTGGATAGAGTACACAGCGTGAACCATCGCCATGATTCACGAGTTCGACAAGTGAGAAAGACCTGGAGCGTCGCGGCTGAGGATAGAGGAATGCCCTCTCAGCAATCGTCGCGGGGGAGGACATAGATCGTGGGCAATATACTGAGTGGATTGGGCCAATTGTTAAGCCCAATCGGGACTGTTTTTCATACCATCTTCTACGAACCGATCTACAACATCTTGATGTTGTTGTATCACGTCATCAACGCCACCGGCATTTATGGAGCGTTTGCGCTTGCTATCATCGTTCTGACCCTTCTCATCCGCTGCGCACTCATCCCGCTCACCCGCAAACAGCTCAAATCCAGCCGTGTCATGCAAGAACTGGCGCCGCAACTCAACGCCCTCAAAGTGCAGTATCGTGGCGACCCGCAAGGTCTGATGCAGGCGCAGCAGGCGCTCTATAAAGAGCACGGCTACAGCCCGGTCTCCGGTTGTTTGCCACTGCTGATCCAGTTGCCGTTCCTCTATGCGCTCTATTATGCGTTCTGGGGCATCCTCCGCGCGCCGACGCCGCCAGCAGGCCAGCACTGGACGCCTGCTCATATAGATGCTGTCCATCTCCAAAATATCAACAACGATATCTATCCATTCCTGCCGCATCTGACGCATCTGCCGAACCTCCAATTCTTCTGGACAAATCTGGCGACGCCCGACCCCTGGCATGTCTTGCCGGTGCTGGCGGCGCTCTTCACCTTCATCCAGTTGCGTATGGCGATGCCGGTGCGCAAGAAGCCGGCGCCTGGCGCGCCGCGCGACGCCACCAGCCAGGCGACGCAGACAACAATGTATATCATGCCGCTGATTACGCTCTTCTTCGGTTGGACCTTCCCCGCTGGCCTGGCGCTCTACTGGACGGTCGGCGCAATCTTCGCCTCGACACAGCAATACTTCCTGACGGGTTGGGGATCGCTCTTCGTCGGTATCCCTGGATTCGAGCATCTTGTGCCGGAGCCGAAAGAACCGCCAACCAGCATGGTGACACAGACCGGCGGTGCGCGCGCCAATAGCCACGTTGCTGGCGCGGGTGCGCGTAGCCTCGTTTCGGCCTCAACCGCAGCAGGAGGGGAACAGCCGCGCGGAATTCGCGGCTTCTTCCAGCAGATGCGTGAAATGTCCGCCGCCGCCACTGCGCAGGCCGAGGAAACGGCCAAAGCCAGACGCGAGGGCAAGGTGGTGGATAGCACGCTCGCCAAAAATGAAGCGGCGGCAAAAACGGCAAGTCCGGCTGGCGTAACCAACGAAGAGGGTGCGAAGAAGCCGGAGAGTGCCAACGCCGCGAGCCGCCGCCCGCGTTCCGCCGCCAAAGCTGGGCCGGTGCTGGTGAAACCGCCAGCCTCATCCACCAAACCCGCCAAAGCCGAACTACCCGAACAGGCGATTCAGCGCGACGCGACGACGCCAGCCAGCGCGAAGGACGAGCCGTTGCCGGAGGTCGCGATTGCCCGCACTGCCAGCAATAACAATGGCAACGGCAATAACGGCAATAATGGTAGTTCCGGGGCGCATAGCACCAGCGCCACCGTCGTTCGCCCTGCTAGCGCCGCAAAAGGTAACGGTAACAATGGCAATGGCAATAATGGTAATGGCGCGCGTAAGTCCGGTGGGAATGGCAGCGGCAAGGGATCATCTGGCGCGCGTAATCGCAACACCAATCGCCCGAAGGGAGGCAGATAGCCGTGGAGAGTGTCGAAGCCTCCGGCAAATCTATCGAAGACGCGATTCTCCAGGCGCTCGCCAAGCTGGGGCGCAACCGCAATGAGGTGGAGATCACCGTATTGCAGGAGCCGAGCCGTGGCCAGCGCGGCATCGGCGTGCGCGAGGCGCGGGTGCGCGTTCACGTGTTGCCGGGCCGCGCCGAGCCGCCGGATGGCGGGTTTCCCGCGTCTGCGGCGTATGACGATGAGGAAGCGGCTTACACCGAAGGCGAGTACGCTGGCTATGACGAGTATGCAGAAGACTACGTTGAGCCATACGTTGCCGAGCCTTTCACCACCGGCGTATTACAGGAACTCCTGCCGGAAGACGCCAGCATCGAAGAATTCGCCGAGGAAGCTCTGCGCGTGATCCTGGGGCATATGGGCATCCGCGCCACCGTCGAAGTCTGCGATCCCATCAACGAGGAGGCCGCCGAAGAGGAGCCACTCACCCTCAATATTCACAGCGACGACCCCTCGATGGTCAGCCTGCTCATCGGGCGGCGTGGCGAAACCCTTGCCTCGATCCAATTGCTGGTCAATCTGATCGTCAGCAAACAGACGGGAACCCGCGAACACATCATCGTGGACGCCGAACGCTATCGTGAGCGCCGCGAGCAGAATCTACGCTCGATGGCGGCGCGCGTCGCCGATCAGGTGCGCCGCTCCGGCAATCCCGTGATGCTCGAAGCGATGCCACCAAACGAGCGGCGCATCATTCATATGGCGCTTGCCGAAACCGGCGACATCTCCACCGAGAGCACCGGCGAAGGCGACCAGCGGCGCGTCGTCGTCTCCCTCAAACGTCCTGCCCGCGCCTGATGCGCACTGTAGGGGCCGGCGAAGATGCTCGCCGGCCCCTTTGCTATACCCACAAGAAAAGGCGGTGATCGTGGCACTCCTCGCTGATACGCCGGACTTCCTGACCATTGGCCACGCCACACGCGATCTGCTACCGGGCGGCGACTGGCGGCTCGGTGGCACCGTCACCTTTGCCGCGCTGACGGCAGAGCGGCTGGGACTGCACGCTGCCATCGTCACCAGTGGCCCGCCCGATGTTCTGGCGGCGCTACGCGAGGCGCTGCCAGATATTGCCGTCCATGCCATACCCTCAGCCGATGCCACGACCTACGAAAACATCTATACCAACGGCGCGCGCCGCCAATACCTGCGCGGACGCGCCGCGCCGCTCGCCCTCGATGCCATTCCCACAGGCTGGCGCAATGCGCCGCTGGTGCTGCTAGCGCCGCTGGCGAATGAAGTAGACCCAACGCTGGCGGCGGCCTTCCCGCACTCGCTGGTTGCCGCGACGCCGCAGGGCTGGCTGCGCCGCTGGGATGCGACGGGCCACGTCTCACCGGGACCGTTCGTAGCGGCGCAGGCGGTGCTGCCACACCTGCGCGCGCTCATCCTCAGCCGCGAAGATTTGCTCGCGCCAGCGAACGAGCCGGGCCAATCCGCCGCCACGCAAGAAAGCGTCAGTGACATTCCGCGCACCACGGACGAGGCGGACGCGCTGCTGGCCGACTGGGCGCGTCTGCTCCCGCTGATCGCCGTGACACAGGGGCCAGCGGGTGCGCTGCTCTATCAGGGAACCGAAGCGCCCGAACACTTTCCGGGGTATCCAGCGCAGGAGGTGGACCCTACCGGCGCGGGCGATGTCTTCGCAGCGGCCTTCCTCTGCGAACTGCATCAGACGGGCGATGCGCGCGCAGCAGTGGACTTTGCCAACCGCGTTGCCGCCTGCTCTGTAGAACAAATCGGCGGCGGCGGCATCCCCACGCGCGCGGAGGTGGCGCGGCGCTTCGGAGCCACCGGTTAATCCTGCCCTCTGCTCTACCGAGACCCTCTTCCAAACAGGCACTCGTGAGTATTACCAGGCGCTCGCTTCTTTGAAGATGGCGGCGGCCAGCCGGGAGCTGCGCGTCGCCATCTCTCTTGGGCTATACGGCCTTCCCTGTTCCAGCCACCAGGTGATCGCTTCTACAAACATTGCGGCAACGAAGCCGGGCACGAATCCATCTGAGAAAGCGTGAATGGAAGCATGAGGCGCACGAGCAGCATGCGTGGCATGCGTGGCGTTCGTACTATGTAGCGGATGCCCGCGCTCTAGTATCAGCTCGGCCAGCGATGCCCGCATCGTGCGCACAAACCAGGGGCTTCCCTTGCTGCCGAGCAGCGCACGATAGAGCCGCTCATATTCTGCGATATGCTCGAAGAACCGCACCCAGACCTCAGCCGGATGTTCTTGTCCCAGGTCGCCAACCGCGTTCATCAGGGCGCTCATCGCTTCCGCAAAGATTTGCTCCACCAGAGCATATTTATCCTGGTAGTTGCGATAAAAAGCGGCGCGGCTCACCATCGCGCGTTCGGTCAATTCGCCGACGGTGAGCGCCTCGAAGCCGCGCTCTTCGATCAACTCAATGAGCGCCTCGCGCAAGAGTTTCTGTGTACGCTTTACCCGCAGATTGCCAGTTTGGTTGGTTTGGTTGGTTTGGTTGATCTGGCTCGTCTGGCTCATTTGCCGTGACATTTTGCGCTTCCTGTCTCGAATGGGACACCTGCTCTTAATTGCCCCTTGCCGCCCGCCAACCACCGGATTACAGTGAGAGTCAGACGTGATAGTTCATTCGAGACAGTGTGTACCAATCCGGTCATCCTGTCAAGTTATCTGCTCATACAAAATGAGCGGCTTTCCCAGAAAGGCACACGAGGTATGCAATCTATGCACTCATCCGCACGCCATAGCCACGGCGCTGCAAATGAAGCGCCGACCAAAGGGCTAACCATGAGAGGAGGCTGGCGCTACGACTTGCATGGGTGGTTCATTGACACCTTCCGGTTCCGTGGTCAGGGACGCGAACTACGGCGGCGGACTGCAATGCTGGCGCAACTGCGCTCCGGCGAACAAGTGCTGGATGTCGGCTGCGGAACTGGCACGCTAGCGCTGGAAGCCCGGAAACGAGTGGGCAATGCTGGCCGTGTCTGCGGCATTGACCCCAGTTCAGAACAAATTGCGCGTGCCCGCGCGAAAGCGAACCGGCATCACCTGTCCGTTGAGTTCCAGGTTGGCGTCATCGAGCAACTCGATTTCCCCGATCAAACGTTTGATGTGGTGCTTTCAACGCTGATGATGCACCACCTGCCCACGCCGCTCAAACGCCAGGGACTCAGTGAAATTGCGCGCGTCCTCAAGCCGGGTGGTCGCCTGATTATCGCTGACTTCACTCACAAGAAGCAACGCCAGGGCCAGGGAGCGCGCTTTCACGCTGGCGGAAGTGACCTGCAAGACCTGGTGAACATGGTCACGGAGGCGGGTTTCGCGCCGATAGAGACGGAAGAGATGCCGCCACTGCGCTTCTCTGCGTTTCCAGGGGCAGCCCTCATCCGGGCGCGCAAAAGCTGACCCACTTCCAGCGAGAACTTGACTGATTGCGGGTGAGGATGGTACACTGTGTCTGCGCGGGCGATTAGCTCAGTTGGTTAGAGCGCCACGTTGACATCGTGGAGGTCGGGGATTCGAGTTCCTCATCGCCCACCCAAACACATGCCGCCGGGATAATGATTCCTGGCGGTTTTTCGTTTTTGTATATCTTTGTATGTCTTCGTAGGCCACTGTGCATCCGTCAGGAGCGTATACGATGTCACCTGCCCAGCATACCATCGAAACCATTGACCATGTGACCATCGCAGCCACCAATCTAGCGACGTTAGAGGAAAATTTTGCGCGGGTGGGGTTGCGCACGGAGTATGGCGGACCACATTCCAACGGCGCGACCCATATGGCGCTGCTCGGCTTCGACGACGGCTCCTATATCGAACTGATCGCGTTGCTGGCGGCGGATCGCGCCTCACCGCTCTGGCAGGATGCCATCACTGGCGACGCTGGCCCCTGCGCCTGGGCCGTGGACCCCGGCGTGGTAGCGGATGAAGCGGCGCGCGTGGCGGCGCTGGGCGTGCCCGTGCGCGGACCGCAGTCACTCAACCGCCTGCGACCGGATGGCCGGTTGGTGGAGTGGGACCTGGCGTTTCCTGGCGATGGACAGCCGGGCAATCTGCTGCCCTTTATCATTCATGACCGCACGCCGCGCGACTGGCGTGTGCAGCCCTCGCCCGCCGTTCATGGCAGCGAACTGACCGGCATTGCGATGGTCGTGCTGGGCGTGGCAGACTCCCAATCGGCCAGCAACCTTTTCCAAACCGTCTATAGCTGGACGGAAACAGCCACGCAGGATGACCCGCTATTTGGCGCGACTCTCACGCATTTCCCTGGCACGCCGGTGACGCTTGCCACGCCGTTATCGGGCGGTGACTGGCTCGCGGAGCGCCTGCGCCGCTTCGGTCCGTTGCCCTGCGCCTTCCTCATTGGCACCAAAGATATGGCAACTTCCGTCCGGCGCTTTTCGCTTGGCGAGCCACATGAGTGGTTTGGGCATGAGTTGCGCTGGTTCGATCCCACACAGATTGGTGGCCTGTGGCTCGGCATGATTGAACATAGTTAAGCATGCCGAATACTATAAATGGAGGCAAGATTAAAGCGTTAACTGCCTTCTTGTAAAGAAGAGCGATTACAAAGCAATAAACTCATCATAGTGCTAGGATTATGATGAGTTTCTTGTACATAACAGCGTAATAGAGGAGACGTGGTATGAGAACAGATCTTCGTCGTAGAGAAGTAGTATTTGCCATTTATGCCACCATAATTGGGATATGTGGTCTCACCTTTCTGCTCTTCGGTCCAGTCTATCTCTGGCAAACAAATGGCAGTCATGGGGAGACGATCTCTGTCCGCACAGGTCTAGCCATGAACCCACATGGAGATGTAATACCACTACCTCTACAACTCACGCTTCCATTTGTCATCAGTATAGGATGCCTTTTGCTCTTGTCGCTTGGCGCAATTCTCCATAATCGTGGGGTTGCATTAGGGCGTTGGATCGTGTGGGGGGCGACCGCGTTGTTGTTGGTAATAGTCATCATAGCCGCATTATCGAATGCCAACTCCTTTGGCCAGATTTCCCTCTTTGGTCAATCGCTTATTTTTGCCCAATACCTCTGGATTGCCCTCTTACCAGCGCTTGCCCTCACCATGTTCACATCTTGGATGGCAACGAGAGATACATCACAAAGCCCGGCGAGTGTTGTCGAAGAGCAGGATGACGACTGATACCAAAACGACCTCTTATTCAGTATGAGAGTGAGGCAGGGCGGAAGCATGAGAACTTCCGCCTTCCCCCTTATCGTCTTTGAGGTTGGTTCAGGGTATGTAGTTCGGTCTCATCAACTAATGACAGTGAGCGGGCGGCAAACAAAAAATCAGACGCTGCTCGAAGCGAAACGCATCGGTGGAGGTGTGAACGGCTCGCGCTCGGCCAGGAAACGTTCCATATTGTCGCGCGTGAGGTCGAGATGATGCGCCAGGCACCACTCCCAGAAGGGCACATAGTGGGTGCGCGCTGTCTGATGCTCGCGCATCATCAACTCTGACGCCAGGCTACCGTCAGCCAGATAGCCGCCATCACGCCATGCCGTGTAGAGCGGCTCATGGTCATAGGGCACTGAACGATGCTCGAAGCGCCACTGCTTCGCGTCTTCATCCCAATGAAAGAGGCCGTACTGCGCGTTGATATCGCCGTTGAAAGGGCAACCGACCGCGCCGATTACCACCACCTGCTGCGCGCCGACCGTGCGCACAAAGGGATAGTGGATGTGCGCGCCGATTATCAGCGGCTCCTCAACGCCAGCCAGCGCCGCCGTCGCCTCCGCATCTGAACACATGCGTCCCATGCCCTCGCGTGAGTGGCGTGGGCTGCCATGCACAATGCGTACAGGCGTCGTCCCCGGCAATTCCAGGCGCATCGTCGCTGGCAACGCTTCCAGCCAGCGAAGCCACTCCGCCCCCGTCTCTTCCATCGCCAGCCGCACCGGCGTACACCAGGAGGTGTCCCATTCCGGTGGTTTGCCTTCGCCCCGGCTCAACATCGCCAGCCAGGTATCATGGTTGCCGCTGATCGCGGGAAACTCATAGGGCGCGATGCGTTCCATCACGGCGCGGCTCTGTGGTCCACGATTGACGAAATCGCCAGCGACGACGATGCGGTCTGGTCGCACCCGTTCCAGATCGGCCAGCACAGCGTCGAGCGCGGGCAGATTCCCATGAATATCGGCAATGACGGCAAAACTAGGCAACGATAGAGCTACTTTCCTTCTCAAAACACAGTTCCAATGGTCCCATCACTCATTATAGCTCATCTCAACCGTGGCCGTCAGATGCCCGCCCCATCGGTTGCCGAAGCTGAGGCGTTGGTAACATCTGCAATACCGGCGGGCGGCAGCGGCAACTGCACATGAAACGTCGAGCCTTCGCCCTCGACGCCGGAGCTTTCGACCCAGATCGAGCCGCCCATCTCCTCTGCGAACAACTGACAGAGGTGCAGACCCAGCCCGTTGCCGACGACGTTGGAGGCCAGGTCGCGCGGCAGGCGCACGAACCGCTTGAAGAGCAGCGGAATCTGTTCCGGCGGGATGCCCAGCCCATAGTCGCGCACCGTAATTTCCGCCATGAGACGTTGCGATTGCTGCCCGCTGCGGCGTGCGCTGGCAGCCGGTTTCTCAGTGACAAGACGCGCCGTCACCTTCACCGGCGTCTCTGGCGCGGAGTATTTGACGGCGTTGGAGAGCAGATTGATGAGAATCTGGCGCAGCCGCACCGGGTCCCCCCAGATCGCCAGCGACTCAGGGATATCTATGCGCAGTTCGCGCCCGGAGACCGTTGCCTCGCGTGGGTCAATCAACTGCGCCGCCGCCTCCACCGCCGCTTTCACCGGCACCGGCTCCGGCACCAGCGTACCCGCCTCCTGCTCGATACGCCGGATATCGAGAATGCTCATCACCAATGACGAAAGCGTATCGCCTGCATGCTTGGCATGCTCCAGATAGGAGGTTCGTTCTTCGGGCGTCAGCGTCTCGCCGGTCAGCAGCAGCAACTCGATATGCCCCTGCATCGCCATTACCGGGCTGCGCAACTCATGGTTGATATGCGTGATGAACTGGTCTTTTAGATCGTCGAGTTGCTGCGCCTGCGCATAGGCGACGCGCACCTCACCCAATTCGCGGATCGTCCGCAACGAGACATCCATCGAAGCAATGAGGATGCCAGCGACGGTCCATTGCACCATCAGTGGCAAGGGAATGAACATCTGCGCCTGCTGGCCCATGCTGGTTCCCATACCAGGGACGCGCAAGGCGAAGAGCATGATGCCGACCGTGAATAAGTTGAGCAGAATGGTCGCGCCAACCAATTGCCAGCGATTACTTGCCAGCAGACCGACGAGAACGAGCAACGCGAAGGTCGCAATCACGATATTTAGCGTAACGGCGACAATTGGATCGCCGGAAACATGCGCGGAGAGACGATAGGCGAAATCGTAGAGCGGGACGGGCAAGAGAATCGTCGCGCAGGCCGGAATGATGAGGCAGAGAATCGCCGGCCCCGTCCGTTGCTTGCGCACGAAGTAGATACCAGCGACATAGGAGACAAAGCCCAGCGCAATGATGACGGCGGTAAATATGCCAATCTGAAGCAGCGGTGGGGGAAAGTGCGAGTCGAGGACGATGACGATACTGAGGATAGCGAGGAGGAATTGAATGGGCGCAAAGATCGGCAGGAGCACGCCCGCTAGCCGCAGCCGGCGCTGCCATTCATAGCCGCCAAACATATCAGATGCTGTCTGTTGCGCCTGTTGCGTCTGTTGCGCTTGCTCCTCTGGCTCTCCGTTTGTATCGGGTTTCGTAGATGAATCGCTGGCGGGTGGGACTGCAACGGTATCTGTCATAGGTGCCTCAGTTCCCTTCTCCACGTTCTTGCTGCTCCTGGCGTTCCTGGCGCTCCAGGTGTTCGAGCAATGCCTGCTGCCGCTGGCGGCGTTCTGCCTCGCTTCTGCCCAGCACGTCGCTGATAGCGCGCACGAGTTCGAGCGGACCAATGGGTTTCGTCAGATACTCGTCGGCGCCGGAGAGGAAACCAGCCAACTGATCTTTGTCCTGCACCATCGCCGTGAGGATGACGAGCGGCGTCGCGCTAGAATCCGGATCACCGCGCAGCGCCTTCACCAGTTGATAGCCGTCCAGCTTTGGCATCTTCACATCAATCACCACGCAGTCTGGGCGCGCCTCGAAGTAGCGTTCCAGCCCTTCGGCGCCGTCGCGGGCCGTCACAACGGTGTAATGACCCAGCTTGCGTAGCGATTCGGCAATCAGGGACAGGAGATCATCATTATCATCAACCACCAGCACCGTCTTTGATGCCTGCCGACCATCGAGTTGTTCGCGTTCTGTCACCTGCCAGCCCTTTCACCTTACATTTGCCAGCCACTGGATATATCGCATATGTGCCTGACGCTTACTGTAGTAGCCCCATATCGTCTCACCCCAGTTTTATTTCGCGCCCCTCATCGCCAGGCGCCGCCAATATCGTTCGCCCTATCTCAATCCGCATACCGCCGGGCCAGGAACCGGATCATTTTGTGTCTGCATTGTCTATGCGCTGGCGTGGCATAGCCTAGCGCCGCCCGCTGCTGACCAGCGACCAGAGCGCCTTTGAGGAATGAGAGGAGTGAGGCGCTACCGGCGAACACCGCTATCGCTTGTTTACGCATCATAGCAGCAATGCGCAGCCGTGTCATCTACCAAAACTTTCAGGCACGGGCGCAGGGAGAAAGCGGCGGGCCGGGATAAAAGTTCTCTGATAGTCGAGATGGTACGGATGATATATCGCAGAAATAGGCTTGACGCCAGCCCTAACCCCTGCTACTCTAACGAGATACTCGTACCTGCAAACGTTGCCCTGTTGTCCCATACACGCCTATTCGCTCATGAGGAGGCTTCAGGTGGAAGCTAGCGATGCCAGTTCCGCACAGACGACCAGCGCCACGAGCAGACCCAACGCCGCAGCGACGGCTCCAGCGGCGGGCGACGCAACGAAGTCGAGCCGCCCGCTCGTCATCACGATTCTCGCCGTGTATTCGATTGTCCTGGCCATCATCACCGGCATCCCGCAGCTCTATTACGTTCTCTTCGCCATCAATCCGCACGTCTTCCCCATCGGTCCAAACGCCAACCCACTCGGCGCTGTCTGGTACAATTACATTCTCGGCGGCCAGCAGGGCGGTTATCTCACGGTGGACCCTGGTACGCTGGCAGGCGGCATCGAGGATGCCTTTATGATGGGGCCGCTCTACCTCATCACCGGCATTGGGCTGCTTCGCCTGAGCAAATGGGTATATGCAGTGGGCATCATCACCGGCGCGATGATCTTTTACGCCGATCTCTATTTCCTGCTGAGTGGCACGCTTGCCGCTCACCATACGACGACCGATCTCATCACAACGATCATCTCCGGCATCCCCTATCTCGTCTATCCGCTCTGGCTGGTTCCCACACTGCTGACCCACAAATCGCTGTTCGTGGGCAGGATGAGAAGCTAACCAGTGTTACTCTCTGCACGCCGCTCGTTAGATAAACATATAGGCGAATAGTTCACGTCTTGTAGGTCTTGATAGGAGGTCGAGCAGTGGCGGAAGCAACTCGCCCGATGGGGCAACGCTGTAAGGTACTCATCATTGACGACGATCCTCATCTCAACGAGGTGATGGTCACATCGCTGCAACTCTTCAGCGACTTTGAGGTGGTTTCCGCCTGCGATGGCGAGCAGGGCCTCTTGCGGCTCTATGAGGATCAGCCGGATGTCGTCGTAGTGGATGTGCGTATGCCCAGGCTCGACGGCTATCAGGTGGTGCGTGCGTTGCGTGGCGACCCTGCCACCGCCGATCTCCCACTCATCATTCTCTCCGCGATGGTGCAGGACCGCGACCGGCTCGCTGGCATGCTCAGCGGCGCCGACCTCTACCTGGATAAGCCAGTGAAGCCGCGCGAGTTGATCGCCGCGATTGAAGAGGCCATCCGCGTCAGCGCACAGCAGCGGCTCGAACGCATGCGCGCGCTGAGCAAGGATGACGAGAACAACGACACTGATGCGATGGATGGAACGAATGGAGCGAATGGGATGAACGCCGATGGGAGCCGGTCTTCGGCGGCGGTATCTGAATAGTGAGCGTTGTTGCAATGGCTGAGCAAACATCTTCTTCCGCTTCCCCCACAGCGGCGCCGGAATCCCTCTCCACCAATCCGACGGCAGCCGAACGGGCGATGCTCGAACAGTTCGATGCCGGGCGCCGTCTGGCGCTGCTGCGCATCATCGTGCCGGCGCTCTTTGGCATTGCGCTGATTGGGCTACCGTTCGCCATCCAGACCGATGTTGCCGCGCAGAGCCTCAACAGCAGCACGCAAGACGGCATCGGCGTCGTCTTCTTCGCGCTGGCGCTGCTGGCGACCTGGAAACGCCGCGCCAATCTGGCGTCGCTGGCGTTCTTCCTCGGCATCACCGGCGTGATCGTGCTGTTGCTCTTCAATGATGCGATACAGAACCCACTCGATGTGATAACCCTGCCTGAGTTCTCGCTGCTGATACTACCTATCGCTGTCGCTGGCATCTTTGGCGGCCCGCGCTTCGTGGTTCTGGTGACCGCCGCTAGCAGCATATTTACCTTCGCAACGATATTCTTTACGCACCATACGCCCGCGCTCAATGCCACACTTCAACAATCGAACGGGCCGGTGGTCTTCACTGTGCCGATCTCGGTGCAACTGGCGTTCGGCGCGCTGATCTTCGCGGCGACCTGGGGCTTTCGCCGCACGCAACGCGAGCTAGGCGACATCCGTGTGGCCTATGCGCGCGAGAAAGAACTCGAACGGCTCAAAGATCAATTCATTTCTAGCGTCAACCACGAGTTGCGCACGCCGATCATGGCGCTGCAAGGCTATATCGAAATCGCGCAGGAGTTGGGCGAACGCGGCGAGAGCCAGCGCCAGCAACATATGCTGGAACGCAGCGCAGGCGCGGCGGACCACCTGGCGTCGCTCGTCAAAAGCGTGTTGAGCGTGCGGCGCATCGAGGCCGACGCATCCACCGCCAACCCTACGACCTTCCCGTTGTTGCCAACGATTCTGGCGGCGACGGAATTGCTGGACCCACGCGAGGCCGGGGAGCAGGAACGCGAGCTGCATATCAACATTCCGGCGGAGTTGGCGGTTTTTGCAGACCAGGATCATGTGCGTCAGGTGGCGCTCAATCTGCTTTCCAACGCCAGCAAATACTCGCCGCCCGGCAGTCCTATCGAAATCTCCGCCCGCATCCAGCAGCCGGAGACCGCCAGGCGTGGGCGCGGTAAAACAAACGCCCGGCCACTGGTGGAGGTTGCGGTACGCGATCACGGGCTGGGCATCCCCCCAGAGCAGATTCCGCTGCTGTTTCAGCGGTTCGTGCGGTTGGAACGCGACCTGGCCTCCAACGTCAACGGCACCGGCCTGGGCCTCGCCATCTGCAAGTCCTATATCGAGGCGATGGGCGGGAGCATCTGGGTCGAGAGCAACGGCGTCTCCGGCGACGGCTCAACCTTCATCTTCACGCTCCCGCTCGCCCAGACCTCACCCCCGGCCCCTCTCCCGCAAGGAGAGGGGAGTGTGCCCGCTCATTCCTGAGCGTGTGATGAGCTGTTAGCTCTCTTGAATATCAATATGCAGAATCTTATCGCCGGGCTGGCGGTCGCGCCCTGGGTCGCGCTCGCGCAGGCTGTTCACCACGTCCATGCCGCTGATGACGCGGCCAAAGACGGCGTGTTTGCCGTTGAGGTGCGGCGTCGGCACGAAGGTGATGAAGAACTGGGAGCCGTTGGTATTCGGACCAGCGTTCGCCATGCTGAGGGTGCCCGGCGCGTCATGCTTGAGGTCCAGCGCGCTGCGTTCGTCGTTGAACTCATAGCCGGGTCCGCCGGTGCCAGTCCCCGTCGGGTCGCCGCCCTGCGCCATGAAGCCCTTGATGACGCGGTGGAACGTCACACCGTCATAATATCCCTCGCGTGCCAGAAACACGAAATTATTGACGGTGACTGGCGCCTGTTTGGCAAAGAGTTCCACCTGAAAGTCGCCCCTATCGGTATGGAACACTGCGACATACCGCTTGTTTGGGTCTATCTGCATCGCCGGGGGACTGCTGTATCGTTTCGCCACGAAAGTACCTCCTAAATATGTAGATAGTGGTATCAACATCGAATCCACCTTTTGAGTAGGCCACACAAACGAATCTATTGCAAACGGACAGTGGTATACTTTTGTAAGAGCCTCAAGGTGAAGTTCTAGCAATTTGCTAATTCATACGGTAGGAGAGGTGCAACAATGGATATAAAAGAAATTCGCAGTACTGTGCTTTCGGTCCTCAATCATACATCAGACGGCCCATGAATGTTCCAGGAACCTTCACTATTTCATGAGATACAAGTCGCTTTAGGTTGGCCATACCGACTCAGGACATGCTTGGCACCTTTCTGACCTAGATGTACAACGCTCAGTCATCGAAGGGTATCAATGAAGGGGCGATGTTGTCCTTTTCAACTTGGCCCAGATGGCAACCACGTCGGATAGCAGGGCGTCCGTCCTTCAGGACCTCCGGCCTTTGGACCCCATAGGGAACAGCGAAGGTGATGCTCATGATGCAGCAAGCAAAACGCATGCTTCAACTCTGCTACTTTCTCGAGAAAATCGTCTTGGGAGGGTGTCTGGCGTTTCTCGCATTCCCTTTTCTGATGGTTGCTGCGGCACTGCTCGCGGTGCTGCTTTCTGCTCTGGTTCCTGCCGGGGCGGCGCAGATCACCTGGCTTTATGACGGGGTCATCAAGATCTTGGCACTTGTCCAAAGCGTCAGCCTCTTCGTTATGGTGGTCGCTTGGTGGTTAAGGAGGTGCATCCCGTATACGGCATTTGTCTACGACGGGCACCACTCCCTGGAAGAGATCGTCGCTGAGCATTATGTTGTCTATGTAGCCACCAAACAGCAGAAACACCAAGCCATTGGTCGGCATATCAGCGCGCGAACCGCATGGCGACTCATGCAAACCCAGCTCCCTGAGGCGGTGTATGTCGTCGGAATCTCGTACCTTGACTCTGGCGGTGACAAGGTACTCATGCAATTTCACTTCCTAGATCGATCAGCCTGGTCTCCTGACGCCGAGAGTGAGGAGCAGGACAGGCGATTCCGTAAACGACCGTGGGTGATCTTGCCGCACTATCACTGGTGGCTCGTCACAGTGGACAGGAGAAGGCAGGAAGAAGCGTTCTGGCCACACGTCCTTCCTGGCTCATCCTAGCAGCAGGCACATCCATTCCAGGATATGGGTCCTACTGAGGATGCCTAGATGCGCCTCTGGAATCCTGCTGCCAGTTGCCAGAACTTAGTATTGTGCGTGCGCGAGCCAAAGAGGCCGTCATCACCAGCACCAAACAACTCGCAATAACACACCAGTGACAGACAAACTTACCGTGCAGGCGCGAGAAACACGAAATTGTTGACGGTGACTGGCGCCTGTTTGGCAAAGAGTTCCACCTGAAAGTCGCCCCTATCGGTATGGAACACCGCTACGTACCGCTTGTTCGGGTCTATCTGCATCGCCGGGGGACTGCTGTATCGTTTCGCCACGAATGAACCTCCTGAGTAAGAATCTCGTTGAATGAACTTTCTGAATAACACCACACACAACGATCTGATTGCAACTCATGCTACCGGCTTGCATTGATCGGGAAACTACTCCTAAATGGCATAGCCGCACTTCCAGCAGCCGCATTTTATAGAAAATTGGGCCACTTTTTATTTCCTCTAGGCAGGTACTTCCTACGAAAATGCTTCCTAGACATATCCACCATTGTTCACAGGGGGAAGAAATTGTAAATGAGTCGTGCTCATCGGAAAGGCAAACGCAAGAATTGCCCCTCCCGATCAAACGGGAGCTGCCATTGCGGCAAGGGACATAGTCAAAAGCGATCATTCCCAACAAAAAGACGTCAACGGTTTCGCACTAATCTGAGTTTCCGCCGGAATATTCAACGATGGGGATGGATTGGTATCCAACTCGTTCTTGTTCCCTGCGTCTCAGCCTTGCTGCAAGACTTGGTGGCAAGAGTCCTATCTTCTTTCTTGCACCATTGATTAACCCAATGGACAGTTTATCTGACGCAGAGAGGAACACCTATGTCGGATTTGTGGATTCCACCTGAAGCACAGCGTAAGATGGCACAAGCAAAGCGCTATTCCGCAGCAGACCTAGTTGCACTAGCTAACGACCAAGGTCTGAATGCAACGTTATCACTCCTCTATGAATGGGTCCGGCTCGGAGTTATAGGGAAGCCGGAGGAAGGTGAACGCGGTCTTTGGAAACCAGCACAGGCTAGCCTTTGGCTCAAGTTACTTGAAACTCGTCGGCAGGAGCACGCTCACATCATACATTTATGCAATTTGCCAGTGGGAGGCTGGATATTCTTTGGTGAAGATGTTGGCGGAGTATCACTTGCTCAGGTCAAACTTGTGATGAGAAGCTGGGCAGAGCGGGTGAAGCCACCCTCTTTGGACGTGGCCCGTCGTACCGCTCAGCGTCTTGTAAAACAGATAAAGACCAAAGATGCTCAACAGGTGCGTCATGCGAAGAAGCAGCTTCAAGATATCATAGCAAGGTCAAACATGGATATAGATGCTCTCCGCGATCCAATTACCTTACTCATGGAGGGGCGAAAGCCAGAAAAGAGAGGGCAAACAAAAGGACCCGAAGGTAGTCCTCTTTCCGTCGAAGCGCTCATGGATTTGTGGGAAACACGCCAGAAAGCTATACACAATATTGATCGGTTCGATGACTGGATGTGGGAATGGGCAAGAATCTCGCTCCTATTTGGCCTCTATGCCTATCAACGCCGTTATCCTCAAATAACTAGGTTCTGTTGACATTTTACCGTAACCAGACGAGCGCGCAGACGAAGTGGACGAAGCCCAGGTAGGAGCGGTCCAACTTGTCGAAACGCGAGAAGATACG